>NZ_JBFBMU010000001.1:0-291206 GCF_040687205.1 Microbacterium sp. NPDC076768
GCTCACCCCCCTTTTTCCGAACAAACCGCCCGCTGTTGTGCGCCACCTGGGGGTGTTTTCCCCGCTTACCCGGGGTCTCGGGTCAGTCTTCGGGGTGGAAGCCGATGAGCCAGCGGATGCCGTAGCGGTCGATGAGGGTGCCGTCGAAGTCGCCCCATGGACGCTGCTGCAGTGCGTCGATCACGCGACCATCCTGCGCCAGTCGATCGAACCAGCCAGTGAGGGTGGCGGCGTCGGAAGTGCCGAGCAGCGAGAGGAACATACCGCTCATCTGCACAGCGTCGTCGTCAGCTCCCGCGTCAGCCGCAGCGAGTGCAACGAGTCCGGTCAACTGCCCGTGCGCAATCGCATCGCCTGGCCCGTCGTGCCGCCCGGCTGTGGCGTAATCGACCAGCTGCAGCTCGCCGCCAAACACAGATTGATAGTGATTCAACGCCTCTGCAGCGTTACCGGGAAACAACAGGTACGGTGTGAGTCCGCTCATGCCGCGAGTGTACTCGCGAGAGGCTCAGGCCTAAAGTTCGACGCCGACGAGTACCGGCTCCGGCTGGAGCACCAGCCCGAACTCGGCGTGTACCCGGCTCTGGATAAACCGCGCGAGCTCGGCCACTTCTCCTGCCGTCGCACCCCCGCGGTTGGTGAGCGCCAGCGCATGCTTCGATGACACCGAGGCGCGCGAGTGCGGCAGCTTGAAACCCTTGCGAATGCCTGCCTGCTCGATCAACCACGCCGCGCTCACCTTTACGTCAGAGACCGTGGCGGGCTTGGAAGGGGGCACCTGCCCCTCGTACGCAGCCAGCGGGATCACCGTCACCGCGTCAAGATCGGGGGCGATCGGCCAACGTGGACACTCCGGGGGGAGAGCCCTCGCTACCGGCGCAGGCACTACGGCATTCTGGAAGAAAGAGCCGACGCCATGTGTGTCTGGGTCGTCCGCGTCCAGCAGCATCCCCTTCGACGCGCGAGTCGTCAGAATGCGTTCGCGCACCCAGCGAAGCGGCACCGGAGCATCATCCACGAGCCCCAGAGCACGACGCAGTTGCTCGCCGCGCACAATGCGCTCGCTTGCGACAACCAGGTCGACGGTGACGGAGAGAATCACTGCGCGCCGGAGCGGCACACCTCCGTGGTGGTGTTTGAGCACAGACGTACGAAATCCCAGGCCCAGCTCGGCAGCGGGCGCCGTCGAGATCTCACCCGTCGCCTCATCGATCAGCTCAACCTCAACCAGGGTCTCCTGGATCTCTTGGCCGTAGGCGCCGATGTTCTGCACAGGAGAGGCCCCAACGGTTCCGGGGATTCCGCTCATGGCCTCAAGGCCCGCGTATCCGCGCTCCACAGCGTACGCAACAAGGGCGTCCCAGCCGTGGCCTGCCTGCACGCGCAGACGAATACGCCCCTGATGCGGAGACGGCAGCTCTTCGATGCCCTCTGTGCGCACACGAATGACGGTGCCCTCGAACGGCTCATCGCCGACGAAGAGGTTGGAGCCACCGCCGAGCACAAACCACTCGTCGCCCCGCGCCCAGGTATCGCGCAGAGCTTCGACGAGTCCAGCAGTTGTCGTCGCCTCCAGCATCCGCTCAGGGGCCGCTCCTGTACGCAGGGTGGTCAGCTCAGCAAGGCGGACTGCTTCAATCTCACGCATCAGAGGACCGCATCAGACAGCGACTCGCAACTGTGCTTTGACGAGCACCGTCGTCTCGCCAGAAGTCACCTTCAGGTCGATACGAGCGACCTCGTTATCGGCAGCACCCACTGTGGCAACGACGCGGACGTCTGCACCATCAACTGGATGCACGACGACAGGCTTCGTAAAGCGCACTCCGTAGTCAAGGATGCGCGCCGCTGGATCGAGCGCGGCGACCACAACCGACGATACGATCCCCATCGTGAGCATCCCATGGGCGAGTACGCCAGGCAGCCCAACGGACTCAGCGACATCATCACGATAGTGGATGGGATTGAAGTCCCCCGACGCCCCGGCGTATCGCACAAGCGACTCGCGCGTGAGGTGCACGGTACGCTCTGCGATCACGTCTCCGACGGTGTACGCCATCAGGCGGCCTCTCCTTTGTCTGTGCTCTCCGCGCCGACGAGCAACACGCTCGTTGCCGTAACGACATGGGCTCCGTCAGCGTCGACAACCTCAGCGGCACTCGTGATCATTGCGTTGCCGCCCATCATCCGGATACCGGTGACTCGCAACTGCGCGGTGAGTTCGTCCCCTGCCACGATGGGTCGCGTGTAAGCAAAACGCTGTTCGGCGTGGATAGTGCGCGCGAGCACTATTCCCGAGTCAGGCTCAGCGAGCAGCTGCTGCAGCGTGAGGTCTTGGACGACCATCGCGAACGTCGGTGGCGCCACGACATCGTCGAACCCTGCTGCGCGAGCAGCGTCGACATCGGTGTGCTGAGGGGCGTCGGCAAAGACGGCGCGAGCGAACTCGCGCACCTTCTCACGGCCGACGAGGTACGGGGCGGTCGGCGGGAATTCCCGGCCGATCAAGTCTTGGTTCACTGCCACCCCTCGATCCTACCGAGGACCCACCACAATCAGCGGCGCTTGCGACCTCTGATTGCTTTGATAGCCATCTGTATCGCGATAACCGCGAGGTATGCCGCGAAGAGCATGTTGCCAAGTGTCGGATCAACGATTGTCGCAAGCCATGCGCCGAGTGCCGTCGTGGTGCATGCGGAGAGTCCGATCAGGAGAGCGGCTCGGATATCGACATTGCGATTGCGAAGGTTTCCGACGGTCCCAGAAATCGCGGTCGGGATCATCATCAGCAGCGAGGTGCCTTTGGCGACCAGGTCGCTTGTGCCGAATGCCAGCATCAGCACGGGGACGACGATCACACCGCCGCCAACCCCAATGAGCCCCGCCAGCACCCCGGTGCCAATCCCCACGGCGACCAGTGCGACACCGGTGAGCCAGCTGAGTTCGAACACAGCATCCCGGGAGGGAATGACCAAGAACAGGCTGACGATGACGACGACCAGGAATCCGACGAACCCCCACCGCAACGCCGTCTGCGAAATGCGCGGCAAGAGCTTGGTACCGATCTGCGCTCCAACGACGGCGCCCGCCGCCAGAATGAGTGCGGGAACCCAGGCGACAGAGCCCGTCGTCGCGTAGGAGATAACTCCGATGCTCGCAGTAGGCACGATTGCCGCCAGGGAGGTTCCTGCCGCAAGGCGCTGGTCGAAGTGGAGCAGCAGCACCAGCAACGGGACGATGACTGTGCCGCCGCCGACGCCGAAAAGCCCGGAGAGGAGGCCGGCGAGGAGTCCGATTCCGATGAACGTTACGTAGGCTCGTGGCCCTCTCGTCCCAGCCTGTACGTCGTTCACCGGATCAGCCTACTCTCGGCCTCCGTGCCACCCGAACTCAGACGCAAATTACCCTGGGACGCGGTGCCATTGTGTGCGACACTGGATCGCATTCGACGACGACGTCGGACTCGCAGGATCGAAGGAGATCTTATGACGCGCAGCACCTACCCAGATGTCGAGATCCCAGAAGTCTCGATTCATGAGTACCTTTTCGCTGGTCTCGGAGATGCAGAGCTCGACACCGTCGCAATCGTTGACGGCGTCAGCGGAGCTGAGACCACGTACCGCCAACTGGTCGCGCAGATCGACCTGTTCGCTGGCGCTCTCGCGGCGCGCGATGTGGGCGTTGGGAGCACGGTGGGTGTGCTCTGCCCGAACGTGCCCGCATTTGCCACCGTATTCCACGGCATCCTTCGCGCCGGAGCGACAGCCACCACCATCAACTCTCTTTACACAGCGGATGAGATCGCCAATCAGCTCGACGATGCAGGGGCCACCTGGCTCATCACCGTCTCCCCCCATCTTCCCGGAGCGTTGGTCGCTGCCGAGCGTCAGGGTCTCCCTGCCGACCACGTCATCGTGTTGGACGGCGCAGATGGTCACCCATCTCTTCGCGACCTCCTCATGGAAGGACACCCTGCGCCGGAGGTTTCTTTCGACCCAACGACGCACCTCGCTGTACTCCCCTACTCCTCGGGCACAACAGGGCGGCCAAAGGGCGTGATGCTCACGCACCGAAATCTCGTAGCGAACGTAGCGCAGTGCGAACACGTGCTCAGCGTCGGTGCCAGCGATCGCCTCCTGGCCGTGCTCCCCTTCTTCCACATCTACGGCATGACTGTGCTACTCAACTTCGCACTCCATCAGCGCGCGGGGCTGGTCACGATGCCGCGGTTCGACCTGCCAGAGTTCCTGCGCATCATCGCAGAGCATCGCACCACCTGGGTATTCGTTGCTCCCCCGATCGCCGTCGCACTCGCCAAGCACCCCATCATCGACGAGTACGACCTTTCGTCAATCAAGGTCATTTTCTCCGGGGCCGCGCCATTGGACGGCGCGCTCGCCTCCGCCGTCGCCAATCGCCTCGGATGCATCGTCACGCAGGGCTATGGCATGACCGAAACCAGCCCCGCAGTCAACCTCATCTCCGACCGCAGTCTCGATGTCGACCGCTCGAGCATCGGGCCGCTGGTTCCGAACACCGAAGCCAGACTCGTCGACCCCGAATCAGGTCACGACATCATCGTTCCTCCCGAAGGCGCCAGCGAACCAGGGGAACTCTGGGTACGTGGCCCCCAGGTGATGAAGGGGTACCTGAACCGCCCAGACGCGACGGCAGAAATGCTGGACGACGAGGGATGGCTGCACACCGGTGACGTCGCCACGGTGACAGCCGATGGCATCTACCGAATTGTTGATCGGTTGAAAGAGCTCATCAAGTACAAGGGGTACCAGGTAGCCCCAGCCGTGCTGGAGGCAGTGCTCTTGGAGCACCCTGGCATCGCTGATGCCGCGGTGATCGGAGTGTCCGACGAAGACGGGCAGGAGATCCCCAAGGCATACGTCGTGCGGCAGCCGGGCGCCGAACTCGACGAGGAGGCCGTGATGGCCCATGTCGCCACTCACGTCGCGCCACACGAGAAGGTGCGCCGGGTCGAGTTCATCGATCTCATCCCCAAGTCTGCGTCAGGCAAGATCCTGCGCAAGGACCTCCGCGCGCGCTAGCCCGCACGAAACACGAAGAAGCCCGCCACCCTCGAAAGGGTGGCGGGCTTCTTCGTGAGTGAAGTCCTTACTCGGACTTGTTCTCGACAGCTTCCTCAGCGGCAGCCTCGGCTGCTTCGCCTTCGGCCTGCGACTCAGCGCCAGCCTCGGCAACTTCCTCAGCAGGGGCTTCCTCAACGGGAGCCTTCTCTGCCTTCGGCGCAGCGGCCTTCTTGGTCGACTTCGCCTTCGGCGTGACGGGCTCGAGAACGAGCTCAATCACGGCCATCGGAGCGTTGTCGCCCTTACGGTTGCCAACCTTCGTGATGCGGGTGTAGCCGCCCTCACGGTCAGCAACGAGCGGTGCGATCTCGGAGAAAAGGACGTGCACGACTTCCTTGTCACCGATGACCGACAGCACGCGACGGCGTGCGTGCAGGTCGCCACGCTTGGCGAAGGTGATCAGACGCTCAGCGAGCGGACGAAGGCGCTTGGCCTTGGTCTCGGTCGTCTTGATCGACTTGTGGGTGTAGAGCGCCGCTGCGAGGTTGGCAAGCATGAGGCGCTCGTGTGCGGGGCCGCCTCCGAGGCGGGGACCCTTAGTGGGCTTGGGCATAATCGTCTAGCTCCTGGTCAGAAAGGTCGGGTATCAGAAGGACTCGTCTTCGCTGCCGCCGTAGAAGTGGGAGCCGTCGAAACCGGGCACCGAATCCTTGAGCGACAGACCGAGCGAGATGAGCTTGTCGCGCACCTCGTCGACCGACTTCTGGCCGAAATTGCGGATGTTCATGAGCTGCGTCTCCGAAAGGGCGACGAGCTCAGAAACGGTGTTAATGCCCTCACGCTTCAGGCAGTTGTAAGAACGCACCGAAAGGTCAAGGTCTTCAATCGGCATCGACAGCTCGCTGGAGTTCACTGCCTCCACCGGCGCCGGGCCGATCTCAATACCCTCAGCCTCGACGTTCAGCTCGCGTGCGAGACCGAACAGCTCGGTGAGCGTCTTCGCAGCCGAAGCGACAGCGTCGCGGGGGCTGATCGACGACTTCGTTTCGACATCAAGGATGAGCTTGTCGAAGTCGGTACGCTCCCCAGCACGGGTCGCGTCGACGCGGTAGCTGACCTTGAGGACCGGCGAGTAGATCGAGTCGATCGGAATCTGACCGGCCTCTGCGTACTCGTTGCGGTTCTGCGTGCCCGAAACGTAGCCACGGCCACGCTCGATCGTGAGTTCGAGTTCGAACTTCGCGGTCTCGTTCAGCGTGGCAATGACGAGCTCAGGGTTCTGTACCTCAACACCGGCAGGAGCCGAGATGTCAGCGGCGGTGACTTCACCAGAACCGGTCTTACGCAGGTAAGCCGTGATGGGCTCATCGCGCTCTGACGAGACGACAAGCTGCTTGATGTTGAGGATGATCTCAGTGACATCCTCCTTCACACCGGGGATAGTGCTGAACTCGTGCAGCACGCCGTCGATGCGAACGCTGGTGACAGCAGCACCGGGAATCGACGAAAGCAGGCTGCGGCGAAGCGCGTTGCCGATCGTGTATCCGAAGCCGGGCTCCAGAGGCTCGATGATGAACCGGCTACGGTTCTCGACGATCTTTTCCTCGGTCAGTGTGGGACGCTGTGCAATAAGCACTCTGTGTTCCTTTCGATCACATGTCCGCTATATGACATGTGGTGTGGTGAGGTTTTGAGTTTTAGAAGTCGATGCCCGAATGCGGGCATTGAGCCGCTCGTGCCATCAAGGCGCCGAGCGGCTCAACACGCGAATCAGACGCGACGGCGCTTCGGCGGACGGCAACCGTTGTGCGCCTGCGGGGTGACGTCCTGAATCGAACCCACCTCGAGGCCAGCGGCCTGCAGCGAACGGATCGCGGTCTCGCGACCCGAGCCCGGTCCCTTGACCAAAACGTCTACCTTCTTGACGCCGTGCTCCTGAGCCTGACGGGCGGCCGACTCTGCGGCGAGGCCTGCGGCGTAGGGAGTCGACTTGCGGGAGCCCTTGAAGCCCACGCCACCGGAGGATGCCCAGCTGATAACAGCGCCAGACGGGTCGGTGATCGAAACGATCGTGTTGTTGAACGTCGACTTGATGTGGGCCTGGCCCAGCGCGATGTTCTTCTTTTCCTTGCGGCGCGGCTTGCGCGCGGCGGCCTTGGGTGCAGCCATGAAAGTGTTCTCCTAGTCCCTGAGGCCGCGTTTAGCGGGCCTTCTTCTTGCCTGCGACGGTGCGCTTCGGGCCCTTGCGGGTACGGGCGTTGGTCTTGGTGCGCTGACCACGGACCGGGAGACCACGACGGTGGCGGATGCCCTCGTAGGAGCCGATCTCGACCTTGCGGCGGATGTCTGCGGCGACCTCGCGGCGCAGGTCACCCTCCACCTTGTAGGTACCTTCGATGTGGTCGCGGAGGGTGATCAGCTGTTCGTCGCTGAGGTCCTTCACGCGGATGCTCTCGTCGATCTCAGTAGCCTTGAGGATCTCGACAGAACGGGTACGGCCGACGCCGTAAATGTAGGTAAGGGCGATCACCACGCGCTTGTCGCGCGGGATGTCAACGCCGGCAAGACGTGCCATGCGGTTCTCCTGGGTGTTGTGGAGGTATGGAACAGGATCGGTGCCCGGGCCTCCGCCCGAGGTGTCCCCCGCTTGCGCGAGTTCTGATCCTGCCGTTGCGTGTTTTCAGTTGTGAGATGTGCGCGAGCGATGCCGCGCAACCAGGACTTAGCCCTGGCGCTGCTTGTGACGCGGGTTGCTCTTGCAGATCACCATGACGCGGCCGTGACGACGAATCACCTTGCAGTGATCGCAGATGGGCTTAACGCTGGGGTTGACCTTCATGATTTTTCCTATTCGCTGTCTTCGTACTGCGTGGGTCCCTGAGCCTGTCGAGGGCCCAGACAGCCGTTACTTCTCGACCGATCAGCGGTAGCGGTAGACGATACGGCCGCGGGTTAGGTCGTAGGGGCTGAGCTCCACGACCACACGGTCCTCGGGGATGATACGGATGTAGTTCTGCCGCATCTTGCCGGAGATCGTTGCCAGGACCTTGTGTCCGTTGCTGAGCTCAACGCGGAACATTGCGTTGGGCAGAGCCTCGGAAATCACGCCCTCGATCTCGATGACACCGTCTTTCTTAGCCATAGCCTCGCTGACGCTTCTGCAGATCGGTCGATCTGCGGTGGGTGGATGGGTTTGGTGCCATGCCGATCGGACACGCCGAATCAAGGCACAGAGGCACCAAAGATCTATGTTAGACGCTTCGGTGCCATCAGGCAACTTGACCGCGCGGGGCGGCAAGCCTCCTGATCAGCTGATCAGGTCTGTGAACTTCTGCAGGTCTGTCGGGTCCTGCAAGTTGAGCCGCGTGCCGTTGACATCGACTGTCGGCGTTGAAGCAATCTCGTTCGACTGGGCCTGCGCTGCGCCGTACTTGCGGTACGTCTCGTCTGTGATGCAGGACACCGCATCATCAGCACCAACCTGAGTGGCGAATGCTGCGATCTCGTCGTTCGTCAGACCAGACGAGTTCTCTGCCGGCTGGTTATCGAACAGCGCCTTGGAGAAGTCGAGGTACGCCTCAGGATTGGACTCGGCGACGCAGAAAGCTGCACCTGCCGAGCGAGAGGAGTAGTCGGTCCCCTGGGAGAACCGATCAAGAATCGCGATTGGGTGGTACTCCAGCGTGATGCGTCCGTCAGCAGCCGCTGCTTCCATGTCGGCGCCGAACTGCGTCTCAAATGCCTGGCACGCCGGGCACTGGAAGTCCACGAATACCGCGATGGTGTCTTCGCCATCACCGAAGGAGACCGCGCCTTCCTCGGCGTTGAAGGTGTCGTTTGCGGCCGGCGTCGCGCCGGGTGCAGTGGCCTGATTGTTCAGGAGCACGACGACCCCAGCGATCGCCACCAGTACTACAACAACGGCGATCGAGACGCCGATCGCGAACCAGTTCGTGTTGCTCTTCGCCGCTGCCATTACTTTCCGATCTCTCGAGGCTCAACCCCGAAAGGGGCGAGTCCGGCTCTTCCGCCATCGGGCGCAGTGAGCACCCATATACCACCATCATGCAGTGCGACACTATGTTCCCAATGGGAGCCGTCTGTGCCGTCGACCGTCGTGACGGTCCAGTCGTCCTCTTCGATGAAGGTCGCGTCTCCCCCGGCGGTGACCATAGGTTCGATCGCCAGCACCAGTCCTGGTTTCACATCGGGTCCGCGATCGAGCGTGCGGTAGTTGAAAACGCTGGGCGCTTCGTGCATCTTGCGGCCGATGCCGTGACCCACATACTCGCGCAGGATTCCGTATGGCTCCCCCGAAACAGCCGAAACCCCTTGGGCTTCGATATATCCCTGGATTGCAGCGCCGATCTCATCAATCGACTCGACAGTCGCCATTGCGGCGATGCCAGCCCACATCGAGCCCTCGGTCACACGCGAGAGCTCCTGGCGCTGTGCGACCAGCTCAGGGCGCTCAGGGTCAGGGATGACAACCGTGATCGCACTATCGCCATTCCAGCCCTGAAACTGCGCTCCGCAGTCCACTGAGACGATGTCGCCGGGCTGCAGCACCCGTCCGCCAGGGATGCCGTGAACGACCTGATCGTTGACAGAGATGCACGTGGTGTGGCGATAGCCACGCACCATCTGAAAGTTCGATTCTGCGCCGCGCGCGAGGATCGTCTGATTCGCGACTGCATCAAGCTCCAGGGTCGTCGCGCCTGCCACGATGAGCGGACGGACGGCGTTCAGCGCCGCAGCAGTGATGAGGCCTGGCTCCACCATCGCTCGTAACTGAGCGGGAGTCTTGTAGATCGAGCGCCGAAACATCTCAGGAAGCAGAAGCTGCTACGCGGAGGCCTCGCGCCTCCAGCGCGGCAAAGATCCGTGCAGTGATGTCATCAAGCGAACCCACACCGTCAATGCGGTCGACGATGCCCCTAGTGCCGTAGACCTCGAGGATCGGCGCGGTCTCGCGCTCGTAGATGTCCAGACGGTGCCCAATAGCCTCAGGTGTGTCGTCGGAGCGCCCCTGCTCGGTTGCGCGCAACGTGAGACGTGAGAGGCTCTCCTCGCGCGGCACATCCAGAAGAATCACAGCGTCGAGCGCCTCTCCCTGATCTTTAAGGAACGATTCGAGGTGCTCCACCTGTGCGGTGTTGCGGGGGTAGCCATCGAGCAGGAATCCCTGGGCGGCGTCGCTCTGCGACAGCCGGTCGCGCACGATCGCGCTGGTGAGCTCGTCCGGGACCAGGTCGCCCTTGTCGAGGATCGCTGTCACCTGCTGGCCGAGCGGCGTGCCCTCTTTGATGTTCGCGCGAAAGATGTCGCCGGTTGAGACGACCGGGATGCCAAAGGACTCGGCAATGCGCACGCCCTGTGTGCCTTTGCCTGAACCCTGCGGGCCCACGATCAGAAGTCGTGCACCTTCGTGCTGAGCGTTTCGAATCGTCATCGGAGAAGCCCTTCGTAGTGGCGCTGCTGCAACTGCGCATCGATCTGCTTGACCGTCTCAAGTCCGACACCCACGATGATGAGGATCGAAGCGCCACCGAACGGGAAGTTCTGGTTAGCGCCAACGGTGGCCAGTGCGATGAGCGGGATGAGCGCGATCAGACCGAGGTACAGAGAACCAGGAAGCGTGATGCGGGTGAGCACGTAGTCGAGGTACTCGGCCGTCGGCCGTCCTGCACGGATACCGGGGATGAACCCGCCGTACTTCTTCATGTTGTCTGCAACCTCAACCGGGTTGAACGTGATCGCGACGTAGAAGTACGTGAACCCGATGATGAGCAGGAAGTACGTGAGCATGTAGATCGGGCTATCGCCCGTCGTGAAGTTCGCGCTGATCCAGGTGACCCAGGCGGCCGGAGTCGATCCGTCCTGGGGTGTGTTGAACTGCGCAATGAGTGCGGGGATGTAGAGCAGCGACGAGGCGAAGATCACAGGGATCACGCCGGCCATGTTCACCTTGATCGGGATGTAGGTGTTCGTGCCACCGTAGGTGCGTCGACCCACCATCCGCTTCGCGTACTGCACAGGGATTCGTCTTTGAGACTGCTCAACGAAGACGACAAGCCCGATGACGACGATTCCCACGAGCAAGACAAGCAGGAACACCTCGAACCCGCGGGTCTGCCAGATGAGTGCCATCGCGCCAGGGAATGTGGCTGCGATGGAAGTGAAGATGAGCAACGACATTCCGTTGCCGATACCGCGCTCTGTCACAAGCTCCGCGAACCACATGATGAGGCCGGTTCCGGCGGTCATCGTCATGATGATGAGCAGCTGCGCCCACCACACGTCATTGGTCAGTAGCTGCTGACATGCAGCGAGATCGGTCGAGCCGAAGAGCTGCCCGCTACGCGCCACGGTCACGAGAGTCGTCGACTGCAACAGCGCAAGAGCGATGGTGAGGTAGCGCGTGTACTGCGTGAGGCGGGCCTGACCTGCCTGGCCTTCTTTGTGCAGCGCCTCGAAGTGCGGGATAACGACGCGCAACAGCTGCGTGATGATCGTCGCGGTGATGTACGGCATGACGCCGAGCGCGAAGATCGACAGCTGCAGCAGCGCACCGCCGGAGAAGAGGTTGACCAGGCCAAGCAGGCCTTCCGTGCCGGCATTAGCTGCGAGGCACTCCTCGACGTTCGGGAAGTCTACGAACGGCGCTGGCACGTTCGAGCCGAGTCGGTAGATCGCAATGATGGCGAGTGTGAAACCGATCTTCCGACGGAGGTCGGGGGTGCGGAAGATCCGCGCGATGGCGCTAAACAAGGACGTTCCTCCTGAAAAGGTTGCCGATTCCCGAAGGACGGCTGAAAGACCAGGGTAACGCAATCCGGAGTTCCCAGAATTCGCCACCGCTTCCGAACCCACTCAATGCGGGCCCAGAAAGAGGTCTCGGGGTGTGCAACCACAAGAGGGGCCGGAGAATCTCCGGCCCCTCTTGTGTAGCGGTTACTTGACGGATCCGCCGGCCGCCACGATCTTCTGCTCGGCAGAACCCGAGACCTTGTCGACCGAAACGGTGAGCTTCACGGCGATGTCGCCGCCGCCGAGAACCTTGACCTTCTCGTTCTTACGAACGGCACCCTTTGCGACCAGGTCGCTCGTGGTGACGTCGCCACCCTTGGGGTACAGTTCCGCGAGCTTCTCCAGGTTTACAACCTGGTACTCAACGCGGAACGGGTTCTTGAACCCGCGCAGCTTCGGGGTGCGCATGTGCAGCGGCATCTGCCCACCCTCAAAGCCAACGCGAACGGTGTTGCGCGCCTTGGTGCCCTTGGTACCACGGCCAGCAGTCTTACCCTTGGAACCTTCACCACGGCCGACGCGAGTCTTAGCGGTGTTGGCTCCGGGGACGGGACGCAGGTGGTGAACCTTCAGCACGCCGGGGCGGGATGCCGGAGCATCCTTCGCGGGCGTTGCCTTCTTTGCAGCAGGCTTCTTGGCCGGAGCCTCAGCCTTAGCTGCAGCAGCGGAGGTCTTGGCCGGAGCCTTCTTCGCTGCTGGCTTCTTCTCAGCGGCAGCCTTAGGAGCTGCAGCCTTCTTCGGGGCCTTCTCGGCCTCGACGGCCTCGTTCTTCTCAGCCATTAGTCGATCTCCTCAACCTTGACGAGGTGTGCGACGGTCTTGACGTAACCGCGCGTCTGCGCGTCGTCGGGGCGAACGGTGCTGTCACCGATGCGCTTGAGACCGAGGCTGCGCAGCGTGTCACGCTGGTTCTGCTTCTCGCTCACCTTGGACTTGATCTGCGTGACCTTCAGTCGCGCGGCCATCAGGCACCTACCTTCTGTGCGGCGATGGCGTCGGCCTCGGCGCGCACGAGACGCGCAGGGGCGACCTGGTCGAACTCAAGGCCACGACGCGCAGCAACTGCACGAGGCTCCTCAAGCTGCTTCAGGGCTGTCACCGTCGCGTGCACGATGTTGATCGTGTTCGACGAACCGAGGGACTTCGACAGCACGTCGTGGATACCTGCACACTCGAGCACGGCGCGAACCGGGCCACCGGCGATAACACCGGTACCGGCAGCGGCCGGACGAAGCAGGACCACACCAGCGGCCGCCTCACCCTGCACGGGGTGCGGGATGGTCTTGGCGACGCGCGGCACGCGGAAGAAGTTGCGCTTGGCCTCTTCAACACCCTTCGAGATCGCCAGAGGGACCTCACGAGCCTTGCCGTAGCCAACGCCCACCAGACCGTTACCGTCTCCGACGACCACGAGTGCGGTGAAGCTAAAGCGACGACCACCCTTCACGACCTTCGAAACGCGGTTGATGGTGACGACGCGCTCCAGGAACTGGTTGTCACCACGGTCGCGCGAGTTGCGGTCGCGGCCACCCTGGTTGCGGTCACGGCCGCCGCGGCGTCCGTCACGCTGATCGCGAGCCGGCTCAGCCTGCGTGGTGCCGGCAGCCGTCTCGGAAGTGGCAGCAGCCGCTTCGGTCACTTCGTTCTCCTTGTTGTCACTCACAGTGCCAGACCCCCCTCGCGGGCGCCGTCGGCGATGGCGGCGACACGACCTGCGTAGCGGTTGCCGCCACGGTCGAACACTGCCTCGGAAACGCCAGCAGCCTTCGCACGCTCGGCGAGCAGCTCGCCAACCTTGCGGGCCTTGGCGGTCTTGTCACCCTCGAGCGAGCGCAGGTCGGTCTCGAGCGTCGATGCCGACGCCACGGTGTGACCCTTGCTGTCGTCGACCAGCTGCACGAAGACGTGGCGGGCCGAGCGGTTGACGACGAGACGCGGACGCGCCTCGGTGCCCACAACCTTCTTGCGAAGGCGGGCGTGACGACGCGCGCGGGCGTCAGACTTTGACTTGAGAGCCATGGTTACTTACCACTCTTTCCGGCCTTGCGACGCACGACCTCGCCGGCGTAACGCACACCCTTGCCCTTGTACGGCTCAGGCTTGCGGATCTTGCGGATGTTGGCAGCTGCCTCGCCGACAGCCTGCTTGTCGATCCCGCTGACGGTGAGCTTCGTGGTGCCCTCGACCGTGAGCGTGATGCCGGCGGGCGGGTCAATGAGAACCGGGTGCGAGAAGCCGAGAGCAAACTCAACCGAGCTGCCCTTCTGCTGCACGCGGTAACCGGTACCCACAACCTCGAGACCCTTGGTGTAGCCCTGGGTCACGCCGATGATGTTGTTGTTGATGAGCGTGCGGGTCAGGCCGTGAAGCGACCGAGACTCACGCTCGTCGTCGGGGCGAGAAACCAGAATCTGGTTCTCCTCGACCGCGACCTCGATGGGGTTGGCCACCGTCAGGGTGAGCTCACCCTTGGGGCCCTTCACCGCGACCTCACGGCCGTTGACCGAGATGGTCACGTCCGCAGGAACGTCGATGGGAAGTCGTCCAATACGCGACATTTCGAATTACCACACGTAGGCGAGAACTTCTCCGCCCACGCCCTTCTGCTCAGCCTGACGGTCGGTGAGAAGACCGGAGGAGGTGGACAGGATGGCTACGCCGAGACCGCCGAGAACCGTAGGGATCTCCGTCGACTTTGCGTAAACGCGGAGGCCAGGCTTCGAGACACGCTTGATGCCTACGATCGAGCGCTCGCGGTTCTGGCCGTACTTCAGCGTCAGCGTCAGGTTTTCCCCGACGCGAGCGGCGGAGGTCTCCCAGCCAGCGATAAAGCCCTCCTGCTGGAGGATCTGAGCGATGTGCGTCTTCAGCTTGCTCGACGGCAGGGTCACGGAATCGTGGTGCGCCGAGTTCGCGTTGCGCAGACGGGTCAGCATGTCTGCGACCGGGTCTGTCATTGTCATTGTTAGTTTCCTTTGTTCATGAGGTTCCGGCTGCCGTTACACGACAGACGGCCTGCGATGACACGCAATCTTCAATTGTACGGCCACTTCGACATGCTCAGTGACCGAACGACAGGCTCAGAGACCAAAAGGTCTCTGAGCCTGTCAAAGCGTTACGCCTTCGCGTCTTCCGAGCGGAAGGGGAAGCCGAGGTGACGGAGCAATGCCCGACCCTCGTCGTCCGTCTTCGCCGTGGTGACGACAGTGATGTCGAAACCGCGAACTCGGTCGATCTTGTCCTGATCGATCTCGTGGAACACACTCTGCTCCTGGAGACCGAAGGTGTAGTTTCCGTTGCCGTCGAACTGCTTGCCCGAGAGGCCGCGGAAATCGCGGATACGGGGCAATGCGAGCGAGACGAGACGATCCACGAACTCCCACGCACGGTCACCGCGAAGGGTGACGTGTGCGCCGATGGCCTGACCTTCACGCAGCTTGAACTGCGCAATGGACTTGCGGGCCTTCGTGACGATCGGCTTCTGGCCGGTGATCTTGGTGAGATCGTCGACCGCGCCATCGATCACCTTGCTGTCGCGAGCTGCCTCGCCGACACCGGTGTTCACGACAACCTTGACCAGGCCAGGAATCTGCATGACGTTCGAGTAACCGAACTCTTCCTGCATCGCCTTCTTGATCTCGGTGTTGTACTTCTGCTTCAGGCGCGGCTGGATCTTGCCAGCCGGCGCGGCAGTGTCGGTGCTCATCAGAGGTCCTTACCGCTGGTCTTCGCGTAGCGCACACGGACGGTGCGCTTGACGCCGTCCTTCGTCTGCTCTTCCACCCGGTGACCGACCTTCGTCGGCTTCTTGGTGGAGGGGTCCACGAGCGCCACGTTCGAGATGTGGATAGAGGCTTCGACGGTCTCGATGCCTCCGGTCTTGGAGCCACGCTGCGTCTGTCCGACGCGGGTGTGCTTGGTGACGTAGTTCACGCCTTCGACGATCACGCGGTTCTTGTCAGCAAGGATGTCGAGCACCTTGCCCTGCTTACCACGGTCGCCGCCACGCTCCTGCGTTGCACCGGTGATGACCTGAACCAGGTCACCCTTCTTGATTTTCGCCATGATTAAATGACCTCCGGCGCCAGCGAGACGATCTTCATGAACTTCTTGTCACGAAGCTCACGACCGACCGGTCCGAAGATACGGGTGCCGCGGGGCTCCCCGTCGTTCTTCAGGATCACTGCGGCGTTCTCGTCGAACTTGATGTATGAACCGTCAGAGCGGCGCGTTTCCTTCTTGGTGCGGACGATGACCGCCTTGACGACGTCGCCCTTCTTGACGTTGCCACCAGGGATCGCGTCCTTGACGGTTGCGACGATGGTGTCACCCAGGCCGGCGTAACGGCGGCGCGAGCCACCGAGAACGCGGATGGTGAGCAGCTCTTTGGCGCCAGTGTTGTCGGCGACCTTGAGTCGGGATTCCTGCTGAATCACTTGGCCTTCTCCAGAATCTCCACCAGACGCCAGCGCTTGGTGGCGCTCAACGGGCGGGTCTCGTTGATCATGACCAGGTCGCCGATACCGGCGGAGTTCGCCTCATCGTGCGCCTTGACCTTCGAGGTGCGGCGGATGACCTTGCCGTAAAGCGGGTGCTTTACGCGGTCCTCAACCTCAACAACGATGGTCTTGTCCATCTTGTCGCTGACAACGTAGCCACGACGGGCCTTGCGGTAACCGCGGGCTGCGGAGTCGCGCACATCGTGTGCTGCCGACTCGTGTCCTGCGGCCTGCGTCTCCGCAGTCGCTTCCTTCTTGGTGGCCATTACTCAGCCTCTTCCTTTGCTTCGACAGGCTCAGCAGGGTCCACGGCCTTTTCGGCGGCGGAATCCGCCTTCTTCGCCTTCGACTTAGTCGCCTTCTTGGCGGGAGCCTCGACCGGAGCGGGCGTCGCACGGATGCCCAGCTCGCGTTCGCGGATCACGGTGTAAAGACGTGCAATGTCGCGCTTGACGGCGCGAATGCGGCCGTGGCTTTCCAGCTGGCCTGTGGCCGACTGGAAACGGAGGTTGAACAACTCCTCCTTGGCCTTACGCAGCTCCTCAACGAGGCGCTGGTCTTCGAATGTGTCGAGCTCTGCCGGAGCGAGCTCCTTGGTGCCGATCGCCATTACGCGTCGCCCTCCTCGCGCTTGATGATGCGTGCCTTCAACGGCAGCTTGTGAATTGCACGGGTCAGGGCCTCGCGAGCGAGCTCCTCGTCGACACCCGCGACCTCAAAGAGGACGCGGCCCGGCTTGACGTTGGCGACCCACCACTCGGGGGAACCCTTACCGGAACCCATGCGGGTTTCAGCAGGCTTCTTGGTGAGTGGACGGTCGGGGTAGATGTTGATCCACACCTTTCCACCACGCTTGATGTGACGGGTCATCGCGATACGAGCGGACTCGATCTGACGGTTCGTCACGTAAGCGGGCGTAAGCGCCTGGATACCGTATTCACCGAAGGAGACCTTCGTGCCGCCGGTAGCCTGACCCGAGCGACCCGGGTGGTGCTGCTTGCGGAACTTGACCTTACGGGGGATGAGCATTATGCCGACGCTCCTTCTGCAACAGGTGCCTCGTTGCGCGGGGCACGGCGGCGGTCGCCACCACGGTCGTCACGACGAGCCTTGGGCGCATTGGCCTGCTCGCGAGCGAGCTCCTTTGCGGTGAGGTCGCCCTTGTAGATCCAAACCTTGACGCCGATGCGGCCGAACGTGGTCCGAGCCTCGTAGAAGCCGTAGTCGATGTTCGCGCGGAGGGTGTGCAGCGGCACACGACCTTCGCGGTAGAACTCGGAACGGCTCATCTCGGCGCCACCCAGACGACCAGCAACCTGGACACGGATGCCCTTGGCGCCGGCGCGCTGAGCGCCCTGCAGACCCTTACGCATTGCACGACGGAACGCCACACGAGCAGAAAGCTGCTCGGCGATGCCCTGTGCAACGAGCTGAGCGTCAGCCTCGGGGTTCTTGACCTCGAGGATGTTCAGCTGAATCTGCTTACCGGAGAGCTTTTCGAGGTCTCCACGGATGCGCTCTGCTTCCGCACCACGGCGACCGATCACGATGCCGGGACGGGCAGTGTGAATGTCTACGCGGACGCGGTCCTTCGTGCGCTCGATCTCGATGTTCGAGACACCGGCGCGGTCAAGCTGCGTCTTCAGCAGGTTACGGATCTTGATGTCTTCGGCGACGTAGTCGGCGTAGCGCTGACCCGGCTTCGTCGAATCAGAGAACCAACGCGAGACGTGGTCCGTCGTGATACCGAGACGGAAGCCGTACGGGTTTACCTTCTGTCCCATTACTTGCTCGCCTTCTTGTTGCTGTCGCTCGTGACGGCCGGAGCCGCCTCAGGCGTCGAGAGCACGACCGTGATGTGGCTCGTGCGCTTCTTGATCTGGAAAGCGCGACCCTGTGCACGGGGCTGGAAACGCTTCAGCGTTGTTCCCTCGTCGACGTATGCGTTAGCTACGTACAGGTCCTGCTCGTCGAGGAACTCGCCGTCGCGATCAGCCTTCACCTGCGCGTTGGCCATAGCCGACGCAACAAGCTTGTAGATCGGCTCACTGGCGCTCTGCTGCGCGAACTTCAGGATCGCCAGAGCTTCCTGGGCCTGCTTGCCCTTGATGAGCGCAACGACACGACGAGCCTTCTGAGGGGTCACGCGGATGTGTCGCACGCGTGCGATCGATTCGACCATTAGCGGCGCCGCCCCTTCTTGTCGTCCTTCTCGTGGCCGCGGAAGGTGCGGGTGGGCGCGAACTCGCCCAACTTGTGACCGACCATGGTCTCAGACACGAACACAGGGATGTGCTTGCGTCCATCGTGAACCGCGATCGTGTGACCCAGCATGGCCGGGATGATCATGGAACGACGTGACCAGGTCTTGATGACGTTTTTGGTGCCAGCTTCGTTCTGCACGACTACCTTGCGAAGCAGGTGATCGTCGACGAAGGGGCCCTTCTTAAGACTGCGAGGCATCTTCTCTTACTCCTACTTACGCTTCTTGCCGGCGTTACGACGACGCACGATGTACTTGTCGCTTTCCTTGTTGGCGTGACGGGTACGACCCTCAGCCTGACCCCAAGGAGAAACGGGGTGACGGCCACCAGAGGTCTTACCTTCACCACCACCGTGCGGGTGATCGACCGGGTTCATGGCGACACCACGGACTGTCGGGCGGACGCCCTTCCAGCGCATGCGGCCAGCCTTACCCCAGTTGATGTTCGACTGCTCGGCGTTGCCAACCTCGCCGATGGTCGCGCGGCAGCGCGCATCGACGTTGCGGATCTCGCCGGAGGGCAGACGCAGCTGAGCGAAGTTGCCTTCCTTAGCGACCAGACGCACCGAAGCACCAGCCGAACGCGCCATCTTTGCGCCGCCGCCTGGGCGAAGCTCGATTGCGTGGATGACCGTACCCGTAGGGATGTTCTTCAGCGGGAGGTTGTTGCCAGGCTTGATGTCAGCGCCGGAACCCGACTCGACAACGTCGCCCTGCTTCAGCTTCGCCGGAGCGAGGATGTAACGCTTCTCGCCGTCGAAGTAGTGCAGCAGCGCGATGCGTGCGGTGCGGTTGGGGTCGTACTCAATGTGAGCGACCTTGGCGTTGACGCCATCCTTGTCATTACGACGGAAGTCGATGACACGGTACTGGCGCTTGTGGCCACCACCGATGTGACGGGTCGTGATGCGACCCTGGTTGTTGCGACCACCGGTCTTTGAGAGCGGGCGCAGCAGCGACTTCTCCGGCGTCGATCGTGTGATCTCGGCGAAGTCAGCCACCGACGAGCCGCGACGGCCCGGGGTCGTGGGCTTGTACTTGCGAATAGCCATTATTGTCCTTATCCCCCGGATCAGCCGATTGCCGTGAAGATGTCGATGGTGCCCGACTTCAGGGTCACGATGGCGCGCTTGGTGTCCTTGCGCTTTCCGGTGCCGAAGCGGGTGCGGCGAGCCTTGCCGACGCGGTTGAGGGTGTTGACCCCAGCGACCTTGACGCCGAAGATCTTCTCGATAGCGAGCTTGATCTCGGTCTTCGAGGCGCGCGGGTCAACGAGGAAGGTGTACTTGCCTTCGTCAATGAGACCGTAGCTCTTCTCAGACACGACCGGCTTCAGGATGACGTCGCGCGGGTCCTTGTTCAGGGCCGTCTGGAGAACAGATGCCTGCTCGCTCATGCGGAGACCTCCTGGTTGGCAGCCTTGCTCGCGATGCGTGAGTTCATCTTCGTCGAAACGAAGCTCTCGAGAGCGGCCTGGGTGAAGACGATGTCGTCAGAGACGAGAACGTCGTAGGCGTTGAGCTGATCGAACGTCAGCACGTGAAGGTGATCCAAGTTGCGGATGCTCTTCAGCGTCACGTCGTCGCCCCGCTCGATGACAACAAGCACGTTCTTCGACGAGGCGACGGTGGACAGGAAGCTCACCGCGGTCTTGGTCGAAGGCGCACCGTTGATCCCGAAGGACTCGATGACGTGGATACGGTCACCGCGGAAGCGATCGCTCAGCGCGCCCAGCAGGGCGGCCGCAATCATCTTCTTGGGCGTGCGCTGCGAGTAGTCGCGCGGCTTCGGCCCGTGCACGATGCCACCACCGGTCATGTGCGGCGCGCGGATAGAACCCTGACGGGCGTTACCCGTGCCCTTCTGCTTGAAGGGCTTGCGGCCAGCACCGGAGACCTCGCCACGACGCTTGGTCGAGTGCGTGCCCTGGCGAGCCGCCGCAAGCTGTGCGACGACGACCTGGTGGATAAGGGGAATGTTCGTCTTGACGTCGAACAGCGCGGCAGGAAGCTCGATCGAGCCAGCCTTCTTGCCGTCTGCCTTGAGGACGTCGAGCGCGAGAGTCGAGTCAGCCATGATCAGGCACCCTTCACTGCGTTGCGGACGTAAACGATGCGGCCACGTGCACCGGGGACGGCGCCCTTGACGAGCAGCAGACCCTTCTCGATGTCGACGGCGTGCACCGTGAGGTTGAGGACGGTCACGCGCTCGCCACCCATACGGCCGGCCATGCGCATGCCCTTGAAGACGCGGCTCGGGGTCGACGATGCGCCGATCGAGCCGGGCTTGCGGTGGTTGCGGTGTGAACCGTGCGAAGCGGAGACGCCCTTGAAGTTGTGACGCTTCATGACACCGGCGAAGCCCTTACCCTTGCTCGTGCCGACGACGTCGACGAGCTGGCCTGCTTCGAAGGTTCCGTCAACCGTGAGCTCCTGGCCCAGGTTGTAGTCGCCGGCGTCCGCGGTGCGGATCTCGGTGACGTGACGGCGCGGCGTAACGCCTGCTGCCTCGAAGTGTGCCGAGCGGGGCTTGTTCACCTTGCGCGGGTCAATCTGGCCATACGCGATCTGCACGGCGTTGTAGCCGTCCTTCTCGGGCGTGCGGACCTGGGTGACCACGTTCGGTGCCAGCTCAATCACGGTGACGGGAACAAGCTTGCCGCTTTCGTTCCACACCTGAGTCATACCGAGCTTCGTGCCCAGCATGCCCTTGGAAATCTTGGAGTTGATGTCAGCCATGTCGAACCTCAGAGCTTGATCTCGATGTTGACATCGGCCGGCAGGTCAAGGCGCATCAGCGAGTCGACGGCCTTGGGCGTCGGGTCGACAATGTCGATCAGACGCTTGTGGGTGCGCATCTCAAAGTGCTCGCGGCTGTCCTTGTACTTGTGCGGTGACCGGATGACACATACGACGTTTTTCTCGGTCGGAAGTGGCACGGGTCCGACGACAGTCGCACCCGCACGGGTTACGGTGTCGACGATCTTGCGTGCGGACGTGTCGATGACCTCGTGGTCATACGACTTCAGGCGAATGCGGATCTTCTGTCCCGCCATTGTCTGCTCTCTCTCTTTAAGCGTCTTACCGTCCTGGGCCGGGTGGCCCTGGGGCATTGGACGCACGTCGGCGCTGTTCGCGCCTCGGCACGAGAACGACCCTTACGAGCCGATCTGCTGCACCACTGTTTTTCTGTCAGCCGAACGCTATGAAGCGACCGGATGCCGACCCTCTCCCGCGCACGCCAGAGGCACTTGCAATGAAGAGTGTCGGGTTGTTGCTCTGCTACCCGCGGCCTAGAACCCTGCGCCATCCATGTGGTGACGCCGTCTATGCACTGCCCTGGCAGTGATCCGTCGCACGCACAGCGGCAACGAAATATCGAACCTGTCTATTCTGCCACGGCGGATTTCACTTGCGCAAACCCGGGCGTGTCGCGCCCGCGTGTCTGCCGCATCGCTGATGCCAAAACCGCGTCAGAGAGATGAGGATAGCGGGGCGAGGCATCCCCATGCCTCGCCCCGCTTGGGGAGGGCGTTCAGTGCGAGGGGGCACACCGAACGCGAGGAGTTCAGCGTGAAGGGACGCCGAACACCTCGTTCAAGGGCACGGCGACGAAGCCGCCGTGCAGGCAGGATGACGCTCAGGCGCAACGAGTGCACGCGTCGTACGATGATCCCCAAAATCGCATATCCCCAGATTGATCGCGGAAAACCGCGTATTACGGAAGGCCGAACCCCTTCGGCGTTCCCGACCGCAAGATCCCCAGGCGGTCTACATCATGCTACTCGATACGGTGGTGGATCCGCCAGAGCTGTGTTGACGTTCGTCTACAGAAACGCCTATCGAAGGAGAAATTCGAGTGGCATCCCACAACAGGACGCCACTCGAATTCGCGAAACAAGCTACTCGTTGCCGATTTCCTTGTCTGCGGTGTCCCGAATCTCATCAATCTTGTCTGCAGCTCCTGGAGCGAGTCGCTTCGCGAAGTCGGCGACGCCGTCGAGCACCTTGTCGCTGATGTCCTCCGCCTGATCGCTCTTTACTACCTCCGCGATCTTGTCCTTGTTCTGCTCGTACAAGTCCTTGCCCTTGTTGAGAGCATCATCGATACCCATGCGTACCCCTTTCATGTGGGCCAGCCAGCGCCCGCTCGGATGAATCACATTCATTGTGCCCGTCCACAGGAGGAATGGGTAGCGCCACCCCTGCAGCAACAACAACAAAGGGGCCGAGCCCGAAGGCTCGACCCCTTTGCAAGGAAGCAGATGCTTACTTGATGATCTTCGTCACCGTTCCAGCACCAACGGTACGTCCACCCTCACGGATGGCGAAGCCGAGGCCGTCCTCCATCGCGATCGGCTGAATCAGCTCGACCGTGATGTCGGTGGTGTCGCCGGGCATAACCATCTCGGTGCCCTCAGGCAGCGTGATGACGCCGGTGACGTCGGTGGTACGGAAGTAGAACTGCGGGCGGTAGTTCGTGTAGAACGGGTTGTGACGCCCACCCTCATCCTTGGAAAGGATGTACGCAGTACCGGCGAAGTCGGTGTGCGGCGTAACCGAACCCGGCTTGACGATAACCTGACCGCGCTCAACGTCTTCACGCTTCGTGCCACGGAGCAGGAGACCACAGTTCTCGCCGGCCCATGCCTCGTCGAGCTGCTTGTGGAACATCTCGATACCCGTGACCGTGGTCTTGACGGTCGGACGGAGTCCAACGATCTCGACCTCAGAGTTGATGGCCAGCGTGCCACGCTCGGCGCGGCCCGTGACGACGGTTCCACGACCAGTGATCGTGAAGACGTCCTCGACCGGCATGAGGAACGGCTTGTCCTTGTCGCGTACCGGGTCAGGAACGTTCGAGTCGACAGCGTCCATGAGGTCCAGGATCGACTGGACCCACTTCTCGTCGCCCTCGAGCGCCTTCAGAGCGGAAACGCGAACGACAGGAGCGTTCTCGTCGAAGCCCTGCGACTCGAGCAGCTCGGAAACCTCGAGCTCAACGAGCTCCAGGATCTCCTCGTCCTCGACCATGTCGCTCTTGTTCAGCGCAACCAGAAGGTACGGAACGCCAACCTGCTTGGCGAGCAGCACGTGCTCACGCGTCTGAGCCATCGGGCCGTCAGTAGCGGCGACCACGAGGATCGCGCCGTCCATCTGAGCTGCACCGGTGATCATGTTCTTGACGTAGTCGGCGTGGCCGGGTGCGTCAACGTGCGCGTAGTGGCGCTTGGGGGTCTCGTACTCGATGTGCGAGATGTTAATGGTGATTCCACGCTGGCGCTCTTCCGGCGCCGAGTCGATGGAAGCGAAGTCACGCTGCACGTTGGTGTCGGACGGGAACTTGTCAGCAAGCACCTTCGAGATCGCTGCGGAGAGCGTGGTCTTGCCGTGGTCGACGTGACCGATTGTTCCGATGTTGACGTGCGGCTTGGTCCGCTCGAACTTGGCCTTAGCCACTGGGTCCTCCTCAGGACGTCGTTGTAAAGGTGACCGGGCACTGGTTTGCGACCGGTTCTCTACGGGTTAGGTTCTCAGTTTAGTAGAGAGGGAATGTGAAGTTGTAGGGGACCTGGGAACCCGCGGCGCTTTGCGGTGCTAGACGCCGCGGGAACCCAGAAAAATTAGCTACTCGCCCTGGTTCTTCTGGACGATTTCGTCGGCTACCGCGCGGGGAACCTCAGCGTAGCTGTTGAACTCCATCGAGTAGACGGCGCGACCCGAAGTCTTCGAGCGAAGGTCACCGATGTAACCGAACATTTCGGACAGCGGGACGTGCGCCCGGACGACCTTGACGCCAGCAGCGTCTTCCATCGACTGGATCTGGCCGCGACGCGAGTTCAGGTCACCGATGACGTCACCCATGTACTCCTCAGGAGTACGAACCTCAACCGCCATCAGCGGCTCGAGGATCACCGGGTTTGCCCGACGAAGAGCTTCCTTGAAGCCCATCGATCCGGCAATCTTGAACGCCATTTCCGAAGAGTCAACGTCGTGAGCCGCACCATCAACGATGGTCGCCTTCACGCCGACGATCGGGTAGCCGGCGAGCACGCCGACTGCCATACCGTCCTGGAAACCAGCGTCAATCGATCCGATGTACTCACGAGGAATGCGACCACCGGTGACGGCGTTCACGAACTCGTAGGTGTTCTCGGAGTCGAGGTCAAGCGGCTCGATGTTGAACTGGATCTTCGCGAACTGACCCGATCCACCCGTCTGCTTCTTGTGGGTGTAATCGTGCTTCTCGACGGTCTTCTTGATCGTCTCGCGGTACGCGACCTGGGGCTTTCCGACGTTGGCCTCAACGTTGAACTCGCGCTTCATACGATCCACGAGGATGTCGAGGTGCAGCTCGCCCATTCCCTTGATGGTCGTCTGACCAGTCTCGGGGTTGAGTTCGGTGCGGAACGTCGGGTCTTCCTCAGCGAGCTTCTGGATGGCGACACCCAGCTTCTCCTGGTCAGCCTTGGTCTTCGGCTCGATAGCGACCTCGATGACCGGCTCTGGGAAGGTCATCGACTCGAGGACGACCGGCGACGTCGGGTCGGTCAGGGTGTCACCGGTGGTGGTGTCCTTCAGACCGATAACGGCGTAGATGTTTCCGGCAGTAACCGAGGGAACCGGGATCTCCTTGTTGGCGTGCATCTGGAAAATCTTTCCGATGCGCTCCTTCTTGCCCTTGGTCGAGTTGATGACCGCGGAGCCGGAGTCCAGCTGTCCGGAGTACACGCGAACGTAGGTGAGGCGACCGAAGAACGGGTGCACCGCAACCTTGAACGCCAGAGCAGCGAACGGGTCGTTCGCGTCGGGGTGACGCTCGATGATCGTGTCGTAGTCCTTGGGGTCGTGCGCCTCGATCGAGCCCACGTCGAGCGGGTTCGGGAGGTAATCGACGACGGCGTCGAGCATCGGCTGAACGCCACGGTTCTTGAACGCCGAGCCACACAGCACCGGGTAGATCTCGGAAGCGACCGTGAGCTTACGGATAGCGCCCTTGATCTCGGCGACCGTGAGCTCTTCGCCACCGAAGAACTTCTCCAGCAGAGCATCGTCAGTTTCGGCGACAGTCTCAAGGAGCTGCTGACGGTAAGAGTCCGCCTTTTCCTTGAGGTCTTCCGGAATCTCACGAACCTCGTATGAGGCGCCCATGGTGACGTCACCCTTCGAGTCACCGGCCCAAACGAGGGCCCGCATCTCGACGAGGTCGATAACACCGATGAAGTCGTTCTCCGCGCCGATAGGCAGCTGGATCACGAGCGGCTTGGCACCGAGGCGGTTGATGATGGTGTCGACAGTGAAGTAGAAGTCAGCGCCGAGCTTGTCCATCTTGTTGACGAAGCAGATGCGCGGGACGTTGTACTTGTCGGCCTGACGCCAAACGGTCTCAGACTGGGGCTCAACGCCCTCCTTGCCATCGAACACGGCGACGGCACCGTCGAGGACGCGGAGCGAACGCTCCACCTCAACCGTGAAGTCCACGTGGCCAGGCGTGTCAATGATGTTGATCTGGTTCTTGTTCCAGTAGCAGGTCACGGCGGCAGACGTGATCGTAATGCCGCGCTCTTTCTCCTGCTCCATCCAGTCGGTGGTCGAGGCGCCATCGTGCGTCTCGCCGAGCTTGTGGTTGACACCCGTGTAGAACAGGATGCGCTCGGTCGTCGTGGTCTTGCCGGCATCGATGTGCGCCATGATGCCGATATTGCGGACCTTGTTCAGGTCCGTGAGCACGTCTTGTGCCACAGGAGTGTCCTTATCGTTTCGAGTATTCGTACTGCGAAGAGGGGGTGGCAGGCTCAGAAAAGCAGATGCGTTTCTGAGCCTGCCTACGGTTTACCAGCGGTAGTGAGCGAACGCGCGGTTCGACTCGGCCATCTTGTGGGTGTCTTCGCGGCGCTTGACCGCGGCACCAAGGCCGTTCGACGCGTCGAGAATCTCGTTCTGCAGACGCTCAGTCATCGTCTTTTCACGACGACCCTTTGCGTAGCTCACGAGCCAACGCAGAGCGAGCGTGTTGGCGCGGTGAGGCTTGACCTCGACCGGAACCTGGTACGTCGAGCCACCAACACGGCGGCTGCGAACCTCAAGAGTCGGGCGCACGTTGTCGAGCGCCTTCTTGAGCGTGGCGACAGCGTCCTGGCTGTTCTTCGCCTCGACACCGCGGAGGGCACCGTAGACGATCGACTCTGCCAAGGACTTCTTGCCGTCAACAAGAATCTTGTTCACCAGCGAGGTGACAATGGGAGCGCCGTATACCGGGTCGTTGACGACGGGGCGCTTCGGGGCTGGACCTTTACGAGGCATTTAACTCAACCCTTCTTCGCGCCGTACAGGGAACGAGCCTGCTTACGGTTCTTGACTGCCTGGGTGTCCAGGGCGCCGCGGACGATTTTGTAACGCACACCGGGGAGGTCCTTGACACGACCGCCACGAACGAGCACCAAGGAGTGCTCCTGCAGGTTGTGTCCCTCACCGGGGATGTACGCGGTGACCTCAGTGCCGTTGCGAAGCTTGACACGAGCGACCTTACGCATCGCCGAGTTCGGCTTCTTCGGGGTAGTGGTGTAGACGCGGGTGCATACCCCGGCCTGCTGCGGGTTCGACTTGAGTGCTGGCGCCTTGGTCTTGGTGACCTTGGGCGAGCGACCCTTGCGAACCAACTGCTGAATAGTTGGCACGTTCTCTCCTCATAATGCTGCACGGTGACAGCGTGATGGGTTTCACATCATGACCCACCGGCACGCCTGAACAGACGGACTTTTGGTGTGGTGGGTATGCCGTGGGGGCAAACCGGCCATGGAGCCAGCGCCCAGCGCGCACGCCGAGGCGTACACACACCTGACTAACTGTAATGCGGCTTCGCGTAGCGGTCAAATGAGCGCTACCTATTAGATCGGCGGCTAAGGCGCCTCAGGGTCGAAGGGCGAGTCAAGAGAATCAGTGAGTTCTGCGAGCAACGCTTCAATCTGTGGTTCCACATGCTGTGAAATCGCCGCTTGAATATAGATTCGGTGCCGCAACAGCATGCCGCAGATCTCACGCCCGACCATGTTCGCAAACTCGTCTGCGAGCGCGACCTCCTGCCGCAGAGCCGCTTTCGCCTCTTCCGTCAGCGGTGGCAGTGCGGGCAGTGCCGCCGCCGACTCGTCTGCCAGCCCGGCGATCGTGAACAAGAACGGTGCTCCTGGCACGGGCTCAGGATCAAGCGGCAGGCCGTCAAACTCTGGGTCGAGGTCTTCGGCAGGCCGGTAGCTTCGCGCACGATTGCGCGCCGCCTGGTGATCCAGCTCACGCTGCAGCATGGGCAGGTTTCTGGCCGTATAGTCCGCGACCGCGTGATCGACGATTGTCTTCATCCGAGTGGAGAGGCCATGTTGCACGCCATGAGGAGTGTTGGCTCCGATTCCGGCAGCAGAGAGAATCGGAGATCCGAGGCAGCGACGGCAAGGCGCGACACGACCGCGATGAGTGGCCGGCTCCCAGCGCGGCACCCAACGCAACCAAGCCTCCACAGCCTGGTCGACCTGCGTCTCTAGCGAACGCTCCACCGTTCAAGGGTACGGCGCGGCGTCAATCTCTGCCGCGATTTCGCTCGCATCGGCGGGGCGATTTGCACGGATCGAGCGGCGCCGTGAGGCGTCACGTGCGCGGCACGCTACTCGTCGTCGTTCTCCCACGGCCAACGCGGCGCGCTCGCACGTGTGCGACGAAGTGCAATCCCACCCCACCCCGCAATCGCAGCAGCAAGCACCAAAACCGCACTCGCACCGCCGCGCACGAGATCCCCCGCTACCGCTGTGGCAAGAACGACGCCGCCTGTAGTGAACAAAACGGTGCACCACACCGCTACGAGGTGGGCAAGCCCCGCAAACAAACCGATCGACACACTCGCCACATATGAAGGATGTGGCTTGCGCACCTTCGCCCAGAGCAGGAGAGCAAACACTGTTGCGGCCATGAGCATGCCAATGATTCCCGGCGCCTGGCCGAGACCCGGCACCGCGATGATGTCGGCATCGGTCGCCACGCTCACGGCACCCAGTCCGAAGATCGCGAGCGCGAAGAAACTGATGGTCGCGAGCACTACCGCAAGGACAGCCGAAACCCCCGCGGACTCAGGCCCGCGGGGGTTTGGCGTTGTGGAGTTCGTAATTACCTCGACAGCGTAGGGCCGGCTTCGAGCGTGCGCTCGTATTCGCGCTGAGCTTCGGCGTTCAGCTCGATCTTGCGAGCACCGCTTCGAGCAACCCACGCACCGAACCAGATGGTCAGCTCACGTGCGAAGACGAAGGCGGCGATCGCCAGCGGAGCGAGAAGCTGCTCACCGACCAGGTCGAGCCCCTGCGATGCGGTGAGCTTCCAGAACGGCGCCTCGAAGAGCTGACCGAGGATATGCCCCGCATAGGCGATGACACCGACGACGATGCCGAAGACGACCCAAAGGCCCCAGCGTCCGCGGTTGATGACCGCGCCCAGCAGCCAGAAACCAAGGAAGAAGACAACGACCGGCGTCCAGTAGCCCCACGTGGTCAACGGAGCGAGTGCTGCCTCTCCGATGTTCTCGCCGCTCACATCACCGGCGATGGCAGCAAGCCCGAGGGCCGCTCCCAGGTAGAGCACGGCGAATACCAGCGTGGCGAGCAAACCGACGGCGCCGGCCATGCCGCGGTTTCCGCGATCACGCGGCGGCTCAGGAGCCTGCACGAAGATGGGCTGAGGCTGGGCGGCGGCCGACGCTACCAATGGCTCGGCCGGCACAACACGCGTCTCCGCGTTGTCACCGGAGGCGCTCGCGGGCGACGCGCTATTGCTGTACGCGGTATCGCTGTATGCGGTGTCGCTGTATGCGGTGTCGCTGTGCGCGGCGTAGTCGATGCTCTCTTCGCTCACTGGTGCAGCTGCTGCCAGTACGTCATCGCGCGGCTCGTCTGCCCAGACTCGAGGCTCCTCGACCGGTGCAGAGTCAGCGGCGGGAGGCGGCGGCGCAAAAGTGCCTGGATGGTCGCGCTCTGCTGCCTCGAAGGCTGCGAGGTCAGCATCGGCCTTCGCGTCGGCAGCCGCGTCTCGCGTCTCACCTTCTGGCGTCTCAGCTGCGCCGGGAACTTCCGCACTTGCGGCGGCGGCGGCGTCAAGGCCGGCGTTCGCGCTGCCGACGACGTCGTCAACGTCAGCCGGCTTCTCGGGCTGGGGAACGTCGGGGTCACTCATGGGGTGCGCCTCTCATCGGATGTGTGCATCTTGAGGGTACCGCCGCGCAATCGACCGCTGTCGCAGGCATGCCGACGTGTCGCCATACGCAGGAGCGGCCGTCTCTGCGGGATATCAAGGAAGTGCGTTGCGCAATACCTCACCCGCAAGCTCGGCAAGCACCGGCAACAGCGGAAGGGCCAGCCACACGAGCACACCGACAACGACGGCGCACACGATGCCCACAAACCAGCTCATCGCGAGATTGCGCCCAGCCACACGTGCCATGCCTCAACGCTACGGCCGAACAACACAGACGTCGGGAGCAACGCCGCATCGCGCTCCGTGCTGTCGTATCTCGTGGATGTGCTCGCGATTATGGCAGCAACAACCGGCGCTACGACGACGGCACCACTCAGCCCTTCGTCGCTCCGGCGGTCAAGCCTCCGACGATGTATTTCTGCAAGAAGAGGAACAGGATCATCACAGGGATCGCTGCCATCACCGCCCCCGCAGAAAACGCTGACCAGTCCGCGTAACGAGGGTTGGCAACAAGCTTGGTGAGTCCGACGACGAGCGTCTGCTGTTCTACGTCGACCAACATCACACTCGCGACGACATATTCGTTCACTGTGCCGATGAAAGAAAGGAGCCCCACCACGGCAAGGATGGGCGACACGAGCCGCAGAATGATTGTGAAGAAAATGCGTGCATGACCCGCACCATCGATGCGAGCTGCCTCATCGATCTCTTTCGGGATGGTGTTGAAGAACCCGTACATCAGGTAGGTGTTCACACCGAGAGCACCCCCGAGATACACCATGATCAATCCAGTGTGGGTGTTGAGCCCGATCGCGGGGAACCAGTCCCCCAGCGTCGACATCAGCAGGAAGATAGCCACCACTGCCAGCAGTTGCGGAAACATCTGCACAACCACGATGGTGACGAGCCCGACACGGCGTCCTGCGAACCGCATACGCGAGAAGGCATACGCAGCGCACGCGCCGATGAACACGGTCGCAGCTCCTGTGACAACGGCGATCAGGAGCGTATTGAAGAACCAGGTGCCGTAGGGGTTCTGCGGGTCGCTGAGGATTCGAACATAGCTGTCGATCCCGATCGCCGAGAAGAGCTGGTTTGATCCAGTCAGCGTCCCCTGCGGGTTCAAGGATGCAGAGAAGACGTACAGCAGGGGGAAGAGGGCGAACGCGCTCGCGAGCACCGCCACGAGGTGTCGCCACCCCGTGTCGGCAAACCAGGTGCCGAAGCTCCGTCGGCGCAACACGCGAATCTGCTCTTCGGTGGCAGGAATAGCCGTACTCATCTCAGTTCAGCTCCTCGAGGGCTTTGGTCTTGCGGAAGCTGATGATCGAGATTGCCGCGACCACGATGAAGATCAAAATAGTGAACGCAGATGCGAGACCGTAGTCGCGGGTTTGTCCCGTAAAGGCCACCTTGTAAACCATCGAGATCAAGATGTCGGTGTGCCCGACAGGGATTGAGGCGTCGGTAAACCTCGGCCCACCCTTGGTCAACATGTAGATCAGATTGAAATTGTTGAAGTTGAAGGCGAACGATGAGATGAGCAGGGGCGCAACCGTCACAAGCAACAACGGAAGCTTGATCCGACGGAAGACCTGCCACGGATTGGCACCGTCCATAACAGCTGCCTCGTTCACATCCTCCGGAATACCCTGCAAGGCCCCCATGCACACCAGGAACATGTAGGGGAAACCGAGCCAGAGATTCACCAACAGCACGGAGAACTTCGCGAGATTTGGATCCGTCAGCCAGGGAATAGAAGCTCCGCCGAAGATCACCTGGTTGATGAAACCGAAGCTCTCATTCATCATGCCTGCCCACACCAACGCCGAGAGGAACATCGGGAACGCGTACGGAAGGATCAGGATGATCCGATACCCATTGCGGAACCGCATCCGCGTGTTGTTGAAGACCAACGCCAGCAGGAGACCGAGGAAGAATGTCGTCGCCACCGAGATGAAGGCGAAGGCGAAGGTCCACAGAGTGACCGAGATGAGCGGCCCGCGAATGGATGAGTCGGTGACCGCACGAACGAAGTTGTCGAAGCCGACAGTGGTTTGCCACCCTGGGAGCAGCTGCTCCCCATCGTCGGCAGTGAACGCCCCCTCCCCCGTATCGGCGTAGACGGTTCCCGTTCGGGTATCAGTGATGGTGTCTGCCGACTCGTCGTACGCCAGCGTCGAGACGTACAGGTAGCCCTTCTGCCCATCCGGCGCGCGCAGGCTGCCTTCATTGGGATCGTCACTAAAAGGGACGGAGAGATCTGCGAGTTCCTCGGAAAGCGTGAACACAGTCGCCAATGGCAGCGTGGTCCACCCATCGACCGCGACGGCTTGCCCGTTATCGAACTCAGCATCGACCTCTTGCAGAGGCTGTTCGGCAGTACCCAGCAGAGCATCCCCGGAATCAGGGTCAGTTGCGAGCAGGCCATAGGTGCCGAATTGCTCGACCACCGTCACGGGGTAGCTCGGGGAGTCTTCGACCCGTTCCTGTGCAGAGGCCAGGAGTGAGGAGATCGCTTGATCCTTGGTCCCATTGTGGCCGGTGCCGTAGTTGGTGAACCCGATATAGCCCGTGTAGAGCAGCGTAAACACCTGGAAGATGATGAGGAAGATGATTCCGGGGGTGAGGTACTTCGCTGCGATGCGTTTGCGGGAGAAATAGATGTAGTTGACGAGGACGGCGACTGCCACGACAATGCCGAGAACCAACCACTCCCGGTTCGCGGCAAGCACGAAGACGGCGTAGAGCGCGACCGCGTCGACAATGGCGAGCAGCAAGATCTTCAGCAGGATCCAGCCAAGGGGGCCCGACGCTGCCTCTGCGATCTTTGTGGCCTGGCGTTGGCGTTTTGTCGGCGGAGCGGTGCGCTCGACTGTTTCTGTCATGTCGTCCTCGTCATGATCTTGGCTGGGTGGGCCGCGAAGCCCACCCAGCCAAGGAGCGATGCGGTCGTGGTTACTTGATCGCGGCGGTTACGTCGTCAACGAGCTTCTGCCACGTGGTCGTGGGGTCTTCTCCGTTGATGATCGCTGCCTCTGCGATGCCCCAGAACTGCCAGACCGAGCCCATTGCCGGGATCGCCGGCATGGGCACTGCCTCCTCACCGACAGCCTGGAAGCCAGCGATGATCGGGTCAGATGCTGCAGAGTCAGCCGCTGCTGTCAGCGCGGGCAGGATGTTGCCTGCCTCGAACAGGGAAAGCTGAACGTCTTCGGTACCGATGTAGTTGACGAGGAAGTCGTTCGCTGCAACCTTGTTCTTCGACTCAGAGCTGACGAAGAAACCCTTGACGCCCGCAAACGGAGAAGCTGTCTCTGCGGTGGGGCTCGGCACTGGATCGATCGCCACGTTGATGCCGGCGTCGACAGCCGCGCCCACGTTCCACGGCCCTGTGAGCCAGAACGCAGCGGTACCGTCAAGGAACTGTTGCTTCGCAATCTCGCCGTCGATGTCGGTGTTCAGGACGCCGGCAGCTCCCTGCTCGCCCAACCACTCTGCGAAGGTGAAGCCACCCTCGTTGCCGAGCTGGAGGTCGGTGGCGTCGTAACTCCCGGAGTCGTCAGTGCCAAACACCGGGGCGCCGAACGCCGTCTGGAACGGGTACAGGTGGTACGGATTTCCTTCAGTGCCCTGCTCTACGACGAACGTGCCCTGGGAGATCATGTCGTCGAAGCTGCTCGGCGCAGCGGGGACAAGATCCGCGTTCCGCAGAACCGCGATGTTCTCGACCGCGTACGGGAGCATGTAGACGGTGCCATCGTAGGTCGCCGCCTGCAGGGCAACGTCGAGGTAATCTCCTGTGCTGTCGCCGAGCTCGATCGGCGCAACAACACCGTTCGTGGAGAGCTCCCCCAGCCAGTCGTGCGCGCCCATCACGACGTCAGGACCCTTGCCTGTGGGGACCTGCTGAATGAAGTCGTCTTTCATGTCGTCGACTGACTTACCGACGAGGTCGACCGTGACCCCTGTTTTGTCTTCGTAGGAGTCCGCTGCTCCCTGAAGAGCGTCGACGCGCTCTGCGTCGACCCATACAGTCAGCGTGCCGCCTCCCTCGGAGCCGGAGGTGTCGTCGTTGCTGGCCCCGGTGGAGCAGCCGGCGAGCGTCAGAGTCGAAACGATAGCGATGGCGCCTGCGGCGACGATCCCTCTCTTGTTCACCTTCATTGGTGTGTGCCTCTCTCAGTGCTGATCACCTGCAAGTACTGCAAGCGCTTACAGTATGCATTGAAATTGACGAGATTTGCAACGGAAAGCGACCTCGATATCAAGCTGTGACAGTGTGGCATCGAGACGATCGAGCTGAAAACGCTTCCATGCGCGCCATTCCAAGGACGGCCGTCGCACCGCTGGGAACCAAACACCCAGCTCCGAGTAAGATTTGGGCATGGCTGACAGCTCATTTGACATCGTCTCGAAAGTGGACCACCAAGAGGCAGAGAACGCCGTGAACCAAGCCCGAAAAGAGGTCGAGCAGCGCTACGACTTCAAGGGAACTGGCGCGTCGATCGCCTGGAGCGGCGAACAGATCCTCATCATCGCCAGCACGGAAGAACGCGCCAAGGCGGTGCTCGACGTGTTCCAGACCAAGCTCATTAAGCGAGGCATCTCCTTGAAGAGCCTCGAAGCGGGAGACCCCTTCGCTAGCGGCAAGGAGTTCCGCATCGTTTCTTCTCTCAAAGATGGCATCTCATCAGAGAACGCCAAGAAGATCGGAAAGCTCATCCGGGATGAGGGCCCGAAGGGCGTCAAGAGCCAGATCCAAGGCGACGAACTACGGGTACAGTCCAAAAGCCGCGACGACCTGCAGTCGGTGATCACCCTGCTGAAGGGTGCCGATCTCGACCTCGACTTGCAGTTCATCAACTACCGGTAAGCACAAGATGTATCCACAGGTACGGATTGCATACTGATATATGGGTTCACGTACCTAAGACTGGAAGCGGTCGACTCAATGCGACCGAGAACGCGATCGCCGCGTGACGCACTGCCGTCGTACGGCTCCGTGATTTCGGGATTGCGAGCTTGCCCTCGTGGGGACGAGGCCGCGGTAGTTCCATGCGCGCGCGTTCTCCGTGGTCGGCGGACCCTGAATATCTGCCGGCCACGGAAACCCACGAGCAAGACAGAGCCCATCTGAATCTCAGAACGCGCCCCCACGCGTTTCGTGAAATCAGATGGGGTTTATTGGCGTCCGACGCAACTTCATGGTTTAGTTACCCTCCCGGGTGACTCGTGAGTCGCGCGGAGTAGAAGGACAACTGGGGGAAGATCCATGGGGACTATCGGATCGACGAGTATCGGATCGACGAGTATCGGCGAGAGCAAGCAGCTCTTGGCCGAAGAAGTCTTCCACCACATCGGCAGACAGATCATCGAGGGAGATCTCACGGCTGGCGAGCGCATTCGCGACGTCGACGTTGCCGAAGAACTACACGTGTCGCGTACACCGGTTCGCGAAGCTCTTCAGCGTTTAGAGCGACTCGGCATGGTCACGATGTACCCAAGCCGGTACACCGAGGTCACGGCAGTAACGCCAGAGACCATCGCACAGTCGCTCGAGTTTGCTGGCTACCAGGCAGCCATCGCCGCCCGTCTCGCCGTTCCGCGGCTGACGACAACCCAGCGTGAGCACGTCGTTCGCCTCATCGGCGACCTGTACGCCGCCCTGGACAGCGGACCGAGGACCTCGACCGCCCGCTGGGCGCTGTTCACCTACCTGGGCGAGCACAGCGGCAACGTGCAACACAGAACCCTGATCGAGGACGCGAGCATGGTGCTGTTCCGCAATCTTCGCGATTGGGTCGTTCTCGCGGCCGATCGCCCGCGGATGCAGCAGGTGTATGTGGACTTCCGTGACGCGGTCTACCGTGGCGATGGTGATGATGCTGAGCGCCTCGTGCGGGCGATGTACTACGTCTAGAGCGGGTCAGAGCACTGCGGACCAGCCGGTCACCCAGCGATCCAGCCGCTGATAGGCCTCTTCCCGTGCCTCATGGCGCGAAAGAAAGACGTCGTGGAGTGCGCCGTCGACCCGCTCGACGGTGACGCTGGGGCCGAGCCGGAGCGCCGCCCTGGCGATGTCATCCACGACAAGTACAGAGTCTGCGGATGTGAGGTCGTGGGACCACCGCGTTGGCGGGACGAACCGTGCAGACAGCAAGACGCACACCGGTGCCGTGATCGATAGGCCAGAGGCCACTGCCTTGTGACCGGACAGAACAGCGTGGAGCCATCCGGCGTAGACCGCCATCGTCTGGGCTGGTCGCCACGCGGGATTCGGGTCCATCGGATCGTCTGCGTCGGCCACCTCCTGCTGGGCGCGCGTGTAGAAGCCGAGGTCAATTTGAGGGGCGGCCTCCATCGGCCAAATCCGGGCCTGGAGCTCCACTACCGGTGCGATCGCCGCCCTCGCGGGCGCGAACTGGAACTCCAACCATGGGCTGTTCAGGATCAGTGCGTCAGCGGCTCCCGGGTGACGTGAAGCCCACAAGCTCAACGTCAGGCCTCCGGTGGAGTGCCCCAGCAGAATGAGTCGGCGATCCGACGAGGCCTCACCAGGCTCGCGCCCCATCGCCGTCAAAGCGGCATGGATGTCTTCGTCATAAATGGCGAGGTCGGTGATGTAGCCCGGTGTCTGCCATTCGCGCAGGCTGCGACCGTACTTACGCAAGTCGAGTGCAAAGAACCGGGCTCCCCGCGAGGTCCAAAAACGGGCCAACCTCTTCTGGAAGAAGTAGTCGGACCAGCCGTGAATGTAGAGCACGTCGACACCATCGAGCATCGGCGCGTCACCGTTCACGCGAGCCCACCAGCTCGGTTGCCGCGGGAGTGCGCGCACCAAAGTGGCCACAACTGGCCCCTGCTCGTCTGTGCCGAGGTCGAGCGTGAGTTGCTGGAACTCGTCGCCCAGTACGTCAGGACTCCACGTGGACATCCGCACCTCCCGTCTGCTGTCAGGCTAGCCGAGGTGTTCCACGGCGCTGACGACGGCTACTCGCCGCGCGAAACCCGCACCATCTCGTCACGCGGGACGACCTTGACGCGTGCGCGCTCGTCTGGCGCACCGAGTGCAATCTCGTGCTCGTCGAGCCGGTGCCAGCCCTCGAGGTCGGTCCAGCGCACTCCGCGCTCTGCGAGAAGCGCAGGGATGGCCTCTTCGGACGGGTCTTCTGGGTGCCACCATGAGCCCTGGTCGTTGATGATGTGACGCACTGTCTCCATCGCATCAGACTTGGTGTGTCCGATGAGCCCGACGGGACCGCGCTTGATCCATCCCGTGGCGTAGATACCGGTGGCCGGTTGGTTGGAGTCCTTCGCGAGCACCTGTCCTTCGCGGTTCGGGATCACGCCATGCTTCTTATCAAAGGGCACACCGGGCAGCGGAGAACCGAAGTAGCCAATCGCGCGATAGAGAGCCTGGAGCGGCACCTCGCGCATCTCGCCTGTGCCGATCGCACCACCCTGACCGTCCGGTTGGGTGCGCTCGTAGACAAGGGCAGCGACCCGACCGTTCTCGTCTTTGCGAATCTCGACAGGCTTCGCCCAGAAGTGCAAGTGCAGGCGACGCGATGCGGTGCCTCCGGCATTGTTGACGGAGTCGCGTTTGCGCCACGACTGCAGAATGCGATCGATGACCATGACCTGCTTGTTGCTGGCCACCGCCGCTTTGGAGGCGTCGTCGTAGTCGAAGTCTTCGTCGTAGACCACCATGTCAACGTCGCGCAGTTCGCCGAGTTCGCGAAGTTCAAGTGGGGTGAACTTCACCTGCGCCGGTCCGCGGCGTCCGAACACATGCACGTCGGTAACCGCGCTCGCCTTGAGACCCTCATAGACATTGGTGGGGACCTCGGTGACAAGAAGGTCTTCTGCGTGCTTGGCGAGCATGCGGGCGACGTCGAGCGCGACGTTTCCGTTGCCGAGCACACCGACAGCTGCGGCATCCAGTGGCCATTCGCGCGGCACGTCTGGGTGCCCATCGAACCAGCTGACGTAGTCCGCAGCACCGTAGGAAGCTACGGCGTCGATGCCAGGAATCTCCATCGAGGTATCGCGGATCGCTCCGGTGGCGAAGATCACCGCGTTGTAGTGCTTCTTGAGATCGTCGAGGGTGATGTCTTCACCAAAGCGCACGTTGCCAAACAAGCGGATGTCGCCACGATCGAGCACGTCGCGCAAAGCGGTGATGATGCCCTTGATACGCGGGTGGTCTGGAGCAACGCCGTAGCGCACCAGCCCATAGGGTGCGGGCAGCTGTTCGAAAAGGTCAATCGAGACGTCGAACTTGCGCTCGGCTTTCAACAGAATGTCCGCGGCGTAGATGCCGGCGGGGCCTGCACCGACGATGGCCAGTCTGAGCTTGGTCATGGAAGGTCCTTTCGTATGCCGTCGCAACCGACGTGCAACCACACGGGTCGCACGCAAAGGTTCAACTGGAGCGTTCGGCGAGGGTTTCAGCGAATCGGGTCAGCGCCTCTCGCACAGTTCCGCGAGGGAGGGGCTCAAGAGTGGCGACAGCATCGCGAGTCCAGGAATGCGCGAGCTCGAGCGTCTTTTGTGTCACGGCGTGGTCGCGCAACTCATTGAGTGCGCCGTCAAGAATCGCCGGGTCAGCGCCGTCAGCGATCAAGGCAACTCCGTCATCGATCCGTGCGGCAAGCTCCGCCGAAGCTGCATCGTCTTCTGCCTTCAAGAGCAAATACGGCATCGTGGGAACGCCAGCGCGCAGGTCGGTTCCAGGAACCTTGCCTGTCTCTTCCGGCTTCGACGACAGATCAATCACATCGTCGAGCAGCTGGAAGGCCACGCCGATCTTCTCGCCGTACTGACGCAACGGTTCTTCGAACTCCGCAGGAGCGTGCGAGAAAATCACGCCGCCCTGTGTCGCCGCAGCGATCAGCGAACCGGTCTTATCTGCCAGCACGCGAATGTAGAACTCAATGGGATCGTCGTCTTCTTGCGGGCCCACGGTCTCGTGCATCTGACCGAGGACCAAACGCTCAAAGGTGTCTGCTTGAAGACGAACCGCACGTTCGCCCAGCTTCGACATCAGCTGACTGGCACGAGAGAACAGAATGTCTCCGGTGAGGATGGCGATGTTGTTACCCCACACAGCGTGCGCCGCTGGAACGCCCCGTCGTCTGTCTGCTCCGTCCATCACGTCGTCGTGGTAGAGCGAACCGAGATGAGTGATCTCTAGCGCCTTCGCGACATCGATCACCTCTGCGGTGTTCCCGTCTCCCAGTTGGGCGGCGAGAAGCGTGAGCACGGGGCGGATGCGCTTACCACCAGCCTCATACAAGTAACGGCTCGCAGCATCGGCCAGCGGGTCTGCCACACGGACGTCTTCTGCCAAGCCGGTCTCGACCAGCTCTAAGCCGTCTTCGATGGCACGCGCAACGCGTCTGGCGGCAGGGCCGATGAAGACGCGATCGCTAAAGCCGAGACGGCTCGCCAGTCGCGAACCCGGGGCAATGGGGCTCGAAGTCACGACCCCAGCCTACCTGCGTCAGCTGTGACGATTCTGCCTGACGGACTCACTCTGGCTTGCGCGCTCTGTGCAGGGCCACAATGCCGAAGGTGAGGTTGCGGTGGGCGACGTCGACCCACCCGGCCTCTCGCATCCACGCCGCCAGCTGTTTCTGGTCTGGCCAGTCGCGGATCGACTCGTTCAGATAGTCATATGCGTCGCCGTTGGTGCCAGCCACACGGGCAACGCGCGGCAGAACTTGGGCGTTGTAAAAGCGGTAAGCGCCGCGGAAAAACTCGCCAGGCGGGGTGGAAAACTCATTGATGACGACTCGACCGCCCGGTTTGGTCACTCGCAGCAACTCGCGCAGTGCCTTCTTGGGGTCGTTGACGTTTCGCAGCGCGTACGACATGGTGACCGCATCGAACTCGCCATCAGGAAAGGGCAGATCCGTCGCATCCGCCTGCACAAAAGACAGGTTGCGCATGGCTCCGTGCCGACGCTCTCCCTCGGCAAGCATGCCGGGTGAGAAGTCGGCGGCGACGACCTGAGCGCCACTGCGTGCAAGCGAAGCAGACGATGACGCCGTCCCCGCGCCGAGGTCGAGAATTCGCTCCCCCGGCTTGGGCGCAACCGCGCGGGTCGTCGCCGCGCGCCACAGGACGTCGTTGCCGACAGTCAAGGCCGTGTTGGTGCGGTCATACCCTGCGGCGACTTGGTCGAACATGCCGCTCACGCGGCTCGGGTCCTTACCGAGATCGGCTCGGTTTGCATCGTTCGAAGTCACGGCTTCAGTCTAGGCGCGAGGGCCATGGCTTCGAGCCGATCAAGCCACGGATCCGCTGTTGCATTATCAAACGGCGCGGCCTGGGCCCGTACGCGTTGTTCAAGGTCGAGCGCGAGCGCTTCCAAGTGGCGCATCACCTCAGCGGGATAGCCGTATTGGGCGCTGTGTTCTGCCCACTCATCACGGTCATCGACCCAGGTTCCACGCGCGCCTTCTACCCGCACCACGTCGAGGTCCATATCGATCCCCGTGACGAGCAGCGGATCGGCGGACCAGCCAACGTCCCACCCCAGATCGATGTAGATGCGCATGCCTTTGCGATGCCCCCGATTTACGGTGACCGCATGGTCGCCGCTCGCCGGAATCAGCGTGACATTGGGCCCTCCGGCCAAAAATTGGGCGCCGGGCCGTGCGCTAGACCACCCGTCGGGTTGGCCGATCCAGTCGCCCCACTGGTCTGCCCCCAAATACACGCACTCGTGCCGCCAATGCGGCGCCCCGTCCCACTTGCGCCACTGGATGATCATCTCGGTTCCGGCTGCGGGGCGTGGATCACTCATGCGTTCACCCTACGACCAGCGAATCCGCGTGTTCCCCAGCGGCATAGGCTTATTGCGTGCACACCACCCACCTGGTCGTGGAGACCCGAGAGATCGACCCGGTCGAAGATCTGTTGGCCTACGCCGACCCCGCTCACCCCCTCGCCTGGCTACGCCGCGGAGAGGGGATCGTTGCGGTCGGCGAAGCGCTGATGGAACTGCGCGAACCCGCCGACGGCAACACCGCGCGTGCGGCTACTCTGACCGCGAAGTGGGCAACCATCTCTCGCGAAGCGGAAGTCTCTGACGCCGTCGACCTGCCGGGCACAGGGCTGGTCGCCTTTGGAGCTTTCACGTTTGATGAGAACTCTGCCGCCGACAGCGTGCTCATCGTGCCCTCGCACGTGCTCGGGCGGCACGGCGATCGTTTTTGGGAAACGCGCATTCGCCTCAGCACTGCTGAGGACAGCATCGAGACGCTTCAGACGCACCCGTACGGTCCGCACTGGGCAGGCACTGTCGGCCCAGGGGCCCAGAGTCCCCAGGGGTATCAAGACTCGGTGCGCGGCGCACTCACCCGTATCGCGAACGGTGAGCTGAGCAAAGTCGTGCTCGCGCGCGACCTGACCGGCACGATCCCTGGAGGCTCCGATCTGCGCCGCCTCGTGCGCGCACTGTCAACCGGCTACCCAGACACCTGGGCTTTCGCGGTAGACGGCCTCATCGGCGCCAGCCCCGAAACACTCGTCACCGTGCACGATGGCACCGTGACCGCGCGCGTGCTGGCAGGAACGATCGGACGCGGCGCTGACGCCGATGCTGACACGGCCGCGTCGGCGCACCTCGCCTCCAGCACCAAAGACCTGGACGAACACCAGTACGCGGTGCAGAGCGTGCTTGCTTCATTGCGACCGCACACGCGCGCCCTCGCCGCGAGTGAGCAACCATTTCTACTGAAGCTGCCGAACCTTTTTCACCTCGCGACTGACGTGGAGGGCGAACTGAACGACGAAGGATCAGCGCTCGATCTTGTGCGTGTTCTGCACCCCACCGCGGCTGTCGCCGGCACCCCAACGACATCCGCGATCGCCGCGATCCGCGACCTCGAGCCGTTTGACCGAGGTCGATACGCCGGTCCGGTCGGATGGGTCGATGGCGCAGGCAACGGAGAGTGGGCTATTGCGTTGCGGTGTGCGCAGTTCGCCGCCACCGACGAGGCGATCAGCGTCACCGCATACGCGGGCGCCGGGATCGTGGCGGGTTCAGATCCGGAAAGCGAGCTGCTCGAGACGCGAGTGAAGTTCCGTCCGCTCGTCGACGCTCTCGCCTGACGACGGCCAAGCGAGAGCAGGCGGGTAAAGTCAGCTGTGCTTCAGACGTTTCTTCTCTGCCTCGACGTCGAAATTCGCAAGGGGCCACTGCGGGTTGATGTCTTCGAGAGCAGCGAGCAGGAGTTCCTGCACGGCCAGCCGGGCATACCACTTCGCATTCGCCGGAATCACATGCCACGGAGCTGCTGCCGTTGAGGTTCGGTCGAACATCGTTTGGTACGCCTGCATGTATTCCGGCCACAGCAGCCGCTCGTCGACGTCACCAGGGTTGTACTTCCAGTGCTTATCCGGACGCTCAAGTCGTTCCATCAGCCGCGACTTCTGCTCATCTGGCGAAATGTGCAGCATCACCTTGACGATGCGCGTTCCCGATGCCACGACACGTGCCTCGAACTCGTTGATGGCCTCGTATCTCCGCTCGATCTCTGCCGGAGGAGCGAGCTCACGCACCCGCCCGATCAAGACGTCTTCGTAGTGCGAACGATCAAACACCCCGATGAATCCGGCGGCGGGCAGGCGCTTTTCGATACGCCAGAGGAAGTCGTGTGCACGTTCTTCCTCTGTCGGCGCCTTGAATGCCGCAAGCTCCACCCCTTGCGGATCGACGCTACCGACGACGTGGCGCACAATGCCGCCCTTGCCAGCGGAGTCCATCGCCTGCAGCACGAGGAGCACTGCGTCTTTGGCCACCTCTGCTCGACTCTGCGCGAACAGGCGCTCTTGCAGCTCGTTCAGCTTTTCGAGGCCGGTCGCGAGATCACGGGTCCCATCGGACTTCCCGTCTGAATAGCCGGGCTTGGCGTTGGGGTCGACGTCGGCGAGACGAAACCCGCTATCGACGCGGAGTGTCTGCGTCCAGTTGTGCGCGTTCATATGCACATCCTGCCAGTCAACGCGCGAGCGGGACCTCAATGATCTGGCGTCCCCCGTGCGGTGACGTCAAGGCTTGGTCGAGTGCTGTGCGGGTGGTCACTCGCTGATATTCCCAGCCGTACGCGAGCGCGAGGTGCTCCAATCGCACCGTATGCGGGGTGTAGAAGGCGCGATCGAGATCGTCTGAACGCGCGGATGCCGCGACCTCTAGCGAGTCAAAAATCGTGCCGCCGCCATCGTTACCCACGATGACCTGTAGCCGCGGCTCAACCTCATCCGGCGGAAAGAGCAGGGCGCCCACGTCATGCAAAAACGCGAGGTCGCCCAGCAAAACCCTGGTCACCCCCGGCGCCCCTGCGGCCTGACTAGCGACAGCAACACCCGTAGCCGTCGCCACCGTGCCGTCGATCCCCGCAAGTCCCCGATTCGCGTGCACCGGCACCTTCTTGCCCCCGAGCACCTGATCGGCCACGCGGACCAACCGCGAAGACCCGAAGACGAGACGGTCGTGCGGCCACGTCGCTCGCCACACGGCGTCGACGAGAAGATCGCGGTCAAGCGGCCGCCGAACAGCGTCGAGCTCTGCTTTGACCGCTTCTCGCCGCGCCACGAAGTCAGAAGAGGCGAGAGCCTCAGGGTCGGGAGCGCGCTCTGACAGATCGACGATCTCTGCCGCCGAAGCGTGCAGCCATTCGCCCAGCCATGCACGATCAGCGTCTCCTGGCGCGACGACCACCGCGGCCACCCCTTGAGTGCGGTGGTTCAGATTCAGCTGCTCACCACCGCGGTGCACGGCGATGACGTCGACTTCTGGGCGTGCAAGCAGCGCCGCAACCTCGCGGCTGAGGGTCGGGTGTCCGAAGACCACCACCCGTTCGATACGGGCTCCCAGGTCTGCGCGCGACAGAAGACGACGGTATCCGTGCACGATCTGCCGACCGAAACGAGCGCCACTCACAATCTCGGCAATCAGTGGCCAGCCACCGGCGTGGGCGATCTCTTCGGCATCAGCGCCGGCGTCAGCGCCAGCAACAACGACAGTTCGCGGGCCGCGGTGAAGCTCATGCGGCTCGGCGCGCAGGACGCGGGGTGCGGGGCCTTCGACAGCAACGATGTCGGAAAAAGAACCAGAAAGCGGCTCTCGGAAAGGCAGATTCAGATGCACGGGGCCCGCCACCCCGGCGAGTGCGTGCGGAACTTCCTGCGCGCCCACCGCTGCGGCCACCGCGCGCTCCGCCAACCCTGACCAATCGCCATCTCCCGGAACAGGGGCGTCGATCTGGTCTCGTACCCACGGCTGAAACAGACCCTCTTGGGTAGTCGCCTGGTTGGCACCAACGCCGCGCAATTCTGGGGGGCGATCCGCGGTGAGCAACAGCATCGGCACGCCGGAGTGGAAAGACTCCATCACGGCAGGCAAGAGATTTCCGACGGCAGTTCCTGAGGTGCAGACAACGGCGGCAGGCACGCCCGTCTCTCGACCGATTCCGAGGGCAGTGAAGCCCGCCACCCGCTCGTCAATGCGCACGTGGACCCGCAGAAGACCCTCGTCAGCGAAGCGCACCGCGGCGAGCGCAAGTGCTTGGGATCGTGAGCCTGGGCAGACAACGACGTCGCGCACACCGTGAGCGACGAGGTCGACGATCAGTTGTGCCGCGGCTTCTGCCGCTGGCGACGAGGTCACGGGCGCGGATCCGCGGCCGGGGGCTCGTCTGTCTCCTCGTCCAACTTGGCGAGTTCTTCTTCGAGGCGACGAATGCGCTCGTCCTGCTCTTCTTTGTTGATGCTGCGCAGGAACGCGGGGTCATCGTCTGGACCGATTACGGGGCGTGTCCCTGAGTCGTTTGCGCGGCGACGGCCGATCACGAACCAGAGCACGCCGCCGATCACCGGAAGCAACACTACGATCGCGATCCAGGCGGGCTTGGACACGCCACGATGCCGCGTCGCCGGCTGCACAGCGCAGTCAACGATGCTGAATACCCAGAAGACGGCGGCGAGGAATCCGCCGATGATCAGTAGTCTCGCCACCCCTCCAGTGTAGGCACCCCAGCGGTGGCCCGGACGCAGAACAGGCAGAGGCGGCGTTGCTAGACTGCGCGGGAAATGTTGCCCTCACCGCCAGACTCGTTGCCGCGAACGCGCGCCGAGCGGATGATCCTCACTCAGGTGATCACCGCCGTTGCCCTCGCGCTCTTGGTGCTGGTGGGAGTCTGGACGAGTGTCCACAGCCCCGCAAACGCACACGCGACAGAGAGCGTCAGCGTCGGTGTTTCACAGTCCGACAGCGTGGCACCCGCCGTGGGTGACCTCGCGGTCGCTGGTCTGAGCGACGCACTCGTGTCTGACGCACCTGCTTCTGACGTAAGCGGCGGCCTGCTCACTGCGCTTTGCTGCTTCGCCCTCGGTTGCCTCGTGTTGGTATTGGCGTTCCGGCGGATTCTTGGCCGTTTTTCCCCGCCGCTGAGGTCCAGAGAACCTCAGATAGCGGCGCCGCACCTGACTCGCTCCGGCGCACAGGTCGCTACCCCGCTCCTCACTCTCACGCAGCTCTCGATCTCCCGTACCTGAAACCTCGGCAGCGATCCCGCCGTTACTCACGGCACCTTTTCCCTGTCGTACCCGTGTATTTGGAGACTCCATGAAGAACTCTGTCAAAGCGACCCTGATCGCCATCGCCGTCGCTGTTGTCCTGGCAATAGTGGGCATCGTTTTTGCAATAAACCAACAGGCGAAACCCACGCCAACCGCAAGCGGCGAGCCGTTACAGACGGTACGCACCGATTCCCACGTGCTCGATGACGGGGGCGCCGACGCGGTTACTGTCGTGGAGTTCCTCGATTTTGAGTGCGAGGCGTGCGGAGCTTTCTACCCCGTCGTGGAAGAGCTTCGCGAGAAGTACGAGGGCGACATCACCTACGTGGTGCGCTACTTTCCGTTGCCTGGACACGTGAACTCGATGCAGGCTGCGCTGGCGGCCGAGGCCGCCGCTCAGCAGGATCGATTCGAAGACATGTACGCCCGCCTCTTTGAAACTCAGACGCAGTGGGCCGAGAACTCAGAGGAGACACCTGAAGTGTTCCGAGCCTTCGCGGAAGACCTGGGGCTGGACATGGCGGCGTACGACGCGGCGATAATCGACCCAGCGACAGCTGAGCGGGTGCTCTCTGACAAGGCCGATGGCGAGGGTCTTGAGGTGAACAGCACTCCCACCTTCTTTGTCGACGGTCAGCGCGCCGATCTTCAAGAGTGGGACGACCTGGAAGAAGCGATCGAGAAAGCCGTCAACGGCTAATGCGACGTCCCGATACGCTGAAATCGAGTCCAGGGAGAGGGACAAAACGATGAGAGAAACGACGTCGATACTGCCAGGAACACACAATGCTCGCGAGGTCGCTGGCCTTCCGATTTCAGGGGGCGGCGCCCTCGCATCCGGACGCATCTTTCGCTCCGATGCCCTCGCCTCTCTGACCGATGCCGGACTGCAGTCACTGAACGACCTCGAGATCGGCACGGTGATCGACCTGCGCACCGACAGCGAACGCGATCGTGCACCCGACCGGCTCCCCACCGATGGCAGTGTGCGCCTGTTCGCTCTGCCCATGCAGGGCGGTGCGATGGACGAGATGGTGAAGCAGATGCTGCCGGCCGCTGGGAAGTCAGGGCTCTCCGTGACACAGCTGGCGGAGATTCTGCAAAAGGTTCCGACGCTGGAACAGCTCTACATCGGGATCTTGCAAGACAACGCCGCACAGTTCGCCCAGGTAGCTCAGACGGTGCTCAGCTCTTTCGGCGCCGATCGTCCTGGTGTTTTGATCCACTGCACTGCAGGGAAAGACCGCACGGGTCTCGCTGTCGCGATCCTGCTCATGCTGGCCGAAGTACCACGCAGCGCAATCGTCGGGGATTACACGCAGACGACGAAGAACCTCGCTGGTGGGTTCTCCGAAGCCCTCACCGGGCTGATCACCTCAATGGGTGTTCCGCTCACTCCTGCCATCAAAGCGCTCGCGACGGAGGCACCAGCTTCCGCCATTGAGACGGCCATCGACTGGATCGCGCTGAACCATGGTGGTGCCGCCGAGTATCTTCGCAGCGGCGGCATGACAGACGAGGAGATCACAAAGCTGCGGCACGCGCTGCGCTCCGAGTGAGGCTTGCGGCTGACGCACCGCTGAGTCCCTCGCTACGCTGATCGCATGACTGAGACAGCGGAGCGCTCCCTTTCGCCGCATCCTGCGTTGGCTGTGGTGCGACGCATACCCGCGACGCTCACAATGATCGGGCTGATCCTCGCGGCTGGCGTGATCTGGAGCGGCCTCTGGGCACCTTTTGAAAACTCAGCGCTCTTCTCACAGGTGGCCTACGGCCTCCCCAACCTCGCAGACGGCAAGTGGTGGACCCCGCTCACCGGCACGTTCTTCGTGAACCAGCCGTGGGTCTATCTGTTCACCATCGCGGGTTTTTGGGGCATGGCGTACCTCGAGTTCCGTCGCGGCTCACGCGTTGCGCTCGCCTACTACTGGATCGGCCAGCTCTTCGCGATCTTCGCAACCGCTCTGGTGCTGCTCTTGCTTTCCGCCTTCCCGTGGGCATGGGCTGCCACGCAAGCCCAGGCGCTCGATGTCGGAGCCTCTGGGGGCACGATGGCGTGCATGGCCGCAGCCATCGGGCTTTTCCGTCCGCCGTGGCGGGTGCGTGGCTGGCTGATTCTGCTCGGCTTTTTGTTCATCGCGATGCTGTTCTGGGGCAAACTCGCCGACCTCGAACACCTGTTGGCGGTGCTGCTGATCCTCGTCGTTGACCGGTCACTGCGCGTGCGACACACCACCGTCCGCGAGCAACGGCTGATTGCCGTGCTTTCTATCGCCGTGCTCAGCGCGGTGGAGATCATCACGGCTTTCGTCCCCACAGACGGCCCTTTTGGTAAGACAGACCCCGCATCCGGTGGTTTCATCGACCTCGCGATCGACCTCGTCGTGATTCTGCTGCTCGTTAACGGGCTGCGGCGAGGGCGACGTTGGGCGTGGGTGCTCGCGCTTGTGCTCGGTGTCTTCAACGTGGCCGTTGCTGCCCTCGTGCTGACGCTGATCACCTCCACCAGTCAGGCCCAGCTCGATGTGACATGGGACGGAGAGACCGAGCTTTCGCTCGCGAACGGGTTCCTCTGGCTCATAGTCATCGCGTACCTCTTGTGGGTACGTCGAGCGTTCCGTGCCCGCCGTCGCGCGAAGCTTGGCATCCAGCCCGCACCGACCGCCGAAGACATGAAGAACGAGTTGCGCACACACGGTGGCGGCACGCTTTCGTGGATGACGACCTGGGACGGAAACAGCTACGCCCGAGTGTCTGGCGGCATCGTGGCGTACCAGCGGAGGAACGGCGTTGCGCTCGCGCTGGCTGATCCGATTGGGCCAGCGGAGACGCGCGCAGAAGCGGTCAACGAGTTTATCCGGGCCGCAGAACAAGACGGCCTGGTGCCGTGCTTCTTCAGCGCTGACGAAGCGACGCTTGCGGCAGTGCCGTCTACCTGGCGCAGAATCGTGGTCGCCGACGACACCATCGTCGACCTGCCAGGACTCGCCTTCACCGGCAAGCAGTGGAGCTCAGTACGCACCTCGCTCAACAAAGCAGGGCGTGAAGAAATGACTTTCCGGATGACGCATCTGAAAGCGGAGTCGTGGGGAGTGCAACAGCAACTGCGCGCAATCTCCGAAGCGTGGGTGGGCGATAAAGACCTCCCGGAGATGCGGTTCACCCTTGGCACCCTTGATGAAGCAGAAGATCCTGATGTGCGGCTCGCGCTGGCGCTCGCCCCGAATGGCGACGTCGATGGTTTCCTCTCCTGGTTGCCTGTGTACGGCAACGACGGTGCCGTGCGCGGATGGACGCTGGATTTGATGCGTCGGCGCGACGGCGGATTCGGTCCAGTGATGGAGTACCTCATCGGCTCATCCGCAAAGCAATTCTCTGAAGAGGGCGCGCAGATTATGTCCCTCTCCGGGGCACCACTCGCACACGACTATCCGCCGGACGCCGGCATGATCGCCGTGCTCAGCGATCGACTCGCCGAGGCTTTGGAGCCGGTTTACGGGTTCGGATCACTGCATAAGTTCAAGCAGAAATTCCACCCCAGGTACGAAACCATGTACCTGCTCTTCCGCGATGAGAGTGACCTCACCCGCATCGGTGGAGCCCTGACGAGAGCCTTTCTTCCCGACGCCACGCTTCGGCAATTCGCCGGCGCTGGACTCGAGATCGTGCGCGGTGGCGGGAAAGACTGACGCTACGAATCGTGAGGTGGACGACGTAAGCCTTTTACGTCGCCACGGCGTTGCTTCGCCTTCAACCTTCGCTCTTTCGATCCCCGGCTCGGTTTGGTCGCACGGCGCTGTGGAGCGGGGGGACGCAGCGCATCGGCAACAAGCGACGCGAGCCGAACGCGAGCCGCATCCCTGTTGCGCAGCTGCGCGCGATGCTCGGACGCGGTGATCGTCAGCACCCCGTCGACCAGCCGAGCAGACAAACGCTCCAAAAGCCGATCGCGCTGATGCGAGGTGAGGGCACTCGAACGCGCTGCATCCCACACGAGTTCCACGCGGGAGTCCGCCGTGTTGACGCCCTGGCCGCCTGGGCCGGATGATCGCGAAAAGCGCCACGCCAGCTCAGCCTCAGGAATCGTGAGATTCGACGAGACGCGAAGACCTGGACGATGGGCGGAGGGCATGCGTCTATCTTCCCCTGCGCTCCTGGCCGCAAAAACGGGCCTGACTAGACTTTCGTCCAAGAGACGACACCCTGCGAACGCTTCCGACTCACCACAGGCGAACGACGATGTCGGTGCCATCGGCGCTCTCATCCAACAGGCATACTGACCAGATGGACGCCGACTGGATCGAGCACCGCCGCACGGAAGACGGCGAGCGAGTGGGATGGATCAAGCCCGTCGACGACGGATTCGTCGCTATCGATCTGTTGGGCCGGCCGGTGACGGAGGTCGTGGACTGGATGCGAGCGGAAGAGGTGCTCGACGGGCGCGGATTGGGATACCTCGCTGAGCCGCATGAATTGCGGCTGGAGAGCGGCGCCTGGTTGCGCGTGCGCATCGCCGAGGCATCGCCATTGCGGATTCGTGTGAAGAAAGACGACTGGGGCGACATGAGCGCGCCGCAGGTCTACTACGAAGTCTCGTTTCCTGTGGATGACAGCCTTCGGCAGCTTCCTCGTTAGCCAATACGCCGCAACGGAACCTTGTTCACAATCGATTGGACGCGACGGCGGGAGTCGAACCCGCAACGCCATCAGGTATGAGCTGTGGCCCGGGACCGCCCGGATCGCCGCGATGTCTTCGACGCTACCCAACCCCCACACTTCCCGCCAGGTCTATTTCTTTCCATGACCTGGCACCTCATCAAAACCCAGACCATTCGTGTGGGCTGCCGCGTGGCGGACGGCAACGCGCGGGGCGCAGCACGGATGGTCTGGGTTTTGGGGGTAGCTCAGCGACGGATGGAATCTTCGAACGGGTTCGGTTCCAGCGTGTAATCCGTCGACGGGTCTGCCCATGTGCCGCCGTCTGAGGCTCGGGCTCGGCGGAGCGCGGCGAGCGCCCGCACGGCAGGCGCACCCCAGGCAAGCGCCACAGCACCTTGCAGACTGCGATCCTCTGATCCGAGCACGCTCACCCGATGCCAGGCCTCGTGGATCCCACCCCCGCGGGCTGCCGGCACGCGTCTGGCTGGCAACGCTCCGGCTCGGCGCAGCGCGACAAGTTGTTCAACTCGTTCCCACCAGGTCGACTCCGCCTCGGGGTGAAAGTAGTTGTCTCGAAGCCAGGCAGGATGCGCATGCCGGAATCGACCTGCCACAACTTCGTTGCGTCCACCCAGCAGGCCACTCCCCACGAACACCGTGTTGAGCAGGGTCTTGCTCACCCCGAATGAGTCGAGGGCGATCACGGGCACGCCGAGTGCTGTCGCCTCGATTGCTGCAGTTGAACTCACCGTGACCAGCCCTGCCGCTCTATCCAGAGCACTGGCCATCGAGCCATAGGAGAAGACGAGATTCTCGGGCAGCCGGTCGGGTAACAGCGCTCGATATGGCTCATGTTCGAGGTGCGCTTCCGACTCCCCCGGCCGCGACCGCAGCTTCACCACTACCCTCCGCCGCGAATCTGCCTCGGCAGCGCGAACGAGCATGGCGGCGATCTCTGCCCGATCCGCGCGCGTTGCAGGAACCATCGCTTGGGTGGCGAAAACGATATCTGTGGCGGCCGGTCGCACCGCAGCAGAAAGCTCCGAGGCAGTGCGCTCCGGGCGTTCAACGACCGTGGCACCGCCACCGTGCATCCCGAGAGCATCCAGACGGATCCGCTCTGGCCGCAGTATTCTTTGCCGCCGCTTCGCGAAGGGAAGCGTCGCGAGAGCGGTCGGCACCTGCACGCCGATGCGGCGCCCCAGTTCGTTGAAGGCGCGCACTTCACGGTGAGAGTGCAGCACCAGGAGGTCAGCGTGCTTGCGGTATTCGAGTGCGCCTCGCTGGGCCGGAATCGCCATCCCCGGAAATCCTGAGATGACGACAGGACGGTGCACCAACGAGTCGATTACCCGACCCATCAGCCGCACGAATGGCCCTCGTCCCGCCAGCACGACCGCATCGGGTCGCTGTCCGGCCAGCCAACCGGAGAGCTCGTCGAAACCCACTCGGGTGACATCTTTTGACTCGAAGCTGCTGCCCACGAGGGCTGTGCGCTGCTGTTCGCCGCTGACGGTGAGCGGCGTGCGCACCAGAAGCAGGTGCGCGCGTACTCCCGGCACTGAGCCAAGAAGCGATGCCGCCCATTTCACGAATGAGTCTGCGTCGGCAATGGCGACGACGCGAATACCAGAGTTGCTCATGCCGGGATGCGACGCAGCTTCGCCATCGGCGCACGCTCACTGTCAAACACGCGCTTGACTCCGTCACCCAGCGCACGCTCGATCACACGAATGTCACGCACCAGGTGCTCCAGTCCTGTGGGCTCAAGAGATGCCGCATGGTCAGAGCCCCACATGGTGCGGTCCAGCGTGATGTGACGCTCGACGGCTACCGCACCGATGGCCACAGCAGCGAGCGAAATCTGCAGTCCGCGCTCGTGACCGGAATAGCCGACGGGCACTCCGGCATAGCGATCCCGCAGGGTGGCGATCACCCGCAGGTTCGCCTCTTCCGGCTCCAACGGATACGTCGAGGTCGCGTGCATGAGCACGACCCGGTCGGTGCCAAGAGTGTCGAGAGCGCGGTCGATCTGCTCGATGGTCGACATTCCGGTAGAGAGCATGACGGGCTTCCCCGTCTCGCGCAAACGGGTAAGCAGCTCGGTATCGGTGAGGCTCGCCGAGGCGACCTTATGTGCAACGACGTTGAGATCTTCAAGGAAATCGACGCTGGGGACGTCCCACGGCGAGGCGAACCAGTCCAGCCCCAGCAGGGTCGCGTGGTCGCCAATCGCGACATATTCCTCGCGCCCGAATTCCACCCGACGGCGGTAGTCGAGGTAGCTCATGACGCCCCACGGCGTCTCACGCGGAACATCTCGCATGTGCTCGGGGGTGGAGATTTCCGGAGTACGTTTCTGAAATTTGACGGCATCGGCACCCGCGCGCGCCGCGACGTCGATGAGCCGCTTCGCGATCTCTACATCGCCATTGTGATTCAGTCCGATTTCGGCGATGACGTAGGCAGGACGCCCGCCGCCAATCACACGTGAGCCGATGCTGACAGTCATGGTTCCTCCGGTCATCGAGCGAGAATTCATCCCCTCCCTCTTGAATACGGGGCGAGGGTGAACGCCGCACAACGCCAGGGTTACCGGCCTCAGTCAGCTGGCCAACACTCTCTCGACCAGCTCGCGCACCGCGCCTTCTCCGCCGCGACGACTCAGCACTATCCGTGCCTCGGCGAGCACGCTGGGGTGCGCGTTGGCGACGGCTATCGGCCATCCGACGATCCGCATGGCCGGCAGGTCGTTGACGTCGTTTCCGAGGTAGGCAGTGTCGCGCAACGAGACGTCGTTTTCCTGCGCCCAGGCCCGCAATGCCTTTTCTTTGTCTTCGATGCCGTGCAGTACAGGCACCCGGAGCTTGTCAGCGCGTGCGCGGACGACCGGATTCACTTCCGTCGACAAAATCAGCATCGGGATACCCGCCCTGCGCAGCATCGCCACCCCCATGCCGTCTTCGCGGCTGACTCGCACCTGCTCGCGACCTGCATCGTCGATGATCGCCGTGTCGTCGGTGTGAACGCCATCGAAATCGGTCACCACCGCGTGAACGCGGATCGGGTCTGCCGCCTCATGCAGTGCGGCAAGCGCACGGGCAACACGGAGCTGATCTGCATCGTCGATCTCGATCGCCGTCCACTCCGGCACGGCCGCGATCCGGGTCCGGCCGAAGAAGCGATGCTTGCTGTGGCGGAACCCGTCGGCACGGAAGACGTAGAACGCCCCGGTTTCGAGGTGGTGCGGTTCTCGGTCTTGTCGACGAGGGCGGTGAGCGGCCTCGTGGTTTATCGCCACGGCATGACCCTCAGCGTCTTCTCGCCACAGAAATCCGAAGGTCTCGTGCGCGGCGAACATGCTGTCTGCCCGATCGGCGCGCACTTCCTGCACCGCCAGCGCGAGGGCATCATGTGGGATGAACGGGGAGGTGGCCTGCAGGAAAGCCACGACATCCACGCGGGTGCCTTCCGCCTCGAGTTCATCAAGCACATGCAGAATCGCGCTCTCAGAAGTCGCGGTGTCGCCGGCGATCTCGGCAGGGCGATCGATGACGCGCGCGCCAGCTGCTGATGCCACAGCCGCTATCTCGGCATTATCTGTGGAAACCACGACCAGGTCAATGCCTGCCGCGGCGTGTGCCGCGCGAACCGCGCGTTCCACCAGTGGGACGCCGCCGACGCGCTCCAGGTTTTTGCGCGGTATCTGTTTGGATCCGCCGCGCGCCGGAATGATCGCCACGGCGAGGGGTGGTGTCTGCTCGTTCATGGTCTGCATCCTCTTCATCGTCCTCGTATTGCTCGCCATGCACGTTCAGCACGCCGCCGCGCGCCCAGCGCCGTGAGCCGCCACTCTTCGATCCTGCCCACACCTCCTGCCGGCCGCAGTATCTGTCGTGCGACGCTGTCGCGCGGCGCACCGGGCAGACGCAAGTCTGCGAGCCTCCGCGGCGTGAAGTAGCGATGCCGCTCTTCTGGCTCGATGCCACGCAGAAACTCTTCCGCACGATCGCGAAGATGACCGGCGATCTCGGGTTGCATCGCGTAACCGACAGCGTCGACCAACAGCTGCAATTGTGCAGGGGAAGCGTACGGCGAATCATCGCGGGTGAGCGCATCGACCAGCGTGACGGGGATTCGATTGCTGTTTTCAAACGGGGTTAGTGCCGCCAGCACCGTGCTGCATCCTGCGGAACCAATGGCGCGCCCGAAGAGGGTGTTCACGGTGGGCAGCGCCGTCGAGAATCCGGCAACCACCGCCACGGCATCGATGCGCTCGGCCAGTAGCTCCGCCGCCAGTGGCCCGTGATACTCGACGAAGTCCGTTCCCTTCGCGATTGCCCTTTCACGCAGAGCCGCGGTCAGTAACGGAGGCGCGGCAGGATGCGGTTTGAAGACGATACGTTGCGGCGACCAGCGCACCGCGCGATCGATCAGCTGCTTCTGAAGGTCGATCTCTGCATCTGGAGTCACCAGTCCCAGCGCCGAAAGATATTGCCCCAGAACCAGCACGGTCGGTGCGCCATCGGCCAGCGATAGGAGTTCGCCCGTGTCTGTCTCGCTGAGCACCGCCGCAAATGAGGCGGGCGGCACCGGAACGACCACGGCGGCAGGAGAAGCCACCAGCGGACGCACTCCTGGCACGACGTCGGCGTAGACAACCCCTTGAATGCGTGCCGACACCGCATGTGGCAACTGCACCCGCATCGGCGAGTACGTCATCAGACCATCGCCGATGATCGTGATCCGCGCGCGCGAGAACAGCGACATCAGCGTGCGCGCTGGCGCCACCTGCGGGCTTTGCACGAGCACCTCTAGATCAGCGGTATCGAGGCTCCATGCGCGTGAAATCAGCCGCTCCAGCATCGGCAGATCAGCGTCTGCTGGTTCCCAAGCGCTGGGATGCAGCGGCCCGAGGATATCTTCCAGTCGCTCTACGCGGTCAAACCGATCCCGCAGAGAGCGGAGTGCCGGTTCGTCTGCAATCCCGACCGCTGTCTCCGGCACCCGCGATGACACGAACGGTACGAGGATGCGCTCGGCATCTGCGTCGACAAGCCCCGCGTCGATCGCTGCCGCTACCGTCGCGAGTCCATAAGCGCTGTGCAGCGCGAAGATTTGAGTCACGCGGCGTGCCCTGCCTGTCGAAGGACTCCCGCGAGGACCCGCCGTCGTGGTCCATCAAGTCGCGCGACGGCGGCAGCCACATCGTCAGCAGGGAGCGTGCGGAGCAGGTCTCGGATGCCGGTCTTCATCTCGCCCCGCAGCCCCCGCCTCATCTGCCGCGCACGCACCAGATGATGAGAGCTGAGGGCCAGCGCTGTCCATACCGCCTTCGGCATGAAACGCTCTCCCTCCGGATCGCGCTGGACCGTAGCAATGACCTCGTTCATCGCCCGGACAAAGTCGAGCTGACGTCGGTCGCGTACCTGCGTGAGGGAGGTGCTTACGCCACGCCGATAGAGCAGCGCCGGCGCGTCGACGACGGCGAAAGACTGAGCTCGGAGGTGGAGGTTCCAAATCCATGGCCGGTCTTCCGCTGTGAACAATCCCTCCGGAAACTCCGCTAACCCTGCATCGATGACCTTGCGATGAAAAATCCCCGCCCAGGCGTAGGGATAGTCGACCATCGTCGGCTCGTTCTCCGGAAGGATCGCTGCCCTGGGAGGCACTACCCGGTCGCGCCACGGGTATGGCGCGCGCACCAGCGTGCGTTGCATGCCGGTCACAGTGACATGATCGGTGCGCAAGAAGTCGCAGCGAAGCTCCTGCAAGTGTGACCGCAACACCTCGAGTCGCCCCGGCTGCATCCAGTCGTCCCCATCGAGAAAACAGAACGCATCGCCCTCCACATGTGCGAGGCCCTGGTTTCTGGCACTGGCGAGACCACGCGCGACCGGATTACGCAAGACAGCGGAGTGCGGAAACCGGTCGGCGTACTGCCGCATGAGCGCGCCGGTGTCGTCGCGCGAACCATCATCAATGGCGACGAGCTTCAGCGAAACGGGATCGTCGAACTGCCTGGTGAGGGTTTCCAGGGTCGTACCGATGTACTCGCCAGCGTCTTTGGCGGGCAAGATAACGGTGACAAGAGGCTTTCGCACAGGACTCCAGCAGACGGGCGGTTTCTCGCCAAGGTGCCAGGCCCCCATTGCCGCACATCGACGCGGAGGTGAACGCAAGGTTTCTTCGGTTCGCGAGCGCACGGCATATCCGCGACGATGGGAGCATGCTCTGGCCTTGCGGATCTGCCTGGCGCCCCGTTCATCAGCGGCGTCGAGACAGCGTCGAGCTGCGTTGGCTCAGCGCCAGGGCCTGGACCAGACACTGGTATCCGCAAGGTATCGATGTGGGCACGTGGCGAGGGAAACGAATGCTGGCCGTGAGCTGGTTTCGACAAGACCTTGCCGGCACACACCTCGCCTCCCGCGTAACCCTCATCGATCTAGAACGCTCACGCTCCCTGGACATCTTGCTCGCCGAGCTCGGAGACGACGGCCAGCTACACCCAGCGCGAATCCACGCGGGCGGAATCGCCTGGTTCGGCGACAGACTCTTCGCCGCTGCGACCAAGCGCGGCATTTGGGAGTTCAATCTCACGGATCTCCACAGCATCCGAGGGGCTGATGCTCGCCGTCTCGCTGGCGGAGGAGGCGGCGGCGCTCGCCGCACTGCCCTCGTCGCGGTGCGCACCAAGATGCACCAGGTAGATCTGCGATGCTCCTTTATCGGCCGTGCGTTCGACGAGGCAGGATCCTCACTGCCCCGTGTGCTCATCGGGGAATATCAGACCGATGAGCAGGGCCAGATCGGAGAATTCCACATCCCGGAAGACGATGGCGGATTCGTCGAACTTGACCGGTTCGTGCCACACATCGCCCGTATGCAGGGTGCCGTCAGACTGGGTCGCGAGCACTTCGTGTCGCAGTCGGATGGGGTGAAACCAGGAACCCTGTGGAGCGGCGGCAGTAACTCTTTACAGCGGGCGGCGGCGCCCTTGCCCGTCGGATGCGAAGATCTGGCACTCGACCTCAACGAACGGCAGCTCTGGTCGGTCGGTGAGCATCCGTGGCGCCGAATCGTGCGCGGCATCCCCCTTTCCCGCGTGGGCATCAGCGGCTGATCACACCGAGTCCATAGCGCAGCGCCCGTACACTGGACGGGTGAAGAAGCCCGCACCTTTCCTCGTCTACACCGTGCTGCGGCTGCTGGCGTTCCTTGTTCCGCTCGCCGTCCTCTGGTTCTTCTTTCCGATCTTCCGTGAGTTCTGGTGGCTTGCCGCGATCTTTGCTGCGCTGATCGGCGCGAGCATTTCCATGCTGTTCCTGCGTGCGCCGCTCACGGATGCCTCGACGCGACTGCACGAGCGCCGCGAGATGCGCGCCTCAGGTGAATCCGCCGACGCGGACGCAGAAGACCAAGCGATCGACGACAGTGTGCCGGGTAACGACAAGGCCTGATCGGCATCAGGGGCTCCCTTTTTGCCATCAGGCTGGCTAGCGTCATTTTAGCCATTGCCCGATGTCCAGGGATCGGTCGACGAACCAGTCCCCGACTTGCTCGCCCATGTCACCCACGATGATGTAGCCGTCCTCGGTGAACTCGTAGATTCCATTGCGCCAGGAAGCGGGAGTTGACTCCCAACCCGCACCAACCGCGACACCACCGGCAAGACCAGCTCCACCGACCGCCCAGACGGGGACGGTTGCGCCAGCGGCGACCCAGCCACTGATAGCCACCGCGCCAAGGCCTCCTGCCCCCTCGACCAGCACATCGACAGGCTCCTTGCCATCGGCGATCGCCCACGCCCCGAGGCCGATGTCGGCAACTGGGCCGCCGACGGTGTCGAGAACGCTGCGTAGCGACTTGGTGACTTCAGCCACCGAGCTGAGCTTCCCCGCGAGACTGTGGAACTGCTCTGGAGTGCCATCTTCGATGGCCTTCAGCAGCGTCGCCCTGAGCGCTGGGTCTCCTGATGCATACGACTTTCGAGACATCTCGTCGGCTAGGAATGCGTACCCCTCAGCCTGGAACGTCAAGTTCGCGACCTTCTGCTCCCAACGCACGTCGAGGTACCTATTGGCCGCACTAAAGCCAAGACCTGCGGCCGTCCGAATGCCGTCGTTCAGCGACTGAACCTGAGCCTCACCCGGAAGCCCTGCGGCGTAGCCGACAAGGTTCGTATAGATCCAGGCCTTGTGGTCTCCGTGCCACAGCACCACGTCGTTCTGAATCCGGTCATACTCTCGCAGACGCTTCTGATAATCGCGCCACTCGCTCCAGGAAACGTCCGCGTCACTCTGCGGGACGGCACCCGACCACGTTGGCGCGAAGACTGTGGTGTCCGCAACTCTGAGCCCCACGGCCGCAGCATGCGCGAGGAATCCTTCAAACTTCTCCTGCATACGCTCGACCTTGCCCGCGAACACTTGCAGCGTCTCGGCGAACGGGCCTGCGAGGTCCGCCACCTCGCGAGATGCCGCGACCATACGGCCTACGACCTCGTTGAACGCGTCGCCAGCCCGCCCCTGCCAGTAGGTGTACGACGTAGTTGCGATGAGGCCATCGATAACGTCGGCTTCGTTGGCCGCGCTCTCCGCTTTGTGGCGAAGCCACTCTGCTGCGTTACGGATCGCAGAGGGGCTTCCCCCCACCTCGATGACGCACGAACCGGGCATCAAGAATCACCAAGTTCAGATGAGATGCCCTCCAGCGCCTCGGACACAGTCTCTTCATCGTCGATGATCCGAGCGGCGATGTCTTCCAGCAGCCCGGCGATGTCGCTGTGCACTCCAGCGAGCAACCCGGTCCATTCACTCATCCGGCCGAGGACATCCGCGATCGGCTGCGACCCCTCCCCTGCGTCGACCGACTCAGGCACAGCGCGTGTCGCACCCCCAAGCAACTCGGCCGCATCCTGCAACTCCGAGGCGGCGAAACGAACTTCAGCCGTCTCAAACTCGATCTTTGTCATCGCAGACCGCCTCGATGCTGGGGTTGTGTATCAGGACGCGGATCCATGAGGATGCGGGTGATGTTCATCGCGGACGCCTGCTCCTCGAGCTCCGGCGTCCGAAAAAGCATCCATGCCTGCCGTGCGCCCAACGCACTCTCGAGACGATCGAGGGCAGAGTAAGCCGCGACGGCGAGTTGACCCGTCGTGAGGCGGAGTAGCGCAATGCTGGCTCTACCCTCGTGGTCTTCGCCATTGATCGGGACATAGACAACAGGTGGTGTCGTCCGCTGAGACACAATCTCCATGATTCCTCCCCGTGTGATGCGCAAGCGCGCAACCTACGGCCGGAGCATCACGCGTGAATATTAGCTGACGAACGCCCAGAACAGCGCGACGGCGTACAGCACCGACGTCAGCGAGGTCAGCGCGAGGGCGGTGACCAGCTCTTTCGGCTGACGGTACGACCAGACGATCGCAATAGCTGGTAGCCCAGCGAGCAGCGCCAGGAGCGAGATCCAGGCCACAGGGAACAGCAGCGCCAGGAACACGGCGATGCCAAACGGGGCCAGCACAAAGAGCGTGAACAGCACCTGCGTCGCGCGGCGACCAATCAGCACTGTCAGCGTGCGCTTGCCCACTTCACGGTCTTGATCGATGTCGCGCAGGTTGTTGGCGAGCAATACGGCGCAGGCGAAGAGACCGGTCGCAATCGCCCCCAGCCAGGCCTGTACCGGTAGCTCGAAAACCTGCACCCAAGTGGTGCCGAGCGTGGCGACGAGGCCGAAAAACACGAACACGAAAACTTCGCCGAGTGCGTAGTAGCCGTATGGCCGCTTGCCGCCGGTGTAGAACCAGGCGGCAATGATGCTCACCGCACCAACGGCCAGCATCCACCATTGCTCTGTGCGAACGACGATCGCGAGCCCCGCTAGTGCGGCGAGCGCGAAGAACACGAGTCCGATGGTCAGGACCGTGCGGGGCCGTACGCGCCCCGAGGCGGTAAGCCGAGCGGGGCCGACCCTGTGCGCATCCGTACCACGCACTCCGTCGCTGTAGTCGTTGGTGAAGTTCACACCGATCTGTAGAAACACCGCAACGGCGAGACAGGCAAGGGCGATAACCCAGTGCAATTCCGGGCCGGTGCTACGCGCGGCGCCGGTGCCGATCACAACAGGGGCGATTGCCAGAGGAAGCGTGCGTAGGCGTGCCGCGCCGATCCAATCAGATGCAGTGACGGGAGCTGCCTCAAGCACCGGGCGCCTCGCGGGGTTACCGCTCGTGCGGGTCGAGGTACGCGCCGAGCGCCGGGTCTTCTTCTTGCGCTGAGAGGATGCTGCCACTTACCGAATCTTACTGGGCCATCCCATGGCGAGCCTCAGAGGCCAGGGTTGCTGTCTTTGCCGTCGAGCCAGAGCATGTCGGACACATCGCCGTGAGAGCCGCCCTTTCCGACGTGCTTACTACTGATCTGCGGCCCCTTCGTGACCACATGCACCAGTGCCATCGCGTGGCCTTGGCCGAGCTGATACTCCTCTTTAAGCCAAGCGACGATTGGCCCGGCCTTGCTCGTCTGGTCAAAGCCCTGTGCTGTCGCTAGCTCGATGAACTGCCGTGGCGTGAGCCCCGTTTTGGTCTCGATGTTGTCGAGGTATGCCTGGAACGACATGAGCACTCCTGGTTCGGTGGTGACCTGGTTAGCCTGCTGCGCCCACCGGAATGATGGGGCGGTGTTCGTAGTAAGTCTGCAACACCACCGTGGTGCGCGTGCTGACATTTGCCGCCAACCGCACATCGCGTACAAGTTGTTCCAGCGCACGTGGCGAGGGGACCCGCACGAACAGCATGTAACTCGCATCGCCCGCGATCGAATGACACGCCTCAATCGCGTCAAGGTGATCGAGAAGCTCCGGCGCATTGTCTGGCTGCGCGGGGTCGAGAGGCGTGATCTCGATGAAGGCCGCCAGCGGCGTGCCGACCTGCTCAGGGTCAAGGATCGCCCGGTAGCCGGAGATCACTCCCCTCGTTTCCAGTCGCCGCAGACGCGACTGCACGGCCGAAACCGACAGCCCCACGACGTCGGAGAGTTGGGAGAGTGTGGCGCGACCGTCTCGGGAGATCGCGGACAAAATTGCGAGGTCGACAGGATCATCCATAGCTGTAAGATTATCGTCACTACTCTGCATATGCCGGAATGTTTCCGTTAAAAGCTCCGATCGGAGGTCCCGATGTCCCTTATATCTGCCCACAGCTCCGCTGTCCAGGCCATCGTCGGCGAACCCGAGGTCGTCGAGGACGAAGCGCGCACCCTCGCAGCAGACGTCGAGAACACCGCAGCGTGGGCTCAGCTCAAAGCCGCTGTGATCGAGCTTCGTACTCTGCAGGTGAAAGACGGTTCGGTTTCGGACGCTTCGACAAGCTCAGCGACCGAAGCGGGGGGCTCAGCGACCGAAGCGGGGGGCTCAGCGAACGCTTCGACAAGCTCAGCGACCGAAGCGGGGGGCTCAGCGGACGCTTCGACAAGCTCAGCGACCGAAGGTGGGGGCGAAGCGAAGCGGGAGCGGGCGGCGGAGCTGGTCGCGGAGATCACCGACGGGATTCGGGCGCTCGCGCCTTACTTCCCGCACGATGCTGAGTATCTTGCGGCGTCGATCGCTGACTTTGACCGGTGGGCTGCTGAAGGCTTCGGCGTGCCGGACTTCCTCGACTCCCTGACGGCGTTCCAACCGCAGCAGCATCGGATCGACGGCATCCGCCACCTCGTTGTGTTCCCGATGTATACGCAGAACGGATCAAGCGAACGGCTCGTTGAAGCACTGATCGTGGAAACGATCTGGCCGGAATTCATCGCCGCTCTCGAAGCGGGCGACTACGGCAACAAGCTGTTCGTTTCGCTGCGCCTGGTGGACTTCACCCCCGGGTACGACACGAACTCTGCGGTGTTGTTCCCCGAAACGGTGGCGATGCGCGAGATCCCAACCTTCACCTGGGGTGCGATCTTCCAAGACCGCGAGGCCGCCAGGTACCGTCGCGTTACGCGGGCTGCGGCGAAAATCACCAAGCTCGACCTGCCAGAGCGGGCAGCCGCAATGCTCGACGATCAGGCGTTGACAGAGCGCGCGTTCGTGATGTGGGACATCATCCACGACCGCACGCATATGCGTGGCGACCTTCCGTTTGATCCGTTCATGATCAAACAGCGAATGCCGTTCTTCCTCTACTCGCTGGAAGAGCTGCGGTGCGATCTCACCGCCTTCCGCGAGTCGGTGAAGATCGAGCGGTCACTCGGCGCACGCGCCGCATCCCACGAAGAGCTCACTGCGTCAGAGCAGGAGATGCTCGAGCACGCTGGCCTGGTGCAGTACGCCGTGATCTTCGACCGTATTTTCCGCTTCGCGATCACCGGTTCACGCGTGCGCAACTACGACGGGCTCGGCGGTCAGCTGCTGTTCGCTTGGCTGCATCAGCGAGGAGTGTTGCACTGGACGGATACGGCGCTCGCTTTCGACTGGGATGCCGTGCCAGATGCGGTCGTCGCGCTGGGCGACGCGATTGACGAGCTCTACTGGCGCTCAATCGACCGGCCGAAGACAACGCACTGGCTCGCGGCATACGACCTGGTCCGCTCGGTACTGACCCCGCACCCGGCGTCGCGCTGGGCGCGAGGCCTACCGGACGACATCCTCTCCGGTGCTCCGAAGGGATACACCGACGCGGTCTTGGACGACGAGTTCCCGCTGTCGATGTTCTTCGAAGCGCTCGACAAGAAGATGAAGCCCATCATCGAATCGACCGTCGGCATCCGCGGAACCGACGACTAGTAACCCCGCCCCCGTCACTGCCCTGAGGTACAAAATGTCTGAACATGCCGATTCGAACGCTGGCGGACGCACCGTCGTACTGGCGGGGGCGACCGGCGCAGCAGGACTCGCGACTACGCGCGCCCTGGTGAGCGAAGGCGCGCGCGTCTTCGCCACCGGCCGTTCGCCCGAGCGCCTCGAAGAGGTCGCAGAGGCGGGAGCTCAGGTCGTCGTCGCTGATGCAACCTCTCTCACGGAAATGACGGCGTTGGCCGCCAGGATCGGCAGCGTCGATGCGGTGATTCCGCTGGTCGGTGGCTGGCGGGGCGGAGGGGGCCTGGCAGGTCAGTCCGATGCCGACTTCGCCGCGCTATTGCCGGCGCTCGATGCGGTCCGCGCCACGAGCAGAGCCTTCGACGACGCCTTGCGCGCCTCGACGGCTGGGCGTTTCGTTATCGTCTCCTCGACCGTTGTCGCGCGGCCACTTGCCGGAGGCGCGAGCTACGCCGCGATCAAGGCAGCGAGCGAAGCCTGGGCGCGAGCAGTCGCGCAGGGATACGCCAAAGCCGCGCGCGACGCCGAAGAGCCGCTGCGCGCTGCGTCCGTGGTGTTCCGCACGAAGTCGCTTGTCCCAGAGACCCTGGCGGCACGGGTCGTCGGGCTCTGGAACGACGATGCGGCCGAGCTCAACGACCGTGTATTCGATCTGAGCTGAGTGCAGTGACGATCATTTCGACAATTAGGGTGGTCACGTGAGCATCCAGCATGACCCCGCGATTCGCGGCTTCGCCAGTGACAACTATTCCGGTATCCACCCCGACGTGCTCGCGGCCATCGCTGCGGCGAACGGCGGCCACCAAAGCGCCTACGGCGAAGACGTGTACACCGCCCGTCTGCATGAGGTCTTTCGCGACCACTTCGGCGACGAGGTGCACGCTTTTCCGGTCTTCAACGGCACCGGCGCAAACGTCACAGGGCTGCAGGCGATGCTCCCCCGTTGGGGCGCGGTCATTGCGGCCTCGACGGCCCATATCAATGTGGACGAAGCGGCGGCTCCTGAAAAAATCGGCGGCTTCAAGCTGCTCACCGTTCCCACTGATGACGGCAAACTGACCCCTGAACTGATCGATCTTGAGGCCTGGGGGTGGGGAGACGAGCACCGCGCACAGCCTTTGGTTGTCTCGATCACGCAGAGCACAGAGCTCGGCACCGTGTACACAGCGGAAGAGATTCGTGCGATCGCCGATCACGTGCATGAGCGCGGCATGAAGCTGCACCTTGATGGCGCCCGCATCTCGAACGCGGCTGCTGCCCTCGACCTGCCGCTGCGAGCGTTCACACGAGACGCCGGCGTTGACGTTCTCACCTTCGGCGGCACGAAGAACGGCGCCATGTTGGGCGAGGCGATCGTCGTCCTCAACCCAGAGGCCGCTGATGGGCTCAAGTTCTCACGCAAGTTCAACATGCAGCTGTCCTCGAAGATGCGTTTCATCTCCGCACAGCTGATTGCGCTTCTTGAGGGCGACCTGTGGCTTCGCAACGCTCAGCATGCGAACGCGATGGCGGCACGCCTGCGCACGAAGATCGAGGCCGGCATCGCCGACGGGGCGATCACCGGTGTCGGGTTCACCCAGCCAACCCAGGCCAACGGGGTCTTCGCGACCCTGCCAGACGGCGTTGCCGATCAGCTGCGCGATGTGTTCCGCTTCTATGACTGGGACGCCGCACGCAAAGAGGTGCGCTGGATGTGCGGATTCGACACCGAAGAGTCAGATGTCGACGCTTTCGTTGCAGAGCTCTCTCGCCTCACCAGCGCGTAAGCGCGACTAACGCAGCAGGCCGAGGCTCGCGAGCGCTTGGCGGATGAGTGTGCCTCGGCCGCTTTCCATCTCGGCGACGACCGCGTCCGAAGCAGCGGCTTCGGGTGAGAACCAGGTCACCTCAAGCGCGTCTTGACGAGGCTCGCAGGTGCCGGTGACTGGCACAACGAACGCAAGCGAAACGGCATGCTGCCTGTCATCGTGGAACGCTGTGACGCCAGGAATCGGAAAGTACTCTGCCACGGTGAAAGGGAGCGGCTGGGGTGGCATCAGCGGGAAGGCCATCGGGCCCAGATCGTTTTCGACGTGCCGGAAGAGCGCTTCGCGCACCGTCTCCCCGAAGCGGACGCGGCCAGAAACAATAGTCCGCGTCATCTCCCCCATCGGAGTGGAACGCAACAGAATCCCAATCTCTGTCACCTGTCCAGCACCGTCGGTGCGCACGGGGATTGCCTCGACGTAGAGCATCGGCAGGCGACGTCGCGCCTCTTCAAGTTCAAACTCGCTCAACCAACCGGGGTTCCCGTCTGGAACGGGCGGATGCGCGTCACGGAAACCGCCGAGACCTTCGTCTTCGGGCTCCGGATCGGGATCAGGTGTGCGGACCGACATGTGTCATTTCTACCAGCCGTCTCTGCATACCAACACCAGACGTACGTCGGCGGCACCTGGCAAGATGACGGTGTGAGCGAGAATCTGACGATCGATGACACGGCGACCAGATGGTCCTCCCCCGAGCGGGGACAGCTGCCGTTGCTCGTACTACTGCACGGTTACGGGGCAGACGAGCACGACCTCTTCGGCCTCGTCCCCTACCTCCCAGAGGGCATCGCTGTTGCCTCGGTTGCCGCGCCCCTCGCACCACCATGGCCGATGCCTGGCCGATCGTGGTACCCCATCGAAGGATTAGACGGTCGCAGCCCCCAGGCTGTGACCCGTGCGGCAGAAGCTTTTCTGCGTTGGCTAGATGCAGTGGTGGGCGATGCCCCCTCTGTCGCGCTTCTCGGATTTTCCCAAGGCGCCGCTGTCTCACTACAGGCGCTGCGGCTGGCCCCAGAGCGCTTCGGGTCTGTGGTGGCACTGAGTGGTTACGCGGCACCGGGCACCCTGCCTGGTGATGAGGCGCTCGAAGAACTACGTCCCCCGGTTTTCTGGGGCAGAGGCACCCATGATGATGTGATTCCTGCCGAGCTGGTGGCACATACGGCACAGTGGCTCCCCAGCCACTGCAACCTCTCCGGTCGTGTCTACACCGGGCTCACCCACAGCATCTCCGAGGAAGAGCTCACAGACGTGCACCGGTTCCTCTCGAACTGGCTCGACAACATCACCGCCGCCTGACGGCCACCCGCGTTCATAACTCAGGAAAACCGGCAGGATCCGACCTGGTTGGTGGCCCGAAGGCCGAATCCTGCTCACAATTCCTGAGTTGTGCACGGTTCAGATGGCGTTCGCCTGGCCTCGCCATGCATCGAGAGTGGCATTTACAGCCACGGTGAAGTCGGTCGGCGCAACACCAAACGTCTCCTCGACCTTCGTGGAGTCGACAACGAACGGCTTTTCGAACTCGTACATCATCTCCGGCAATTCACGCACAAGCGGCGAGAAGATGCCCAGAAGCGAAGCACCGGTCTTCGACAGGCGACTGATCTTCGGCTCCCCAGAGCGTCCAGCGGCGTTCCACACCTGCCGAGCGAAACCCTGCTGCGTCATGGCTGGCTGCACAGGCGCGATCCACGCCTCACCCCAGCCCTTTTCGCTGGTGCCGATTGCAGCCATCGTGCGGCCGGCATCGGGAACATACGAGAATGACCGCAGCTGGTCAGTGCGCCCGAGGAACATCATCGACTTGCCACGCATTGCCGGGATAAAGACATCCTGCGCGCTGCGTTGGTAGTGGGGTCCGAAGAAGTTGGATGGGCGAACGAGCGCGACCTGCACGCGTCCGAGGCGGTGTGCCTCAAGCGCAGCATCGGACATCTCCTTGCGCACCTTTCCCTTGCGGGAGGTCGGGATCTGCGGGCTGTCTTCACGAATCACACCGGTCGGCGGGCTGTAGCAGTAGAGGTTGTCTCCCAGCACTACGCTGGCGCCAACTTCGGCGCATGCATCGAGGATCGCGGCCTGCAAAGAGGGGAACTGTTTCAACCACTGCGTGTAGGGCGGCTGAGCTGCCTGGTAGACGACATCAGCACCACGGAGCGCGGTGGCGAGAGATTTGCTGTCGTAGAAGTCGGCCGTGACAACTTCCATCTCAGGTGATGGCGGGGTGAGGTCCTGAGTACCTGCGCGCCTTACGATCCGAACGGTCTGGCCGAGATCCTTCAACGCAAGGGCGGTTGCAATACCCAGCGCTCCACTACCAATAACTACGTGCATGAGATCCTCCATGTTTCCAGCGGTAACTTTGAACTACATTTACCGTATGGCATAATGTTTCCAATGGCAACTTCAACTTCTTATCACCACGGCCACCTGGCCAGCGCGCTGCTCGATGCCGCCACGGAGATCGCCGGAGAAGACCCGAACGGCGAGTTGTCTTTGCGTGCAGTTGCCCGGAGAGCGGGAGTGAGCCACTCGGCGGCCTACCGTCACTTCGCCGACAAGCGTGCTCTTCTCCGCGCGCTTGCCTTGCGAGGGTTTGGCGAGCTCGAAGCCATCTTGATGGAGCTACGCGAGCGTGACGACTTCACGATGGGTGATGTCGCGGCTGCCTACGTAGGACTCGCCCAACGGATTCCTCTCGAGTTTCGCCTGATGTTCGATGGCGCGCAGTGCCTCCCGCCTGGCCAACCAGACGCACTCACCGAGTCGGGCATCGGCACCAGAGATCTTCTTGCCCTCGTACTCTCCGAGAGATACGGACTCGCGAAAGACGAAGGTGAAGCGTTCGCTTTCGCTGCGTGGAGCCAGATGCATGGCGTTGCCGTGCTCGCGCTCGATTCGCCAGCTCTGCGTGGCATCTCCGGCCCAGAAGCAGAGGGCATGGCCCGCGTGGCGGCCTCGTTCCTCGAGCCAAAACCGCGCTAAACAGCCACCCGAAGACCATCTTTGGAGCCGATGTCCCTGGCCTCCACCAAGATGGAACCATGAGCGACGTGCTCGAACGTTTCACCCCGGCGACGCAAGACTGGTTCCGGGGGGCTTTTCCTGCGCCCACCGCCGCACAGGCCGGCGCCTGGTCGGCAATTTCGGCAGGAAAGCACGCACTCGTCGTCGCCCCAACGGGGTCAGGAAAGACCCTGTCGGCGTTCCTCTGGGCCATAGACAGTGTGTTCAGGGAACGGATGGCCGATGCAGCGCCGCCTGCCAAAGGAGAACCGCGCACCCGCATCCTCTACATCTCGCCACTGAAAGCGCTCGGCGTCGATGTGGAGCGCAACCTGCGCTCGCCACTGATCGGTATCGGACAGTCCGCGAGGCGTCTGGGCGTTGCCGCCCCGGCAGCCACCGTCGGCGTGCGCTCAGGAGACACACCATCCAGTGACCGCAGAAAACTCGTATCCGATCCACCAGACATTCTGATCACGACCCCTGAGTCGCTCTATCTGATGCTCACCAGCCGCGCGGGCGAAACCTTGCGCGGCGTGCATACCGTCATCATCGACGAGGTGCATGCTGTTGCCGCCACAAAGCGTGGCGCGCACCTCGCAGTCAGCCTGGAACGACTCGACACGCTGCGGCAGGCTCACGGCGCGGAATCACCAGCCCAGCGCATCGGACTCTCTGCCACCGTGCGACCTATTGACGAGGTCGCACGTTTTCTCGGCGGCTCCGCTCCTGTCGAAATCGTCGCACCACCAGCATCCAAGACCTTCGATCTGAACGTGGTCGTGCCGATGGACGACATGACCAATCCGCCGCCCCCTCCTGGCCCCGCTCAGGAGGCTGGGCAACAGGAGAAGTCAGAGACCTTCGAGTACACCGAGGTCACCGGCTCGGTGTGGCCTCATGTCGAAGAGGCAATCGTTGACCGCGTATTGCAAAACAAATCGACAATCGTCTTCGCCAACTCGCGCCGTCTCGCTGAGCGACTTACGGGGCGTCTCAACGAGATTTACTCGGAGCGAACAGGAGTAGAGGTGCCGCAGTCCGCGGTACCGGCCCAACTGATGGCACAGGCAGGTGCGAGTGCTGGCGCCGCCCCTGTACTCGCGAAGGCTCACCACGGGTCAGTGTCGAAAGAGCAACGCGCTCAGGTCGAAGAAGAGCTGAAATCCGGTGTGCTGCGCTGCGTCGTGGCGACAAGCAGCCTGGAGCTCGGCATCGATATGGGCGCAGTCGACCTCGTGATTCAGGTCGAAGCCCCACCGTCGGCGGCCTCAGGGCTCCAGCGTGTGGGCCGCGCAGGGCACCAGGTGGGTGAAATCAGTCGTGCTGCACTCTTCCCGAAGCATCGTGGAGACGTTCTGCACACCGCGATTGTCACGGAACGGATGCTCGCCGGCAAGATCGAGGCGATCCAGGTGCCGCGCAATCCGCTCGACATCCTTGCCCAACAGACCGTTGCCGCAAGCGCGCTCGGTGCCATCAGTGTCGAGGAGTGGTTCGAGACTGTGCGGCGGTCTGCGCCATTTCAGTCGCTCCCCCGTTCCACGTATGAGGCGACGCTCGACCTTTTGGCCGGACGTTTTCCGTCAGACGAGTTTGCAGAACTACGCCCTCGCCTTGTGTGGGACCGTGATGCTGGCACGCTGACTGGTCGCCCCGGCGCGCAGCGCATCGCGGTGACCAGTGGCGGGACCATTCCCGATCGAGGTCTTTTCGGCGTCTTCGTGGCGGGAGAGAAGACCGGCGCCAGAGTCGGTGAACTCGACGAAGAGATGGTGTACGAGTCCAGGGTGGGCGACGTATTCACGCTGGGAACGACGAGCTGGCGGATTGCCGAGATCACGCACGATCGAGTCAATGTCATCCCGGCGTACGGTCAACCAGGAAAGCTCCCTTTCTGGCATGGCGATGGCATCGGGCGCCCGTTCGAACTCGGCGAAGCCCTGGGGGCTTTTTCTCGCGAGATCTCTTCGGCAAAGCCAGAGAAGGCTGCTCAACGGCTCATCGATGCTGGCCTCGATGAGATGGCGAGGGCGAACCTCATGGCTCACCTCACCGAGCAACGCGAGGCAACAGGCACGCTGCCGACCGACCGCACGCTCACCGTGGAGCGCGGGCGCGACGAAGTAGGCGACTGGCGGGTCATTCTGCACTCCCCCTATGGCATGAAGGTGCATGCCCCGTGGTCGCTGGCGATCAACGCGCGCGTGCGCGAGCGACTGGGGGTCGAGGGCTCGGCTGTTGCGAGTGACGATGGCATCATCGTCCGCATCCCCGATGCCGAGGCCGAGCCGCCAGGGGCAGAACTCTTCGTCTTCGACCCGGAAGAGCTCGAGTTCTTAGTCACGCAAGAAGTGGGAGGCTCCGCGCTGTTCGCCTCTCGGTTCCGCGAGTGCGCGGCACGAGCATTGCTGATCCCGCGGATGAATCCCCACAAGCGCACTCCGCTGTGGCAACAACGACAGCGGTCGGCGCAATTGCTCGAAGTCGCCAGGCGTCACCCGACCTTTCCTGTGATCCTCGAGACCCTGCGCGAGGTCTTGCAAGATGTGTACGACCTGCCCTCGCTACGCAAACTTGCATCGTCAATCGCTGACCGCCGGATCCGCCTGGTCGAAACAGAGCCAGGTCAACCATCGCCATACGCCCGAGACCTGCTGTTCGGCTACGTTGGCGCATTCATGTACGAAGGCGACTCTCCGCTTGCAGAGCGCAGAGCCGCCGCGCTGTCTGTCGACCCCGCGCTGCTGGGCGAGCTGCTCGGCACTATCGAACTTCGCGAACTGCTGGACCCCGAGGTCATCGCGCAGTTTGAGCGCGAGGCGCAACGTCTAGACCCCGACCGCCGCGCACGGGGTGTCGAGGGTGTGGCAGATTTGCTGCGTCTGCTCGGGCCGCTGGATGCAGAAGAGGTCGCGGCTCGGCTCGATCCTGAGACTGTCGGTACAAGTTCTGCGGCGTCGCTCCTCGACGATCTGGTCACCACACGTCGCGCGATCCCTGTGCCGATCGCTGGCACGAGCCGCGTCGCGGCAATCGAAGATGCGGGACGGCTACGCGACGCCCTGGGGGTAGCGCTGCCCACTGGCATCCCTGTGGCTTTTCTGGAGCCCATCGCCGATCCACTGGGTGATTTGGTCGCTCGTCATGCTCGCACCCACGGCCCCTTCACGACCGATGCTGTCGCCTCCCGTTTCGGCATTGGCGGAGCCGTCGCCAGGCACACCCTCCAACGTCTGGAAACCACCGGACGCCTCACCAGCGGGTACTTTCTTCCGGAGGCCGCCGGCAGCGGCGATGCCATCGAATGGTGCGACACCGAGGTGCTGCGCAGGTTGCGCATGCGCTCGCTTGCAGCGATCCGTGGCTCTGTCGAGCCCGTCTCTCCCGAGGCGTATGCGCGATTCCTGCCGGACTGGCAGCATCTGGGGTGCCCCTTAGAGGGCGTAGACGGTGTGCTCACGGTGATCGAGCAGTTCGCCGGCGTTCCGATCCCCGCAAGCGCGTGGGAATCGCTCGTTCTTCCCTCCCGCGTGCGCGACTACTCCCCCACGATGCTCGACGAACTCACCGCGTCAGGGGAAGTGATTTGGTCTGGCCACGGAACACTTCCCGGTCGCGATGGGTGGGTATCGCTGCACCCGACGGAGCTCGCACCGTTCACCCTGCCTGAGCCAGAGGCCGAAGTAGCCGCTGATTCGCTCGAATCGCGCGTCCTCAATGCGCTCGGGGCCGGGGGCGCCTACTTCGCCGGACAGCTGAAAGACATGGTGTCCGACGGCGGTGCCCCTCGACCGACGAATGAGACGGAGATCGTCGAAGCGCTCTGGTCGTTGACCTGGCAGGGGCATGTCACAAACGACACCTTTGCTCCGATCCGTTCGTTACTTGCCGGCGGCTCACAGGCACACAAGGTGAAGCGGCGAGCACCGAGAGCTCGTACGTACCGCGGTATGTCACTCACAGGTTCGGCTCCTCGTCCCACATCGGTGGGCGGTCGCTGGTCACTCTTGCCTGCAACGGAGAAAGATCCCGCCAGGCGCGCGACGGTGACTGCTGGCCTTCTTCTCGACCGCTACGGCGTGGTGACGCGCGGTGCTGTCCAGGCCGAAGGAGTTCCAGGCGGGTTCGCGCAGACATATCGAGTTCTTGCCGGATTCGAGGAGGCCGGTCATTGCCGCCGCGGCTACGTGATCGAGAAGCTCGGTGCCGCGCAGTTCGCTGCTTCTGCCACGGTCGACAGGTTGCGTACCTACGCGGGGCTTGCCGATCCACCGCCACTTCACGCCATCACCCTCGCCGCCACCGACCCCGCAAACCCCTATGGTGCTGCGCTCAGTTGGCCCAAGCTGGAGGGTGTGTCGCATCGCCCAGGACGAAAAGCTGGCGGTCTCGTGGTGCTCGTCGACGGCGATCTCGTGCTTTCGCTGGAACGCGGCGGCCGCACCGTTCTCTCCTTCAGTGAAGATGGCCAGGTGTTGCGCGCCGCAGCATCTGATCTCGCCGCAACCGCGCGAGGCCGCCGCCTCGACACACTCACCGTCGAGAAGGTGAACGGCGATGGAATCTACGGCACCGAGCTCGCTTACGCGCTCCAAGAAGCAGGCTTCGTCGCCACACCGCGCGGCTACACGCTTCGCAAAGCCACCTGAACCGCTGAGACCTACGCTAGAGCCATGATCCGAGAGTTCACCACTGGAGTCCGCACCCTCCTGCGCGGTTTCGGGCTGTGGCGCACGCGCCCTGGGCTGATGGCGCTCGGGCTGATTCCCGCGATTATCGCCCTCCTCATCCTGGCGGCGGCGCTCATCCCTCTGGTGATCGGTATGCCGTCGATTGCAGCCTGGCTCACCCCTTTCGCAGAAGGCTGGGGCGAACCGTGGCGAGGGTTGCTGAGAACAGCCGTCGGATTCGTCGTCGTTGCCGCCGCGCTCGCGCTCGCAAGCGTGGTCTTCACTGCACTCACTTTGACCATCGGTGACCCGTTCTATCAGCGGATCTGGCACGCGGTAGAGGTAGATCTCGGCGGAGCTCCCCCATCAGATGGCGGCAGCTTCTGGACGACCATCGGCGAAGGACTTCGCCTGATCCTGCTGGGTATCTTGATCGCGATCTTCGTGCTCTTGGTAGGACTCCTGCCCGCCGTCGGGGGCTTCTTCGCTGCCATCGGCGGGGTAGTGCTCACCGGCCGGCTCCTCGCGCGCGAACTGACAGGACGCGCGTTTGACGCCCGCGAACTGAGCCCCCTCGATCGCGCCGCGCTGTTCTCGGCAAATCGCGCACGCGTGCTGGGTTTTGGCGTCGCCACTCAGCTCTGCTTCCTCATCCCTGGTGGTGCCATTGCGATCATGCCAGCCGCGGTGGCTGGAAGCACGATGTTGGCGCGCGACATGCTTGTGCGCGCTGGCGGAGGCCCTTCGACAAGCTCAGGGACCGAAGGGACGACAGGGTCAGGGCGCCCTTCGACAAGCTCAGGGGGCGATGGAGTGGCAGGGTCAGGGACCCAAGGGGTGGACGATGCCGGAAGGTGACACGGTCTTTCGCACCGCGCGACGCCTCGATGAGGCACTCGCGGGTGCGGAAGTCACGCGATTCGACCTGCGGGTGCCGCGGTTCGCGACCGTTGACCTCAGCGGGCAACGAGTGCTCGGCGCCGCTCCGCGCGGCAAGCACCTCCTATTGCGCATCGGTGAGGCCACCGTGCATTCGCATCTGCGCATGGACGGCGCGTGGTTCATCTATCGCCCCGGCGAGAAGTGGCGCCATCCCGCGTTCAAGGTACGCGCGATCGTTGGCACCTCAGAGTATGAGGCTGTCGGGGTCGACCTCGCCGAGATTGAAGTCGTCCGCACACGCGACGAGAGCGAGCTGGTCGGATACCTTGGACCAGACCCGCTCGCCGACGACTGGGACGCGGCTGAGGCCGCCAGGCGGCTGGGATCTGACGACCGCAGCATCCACGTCGCTCTCCTTGATCAACGAAATGTAGCGGGCTTCGGCAACGAGTACGCGGCAGAGCTCCTCTTTATTCGCGGGATCTTGCCGACTACGCCGACGCCAGAGGTCGACGTTGTCGCGCTCCTCGACCTCGGTGTCCGCACAATTCGTGCAAATAGGGACCGCGCAGATCGCACCTTCACCGGCGTGAACCGGCGCGGCCACACCACCTGGGTGTACGGCAGGGCAGGGCGACCTTGCCGCCGGTGCGGCACCCCTATTCGACGCGGCGAGCAAGGCGCAGATCCGACTCGCGAACGCATCACCTACTGGTGCCCCAGTTGCCAAAAATAGAAACATCCATCCGTGGGAATGAATCTGCCGAGGTCGTGGTTGTTGGTATATCGGGATAACTCCAGAACACGGGAGGATTCGTGGGTAAGAACTACATCGACATCGAAAACGACCTTGGCGCGACGTTGCGATACCGCAAACACGCGAACGGCCGCGGCCTCGTCGCGCATGGCGCGAAAGTGCACCCGAAGGCGCACATCGAGGCTGGCGCGTACATCGAGCCCGGCGCCCGCGTCGGCGCCGGAGCAATAATCGCGCGTGGCGCATGGATTGATGAAGACGCCGTTATCGGCGAGGGTGCCTTTGTCGACGCGCACGCACACGTTGGTCAGGGTGCCGCTATCGGCGAGCACGCTCATGTAGGCGTACGAACCGAGATCGGGGCCGGAGCGCGCATTGTGCGTGGGGCCAGAATTGGCGATGACGAGACGGTCGCTGCCGGTCTCACTGTGGCGACGAATCAGAAGGGCCTGTGGCTCGCAGCCTGAGGGCGTCACGAGCCTGACCGACGCGCCGAGTACTCTGGGGACTATGGCGAACCAGGGTAACCGCGCGTCGAAAGGCTCGCGCAGGAGCGTTACTTCGAGGCGCCCCACAGCATCGAAACAGAAACCGAAGCAACCGACGAAGAAGGTTGTGTTCGACGCCGCGCGGCCAGAGCCAGAGGCGCCGCGCACTTTTCGGCTGGGCGTGGTCCCCGGCGCGACACCGGGCAAGTGGATTGATGCGTGGAAGAAGCGCATGCCACATGTCTCGATAGACCTCGTCCCGATTGAGGTGTCTACCCAACGTGCGGCACTTGACGAGGTAGATGCGGCCCTCGTGCGCTTGCCTCTGCGGGATGACGATGCCTTTCACGTGATCGCGCTCTACGACGAGGTGCCTGTGGTCGTGGCCGCGGCTGACTCTCATCTGATGGCTGTCGAAGAGCTCACCCCCGCGGATCTCGTCGGCGAGACCCTTATCGAGCTGAGCGACGATGTGTTCGGTCCTCTCGATCTACCTGGCACGACCCCGGCGAGATTCTCTGCCCTCACCACAGGAGAGGCCGTGGTCACGGCCGCATCCGGGGTGGGCATCGTCATTGTCCCGATGTCGCTCGCTCGCCTGCATCACCGCAAAGATGCCGATCATCGACTACTCACCGATGGTCCGGTGTCAACGGTCGCCTTCGCCTGGAACCGCGAACATACGACACCCGACGTCGAAACCTTCATCGGCATCGTTCGCGGTCGCACGGCGAATTCGTCGCGGTGACCGCGTCGGCCGCGCGACTTCACACTCGTTAGAATTTCCTGATGCCCTCGCTTCTCTACGTCTGCGTCCGGCCCGAGACAGGGGCCGCCGACGCTGAGCACGCCTCCTTTCGTCGGGCGCTCGGCGCGGATGTAGTGGACAGACTCGACCTCCTTCAGACGTCCCTCGATACTGAGCAGCTGTCGCGATACAAAGGTGTGGTGGTGGGTGGTTCGCCATTCAACGTCTCCGACACGGTCAAGTCCGCACAGCAGCAACGTGTAGAAGCCGACTTAGAGAAGCTGGCGGCAGTGGCGATGGATGCGCAGATCGCCGCATTTTTCACCTGCTTCAGCATCGGAGTGCTGACACGGATGTTGGGCGGTCAGGTCGGCACTGCAACCCCGGAGCCTGCCAGCGCCACGGTCATCACTGCGACCCCTGCGGGGTTGGAAGACCCGGTCTTCGGCCCGAGTGGTGCGGCACTCACCGTCTTCACCGCCCACAAAGAGAGTGCAGAGCACACTCCTCCTGGCGCTGTACTGCTCGCGACCAACGAGGCATGCCCGGTGCAGGCCTACCGGGTAGGCACGCATATGTACGCCGCGCAGTTTCATCCAGAACCGACGCCTCGTGACTTCGCGGATCGAATGACGTTCTACCGGCACACCGGTTATTTTGACCCTGAAGAGTTCGACGCAGTGCAGCGTCAAGTGCTCTCCGCATCGGTCACCGAAGGCGCAGCGTTGCTGCGGCGCTTCGCTCAGACCTTCGGGTGAGGTCAGCGTGCTGGCGCGTCGCGCAGCAGCGCGACGCGCTCGCGCAGGTATGCCTCGAGCGGCATGAACCCTCCGGCACTGCTCCATCGCACAGCGGGGACACCATCCACGAGCGCCAACGGCCCTGATGCTGCGCCCGCATCGACGGCGATGACGTCAACCACACTCCATCCGACATGGACGACGTCTCCTTCAGCGAACCCGCCTCGCAAAGCCTCAGCCCGGCGCTCTGCACGCTGGCGCGCCGACTCGGCCGTGTAGCCACGGCGCCCAGGTTCCGCCGCACGCAAGACCTCGGCCGTGGCGAGAACGTGCGTCTCCGTCAGCAATAGCACTCCAAGGTGCCAGGCTTCACCGACGCGCACGATACGTCGCCCGCGCCACCGAGAGTCTCGTTGCTCACCGAGGCCCTCCTTCGGTGCGCCGCGGAGCTCTTGCACTGCATCGGCGAGCAACGACGAAGCCGTCGTCACAGTTCCCCCTGCGGAGACTCCCCGACCCGTTGCGGTCCGACGACCTCATCTCTATCGCCGCGCAGCGTCATGCCGATCAGCGGATACAACAGCACGGAAAGCATGCCAGCTCCCACCAGCGCAGCGGCTGTCCCTGTGTCGATCATGTCTTGGTCGACTCCGATGGCGGTGACCGCGACAATAATCGGCAATCCGGTGGCAGCGAGCAAACCGAGCGCTGCTCGATCACGCACACTCGCCCCCTCAGGCGCAGACAGCTGAGCTGCCGAGCCTCTGATCACCAACAGCGCAACCAAGAAGATAGGCACCAGCGCCAGCACCGATGGCGAGGTGAGGAGCGCCTGCAAGTCGAACGTCACTCCGGTGTAAAGGAAGAAAATCGGCACGAGGAAGCCAAAGGCGATCGCCTCGATCTTGCTCTCTACCTCTTCGGCATCCTTCTTCGGCGCCCGAGCCATGATGATGCGCCACACCGCTCCGGCAACGAATGCCCCGAGCAACATGTCGAGATCGAGCACCACGCTGAGAGCCACGAGAGCGGCGATCAGCAGGAGCACGAACCGCACCCCGAACTGGGCTGATGTGTGCAGAGTGGCACGCACGATGCCGTGCAGGCGACCGTGTGGCACGCGGCGTGCCAGCAAGACGGCCAACCCAGCCAGCACAACGAACGTGAGCAAAATCGCTGTGGCCAAGGGTGTTGTTCTGGTGCTGAGGAAGATCGAGATAGCGATCAGTGGCAGGAACTCGCCGACGGCGCCGACCGTGCTGATCGCCCGCCCGAAAGGAGTGTCCAGCTCGCGCGCGTCGCGCAGAATCGGCATCAGGGTGCCCAAGGCTGTCGAGCTGAGGGCAATGCCGATCACGACCATCCCGTCGCCCGGTGAGACAAAGAAGGCCAGGCCGATGCCCAGAACGACGCTGACAGCCCACCCAAGAGACGCACGCGCCAGCGGCTTACCTGCAACCGTCTTGAAGTCGATCTCGGTACCAGCGACGAAGAACAGGAAGGCGAGGCCGAAGTCGCTCAGCTTCTCCAGCAACTCACCCGGCTCTACCCAGCCGAGCACCGCTGGCCCCACCAAAATGCCGAGCACGAGCTCGAACACCACGATCGGCACTCGCACCACCGAGCGCACCCCGCGTGCAAGCAGGGGTGCAGCAACGGCCAACAGGGGGATCAGCACCAGGCCGAAGTCACTCGCTTCCACTGACTCAGCGTAGCGAGTCGCGTGCATCGATTCGCCCGCTCGACGCATCCACGGCAGAATCGATGCACACCCTCGAGGAGCCCTCATGTCTCAGCCCGACACCGCCCGCCTGCTGATCGCCTGCGACGATCAGCCCGGCATCGTCTCCGCCGTGGCTGGCGTTCTCGCCCAGCACGGCGCGAACATCATCTCGCTTGACCAGCACTCCACCGACTCTGAGGGAGGACGGTTCTTTCAGCGCACCGTGATCCACCTCGATGGTCTCGCGGCCGCGCGCCCCGCTCTCGAAGCCGACATCGCGCATGTAGCCGATCGTTTCGGCATGGAGTGGTCGCTGCACGATGTCGCCAAGCGCAAGCGGGTCGCCATCTTTGTGTCGAAGTACGACCACTGCCTGATGGAGCTACTCTGGCGCACCCAGCGCGGTCAACTCGATATCGACATCACCATGGTTGTCTCCAACCACCCGGATCTCGCCGAGGCCGTCCGCATGTTCGGCGTGCCCTTCGTGCACATCCCCTCTGGCGACAAGGCAGCGATGGAACAGCGTCAGCTCGAGCTGTTGCGCGGCAACGTCGACCTTGTCGTCCTTGCCCGGTACATGCAGATCCTCACCGACGATTTCATCACGAGCCTCGAAGCGCCAGTGATCAACATTCACCACTCATTCCTCCCGGCGTTCATCGGTGCAAATCCGTATGCGCGCGCGAAGGATCGTGGGGTCAAACTGATCGGTGCGACCGCGCACTATGCCACGGCAGACCTCGATGAGGGACCCATCATCGAGCAGGACGTCACGCGTGTCACCCACTCTGAATCCGCGGCAGATCTGCAGAGCCGTGGAGCCGATGTCGAGCGTCTGGTCCTCGCGCGCGCCGTGCAGTGGCACGCGGAAGACCGCGTCATCGTCCACGGCAAATCCACCGTCATCCTCTAACCCCCCTCCGGTCCCCACCTCCGGCCCCCGCCTACTGAAGCTCCCGTCGCACTTTCTGTCGGTTGCGTACGTGGTTTAGCGACAGAAAGTGCGACGGGAGCGAACTAGGGGTGGGGCGGAAGGCCTTGGGCGAGCTCGGCGAATGCTTCGGCAGCCGTGTCGTAGCGACTGAGCGGGGCGGACTGGCCCATCCACAGGGACTGCAGCTCTCCCAGGTTCTGCTCTCCTGCCGCCGAGCGGAAGCGCCCGGTCAGCCAGTTCTGCATGGGGAACGGCGCGATTGTGCCACTCGCTTCAATCGCTCGCACAGCACGGTTTCGCGCCCCCCGCGCAAGACGACCGCTCATTGCCCGCGTGAGCACAGTGTCTTCGGCGGCAGTCGAACGGATCGCGCGTCGATGAGCCTCGTTCGAGGCTGACTCCTGTGTCGCCAGAAAGGCGGTTCCGACCTGCACACCCGCAGCTCCAAGCGCGAAAGCTGCCGCCACACCCCGGCGGTCGGCAATCCCACCTGCAGCGATGACGGGCACATCAACAGCGTCAACCACCTGCGGCACCAGAGTGAACGTGCCAATCAGCGACTCTTCTGCAGCGCGCAGAAAAGATACCCGATGCCCCGCAGCCTCCGCACCAGTGGCAACGATGGCATCGACACCGCCATCGGCGAGCGCAACTGCCTCGGCGACCGTCGTCGCGGTTCCCACCAGCCGGATGCCCCGGCTATGTGCCTCGGCGACGACTGCAGCATCTGGCACACCAAAGACCACGCTGAGTACTGCGGGCGCGATCTCCCAGATCGCGTCGAGCTGTTCCTCAAGTGAGGGGGCGTAGCTCTCTGGGCGAGCGGGCAAACCGATACCCACCGCCTCGTAAAACGGTTGGAGCGCCTGCGCAAAGACCGAATGTTGGGCATTGGGCGCGACCTCATCGCCCGTGGGGAGCCAGATGTTGACCGCGAACGGCCGGTCGGTTGCACGGCGCAGCTGGGAGCCAGTGGAGCGGATCCGGGCGCCATCGTAGCCATAAAACCCGAAGGATCCGAGGCCGCCCGCGTCGCTGACGGCAGCGGTGAGCGCCGGGGATGAAAGCCCTCCAAAAGGCCCGAGGATGATCGGATGCTCGATCCCGAGCAGGGCACTAAGGTCACTCATACCTCGACGCTACGCCTGTGGAGGCCTACGGCAGAAGCCTGGTGGTAATCTCACCGAGAGAAGGGGGCGCACATGAGCGAGTTGTTCGGGCAGATGATGGCCTTTCTCGCGACCGCGCTCGGTCTCGCCTCAGTGCCGGATGCCGCAACGCTCAGCCTTGTCGTTGCCCTGTTGGCGGTCGCCGCGCTGACGCTCGCCGTTGTCCTCAATGTCGGTCCTGGACCGGCTGCAGACGCACCGCATCCTTTGCGTGCCATTGATATCGGCGCCCTCCTGACACAGAGCGATCCTGATGCCGCAGGGCACCCGCGCCCTCGCGCGCCGGGAGTCGCGACCGCCGCGTAGTCCGTTCACACGGGAACCGCGGCTTTCGTCGACCCTTCCCGCCGCTCTGAACGGACACTTCATGGACCCCTTTGCCTTTGCTCCACTCGCCGCCATTCTCGATGCCGCTTACCGCGCGCTGACAAGCCTCACCGACCTCCTCACCCCCATCGCCGTCGCCTCTGCCGCCGCCCTCGCCGTCGTGCTCGTCACCCTGCTGGTGCGCGCGATCCTGATTCCCGTCGGCATCTCTCAGGCCAAAGCCGAGCAGACCAGGGCTCGGCTCGCCCCGAAGCTGCGTGAGATCCAGCGTCGCTATAAGAAGTCGCCCGAGCGTATGCAGAAAGAGACCCTCGCCCTGTACCGGGAGGAGAACGCCTCGCCGTTTGCTGGCATCCTGCCGGTGCTGGCGCAGGCACCGGTCGTGGGGATTCTTTACACGCTGTTTCTTCGTACTGAGATCGCAGGGCACCCGAACGAACTGTTGACACAGGATCTTTTCGGCGCTCCCCTCGGCACGAGCCTGGTGTCGGCGCTTTTGGGGGGCAGCGCGACCCTTGCCACTCTTGTCGTCTACGCCGTGCTCCTCGCCGTCATGATCGCCACCGCTGAAGTGTCTCGCCGTGTCTTTCGCCCCGTGCCGACCCAGGGGGACAACTCGCCGATGAACAGTCCAGGCATGTTGCGCGTCGCTGCAGCCATGCACTACCTCACCGCGGTGTTTGCCGTCTTTGTCCCGCTCGCCGCCGGGCTGTATCTCACTGTCACGGTCGTCTGGACTCTTGTGCAGCGCGTGACTCTTCGTCGACGCTTTCCCTGGCAGAGCTCTCCCGTTAGTCCGGCAGGGGTATCGGGGCGGTAAAAGGGCCGGAAGTGCTGGAGGGGCCGCCATCCCGGTGGTCCCTCCGCACCGCCAGTGTGGTTCCGACGCTCGCGGCGATCACCAAGGCGACCGCCAGCATCCGCAGCGGAGTCGCGTCTTGCCCGAGAATCAACCACCCGGCGAGAGTCGCGAACGCGGGTTCGAGGCTCAGCAGCACTCCAAAAACTCGTTGCGGGAGCCGTCGGAGGGCGGCGAGTTCAAAGCTGTACGGAATCACAGAGGAGAGCACCGCCGTGATAGCAGCCAGCAACAACAGCTGCGGATCCGCCAGCGCGGTCGCGGCCGCCGGAACCCCGACGGGGATGAGCAACACGGCGGCGACGAGCAATCCCATCGCCAGCCCGCTACTTCCGGGGATGAGGGCGCCAACCCGCGCGCTCATCCGGATGTACATGGCCCAAAAGCCCGCAGCGATCAAGATGAAGATCACGCCGAGGGGATCCAGCGGCTCTGCCCCAATAAGGCCGTCAAGACCCAGCACCACCATGCCAAGGAGGGCGACCCCCACCCACGCCGCATCCGCGATCCGTCTCGTCAGCACGGCCGCAAGGACCAGCGGACCAAGGAACTCGATCGCCACAGCTGGCCCCAGTGGGATGCGGTCGATCGCCGCATAGAAGAAGCCGTTCATCGCCGCCAACGAGACCCCGAAAAGCACCGCGGCCAGCCATTGCGATCTATTCCACCCGCGTGGCTTCGGACGCACGATGATCACCAGCAGGATGGCAGCGATCGCCACCCGCAGTGACGTCACGCCCCAGGGGCCGAGCACCGGAAACAGCTGCGCCGCAACTGCGGCGCCGAACGGGAGCGACAGCGTCGATCCGATGACCAACGCCACCCCGACGAGGGGACGAGATACGGCGGGCTCCTTCACCAGGCAAGCCTAAGTGCCGCATCCCCTCCCACCCGCCAAAGCGGAGGGCGCTAGAGCGCTTTTCCTCCGGTGACTGCCGTGACGGAGCCCGAGACGTACGAGGCGTCGTCAGAGGCAAGGTACACGTATGCCCCTGCGAGCTCCGCAGGCTGACCAGCCCGCCCGAGCGGCGTGTCCGCTCCAAAAGTCGCAAGACGCTCGGCGTCCCACCCTGTCGCGGGGATCAGCGGCGTCCAGATTGGGCCAGGAGCAACGGCATTTACGCGAATGCCGCGCGGCCCCGCCTCTTCGGCGAGAGCCTTCACGAAAGCCACCTGAGCAGCCTTCGTCATGGCGTAGTCGATGAGGCCTGGCGATGGGTTGAAAGCTTGCACCGAGGCTGTGACAATGATGCTGGCCCCCGGTTCGAGCTGCGGGTAGGCGGCCCGTGCGGTAAACACCATTCCGGCAAGGTTGGTGTCGAAAACCCGCCGCATCCGCTCGGTTTCCAGGCTTTCGAAGCCGTCGATGTCGTGCTGATATCCGGCGTTGAGAACAAGAATGTCCAGCCCGCCAAGTTCACGACGCGTTGTGGTGACAATCTCGGTCGCGAATGCTTCGTCGCGCAGGTCCCCGGCAAGGCTCACTCCCGTACGACCAGCCTCGCGCACCAACGCAAGGGTGTCTTCCGCGTCATCCTGCTCTTCAGGCATGTGGGCGATGGCGACGTCGGCTCCTTCGCGAGCGAAGGCAATCGCCACTGCTCGCCCAATACCCGAATCGCCGCCGGTGATGAGCGCGCGTCGCCCCTCAAGGCGTCCGTGGCCGACATAGCTGTCTTCGCCATGGTCGGGGCCTGGGCGTGTCAACTCCGTAAGGCCCGGCTGGTTTTGGTGCTGCGCGGGGAACCCATCTTCGCGGTACGCGTGGCGGGGGTCTGTGGTGTCTTCACTCATCAGCGTTCCTCCTCGATATGTCGAACAGGAACCACCATCGCCGAACCCCACAGCCAGCGTCAGGGGGTTGACATGCGCTAAACGGCTTCTAACAGCTCATGGCTCGTCAAAGCCGACGAGACAACGCTCACAGCGGCGGCGTCACCGGCACGTCTCCGCTACCAGGCTCATCTCCCAGCTCGGCGGGTTCTGGGACGAGGTAAAGCCCGCTCGGCGAGTTCGCCGTGAATGCGAGGGCCTCGATCCAGGCGCGGTTGATGGAGGGCTGACGGCTACCGAAGTACTTGAAAACAAGTGCGCTCCCCGGCTGAATCCACACCGTGGTGCGCCCACCTCCCACACTCGCGTCTTCACGCCAGCTAAAGGGAAAAGGCTCCCCTCGACGCAGCTTCGCGGTGATGACGAGCTGCATATGCGTGAGCGCACGGTCTTCGATTTCCGTCTTCACGCCACCTTCGTAGACGAACTTTCCCATTCCGTGCACTCCTTGGTAGTTGTCTGGCCGAGACAATGGCTTCGCTCTATTCTCGCGCATCCATCTGCTTCGCACTGCAATATCCGCACCTTTGTGATGGTGTGTTCTCGTACCGGAAGTCAACCCCCTCTGCACAACCGGCGCATGCGGCCTACTGTCGACTCACTCGAGCTCGAGGAGGGCACTGGAATGAACGCACGACACATCGACGACCGCCCCGAGGGCGGCTACACGCCGACAACGACGCATGCGGAGTGGGGTGCAGGAAACCCACGGTTGCGCATCTCACGTGATGATGAACGCTCTGAGTTCGCTATCGAAGCAGACTCCGTGCGCATTGGCGCAGCGGAAGGCAACGAGTTGCGCCTCGCAGACACAGACCCCGTGCACGCCACGATTACGCACGACGACCGCGACGATTATGTGCTGACAATGCACGGCTCCGGTGAGACGAACGCCTCGCTCGGTGTCGATGCCACGCACAAGGACGAAGACTCCGAGACACTGCGCACGGGAGCCCACTTCACCGCAGGGCCGTGGACGCTCGTCTTCGCAAGAGATGAGTTCGCTGACCACGGTCGCCCTTACGGAGGTCGCGCGGGGGGCGAATACTCAGACCAGCCGCTGCAGCCGCCTCGTCCCGATTACGAAGAGGAGTAGGAGCGATGACCACGGCGCGCGATCTGATGACATCGAGCCCGCGCTGCATCGGGGTAAATGACTCGTTGAGCATTGCAGCCTCGGTGATGGCAGACCTCAATGTGGGAGCGTTGCCGATCTGCGGCGAAGATAGCCGGCTCAAGGGCATGCTCACCGATCGCGACATTGTGGTCGATGCGATCGCTCAGGGAATGGATCCGGAGACCACTCCGGTAGAAGCGCTTGCCAAAGGGACGCCGATCACGGTCGATGCAGACGACGACATCCAGGTTGCACTAGCTCGGATGCGCGACAACAGGGTGCGTCGCCTGCCCGTGATCGCCGAGCGGCGGCTTGTGGGAATCGTCAGTCAGGCGGATATCGCGCGCTCGCTCTCGGTCGAGACCACCGGCGAGATCGTCGAGTGCATCTCTCAATCAGCGCCCGGGGCGGAGTCCGACCCGGAGCGGTGAGTTCGGCTCTGCCGCTTCGCGTAGCGCTTCATCGAGATCAGCCAGAGGGTGGATGGCGCCGACGGCCTCCGCGAACGGGTAGGCGCGCCCGCGCCCACAGAGAAACGCGACTGCTTCACCCAGGTCTTCGGCTGTGGTGCCGCGAACACCCGTAATTGTGAGGGCACGAAGGACGACGTCTTCGGCGTCCAACTCTAGGTCGTTCCGCATTGGTGCCGCGAACGAGAGTGCCCCATCGAGCAACACGACGAGAGCGCCCGTTGCCGCGCTACGCACCGCATCAGCCGCGGCGACTCCCGACGTCTCGATGACGACATCTGGCCGCTTCGGTAGCGAGAGAGATGCCCCGAACTTCAGGCTGAGCGCCTGCCGTTGCGGATCAGCATCGTGCACCTCAACCGTCGCCCCCCGATCTGCCGCAATCGCGGCAACAGAGAGGCCAAGCAGCCCGGCGCCGTAGACCCGGACCGTGGCGTGAGCGAGATCGCGCTGACTCGCCGCTTCTGCCACTGCCGCCCATGCCGTCGCCGCAGTGCAGCATGCGGGAGCGAGGGCGGTGGCCGGGAGCGTCTCGGGCACTCGCGCAATGGCGGTGCCTTCCCGGAGCTGAATGTGGGTTGCAAACGCACCGCTGAGTTCGCCGTGCGCCCCGATCCGCTCGTGTCCGTACTCGACGCGCTCACGGCATCGCTGCGGCATTCCTTCCGCACACTGATCGCAACGCGCGCACGCTACCGTCTGAGCCCAGACGACCCTGTCGCCGATGCGCACCGGAGCACCGTCCACCGCCGACGCGCCCTTGTCACCTGTGGCGATCACGCGCCCGACACTCTCGTGCCCGAGCACGAGCGGGGCTGGCGCAGATCGCTCCCCCACGACGACATGCACGTCGGAGGCGCAGATGGTCGATAACTCGACGGCTACCAGCACATCGTGGTCGGCAAGCGCGACGCCTGGTACAGCAATCGTTTCGTGCGCGCGCCCCTCCCCCACCCACACCATCGCGGAGGCGGCAGGACGCAACGCTACGTCTCTTCTGTGGCCTGGCGGGCGGATCAGCAACGTTCCCATGTCACGAGCCCCAATTGGTGGCTACGACACTGGTGAGCGCAGGGAGAGCGCGAGACTCCATGAGGGCCTTTCGGGCGGAGGAACATCACCAAAACTCTCCCAGGTGCCAGGGCAAGACACGCTCCGCGCCCGACAGAGTTCAACAGCCGTTTACCCTGCATTCGCCGCCGCCAGAAGACAGGCCAAGACAGCAAAAAGCGATCGCGAGCGCGATGAAGATTCGAAAGCCAGAAAGATCGCGCTCGCGATCGCAGCGCTGGGGACGCTTTATCTGGGGAAACACCAGGCTAGAGCGCGAAACAACGGACTCCACAGAGTCGAACGTCAAAAATCCCCTAGACCTTCGTCCAGAGGCTAACGGAAGCGGAACCGCGTGTTCCCAAACTCTAGGGCATCAAGCAACCGGAAGTCGGGCCGACACGACCCAGAATCCGTCAACCTCACCCGCGTTGAATTCACCACTCGCTCCCATTACTCGCTCAGCCATCCGGCCGAGGCCAGTGCGGCTAGAGGAGAGCTCGCGCCGTGGTGTCAACGGAAGCGGACTGCGAATGGTCAACAGCGCAATGTCATCGTCCACGGCAAGGTGGATCTGCACCTCACCGGGCCCTGCGTATTTGAGAATGTTTGTGGCCGATTCGCGCGTGATCCGTGCGAGCACAATTTCTACCGCGCGAGGAATCCGCTCGTCACGAGGGTCCCCTTCACGGTCGACCGAGTGACCTGCAGCTTCAAACTCGCCTTGCGCCTCATCGATCGCGGCGGCGAGATCGCCAGTCTGCACGTTCGACGACCGCGGGCCGTCATCGGCGAGCTCGATGACGAAGCGAAGATCAGTCATTGCCTTGCGCGCTGCGACACGAATCGCTTCCTGCGAATCGGCGCTTGCGCCAGGATCTTCGAGCATCTGCACATGCAAGGCCACCACGGTGAGGTGGTGCGCGATGCTGTCGTGCAATTCGCCGGCGATCCAACGTCGCTCGGCGAGAACCGCCTCGCGCTCTTGTTCAGCGCGCGCCTCGAGTTCGCGCTCTAGACGACTTCCGCGAGCGAAAGCCAGCCGCAATGCGAACCCTACCGCGCCAGCGATGGTCGCGAAGATGAGGTATATACCAATATTTACCGGGACCGCAGTTTCCCCGTAGGCGATGATCGTGGCCGCCACCAGGAATCCCCCGGTGTACGCCATGATCAGCGAGGTCCAGCCGAGCCTCATGACGAGAGCCGCGGCGACCGCAGCGGTGAGGAGGACCTGGGTTTCTGTTTGCGTCAGAAACGACAGTCCAAAGACGACGCCCATCGCGCAAGTCGCAATGAGCGGAGACCAGAGATAGAGGGCAAGTACCGCTGTTGAAGCAACGCTTGCCAGAGAGGTAACGGGGTCGGCACCTGGAGTAGTGACGATCCCAATGATGTCGAGGGCGATGATAATGAAGACGATCGCCAGGACCACGATCCGCTCGAGCGTACTGAGCGTCTCGCCTCGATTCAGTCGAAGATGCTCCCGAGGAATCCGGGGCGACTGGTCAAAGGCCATGGTTCATTATCTCCTATTCGCCAGGTAATCTAGCGGTAGAGACCGATGAGCTTGCCAACCTGCTGCCAAAAAGACATAACGTTCACCTCCGTTTTGTAGTCGTTTGTCGATGTCTGTATTAATCTTCTCGACATCGCTCACGGCGCACATCTGCCTCAAGACCAAAGGTTTTTGGCTAAAGGTCTACATAGAGTCCAGATGTGCCGCTCGCCGTTAGGCTTCCCTCATGCAGCAGGAAATCCGCGTCGTGATCGTAGATGATGATCCACTCGTTCGATCGGCGTTGTCGCACTTCGTTTCGCGCGACCCCGATATCACCGTGATCGCACAAGCAGAAGACGGCCTCGAGGCAATCGCCACCGTCGAGCGCGAGCAACCAGACGTCGTAATGATGGACGTCCAGATGCCCGAGATGGATGGCATCGAGGCTACGGGCGTCATCGCAGAACGCTGGCCCCATGTCCGCGTGCTCGCAGTGACCACCCTCGACGGGAGCGACACTGTGCTCCCCATGCTGAGCGCAGGAGCCTCCGGTTACCTTCTGAAGGACTCGAGCGCTGAGGACATCGTCACCGGCCTCCGCGAAGTGCACAGCGGAGCCAGCTCACTCTCGCCGCGCATCGCGTCAATGCTCATCCGCCACGTGCGCGACTCGACCCCGGTCACCGCAGACGCCGATGCCCTGGAACCCCTCACTGATCGTGAGACAGAGGTCTTGCACTGCCTAGCGCAGGGCATGTCCAACTCAGAGATCGCCAAGACGCTGATCGTCTCAGAGGGCACGGTCAAGGCACACCTCGGCCGCATGATGTCGAAGTGGCACCTGCGCGACCGCGTGCAGATTCTTGTGACGGCCGCGCACGCTGGCCTCGTCAGCTTCCGCTGAACCGCGACGGAGCACGAAGACGCGCGGCGAGTACGCTCGAAGGACGCACGCTTTCAGGAAGGCTCTTCATGCCAGTTTCGCCCGCCGCACTCGCGCACGCCGAGGATCTCGCTGACTTTGTCGCCGCCTCACCATCGAGCTACCACGCGGCTGCGGAGGTTGCGCGACGGCTAGAGGCAGTAGGGTTCACCCGGCTCCACGAGGAAGATTCGTGGCCGGCGCTTGCCGGAGGCCGCTACGTCGTCGTGCGCGATGGCGCAGCCATTGCGTGGACCGTCCCCACAGATGCCGCAGCGACCACTCCTGCGCAGATCTTTGGTGCACACACAGACTCTCCGGGCTTCAAACTCAAGCCACAGCCCACTACCGGCTCTCGCGGCTGGCTCCAGGCCGCAGTCGAGGTCTACGGCGGGCCGTTGCTGAATTCATGGCTCGACCGCGAGCTTCGCCTTGCCGGACGGCTCGCGCTTGCAGACGGCAGCGTCGTCCTCGCCGACACTGGCGCCCTATTGCGACTTCCACAGTTGGCGATCCACCTCGACCGAGGCGTAAACAACGGCCTCGCCCTCGATAAGCAGACCGAAACACAGCCCGTCTGGGGTCTTGGCGACGCCGCCGAAGCCGACGTGCTTGCCGAGCTCGCATCCTCTGCCGAAGTACCCGTCGCAGAGATCCGCGGATACGACGTGGTTGTCGCTGATTCTGCCCGCGGCGCCGTATTCGGCAAGGACCGCGCATTCTTCGCTTCTGGCCGCCTCGACGACCTCGCTTCGGTGCACGCGGGGGTGGTCGCTCTGGCAGACCACGAAACACCAGAGCAGGGACCGATCGCGATATTGGCCGCCTTCGACCACGAGGAGCTCGGATCCGCCTCTCGCTCCGGAGCCGCAGGCCCCTTCCTCGAAGACATTCTTGAGCGCGTGTACGCCAACCTCGGCGCAGACGGTTCGACCCGTCGCCAGGCTTACGCCTCCTCCTGGTGCCTATCGAGCGACGTCGGCCACTCGGTACACCCCAACTACGCGGCTAAACACGACCCCGTGGTGCAACCGGTACTGGGCTCCGGTCCGATCCTGAAACTCAACGCCAACCAGCGATACGCCACCGATGCTGTCGGCACAGCCTCCTGGCTGACCTGGTGCGAACGCGCGGGAGTCACCTCGCAGGAGTTCGTATCCAACAACAGCGTGCCCTGTGGGTCGACCATCGGACCGATCACCGCGACTCGTCTCGGCATCCGCACCGTCGACGTGGGCATTCCGATCCTTTCGATGCACTCCGCCCGTGAACTCGCCGGAGTGAGCGATCTTTACGACCTTGCGTTGGTCGCGCAGTCGTTCTTTAAAGGTTGAGCGCGAGCCCTTCGACAAGCTCAGGGGCCAGGGAAGCTCAGGGGCCAGGGCGGCTCAGGGGGCCGGGGAGGCTCAGGGAGCTGCGGAGGCTCAGGGGCCAGGAAAGCTCAGGGGCCAGGAAAGCTCAGGGGCCGGGGAGGCTCAGGGAGCTGCGGCGAAGGCGCTGACGGCCTTCGTGAGGTCGGCTGGTGAGCCCTGCCATGGGGCGCCATGGCCAGGGAGCACCCAAGAAGCGTCGAGTGCAGACAAGCGGTCAAGCGATGCCAGAGCCTCCGCGGGCGCGTCGGTAAACGGCGCAGGCTGTGCTCCCGTCGCACCGGTGAGCACATGACGGGTAGTCATCGCATCCCCCACGAACAGTGCTCCGGCGCGAGGCACGTGCACCGCGATGCTGCCAGGAGAATGCCCAGGCACTCCAACCACCGTTGGTGCACCGGGCAGATCTAGCACCGCGCCGTCTGTCACCTCCACGACCTCTTTGACGTAGCGCGTGCGCAGAGCATTCTTGCGAATGCCGTAGGCAAAGAACTCCAGTGTGGGGCGCAACTTCGCTGGGCCCGACGGTGTCTTCGGCTTCTCACCAGTGCGCACTCGCTTGCTGTCAGCCTCATGAATAAAGACCGAAACTCCGGCCTCGTGGCGCAGCCGCTCAGCAAAGCCGATGTGGTCGCTGTCACCGTGCGTCAGGATGAGGCCACGCACATCAGAAAGCGGCCGGTTGAGCAGCGTGAGTTCGCGCTGCAGATCATGCCAGTGACCGGGAAGCCCGGCGTCTATCAGCGTGATCCCTTCTGGCAGGTCGATCAAATACGAAGCGACGATGTCGTTACCCAAGCGGTGCAGGTGTGGTGCGAGTTTCACGATGGTTCCTCTCAAATGATTGCGATGGCTAAGCTACATAGCTATGATGGCTATTGTCAATAGCTAACCCGGAGGACGTCATGCCTACTCCTGACCGCACATCCTTTGAGCAGATCGTCGCCGCCGGGCGAGAGATCCTCGAATCCGATGGGCCCGCAGGCCTCACTATGCAAGCCGTTGCCACCCGCGTCGGAGTCCGCGCGCCATCGCTCTATAAGCGAGTGCGGGATCGAGAGGCCCTTCATGCCGCGGTGGCAGAGGCTTCTATCGACGCCCTCACTCAGCGCCTCGAAACTGCCGGGAGCGATCTCGATACCCTGGCTCGCGCCTACCGAAGCTTCGCGCAAGAGCACCCGGAAGGGTTCAGAATCATGTTCACCTCCGCATCCCCGCACGACGCGTTGACCCGCTCTGCCGCGCCACTGCTCCACGCAGCAACGGCGGTCGTGGGCGATGAGCACGCTCTCGACGCAGCGCGACTCTTCACTGCATGGGCGACAGGATTTCTTCAGATGGAGCTATCCGGCGCCTTCCGCCTCGGCGGCGACGTCGACCGCGCGTTCGAGTACGGCTTACACCAGCTCACCCGCGCGCTCACGGCTTAAATGCGTCGACATACGCTGAACAGGGGCACCCGAACACTGGCACACTGAGGTGCGGGAGGGCCCATGCACGCCAAGACGCACCCCGAAGAATCTGACCACTCCACCAAGACCCGCAGGCCGTGGCACCGCACGAAGGTAGCGCTAGCGAGCGTCGTCAGCGTGCTCGCAGTGGTCGCTATCGTCGGGTCGATTACCCCGTGGCCCTCCAGCATGGTCATCCGCGCCGTTTTTGCCCAGGGCGGTGATGAGACTGCCGCCGAGATGGACAAGTACGTTTCCGATGCCTCGCTTTCGGAGCAGCTCGACGTCGCCTACGGCAGCGACGGGGCCGACACTACGATGGACGTCTTTCGCCCTGCGGACGAACCCGGAGCGTTACCCGCCGTCGTCTGGATCCACGGCGGGGCCTGGATCTCTGGCTCCAAAGAGAACGTCGATCCGTATATGCGCATCCTTGCCGCCGAGGGATACGCCGCCATCGCCGTCAACTACACGATTGGACCAGAGGGCGTCTATCCGCTCGCCCTACACCAGCTCAACGAAGCCCTGGCATACATCGACGAACACGCGGAAGAGCTGGGTGTCGATGCCGATCAGATCGTGCTTGCGGGAGACTCCGCGGGCGCACAACTGGCGAGTCAGATGACCGCACTGACGACGAATCAGGACTACGCCGAAGTGATGGGCGTGACCCCTGCAGTGGACAGCACGCAGATCGTTGCCACCGTGCTCAATTGCGGCGTGTACGACCTGTCGCGCCTTGCCCAGCTAGACGGCATCGCTGGTTGGGGGCTCAAGTCGGCCATGTGGGCATATTCGGGCACGAAGACGTGGGCCGAGGATTCGACCGGGGCCACCATGTCCACCATCGACTGGGTCACGGAAGACTTCCCGGCGACCTACATCTCCGGCGGCAACGGCGATGGCCTCACTTGGCTGCAGTCGATCCCGATGGCCCAGCGCCTCGACGAGCTCGATGTCGAGGTGACAACACTCTTCTGGCCGATGGAGCACACACCGGCACTCCCCCATGAGTACCAGTTCCACCTCGACCTGCCAGACGCGCAAACCGCCCTTCAGGCCACACTCGACTTTCTCGATTCCCAGACCCGCCGCTAACCACTTGTCGGGAGAAAGGCCGTTTGTCGGGGCACACAGCCCGCTCCGCCTCTGTGGGAGGAATTCTCCCGACACCTGACGGCACATATCACTTTGGTGACGTTCGCCACGTTGGTGATATGTTTTCCTTATGCACACCGAGAACGAACGCCCCCTCGAATCCGGGATCGTTACCGACCTATCTGGCCGGATGACCTACGGATCGTATTTGGCGCTGGACCAGTTGCTCTCGGCTCAGCATCCGGTCAGCGAGCCCCAGCATCACGATGAGATGCTGTTCATCATTCAGCACCAGACGACTGAACTCTGGCTCAAGCAGCTCGTGCACGAGTTGTCCTCCGCACGCGAGCTACTCGCCAGCGATGACCTGCGCGAGGCGCTCAAGCGCATCGCGCGGATCAAGCGCATCCAAGACGTAATGACGCAGCAGTGGTCCGTCCTCGCGACGCTCACACCCACCGAGTACGCGCAGTTTCGCGGAGCTCTCGGCAACTCCTCCGGGTTCCAGTCTGTGCAGTACCGCGCGGTCGAGTTTGCGCTGGGCAATAAGAACGAGAAGATGCTGAGCGTCTTCAGCGACCATCCGGCGAACCTGGCGATGCTCACGGCAGAGTGGGAAAAGCCCACGCTCTACGACGAATTTCTGCGCCTTGCAGCCAGGCGAGGGCTTCCTATTCCCTCCGACGTACTGGAACGGGATGTTCGAGAGCCGTACCGCGAGACTCCCGCTCTGGTGTCGGCGATCCGCGAGATCTACCAAAACCCAGGGACCTACTGGGACCTCTACGAAGCGTGCGAGGACCTTGTCGATCTGGAAGACAACTTCCAGTTCTGGCGCTTCCGGCACCTGAAAACAGTTGCTCGCACTATTGGAATGAAGGTCGGCACCGGCGGGTCGAGTGGGGTCGGCTTTCTGCAGCGCGCGCTTGATCTGACCTTTTTTCCGGAGCTCTACACGGTACGCACCGAAATCGGTGGCTAATGCGTGCCGCAACGTTCTTTGACGGCGACGAATGGCGCGATGGCGTCGTCTCGGTTGTCGATGGACGTGTGCTGCTGCGAGAATCATCGCCCTCGGACCGCTTCCCCCGGCTGAGCGGCGTCGTCACCGGCGGATTCACCGACCACCACGTGCATCTGCAGCTCATAGACGCCTCGTGTTTGCACCGCTCACGCCTCAGCCGCGTCCTAGATCTGGGTGGCAACCCCACCGCGTTACAACAGCCCCCCGCTCACAACTCAGGAAAACCGACCCCGCACCCGGCCGATCCAGGCCGCCCGAACCGGTTTGAGGCCGATGTTCCTGAATTGTGGACGGGGCTCGAGGGGCACCCGGTGCGCACGAAGTTCGCCGGAGCATTCCTTACACCGATTGGTGGATACCCCTCCGACCGCCAATGGGCCCCGATCGGATCCGTGCGCGAGGTCGCCGATGCCGCCGCCGCCCGCATTGCCGTGACCGAAATGGCCCATGCGGGCGCTTCCTGCATCAAAATCGCCAGCAATCGTTCCGCTGGGCCAGTGTTTTCAGATCACCTCTTCCGCACAATCGTTGAACTTGCGCATACTCACAACCTTCCTGTTGTCGCGCACGCCGAGGGCGAAGGCGAGGCGCAGCGGGTCGTGCGCCTCGGGGCCGCCATGCTCGCTCACGCCCCTTTCAGCGAACGCCTCGACGATGAAGAGATCGCCCTGCAGGCGCAGAAGGCGACGTGGATTTCGACATTGTCTATTCACGAACGTCCAGAGCGTGCGCTCGCGCTCGACAACGTGCGGCGCTTCCACTCCACTGGCGGCACCGTGCTCTATGGCACCGACATGGGTAACGGCGCGACGCCCGTCGATCTGAGCGAAGACGAAGTCTCTGCGCTTCGTGATGCCGGACTCGACAAAGCCTCCCTCTGGCGCTCTCTCGCCCCTACGGATCCGCGCGATCCGTCTTGCACCGTTTTCGTTATCCCCGATAGCTCTCCCGCGACAGCTGATCCTGTCGACGCTCGCCCACTCATCCCCGCAGACCTGAAGGTGTGACATGACTACGACCCCCGAATCCGCTCTGCTGGAGCTTGCCACCACGCTCGACGCAGCCGACCCGCTCCGCCCTCACCTCGACGCATTCGCGACCGCGCCTGGCGTCACGGCCTACCTCGACGGCAATTCGCTCGGGCGCCCGTTGCGAGACGTTCCAGAGAGAATTGCAGCGTTCGTGCGCGAAGACTGGGGAACGCGACTGATCCGGTCGTGGGACGAGCAGTGGATGGCACTGCCGATGGAACTCGGCGATCGCATCGGAAGCGTCGCCCTCGGTGCGGCCGCTGGGCAGACGGTGGTCGCGGACTCGACCAGCGTGCTCATCTACAAACTCATGCGCGCCGCCCTTCGACAGGCTCAGGGACCGGAAGGGGTGGCCCTTCGACAGGCTCAGGGACCGGAAGGGGTGGCTCAGGGGGCGGTTCAGGGGGCGGACGTGTTGACCCTTCGACAAGCTCAGGGACCGGAAGGGGCTCAGGGAGCCAGCGGGGGCAGGAACGAGATTGTGATTGAGGCGGGCAACTTTCCCACCGACCGCTTTCTCGCCGAAGGCGTGGCGGCCGAGACCGGGATGACACTGCGCTGGCTGGAACCCGACCCCGTGCTCGGGGTGACCATCGCCGACATCGAACAAGTGGTCTCCGAGCGCACCGCTCTCGTGTCACTCAGCCATGTGGACTACCGCTCAGGAGCGCTGGCAGATATGCCTGGCATCACCGCAGCCGTACACGAAGCAGGCGCGTTGATGATGTGGGACCTCTGCCATTCCGCCGGCGTGGTTCCGATGCAGCTTGACGAATGGGGTGTCGATCTCGCCGTCGGTTGCACCTACAAGTACCTCAATGGAGGCCCTGGATCCCCCGCGTTCGCCTACCTCCGCAGTGATCTGCACGGCATGTTGCGCCAGCCGATCCAAGGGTGGTGGAGTGCAGCAGACATCTTCGCGATGGGACCGGAGTACGTGCCATCAGACGGAATCCGGCAGCTGCTGAGCGGCACACCACCGATCATGTCGATGTTGGCGATGCAGGGCATGCTCGACCTCATCGAGGAGTCAACGATCGACAGTGTGCGTGCAAAGTCAGAGTCACTGACCGATTTCGCTGTGCGTGCATACGACGAAGTGCTCGCCCCACTGGGCGTGAAACTGCTCAGTCCGCGAGACGCAGCGCTGCGCGGAGGTCACGTCACGATTGGTCACCCGGCATTCCGTGAGGTGACCCGCACACTGTGGAACGACGGCATCATTCCGGACTTCCGCTTCCCCGATGGCATTCGCCTGGGTCTTTCACCGCTCAGCACTTCGCACGTAGAGACGCTGACCGGGGTGCTCGCGGTGCGCGACGCGCTGGAGTCCGGTGATTTCTGAGCCTGCAGGTGCGGGGGTGCTCGATGACTTCGACGCCCGCCCCGGCAGTACAGCATCGCTGCTGCGCACCTTCATCGGGCTCTTCCTGCGTCCACTCGGTGGATGGATTTCCGCTGCCGATCTTGTCGCGCTCAGCGCCGACCTCGGGATCGAGGCTGGCCCTGCCCGCACCGGCATCGCCCGCCTGAAACAAAAGGGGCTTTTGCTCGCCGCGCGCGAAGACCAGATCGGCTACCGCCTTAACCCGGCTGCTACGGCGATGCTGGAACGTGGGGATCGGCGGATCTTCGAGATGCGGGAGACGACAGACGACGCTCCGTGGTGTCTGATCTCCTTCTCTATTCCGGAGAGCGCCAGGAGCGTCCGCCACCAGCTCCGCCGACGATTGCATTGGATCGGTGCAGGGGTAGTGTCTTCTGCACTGTGGATCTGTCCCGGTCATCTCCAGCAGGAAGTGTTGCAGATTCTGGACGAGCTCGACGCACGACAGTGGGCCACGCTGTTCGAGGCTGCAACTCCCCTCACATCGGGGTCGCTGGTCGATGCCGCCGCTCAATGGTGGGATCTGAATGCTCTGCGCGGTGAGCACCTTGCCTTCCAGGCGTCGCTCACGACGTTGCCCGCAGAACCGTTTGCGGCCTACGTGCAACTTATCGATGGGTGGCGTGTGCTTCCGTACACCGACCCAGGACTACCGCCATCGATGTTGCCAGCCGATTGGCCTGGCCGGCGCAGCTTCGACGAGTTCGCGCGTCGTTCAACAGCGCTGGCCGCCCCCGCGCTCGCGCACGTCCAGGCCCGCACATCCCTCTGACACATGTGTGATGTTGTGCCACGACCTCGCCGGATTGTCAATGCCGTGGTCACTTTTTCACACCAGTGAGAGTGTCGGTAGTAACCCATCCGTTGACGAGAGGAGCAGCACATGAGTGCCGCAGACGACATCAAGAACGCCGCCGAGAAGGCCGCCGGAAAGGTCAAGGAAGGCGTCGGGAAGGTTACCGACAACGAGAAGCTCGAGGCTGAAGGCCAGGCCGACCAGGTCAAGGCATCGACCAAGCAGGCTGGCGAGAACGTGAAGGACGCCGCTCACAAGACGGGCGACAGCGTACGCGACACCTTCGACAAGTAAAACTCTCGCGTTCTACGCAAAAAATGAGCCCCGCCGACCGGCGGGGCTCATTTTTTGGTTTAGACCTTGAGCGGGGTCAGACCTTGCGGTTACCGCTGATTGATCGGATCAACCAGGCGATGACAGCAATAGCCAACAGCACGAGTCCGACCCACAGCAGGAACTGGAGCGACTGCACCAGTCCTCCGGTGATCGCGAGGATCACTGCAGCGACAATGACGATGATCAGGAGGATGTTCATCGATCTTTCCCTTCTCTTAGGGGCGCAAACAACGCCTCGGTGCCCTCACGCTATCCCGAAGTAACGATCTACCCCGAGGGGGTTGACGTGGACCCGTCCGATAGGCCATATAGGGGAATCCTCGCGAAAGGAGCCTCGCCGGCTGAGCCGCAGATAGGGTCGGTCTGTGGCATCTTTGGCACCGCTTCAGCGGCTCGTGATCTCCATCGCGGTGCTTGCCTCATTCGTGACCTTCCTCGACGGAACAGTCGTCAACGTCGCGCTCCCCGCGATTAGTCGCGAACTCGGCGGAGGCATCACCACTCAACAGTGGGTGGTCGATGCGTACCTCATCACGTTGAGCGCACTCATCCTGCTGGCCGGGTCGATGTCTGACGCCTACGGCCGTGTGCTCGTGATGCGCATCGGCCTCGTTGCGTTCGGGGTGGCCTCTGTCGCGGTGGCCGCATCGTTTGATCCCCTCTCCTTGATCATCGCCAGAGCTGCGCAAGGAGCAGCAGGTGCACTTCTTGTGCCGAGCTCGCTGGCCCTGATCACCGCCACAATGCGCGCCGATGTGCAGTCGCGTGCCATCGGAATCTGGACCGCGTTCACCACAGGAGCGCAACTAATCGGGCCTCTTCTAGGCGGGCTGTTCGTGGACTACCTGTCGTGGCGCTTCGTGTTTCTCATCAACGTCATTCCCATCGGTGTCACGTTGCTACTGCTCACCAGGCTGAAATTGCCAGAGCATCCGCGCGGCATCCGGGTGGACTGGTGGAGCGGAGCACTCTGCGCGATAGGGCTCGGGGCTGTGGTCTTCGCGCTCATCGAGCAACCGAACCTTGGCTGGCAGTCTCCGGCAATCTGGATTCCTGCCACCGCCGGCGCTGCACTTTTTGCCCTCTTCCTTTGGCGGCAGAAGCGCTCGTCAACGCCGTTGATGCCGCTGTGGCTGTTCCGCGAACGAGACTTCGGCTGGGGCAACCTGGCCACGCTTTTCATTTACGCCGCCTTGTCACTCAACGGTTTCGTCATCGGGGTGTACCTGCAACAGGGCGCGGGGCTCAGCGCAACCGCAGCGGGGCTTGCAAGCTTGCCCATGACAATCTTGATGATTCTCGTCAGCTCACGGGCTGGCCAATGGGCTGGTCGGTGGGGCCCGCGCATCTTCATGACGGCTGGTCCGCTCCTGATGGCAGTCGGTGCATTGATGCTGCTCCTCGTCGGCGCCGACTTCGACTACTGGCGACAGGTGCTGCCGGCGATGATTGTGATGGGCCTCGGCCTCTCTCTCACGGTCGCACCGCTGACTTCCGCGATTCTTGGCGCGATCGATGAGAATCACTCGGGTATTGCGTCCGCCGTCAACAACGCCATCTCGCGCGTTGCAGGACTACTCGTCGTGGCAATGCTGTCGACGATTGTCGGAGGAACGCTAGATCTCGATGGTTTCCACAATGCGGCCTGGGTCACCGCTTGCCTGTTTGTGATCGGTGGCGTGGTGTCGTGGTTTGGTATTCGGCGGAACACGAGGACGGATGTTTCCGCCACAACCTAGTCACGACGCTTCCTTGCCTCGCAAACGCCGATACGTCAAGTCCCTGTGCTCGAATTGTTGCTTCACGCATGATGCATGTGTACGTATTGATAGGAGCACGACACATGACCGCATCCGCCCTCGCAACCGCGCCCAGCACTTCCTTTGGCTTCGGCGATCGGGGCCCCTTGAGCCGTGCACTTCTTGCACATTTCTCGGGTGAGCACGACTCGGTAAACCACACTGCGCTGGCGACAGAAGCAGTTGTAGCGAGCGGCGACATCGCGCGAGATGACGACATTCAGCTCGCGCTTTTCCTGCTCTATGCCTCCTCTTACGGTTCCCTCCCCCAGCTCGACGCCGACCTGGAGTGGGACCCAGCGCTTCTGGGAACTCGCCGCGTTTTAGAGACGGCGTTCGAGAACGAACTTCGGGAGCGAGTGGAGATGCCAGAACTCCCAGAGCCGACTGTCGACGCCGTGGGAAGGGCGCTCTTCGCGCTCGCGGACGGCGATACGGGACCGAGCCTTTCACGCTACTTCGCACGCAAGGCGACTGCGGAACAGGCAAAGGAAATGCTGATCCAGCGCTCCCTCTACACACTGCGCGAAGCGGACCCGCACTCCTGGGCGATTCCGCGTCTGCAGGGACGCGCCAAAGCCGCAATCGTCGAGATCCAGTCCGATGAGTATGGTGGCGGGCACCCCGACCGCGTGCACGCCACGCTTTTCGCGCGTGCGATGCGCGCTGCCGGTCTCGACAGCACCTATGGGGCGCACATAGACGCGGTTCCCGCCGTCACACTCGCTTCGCTGAACATGATGTCGATGTTTGGTCTCAACCGCCGCTTGGTCGGAGCAATCGTGGGGCATCTTGCCGCCTACGAGATGACGTCGTCGATTCCATGCAAGCTGTACGCCGACGGGCTCCGACGGCTGGGCTTCTCTGCAGAGGTCTCCGACTACTTCGATGAGCACGTAGAAGCAGATGCGGTGCACGAGCAGATCGCCGCCCGCGATCTCGCCGGCAGCCTCGCCGAAGACAGACCAGAGCTTCTTCATGACATCTTCTTCGGTGCCGCAGCCTGCCTGACAGTCGACGGCTGGGGCGGCAGTCACATCTTGGACGCATGGTCGGCAGACGTTTCGTCCCTGCGCGAAGAGGTGGCGCTATGACTATTGGTGAGGAGCGCACCACCATCACCCCCTATCCCGATGGGCCGCTACTCGTTCGCGGTGACATCGACCTTCGCACGGCCAGCGGCGAACCGATCGTCACACGACGACGCACCTCAGCTCTGTGTCGCTGCGGGCTCTCTTCAATCAAGCCGTTCTGTGACGGCACTCACAAAGCCTCCGGCTTTCGCACTGACGACTAAGGCCCGTTTTCTGGAGTACCCAGGCCCTTTGTCACCCCAGGAGGATGAGGTAGCCTTGTGCACCACCGCGGGGCATGAGATGTTTACGAGGGGTTTCACTGGGACCGCTCTGGTGAAAAGATGCCCCCACAGTCTTGCAAAATCGAAGATCTCGTCAGGAGAATCACATGAAGAAGTCGACGAAAGGCGCCGTAGCGGCCGCCGCTACCGCCGTCCTGCTCCTCGGAGGCGGCACGTCGCTCGCCTACTGGACCGCCACCGGAACCGCCGCTGGTGGGTCGATCACGGCCGGCACGCTGACCCTTTCCGAGGCCACCTGCGACGCAAACTGAGTCTACGCTGCCGGCAACGCCAGCGAAGGCGAAACGGTCGTCAACTGGGTCCCCGGCGATGTCGTTACCAAATCGTGCAGTTTCGAGATCGGCGCTACAGGAGACAACCTCAGCGCCACACTTTCCGCGCCAGGCACCGTGGCACTGGGAGGCACCACTCCTGACAGCGGTAACGCTACGGTTTCAGCCGGTTACACGGTCGGCGGCACAGCAATCGCCGACAACGGCGTCATCACTGCGGCGAACGATGGCGACACGCTTGTTGCCGCCTTCTCCGTTACGTTCCCTTATGGCACCGACGAAACGGGAACCCCTATCGTCAACGGTAACGACACTCAGAGCTGGGAAGCAGTGCTCAACGACCTGACGGTCACTCTTACCCAGTCTGACCCGAACTAGCCTGGAGCGCCATGCGCGCCGCACTGAGCTTCGCGGGTCGAGTTCTGGCGTGGACGGTGATTCTGGGTTCTGTGGCGATCATTCTCGCGGCCGTTATTGTGCCTCGAGTAGCCGGAGCTACCCCGTACACCATCATCACCAGTTCGATGGAGCCCTCGCTCCCGCCCGGCACGCTTGTAATCGTGAAGCCCGTCGACCCTTCGGAGATTCGTGTCGGCGACGTCATCACGGTGCAATTGGAGTCCGGCGAAGACACGGTCGTGACTCACCGGGTCTCCGGAATAGCTCAGCAGCTCGACGGCGACGTGCTGTTCGAGACCAAGGGTGACGCCAACGACGCTCCAGACACCGAGCTGCGCCTGCCAGTGCAGGTGCGCGGTGAGGTTTGGTACTCGTTGCCCTACCTCGGCTACGTCTCCACCGCCCTGACCGGTGGAGAACGCCAGTGGATCATCACCGCGATCGCAATCGGCCTCATCGTCTACGCCCTGTGGATGTTCTGGGGGGCGGCGCGCGAACGGCGTCAAGCTCGTGAGAAAGAAGCTGAAGCAGCATCCGTGAACACCGAACACACTGAGGAGACGACCACACAGTGATGACGGGGAAGACGCGCACGCGCACGTTGCTACCGCACTCGGTAGTAGCGCTTTTTGGCGTGCTCCTTCTCGTTTTTCTCACTCCGCAGAGCGCATCCGCCGTCGAGGGCATTTCGTTGAGCAACGACGGCGCCACCTGGGGAGAGACGCTGGCAACGCCGCTGTTCGATGACCAAATCCTTTGGGTGCCTGGTGACACCAGGGATGCTGAATTCTTCGTGCGTAACGACACCGCACAAGACGCCGAGCTACAGATCGACTTTCTCAGCGCCGAGATCGATGAGTTGATCGATATCGGCGATCTCATCATCTCCACCCGCGTCGACAACGGTGAGTGGACTTCGACGAGCACGGCCGGGCTGCAGAACCTCTCCGCCTCAGATATCGCCGCCGGCGAAACCCGTGCGATCCAGGTGCGCGCTGCGTTGCCCTTCTCTTCACCAAACAGCACCCAAGCACGCTCTCTGGACTTCGATCTGCTTGTCACTCTCAGCCACACCGAGCCGCCGCCCGTTATTCCTGAAGAACCAACCTCACCGGATGCATCGGGACTCCCGATGACGGGTGGAATGCTGAACACCGCACTGCTGTCGATTGCGGTGGTGGCCCTCAGCGTTGGTGCCTTCCTTACCGCCGCTGCCCGCCGCCGCAGAACAGCGGCAGACAGCGCCGTGAGTGATGGGGCGCGACAATGAGCGAGCGTTCCTCAAAACCCCGCCGCAGAGCGAGCCTCGGCACCAGGGTTCGAGTAGGACTCAGCATGGGCCTCGCGCTGGGCCTCGGCGCGACCGGCACGATGGCACTGTTTTCTGCCACTTCTACAGCAGAGCTTGGCGCAATCGCCGGGAGCAGCCTCGACGTCACCGTCAACGGAGAACTCGCTGGCCCCGCAAACCGCGACGGAACACTTGCTGTCGACGCCTGGACTACCGATGACATGCTCCCTGGTGAGAGCGTGGCCGTGAATATCGTCGCCGCCAACAACGGCACAGGCTCCATTCCTCTTGATGTGCGCCTGAATGCATACACGCTCGGTACGCTCGGGCCATCGTTCAGGTTTGAGATCTACGAAGGAGGCATCGCGACAAACCCTGAGCCACTCACTGCACCGGCGAGCGACTCCTACCGCACCGGATCGTGCGGGGACGGCACGTTGGTCAACGCAACCATCGCTGGCCCAGACGCCGCGAACTCGTTCGAGGTTGCTCCGGACAAGCACCGCCTGAACATAGGCGAGTCGTTCACCTACTGTGTTGTCATCGCCCTCGACTCTTCTGCCTCGACGGTCTCCGATACAGCGCTGCTGAACGCCCAGGGGACCGCCGCCTTCATCGTGCGCGCGACGCAGGTGGGTGCACCGTGACGCGCTCTCGTCCTTTTCTCCGCTCTTTCATACTCACGTTGGGCGCGATTCTCGGCGCAATCTGCATACTGTGGACGCTCGGATTGGCGCTCCTTGGCATCACTCCACTGATTGTGTTGAGTGGCTCTATGTCGCCGACGTTAGAAACCGGTGACCTCGCTTTTGCGCGCACAGTTGCCGCGACGGAGGTGCAGACGGGCGACATTGTCAGTGTCATATCGAGCGACGGTGTGCGAATCACTCACCGAGTCGTCGAGGCAGAGCCCGCCGGCGACCAGGTCGCCCTGACCCTCAAAGGTGATGCCAACGGTTCTGCAGACAGCGAGGTCTATCTTGTCGACTCGACGCGCACCGTCGTGGGGCACGCACCGGGCGCGGGATACCTCCTTCAGCTCACCAGCACCCCCTGGGCCATCGGTGGCGCCATTGCACTCCTCGCAGCCTGCCTCGTAATCGGATGGCGCTCGCGGAGCGAAGAGCCGGCGGACTCACCGAGCGAGAAGCAGCGGGTCTCTCGGCAGTCACTACGCCCGCTCGCAACGTTAGGGCTGATACCTCTTCTCGCGATTGGCTCTGCCGCAGCGCCACAGTCCACCATCGCCTACTTCACCGACAGCCCCACCATCACTACCCCGGTCGACGGGCTCGACGCCGCGCCCCTCTTCACCTGCAACCAAGCCGCAGATTCACCCGCTTTTACACCGAACCCGATCATTTACTATCCCCTCAGCGATCCAACCGGATCGACAGCCACCACGAATCTCGGCACCTTAGGCGCGGGGTACAACGGCGTTGTCGAAGGCACAGCCGTTACCGGGTATGAGTTTGGAAGTGCGCAACCTTGCGGACGCGACGGTGATACGGGCCTTTGGTTCGGCCAGACAGACGCCTCTGTTGGCACACCCGACGTCGCCGGGATTACAGGGACCGCCGACGCGCGCTGGAACGAATTTACAGTCTCTCTGTGGTTTCGTGGCGATAGCGCAACAAGGGGTGCGCTTATCGGTATGAACAACAGACAGAATGGGAATGGCACGTCGCACGACCGCAAGATCTATGTTGACAGCACAGGCCGGCTCCATTTCGGTGTCTTCGTCGGCGGCGCCGGCGGTCAGCGCACCCTCGCTACTCCCGCTCAGGGTTTTCCTGGTTACCATAACTACCTAGATCCGGTTTGGCACATGGTCACCGCTACCCTCTCTCCAGAGGGCATCAAGCTCTACATTGATGGCGTGCTCGAGCCCGGGACTCTCACGGAACAAAACGTGCCTGCCTCGTCGGTGACGACCGGTTATCAATACGAGTCGAACGGGCGGCCCGCCTATTGGGTGATCGGGAACACATACCCCGGTGGCGGTTGGCCCGGCAGCCAAAGCGGTGTCACGGAGCGTTGGCTGGGCGAGATCGCTAAGGTCGGCATCTGGGACCAAGCCCTGACCGATCAGCAGGTCCGCGATCTGCACCGCTCTGCGTTGCCCCTCAACCCCTAACGCAGCCGTTAGCCCTGTGTGCGTGCGGCTTCCAGTGAGGGATAGTCGGTGTAGCCCTCAGCGGTGGAGCCGTAGAAGAACTGAGGCCGTGGCTCGTTGAGCTCGGCTTCATTGCGCCAGCGCTCGACCAGGTCGGGATTGGCGATAACGGGGCGGCCAACGGCGACAGCTTCGGCCCACCCCTCGGAGACAAGCGCCTCAGACTCTTCGCGCAGAGTCGCGACAGAAAAGCCGTTGTTGACAATCAGCGGTGCTCCAGAGACGCGACGGATCTGCTGCACGAGATCACTCTTTGGGTCGACGTGGAGCACATCAACGAAGGCGAGTCCGAGTGGTGCAAGTCCTTCGGCGACCGCCGTGTAGGTTGCGTAGGCATCAGCGTCGTCCGACTCTCGCACACCAGGAATTTCGTGCTGCGGCGAGAACCGAATGCCGGTGCGCTCAGCCCCAACGGCGGCGGCGACAGCGGTGGTTACTTCGATCGCGAAACGCGCGCGGTTCTGGGGTGAGCCCCCATAAACATCGTCCCGGACGTTGGACTCCGGGGAGAGAAACTCATGCACGAGGTAGCTGTTCGCGCCGTGCACCTCGACGCCATCGAAACCGGCAGCGATCGCGTTGCGCGCGGCCTGCGCGAACTGCTCGACCACCTCGGGGATCTCGTCGAGGGTGAGGGCATGCGCGACGGGCATGTCTACCTTGCCCTCGGCGGTGTGTGTCTGCCCAGGCGCGGCGAGCGCACTGGGAGCAACGACGCGCGGCTCACCGGAGATCGCCGGGTGCGACACCCGACCACCGTGCATCAACTGCATGACGATGGTGCCGCCCGCTTCGTGCACTGCGTCTGTGACAACGCGCCATCCTTCGATCTGCGCCTCGGTGACGATGCCGGGTTGCCCGGGATACGACTTGCCTTCGAAGGCCGGCCAGGTGCCCTCGGAGACAATAAGTCCCTGACCCGCTCGCTGCCGGTAGTACTCCGCCATCGTCGTCGTTGGCACGCCATCGTTATCCGCCCGAGTGCGCGTAAGCGGTGCCATCACGACACGATTGGACAACTGGAGTGCGCCGAAAACGGCCGATTCGTAAAGAGTCACAGTGGAAAGTAAGGCGAGAACCGATCTCGGTATTCCCTGTGCGCGAGGATGGTTCAATGATTCGCGTTGTACTTCTCGACCTCGATGGCGTGATCCGTCATTTCGACCCGAGCTACACGGCCGATATCGAGAACCGATACAACCTGCAACGCGGCAAGTTGGCAAGTTGCGCGTTCGCGCATCCGCTTATCGATCAGGTGACCACCGGCCAGATCACTCGTTCTGACTGGATCCGCCGGATAGGGCAGCAGGTCGGTGTTGCGCAAGCAGCCGAGGAATGGGGCGCGCAGCCCGCGCGGGTAGAGGACAGCGTGCTCATGCTGATGCGGGAGGTCCGCGACGCCGGGCTGCGCACGGCCGTGCTGACGAACGGCACGGACAGCATCAGCGCAGAGCTTTCGGCCCTCGGTATCGCGTGCCAGTTCGACGCGATCTTCAACTCGGCCACGATCGGACACGCGAAGCCTGACAGGCGGGCCTTCGAGCACGTGCTCGACGCTTTATCGGTGAAAGGATCTGAGGTACTTTTCGTCGACGACTCCGCTTCGAACCTCCTGGGCGCGGAGCGACTGTCGATACATACTCACTTGTACACCGACGTTGCGACCCTCCGAGCTGCGTTGATCGCCGGCGGAGTCGCTCTTACCGCCTAATAGACGGTTCCCATCGCCTCCCGGACCTCCACGAGTGTCACCTCCGCAACGGCGCGGGCCTTCTCGTTGCCGTGCCGAAGAACAGACCGCACCAGCTCTGGATCCTTTGCAAGCTGCTCACGTCGCGCACGCATCGGCTCAAGATAATCATTCACGGCCGAAGCCACCACGTTCTTCAGCGCATTACTACCGCCATCACCAATCCGGTCAGCCAAGTCGAGCGGTGATACATCCAGGCATAGTGCGGCTGTTGATAGCAGGGCAGAGACTCCCGGCCTGAGTTGAGGATCGAACGTGATGCGACGTTCGGAGTCGGTGCGGGTTCCACGAATTGCCGCAACTGTTTCGTCCGGTGTCATCGACAACGCAATCGCGTTGCCATAGCTCTTCGACATCTTTCTCCCGTCCAGCCCTGGAACCTCCGGGCTGGCAGTGACCAGCGCATCCGGAACGGGAAACACATCGCCGTAGCGTTCATTGAAGCGTCGTGCGATCACACGCGCCATTTCTACGTGCGGCAGGTTGTCTTTTCCTACCGGCACGAGGTTCCCTTTGCAGAAGAGGATGTCGGCCGCTTGGTGCACAGGGTAGGTCAGCAACAGTGCGCTGAGCGCGCGACCGGACGACTCGAACTCTGACTTGACGGTCGGGTTCCGATGCAGCTCCGCCTCCGTGACGAGGCTCAAGAAAGGCAACATCAGCTGGTGCAACTCGGGCACAGCCGAATGGGCAAAGATCGTCGCGCGGTCTGGGTCGATGCCCGCGGCGAGGTAGTCGAGCACAGCACCGTGGACGTTCTCACGCACGCGGGCGGTGGTGTCACGGTCTGTGATGACCTGATAGTCCGCGAGCACCAGGAACATCTCGACCCCGGTGCGCTGCAGACGCACCCGCTCGTGAATCGTTCCGAAGTAGTGCCCCAGGTGCAGGGGTCCAGTGGGCCGCTCCCCCGTGAGAACTCTGTACTTCTCAGGATGCTGGGCAGCGGCGTCTGCGATCTCTGATGAGCGCTGCGCTGTAGCGATGAATGACTCCATGTGCTTCTCCTTGTCAAAGGAGCCACACGGAGTTCTCTGGTGCTGTCACGAACTGCCGTGCAGCCCGTGAACATGCTTCAACCGGCTGCTATCGCAGCCACCACCATGCGGAACGGTTGAAGTTCATAGTCAGATGTTATCGCGTCGGGAGGTCGCGGAGAGAACTCCGGATCAGCCGCAGAACGCGGAAGCCGAGGACTTCAGCTGCTCGACCGCCTCGATGGTCTCGGGAGCTTGCAGGTTGGTCAGCCCACCGAGCTGATCTGCGCCGCTGGCGATGAGGTCGCCGAGTTGACCATCAACGTCTGCGGCAAGTCCGTCCAGCGTGGCGACCAGATCGTCGCGTGCGGTCGCCGCCTGCTCCGCCGAAACCTCACCCTGGGCAAGGAGCGACTGGTACTGGGTGTAGGCATCATCGATGGTCGTGCACGTCGCCTGCACGTCCACTCCGAGCGCGTCGCCGGCGAACTGGGCAGTCTGCGCGCACCCCGCGAGAACCGCGGTGGATACGAGCAGGACCGGAAGAACGACGAAGCGACGCATGCCTTGAGGGTAGCCGCCGAAAGAATGAATCGGATGGGGAACACAAAGCGGGAGGCGGCGAACGACGCCCCCTCCCGCTTTGTCGAGTCGATCAGGCCGCCGAGGGCTTGCCCCCTAGGTACAGCGCCGCCAGCGTCGGATCGGCGAGCAGTTCGGGCGCAGGGCCCGAAATGTGCACCCTGCCAAGGTCGAGGACGCAGCCGATGTCGGCCGTCTCGAGTGCACGTCGCGCATTCTGTTCTACGAGCAACACAGCTGTGCCCGCGTCTCTCATGCGGGCCACCTGCTCGAAGACCTTCGCTGTGGTCTTGGGATCGAGGCCCATAGACGGCTCATCCAAGAGCACCACCTTCGGACTCACCATCAGCGACCGCGCGAACTCGACCTGTTTCTGCTGACCACCAGAAAGCAGCCCGGCAAGCTGCTTCCAGCGCTCCCCCACGATCGGGAAGAGGTTCTGCACAAACTCGACGCGCTCTTGAATGACCGCCTGATCTTTGATCGTGAAGGCTCCGAGCATCACGTTCTCGCCGACTGTCATCTCGCGGAAGACGCTGTGCCCTTGCAGCACGTGCGCGAGTCCGTTTTGCAGCATCTTCTGCGGCCCATCACCGGTGACATCTTGACCATCGATGCGGATTCTGCCCGAGCGCGGCTTCAACATTCCACTCGCTACCTTCAGCACCGTGGACTTGCCCGCCCCGTTGGGACCGACGAGGCAGACCACAGATGATGGCGGCACCTCGACCGTCAGCCCTCGAAGCACCAACGCCGCACGTCCGTAGCCCGCCTCGATGTCTCGCAACTCGAGCAGGTTCTTCGTCTCAGACTCCAAGGTAGGCCTCCAGGACTCGCGGATCTTGTTGGATGATCTCCGGTGTGCCCTCAGCGATCGGGCGTCCACGGTCGAAGACGACCACGTGATCGCACAGGCTCATGACCATCTCCATGTTGTGCTCGACGATGATGAACGTCTTGCCCTCTTCGTTCAACTCGCGCACCAGCGTGGCGATACGCCCGATGAGGGCCGGGTTCACGCCACCCGCTGGTTCGTCGAGCATGATCGTGTCCGGCTCCCCCATCAGCACCCCGGCCAGTTCAAGTAGCTTCTGCTGGCCGTAGCTCAGGTTGCGTGCCTCGGCATGTTCGAGGTGATCAATGCCGACCCGACGCAACCAGCTTCGTGCTCGTTCGAGTTCTTCGGGATCGTCTGCCGAGCGCAGTTGATGCAGCAGGCTGGGACTGCGCACGGCGACGAGCAGGTTCTCCATCACGGTCATGCGAGGAAAGACCCGGCACAGCTGGAAGCTGCGCCCGATACCTGCCCGGGCGATCCGATCAGGAGATTTGCGGGTGATGCTCTCGCCGCGGTACATCACCTGCCCAGAATCCGGCTTGATCATGCCGGTGACGCAGTTGAAGAAGGTCGTCTTGCCAGAGCCGTTAGGCCCAATCAGTCCGTTGACCTTCCCCTCTTTGAAGTTCACCGATGCACCGTCGACGGCGGTGACGCCGCCGAACGACTTGGTCATCTCGATCGTGCTCAAGCTATCGAGCGTGGCGGTGCGATGTGCTGCGCGCGCGTTCATGGCGACGCCTCCTCTGCCGAATCATCGGTTCGTCGACCTGGCTCCTGCTGTGCTGTTCGCGCCTTGTTCTGTTCGAGCAGTTCACCGGCAGTGACTTCACGAATCGATGCCTCATTCGAGGATCGAGTGAACAGGTTCTTTACCGCCGGGATAATGCCGTCTGGCATGAACAACACGACGACGGCCAGCAAGATGCCAGTGGCAATCAAGTGGAACTGGGTGTCACCGAACTCGAGCTTGAAGTACTCGAGCGCTACCCCCACCACAACCGCACCCAGCAAGGGCCCGAAGAGGTTGCGAACGCCGCCGAGCAGCGCCATCAGCACCATGTAGGAGCCGATCAAGATGGAGAACTGGAAAATCGGATCCAAGTCGCCGAACCACAGCGCATACAGGCCTCCGCCGAGTGCCACGAACAGTGCGGAGAACACATAGGCGATCAACTTGTAGCGCGTTGTCGGAACACCCAACGACTGTGCCTTGTCTTCGTCTTCACGGATCGACTTGAGCGCGGTGCCGAACTTCGACCGGTCAATGATCCACCAAACCACCAGCGCGAACGCCAACAGCCCCGCAAACAGGTAGTAGAAGATGCGGTGATGCTCTGGGCGCAGCACGTCAAACGGGCGAGGAACGTTCAGTCCCTCGGATCCTCCTGTGACCTCTCGCCAGCTCTGGAAGACGAGCAACATGATGAGCACGAACGCAATCGAGACGATTACGAAAGAAGCTCCACGCACACGGAGTGCGGCGATGCCGATCGGAATCGCGACGAGCGCCACCAGCACAGCAGCGATGATCCAGGCAGCAAACCCGGGAAGCGCGAGGTACTTGATCAGAAGACCAGTACCGTACGCGCCGAGCCCAAAGTAGGCGGCGTGGCCGAGGGAGATGTAGCCGGTGAAGCCCCCCATAAAGTTCCACCCCGTCGAAAGGACGGCGTAGTTGAGGATGACGACCCCTGCAGACAGGATGTACGGGTTCGGGGCGATCGTGGGAAAAGAGAGGACGAGTACGGCTCCGATAACGATGAGCACGATACTCACCCACTTGGCCGACTTGCGTCGGACGGGCGCGGGCGGAGCGATCACAACCGTTTCGGTGGCGATCGGACCAGGGTTAGAAACGCTGGGCAAGACGACCTCCGAAGAATCCTTGCGGACGGAACATGAGTGTGGCGAAGAGTGCAACGTAGAAGATCGTCTGCGCCCACGTCGGCCCCAACGGGAGTTGGAGAAGACTCTGTCCGACCCCGAGTACGAGAGCAGCGATCGCGGCACCTGGAATGCTGCCGAGCCCACCCACGACGATGATCGCCATGAGCGGGCCGATCCAGTGCCAGTGCAGCGACGGGTAGATCGTGGCATCGAGCGAAAGAGCCGTGCCACCAATCGCTGCCGTTGCGAGCCCCAGCCCAAAGCCGTAGCCGGCGACACGGTCGGTGTTGATACCGACAAGTCGAGCTGCCTCCGGGTGCTGGATGGTCGCGCGCAGCGCCTGCCCGAACTTCGTGTATTTGAGAAGGACGAACAGCAACCCGAGCGCCACCGCCGCCAGACCGAAGGCGATCAACTTCACGACCGGTACCTGCGCACCAAAGAAGTTGAGGCTCTCACTGGCGTACGGGAGCGGGATACGACGTTGGGTTCCTGAGAAGAAGAAACCCAACGCTCCCTCGATGATGAGCGCAATCGCGAAGGTGAGCAGCACCGACATCATCGTGAGGGTAAGCGGCTTCAGCCTCGAAACCAGCAGCCGTTGCATCACCACACCTGTGACGAAGAAAAGCGGCACGGTGACGACGAGGGAAATGAGCGGATCGAGCCCGGTCTCCCGGTTGAACCACCAGGCAAGGTAGGCGGCGAGGATAAGGAAGGCGGAATGCGCGATCATCACAACGCGCATGATTCCGAAGTAGAGCGTGAGCCCGGCTGCGAGGAGGGCGTAAAGCCCTCCTAGCAGGATCCCGAGGATCAGGCTTTGCAGCAGAAGTGGACCACTCACGATGTGCGGATCACCACTGCGGCTTCGGGAACAGGAACTCTGCTTCCTTGACGTCTTCAGGAAGAACGATCAGGATCTCTCCGTCGATCCACTGCTGGATCAAGTGCGCACCGGTGGGCTTGCCCGTTTCGTCCCAGCTGAGTTCTCCCACGACGGTGTCGACGGAGTTGTCACGCAGCCAGTCGATGAGCTCTTGCTGGCAGTCGCCCTGCTCGGCACAACCCACAGCTTCTACAGCCGCGGCAACAACCTGCCCTGTCGTGTAGGCATTCGCCTCATCTTCGGATGGAGCATTGCCATGCATCTCGGTGTACTTCTCGACGAACTCCACGTTGCTCGGGAACTCCGACTTGGGAGAGTAGCCGGTCGGCGCCAGGATACCTTCGGTGGCACCACCGATCGCTGAAGCGAACTCCGGGTTGGTCGGTGCGGTTGAGAACGCCGCCAGCTCCGGCTGATAGTCGAGCTGCTGGAGAGCGATGATCAGGTTGACGGCATCTTGGTACTGGGTACCGCCAATGACGATGTCGGCGTCAGACTGCGCGATTTTTGCGGCGATGGTGGAGAAGTCTGTGGTGTTGGGCGGGTAGACCTCGTCGACGAGGATCTCCACACCTCCCTCTTCCAGCTTGTCTCGCAGACCGTACGCGGTGCCCTGCGCGAACGGATCGTCCATCGCAGCAACGGCAGCGGTCTCTGGTCGCTCGCCCTCAGGAAGTGCGAGTAGGTATTCGGCGAGGTTGTTGTAATGGTCGTTCGCAATGGCCGGGGCAGCGTAGAAAAGGTTGTCGAAGCCCTGCTCGAAGACCTCTTCTGCGGCACCAGCCGGCTCGACGAACAGCATTCCGTACTCTTGCGCCACACGCGCAGAGGGAACAACGAGTCGAGTGGAGAACGGACCGAAGACAAGATCCACGCCATCTTGCGCAATCAGGGACTCGTAGTCAGAAACAACTCGGTCGGCGTTGGACTGATCGTCGAGGATCTTCAGTTCAACCTGTCGGCCGAGAAGACCACCGTTCTCATTGACGATGTCTCGCCAGGCTTCATAGCCTCGCTCAACGCCTTTACCTGGTTCAGAGAAGTCGCCCGTAAGCGGCAAAGAGATGCCGATGACGATGGGATCGTCTGAGCCACCCCCCTCTGTCTGATCACCGGTTGCGGAACAAGCCGAAACCGTGAGCGCTGCGATCGAAAGCGTTCCGATCGCGGCAGCAATCCGTCGACCGTATCTGGGTGCAGTCATCCGAGTCTCCTACGTCATCGTAGCGAAAGCGCTTTCGTAAGCGCTTCCGCCACTATAGTGGGATCGAACAACGAAGAGCAACCAACCGCGCAGTCAGCGTCGATCTTGCTCCGCGGGGGGAGGCACCGTGAAGCGCGAGGGCGCGCCACGACTCGTTGATGTGGCCGAGGCTGCCGGAGTCTCGCTCGCGAGCGCATCGCGAGCAATCACCGGCGGGTCTGGCATCTCTGCCGAGGTCGCCGCGCACGTGCGCGGGATCGCCGACCAGCTCGGCTACGAGCCAAACATGCACGCGCGGGGACTCGCTGGCGGACTCGTTCCGACTATCGGGCTGGTCGTGCACGAGATCGGCGATCCGTACTTTTCCGAGATCGCGAGCGGTGTCATTCGCAGTGCCACTCTGAAGGACCGGTCCGTTCAGATTGCCCAGGCGGAGCGCACCCCTGAGAGCGAGCTAGCCCAGGTGAAGTCACTTTTGCGTCAACGCATTGGGGCGATCATCATTGCCGGCTCAGGCTACGCCGACCCGCGCCATGAACAACGCATGTCTGAGGCACTCAAGGGCTTCACGCACACAGGAGGGCGCGTCGCCGTTATCGGACGTCACCATTTGCCCGTCGATGCGGTACTTCCCGACAATCACGGCGCCGGGGTATCGGTAGGACGACATCTCGCCGACTTGGGACATCGCCGGATCGGCGTTGTCGCAGGTCCACTCGCACTGAACACGGTCGCCGACCGCATTGCAGGACTGCGCGAGGGGACAACCTCCCAAGGAGTAGACCTGACGGTGGTGTCGAAAGCGTTCACCCGCGAAGGCGGTATCGCCGGCACCCGAGAGCTCCTTGAGCAAGATGTCACCGCCATTGTGGGCCTGAACGACGCTATGGCGATCGGCATCCTCAGCGAGCTACGCCGCCACGGCATCAGTGTGCCAGAGGAGATGTCTGTCGTCGGCTTCGACGACATTGCAGTTGCCTCCGACGTTGCTCCGGCGCTCACTACCGTGCGCATCCCCATGGTCGAGATGGGTCAGCACGCTGTGTCGCTCATTCTTCGCCCCGCGAGCGATGAAGCACGCACGATCGCGACATCTCACGAACTCATCGTGCGCCAGTCTTCCGGCCCACCACGCAACTGAGCCCGCCACCTGTGTAGGCGACGGGCTCAGCAGAGGTTCAGATCAGGAGTTGCCGGCTGTCGATTCCAGCTTCGCCATTACCTGGTTGATCGTGAACGACGCCGACTCCTGGCGTGTGGGGAACTCCGCAAGACTCTGGAGCATGCGCGCGACATAGGCCTGCGCTGGCACGAACAGGAAGATGTGGTCAAGCACCCAGTCCCAGTACGTGTTGGAAGTGATGTCTGCACGCTCGAAAGGATCGGTGCGCAGGTTGAACAGCTTGGGGAACCGCAGCTCGACGTATGGCTCCTGCCACACCTGCAGCGTTCCCACAGCACGCTGCTCGAGGAAGACCAGCTTCCAGTTCTCGAAGCGCAGGGCAGTGAGGTCTCCATCGTCGGAAACGTAGAAGAAGTGCCGTCGAGGGCTGTGCTCCGCCTCACCGGTGATGTAGTCCAACTGGTTGTGACCGTCGAGGTGCACCTTGAACTCTGTGCCGTGCAGTTCGGTGCCCTCCTTGAGACGATCGGCGATGTTGTCGTCACCGATCGCCGCCAGCAACGTCACGAACCAGTCGTTGTGGCTCACGATGCCGTTGAGAGTCGTGTTGGCGGGGATGTGACCTGGCCAGCGAACCATCGCCGGGACGCGATACGCGCCCTCCCAGTTGGAGTTCTTCTCGTTGCGGAACGGCGTCATTCCCGCATCCGGCCAGCTGTTCATGTGCGGACCGTTGTCGGTCGAGTACATGACGATCGTGTCTTCGGCCAGACCCAGCTCATCGAGCAAGTCGAGGAGGCTTCCCACGACGTCGTCGTGGTCAAGCATCGTGTCGTGGTACTCGGACTGCCAGCGCCCTGCGCGCCCCTTGCTTTCTTCCTTGGTGTGCGTGCGGAAGTGCATGTGCGTCGAGTTGAACCACAGGAAGAAGGGTGTGTCGTCGTCGGCCTGACGACGAATGAAGTCCGCAGCTGCATCGCGGAACTCTTCGTCGACCGTTTCCATGCGCTTCTTCGTCAGCGAACCCGTGTCTTCAATGCGCTGGGTGCCGTCTTCGTTTGCCCAAGAATGGATGACGCCGCGGGGGCGGAACTTCTCTGCGAAACCGGGGTATTCCTCATCCGTGGGGTAGTCAGGGTGCTCCGGCTCTTCCTCGGCGTTGAGGTGGTAGAGGTTGCCGAAGAACTCGTCGAACCCGTGTGCGGTCGGCAGGTGCTCGTCGCGGTCACCGAGGTGATTCTTACCGAACTGACCGTGGCGTAACCGTGGTGCTTGAATGCGTCAGCAATCGTGGGGTCTTCGGGCTGAAGGCCCACCTTCGCGCCTGGCATACCGACCTTGGTCAGTCCAGTGCGGTACGGGTTCTGACCTGTGATGAAGGCCGCGCGGCCCGCGGTGCAGCTCTGCTCGCCGTAGTAGTCGGTGAACTTCACACCCTCATTGGCAATCCGGTCGATGTTGGGGGTTCTGTACCCCATCACCCCATCGGAGTATGCACTGAGGTTGCTGATGCCGATGTCATCGCCCCAAATGATAAGGATGTTGGGCTTGTCAGCCATTCTGGCTCCTTGCTTCGACCGGTAAGTTCGGGCGGGCGCCCTTGGCCCTAGTCAAACAGAGGAAATCGCTGTTTCCCAGAGGGACTCACTCCGAACGGGCGAGACGGAAGCCGATGTGCGACATCCCGGTGTCTTCTGTCTGCGGCGAGCGCGCAGCTGGCCGAAACCGCAGGCAGTAGTCCGGTGAACACAGGTGCGATCCACCTTTGAGGACGCGGCGCGGAATACCGGGGAAACCCTCTTGTGCACTTGCGGCGGCGAGGAGATTGGTGCGCTTGCCCGCATCGACCGGTTTGTCGGAAAGCCGCACGTGGCGCGGGGTGTAGTAGTCGCTCGTCCATTCCCACACGTTGGCGATCATGTCGTAGAGACCGTAGCCATTGGGAGGGTACGACCCCACAGCAGCGGTCCCACCAACGCCCTGGTTGTCGTACGGAAAACGTCCTAACCAAGAGTTCGCCTGCGCAACACCATCTGGATAGGCCTCGTCACCCCACGCGAAGCGCGCACCGTCAACGCCGCCGCGTGCTGCATACTCGTGCTCCGCCTCTGTGGGTAGTCGCATCCCTGCCCACTCGGCGTAGGCGGTTGCGTCCTCATATGCCACATGCACGACGGGGTGTTGCAGCCGGTCGTCGATAGACGACTCCGGTCCGAACGGTCGACGCCAGAATGCTCCTGGCTGCCAGCGCCACCAGTTGCGCCAGTTGCGGAGGTCGGTCGGCCCGGCGGTCGGGGTGAACACCATCGCCCCTGGGGTGAGGTCAGCGGGGTCGGCGCCGGGGAACTCCGCGGGGTCGAGCGGGCGCTCTGCCACGGTGACGTACCCGGTCGCATCAACGAACTGCGCATACTGCTCGTTCGTCACCTGGTAGCGGTCGATGAAGAACGATGTCACCGAACGTTCGTGCGCAGGGCGCTCATCAGGGTAGAACTCCTCGGAACCCATGACGAATGTGCCGCCGGGGATGTGGACCATATCGCGCGTGCTCATCACATTTATCAGCGTACTGTCCTGAAATTGGCTGTGGCACTAGTCCGCTATTTGTGCCGATGTTCGCTCCATACGCGGGAGAATGGAGAGTATGTTCGCGAGCCCCCACCGCCAACTGCTCACTTCTGTGCGTCGCATGCTGCACACCGATCCCTCAGCCGTCGCGCATACCGAACCTATGCCAGTCATTGATGAACGCACGATCCCGCGCGTTCTCGATCTCGCGACGCGCATCGGCGAGTCGATGTTTGCCGTCGGGGCCTCCGCGCACGACGTCACCCTCGCAATCATTCGCGTGTGCGACGCATACAACCTCAGAGGTGTGCAGGTCGATGTGACCTACAACTCGATCACGGTGTCTTTTCACCTGAGCGGCGAGGTCTGGCCCGAAACGCTTGTACGCGTTGTGCGTGTGACCGCCCCTGATCACGCGAAGTTGCAGCGCGTGCAGGCCCTCGTCGCCAGCATTGAAGCAGGGCTCGATCTGGAAGCGGCGCGCACGACATTCCGCGCCATCCGTCGGGTGCCTTTCCGCTACCAACAGCCCGTCATTGTGGTCGCCCGGGCACTCCTCGCCGTCGGCGTCAGCATCATGCTCGGCGCCTCGCCGCTCATCGTCGGTCTCACCTTTATCGCCGCGCTCTGCGCCGCACTCACGCAGGCTGGTCTCGCCAAAATCCGCGTTCCCCTGTTTTTCAGCCAAATCGCCGGAGGGTTCGTCACCACCATTGCGGCCGTCGTGGTTTCGGCGCTTGGGGCGGCAGGGATCGAACCATTCATCGGAATTCGCCCGTCGATCATCGTCGCTTCCGGTATCGTCCTCATGCTCTCAGGTCTCACCGTGGTGGGTGCGGCCCAGGATGCGATCGACGGCTTTGCGCTCACGGCTGGCGGGCGCATCCTTGACCTGACGATGCAAACCCTCGGAGTGGTTGTCGGCATTCTGGCCGGTCTGGAGCTCGGAGGCGTGCTGGGATTCACAATGGATCTTCCCGGTGGTCCTTCGCCGTTTGGACCACCCCTGAGCCTGTTCGCCGGAGCGACCATCGTCGCCGTCGCTGTGGCGGTGTTCAACGGTGCCGGCATCGGCATCATTCTGGTGAGCGCTCTGCTGAGCGCGGTCACCCTCGTGGGGTACTCCGGTGCATTGGCGGTGAACCTGCACCCCGCAGCGGCGAGCGCGATCGGCGCCCTGCTGGCGAGCTTCATCGGCATGCTGATCGCTCGCAGTCTGCATGTGCCCTCTGTTGCTGTGACAACGGCGGCGATCGTGCCCCTCGTTCCCGGATACCTCGTGTTCCAGGGCCTACTCGAGATGGTGAACGCTGTCGGCAGTTCTCACGGAGTGCTTGCCGCCGGTGGCTCGCTCATCGACGCGGCCATCATCGGGATCGGCCTCGCCTCCGGCGCATCACTGGGTCTTTACCTCGGAACGCCCGTACGCGCCACGCTTGCCAGCGTCGCAAGGACCCGAGCGCGCGTGCGTCGCTAATCCATATCGCTAGACTCACCGAACGTCTTTTCACCCTGGGGACCCACTATGACCATTGCCATCACCACCGCGAGCGGACAGCTCGGATCCGCCGTTCTTGCCGCTGTCGTCGACACAGTCGGAGCCCACAACGTCGTCGCTCTCGCCCGCACTCCGGAGAAAGCGAAAGGCCTTGGCGTCGAGGTTCGCCCCGGCGACTATGACGACCTGGATCAGCTGACGGCTTCGCTTCAGGGAGTAGATACAGTGCTTCTGGTGTCGGGGATCAGCCCGCCCGCTGAGCGCATCGGTCAGCACCGCAACGTCATCGACGCGGCGGTCGCGAGCGGGGTGCGCAAGATCGTCTTCACCGGAGTGCAGGGGCCAGAGACCGGCACCCCCTTCTCCCCCGTAATTCACGTCAGCTTGGAAACGGAAGAGCTTGTGAAAGCGAGCGGGCTCGCCTGGTCGATCGGCCGCAACGGTATCTACATTGAGCCAGACGTCGAGTACGCCGCGACCTATGCGGAGCACGGCGAGATTGCAAACAGCGCTGACGATGGCCGCTGCGCGTACACCACCCGCCCCGAGCTTGCAGCCGCGTACGCGGCACTCCTGACAAGCGACCAGCACGACGGAAGCATCGTCAACCTCAGTGGCGCGACGCTCAGCCAGCAGGAACTGGCGGAGCGGATCGGTTCGGTGGTGGGCGCCACGCTCACCTACCGCGCTATGAGCGATGCCGAATACGTCGCTGACCGTTCCGCAGAACTCGGTGACTTCTTCGGCCCGATCATCGCGGGGATCTACCAAGGGATCCGAGAAGGCGCGTACGACAACGAGAGCGACTTTGCTGCCGTCGTCGGCCGCCCCCACCAGTCATGGGATGCCTACTTCGCAGGTGTCGAAATCTGACCCGCTGGCACCCCACGACTTCAGCCCGTGTCGGAGACGACACGGGCTGAAGTTGTTCAACGCGGCGGTTATGTGAACTGCTGGATGTTCTCGGCGAGGAAGTCTTCTAGCGTGCGTGGCTCCCGGCCCAGAAGATCAGCGATCGTCGTGGTTGGCACCTCGAGTTGTGCCACAGCCATCAGCTGCACCTCCACAATGTGCGCGGCGAGCCAGTCGGGCATGTGCGAGCGCTCGATAAGGCTCCGCTCGAAAACCTCGGGTGGGAGGTCAACGTAACGCACTGGCTTGTCGAGCATGCCGCTGAGAATTTCGGCGACCTGACCGAAGGTGTACGCCTTCGCCGTGGTGAGCGAGTAGTCACCACCCGCGATCACAGGGTTCGTCAACGCTGCCGCCGCGACGTCTGCAATGTCGCGCACATCGGTGTAGTTTCCAGGCGCATCTTGCATCGCGCCGGTGATGATTCCGGGACCAGAGATCGCCGGGCTGAGCAGAAGCAGCTTCTGCATGAACGCGTATGGGCGCAGGAACGTGTGCCGCATTCTCGATGCCTTGAGGGCTTCATCGAGCGTGTGGTGCCAGCGCGCAATCGCGATCGGCGACTCGGCGGACACATGCGGAGCGGAGAGACGCACGACGTGCTCGATGCCACTTTCTTCAGCGATCTCGATGACGCGGGTTTCCAGCGCCACCTGTTCTGGGCTGTTCACCATGCTGAGAAACAGCTGCGTTGCACCAGCGAAGGCGGTACGCAACGACTCAGGGTCTGCGGCATCGGCCTGTCGCACCTCGACCAGCCCCTGTGCGGTGGCGTCGAGACTCGCCGCTAACCGTTCTGGGTCGCGGCTCAGCGCACGCACAGGCACATTCAATTCGACGAGACGTTCGATCAGCGCGCTACCGGTGTATCCGGTAGCTCCCATAACAACAATCATTGTGTTTCCTTTCGTATGTCTCTTCGCCGCAACGACGGCGTCGAGGTGTTTCTGCACGAGGAGATCCCCCGTGTACTGCGTACTCAGGCCTGGCGTGCGCGGGGTTTCTGGGCGGTCCGCCAGTGCCAGGTCACGATCGAGGTGGCAAGGAACGATGACAGGGGCAGGTCGAACCACAAACGGCTCACCCAGGGCACATCAAGCGCCCCCCAGTGGCCCGGCGCCTGTCCGTTGAGCACCCACGCAATACCGAAGCTGATCGCAGCGGCGATGATCGCGAAGCCAAAAACCAACGGCACTCGGCGTGCGGAGGCTGGCCAGCGACCACCCTTCGCGCGGAGCTGGAGCAGAGCTCCCACAATCAATGCCACGAGCGCTGAACTCCCCGCGATCGTGGTGAAGGCCGCAATCATGAGCTCTGGCTGGCCACTGATCACACCGCCCACGAAGGCCATCAGTGCGGGCGCGGCATACGCGATGAGCACCTCAAGCCACAGCCGGAAGGGCTTGCGACGAGATGTTTCGGATTCTGCGGGAACTGCGGTGCTTCTGGACACTTCGTCCCTTTCTGTTCTTGATGCCCACGAACACGTTCGTGCATCCAATTAGCTGGCTAAGTAGTCGCCCTCCAGGGTCGACAATGAGCGCCTCACAGGAGGCGCGCGAAAGAACCACGATCGGACAGCGGGTCCGAACGCGAGCGAACTACGGAGCTACTAGGAGTCCGCAGTCAAAGCGGGGATACCGCGCACAACACGACTGAGGAGGTCAAGAAAGACAACCCGCTCTTCTGGGTCGAGCACCCCAGCCATCGCTTCAAGCCGACCGAAGTGCTGCGGCGCCATATCTCGCAGTAGCTCAGCACCGCGAGCCGTGAGCACAATCACGAGCGACCGCCTGTCGCCAGCAGCAGCACGGCGACATACGAAACCATCGCGTTCCAGCCCGTCGACAAGACCCGTTACCGTGGCGCGGGAGACCCCCAGGCTTGTGGCGAGCTGCGAAGGCGACTTCTCGCCGCCGTGATCTTCGAGATCAGCGAGCAGGCGATATCGCCCTGTCGAGAGCCCGAACCGCGCGAAGTGAACCTCGGCAGCTTGACCGAGGAGCACCCCTGCCGCCGCCAGCCGCTCTGCGACGAGCACAGCACGAGGATCCGCCTTGAGCCCATAGCGCTCCACTTGACGCTCCACCTGCTCAAGCGTGGGGAACACTTCGGACGATTCGTTGCTTGCCATATGAATAGTATGGCGCCTAACTACAGTGTGCGCAAGTAGCGAGATTGAAAGAGTTAAAGAAAATTAGGCACCTAAGCAATCCGGATCTGTGCGACTGTCCCCACGCGAGGGCAACTGTGGGCACAATGGTGACAACCCGAACTCTCGCAGCACCGCCCCACCTGGAGAGCACGATGACCGACTCGACGACTGCATCAACGCGCCCAAAGCTTCGTGTCCGCACCAGCGTGCGAGACGGCTATCGCCTCTCCATCCACGCGATGCGGCAATCACTCGTGCTGGTGTTGCTGGTGCAGGGCGCCGTCGTTGTCATCGCCTCTCCCCTGCTCATCGGTACGTTCGATCTGGCTCTGCGCGCTGCGGGCATCGCGTCGGTGACGGATACGACCATCGTGGGACTCGTCAGCAGCCCGCTCGGCCTGACCGTCGCCGTACTGGCCGCCATCGCCACCGTTGCTGCTTTGCTTTTGCAGGCCGCGATCTTCATTCGTGTCGCTGATGACCGCGCGTGCGGACGCAGCACAAGTTTCCGCTCCACTTTCGATCACGTGATTCGAGTGGGACGGCGACTACTTCGAAAGCCCTCGACTCTGCTCCTGGTGCCGTACCTCCTGCTACTCATCCCACTGGGGCGTGTGGGCGAAAACTCGTTCCTCACCCGATGGGTGGCCGTTCCCGCGTTTGTCTCTGATGAACTCTTGAAAGAGCCCTCCACCGCGATCGCTTATCTGGTACTGATGCTCGCCATTTTGTACATCAATGTGCGCCTGATCTTCGTCGTTCCGCTGCTGCTTCTTCACGGCACGGGAATGGTGGATGCCGCCAAGCGAAGCTGGCGACTGACACGGTGGCGCACCCTTCGCGTACTGGCCCTGGTAGCGGGAGTCGCCATACCCGCGTCTGTCACCGTTGCCGCATTCGCGTTCCTCGCTCTGCTGCCGCCGATGGTGGCCGACGCCGTCGCGCCAGACTCCGCTGTGCTTGTGGCGGCTGTGAGCTTTAGCATCTTGCAGGTCGCGGTATTTGTGGCGCTCGGGTTCTTCGCGCTTGTGCAAACACAGACTCTGGTCGCTGGGCTGCACACGGCAGGCGAGGCATCGAACGACTCCGCGGCGACGCTCCCTGCCGCCCCTGGCGTCCCCACCCCGAGCCGCCGAGCACCTGCTCTTGTCGCGGTAGCAGGCGCAGTGATCGCGACGGTGGTGTTGGCTGCGCAAGCAGTGCCGATCATGGGCGACGTCGCCGACGGAAACACGCTGGTGCTCGCACACCGAGGCTTCACGCAAGGCGGGGTGGAGAACACTCTGCCTTCTTTGGAAGCCGCGCACGACGCTGGCGCCGATGTGGTGGAGATGGATATTCAACAGACCGCCGATGGCGGGTGGGTGCTGATGCACGACATGAACCTCAGCCGGTTGGCAGGGTTAGACACCGCCGTCAGCGACCTCACGCAGGAGGAAGCCACTCAGATCACCGTGCGCGACGCCGATCACAGCGCACCCATTCCCTCACTCGAAACGTACCTCGACCTGGCGAACGAGATCGATCAGCCTCTGCTCATTGAAGTGAAGATCCACGGCGGAGAGTCCGCCAACTACTTGGATGAGTTGCTGGCGCTGCTGGACGAACACGGCGGCGCAGAGTCCTTTATCTATCACTCACTCAGCGCTGACGTTGTAGAAGGACTCACCTCTCGTCGACCCCATCTGGTGGTCGGCTACATCGTCGCCCTCTCTTTCGGAGGCGTGCCAGACAGCCCAGCGGACTTCTTCGTGCTGGAACAGAGCGCCTACTCGGAGGAGCGAAAAGCACTCATCCATGACACCGGGCGAGGCGTGTTCGTCTGGACTGTGCAGGACGCAGAGGCGATGCGTGCGCTGTTCCGCGAGAACGTCGACGGGATCATCACCGATCATCCAGACGTCGCACTGGCGCAGCTCTCAGATGTGGCTGACGACACGGGTGTGACCGATCGCTTCTTCGACGCGATCGAGCGCATCATCGTCCCGATGCAGTAACGGCGCGCGTCAACGCAGAATGCCACGGCTTCTCGCCGTCGACACCGCGGCGGTGCGCGATGACACACCGAGCTTGGTGAAGATGTGCGCGAGGTGAGATTTGACGGTGGTCTCGCTCACAAACAGCTCCGCCGCAATGTCGGTGTTTCCTCGGCCCACCGCGACGAGCTCCAACACTTGAATCTCACGAGAGCTCAGGCTGGCTTGCGGCGCCCGCATGCGATCCAACAGCCGCGAGGCGATCACCGGAGCGAGAGCACTTTCGCCGCTCGCCGCAGCCCGCACTGCGGCTGCCAGTTCGTGCGGAGGGGCGTCTTTCAAGAGGTACCCGCTGGCCCCTGCCTCCACCGCACCCAAGATGTCGGCATCGGAGTCGTAGTTCGTGAGCACGAGTACGTACGGCGCAGCATCCAACGCGCGAATGCGCCGCGTTGCCTCCGCGCCGGTGCCAGCGACCGCCGCACCGAACTGCAAATCCATCAGCACCACATCGGGGTTCTCCCGCTCGGCGGCGGTGACGGCGTCGTCTGGGGTGGCCGCCTCAGCCACCACTTCAAAATCTGCTTCGTGTGCGAAGAGCGCAACGATTCCGGCCCGCACGATGGGGTGATCGTCTGCAACAACAAGCCGGATCATGCCACGCCATTTCGGGAAAGTTCGATGGTCAATGTCGTGCCCTTTTCTGGTGCTGACTCCACAGTGAGCGTGCCGCCCAGCTGATCAACGCGCTCGCTAGTCGCCTGCAGACCGAAAGAGTCGGACCGACTCCGCTTCTCGTTCAGACGTTCCGCATCAAAACCCTCACCATCGTCAACAACCGTGAATCGAATGCGACTCTGATCTGCGGCGAGCGCGATCGTTGCCGTATCGGCCGATGCATGCTGGATGACGTTGGCTATCGCGCCCTGCGCGATTCTCAGGAGCGCTGTCTGTACGTGCATCGGCAGCTCGATGGTGTCAGAGACTCGCACGTGCACACGCAGTCCTTGAGCGGCCCACTGGGTGGAGGCCAACCGCCGGAGCGCGCCGCCCAGCGCGCCGTCTTCGAGGTCGGGCGGCGTCAATTCTCTGATGAACCTCCGTGCGTCCGCCAGGTTGTCGGCTGCTGTTTCGCGGGCGAGGCGAATGTGTTCGATACCTGCCCTTTCGGGGTCAGCACGCTCGGCGGCGTAGAGCAGCATTGAATGCTGGACAGCCCTTGCGCCACCGTGTCGTGGATTTCGCGAGCGAGCCGTGCCCGTTCGGCGAGAACACCGGACTCGTGTTCGGTGGCGGCAAGCAGGCCACGAGTGGCGAGGAGCTCTTGCATGAGGGCTTCGCGCTGCTGCGCTTCTTTCGCCAGCGCCTGGTAGCCAAGGCCGATGAGCAGGGCGACCCCGGCTCCGACGATGGGTCCGACGACGCCGCCTACACTGCACCCGACATGAAAGCCGAGGGCGCAGATCGCGAGGGCGGTGGCGAGAACGACGGCGACCGATCCCCAGCGCCGACCCAGCACGTGGAGGTAGAGAAAGAAGAGCGGAAATACGAGGTACGCGGCTTCGGGAGTCAGCCAGATGAGTACGGCCCATTCCAGGGTGAGCACGCCCAGCCATGACCCTCCCGCCGCCTTGCTCAGACGTGCGCTGCGAGCGGCAATCGCCCCGGCAGCGTAGGTGACCGACAGCACCAAGGCGAGAGCCACCGCTGCGATGCTCGTATCGGTCGGCGCAAACAGCGCCCGCACAACGACAAGCGCGGCCAAGGCGGCGAAAAGCACGTGGAGGCCGGTGCGCAGACCCACGAAGACCGGGGTGAGCGCAGTATGAGGCATGGACCGAATTTTACGCGCCCGCTGAGGAAAGATCATCGTCCATATGGACGATTTCGCGCCCCTCCGTACGGTCAGAAAGCGTTGTGCGCTGGGCCGATGACCTCGGCCGACAGAAGCGAAAGAGTGGGAAGCGTCGCCCCAACGGCGACAAGAGAGGACTCCCCATGTTCGTCGCACTCCGCGACCTGCGCTTCGCACGAGGCCGATTCATTCTGATCGGCGCCGTGGTCGCTCTCATCACCGTTCTCGTCGGATTCCTCAGTGGGCTTACCGGCGGGCTCGCGACCCAGAACATCTCTGCGGTGCTGGCAATACCGTCCGACCGGCTCGTATTTTCTGCCCCGACCACCGATGAGAGTGTGAGTTTCGCTGATTCTGCAGTCACAGAAGACCAGGCGACCTCTTGGGAGTCTGTGGAGGGTGTGAGTTCAGTAGAGCCGATCGGTATCAGCCAGACGCGCGCCGAAGCTGGCGACGCTCGCGCCGCCGTCGCGCTGTTCGGGGTGCAGCCCGGCTTCACAGACAGTTCCCCGTCTCAGGATGGCCGCGTGGTCCTCTCCGCTCCCGTCGCGCGTGACCTTGACGTTGACACCGGAGACACCGTGACGATCGCTGGCACCTCGTACACCGTCGAAGCGGTGGGAGGGGACGCCTGGTACAGCCACACACCGGTCATCGAAATGACGCTGAGCGACTGGCAGGCATACTCGGCCGCCACCGGCAGCCCAGACGCCTACGCCACAGTGCTCGCTGTCACCGGCGACGCCGATTGGGCGGCAGCCGACGCCTCAACGACCACAATCTCCCAGACCACGCTGGGCTCACTCACGGCGCTGAGCTCTTTCCGGTCAGAGATCGGCTCTCTGCTGCTCATGGTCGCCATGCTGTTCGGCATCTCCGGCCTCGTCATTGGCGCGTTCTTCACGGTGTGGACGATGCAGCGCAAGGGAGACATCGCGGTACTGAAGGCCCTTGGCGCCAGCACTTCCTCGCTTGTCCGTGACGCACTTGGCCAAGCCCTCATTGTGTTGCTGACAGGAATCGGAGTGGGGCTCGGCCTCGTGGCGCTCTTCGGAGTGTTGGTGGGTAACGCGCTGCCGTTCATGCTCAATCCTCTGACCACCGTGTTACCCGGAGTGATCATGATTGTGCTGGGCCTTGCCGGCGCCGCGTTCGCTTTGCGCTCTGTCACCTCCGCAGACCCTCTTACTGCCCTCGGGAGCAACCGATGATTCAACTTCAGAACGTCACCCTCACTTTTCCGGACGGCGAGTCTCGCGTCACCGCCGTCGATAACGTCAGTCTCACTGCTCGTCCAGGAACCGTCACCGGCATTACCGGCCCGAGTGGTTCCGGCAAGTCGAGCGTCTTAGCCGTCGCGGCAACCCTCATCCGTCCGGACTCCGGGCAGGTACTCATCGACGATGTCGACACCGCCCGCCTGTCGGCCAACGAGGCCACTCAGCTGCGGCGCGAGAAGGTCGGGATCGTCTTTCAACAGTCCAACCTCATTCCCTCGCTCACCGCTCTCGAGCAGTTGTCGGTGATGAATGAGCTCGGCCAATCTCACAGCAGACGAAACCGCGACGCCGCCGCAGAGCGGGCCGGGGTTCTGCTTCAGGCGGTCGGGCTGCAAGACCACAGAGACAAACGCCCGCACCAGCTCTCTGGCGGACAACGCCAACGAGTGAACATCGCACGCGCACTCATGAATGACCCCAGCGCGCTTCTCGTCGACGAACCCACCAGCGCACTGGATCAGGAGCGCGGCGCCAGCATCATCGAGCTCATCCTGCAACTCACCGATGACCTCAACACGTCGACGTTGCTTGTGACCCACGACCTCGTCCATCTGCCAAAGATGCACGGCAGCGTGAACCTCGTCGACGGACGGATCACTGCCCCGGCCCCGGCTATTGCCTGACCTCTGCCATTGGCGAGGTGTGCTCAGGCGGTCAGACGCCAGGCGCGAAGGGCTGCATAGAGTTCAGCCACATCTGAGGGTCGAGCGATGGAACGCCCGGTCAAATTCGCAATCCTGCCAAGGCGGTATCCCACCGTGTTGCGGTGACAGTGCAGGGTTTTGGCCGCCGCACTGGTCGAGCCTTCGGCGTGGAACCATGCCTCCAGCGTCACAAGCAAATGCGTGCCATCGGCATCTTCAAGCAGGGGCCTGAGCACAGACGACCGCAACTCTGCTGCAGCTTCTGGCTGCGCCACCAAGAGTGCGTCAAGTGGCGCGGCGCCGTAGCGATGGGTCCCTGAGTCCGACCGCGGCACACATTCCACCGCCAGGCGCGCCTCACGCAGTGCCCGCCCGCCGCCAGCAATCGATGTGAATGTGCGGCTTATGCCGACTCGCGAGGTCCCAGCTGAGGCGACCGCCACCTGCGCTCGTTCCTGCTCGATGAGAGATGCCGCAGCGATCAGTCCCACGTGTTCGCCGCTCCAACTCGACCACGTCGAAGCGATTCCCAATGCGCGCAGCCTTGTCTCGATGGCGGGCAGTGGGTCCTCCCCAGAGCGATCCTGCTCGGCAACAACGACGAGATAGGAGCTGTGCTCGGCAAGACCCAGCGTGCGCAACATCCCCAGCGCTTCGCGGGTGGGTGGGGTGCCTTCGAGAAGCCCCAACAGAATGACGCTGCGTGCCTGCTGATCACGTCGGTCGCGCGCATCGATCACTTCGCGGTAGGCCTCGGCTGCTGCGCTCGAGAACCGATCGATGATCCCCCAGACGTCTGAAGACACGCTCAACAGAGCATCGGCATTGTCGCGGGCGGCCGACCGCGACACCATCTCATCCCACAAATGCAGTCCCGCAAGCCGATACGCATGCAGCAAACTCGCCATCGGAATGCCGAACTCGGCTTTCAAACGACCGGCGGCATGCGCCGCATCCAGCGAATCCAGCTTTCCGGCGAGCGTTCCCAGCAACGCCCGCACGTTGTCGCGCACGATGGATTGCAGCGCTTCGGTCGAGATTGAAGCCTCGACATAGGCATGCTCACCAGCGAGGATCTGAACCACAACGCGCGCGGCGATCACATCCACGGAATCGAGGAGTTCGGCAAACAGTTCGGGTTGCGCTTCGGCAGGTGCAGAGGCGTCCACCATCACAGCGTCGTGAGTGAGCATGTGGCTAACGTACGCCCTGCGCTCGCAAAGTGATTGTGCACGGGCACAATCACTTTCGCGCAAGTGCAGTCCGGTGCCTATGGCCGATCCCGACCTCGACGCGCACACTGAGGGGACGATCAAAGGAGATCCATGAGCATCACGGCACCTCTCAGCCCCTCCGCAGCCGCTGACTCTTCTGGCTTTAGCCGCGCGGATCGCGAAGCGCTCGACACCACGATCGCCGAGCTTCGTGCCGGCGAGAAGACCTGGAGTGCGACCTCTCTTACTGCCCGCGTTGCCCTTCTCGGCCGCACCCACGCTGCCGTTGCAGCCGTGGCGCGTGAATGGGTGACCACTGCGGGTGACATCAAAGGCCTCGATCCACAGTCTTCTTTGATGGGGGAAGAGTGGATCTCCGGCCCGTATCCGATGCTGACGTCTCTCGGCACTCTGATGCACTCCCTGCAGGCACTTGCTGCGCGCAAGAGCCCGCTCGCCGGCACAAAGTTCGGCACGGCACCCGGTGGTCGCACCACGGTAAAAGTGCTGCCGCACAACGCGTATGAGGCGATCTTGCTTCACGGCATGAAGGCAGAGGTCTGGATGCCACCGGGCGTTGCCGCCTCGACCGCCACCTCACACGCAGGCATCGCCGCCAAGCGCCCGACCCTCACACACGGCATCGGACTGGTCCTCGGCGCCGGGAACATCACCTCCATCGCCCCACTGGATGTGCTGTACGAATTGGTCGCCGCCAACAGGGTTGCTCTACTGAAACTCAATCCGGTGATGGCGGCGATGGAGCCCGTCTACACCAAAGCTCTGGCGCCCCTGATCGACGCAGGAGTAGTGCGCATCGTGCAGGGCGGCGCCGAAGCTGGCGGGTACCTCGCACATCATGCAGATATCGCTCACGTGCACATCACCGGGAGTGCAGCCACGCACGATGTGGTCGTCTTTGGGACAGGAGACGAAGGTCGTGCCCGCAAGACCGCAAACGAACCACTGCTAGACAAGCCGATCACGAGCGAGTTGGGTGGCGTCTCCCCGATCATCATCGTGCCTGGGGACTGGTCACCGCGCGATCTGAAATACCAGGCAGAACACGTCGCGACCATGCGGTTACACAACGGCGGCTATAACTGCATCGCCGGTCAAGTAGTCGTCATCAGCTCTGCCTGGAAACTCAAGAGAGCTTTCCTGGCCGAACTGCGCTCTGCGCTCACCCGTGCTCCGGCGCGACCGGCCTGGTACCCCGGCAGTGCGAGCAGGGTCGCCCAGGCGACCGAGTCATACCCGGATGCCCAAAAGCTCGGCGAGGACGGATGCCGGCTCTTGCTCTCCTCAACGGCAGCAAACGCCACGCCGATGAAGCAGACCGAGTACTTCTCTCCCGTGCTCGGCGTGGTTGAAATCGCTGGTAGCGGGCAGGTATTCCTCGATAACGCTGTCGCCGTCGTCAACGACGAGTTCACCGGAACGCTCGGTGCCAACGTGCTCATTGCCCCGAAGGAAATCAAACGCCTCGGCAAAGGATTCCGCGAAGCCATCTCCCGCCTGCGCTACGGCACTATCGCCATCAACGCCTGGACCGGACTCGGGTTTCTCACCGCCACAGCCCCCTGGGGCGCTTTTCCTGGGCACACTCTGGCCGACATTCAGAGTGGACGAGGTGTGGTGCACAACGCCCTCCTGATCAGCGCGCCAGAGCGCACTGTTGTGACGGGGCCGTTCCGCCCATTCCCACGCTCGGTGGCAGGCGGCGAGTTTGCGCTCTTCCCCAAGCCACCCTGGTTTGTCACCGCCAGGAGCGCCGCGGCCACAGGAGAAAAGCTCGTCGACTTCGCCGCAAAGCCCGGCTGGCTCAAGATGCCCGGCGTCTTCGCTGCCGCCTTCCGCGCTTAGCTCACCCCCCTCCCTGTCAAAGGACACTTTCATGCCGTTTCGCAGCCCCTTCCCTGACGTCGAGATTCCCCACGTCACCCTCTACGAACTTCTCTTCGGCTCCATCGCGAAGGACGATCTCGATCGACTTGCCGCTATCGATGCGGTCTCTGGCGCCGGGACCACTTACCGTTCTCTCCTCACCGACATCGATGCCATCGCGGGAGCCCTCGCCGCCCGTGGTGTCTCGGTCGGCGAGGTCGTTGCCCTGCATTCCCCTAACAGCCCCGCGTTCGTATCTGTTTTTCATGGCATTTTGCGCGCAGGCGCTACGGTGACCACGGTTAATTCGCTTTCCACTGGCGATGACATTGCGCGTCAGCTGACTGACTCCGGCGCGCGATTGTTGCTCACCGTCTCACCGCTTTTGGCGGCCGCACTCGCAGGTGCACGCGCAGCGGGGTTGTCGCCCGACCAAGTGATCGTGCTGGACGGAGCAGAGGGCCACACCTCGCTGAATGACCTCCTTACCGGCGGACATCCTGCCCCGGAGATTTCGATCGATCCGGCGACGCACCTTGCTGTTTTGCCCTACTCATCTGGCACCACGGCGCGCCCCAAAGGGGTGATGCTCACCCACCAAAACCTCGTCGCGAATGTAGTGCAAAGCGCGGAGCTTATCGGCGTCGTGCCAGAGGATCGTGTGCTCGCTGTCCTGCCGTTCTTCCACATCTATGGCATGACAGTGCTGCTCAATCTCGCAGTGCTGCGGCGTGCGACGCTCGTAACCATGCCGCGCTTCGAGCTGGCGGACTTCCTCCGCACAATTGCGGAGCACAGGTGCAGTTATATTTTCATCGCCCCACCGATTGCCCTCGCCCTGGCGAAGCACCCACTCATCGACGAGTACGACCTCTCCAGCGTGCACACCGTGTTCTCTGGTGCCGCGCCGCTTGACGGCGGCATCAGCAAAGCAGTCGCCGAGCGGCTCAACTGCCGCGTGCGTCAGGGATACGGCATGACGGAGATGAGTCCTGTTTCACACGTCGTGCCGCTGTCGGCAACCGCGATTCCGCTCGACTCCGTCGGCATCACACTTCCGAACATGGAGTGCAAACTCGTCGATCCTGCCACGGGAGAAGAGATTCCGGTTCCCGAGTTTGGTGTGAGCGAGCCAGGCGAAGTCATGTGCAAGGGGCCGAACGTCATGGTCGGCTACCTCGGAAACCCCGAAGCAACCGCAGAGACACTCGAGGACGACGGCTATCTTCACACCGGAGACGTCGCAACCGTGAGCGCGGAGGGCTACATCACCGTCGTTGACCGGCTCAAAGAGCTCATCAAGTACAAGGGTTATCAGGTCGCCCCTGCCGAGCTCGAAGCGGTGCTGGTCAGCCATCCGCTGATCGCAGATGCCGCCGTCATCGCCGGACACGACACCGACGGCGAAGAGGTTCCGAAGGCCTTCGTCGTCTTGCAACAGGGCGCTGAGCTGACCGGCGACGAAGTGATCGCCTACATCGCCGACCGCGTCGCTCCTCACAAGAAAGTAAGACAGGTCGCCATGATTGATGTGATCCCCAAGTCCGCCAGCGGAAAGATCCTCCGCAAAGATCTGCGCGCCGCCGAGGTGTCCGCATGAACGCTTCCTACGACTACATCGTTGTCGGCGCAGGTTCCGCCGGAGCAGCCCTCGCTGGCCGTCTGAGCGAAGACCCCTCCATCAGCGTCTTGCTTTTGGAGGCAGGACCTTCCGACAAGAAGATGGAAATCCACATCCCCGCCGCTTTCCCGAAGCTCTTTCGTTCCGAGGTCGATTGGGACTACGACACCGAACCGCAGCCGGGGCTGGGAGGCCGCCGCATCTTTTGGCCGAGAGGCAAGATGCTCGGCGGCTGCTCGTCGATCAACGCGATGATGTGGGTGCGCGGGTTCCGTGAAGACTATGACGCGTGGGCAGAAGCCGCGGGCCCCGACTGGTCGTGGAAGTCACTCGTTCCCTACTTCCGTCGCGTCGAGCGCGTTGAGCACGTCGATGGAGAAGACACGGCTGCGGAATCTGAAACCGGTCGAGAGGGTGCCATGAGCATCCAAAACCAGCGCAGCAGCAGCTCGCACACAGCCAGGTTTCTGGCCGCCGCGCAGCGGGTAGGGATCCCTCGCGTTGCGGCGAACGGCCATAACCAATCCGGCGCGAGCCAGACAATGGTCTCGCAGGCGAACGGCTCGCGTTTCAGCACGGCTGACGGTTATCTCAAGCCCGCGCGCAAGCGTCCCGGTCTCACCGTGCTCACCGAAGCCCAGGCCACGCGTGTGGTCTTCGAAGGCACCAAAGCTGTGGGCGTCGAGTACGAGCACCGCGGCGTTACGCACACCACCCGGGCACAGCGAGAGGTGGTGCTCTCCGGCGGCGCCATCAACACTCCGCAGCTACTGATGCTGTCGGGCATCGGCGACCGTACCGAGCTGGAGAACCTCGGCATCTCGGTGGTCGCACACAGCCCAGAGGTCGGTAAAAACCTGCGCGATCACCTGATCACGATCCTCGCCGTCGATGCCACAAACGACACTCTCTACACAGCGGAGAAACCAGGTCAGTTTCTGCAATACCTCACACGCAAGCGCGGCATGTTGACCTCGAACGTCGGCGAAGCCTACGCCTTCGTTCGTTCGAATGCCGATCTCCCCCTGCCCGATCTTGAACTCATCTTTGGGCCCGTCGGATTCGTCGGCGAAGGCCTCGTCGCTCACGACGGTCACGCGCTGACGCTGGGCGTGATTCTGGTGCAGCCCGAGAGCACCGGCACAATCAAGCTGGCCACGACCGACCCGTTCGACAAGCCCCTCATCGACCCGCAATACCTCAGCGATCCAGGGGGCAAAGACCGTGCGGCTGTGTTGGCTGGTCTCGCGGTGTGCGAGGAGATTCTGGTCACGCCCGAGCTCCGTGCGGTCACCCGCGGAACGTTCGCGCAGCCCCTCGGCGCGGAGACTATGCCCCGCGGCGAACGTGATGCCCTGGCAATCGAAAAGCACGCCCACACGCTCTACCACCCTGTCGGCACCGCCCGCATGGGAAGCGACGCCGGATCGGTCGTTGACGAACAGCTCCGCGTACGCGGAGTTTCGGGGCTGCGCGTCGCCGATGCCTCCATCATGCCCACCATCATTCGTGGGCACACCAACGCGCCAGCGATCGTCATCGGAGAGAAGGCAGCTGACCTGTTGCGGTCGGCGTCCTGACTTTTACGGGTGCTGCGTCGCGGTAGTCAGCGACGCAGCACCAGACGCGGCTCGATCAGGATGTGCGTTGCCGCAGCTTCGGCCGTGGCCGCCTGCACCGTCTCTCCATCCGGCCCCAGCAACAGATCGAGGCAGGCGGTCGCCACCTCCTCTGGAACCTGCTCGACGCTCGAAATTCCGAGGGCTTCTGCGACCGGCGTGTTATCGAACCCCACGACCGGCACCTCGTGCCGCCCTGCGTCGGCAAGGGCAAGATGGGCCCCGACCGCCAGAGCGTCGGTCGTGCACACCACCGCGTCCAGCACGCTGTCTGCCCTCTCCAGAAACTCACTCATCGCGGCCCGCGCGGTAGCGACGTCGTCTGCGACCGCGATTGTGGGAGCATTGATCCCCCGTTGCCGTGATGTTCTGCATCTTCCAAAAACGAATCATGAACACCAGCGAAGGAGCCGTCAAAGGATGAGCACCGATTCCCGCCCACCCAAACCCGCACGCATTCAGCCTCTGCTGCACGACGCGATCATCGCCGTACGCGCACCTTCCCAGGCCTGGTCGCAGCACGACGGAGACATGGGCAGCACCCCCATCACTGGCATCTTCCACGGAGATGTGCGGCATGTGAGCAACCTCACGCTGACCTCAGACGGGCACGCCCCCGAGTGGATTTCCGCAGCGTACGACGGTGCAGATCGTGTCGTGTTCGTCGGCCTTTTGCGGCATGCCTTCGACACCGGGACCGACTCACTCGTGCGCATCGAGCGCAGGCGAACGGTGTCGGCCGACAGCGTGCGGGAGGAGATCACTGTCACCTCTCGGGTGCCGCATGCGCTCACCACGGCACTGCAACTTCGCGTGACACCTGAGTTCGCGACGCTTGCCGAGGTGAAAACGGGAACGGCCGCCACTCGTGACTTCACGGCTTCCGTCGAAGATTCCGCAGCGGTTGCTACCGCAGGCAAGGCACAGTTCACCGTGTCGAGCGCGTCGGCAGACGCAGGCCTCGTTGACAACGAGATTCTGCTCGACTGGCCAGTCGAGGTTGCACCGTTTTCGTCGACCACCGTCAACTGGAGCATCTCACTCAGTGACGACTCTCTCGTCGTCCGTGAACCCACCGCTGCATGCACCTGGGACATGCCAGAGAGCTTCGACGATGCGCGCATCTCCCGCTGGCTGACAACGGCACTCGCTGACCTCGATGCGTTGCGGCTGGCGCTGCCCGACCACCCTGAAGATGATTTCTATGCAGCGGGTGCCCCGTGGTTCTTGACGCTGTTTGGGCGCGACTCGCTGTGGTCAGCACGTCTGGCCCTCCCCTTCGACACGAAGCGTGCCGCCTCAACTCTTCGGGTGTTGGCGCGCTTGCAGGGAACCAAGGATGATGTGGAATCCGTTGAACAGCCAGGAAAGATCCTGCATGAGCTGCGCAGCGAACCTCTCGATCTTCCCGGCGAAGGCCTGCTGCTCCCTCCGGTGTACTTCGGGACGGTAGACGCCACGGCGCTCTGGATCTGTCTGCTTGCCGATGCGTGGCGCGCCGGGATGTCAGAGGTAGAGGTGCGCGCGTTGCTTCCCACGCTGCGCGGTGCCTTGAACTGGATCATCGAGTACGGCGACGGTGACGGCGACGGCTTTCTCGACTATGTCGACACCACGGGCCACGGACTCGCCAATCAGGGATGGAAAGACTCCAACGACTCCATCCAGTGGCGAGATGGCGCGCTGGCCGATGGACCGATCGCCCTGTGCGAGGTGCAGGGATACGCCTACGAGGCCGTGCAAGCCGGCGCTGATCTCTACGACCACTTCGACGAACCAGGTGCAGCGGAGTTGCGCACCTGGGCCGCACAGCTCAAAGAACGCTTCGCACGGTCGTACTGGGTAGAGACCCCGGAAGGCCGCTATCCCGCTGTCGCCCTCGACGCGCACAAGCGCCCCGTCGACACCCTTACAAGCAACATCGGTCACCTGATCGGCACCGGCATCTTGGAATCCGCAGAGGAAGCCTCGATTGCGGAGCTCTTGGTCGGGCCGAGCATGCTTTCCGGATACGGCCTGCGCACGATGTCGACGGGAGCTGCAGGGTATTGGCCGTTGAGCTACCACGGCGGCAGCGTATGGACGCATGACTCAGCGGTCGTCGTGCACGGTATGGCACGCGCCGGACTATGGGATGCCGCGCTGCAGATCAGTGACGGCTTGCTCGCCGCCGCTGAGGGCTTCGACTACCGGTTGCCGGAATTACATGCGGGCGATCCGTCGGCCGAGAGTTCGCGGCCCGTGCCGTATCCGTCGGCATGCCGCCCCCAGGCGTGGGCCGCCGCAGCCGCCGTCACCGTCGCGGACGTGGTGACGCGCGCGCAGGAAAACGGCGTGACGAGCGCCCCATCACCTGACACCGACAAGAAGCAGCGCACGCGCAAGCGTGCCGCGCGGAAGCAGACGCCCTCTCAGTCGGCTGCGGCGTCCGCAAGCGTGTCAGAAAGTGGCGGCTCCGACGTCGGGTAGTTCCCCCGCATCACAGACCCCGCATCCGACGCTCGATGCGGGGTCTGTGACGTCTCCCCGCGTTGCGGGGTTGCACTCCGTTCCACGGCCGTCAAGGGCGCTGCGCGTCCCTTCGGGAGAGCCCTGCGGGCGCCCCTTGACCGCCCCTCCACTCCATGCAAGGCGGCAAGTGTTCGCCGAAAGCAGGCAGCTCGGCGCAGACGCCGAACTGCTCACTTTCGGACGACACTAACCAAGGGAGAGGACGTCACGATGGGCACTCTGGTTGCGTTCACGACGAGACTGCCGACGCAAGATGATGACCGGGCCAGCCTGTTTCGGAAGGTTGCTGAGCGCGATCAGCAGTGCGCGGCTTTCGGGCGCTGCGTCTATCACCTTTTGAACACGGTCACGGCCAACAGGACCGAGCTTGTGACGGTGATTGACACGCTGTCGAACGACGCTGATTGACCGCTAGGAGCGCTCGGGTCCGTTCTTCGATGCGCCCCGTTCGACGGCTGTCGGGCGCGCGACCGCGGCACGCTGTTGGGTGCGTGCCAGGGCGGTATCGACGAGCGCGGCGCTGTGTAGGCTGCGGGACCTATCGACCTCGACTGTCGCCTGCGCAGGACGCCCCTCGGCGTCTGCTGCGCGCGCCTCTTCAGCGGTCGTCCGGAACACCCGATAGCGCCCGACCGCGGAGCATTGCTCAGCCAGCGCGCGTGCTGCGGCCTCCGGCTTCGACCGGCCGCCAGGGCCGTCGAACACGTCGCGCGCATACTCGCTGGGAACCCATCGGCCGCCGAGCGAGTCACCGCCCTCCAAGGCGGTCTTGTAGGCGTGCTCCCAGCGACCGCGGATGCGTTCTTCCGACAGCTCGTAGGGCACCTCGACGTCGATCACACGGACGTCGTAACCGGCCTCGTGGAGGCGATGCCCGAGCGCGAGGGCGTCCGACTCGTTGCTGAGCACGGTATCGATCACGAGGTTGTCGCCCGCGGCGATCGCATCCGCTCGCAGACTCTTGGCCAGGTAGGACGATTCCTCGTGCACGAGGGATGCCAGCTCCAGCGGGTAGAACCTCTCGCCCTGCGCCTCGCGCTCGCGAATCGCGTCAGGCATGAGCCACTGGTCGTAGCTCCCATCCGCCTCTGCCTCACGTAGAAGCGAGCGCTTAAACTCATCCGCGTCAATCACGAGGTACTTCCCCCGGTGCTCCCCGAGCACGTCGGCCAGGACGGTGCTTTTGCCGGCGCCGGGAGGGCCGGCAAGAACGATCGCGCGGCACTGCTGCTCGACGTCGGGAGCTGCCGCGCGCGCTTCGTCGATGAGCCGTTCGTGGAGAAGGTCACGCGTTAGAGTCGGCTCGCCGCCGACCCACCACGACGGGTTGTTCGTCGTGGCTGTAGCGGCATCTTTTGAGAGTGCCTGACCAGGCTTTGATAGCTCGCGCACCGTGTCCATGTGGCGAGCGACTGCATCGGAAACCACGCTCTAGTCGCCGTGCCGGTCGTGCGCACGAACCTTCCCGCTGACCTTAACAGGCCTGCCGGTGACCTTCACGATCTTGCCGGTCACCGCACTCCGGTAACCAGTGCTGAGTATGCCTGTGCCACCCCTGCGGTCGCTCGCGTTTCCACGGGGGCCCTTCACTTCGAGCTGCAAACCGCTCGGGGTCTTGATGACAAAGCGGCCGTTCTTCTCGGTGACCTCTCCCCCGCCGATCGCCATGGCAATTTCTCGAACGGTGTCACGCGCGCGATCCTTCGGTGACGTCTTGCGCGGCGCAACCTTCTTCTCTGGTGACGGCGCGGTCGCGATGTTGTGGCGGCGGTTGAAAACTTCCTCGTAGACGTCGTTCTCGATGAGCTCACGTCGTCGAGCGTCGCTGACCTCAGACCAGGTGCCGGCCGGGTCGACGATGAGAGAGTCATACCCGTCTGTGCGGCCGCCCTCGACGTAGGGGAACCGAGTGAGTTCGTCGACGAGCTGTGCGCGGTCGATTATGCCACCCGCGTAGCGCTGGCAAATCTCATAGGGCGTCGCGCCGGAGAATCCCTCCAGCGGCATCGTGACCTTGGCGGCCGTACGGAGTGCGCTGGACACGGACGGCTGCGCAATCCCGAGCCATTTCGAGATCTGCGTCTGGGTGTAGCCGCACTCTTCGAGTCGGAGCAGCTCACGCCGGTAGTCCAGATCATCGATTTCCTTCCGGCGACGGGCGCGCATTGCGGCGCGTGCCTCGACCGGAACCTCTGCGATCGTCATAACGATCACCTCCTATAGAACATTCTATAAAGGATGCCTTGAAAGGGCTAGGGTTTGAGCGCACGGCGAACGCTCGTGGCTCCGACTCCGAGCACGCGGGCGACGCTCTCCCAGCTCTGCTACTCGGCCCGCATCCGCTTGGCCGTCACGATCCGCTCAGGCGTCATCACGCTCGGCCGGCCGCCTACGCGCCGGGGTTCTGCTCGCGCTGGGGGACTCGGGCGTAGCCGACTTCGTGTGCCATGCCGAAAACGGTACTGCCGATGTTCCGGCGCGTTTTGGTTTCGGCAGGGGTTTTCGGCGGATAAATCCTCGGCGTGTCGTGCACCTGGTTGTGGAGTTGATCGCTCTGTGTCGTATCGCATCTGTTAGGAGACAAATGAGTTATGAGACGCTCGCTACAGCGGAGACGCCGCCGAGTTCTAAACTGCCGGACAGGGTTTATTCACTCGAAACCGCGACGCGCGTAGTTGACGACCCACCCCTTGTCGGTGAGGTTGACCGTGCGCCGGCGCAGATCATCTTCGTCAATCTCAGCTTTCACGAGCGATGCTCGTTCCAATGCTACGAAGTTGGTCCGCATCTGTTGCGCCGTATTGAATCCGAAGACTTCGTTATCTCTTGGCGCACAAGTGCCGCCGGCTTCAGCGAGGTCATCAAAAAACCTCCAGGCTCGAGGTTGCAACGAGATGGCCCGCACAATCTTGTCCGCCTCCTCGGCGAGCCAAATGTCTAGGTACTCTCGAAAGGAGCTGGGTTCGCCGATATGACCCTCGATATCGAGCCACACAGAGAACGATTGTGCGTACTTGAGGGCATCGCGGAGATTGTGGTTGCAGACGTCGTACAGGTGCCGGAAGGCACTCGGATCGAGAGTGGGCGTGGCATCATCCCGGAGCGCGTAGTGCTGGACACGAGCAGCAATCAACGGCTCGATCCAGTCATCCGCCACAGGGAGAATCTCAATTGGGCTTCCCACTCGTCCTTCCAACCTCGGCGAAGTAACGGCTGACCGGACGATGCCCAGGGCGCCGCAAAGCACCCATCGCACGCGCGGGATCTCGAGCACTGTGTCGCGAACCTGCTCGAGAACGGACCGTGCCTCATTGCTCCGTCCAAGTAGTTCGACGTTGTCGATAATGCCGATGAGCCCGCCATCGCTCTCGTCTGGGAAGGTCTGGAGCAATGCGGCTTTGACTAGTTCTTCTAGCCCGGATGCGACAAAACCCTCACTGGTGTTTGCTTCGCGCGAGACCTCAGCATTAACGCCGTTCCCAAGAATCTGGAATCCGCCACCACCGCCTTGGATGAGGGGATTATTCAGCCAACCACGTAAAGCATCGAGATTCGCTGTAGCTATATCGCAGTCAGCAAGGAACGCCTCATGGGAGATCAGCGCCTGCCCAACAGCCATGAGGGCATCCCGATACAGTCGGTCTGCATCCGTTTGCACTTGCAAGATCTTGTCGATGGGAAGCCAGGTTGGCGCGTCAAAGTTTGTTCTACGCTCTTCCATCAAGCGATAAGCATTGACCAGCACAAGGCTGGTCTTTCCGACGCCGTTGGATCCTTCCAAAGTGGGGTGCAGCGTCGTGTTCTCGATTTGGCTGCGGAGGGTGCGGCTTTCAACGTCACGCCCAATCATCAACCGGTCGCCCTCTTGCGTAGCGCGGAGGGGACGCGAATCGTATGGGTTTCCGCTGAAGCCAAGGTCTTGCCAGATCGCCATGTGTTCCTCCGCTGTGGATGTATCGCAAGCGTAGAACCTGGACGCGTTTAACGCGACGTGCTCAGCGTCTTCTGTTACCCAGCGGGGTGCGCCGAGGCAGTCAGTCGAGGGCGAGGGCCTCCATAGCCCAACGTCGCGAGGCGAATCTTGCCGAGGTTGTGCACGAAGCTTGACTACCGATGAAGTCTCAGCTGCGTCTCGTATCCCTAGAGTTTCGGGACGTCCCGAAAGTGCATGAGCGCTCACAGCGCGCCTGTCAGTGTCCGAAGTTACTGAATCCTCCTCCCATGGCATAAGAGACAGTCGCCGCACTTCGCGCGATCGGCTGACTCACACGAGTGTTGAGGACTTCGGACAGAAGTGTCGAGGACTTCGGACATTGACAGCTCCCCGCGACTTTCTCACTGTCAGCGAGTCCCGCAACTATGTGTCATAAGTTGGTGCTTGGATCCAAGTAATCACCATTAGTTATGGGACACCAAGGGGACACGATGGGGAAGCTGATCGGGTACGCGCGAGTGTCGACGCGGCAGCAGTCGACGGACCGGCAAGAAGCTGACCTGCTCAGCTCCGGGGTCCGGCGTGACGACCTCTATGTCGATCAGGGCGTCTCGGGAGCGCGGGCGTCACGCCCACAGTTCGACCGTGCGGTTGATGCTCTCGAGCAGGGCGACACGCTTGTCATCACCACTTTGGATCGTCTCGGACGGTCCACGCAGAACATGCTCGCTTTCGCGGAAGGGCTCCGTCAGATCGGCGCTGGTCTTAGAGTCCTGAATCTTGGCGGCGGGGACGTGGACACCTCCACACCGATGGGTTCGATGCTGTTCACGATCATGGCCGCTCTGGCGCAGATGGAACACGACATCAAGAGCGAACGGATCACCGACTCCATCAGTAAACGACGTGATGCTGGGAAGGATCTCGGCGGGAGGCCCCGGCGGATCACCGACAGTCAGATACGCAGCGCGCTCCACCTCATCCAGAACGGAGAAACCACCACACAGGTCATCCGCGACCTCGGGATTTCCCGTTCCACGTTCTATCGCCGCGCAGCAGAAATCACGCCCTAATCACACCCGCCATGGCAGCGGACGCGACACGAAGTGATCACAGAACACAGCCAAAGAGCGCTGAACTCCACAGCACCTGGTCGTCGACGTCGACGCGGCTCTTATTCGGACTGCTGCGTTCATTCGGCGCCGCATCGGAACGGACGCCGTCGAAGACGTCGATAGATTGGTTCCTATGTGGATCGAAACCTCTCGACAGCTCCCGAGCAACATTGACCAGAAGATCACCGCAGTAATCGGCAGACGAGAGGATCGTGAGGACACTGTGTGGCTGGACCTCTCGTCGGGCGGCCGGATCGTGCTCGCCGCAAACGGAGGCTGGCGGACCGCAAACAAGTCTGCCTTTCACGCGCTCTACGTGTCCCCGACAGGAGAGATCAGCAATGCTACGCATGGCTTGCTCGGTCGTTCTGTTCCATTCGACACATCCGAGACCGGTGCCGGCACCTATTCAGCGCGCATGCGTGCGTGTGTTGCCCACATCGAAAAGGTCTTGGGGGCTACTGTCCATCGTGTGAACGTGTGACAGGAACGGGCCGTAGTAGCGCGTCCTCTCGTCGCCTTCGTTGGTTAGCATGGTCGCCTTGACGATCACGGCGGGTCACGGTGTGCTCCTGGTCACGTCGACGGCTGCGCCGGTGGCCACGTTATCGAATGTGCCGGCAGCGGCCTCGAGAATCGCGTCTACGACACCCGGGGACGCCTCCCGGGGGCATGGGTCGGATGAGCACGGCTGGAGTGTCACAACACCCGTCACGCGCCCCTCGCGTATCCACACGACGTCAAGCGGCACGCGGGTTTCCTGCATCCACACTTCGGTGCGCTGCGCAGGCTCGATCGGGAACCACATGCCGGTGCCCTCGGGAACGCTGTCGCGCCCGCTGAGCCCTTCGCGCTGCGTCTCGGGGGTGGCCGCCTGTTCGGCGGTGACCATGACTCCATCGATGGTCACGCGCAGTTCGTCGACGCCGGCGGCGCAGCCGGTGAGGACGATCGTCGCGGCGACCGCGACGACGGCCGCTGCCCGCTTCATTCCAGGGGCCGGCCTACGGGGCCGGTGCCGGGAGGCATCGGATCGAAGTGCTCACCGGGGTAAACGGCTGGCCCATCGACGGTATTGCAGATGCCGAAGCGGAGACCACCAAATACGCCGAGCTCGACCTCGTCGCCTCGCGCTCAGCCGTGGTGTGGGGGCCGCTCAACGACCTGCCGCGTGACCGACGCACCGACCTCTATGACGAGCTCCTCGGTTACGACGGCGCGCCCACCGTACGGTAAGGGCATCGGCTCATGACATCGACACCTCGACCCAGAGTCAAACAAAGCGAACTGCGTCTCCCAGGTGTGTTTGTCGGAGCGGGACTCGCAGTCGCCGCGGGGCTCGCCCTTAGCGGGCTGCTGCGACTGCTCTCCACCGACACGTCCAGTGCGTTTGAAGCATGGCTCGGGACACTGCCCGAGGACGGGTGGTCACGCCTGCTCTGGCTGGCGAGCGACATCACCGAGCCGCAGTTCTACGCGTCGCCCATAGCTTCAATCGGTCTCCTGATCGGTGCGCTGATCGCCTGGCTGCTGCAACAACGACAGACGCGTTTCTCCGGACAGCCAATCGCCTACGGAAGCGGCCTCTGGCCGTGGATGCTCACTGCTGCGTCCCTCAGCATCATCATCTCGAACGTGGCATTCGGCTGGATGCTCGAGTCGGGTTGGCAACCAACTTTCGTCCCCTTCGTGTGCGTGGCACCCGCTCTGGTCCTCATCTACGGTGCGGGCTGGCGCATCGTCCTCACCGGAGCAGTTCTCGGATCGCTTACGACGCCGCTCGCAATGCTCCTGATAGCCCTCGTCACGGCACCGCTGGGCCTTCCCGTAGTCGTCGCGAACACTCTCTCGATGGCTATCGGGACGACAGCCGTCTTCCTTCTTGCCCGAATCCTCCCCTGGCTTCGCATGCCGGCATCCACATCAACCGAGCCCGAGCGACTCGAAGACGCCTCACCCCGCCCGTCTCCGCGGCGCACGCTGCTGGGCGACGCAGTGTGGACCGTGCGGCGAGTCCTGTGCGACTTCACGGAGACTCAGTTCTGGGCCACCGAGTGGGCAAGTATCGGCCTCCTCCTCGGGCTCACGGCTCAGATCGCCCTGATGTCAATCCTCCCGGCATACGGATCCGACCTCATCCCCCAGATCCTCGTGGCGCAGACCCTGACTTCCGCCATCGGCGTGCTTCTCTGGCGCCACCTCTATCAGAACGGCGGATGGGCGCCGACATACGTCTCACTGGTATCGGTCGCACCAGCGACGGTACTCGCCACCGGCGGCGCTCTGGTCCCACTCTTGTTCGGGGCTGTCGCAGGGGCGGTGCTCTGCCCGCTGGTGGCTCGTCCCATCTCGGCGCGGCTGCCAGCGGACTTCCATCCTTTCATCGGCAACGTCATTGCCATGGCAGTCGTCACCGCGGTTGTGGTTCCGATCGCGATGCTACTTCCGCAGTGAGACCACGCCTTCATTCGGTTCGAGCTTCCAAAACTCATCGATACACCTCCTCTACATCTCGGAGGCAACCGTCGATCCGCAGTGACGCGGCACGGCGTGGGGTGATGCACCCCACGCCGGCACTGCTCGCTAACCTCTGCCTATTCAGCTCCAAGATGAGAAGACACATGATCACTGATACGCAAACCCGACAGAGCGAGATCTCTCCGCGAATCTCTCGGACTTGGCTCCTCGTCTCGGCTGACCGCGCGGACGATTTCGAGAGAGCGACAGAATCTCAAGCTGATCAGATCATCCTCGATATCGAGGATGCGGTCGATCCATCCAACAAAGATGCGGCCCGGCAGAACGTCACCGCCTGGTTGCAGTCCGGGCACCAGGCGTGGGTACGCGTGAATGACCGATCCACAAGCTTCTGGGCACAAGACCTCGATCGCTTGCGTGAGGTTCCCGGTCTGCAGGGGGTAATCCTGGCGAAGACCGAGACGCCGGACGAGGTGTCGAAAACTCACGCACGTCTCGGCGGCAACGTCCCAGTGATCGCCTTGATCGAATCGGCTGTAGGCGTCGAAAACGCGGTAGCGATCGCGAGCGCACATGGCGCTTTCCGTCTCGCGTTCGGAAGCGGAGACTATCGACGCGACACAGGAGCAAGCGCTGACGAGCTCGCCATGGCGTATCCGCGATCACGCTTGGTAGTAGCAAGCCGGGTAGGCCGCCTACCGGGTCCAATAGATGGGCCCTCGGTTAGCCCAAGTCACCCCCTCGTCCGAGAGCAGTCCGAGTCCGCTCTAGCGCTGGGCATGACGGGTCGCTTGTGTCTGAACATCCCGCAGGTGTCAGTGGTCAACGAAGCAATGAGTCCCGCCCAGTCGGACATCGCTTGGGCTATGGAATTCCTCGACAGCTTCTCCGCACGCGGCGGGATCATCCAGGACGGCAGTGACCTGCCGCGGCTCTCGCGGGCTCAGAAGATACTCACATTGGCGCAAGCGTTCGCGCTCATATAGCGGACGCGCTATCCGCGCAGAGGGTGTCTCGGCCCTGGTCCGGATGGGCTGTGTAGCCTGAGCATTTTCGCTTGAGCACGCGACCGGCCTGGAAAACGGCGGAGCTTGGCCCCCTGTCGTAAACGATCGTTTTTGGTGGGATGACGATCTCGGTCCGGATGCGGGGCAGACGCGCCGATCAAGTAGCTGCCGAAACCCATTGCCGAAACCTGTTGCGCCGGAATGGTCAGCCCAACGTTTCTGGCAGGTTGATGGAGACGTCAGGGTCAGACGGGATTATCGGCTTGGCGTCACATCACCCGCCCGCCTTCTCAGGAGTGTCGCCTCTCCCCCGTTGACAGCTTTGAGAGATCGGACTGGTAGCCGCTCATGCGAGGACTCTCACCGTCTACGCGGTCTCGGACGGTTCGTTTATGGACCGACGGCGCACGAAATCGGCGATCTCTTCGTTCGTGTAGGTGGCCTTCATGTACCAGTGATTCGTCTGCTGCTGCCAGAATTCGGCGTCGCGCTGCAGTTCCGCGTTCTCGGCCGTAAGCCGGATGATCTCTTGCCTCATCCAGTTCCATGACTCCCAAGACACCGGGCCGCGTTCCTGCGACTGCTCGTCGGACCCGGGGCCGGCTTCCTGTGGCTGCTCGTCGGTCATCGTTCAGCCCATGCGTGCAGCGACGCGCTCGATGTGGTCAGGCCGCAGATCGCACCAGTGGTCTTCGTCATCGACCACGACGACCGGGGCCGTGCTGTACCCCAACTCCACGGTTACGTACTCCCGCGCAGCCTCGTCGTGGCTGATGTTCGTCTCGATGAACGGGATGCCTTTGGCCTTGAGCATGCGTTTCGTCATCTCGCACTTGCCACAGCTCGGTCCGGTTGTGTAGACCCTCAGAGGTTCCATATCCGTTTTCCTTTCTCGTTCAATTCGCTGGCTCGTTCCTGATAAGCGGAGCAGTGCCGCAGCTAGAGGGCCGGAACACCACACGGAGTGCGGTGGGGGAGAGAATTTCGTCGCGATCTGAGGGAGAGTAGCGACCGCGTGACGAAAATCTTGGAGGAGCGGGCCCCGGAGGGGCTTGTGTGTCGGACCGCGGCGGCAATGATGGAGCGGCAGGAACGATGCCCGAAGCTCTCTGATACCTGGCGGCCCGGAGGGCCGCGCGCCTGGTCGCGCAGCGGCCACTGGGGGAGTGTGAGGGGGTTGCTCCCCTCACACCGTGCCCCGAAGTGCACGGCTGGCGGATCTTCCTCGCAGAGCTCGACGCCGGGAACCGTGGCGGCGACTTCCTCAAAGTGCGCTCTAACTGTCTCTGTGGCGGTCCAGTAGTGCGCGTCTCCCTGGTCGTCGTGCCAGGCAGGGCAGCGGTTGCGTCGGTGGTGTTCATTTCGTCTCCTTTATCCCTTATGCCTCTATTAGCTCTGTGCGAGCTGGGCGGCGGTGCGGTGGTCCTGGATCTCGGCGTAGGGCGCGCGGTCGGTCCAGCTGTAGGGCGTCTCCACGCTGACGGTCTTGGCGTTGACGCGGGCGACCTTCGACCAGTGGCCGCGGATCTTCACGGCGTCGCCCTTGGCGATGGTGTCGCGGCTGTAGCCGGTGGCCTGGCCCGTGGCGATCTGGTCGGCGCGAAGCCGCCTGACACCGAAGCCACCAGACACACGAACGACCTCACCACGCTTTCGGCGAGGTGAGGTCGTTCTTGTGTTGCTATGCGTGCTGTCGACGCCTGATCAAGAGGATCGCGCCGAGGGCGAGGAGCAACCCCGCAAGCGTTGCCGAGCCTGCTACCCAGATGCCGTTGACACCGGTCACGGCAAGCGGTGGCACAATTTCGATGCCGAACGTGTTCACGACATCAATCGTGATCACCACTGGCTCATCAATGCCCCCTGCGGGAACGACGATGCCAGAGGCGTAGTTGGCGGCGCTGATCTCGACGCGGTCGGCTCCGCCATCATCCGTCTCAGTGGCGAAACAGCGCGCTCCCACCGGCAGGATCACCGTCTCACCCTCTGGTGTGGTGACGGGTGCTGGAGCCCCAGGTGTGACGGTCATGGATCCGCTGAACACTGTCGTCAGCGCACCATTGGCGTCTGCGACCTGACACGTGACCAGCACCTCAAACTCGTCATTGGCGTGGGCCGCGGCTTGCGTCCCGACAACCTCTTTCGCCACCTCGACAGTGCCGGTGGAGAAGACGTTGTTCATTTCGGCAAGAAGCGGAGCGTCGACGGTGCCCTCAGTGATCGTGACGACAACGGGGGCGGCAGGCGCATCTGCACCGCCTGCAACAGTCTCCGTCACAACACACTCTGACCCCACAGGGAGCGGTCCGATCGGGTCCGAAACGACAGCACCATTGGCGCTACCGATGACCGTGGTGTTCTCGCCATTCAGCACCGACTGGCCGGCGAGCGTGCATGACACGCTGAACGTGAACTCGACCTGACCGAACGAGTCGGCTCCCGACCCTGAGATGGTTTTCGACACGGCGAGATAGCCGGCGTCGAAGGTGTTGGTCGCGTTGACCTCCACCAGCGTCGGTTGATCGAGCTGCACCACCTGGGGCTCCGCAGCAGATGTGGCTCCAGCCGAATCTGTTTCCGTGACAGTGCACTCGGTGCCCACCGGCACATCGAACGCGGCACTGGTCTCGCCCGCCGCGAGGACAACCTCTTCGTCGAGCACGACGTCGCCATCCAGCGTGCAAACGATCTGGAATGTGAAGTTCTGTGGCGCGGTTGAGGCAGCATCTCCGTCTACCGTCTTGGTGACGGCGATGGACGCGGCCCCGACGTCGACGGTCACGCAGGTTTGGGTCTCGTCATCTTCACAGGGCGGCGTGGTGATGACTGCTCCTGGGCTGGAAAGCACGTTGGTGACCTCGCCGATGACCCCTTCGTTGATCGTGGCCGTGACGATCCAGGTCTCCTCACTGCGTGCAGCGATGGGATACTCCTCCCATCGGATGCTGGCGGTTTCCGCGTCGTAGCTGAGCGTTGGCGGATCCAGCGCAGGATCGATCGACACGAATGTCAGCTCATCGGGAAGCGTGTCTGTGGCGTCAACCGTGGTGTCTACCGCCGAGGGGTTGGCGATAGAGATCTGGTAGCGCACCTCGTCACCCGGCACGAGATTCGATGCATCGAATCCTGGCGCCAGAGTCTTGCCGATCATCGTGACCGCTTCTGCGGTGACACCGACCTTGGGAGGGGCACTCGGCTGCATCCAGCTCTCGTCTGGCATCTGCGCATTCGCCGCGATCGAGTTCCAGGCGACGTCACCCACCGCGATATCGGTGGGGACCGTCATATTGACCGCAAAGCTGAAGCCTTCGCCGAACACGTAAGCGTCGCGGCCGATAGCCCGTAGCGCTGTCACCGATGCGGGGTCAGCCGGCGGGGTGAGCGACCAATCGTTCTCGCAACCCGCGTTCTCGGCGTCGGGATAAACCTCGTCACGGCATGGGTTTACCGCGGTCGAGTAGGCGATCTCTACGCCCTCTGACACATCAGAGACGCTCACAAACTCAGTGGCAAAGTCGCTGTCGCGCGGCAGCCCGGCAGACGTGCCACCCACTCCCACATCTCCGATGGCGGGGAGGATGTCGTACACGACCGGGTTGCTCAGCGTGGTCGCACCGGTGTTGCTCCACCCCACTTGGAACTGCACGTCGCCACCGTCTGTACCCACCGTGCCGATGCCGGGATACGACTGCGGGGCGTCATCGTTGTCACCCTGCACTGTCTTGGTCGACACGAAGCTCGCCGTGTCCGGTTCCGGGGTGATCTGCATCGCCGCGGTGGCGAAACAGTGCCGGTCGTCGGTCGTGCCGTTGCCGTTGAAGTCGACGGCCTCTACCTCTTCTTGCACCAGAGGCTGATCTTGCTGGCACTGGGCAGAGAGTCCTCCGACGGTGTAATACACCTGAGCCGTGTTGTCATACGTGGCTGGCACATCCGCATCCACGCTGACCCCGAACTGCATCCGCTCGGTCACGAGGCCGATGCTGCCAGGCGCCACAGCGAGCGTTTCTCGGGTCCAGGTGACTCGAATAAGCTCACGCCCGCTGTTCAAGTAGTTCGGGATAACCTCAATCGAATCTGCGGGCATCTCGTAATCCTGCTGTATGCCGTTTTGTGTGATGACGACGTCTGCCGTGATCTCCCCGGGAACTGAGGTTGAAGTCATCCCCTCAGGCAGCAGGTCTGTCACCACAAAGTCTTGCGTGGCCGTCGACGGACTCGTCAACCGTGCGGTCAAGCGGAGGTTCGCGTTGCCTCCGGACTGTCCGGCGAAGGACTTGTCGATTCCCGTCTGCGCCTGGTTGATGACGCGCAGCGAGGCAGTCCCTGTCGGCTCACCGATCACCTCGCCCTCCCACGTCACGGTGGCGTGCGCTGTGTTTTCGACAAGAGAGAGGTTTCGGACGGTACCCGTGACGTAGCCGAAGACAGCCCAGCGAATGGTCTGCCCTGAGAGCCCTACATCTCCGGGGTAGAGCAGTTCAGAAACGACGACCCCGGACGGGACGCTGTAGGTACTCGCGTTGCGGGCGTCATCGCCCACGTGCTCGAGGTCGATGACGCTTCCGTCGGCGAGACGCGCCTGCGGCTGGTACGCCGCGGCATCGAACTCGTCAACGCCCGCCGCAGACGACCACACAGACACGGTCGTCGGGATGAACGCCGGCGTGCTGCAGAGGTTGCCTGGTGCATTGGAATCGTGGGTTATCGCGAGAAACGTGAAGCAGGGCATCGGGTCAACGATCGATACCTGCGCCCCGGAGCCTGCGATACTCCACTGGAGTACTGCATCTTGTAGCCGGACTGCACCAGACCCGTTGCTTCGTTCGGCTTGTAGCTGTTCAGCACGTTCGCCGGTTGAGTGTCGCGAATCGGCCCCCACGACCCTGGATAGGTGGTGTGGGAGTTCTCTTCTGTCTGGTCCCCCTCGGCGAGCACGTCACGCAACTGCGCAAAAGAGCTCTTCGTGAAGGTGCCGACGCCTGGAGCCTGGTCCGGCGGGAGCAACGTCACAAGGGCGTCGTCCGTCTTCTCCGGGATATCTTGGCCATCCGTTGTTTCCGAGGTGACACCAGCGACGTTCTCGATCTGCTCGATGTCTCCGGCGATGCCCTCGTCGATATGCGCCACCACGTGAATGAGGGCGGCCCCGTTTTCCCCTTCGGTCGTGCAGCTTGCAGGGAGCGGGTCTAGCACCCACGTCAGCGGATCTGCGCCCGCATCCACCGGTTGAGGTTCCGCGCTGTCGAAGACAAGTCCCTCCGGGAGCGTGTCGGTGACGGTCATACTGCTGGCGAAGATGTTTCCCGCACTCGGCTGCGTGCACTGCACGACGATGTCGTACTCGACGGTGTCGCCCGGCTGGCGAAAACCGGTGCCTTCTAGCGTCTTAGAGATCTCGTGAGTCAGTGTTGCTGTTGCGGTATCGGTCGCCACCGTATCGCTGGTGGAGTCTGGGATGTTCGAACCAGAGATTGTGGGCTGCAACTCCCACGTTGTTCCGTCTGGGGTGATGTTGTTGGGAGGAGTAATCGTGAACGGGAACGAGGCCGACTCTCCGGCCTCGAGTTCGCCCAGCTCAACGATCAAGACGCCGTCTTCCACCGACCACGTCGCATCAGGCGAACTCGTTGAGATCATCGCTTCGATCTCTTCATCTGTGAACGGCACGGCAGCGAGTCCCGCGAGAGGGATTTTGATCACCACGTCTTCACAGGGCGTCACATCGCCCTCGAGCGCAGAGCAGCTGTAGCTCACGGTGTGAGCAAAATCGCTGCCCGATGGGTTCGACTGCTCCCCGCCTGTGATGGTGACGGTCGCTCCATCTGCAGCGTGCGCCGCTGTAGCGGGAATCACCAGTCCAGCCGTTACCAAAACGACGGCTCCCAGCATGACGAAGAAACGTCGCATTTTACTCCTCCAGAGAGTGACTACCTAAGTTTGACTGATGCCGTCACCTCAGCGAAATCACTTTTCCTAGATCGCACGGTATTTTGCGTTCGAGCCGGAATGGAGTGACGCTCGTCGTCGTTGCTCTTGTGGCCTGCCAAGATCGTGACGCAACCGGAGAACGCCGCAAATGACACACGCCCTACCCCCTCATCACGATGCCGCTGAGCTCGATAACGCCGCCTGGCATGCGCTGACCGGTCCGCATGCCCACTTCGCCGAGGGTAACGATCTTGCACGCCGATACCCGAGTGATGTTGCCCCTTTCGTCGCGGTACGCAGTTGGGCAGAGCCGCAGGTATGGGATTCGCTGGTGGAGCTCGTGGGTCACGGCGCAGAGATCGGGCTTTCGGGCGGTGTACCCGAGTTTCCGCCAGGGTGGGAAGAACTGTGGCGCGGCCAGGGCGTGCAGCTTGTAGAGACCGAAGCGCTCCGCCCTGTGCCCGATCCCGAGGTAGTCGTGCTGGGGCGAGAAGATGTGCCAGAGATGCTGGCACTCGTGGAACGCAACAAGCCAGGCCCCTTTCTCCCTCGCACCCACGAGCTGGGCCGCTACGTCGGATTCCGTCGTGAAGGACGACTCGTCGCCATGGCAGGTGAGCGACTGCACCTCGACGGGTGGACCGAGATCAGTGCCGTCTCCACCGACGACGACTACCGGCGGCAGGGCCTGGCATCACGGCTCGTGCTCGATATCGCGTTCCATATTCAGCAACGAGGCGAGCGCGCACTCATGCACGCTTCAGCAGCCAACGTTTCAGCGATCGCGGCCTACGAGCGTCTCGGATTCGCCCGCCGCACTTACACAACTTTCGCCGGAGTGCGCGTTCCCTGACGCGGCGCGGGACCACCTGCGCGAAGAGACTGATGCCAGACGGGGAGGGTTGCCGCTGAGCGGTCGTCCTCCCCGTCTGGTTTTAGCGCGGGGACAGCGCTGCGTGTCTTCAGACCTAGACCGGCGCACCAGAGCTTCACTGACTGGGGGATCAGTTAGCGCTGGGGACCCCGCCCCCCTTGTATCGCTGAAAGAACACACTTTGAGTGGAACACGTCGACCGCGCTGTGCACCGGAAAAACGGCAGATTTCGCACCGCCGCTCACCCCAGCCTCCACTCGCGCTTCACCCCCGACGCACGTCTACACTTCACCCGAGGGCGAACTTCGCGTGAGTCTGTCTCGCGGATTACCGGAGCTGCGCTTAAGCACGGTGCTTCTGGTTACGACGACGCGCGAACAAGATCGCGCCCGCACCGCCGAGCATCATCACGATCGCGGACCAGACCGCCGCGAGGCCGAACTCGCCGCCGGTTTTCGCGAGACCGGTCACCTGAGCATCATCCGTCTGACTCGACACTTGTGCGTCTTCCGCCCCAGACTCAGATGACGACGGAGAGCCCACCGGATCCGTGGCCTGCTCTGTCCCCTCTTCATCCCCCTCGCCCTGGTCGGGATCTTCGACGCCACCGTCGTCGTCTCCGTCGTCGTTCGTCGAGTGGGCAGGACGATCCGGAGCATCTTCGATATCGCCGGTGTCTTCACCGTCGTCTTCGCCGATGTCTTCGTCGATGTCTTCGTCGATGTCTTCGTCGATGTCTTCGTCGGTGTCTTCACCATCCTCGTCATCGTCGTCGCCCTGCGGCGGGTACGGCGGACGGTCCGGACGGTCAGGCCGGTCGTCAGCGTTGTCGTCATGAGCGTTGTCGTCATAAACGCTGTCGTCGTCATCGTCGACCACACCGCCTTCATAGATCGGTGCGCTCATGGCGGTACTGCCGTTTCCGACCGCAGACACATCGTCGATCGTCAGATCGGACGCGTGCGCAGCAGTGACCCCGCCTGCGCTGAGCATCGCTGCCGCAATGACAGCGGCTGTTGCAACGACGAGACGACCTTTGCCGCTTTTGAGTTCGGATCCGACCTCTGCCTTGTGAGCTGTCGTCTCGATACTGGTGTTCATCAATTTCTCTCTCTTCCGATGCGACAAGCCGCTGCCTCGTGCATGCACGATGAGTGGCTCTGTACCCAATGAGACGAACGCGGAAGGGTTCAATTACGCGACGCGTGCGAACTTCACCCGCAGGTGAATACCCGGGTGAGCAGAGCATGAGATCAGCGGTTTCGTGCCCGTATCCGCCACCCCATCTGCCGCATGTAGCCTGATTTCACAGCGCGCAGCTTTCGGGCTCAGCGCCGGTGATCTTGGTAGGCCGAAGGGTGGGAGTCTGACGTGAACACAGCGCAACGATTGCTGCGAGTTGCTACGGCTGGCACACCCGGACTTCGACGCATTCGCCGCCCTGCCCATGCGCAGTCTCCCGAGTTCGACCTCGCGTATGCGCGCACCGGCCCGCGCACGAAAACGCCGACCGTCATCATCCCTGGAGGACCAGGACTCGGGTCGATCGTGCCTTACCGTCAGCTGCGACGCTGGGCGGCACAGGGTGATCTTGACGTGATCATGGTGGAACACCGCGGTGTCGGGCTGTCGCGACTCGACAGCTCAGGCCGCGACCTCCCCCACTCTGCGATGCGCATCACCGAGGTCATCGACGATATTGCCGCGGTGCTTGACCACGAGGGTGTCTCGACCGCCTTCATCGTCGGTTCGTCTTACGGCAGTTACCTCGCCAGCAGCTTCGGCGTGCGCCACGGAGACCGCGTGGAAGGGATGCTGCTCGACTCTGCGTTGCAGGCAACAGCAGACCTGGATCTGGAGCGCACCGCGGTGCGTGACCTGTTCTGGCACGGCGACGGTCCGCTCCCCACCGCGGTAAGGCGACTACTCGCCTCTGGTGAGGACGAACAGAAGTTGGTGACGATCCTCCGAGCGGCCTACGAGCTCGGCGGACATGAGCTGGTGGAACCTCTCGTGCGCCAACGCCTCAACGGACGCAAAGGGTTGGCCTGGCGCGCGCACGACGCCTACGCCGCGCGCGATGATTCCATCGCGGGCTTTCCTGGGGTGTACGAATTCGACATCGCCGGAGCAATAGGGTTCCGCGAGCTCGGCTACGGAGCCCCTACAGACGGTCTCCCTCTGGATCCGGCACTTACCTATGCATCGATCGCTCACCGTTTTCCCGCGTTCGAGAAAGACACCTTCGATCTTCCCCAGCTCACGCCGACCTTCACCTGGCCGCTCGTTGTGCTCAGTGGCACTCGCGACCTCCGCACGCCGCCGCAAATCGCTCGGCGCACCGTCGACACTGCGCAGAGGGGAACGCTCTTGACGATCGAGAACGGGCACAGTGCGCTGGATACGCAGCCTGCAGCTCTTCTCAACGTGGTCAAGCGACTCACGCAGAATCGCGCGCACAGCCTCAGCGGCAGGGAAAGCGAGCTGGATCTGCTCCCGCGGCGAGGCCTATCGGCCCGCCTCCCCCACTACCTCGGTGCCGCTGTGCGGCTAGACCAGATGCTCGGTTATACCCGCTGAGCGTGCACCGCTTCAAGGGCGTCCGCATCGGCGTCCGACATGCCGTCAATGTTCTCGCCGTTCCACACGATGTCTGAGGCAAGGGCGGCGAGCAGTTCTTGCCGCGAGCCGTGCGCCATCTTCGCTCCGTGCACGAGCGTGGCCGGACTCCACATCATCGCGATGCTGTCGTGCCAGCCCGCGCCCACATCGCGCACGTGCGTGAGATCGTGCAAAGACTTCGGCAGATGGCTGAGCGGCTCAGCGAAGGCATCAGCGAGCACCGCGATGCTGACCTGACGCTCGACGCCAGGCTCAACGACGGCCGTCTCGGTGTTCGTGCCAGCCAGCGCAGCGGCGAGCTCGTCTGCTTCGAGCAGGATGACCCCATTTGTCGAGCGCGGGTTGCACTCGATGGCGTACAGCTGGCCATCGTTGTTCACGAAGTCGAACGACAGCTGACCGTTGTAGTCGCCGCCAAGTGCCGCGACGATCTGCTCGGTGTACGCGAGCGTTTCGGTGCTGTCGATCGCCTGAAAGTCGATCCCCGTGCTGTGCGCCCACTGCTCAGGCGCCCGGTATGTGCAGTGCGCCGTCACCCGTCCGTTTACGACGGTGCTGTAGGTGCAGATCATGGGGCCGTCGACGAACGGTTGCACGAGCCATGGCTGATCGGGGGTGGGGGTGCAGTCATCGACGCTCATCTTTCCCGCCAGCGGACCCGTGTTCGTCAACAGACCGACGCCACCACGGGAGAACGCCGCGCGGGCGAAGTAGCGAGGATAACGGTCGATTGCGGCGAGCAAGGACGCGCGGTCGGTCGCCACCATCGTCTCGGGAATCGGCACCTCGGCCTGTTCGGCGAGTCGCTGAAAGCTCGCTTTATCGTGCAGACGAGCGAGCTTTTCGAACTCACCCGTAAAGAGCGTGACGCTGTCTGGCAGGTCGCCGCGGCGAGCCGACAGGTAGAACGCCTCTTCAAAGCTCGGGATGATGAGGTCGATGTCGTGCTCGGCAACGATCTTGTTGATGTCTGCGATGTACTGATCCGTCGCGAACCGAGGAGAGGCCGTGACGGCATGGCCGGCGAGGTACTTGGAGTGACTTCCGACTGCACCGGCGTAGGTGTCCGTTGCAACGACCGTGTGACCTGTGCTGCCCAACTTGCGGATGATGTCGAGCGCGAAAGTGTTCCTCGAACTGGTGACCAAAACTCGCATGCTACCTCTTTCTTCTTTTTGCATACATCTTCAAAAATCTTGTGCGTGCGAACGGCGTTACATCAGCTTGGTCGAGTGCAACATCGCTTCCATCTTCTGGTTCACACCGATGAGCGGCTTACGAGCAAGCAAGCCGAGGAGCAGCATCGGAAGCAGGAACGCGAGCAACAGGCCGAGTGAGATCCAGTAGTCCGCCTGGTAGATGCCAGCAAGCGCTGCACGGAACGCGTCGATGGAGTGCGTGCCTGGCAAGAACGGGCTGACGTTCTGGAACCACTGAGGCAGCAACTCGAGCGGATATGCACCGCCAGCGCCCGCGACCTGAATGACGAGCAAGAAGACGGCCAGCGCCTTTCCGGCATCGCTAAACGAGACGACGAGCGTATAGATGATGAACGTAAAGACGGTCGAGGTTACCCAGCCCACCAGAATGAACAACAGCGGGTGCGCGGGTTGAAGCCCGACGATCACAATGTTGCCGACGAACACCAACGTGCTCTGCAGCAAGCCGAGCAAACCGAACAGTGCGTACCGACCGAGGAACCGCTCGTGCAGCTTCAGTTCGGGTCCGCCGCCAAAAGGCCGCGCCGGCGGGTCTACGCGCAGCGTGACGCAGAGCAGCAAGGCACCGACCCAGAGTGCGAGCGTGGAGTACAACGGCGCCATACCCGCACCGAAACTCACAACGGGGAACACGGCTACGCGATCCACACCCACCGGATCAGACAGCGCGCTGGCAAGGATCTCCGGATCTGTGCCGATGACCTTGCTGATCTCGCCGAAATCACCCGTACCGAGTGCCTCGCTGAGCAAGTCGGCTACGCGATCGACCTCGTCAGCTGCGGTTCCGAGTGCCGTTGCGAGATCAGTGTTCTCGCTGGCAGCACCCTCAAGAATGCTTGTCACGCCGTCTGCCGTGTTGCTCAGCCCCGCAACCTGCCCTGCAATGCCGCCGAGGCTTGCGCTGACCGAACCCAGCGTTCCCGCAAGCTCGTCGAGAACCGGCTTCAGGTCGTTCGAGAACACCGCGCTCGCGTTGCTGAGCGAAGACTGCGCATCTGCGATTCGCTGATCGATCGCGCTTCGGAAGCCTTGCAGGTCGCTATCGCCCTGCGTGATGGCGTCGGCAGTCTCCCGCAGGCGCGACTTGAGTGCTTCCTCGTTACTGATCGCCGTGTCGAGGCCGTCGATCACGACCTGCATCGCCGGCTGATCCTCTTCAGGGAGATTCTCGAGGTTTGCGGCGAGCTCGTCGCGCAACGTTTGGTGTCGGTCGATAAGAACGTCGAGATCAGCGATCATGTCGTTGATCTGCTGCACACTGGCCGCCGCGTCTGCATCTCGGCCATCGAAGATACGGTCGACTTCGGCACCGAAACTCGAAAGTCGAGCCGAGCTGTCTGTAAGCGCTGCCGACAGCGCGTCTGTCGCACGGATAATGGCAGCGTCCGCGTCTTGCGCGGCCGTCAAGCCCTCTTGAACCTGCCCCGTCGCCGTCGCAAACTCTGACTCGACAGAGTCCAGCAAGCTTGCCCCACCGTTGACCAGCGGGACACTCGCCTGGAGGATGCCCGTGAACATCGTCGCGGTGCTCGACGCAGATCTCAGCTGCGAAGCGACACCGCTGATGTGGGCTTCAATGCGCACAAACGCCGCCTGCGCATCGGAGCTATTCAGGTTCTTCGCCATCGCAGAGACCAAACTCAACGAGACATTGCTGAGCTCTTTCGTGAACTCCGAGTTGATCTTGGCTGAGAGATCATCCGCGCCCTCACTCGTGATCAGCGGCGCAAGCGGGTTCGACTTGTCGTTGGTGTAATAGTCGATCTGGGTCTGCTCTGATCCGGCAGCGTAGAACGTAAGCATTCGCTCACTAAAGTCCTTCGGCAGCACCATCGCGGCGTAGTACTCGCCCGACGTGGTGCCAGCGATCGCGTCTTCCTTCGTCGTGATCACCCAATCAAGCTGATCATTCGAGCGCAGAGCAGACTCCACCAGGGCGCCGACGTTGACATGAAGCGGAATCAGCGGGCTGGTGTACCCCTCATCAACGCTCGCCACCGCCACTTTCAAGTTCTTGGTGTTATCGAACGGCTCCCAGCTGCCAATCACGTTGAACCACGTAAAGGCTGATGGAATCACGACGAGCCCGCACAGCACGATGACTGCCATCACGTTGCTCGTCGCCCGACGCAGATCGGAGCGGAACTGCAGCAGGATTCCCTTCATCGCTTCGACTCCAGTTCTGCGAGTTCTTCGCGCAGTTTCTCTTCGGGCATTTCGCCGACCTCAGCGGAAAGACGCAAGCTGAAGCGGATGTACTCCAGCGTCACCAGGGCAACGAGCACCGCTATGAGCCAGAGGACCCACCAGCCCACAAACTCGATTTTCAGCTCGGGGAAGATCACGGCACCGGCGGCGAGCAACACCACGCCGAACGCACCAACCGTGACAATTCCCAGTCGGAATCCGCGGTACGACCGCTTGAACGGCAGGGTGCGTTGCGTGAGCTTCTCGTTGTACCGTGCACGGTCAGCGAGCGCGCGCAGCACGTGGTTGAGGCGATAACCACGGCCGGCCGGTTCGCCGTCTTCGCTGGCGAACAACTCGGTATCGCGCACCTGGCTTGTGAACAGGCGCGTGACGTTGGCGACGTGTCGCCGAAGCACGAGTCCGAGGAAGAACGCCAAAGCAGTGAATAGCGCCAGCATGCCCATGTATCGCCAATAGGCGAATCCGGCGAACCCGCTGACAACCTCGCGCATCGCGTCGATGCCGTAGGTGAAGGGGAAATACGGATAGAGAGACTGGAAGAACTCGGGCATCAGCTGGATGGGATAGATGCCAGAAGCCCCGGGAATCTGCATGATCACAAGGAGCACAGCGAGCCCCTTACCCACATAACCGAAGGTGACCGAGAGCGCATAGATCACGCTCATATAGGCCAGCCCAATGAGGATCGGGGTGGCTATAAACGCGAAGGTATTCACGTGTTGCACGCCGATGATCAGGTTGCCGATACTCAGCGTTGTGGCTTGTGCCACCACGATGCAGGCAAACAGCGACCAGCGTCCGAGGTACTTTTGCCGCTCTGTCGCGCCGGGCACCTCTTCGTCATCGACGTCAAGCTTCAAGATCACAACGAGCACGAAGGCGCCGATCCAGAGCGACAGGTTGATGAACAACGAGCCCATCAGCGAGCCGTACGACGCAGTGGGGAAAATGGTGTGCTGGTCGACCTTCACCGGCGTCGCCATGAACTGCGCGATCTGCTCGGCGTTCAAACCCGTCAGCGCCGCCAGGTCTTGGAAGAGCGCGGCGCCTCCCACTGTCTGCAGGTCGGAGATCGCGAGGTCGAGATCGTCTTCGACCGCACGGAGGCTGTCATCGAGCGTGCTCAGCGCCACAGACGTCTGCGCAAGTTGGCTGTCTAGGCCAGCCAGCAGCACTGATGCCTGCCCCAGAATGTCTTGCTGAGCGTCGACCGAAGCCAAGAGCGCGCTGCTGGCTGCACTCACGCGTCCGACTGCCGCGAGTGCACTAGATGCAGCCTCGCCTACTTCGGCCGCGCCAATGACCTGGCCAGTCGTGGATTCGCCGGCGAGACGGAGAAGCTCGGATTGCGCCTGGTCGGCAAGATTCTTGATGTCGACGAGCGTGGACTTCGCTCCGCCCAGCGTGCCGTCAATGTCTCCGAAAACCGCCTGACTGCTTTGCAGCCCGGCTCGCGCATCAGCGATATCACTGTCGAGGTTCTCAAGGTTGGTGCGCGTTTCTCCGATGATGCCAGCGACACCTTCAAGGTCACCAATGACATCCGACACTGCCGTCTGCGCGTCGGATTCGGCAGTACCTGCACCTTCCTGAATCGCCGTGACGACAGCAGACGCAACCTGCTGGGTAAACGAATCGGTGATCTGCGTCTGCAGCGTTGTCGCTGCGGTGTCAGTGATCTCCGGCGCGACGCCGTTTTCTTTCTCGTTGACGTAATAGATCAGCTTCGGCTGCGTGAAGTCCCCCGTCGTGAGGCTCAGCAGGTCTTTAGAGAAGTCTGCGGGGACAACGAACATCGCGTAGCTCTCGCCACTGCGCACCGACTCCATTCCCTCTTCTTCAGAGAGGAAATGCCATCCCAGGTCGTCGTTGTCTTTGAGGTTCGCGACAAGCTGGTCGCCAACATTCACCTCACCGGCGAATTCATTGTCGGTGCCCTCGTCAAGGTTGACGATCGCGATGCTCAGGTTCTTGGTGTTGTCGAAAGGGTTCCAGAACGCGGTGATATTGAACCAGGCGTACAGCGAAGGGGTGATGAGAGCGCCCCCGATGATCACCATCGCCAGTGGCACGTGAAGGAGCCGCCTCGCATCACGCTTAAGAATCCGCCAGACGTTGCGCATCCATTCGCCCTTCCCAATTGCCTGTCGTTTTTCGCGCAGGGCTGCGAGCCCCGTGCGATGAGCACAGAGCTTCGGGCGCGCAACAAATGAACCGCAGGATCGCTCGCCACCGAAGCGCGCTACGGCTCAGAGGCAGGGAAAGCGGACAGAAGATTCCAGCCCGTCAGCTGTTCTGCTATCTAAGGGTGTCCCGAAACACCAATGACGCTTCGGGCCTGACCTCTTAACCAGTATGTTCGTCGGCGTGAAGAGAAGCCCTATTAATACGGGGTGATCTTGGATGAAATCTGGGTGACCCTGTGGGTGATGACGGGGTGAGGATTGGGGTGATGCGGGACGTCGAAACCGTCGACCTGGAGTACATCACGGATTGACTAAGGTCGGAGAATCTTTGGTGTCGGTGAGTCTGCGCCCGACGTCGCATCCCTGCGCACGTGGCTGCGGGCGTGGGCGATCGCGGGGTCCAGGTCGCTGTAGAGATGGTTTTGATGGCGGAGGGACGCAATCACACCGACACGAGTGGCAAGTTGCAGGTGCTCGGGTGGGATGCCTTTGATGAGGACAGTAATACCTCGGCGTTCGAGAGTGTGGACGAGTTCGGTGAGCACTTGCGCTCCGGTGGCGTCGAGCACCTGCAGACCGGACAAGCGCAGGATCACGACGGATACATTCTGGATGGTGCCGATGCGGGCCACGATGCGGTCTGCAGCGCCGAAGAACAGGGCCCCATCGATCCGGAACAGGGCGATGCGTTCGTCTCCAGGTTCCGCAGGCGCTGGAAGCTCTTCCCGGCGGACGCCCGCAGAGTTCGCGAGACGACGCAATGTAAAAAAGGCAGCGGCGAGGACACCAATTCCGACGGCGTAGATCAGATCTACGCTCACGGTGATCACTGCGGTGATCACAAACACGACGGCGTCGGAGCGTGTGGAGCGGAGAATCGTGCGAACGGTGGTGAGCGAGACCATCCGGGTCGCAGTCACCATCAGCACACCAGATAACGCAGCGAGGGGAATGGTGGAAACGACGGTGCTTGCCGCGTAAACAACGAGCAGCAGCACCAGGGAGTGCACGATCGCGGCAACCCGCGTGCGCGCACCTGAGCGAATATTCACTGCTGTGCGAGCGATCGCCCCGGTTGCGGGCATTCCCCCGAATAGTCCAGACCCGATAGACGCGAGGCCCTGCCCCACGAGCTCCCGGTCTGCATCGTAGGGACCGGTGTTGGAGATCGAGGTGGCGACCCGTGCGGACAGCAGCGACTCGATTGCCGCGAGCGCCGCGATCGTGAAAGCCGGGCCCACCAGCGCCAGCATCGTCGCCGGGTCCACCACTGGCAGGATCGGTGCGGGGAGTGACGACGGGAGTTCCCCGATCATCGGCACCGGAATCCTGAATACGGCAACCAGCACGGTGACCAGCACGATCGCGATGATCGATCCAGGGAGTGCCCGGTGCAGCATCGGGGCGAACACCATGATCGCCGCGACCACGCCAGTGACGGTCAGCGACCACCACATCACATTCAGATCCACCGTCCGTACCGCTTCGATGGCAGCGACGGCGGCGTTGCTGCTCGGCCCAGCGGAGACACCGAACGCGGCCGGGATTTGCTGCAAGAAGATGATGACGGCGATTCCCAGCGTGAACCCCTCGATGACAGGCCAGGGGATAAACGTGACCGCATTTCCTAGCCTCAACACTCCGGCGAGGAGCACGATAACCCCGGCCATCACGCACACGAGCGGGAGTGCTGTGAGGCCGTGAGTAGCTATCACCGGACCGAGGACGACGACCATCGCGCCAGTGGGACCAGAGACTTGCACATTGGAACCACCGAAAACAGCCGCAATCACCCCGGCGATGATCGCTGTTACCAACCCCGAAGCGGCACCGGCCCCCGATGAAACCCCGAACGCCAACGCGAGGGGCAACGCCACGACCCCCACCGTCACCCCAGCCAGCAGATCTCGCCGCCACGACCGAGGGACCTCCCGGTAGTCTGCCCACCGCGGCCACAAACCTGCCAGCCTTCTTTTCATCCGCAGATCCTCGGACGTGTTACGCCGCGCCAGGACGTGAAATGTCGGGAAGAGATGCAGCAGACACCAACTGCTGCTGCGTCGTGTGCAGCACCTCAGTGAGCAGTGCCCGCGCTGCGCTGAGAAGATCCACGACCTGCGGGTGCGCCACGCGGTAGAACACCAGACTCCCCCGGCGTTCGGCGGCAACGAGGTGATGCTTGCGGAGCACGGACAAATGCTGTGAGAGGTGAGATGCCTCCAGCCCGGTATCCGCCAACAGCTCCGCAACCGACGCTTCGGGCTGTGCCGACAGTACCTCCAGCACCCGCACCCGCACCGGGTGTGAGAGGCCCTTGAACAGGTTCGCTTTCACCTCATACAAAGGGCGCTGCGAATCCCACGTGTCTGCCATCATCACCCCTTCCGATTGATGAATCCATCATATGACACATATCATTATTCGCAGTATCGTGGACATCATGGTCGACACCCTTCCTCCCTGCCCCACCTGCGCCAGCGAGCACACCTACGAGATGAGCACCCTCTACGTCTGCCCACTCTGTGGGTTCGAGTGGTCGGCGTCAGGCACCTCAAGCGACGAGGCAGCTTCAGCTGACACAGTCGTGAAAGACGCGGTCGTGAAAGACGCGGTCGGCAACGTGCTCTCAGACGGCGACACCGTCGTGGTCACGACCTCGATCAAAGTCAAAGGCTCCCCACAGGGCATCAAGGCCGGAACGAAGGTACGCAACATTCGCCTTATCGGCCCCATTAACGGCCACGACATCGACTGCAAGGTCGACGGATTCGGCGCAATGCTCCTGAAGTCGAACCTCGTAAAGAGAGCCTGAGATCACTGGCGCCAGCCCACCGCCCGGACATATTGCTTTTTGACTTGTTGGGAAGATCTTCTCTATAGCTCACATCTCACAGGTACCCCGCCCGTCTGGTCAAGAACGCCCGCGTCCAGCGGAACCTCACCCAACAGGACGTCGCCAACGCCGTCGGAATCACCCGCCAATCCCTCGCCCGCCTCGAACGCGGCAACGGTGCCATCTCCTTTGACACTGTGCTGCTCATCCTCGACCACCTCGGCATCCACCTGGATGCCACCACCGACCGCCGCAGTACAGGTCCCGCTGTAGTCGCCACGAGGGGGGCCGCCCACGCCGCGGCCGACGCCCTCGTCTCCATCCGTGAAGGCTCCCGCGGACTTACCGAGCGTCTCACCATCCCCGGCTCCGTGCTCATCGATCCGCCGCGACGGTCCCCTTCAGCGCGACGCAGAGTGCTGCCGACGCCGTGAAGACGTCGGATATCGACGGTCACCCCGTTGTTGCCTGGCGGTTCGAGAACCCTGAAATCATCGGAGAGCTGAGCGCGAACCCTCAGACGTCGGTCGAGGACTTCCTGCGCAACTTCGATCAGAGCTACGGCACGCAGCCGCAGTTCGTAGGTGCCATCATCGAAGTGCCCGCTGACGAGGCCGAGGCGATGCACACATCACGGCGCAGTACGTCGGTCGAGAGCGCAGGACCAGCCTTCGTCGCAGACCCTGTTGACCCGGCACGTATCGACGCGCTGCTGGACGAACGGCGCTCCGAGGTCGCCTCAGAGAAGTCCGACATGGCCATCCAAGCGTTGCCTGCGGGCGCGAAGGACTGGTTCCCGGAGTACGCGGACATCATCGTGCAGCGCGACGACCCGCTGCGCGTGCTGTTCGACTCGTACTACACATGGAACGGAACCGACTCCAAGACCTCGAACCTGTCCGATGACGACGGATTCGAGATGGAAGTGAACATCACCACGTCCAACCCCGCCTACCAGGCAGGATCCCGTGGGCTGCCTGCGTGCCCTGCCGGCTACAAGGACCAGCCGTTCGCGAAAAATTACGACTACGAGTGGTGGGCGGCTCTCGTCAACACCGGGACCGGGCTGACCGCCATGGCCTCGGACGTGAACGCCTACGCCGACTACAACGACTTCGGTGACAACTGCAACCGAAACTCGATGGCGATCGGCTTCCGCACGCCGCAGGCGATTCCTTCGTACCCGAACGGGCAGCAGGAAGTCGCCGTGCAGATCATGGCCTTCCGCGGTGCCGACACCACCGGACGCATCTCCTCCGGACTGGTGCAGTCGGTCAACGCGACCGGATGCGTCCTTCAGCCGTGGCTGTCCCTCACGGACTGCATGGGCCTCAGCGAATCCACTTCTGGCAACCGTCTCACGTTGAGCGAGCAGTCGTCGATCGGCTGGACGGCCCCGCCGAAGTGCTGGGCATCTCCCAACTACGGCTTCAGCGGAGTTTCGAGCTACTGCTAGTAGCCTCGAGCCCCATGACCAATCAGCAAGCCGAACGGAGCTCCCGGGCCGCAACGCTCGCGAGCTCCCTCGTGTACTTCATCTTCGCCTGCCTCGCCGTGCTCCCAGTGCTCGCAATGCCGGTGTTCCAGTACTTCAGCGTCGCGGGCAACGCCGAGTACGCGTGCATCGCAGGTCCTGTCCCACCCGATGCGGCGTCTCAAGGAGAGGTGTCGCTTGTTGAAGGTAACAAGACGGCGTTCCCGGCCGGCAGATACTGCGAGTGGGAGAGCACTTCGGGCGAGGCGCTGACCTATCAGACCGGATGGGTCACGACGATCGTGGCGTGTGTCGCGACTCTCTTTGTCGTCTGGATGACGGTGCTCGCGTTGCGCGGGAAACGACCGCGCAGCGTTCTTCTCGGGCTCGTCCCTGCCGCCGTAGCCTTGCTCGCATGGGTAGTGGTGTTCGTCTAGAACTGCTGGCTTGGCCACCGGCGACTACTTCGTCATGCTGAAGGCGCAAGGCGGCGCTCAGGACCTGACGGTCTCCGCCGATGAGTCCGAGGCCGCCAGTTGAACGGACGGCACGAAGGTCGAGATGGTGCTGCGATCAGAGGAAGCCACGATCGACGGCGAGACGAGCGGCGGTTGGCTGCGCGCAGTGTCGACGACGGTGCTCCCGTAGGAACACTCCGAGGCTCTCTTCCCGAGCGCGCCGACGGATCTCTTCCACCATCTCTCATCGGTGGGAGGATCGCACCATAAACACCTCGCGCGCAGATGACCGCCATGCCCGCGCCACGATCGCTGCCTTCGATCTCATCGAGACGGAGGTCCGACCGTACCTGGTCGCCGGTGGCCGGTTGTGGACCAAAGGATCAGGAGGGTACCCGCGCCGGCTTCGGCAGATGCTTCGCGCGCTCGACGACGGCCATGCGGTGACCTTCGCGACCCGGGACGCGATACAGCTGTCGCCGGACGAACGGGTCGTCGAGCACGTGATCCCGTTCAAGCGGATCATCGTCGAGATCGTCGATCCGAGCCAGGCTGACCCGCGATCAAACACGCACCAGGAGCCGATCGCAGGTGGCCCGGCCACGTCGCCAGAGCACCTGCTGTCGATCTTCAACCGACTCCTTCAGAAGTGCTGGGTCACCAAGGACGAGCACGACCGCCTGAACCGCGCCGGCCGGAGTCTTCAGTGGGACGCGCCCGACGGCGACGGCTGGGCGCGGTATCGCCTCGCGGATGTGATCGCGTACCCGCTTGCCTAGCCTTTCGGCACACACGCAGTCGTCGGGGCGGGTACCTCCGGCACAGCGCCCTGGCGCGGAAACGCGAGCCTCCGGGCGGCCGATGTGCCGACGCGTGAGCCAGAGCAACCCGATGATCTTCCGTTACCGCTGCGTTACCGCTGCCAGCATCCCACACATGACAAAGGCCCCGCATCCCAGTGTTTCCAAGGGAGTCGGGGCCTTCGTGGTGGCGGTGACGGTGGGATTTGAACCCACGGTAGGGGTGAACCTACACAACATTTCGAGTGTTGCACCTTCGGCCGCTCGGACACGTCACCGCGGAACAGCTTACGGGACTGCGGGCGGGCGCGCGAATCGGAACCGTTTTGCCCGGCTGGCCCCGCGCCGCGACGAGGCCGTTCCAGTTAGGATTCCCTAAGAACCCGCCGCCTGTGGGGCAGCAAGACGGGAAAGGTACGCATCATGGGCTTCATCACGTCAGAGGCACTCTCCGAGACCGGATACGTCGTACTCGACGACGCTGTCGGCTCTGCAGACCCCGCCGAGTGGCGCGAGTTGGAGTATGTCGGTTGGCGCTCTTCTGGAGTCACGCGCTTCGCCCCGCTCAGCAGCTATGCCGGAGACATCGACTGCAACGGTTTCTGGAACCGCACGCCTCCCCGCACCGACAAAAACGGCGTGTGGATCGATTCGCAGGTGGCGATCGCCCCTTCTCTTCAGCAGCGTGCGCAAGAGCCTGGTGCGGGCGTCGGTCGCTGCCGCGTCATCGAGCTGCAGCCGAACGAGTATGCCGATGCGATCTATAACCTGCACCAAGACGACAACAACCGGCTGAATGAAGAAGGAACCGGCTGGGTGGTGCGCGGATTCTTCAACCTCTCGGACGACACCGAATCCATGCTGATTTTGCGGGCCGACCGCTTCGATCCTGCCACCGAGATTCGCCTGCCGTTGCGCGCCGGATCGCGGATTATCGTCGACACCCAGCGGTTCTGGCACGCAGTGTGGCACCGCGGGACGGCCCCGCGCTATGCGCTCATCACCTCATGGACGAGCGGTCCAGAGCTCGATGCCTACATTGCGGTGAACCATGGCGATCCGCACCCGCCGACGGTAGACCTCGACCCGCAGTTCATCGATAAGGCCCAGGTCGAGATGCACCGCCGCATTGAAGAGCGGCGTCGTGCTTTCGAAGCGCAGGGCATTGTGATGGAGCCCCCTGTCGACATGAACGCCTGAGCGCCAGGCGCACCGCCCTCAGAGCGTACGACCTGCTTCGATCCGCACAGTTCTGTCGACGGTGCCAGCGGGCGGCGCCAGGTGTGAAATCAGCAACACCGACTGCTCCCCCGCGGCCTGCAAAAGATCACGCAACAGCGCATCAGACGCCTCGAGATCAACCCCGGCGGTCGGTTCATCAAGCACCAACACCGGAAAACCACGCAACAGCGCGCGAGCCAGCGAGAGCCGCTGCGCCTGCCCGCCAGATACCAGCGCGCCACGGTCACCGACTCGCGCATCCAGACCACCCCGTTCGCGCACCCACGCACCAAGGCCGACTCTGTCGAGCATCTGCATCAGCTCCGCATCGGTGGCCGTATCCTTCGCGAACAGCAGGTTCTGCCTGATGTCTTCGTCAAACAGCTGAGGATTCTGCTCACACAGCCCGACAACACGGCGCAGCGCAGGACCGGAGAGGTCTGCCGCCTTCCGATCGCCGATCAGGTACTCCCCTTCGACCCGCAAGAATCCGACCAACGCCGCGGCCAGTGAACTCTTGCCCGCCCCACTCGGCCCTGCCACCAGCACTCGCTCACCAGGCTCAAGGTCAAGGTCGATGCCCCTCAGCGCCGGAACGCCGCCCGGCCACTGGGCACGCACATCGCGCAGGTGCAGCGCAGGAGTGCCCGGCATCTCGATGTCGTCACCCGCGTCGGAGCGGAGCTCATCCGGCATCCGCTCGGGCAGCACGTCGACGATGCGCTCGGCACTCGCCCGCACGCTTCGCCACGATGCTGCCGCGATGGGAACAGATCCGAAGATCTCGAACACCACCATCGGCACGAGTACGGCCACCGCCAGCCACGGCCCATCGATAGAGCCATCGGTCAGGCCTGGGGCGGCCGCGGCGAGCGCCCACACCGACGCAACACCAGCAACGGCCGAGACCACTCCGGCAGCGACCGCTTGGGCGAGCGATGCTCGGTCAACGACTCTGCGCAGTGCCGCATCGGCGGCTGTGATTCTGGCGCGTGCCTGTTCTTCTGCCCCATAAGCGAGGAGCACATCGAGACTGCCGAAGTAGTCAACCAATGCTGCGGAGAGGTCCGCCCGGCGTGCAGAGACCATAGCTTCGGCACGGGAGCCGAAAATCCAGCCGAGGCCAATCGCGGCAGCAGCAGCGATCAGCAGGCATGCGGCGAGCGCAAAGGCTGCAGGCGGCGAGACGAATGCGATGAAGCCGACAGCACCAAGCGCGACGAGCGCGGCCACCCCCAGCGGCTGCACCACCCGCAGCGGGAGGTTCTGCAGGTTTTCGACGTCATCAACCAGTGCCGTGAGCACCTGGCCTCGGTCGGTCGAGCCGAGTCCTGCCGGTGAGAGCGGGGTCAGCCGCCGCACCATGTCGGAGCGAGTGGAGGCGAGCTGGCGCAGGGCCGCGTCGTGTCCACTCAAACGCTCCAGGTACCGCGTGACGGCGCGCGAGACGGCGAAGAAACGCACCCCAACGACGGCGATCGACAGGGGCACGAGTGAGTCGACGATGGAGGCGCTGACAATCAGCCAACCGCTGACGGCGAGCAGGCTCACGGCGGCAGTGGCAGAGAGCATCCCCCAGATCAGGCCGGGCCAGAAGCGCCGTGCAGGCGGCTGCGCCAGCCGCAGCATCCGCCGCACCCGCGCATTCCGCCCACCATCCGCCCCCTGAGCACCATCCGCCCCCTGAGCACCGTCCGGTCCCTGAGCCTGTCGAAGGGCCCGGCCACCTTCCGCCCCCTGGCCACCGTCCGCCCCCTGAGCACCGTCCGGTCCCTGAGCTTGTCGAAGGGTCACACTCCCACCCCCAACGCCACGACGTGATCGGCGACTACCCGCGCCGACCGCCGGTGAGACACCAACAGAATCGTCGCCCCCGCATCGGCGCGCGTGCGTAGCGAGGCCCACAGCCGTTCCTCTGTTTCCGGGTCAAGCGCACTCGACGGCTCATCAAGCGCAAGCACGCGTCCGGCCCCGGAAGCATGGCGATAAAGCGCCCTGGCGACAGCGACTCGCTGCGCTTGTCCGCCCGAGAGTCCAGTTCCCTGCACGCCAAGCTCAAGATCAGGGGCAATGCTCTCGGCGCAGGCGTCTCTGAGCGCCACCCGGATGCGGTGCATGTCTGGTGTCGCGTCTCCGAGAGCAACGTTCGCAGCGACAGTTCCGCGCATCAGGCCAGGGCTCTGCCCCGCCCATGCCAGCCAGTCGGAAGGAACCAACCTCCGCACATCCACATCGCCGAAGTGCGCGTCGCCGTCGAATTGCACAGCTCCTCGTAGTGCCGCAAGCAGGCTGGATTTTCCCGCCCCGCTCGGTCCTTCGATCAGGGTGATGGTCCCCGGTTCTGCCGTGAACGACACCGGCGGCAACCCGCGCACGCGCATTCCCGCTACCCGGAGCCCCCCTCCCCCCTCCACTTGCATGACTGAATTACGGATGCCGGAGGAATCCGCGGAGTGTCGGGCTGCAGGTGTGGAGGAGTCATGCAGGTGGGTGGGGTGACCGGCCTCGTCGAGCACCGAGAACACGTCTTCGGTCGCGGCCACACCTTCGGAGGCAGCGTGGAACTGCACGCCCACCTGGCGGATCGGCAAGAAGGCTTCAGGAGCAAGCAACAGTACGAACAGTCCGACCTCGAGCGTCAGGTCGCCAGACAGCAGCCGAAAACCGACCGAAACCGCAATCAGGGCGACAGCAACAGAGGCCAACAGTTCCATCGCAAAACCGGAGAGAAATGAGTACCGCAGCACCTTCATGGTTTCGCGGCGATACTCATCTGCCGTGACCTCGATGCGCTCGGCAGCACGGGCATCGCGTCCGAAGATTCGCAGCGTAGAAAGTCCCTGAACGGTGTCGGCAAAGCGCGCTGCCAACCGCTGCAGCGTCTGCCATTGGCGGGTCTGTACGGTGCGAGTCGCCATCCCGATCAGGATCAAGAAAAGCGGGATCAGCGGGAGCGTGATCACGGCGGTAAGACCACTCGGCCAGTCCTGCCACCACATCACCGCGACCAGCACTGGCGTCGCAATCACCGTAAGTACGAGTTGCGGAATGTATCGCGAGAAGTAGGCGTCGAGGGCTTCAAGCCCATGGCCGGCTGTCACGGCAAGAGCGGTCTGATTGCGTTGCGCCAACCACCCTGGTCCCAGTCGCCCCACGGCGCCAACCAGCGCAGCGCGCAACTGCATTCCCGTTTTCGCGGCCGCTCTGGTCCCTGCGGCATCGGAGGCGGCAATCAGTACCCCACGCAACAGCGCAACAGCCAGCAACCACAGCAACGGGCCCGTCACATCTCGGCCTGCCAGCGCGCCGATGATTGCATCCGTCAACAACCACGCGAATGCGATCGTGACCGCCGTCTGCACGACGCCAATCAACGCGGATGCCGCGAGGAATCCCCTCGCGGCACCTGCGTATCTCAGCAGCCTCGGATCAACGGGTTTCACGCGTGCGCCGGAGCCCCCTCGATGGATTTTCTGGTGACGCGCTTGCGGAAGACCCAGTAGGTCCACGTTTGGTACGCAATCACGAGCGGCATTGCAATCAAGGCCGTCCAACTCATGATTTGAAGCGTATACGGAGTGCTCGATGCGTTGGCAATCGTCAGGCTGAACGCCGGATCAATCGTCGAAGGCATCACGTACGGGAACAGGGCGGAGAACAGCATGACCACGGCGAACAGCACCGTGAGGATGCCCGCGAAGAACGCCCAGCCGTCGCGCTTGCGCAGCGAGAATACAACCGCGCTGAGCAGTGCCACGGCGGCGAGTGCGCCAGTGCCGATCACGAGCCACAGCAGCGGCGCTTCGCGTTCCGCCGCGATCATGATGGTCCAGAGCACCGTGGCGGCAGCCGCGATCACCGTCGGGACAGCGACCCGCGCGGCGAGCTTGTGCGCGTCTTCATGCACCGGCCCGTCGGTCTTGAGGGCGACGAACAGCACGCCGTGCAAGAAGAACAGCAGCAACGTGGTGGCGCCCACGAGCAGGGCATAGGGATTCAGCAATGCGAAGAACCCACCAACGTAAATGTGGTTTTCGTCTAGCGCCACGCCCTGCACAATGTTGCCGAAGGCAACGCCCCACAGCAGTGCAGGCACGGCAGAGCCAATCACGATCATGCGGTCAAAGCCTTGTTTCCACTTCAGGCTTTCGCGCTGATGCCGATACTCGAACGAGACACCGCGCAGGATCAGCGCCAGCAGGATGAGCAGCAACGGCAGGTAGAACCCGCTGAACAGTGAGGCGTACCACTCGGGGAACGAGGCGAACAGCACCGCTCCAGCGACGATCACCCACGTCTCATTGAGGTCCCACACCGGGCCGATGGTGTTGATCACCTGCCGGCGAGAGACATCGTTTTTGCCGAGGAAAGGCAACGACATTCCGACACCGAAGTCGAACCCGTCGAGCACGAAGTAGCCCACGAAGAAGAAGGCGACAATCCAGAACCAAAGTGTTGCGAGATCCATGATGCTCCTCCCTCTCAGTAAACGACCGACGGCAGCTGCGCCGTCTCATCGTGCGGTTGCTCTTCGGTGTCAGGGCCCTTCTGCGCGGCCCGGATGATGAGGCGAATCTCCACCACGGCGAGAGCTGCGTAGATGGCGGTGAACGCTATGAGCGAGATGAGCACTTCGAGGCCACTCACCCCCGGTGAGACACCGTCTTGTGTGGTCATCAAACCGAATACGATCCACGGCTGCCTGCCCATTTCGGTGAAGACCCAGCCCATGATGTTGGCACCGAGCGCGAGCGGGAACGACCAGATCGCAATCTTCCACATCCACGGAGCGGGAGCCTTCTTGGCACCCTTGCGCGTGATCCAGAGACCAACGACAGCGACGAGCGCTGCGGCGATTCCGAGGCCGATCATCCAGCGGAACGCCCAGTAGGTGACCCAGAGGATTGGCGCGAAGTCGGTCATGCCGGTGGCGGCATACGTCTGGGCGTACTCGGCGTTCAGGTCGTTGATACCGTGCACACACGCGTCAAGTGTGTGGGTAGAAAGCAGCGACAGCAGGTAGGGAACGCGGATGGAGAACAGCTCAGAGCTGCCGTCCGGCGTGCCCAGCGTAAAGATACTGAACGACGCGTCGGCCCCACAGACCGTGTTGAAGGTCGCCTCCGCTGCCGCCATCTTCATCGGCTGAGCGGCGTACATCGCGAGGCCGAGCTGGTCTCCGGTGAGGACCACTCCGGCGGTCGAGAAGATCATCGCCCACAGCCCGAACTTCAGCGAGATGCGCATCGTGTCGAAGTGCTGCCCCCGGGAGAGGTGCCAGGCCGAGACCGAGATCACAACACCAGCGGCAAACATGAACGCGCCGAAGATGGTGTGCGGGAAAGCGGCGAGCGCAACGGGGTTGGTCAGCAACGCCCAAAAGTCGGTCAGCTCTGCCCTGTTGGTTTCAGGGTTGAAGACGTACCCGACCGGGTTCTGCATAAACGCGTTGGCGGCGATGATGAAGTAGGCAGAGAGCGTGCTCCCGATTGCCACACACCAGATGGTGGCGAGGTGCAGCTTCTGCGGAAGCTTGTCCCATCCGAAGATCCACAGTCCGATGAACGTCGCTTCGAAGAAGAACGCCAGCAGCCCCTCAAAGGCGAGCGGGGCACCAAACACATCACCGACGAAGCGGGAGTAGTCCGACCAGTTCATGCCGAACTGGAACTCCTGCACGATGCCGGTAACAACGCCCATCGCAAAGTTGATGAGGAAGATCTTGCCGAAGAACCGTGTCAGGTGCAGGTACTGCACCTTGGCCGTGCGCACCCAAGCGGTCTGGAAGATGGCGGCAACAAGCGCCATACCGATCGTCAAGGGCACGAAAAGGTAGTGGTAGACGGTCGTCAGCCCGAATTGCCATCGGGCGAGAGCGAGCGGATCAAGCCATTCCATGCACGGCTCCTGTTCTATGCGGCGACTGGTTCGAGGTATCGCGCAACTGCACTGTGCAGTCGGAGGCGAGCGCTGCATCTTGGACGCACTCGGCTTCGAGTGGTCCGCCTGCCGCAGTCAGCACGCCTTGCATGAGTTCGAGGTGCACTCGGCACAGAAGGGGTCGGTCTTCGGAACGGCTGGCCGCGTGGGGGCACGGGCTGAGATCCACGGTGAGGCGTGCGTCGTCGACCACCGGCTCGAAGCCGCTCTCTTCGAGGTGCTCGACGAGCGCATCGAGCTGATAGGTCGCCTCGCGGCCAAGATCAGACGCCGCCTCGGGGAGCATGCTCCTCATGAGGTCTCCTCGACGCGCCGCTGCCTGCGCTTTGTCTCGTGCAACGGCACTCGACGCACCCGGCGCGCCGGTCGCAGCGCTGTACAGCGTGCGGGGGCGGCCCCTGGTGGTGCGGTGCTCGATCGACGGGATCACGTACCCACCTTCGATCAAGCGTTGCAAGTGTTCGCGAACCGTATTGGGGTGAAGGCCCGTGGCCTCACAGAGTTCGCCGATCGATCGGGGGGCACGGGTCTCCGATTGCCCCGCTTCGAAGAGCAAGTGCAGAATCTGCACCCGGGAGTAGCTCGAGATCGGCCCGCAGACGGGCCCGCCGTTGGCCATGATTCCAGTATCTCGCTCGCGGGATCGTTTACCGACGGGATCGGCCGTGAATAAACACTTGGCTCATAGAGATGTCTGATGCCGGCGATAGCCTGAGAGTATGGCCACCCGAAAACCCGCTCCCCCTGCGTACGTGTGCACGGAATGCGGATGGACCACCGCCAAATGGGTGGGCCGCTGTGGCGAGTGCCAGCAGTGGGGCACTGTGCAAGAACAAGCGGCACAGACGGGCATCCTTCGCCGTGTGGGCTCCGTCGCCCCCACGGCAGATCGAGCCGCGCGGCCGATTACTCAGATCACCACGCAAGATGCTCCGCGCCGCACCAGCGGGGTCGGCGAGTTCGACCGGGTGCTCGGCGGCGGCATCGTGCCCGGTGCCGCCATTTTGCTCAGCGGCGAACCTGGCGTGGGCAAATCGACTTTGCTGTTGGAGGTCGCAGCGCAAGCCGCGCGCGGCGGGCGACGCGTGCTGTACGCGAGCGCCGAAGAGTCGCCTGGTCAAGTGCGACTGCGGGCAGAGCGCACCGGCGGGCTCCATGACGAGCTTTATCTGGCGAGCGAAACTGACCTGGCAACTATCCTCGGCCACATCGATGAAGTGAAGCCGCAGCTCGTTATCGTCGACTCCGTGCAGACCGTGTCGTCTTCGTTGATCGACGGCGCTGCCGGGCAACCGAGCCAGGTACGCGAAGTGGCGGCGACCCTCATCCGCATTGCGAAAGAACGGGATCTGCCGATCATCCTCGTCGGACACGTCACGAAAGATGGCCAGGTCGCCGGCCCCAGGGTGCTCGAGCACCTGGTCGATGTCGTCTGTCATTTCGAGGGCGACCGGCAGACATCCCTCCGCTTCATCCGCGCGCTGAAGAACCGCTTCGGCCCGACGGACGAGGTTGGGTGCTTCGAGATGACAGGCGACGGTATCGCCGAAGTGCCAGACCCTTCAGGGCTCTTCCTCTCACAGGGCGCGACGGAGCCTGGTACCTGCGTCGCGATCTCGCTGGAGGGCCGACGCGCTCTTCCGGTTGAGGTGCAGGCGTTGACGGTGCCCAGCAATGCCCCAAATCCGCGCCGCATCGTCAACGGCCTCGACTCGTCGCGCGTGGCGATGGTGTTGGCAATTCTCGAGCGCCGCGCGGGAATCCCCACTGGCACGCTCGACGTCTACGTGTCGACAGTGGGTGGCGTGCGCTTCACCGAGCCAGCGGCCGATTTGGCTATCGCCGTCGCCGTTGCAGGCTCCATCCAGCAGTTCTCCGTGCCGCGCACGATCGCGGCAGTCGGCGAGCTGAGCCTGGCGGGAGAGATTCGTCCGGTGACGCAGGCAGCACAACGCCGCTCCGAAGCATCCCGCCTCGGTTACGAGCAGGTGGTAGACGACCGTTCGAAGACTCTCCGCGCCGCGCTTGGCGACGTGCGCGCCCGCAACACATCCCGTCGTTCCGACCGCGACATCCCACCCTTCTAACCCCGCCCCTTCGACAGGCTCAGGGCCCCTGAGCTTGTCGAAGGGTCACCCCTCGGTCCCTGAGCTTGTCGAAGGGTCACCCCTCGGTCCCTGAGCTTGTCGAAGGGCCGAAGGCCTAAAGGTCAGGCGTCGAGCGCCTTCAGAAGCTCGGTCGGTTCGGCCTGCATCGGATGCGGACCGGCGATGTCGAGAAACACGGTCGTGATCGGGTACGTGGCGAGGAATGTCCGCAGCCAGTCCGCGGTGTAGATACCGACATCGGGTGGCAGGTTCGTTGGCTTGTTCTTTGCGTCACTGAAGAGCAGCAGAGCGAGATCTCCACTGTTCGGGTCGCGATAGGTCCAAACCTCGCCACTGTCGAGAGGGTTGTCTCGTGTGCCTGGGCTAATCAGCGGAACAACGGTGATGCCGTTACGCAAGGCCAAAGCGACGGCGGCGACATCCTGCTTCTCCAGGGCCTGAGCCAGAGCATCCGATCGGAAGTCTTCCGGTGCGGGCTTCTTCTTCGCGGGCTTTGCCTTTTTTGCCATGCATCCAGCTTATGCAGGTGCAGGGTCTCGCGCTTCACCCCGATGGGGAGACGATCGGGGCCCTCTCGAGTCCCACATTGGGGACTGGGGTACTCGAGAGGGCCCTCGGACTCTCGAGCGACGATGTCGAAGCGCTGGGGACGCTGTAATACGACGCCACTGGGGATGGCTTGTGCCACTCTATATGGAGAGTCACCATAATGGTATCCCAATAAATGGTGGTGTCAGCACTACTTACAAAAGATCTTGTCGCTCTCGGCGTTTCTTCTGTCTGACCCGCTTCTGCGGGGATTTTCGCAAGCGAATTGTCTAAATTCCTTCGAAGTCTGCAGGGTTAATACAACAGAATCTGTGCCGTCGAGAGGCTGGTGAACCCACCGATCGACACCTCAACGTGGTACGACGCTCCTCCGCCTGGCGCGCGCTGTCGATTTTCCTGGTCACACGTCTCCACGCTCGAGCGGGTGCGATCCCAGGTGACCGGATCTTTGCTGGTCACGGTGGTCCCCGCCGCCAGAGTGGCGATCATGCTGCTGGGGTTCTCTTGGCAATCGGTCGATCGCCACCACACGTCAGATCCACTGGAAACCGTAAACACCTGAGTGGTCGAACCCACGTCGATCGTGCAGTCGTTCGCGCCGTTGTTCGTCAGCGAAATCGAGAGTTTCGGCAGCACTCCCGCAGCGTATGTCTGCGCATCGGTCACGGCCACGACGTCGATGTCTTTCGCCGCACAAGCTGCGACAGTCGGAGTCTCAGCGGCAGAAGGGCTCGGCTCCGGAGATTCGGCACTGTCGGTCGAAGTGGGTGCGGGCGAAGACGTTGCTGAGGCCGACGGGCTTGGCGACGTCTCGGCAGCAGACCCTGACTTGGCAATGAGAAGCCAGGCACCCACGCCAATTGCGACCAGCAAGAGGACGAGTCCACCAATGACAACCAATCGCCGTCGGCGGTAGACGGCTGCTGAGGGACGACGGGACATACCTCCAGGCTAAGCGATTCGCGTCCCGCACCCTGGGAGATTGAGCCCTGTCTCAGTTTGCGCCGCGCTCAGAGCACCTTCAGCATGCGCGTGTTTCCGAGAGTGTTGGGTTTGACGTGCGCGAGATCAAGAAACTCTTCGACACCAGCATCGCCGCTGCGCAGAAGCTGAGAGTACACATCTGGATCGACGACCTGCTCACCAATCGGCGTAAAGCCACGACGGGTAAAGAACGCCACCTCGAACGTGAGGCAGAAAAGCCGGGACAATCCGAGCATCTTCGCGTTGTCTTCGAGGCGGTCGACGATCGCCCGCCCGATGCCATGGTGCAGCCAATCCGGGTGCACGAAAAGCGTGCGCACCTCTCCGAGGTCTTCCCAGATGACGTGCAGCGCACCGCACCCGATCAGCACCCCATCGGCTTCTGCGACCACAAACTCTTGCACCGCGCCGTACAACACCGCCAGGTCTTTACCCAGCAGGATGCGCTGTTCCACCAGCGGCTGCAGCAGATTGCGGATGCTGACAATGTCGGCGCTGCGCGCCGGCCGTACGATGTACTCGCTCACGGGATCCAGCCTAGAACCCGCACCCCCCATCGCACCTGTGCCAAACACAGGAAAGAGGCGGATGCCGGAGCATCCGCCTCTTTCAGTTCCATGCTTCGACAAGCTCAGCAACCCACCGTGGCCGCTCAGCAACCCAACGTGGCCGCTCAGCAACCCGAGGTCCCTGAGCCTGTCGAAGGGCCGAGCTGCTTCGACAAGCTCAGCAACCCACCGTGGCCGCTCAGCAACCCGTGGTCCCTGAGCCTGTCGAAGGGTTACTCGCCGTTCGTGATCGCGAGGTCGGGTGTGCCGGAGATCGCGCCGCCGCCGGTGTTGATGCCGACCGCGACCTTCTCGCCGCGCGGACCGTGCTCGAACACGAAGTCGCCGTCCTTCGCGTCCACCTTCACGTGGTCGCCAGGGTTCAGCTCGCCGTGCAAGATCTTCTCCGACAGGCGGTCTTCGATCTGCTGCTGCATCGCGCGACGCAGCGGGCGGGCGCCCAGCGCCGGGTCGAAGCCGATCTCGATGAGTCGTTCCTTCGCAGGCTGCGACAGCTCGATCGTCATGTCGCGGTCCAGCAGACGCTCGCTGAGGCGCTTGGTGAACAGATCCACGATCTGCACCAGCTCCGTCTTGGAGAGCTGCGGGAACACGATGATGTCGTCGACACGGTTGAGGAACTCAGGCTTGAAGTGCCGCTTGAGCTCGTCGTTCACCTTGCCCTTCATGCGGTTGTAGCTGGTGGAGTCGTTGCCCTCCACCTGGAAGCCCACAGGTCCGCCAGCGATGTCGCGTGCACCGAGGTTTGTCGTCATGATGATGACCGTGTTCTTGAAGTCGACGATTCGACCCTGACCATCGGTGAGACGACCCTCTTCGAGAATCTGCAACAGCGAGTTGAAGATGTCGGGGTGGGCCTTCTCGATCTCGTCGAAGAGCACCACGCTGAACGGCTTGCGACGCACCTTCTCGGTGAGCTGTCCGCCCTCTTCGAATCCGACGAATCCGGGAGGGGCTCCGAACAGACGCGAAACGGTGTGCTTCTCGCCGAACTCACTCATGTCGAGCGAAATCAGGGCAGCTTCATCGTCGAACAAGAACTCGGCGAGCGCCTTGGCAAGCTCCGTCTTTCCGACACCAGTGGGGCCGGCGAAGATGAACGAACCGGAGGGACGCTTCGGGTCCTTGAGGCCAGCACGCTGGCGACGGATCGTCTTTGAAAGAGCAGCGATTGCCTCTTCCTGTCCGATAACGCGCTGGTGCAGCGCCTTCTCCATGAAGACGAGGCGGCTGGATTCTTCTTCGGTGAGCTTGAAGACCGGGATGCCGGTGGCCTGTGCGAGCACCTCGGCGATCAGCCCTTCGTCCACAACAGCAGAGGTGGCGACATCGCCGGCACGCCACTGCTTCTCTAGGCGAAGACGCTCAGCGAGCAGGCTCTTCTCCTCGTCGCGGAGAGAGGCGGCCTTCTCGAAGTCCTGCTCCTCCGAGGCAACTTCTTTCTGCTCGCGCACAGCAGCGATCTTCTCGTCGAATTCGCGCAGTTCAGGCGGGCTCGACAGGATCGACAGACGCAGACGAGCGCCAGCTTCATCGATCAGGTCGATGGCCTTGTCTGGAAGGAAACGGTCAGCAACGTAGCGGTCGGCGAGGTTCGCCGCTGCCACGATGGCGCCATCCGTGATCTGCACCTTGTGATGCGCCTCGTACCGGTCGCGCAGGCCCTTGAGGATGTTGATCGCGTGGGGCAGCGTCGGCTCGTTAACCTGCACCGGCTGGAAGCGGCGCTCCAGCGCAGCATCCTTCTCGAAGTGCTTGCGGTACTCGTCGAGGGTGGTGGCACCGATCGTCTGCAGCTCGCCGCGTGCGAGGAGCGGCTTCAGGATGCTGGCCGCGTCGATAGCGCCCTCTGCGGCCCCCGCGCCCACGAGGGTGTGGATCTCGTCGATGAAGACGATGATGTCGCCACGCGTGCGGATCTCCTTGGTGACCTTCTTCAGACGCTCTTCGAAGTCACCGCGGTAGCGAGAACCCGCAATGAGCGAGCCGAGGTCAAGCGAGTAGAGCTGCTTGTCTTTCAGCGTCTCGGGGACATCGCCCTTGACGATCGCCTGGGCAAGGCCCTCGACGACGGCGGTCTTGCCGACGCCGGGCTCACCGATCAGCACAGGGTTGTTCTTGGAGCGGCGGGACAGGATCTGCATGACCCGCTCCGCCTCCTTCTCGCGCCCGATCACCGGGTCGAGCTTGTTGTCGCGCGCCGCCTGGGTGAGGTTGCGACCGAACTGGTCGAGCACAGCCGAACCGCCCTGGGTGCCAGCCGGGGAGTCGTTGGTCTGCGCGCCGACAGAGGCCGGCTCGCGTCCAGGAGCACCCGAAAGAAGCTGGATAACCTGCTGGCGCACCTTGTTGAGGTCGGCGCCGAGCTTGACGAGCACCTGAGCGGCGACGCCTTCACCCTCACGAATGAGGCCGAGCAGAATGTGCTCGGTGCCGATGTAGTTGTGGCCGAGCTGAAGGGCCTCGCGGAGGCTCAGCTCAAGCACCTTCTTGGCACGAGGGGTGAAGGGAATGTGGCCGGTCGGCTGCTGCTGACCCTGACCGATGATGTCCTGCACCTGCTCGCGCACGGCGTCAAGGGAGATGCCAAGGCTTTCGAGCGCCTTGGCTGCGACACCTTCGCCCTCGTGAATGAGACCGAGCAGGATGTGCTCGGTTCCGATGTAGTTGTGGTTGAGCATCTTCGCCTCTTCTTGGGCGAGGACGACCACTCGACGGGCTCGGTCCGTGAATCTCTCGAACATGCTGTGACTCCTTATTCGCACGGGGCGAAGACGCGTGAAGCGCTTGTACATCGAGAGTAACCACCACATCGAGCCCGTATGCCCGTGTTCGCCCTGGGCATACCCGCTCCCCCTCCCATCCCCCGTCCCTCCACCATCCGTCCCTCCCTCCGTCACTCCGCCATCCGTCCCTCCATCATCCGTCCCTCCATCCATTTCGCTCCCGTCGCACTTTCTGTCGCCCAAAGCGTGCGCGGGCGACAGAAAGTGCGACGGGAGCAGAATCATGGGGCGCGGGAGCGGGACGGGGGATGGAGGGGGCGGGATGGAGGGGGCGGGATGGAGGGGCGTCATGGTTCGTTATAAGCGGGTGGGAATGAAAATGCGGGCCTAGCGTTGACGAATACAGCGATATATCCCCTGCCCCTACTCTGGAGTCCCCCCAATGAGCACTACCGCACGCGCGCAAAAAGCGCCTGATACTCGCGGCCCTGTTCGGAAGCTGCTGACTTCGTTCGGCTTCCAAATCCTGGCCGCTCTCATCCTCGGCATCGCCGCCGGTTTGATCGGACGCCAGATGGGCGCCACTGCGACGAACCCGACCCCGCTCTCCGCGACGCTCGACACGATCGGCAGCTCGTACGTCACGTTGCTGCGCGCCGCCGTCGTTCCGCTGATCTTCACCGCCATCGTCGCCAGCATCTCGAACCTGCGCCGCGTGCAGAACGCCGCGCGTCTCGCCGGACAGACGATCCTGTGGTTCGCGATCACCGCGTTCATCGCGGTCACCATCGGTATCGGCCTCGGTCTGCTGATCCAGCCGGGCAACCGCGCCGGTGAAGGTCTCGAACCGGGCGACCCCTACGCCGTCGGCACCTGGTGGAACTTCTTGCTGGGCCTGATCCCGCAGAACTTCCTCGGCCTGACCGTCAGCACATCCGCAGGGGCAACCGAGGGTGCCTTCAGCTCCAACGTCGGATTCAACATCTTGCAGGTGATTGTGGTCGCTGCCGTCGTCGGCATCGCTGCCCTCAAAGCTGGCAAGAAGGCAGAACCGTTCCTCATCTTCACCGAGTCGCTGCTGAAGGTTATCCAGCGCGTGCTGTGGTGGATCATCCGCATCGCCCCGCTCGGCACCTTCGGCCTCATCGGATCTGCCGTGATCAAGTACGGCTGGGAAAAGCTCGCCTCGCTCGGCTGGTTCGCTGGAGCCGTATACATCGGCCTCGCCATCGTGCTGTTCGTTGTCTACCCGATTCTTGTGCGCGCACACGGGCTGTCGATCAAGCAGTACTTCTCCGGCGTCTGGCCTGCGGTGCAGATGGGCTTCGTCAGCCGCTCCTCGATCGGCACGTTGCCCCTCACCGAGCGCGTCACGGAGCGCAACCTCGGCGTGCCCCGCTCGTACGCCTCGTTCGCTGTGCCGCTGGGTGCAACCACGAAGATGGATGGTTGCGCGGCAATCTACCCGGCCATCGCGGCGATCTTCGTCGCACAGTTCTTCGGCCTGGAGCTGAGCTTTGTGCAGTACCTGCTCATCGTGATCGTTTCGGTCGTCGGTTCCGCCGCCACCGCAGGCACCACCGGAGCCGTGGTCATGCTCACGCTCACACTGTCGACCCTCGGGTTGCCGCTGGAAGGCGTCGGACTGCTCCTCGCGATCGATCCGATCCTCGACATGGGCCGCACGGCGGTCAACGTCGCTGGTCAGGCGCTCGTGCCGACCATCGTCGCCAAGCGCGAAGGCATTCTGAACGAAGAGCTCTACAACGCTCCGCGTGAAGGTCTGCCTTTCGCTGATGACTCAGGAGACGACGACGAGGACGCACCGGAGACGGATGCCCTCAACGACAAGGAGCCGGTCGGCGCACGCTGATCTACTTCGCGGTCTCACGAAGACCGTCTCGCAACGACAGAGCGCCTCGCCCACACGGGCGAGGCGCTCTGTCGTTGCTCACTCTGCGGAACGAGCGCTCAGGCTCGGCTCGGCGGACGCACAGCTCCCCTGGTGTCGAGGGCGAGCTCTTCTGCGTCCATTGCCGCGATCAGTTCGCGCATCACCTCTTCATCAAGGTTTCCCGCATCACGCTCGGCGAGGAGAACTTCGCGTCGCACATGCAACCACCCTTTCGACAGGGCAAGGAGGTCATCCAACGACGGACGCGTAGCGGTGTCCTCCACTTTCTGCACCTCGTCGGTGTCTTTCTCGACACGCGTGACTCGTTTTGTGAACGCATCGAACACGCTGAGCTCGGACTCCCCGTACTTCGCTTCCCATTCGACGCGCTTTTGATCGAGGAACGCCTTCCCGGCTTTGCGACTCTTGCGTCTGAGCGCGGCGAGCGCTTCTTCGTCTTCTTTCTCGTCTGTGACGCTGACGATGCCGAGCCCTCGGATGAGCAGCGGCAGGGTGAGTCCCTGCAGCAGCAACGTGCCGACGGTGACGATGAACGCGACGACGACGATGGCATGGGAGGCCTGCGACCCGAGTGCCGCCAGGTCTGCGGCAGCTACCGCTGTGGCGAGCGTAACGACCCCGCGCATCCCCGCCCAGGAGATGACTGCGTTGTCTTTCCAGGTGAGCTCTTGGTCTGAAGAGTGCTTTCTCGAGAGGTGCGTGCGCCGGAACCTCGACCACGCGCTGACGGGGTAGATGAACAGCGGACGGACGACCAGTACCACCAAGAGCACCACACCAGACAGCGCCAGGATGCGTGGGACGGATTCGCTGGTCAGATCGCTGAGGACGCGCGGGAACTGCAACCCGATGTAGGCGAACACGAAGCTCTCCAGCAGTAGGTCCGCCGAGAGCCACAGCGGCTTCTCCTGCTGACGCGTCGTGTAGTCGGTGCGTGGCGAGTTGTAACCGACATAGAGCCCCATTGCGACGACGGCCAGAACGCCCGATCCGTACAGGTGCTCGGCAATCGCATACGCGCCAAACGGAGCCAAGAGACCGAAGGTACCGATCACAACAGCATCGTTGATGCGCATGCGCATCTGATGCAGCACGAGACCGAAAATGAGCCCGACCCCCACCCCCACTGCGACCGCCAGCAGGAACTGCCCCACACCACCCCAGACGGAGACGGTCGCGCCAGCCAGAATCGCGGCGAAAACGCGGTAGAGCGTGAGGGAAGTGGCGTCGTTGATGAGGCTCTCTCCCGAGAGCACAGTCATGATGCGCCGAGGAAGCCCGAGTCGGCGTCCGATCGCCGCCGCAGATACCGCGTCAGGCGGGGCCACGATCGCCCCCAGCAAGAGGGCGCCGGGCAGGGTCAGCGATGGCAGCATCCACCAGGCGACGAAGCCGACCGCAAGCGCGGTGAGCAACACCAACCAGATTCCGAGGTTGCGAATCTGCGGGAGGCTGCGCTTGAAGCCCACAAATGAGACCTCAAGTGCCGCCGAGTACAACAGGGGTGGCAATACAAGACTGAGAAGCAGGTGCCCATCGACGTCAACGTCTGGCACAAGCGGCAGGAACGACGCGGCGAGCGCCACGACCGTCACGAGCAGGGGCGCAGGCCATCCTCGAGAGCGGGCGAACGCGGCCACAGCGACCGACCCGACAAGAACGTAGAAAATGCCTGCTTCCATTCCCCCAACGCTAGCGGGGGAATGTTGCGACCTCATATCGCGTTGTGGCAGGGGATGTCAGATACAGCGCTCTCCGTCCTCGATCTCGTTCCGGTACGAACCGGCCAGACCAGTGCAGAGGCGATCGCAGCCTCGCTTGCTCTTGCGGAGACGGCGGACCGTCTCGGCTATCGCCGCTACTGGTTCGCCGAGCATCACAACATGCCGTCGGTCGCGTCGACGACTCCTCCTGTGCTGATCGCCGCTGCGGCGACCAGAACCACACGCCTGCGCCTTGGATCCGGTGGCGTGATGCTGCCCAATCACGCACCGTTGATCGTCGCGGAGCAGTTCGCTGCCCTCGAAGCCATCGCCCCTGGCCGCATCGATTTGGGTCTCGGCCGAGCACCGGGAAGCGACCCCGTCATCACTCAGCTTTTGCGCGGTTCTGGCACGACAAGCGACGTTGAGCAGTTCCCTCGGCACGTGCAAGACATCGCCGCGCTGCTTTCTGGCGAGGGTGCCAACCTGCGTTTCACCTCCGGGGGCGAGTACACCGTGCGCGCGACGCCGGCAGCGCACAGCACGCCCGATGTGTGGCTCCTCGGCTCCAGCGATTACTCAGCCCAGCTCGCGGCATCGAACGGCCTGCCGTATGTGTTCGCGAATCACTTCTCGGGTCACGGGCTGGAGCGCGCTCTCGATCTCTACCGCACCGGCTACCGCCCGAGCGAAGAGCACCCGGAGCCGCGCACGTTCCTCACGGTGAACGCGGTGGCGGCGCCCACGCAAGAAGAAGCCGAAGCGCGCGCTCTGCCTCAGCTGCGGATGATGGCGCGCTTGCGACTCAACCAGCCGCTCTCCGTTCTTGAGACGGTGGAGCAGGCAGCGGCCGCCCCCACAGACCCGGCAACGGACGAGGTCGTGCAGGCTGCGCGATCCCGCTGGTTCGCGGGCACAGGCGAGAGCGTTGCCGCCGAAGTGCGAGCTTTCGCCGACCGCTATGGCGTCGAAGAGGTCATGCTGTCCCCCGTCGCCGGTGCCTACGAATCCGAGCCGAAAGCTGTGCCCAGCGGCCGTGCCCAGACTCTAGAACTCATCGCTGCCGCTCTCTGAACCGCGTCGCTTCTGGATTTCTTGTCGTCGCAGGGGTAGCGTCACGATTAGTGACGTGCAGTGGAAGGAGTTCAACGATGAGCACCACCAAGACTCTCGCCCTCTGGGTGGCGTATGGGCGCAATGGAGTGGTCGGGAGTATTCGCCATGACAAGGCCGGATATACGGTCACCATGGCAGGTGCCGACCACTCAACCGGGCCCTTCCCCAGCCTGGCCGCAGCCAAGGGCGCGTTGCATTCTCGGTTGCCAGCGGGCAGTGACTGGCCCCGATTCCAAGAGCACTAGGGATCGCGCGAAGGAGTCCGTGTATCTCGTTATTCATCGACTCTCCCCTCCCGCATATGCAGAACCCGCGGCTTTAATGTCTCGATCAGCGATGGCATGGTGTGGGACGCCAGCACAACCGCAGAACCGCACGCGATCCATTCGCGAATGCACATCGTTAAATGCTCGACAGAATCTGCGTCCAGCCCATTGAATGGCTCATCGAGCAAAATGCAGTCGGTGCGATCGAGAAGGCACACCAACAGCCAGGCCTTGCGTCGATTCCCGGTAGAGAGGTTCTCAGTTGGCGCGTCGACCCACTCGTCAAGACCCCACTGCTTGACCTCAGTGGCAACCGCATCAGCGTCGTCCGCTGGCGCTGCAAGAAGCAAATGCTCACGCAAGGTCAATGCCGGAATGAGACCGACTTCGTGAGGCACGTAGTTTCTCAGCATCCTCGTCTGCGCTGTCAATACCGAGCTGGAGCCGATCTTCGCGACACCGGCACGCGGAAGCACGTTTGAGGCGAGAACTTCGAGCAGTGTCGACTTTCCACTGCCGTTTGGGCCTGTGATCAAGGTCACCCCCTGAAAGAACTCGACGCTGACTCCATGGAGGGCATCAGCTGCGCGACCGTATCCGGCCGTCACCGCGTCGAGGGACATCATCGGCACGCTCATAGTGGGCGCACTCTACGAGTCAAGAGGAATGCGCTTGCGGTTAGAGCAAGCACGACAGCTCCAAACGCCGACAGGATTCCCCAGCTTCCCCACGCTATGGCAGGAACGGTCACTAGTGCCGGAACGAGTCCGGTTAGCGTGTGGCCCCACAGGCTAAGCTCGACGGTCCCGTCGGGAAGGCGTAGCGCGAAACGGTCCGCCAGCGATCCCAGGAGCAACCCAGCGATCGCGCCCAGCGATGTGACGAGCCCGACGAGACCAATGCTCACGTCACCCGTCAGCGCAGCCGAAGCAATTGCAACGGTCAGTGGTGCGGGCACGACCCACAATGCAACGACGAGCACGTACGCCCTGATGGCCGCGTTCACCGATCCCGCGCTGCTCCTCGCAACAAGATTGAGCATTGGTTGCACATGAAGCGGGGCGAAGAACGACGACAAGGAAGCCACGACGATCGTTGCGACGACGAGGGGCAAGGCACGAATAGCGATCGCCATGGAGGGCTCTTCGACAAGAACTTCCGGCGCAATGGCCGCGGCGATAGCAAAGGCGCCGACAGTTGCGGCGAGCGGCTTGGCGGTGCGCAACAGCATGACAGAACCGCGTCCGATCCCTCGTGTCGTCATCAAGAGAAAGGCGCTCAGCCAGGTACTTGCGATTCGACTTTGAGATCGGGCTGCTTCCGTGCGACGAGAGGCGAGGATCGCGACTGCGCCCACACCGATGAGGAGAGCTATTCCGCCCAACGGTGCGAATTCGGCAGTCTGTCGCAGCGTCTGCGACATCGAGATGAACCAATCCAGATCGAGAGCCGGATCCTGCCAGATACGCGCCAGTGCATTTAGCGTCACCCCGAGCAAGATGCCGCCGAGCACTGCCATGACGACGACGCCTGCACCGAGCCTCATCGATCCAGGAGTTACAGGGACGATTTTCACTACAACAACCATCGCTGTAGCGCTCAACAGCAGGGTAGCGGGGAGAAGCGTCGGCAACGGATCGGTCAGGACACACAGAATGAGCGCGGTGACCGTCACCGCGGCAATGCGCACGAGCGGAAGAAGCTGACCGCGCACAAAGACGACGTAGGGTTGCGGCACTCGCAAAGCGTCACCGTAGAGCCGACGATATGGGGAAACTTGTGCGTGCGCGCGCGAGCTCGCCGATGTGGCTCCGAGCGCCGTCGCCAAGACAACGAGTTGACATAAAAGAACGGTGGGCCCGGCAACGGCCGCAACAGTGTCGGGCATGATCACAGCCAGAATTGCCGTGCAGAATCCAAAAAACAGGAGCGCGGCCGCGCCCGCGCTCACGACCGTAATCAGGAGCCCGAATGTGGAGCGTGCATTCTCCAATAGCCCATTCTCGCGAGCCCACATTGTCGTTTCGTACCCGATGACGACACGGAGCGCACGCCATTGCACCTTGCGACGTTCGGGAACGACCGGAAGAACCTCGACTGCCGCCGTCACGGTGCGTTCCGTGTGCGCGCACGGTTCTCACGAGCCGTGTAAGAGACGTTCAGTTGCACGATCGCCGAAATTGCACACAGCCCCGCTGTGACCGCCGGCATCCAAAGCAAAGGCTCATCACGAAGGAAGATTGCGAGCATCGCCGCCACCACCATGCCCGCCGCGAACAGTGAAACTGCGATCGCTGGCAACAGTTGAGGCCTCCACAGGAACGGCACGACAAGCATCGCGATAACGATCATTCCAATAGCGCAGATACTCCGAAGGACTCGCAGTATCTCGAATGTCTCGGCGGGCGCTCCGAGCAGGTTGGAGCCGCTGACTACGAGCCCGACCAAACCCGAGACGACGAGCGCGACAGTCGCCAGCACAGGAACTGCGCGTACAAGCGCTAGACGACGGTGCGTCTCTTTGATGTCACCACCGCCCTAGGTAGACCAGCGCAACTGCGCCGACAGGAATCGTGGCGATGCGACATCGATCAGCTGACGTACGGTCCTTCGTCGCCGGCGTCTCCGGCGTCTCCGCATCTTCCGACCGACAGTGGGTCGACGTTATCGCGCCTCACTTGGCTGCACCAGTGGACGGCCGATCTCTAGCAAAAAGTCGCAAAAGATACCCGAGCCAGCGGGTGCAGCGTCAGACTTCTGGCTCGCCGGAGAGGATGCCACGCAGCCAGTCGCGGGCTTCGACGAATACGTCGTCGGAGTAGCGCTCTGGGTATTGCACGACCTGGTGATCAGCGCGCGGGTATGAGCCCAAGAACACGACGCGAGGGCTGAAGCGGCGGATGCCGAGCAACGCATCGGCCATGCGCTCGTGAGCGATGTGCCCCTCAGCGTCGATGACGAAACGGTAGCGGCCGAGTTCGTCACCGATCGGCCGCGACTCGATGAGCGAAAGGTTGATGCCGCGCGTCGAGAACTGCTCGAGCATCTCGAGCAACGAACCGGGGTGATCGTGCGGGAGTTCGACGATCAGCGAAGTCTTGTCTGCCCCTGTGGGCTCCGGCGGATTCGTCGTACGGGTGACGAGCACGAAGCGGGTCACAGCCTGCGCGTTGTCGCCGATTCCCTCGGCGAGCACCTCGACGTCGTAGTGGTTGACGATGCCGGGTGCGGCAATGGCCGCCTGCGCGGGAAGCGTGCCGTCGAGCACCCCGATGGCGGATGCCACATTGCTCGACGCCGGCACGTGGGAGTGGGAAGGGAGGTTCGCGCCGAGCCAGCCATGGCACTGGGCGTAGGCAACAGGGTGCGCAGTAATCACCTCGACCTGGTCGAGCGTGGTGCCACGGGGCGCGACGAGCACAAAATTCACGCGCACCAGATATTCGCCGATGATGCGCAGACCGGGCAGCGTCGCCAGCGCATCCTGCGTGGTGGAGACGCCACCTTCGATCGAGTTCTCGATCGCGATCATCGCGGCGTCGCTGCGCCCCTCAAGAACATCAGCCAGCGCCTCGCCCACATTGTGCACAGAGCGCCACTCTTGCCCCCTGGCCTCTGCAACCTGGTCTAGCGCCGCCTCGGTGAAGGTTCCAGCAGGGCCCAAGTAGCTATAGGTACGGCGTTCAGTCACGGGTTTCACCTTAGCCCTCGGCGGCCCGATCAAGCTCTCAGCGACTTCGTAGATGCGATCCTGGCTTTCAGGGGGCAGACTGAAGATATGAGCAGCCGTGCTGGCCTCCCCGCGGAGGAAATTGACCTGATTGATGTCGACGAGCTGATCGCCGCCTACTACGACCGTACGCCGAACCCGGAGGTCCCCTCCGAGCGCGTTGCGTTTGGTACCAGCGGCCATCGCGGATCGTCGCTGTCGAACAGCTTCAACGAGAACCACATCCTCGCAACCACTCAGGCGATCGTCGACTATCGCGCAGCCCAAGGCATCACCGGCCCCCTCTTTCTTGGGCGGGACACGCATGCTTTGTCGCTCCCCGCAGAGCGGAGCGCTATCGAGGTGTTGCTCGCAAACGGCGTAGATGTGCGCGTCGACTCCCGCGATTCTTGGGTGCCGACCCCCGCACTGAGCCACGCGATCCTGACGCACAACCGCGCAATGGCCGCTGACGCGCCTGGGCGCGCGGACGGAATCGTCGTCACTCCCTCGCACAACCCTCCGCGTGACGGCGGGTTTAAGTACAACCCTCCGCACGGCGGCCCCGCAGACACAGATGCCACCAGCTGGATCGCCAACCGCGCGAACGACCTGATCACGGCAGGGCTGGAAGGCGTCAAGCTCGAGCGCTTCGCCGACATCGACTGGGATGCCATCGCCAGCTACGACTTCCGTGATGCCTACGTGCGTGATCTGCCGTCGATCATCGACATCGACGCAATCCGCAGCGCCGGTGTCAGCATCGGGGCCGACCCGCTGGGCGGCGCATCTGTGGAGTACTGGGCGCTGATCGCCGAGATGTACGACCTCGACCTCACCGTCGTAAACCCCGAGGTCGACCCGACCTGGCGCTTCATGACGCTGGACTGGGATGAGAAGATCCGGATGGATCCGTCTTCCCCTTCCGCTATGGCTTCGTTGGTCGCGAAGAAGGGCTCATACGACGTCCTCACTGGCAACGACGCTGACGCTGACCGCCACGGCATCGTCACCCCAGACGCGGGGCTGATGAACCCCAACCACTACCTCGCTGTGGCGATCGACTACCTCTTCTCGCATCGGCAAGACTGGCCGCGTGACGCCGCGATCGGCAAGACCCTGGTGTCGTCGATGATCATCGACCGCGTCGCCGAGTCGCTTGGGCGACGTCTGCTCGAAGTCCCGGTCGGGTTCAAATGGTTTGTTCCTGGACTGCTTGACGGGTCCGTCGCCTTCGGCGGCGAAGAGTCGGCCGGTGCCTCCTTCTTGCGCCGCGACGGTTCGGTGTGGTCCACCGATAAAGATGGCATCTTGCTGTGTCTGCTGGCAGCAGAGATCATCGCCGTCACTGGTAAGACTCCATCTGAGCGGTACGCCGAGCTGGAAGAGGCGTTTGGATCCTCCGCGTACCAGCGGATCGATGCCCCAGCGACTCCGGAACAGAAGTCGACGCTCGCCAAACTCGCACCGGAAGCCGTAACGGCCACAACGCTGGCAGGTGAAGCAATCTCCGCCAAGCTTTCGCACGCCCCAGGCAACGGCGCAGCTATCGGCGGCCTCAAGGTGCAGACGGAGCACGCCTGGTTCGCGGCCCGCCCCTCCGGCACCGAAGACGTCTACAAGCTCTACGCCGAAAGCCTGCAGGGCCCGGAGCACCTCGCCGAGGTGCAGGCGGAGGCCCGTGCGGTGGTCTCCGCAGCGCTCGAAGGCTGATTCTTCGTCGGCGGCAGTCGGCAGTCGGCAGGCTTTGGCTTCAGGATGCGGTGGCGCGGGCGAGCGCGGCACCGGCATCCCGCAACCACCGCCCTGGCTCTGCAAGCGCTGCCTCTGACGACCCTGCGAGATCGGTGAGCGAGACGGAGTGCGCGAATAGCGCCGTATCGGCATCTGCGGTGATGCGTCCGGCAGCCAGCACAGCGGGCACCCGGTGACGCGACGCGATCGAGGCCAGAAAAGACGGCACCTTTCCGTCGCCAGATTGTCCGTCGTAGGATCCTTCTCCGGTCACAACAACGTCGGCGCCGGCGATCGCCTCTGACGCGCCGATGAGCGTCGCCACCTCCGCGGCTCCTGGCGAGAGCACCCCGCCCCACACCACGAGCGCGGCACCCGTTCCCCCTGCGGCTCCGGTGCCAGGCGTGGCTGGATCGATATCGAGAAGCTCCGCAAGATTGCGCAGAGCGTCATCGATGCGCGCTATCTCGGCTGCAGAGTCGAGCCCTTTTTGCGGACCGAACACGGCGGTAGCTCCCCGCACGCCAATAAGCGGGTTGGTGACGTCTGTGAGCACCCGCACATCGGGAGCTCGGCGCAACTCTGTGAGGTCGACGGCGACGATGTCTTCCAGACCTCGAGCACCCCGAGCAACCGGCAGCCCTGCGGCATCGAAGAAGCGTGCACCGAGGGCTGTGAGCATCCCGGTGCCTCCATCGGTCGACGCGCTGGAGCCGATACCGACAACAAGTCGCGAGACGCCATGGTCGAGCGCGGCCACCATCGCCTGCCCGAGGCCGGTGGTGTCGGCATCCCAGGGGCGCAACTCCTTCAGCATCTCAATGCCAGACGTGGAAGCGAGATCGATGACGGCGGTTCCCGCAGGGGCATCCGGTGTCGGCGGCAGCAGCAACCAGGAAGTGTCGACGGCCTCCCCGGCAGGACCCTCTACCGTCACCGGCATTCGCCGTGCACCCGGTACGGCGGCCGCAAAAGCGGCGACAGTGCCCTCTCCGCCATCTGCCATGGGCCGGTGCACGAATTCGACTGTCTGGTCGACCGTGGCCCAGCCTTCGGCGAGCGCCTTGGCAGCATCTGCAGCACTAATGGTGCCTTTGAAACTGTCGGGGGCCAGCACCACTCTGGTCATGGGGCGAGCACCGGGGTGCTTGCGCGCACCACTACTTCGAGCGGCAGCGGGGGTTGCACCCAGGCGGTGTCGACGGTCGCCCGGAATGCTTGGTACCCCGCCTCACTGAGGGGCACGCGCACGGTCGTCAACGCCGGAGTGACATCGATGGCGGCGGGCACATCGTCAAAACCGCAGACCGCGATATCAGCGCCGACTTCACGGCCGGATTCGCGGATCGCCGCCATGGCGCCGATGGCGACAACATCGCTGATGGCGAAGATCAGCGTGCCAGGAGGCACCCCTTCGGCGAGCGCAGCCGTCATCTCGGCCGCGCCGGATTCGCGCCTGAAGTCTCCGCGACGCACGCTCACGATGTTTCCTTCTGCGCCCTCGAAGCCGGAGTGGAAACCGGCCACGCGGTCGTCGGAGGTGCGCACTCCCTGGGAGGCGCCGAGCACAATGGCCGAGCGGTACCCCAGGTCGGCCATGCGCTTACCGAGCGCTTCTGCCCCTGCATGGTTATCGATTTCCACGCGACGTTCGATATCTGCATCCGGACCGAAGGCCACGACAGTGCCGCCGAGACGAGAGAATTCGGCAAGCTCGTGAGCGGTGTCAGTTTCGATGGTGCCTTGGGTGCGGGAGGCTGCCAGAATCAGGCCGCGCGGCCGTTGTCCTCGCAGCGCACGCACGATCCGTGCCTCACGGGCCTGATCGCGCTCGGTGATGGCGATAGTCACCACCAGACCGTCTTCGTCTGCACCGCGCGCGACCCCCGACGCGATCTGCCCGAAGTAGGGGTCGGCAATGTCGGCGACAAGGAGGGCGATCACCGGGGAAGTGCCCCGGGCTGTGGCCTGCGCCGACACGTTGGCGGTGTACCCGAGCTTCTCGGCTGCCGCTTCTACGCGCTCGCGGAATGACTCAGCGACCTTACGCTCAGAGCCATTGAGAGCACGAGACGCGGTCGCCAGCGAGACGCCGGCCTCGCGCGCCACATCGTGGAGAGTGGGAGCGGGTCCTCGTGCGTGGCGCGGTGCGCGCGCCGACGCTTGTTGATCCGCGGGCAAAGCGGAGTTTGTCATGCTTCTGAGCCTACTTCCCGAGTGAATGTCACGCGGAGCCCGCAATGTACTCACGCAGGGCGCGTGCCTCGCTCGCGAGAATCGTAGGATCATCACCCGGCACGAATTCCAGCAACGCATCGCGCGGCGCGGTCGCGGCGGACCGCACCTCGGCGAAGAATCTCGTCCACAGCGAATGCCGCGAGCGCAGCGGGAGTCTTTCTTGCGTCGGCCACCACGAGAAGATGTGGGCAGCGGTGGTGTGCGCAGCCAGCGCCCGGTATTCCTCAAGCACCACGTCAACGGAGGCGGCGACGGTCGGCTGCCAGTAGGTCGAAAGTGCGGGGCTGCCGACCTCAGCGAGAAGTTTGAGGGTACTCGGAGCGGTGTCTGCGAGGGTTCCGGAGTGAAACTCGAGCGCGAGCTTGATGCCGCGACGCTCGGCTTCTTCCGCCGCAGACCGGAGCCTGGCGACCACGGCGCTTCGCTCCTCTTCGTGTGCCGCTTCCGATCCAACATTCCCGGCCCAGATGCGCACCCGATCGGCACCGAGGGCCTCTGCGCTGTCGAGCACCGGCGTTAGGGACTCGTCGGAACCCGCCCGAAAGTACGACCCGTAGGAGGCAACCGCCAATCCGGCATCAGCCGTGGCACGGGCAACGGCTGATGCCTTGGCGGCGTCGCCCGCAGGCACGTGTACGTCTCCGCCCCACTCGATCGCCTCAAGGCCCGCACCCACCGCGAGCTCAATCACCTGTTCAGGCGCGAGTGTGCGAAAAGTCACCGAACACAGTCCAGGGCGAATATGAGTCATGCCGTCATCCTTTCAACCTTTGTGTCGGTGCACCTGTCGGGAGAACGCCCGGGTTCGGGCCTATGCCGGGCATTTGGCCCGACATCCGTATATTCTCCCGACAGGTGGCGCGCGAGCGCGGTTCGCTATGCGCCGAGGTGAGGCGAAACAGCGGCAGCGAAAGTCTCGGCCGTGCGCCGCACGACGTGCTCTGGGGCATCTGCCCAGACGTCGGCGTTGAATATCTCGACCTCGATATCGCGGTCGTACCCGGTGGCGATGACGGCACGCGTGAGCGATTCGAAATCGACGATCCCCTCGCCGGTGTAGTGCCGCGACAGCAGCACGTCGGTCGGAAGTGGCGTCTTCCAATCGCACACCTGATAGGTGGAGATGCGCCCCTCTCTGCCGGCGCGCGCGATCTGCTCCAACACCTGCGGATCCCACCAAATGTGGAACGTATCCACTGCAGCGCCAACCACGGCAGGCTCAAAGTCGGCCGCAATGTCGAGGGCTTGGCCGAGTGTGGAAACCACTGCTCGATCAGACGCGAACATCGGATGCAGCGGCTCAATCGCGAGCGTCACCCCAGCCGCCTTCGCCTCCGGCGCCAAGACACCGATCGCGTCTCGCACTCGCTCGCGCGCACCGATGAGGTCGCGTGACCCTTCTGGCAGGCCGCCAGCGACGAGCACCAGCACGGCAGTTGAGCCCTGGGCCCCGGCAGCCGCCAGTGTCGCGGTCTCTTCGATCGCCCGACGGTTGTCGTCGAGCGCCGCATCTCGTGCCGCCCCAGCCGGGAGTGTGAAAAACCCTCCGCGGCAGTGCGTCGTGAAGCGGAGCCCCGAATCAGTCAGCATCTGTGCAGCGACGTCGAGTCCGACCTCATTCACCGGTTCGCGCCAGAGGCCAATCGCCTGTACACCGGCTTCTGCTGTCACGCGAAGGGCGGTGGCGAGGTCGGCGTGTTTGATCGTCGCTTGGTTTATCGACAGTCGCGGATCTGGCGTGATGATGCTCATACGTCCACTCCGTTCACGCGAAGCATCCCGTGCCAGCGCTCGCGGGCGAGGTCGGGTTGCTCAAGGGCGAGCGAGGTATTCGCCAGCTCCACAATCCTGCTGAGGTGCGGCAGGCTCCGCGCTGAATGAAGACCCCCCACCATCTGGAACGCGGGCTGATGCCCGTTCAGCCAAGCCAGGAAGGCAACGCCCGTCTTGTAGTAAAAAGTCGGCGCGGCGAACACCTGACGGCTCAACTCTTCGGTCGGTCCAAGGATGCGCTGGTACCGCTCCGCGTCACCCGCGTCGAGAGCCTGAATAGCGGCGGAAGCCACCGGCGTGATCGCCGCGAATGCCCCCAACAGCGCATCCGAGTACCCTCGCGCCCGAGCCCCCTGAGCTTGTCGAAGGGCCCCACCAATCAGCTCCACGTAGTTGAAGTCGTCGCCGGTGAACATCCGCACACCTTGAGGGAGACGCTCGCGCACGGAGATCTCCGATTCGGCGTTCAGCAGGCTCATTTTGACGCCGGCCACCTTGTCCGGGTTCTCCGCGATGATCTGCAGCAGAACTTCGGATGCGGTCTGCCAGTCTTCGGCACCGAAGTAGCCTGCAAGCTCCGGGTCAAACGCTGTGCCGAGCCAGTGCAAAACCACCGGCACCGTCGCGCGCGATAGCACCTCGCGGTACACGCGCCGGTAGTCCTCTGCACTTGTTGCGACGCGGGCGAGATGGCGCGACGCCATCAAGACGGGGCCTGCGCCCTGCTCTTCCGTAAAGTGCAGTTGCTCCAGATACGCGGAGATCACCTGCTCGAGCGAGATGTGTGCCTCCTCGACGTGATCGGTGTTGACACCGACCACCACAGAGCCGCCAGCGTCACGCGCTACCTCGGCGGTGCGGGTGATGAGCTCGCGAGTGGCCGCAGCGTCGAGCCCCATGTTGCGCTGCGCTGTGTCCATCGCGTCAGCAACACCGAGTCCCCACGAGTAGACGTTGCGTCGAAACGCCAACGTGGCATCCCAGTCGATGTCGGCCGGTTGGCCCGGCGTGTTGTCGGCATACGTCTTCGGCACAACATGCGCCGCCGCGTATGCAACGCGGCTTCGCAGCGGCGCGAGCGGCCGCGTATATGCCCCCGAGTCGTTCAGGGCGACAACGGTAGTTTTTCCGGTCGCATCCAGCAGTCTGAGAGTGCTCATACCCGGATCAGTCCAGAGCCAGCTGCGACAGCGCGACCTTGCGCCCCTCGGCACTAGAGGTCAGCCCGGCCTCCGCGAACTGCACACCACGAGCGCCGGCGAGCAGGTCGAACGGATACTCGGTGCCATCAACATACGAGACGAGGTATTCCTCCCACTGCTGACGGAAACCATTGAGGAAGATCTCGTTGGTCGGCACGTTCTGCCAATCGGCGTCGTAGTCGCGGGTGTCTTCGAGATCCGGATTCCACACCGGCTTCGGAGTCGCGTTTCGCGGCTGAATCTTGGCTCCGAACAGCCCCACGACCGCAGACCCGTGGGTGCCATCAACCTGGAATTCGACGAGTTCATCGCGGTTCACGCGCACGGTCCATGAAGAGTTGATCTCTGCGATCACGCCACCCTCGATCTCGAAGATGCCGTATGCGGCATCTTCGGCAGTGGCCGTGTAGTGCTCGCCGTTTTCGTCCCAACGGTCGGGGATGTGCACTGCCGCCTGGGCGTACACGCTTTTGACCTCGCCGAAGAGGTTTTCGAGCACATAGTTCCAGTGCGGGAACATGTCGGTGATGATGCCGCCGCCGTCTTCGGTGCGGTAGTTCCAGCTCGGACGCTGTGCAGGCTGCCAGTCACCCTCAAAGACCCAGTACCCGAACTCTCCTCGCACCGAGAGAATGCGACCGAAGAAGCCGGAGTCGATAAGGCGCTTGAGCTTCTGCAGGCCAGGCAAGTAAAGCTTGTCGTGCACCACGCCCGTCTTGACGCCAGCCTGCTGTGCGAGACGGGCAAGCTCCAGCGCTTCTTCGAGCGACTCCGCTGTCGGCTTCTCGGTGTAGATCGCTTTGCCAGCGGCGATGGCCTTGCGAATCGCAGACGCGCGCGCCTTCGTGACGAGGAAGTCGGCGTAGATCTCCCACTGCGGGTCGGCCAGCGCGGCATCGAGATCTGTGGTCCAGTCTTCGATTCCGTGCTTTGCGGCGAGCTCAGCGAGCTTCGCTTCGCTACGCCCGACCAGCATCGGCTTCACTGTGATGCGCGATCCGTCTGGGAGCTCGATGCCGCCCTCGTCGCGGATCGCGAGGATAGAGCGCACCAGGTGCTGGCGGTAGCCCATGCGCCCAGAGACGCCGTTCATGATGATCCCGATTTCGCGGGTGTTCGCCTGTGCCATGGAGTTCCGTTCTGTCGTGGGGAAGCCATTTGCGCTGTTTCCATACGTGAGCAGGAAAGCGCTTTCCCAGATCATGCCATGGGACACCCGCCGACCGCAACCGATCAATCCCGATCGATTGCCGGCGGCGAAGAATTCACGCCACTTCAGCGCAAGACGGCAGTAGCGCTCGCGCGTATGACAAGCGCCGTCGGAACAACCTCTGGCCGCTCTGTGGACGCAGCACCCTCGATCGCATCGACCAAAACGCTCACCGCCCGGTGAGCGAGTGCGGCAAAGTCCTGATGAATCGTGGTCAGCGGCGGGCGATAGTTGGCCGCGTCAGGCACATCATCAAAACCAACGACGCTGACATCTTCCGGCACGCGGCGCCCCCGCTCAGCCAGCGCCCTGACCAACCCCAGCGCCATCTGGTCGTTCGCACAGAACACCGCAGATGCGGAACTCAATGCACGCCCGGCGCTGAATCCCGAGGCAGCACCCCAGTCGCCGCGAGCGGGCGCTGGCACATCCACACCCGCCGCGTTCAGCGCCTCTCGCCACCCGCGCTCGCGCTCAGCCGCAGCGAACGAAGACGCCGGACCGGCAAGATGGTGCACCGTCTTGTGACCGAGTGAAAGAAGATATCGGGTAGCGCTGGCCGCGCCACCCGCATGATCGCTATGCACCGAGGCGAACCCCACCCCCGTCGGCGCGTCGACCACCACAAGGCGCAGGCCGCTCGGCGGTTGCGCGTCAGCCATCAGCGCAGACGCTTCATTCAAGACGATGGCCCCATCGACTTCTTGCAACGACAGCTTCTCGAACGACTCGGCGACCCCATCGCTCGCCGTCACAAGGGTGAGAGCGTACCCGCGTTCCGCTGCGGCTTCGGCCGTGGCCTGCAACATTCGCGAGTTGCCGACGGTGGCGAGCGTCGTGAAGACCAGACCGATGGTCTGCGACCGTCCGGTGCGCAGCGCCCTGGCGGCACGGTGTGGTCTATAACCGAGCTCTGCCATCGCCGCCTCGACGCGAGCGCGGGTCGCGGGATCGACGCGCGGACTCTCGTTGACCACGCGCGACACAGTCTGTCCAGAGACTCCGGCGCTGGCCGCAACCATCGCCATCGACACCCGTCCAGAGTGCGTGCGACCGCGCATATCGGCAGCAGAACGGTCAGCTTCAGTCATACCTACCCGTCTCCCCTACTTCGCACCCCGAATTTATCTCAGGAATGTTGACGTTACCACGCGCCTACACCTAGCATGTTGACGTGAACATGCACAGTCTTCCTGAGTTGCGAACAGAGACGCTCGGAGCCGGAATCGTCCGACGCGCCACCACCCTCGCCGACGGCCGCGACCTGATCTACTACGACGACGCGGATAGCACCCTCGGTGCAGAACGCGCGGCAGATACCCGCACGCTCGACGCACGCCCAGACACGGCAACTATGCGGCTGGATGTACTCTCCGGCGACTGGATCACGGTCGCCGCCAACCGGCAGAATCGCGTGATGATGCCAGGCGCCGACGCCGATCCCCTCGCCCCGCAGACACCAGGAAACCCGTCTGAGGTGCCGTCGCTCTACGACGTTGCGGTGTTCGAGAACCGCTCCCCCGCCTTCGGTCCCGCGCTCGCGGAAGCCACAGGCGCTGCCCCGCAGGCACCGAACGCACCGCGCGGGCTCGATGATCTTGCCGCCCTTGGACTCGGACGCACCCGTACCTCTGTCGGTCGATGCGAAGTCGTCTGCTTCAGCCCTGAGCACTCAGGGTCATTTGGCACACAGTCCGTATCCCGCGCGCGCACGGTGATCGAAGCGTGGGCAGACCGCACCGCAGCCATCTCGCGCCTGCCTGGCATCGAGCAGATCTTCCCGTTTGAGAACCGCGGCGAAGCGATTGGGGTCACTCTGCCCCACCCCCACGGCCAGATCTACGCGTACCCGTACGTCACTCCACGAACCACTCGGGTGTTGGAGTCGATCGACCGCACGGCACCCGACCTGTTCCAGCGCATCCTCGAGTCGGAGCAGGAGTCGGAACGCGTCGTCTTTCGCGGCGAGCACTGGACGGCTTTCGTGCCCTTCGCCGCACGTTGGCCTCTGGAAGTACACCTCATGCCACACCGCCACGTGCCCGACCTCGCCGAGACGACGAAGGAAGAACGCGACGAGCTTGCACCGCTCTACCTGCGACTCCTCCGCGGCGTCGACGCTCTCTACGACACTCCCACCCCGTACATCGCGGCCTGGCATCAAGCACCAGTGCACGTGGGGCGCGACACCGTGCGCCTACATCTGCAGCTGACAAGCCCCCGCCGTGCGGCCGACAAACTGAAGTTCTTGGCTGGGTCTGAAGCTGCCATGTGGGCCTGGGCCGCCGAGGTACCGCCGGAGCTCGGCGCCCAACGCCTCCGCGAAGCTATCGCGCGCACATCACAGCACCCGAACGACGATGGAGCACCCGCATGACCACCGCACACGATGCCGCCCGCACGCTGTTCGTCGAACTCGTAGGGAACGACCCTGAAGGCGTGTGGTCGGCACCTGGACGAGTGAACCTCATCGGCGAGCACACCGACTACAACGATGGTTTCGTGCTGCCCTTCGCCATCCCCCAGCGCACATTCGCCGCCGTCGGTCGCCGTGACGACGGGCGGATCCGCGTCGCCTCGACCTTTGCGGAGGGCGTGGTTGAGGTCGGACTTGAGGAGTTGGGGGAGTTGTTTCCGGCCCTTCGACAGGCTCAGGGACCTCGACAGGCTCAGGGACCTCGACAGGCTCAGGGACCTCGTGGCGGGCCGGCCCTTCGACAAGCTCAGGGACCTCGACAGGCTCAGGGACCTCAGGGAGCTCAGGGACCTAGCGGACGGGCGGGGCAGGAGGGTGTGCCGGAGTGGGCTGCATATCCGCTGGGCGTTGCGTGGGCGTTGAGGGAAGCGGCCCCCGGCTCGCTGCCGCACACGGGCGTCGACATCGCCATCGCCTCTGACGTGCCGGTGGGAGCAGGTCTCTCCTCGTCCGCCGCGATCGAAGGCGCCACTGCCTCTGCCCTGAATGAGCTGTGGAACACCGCACTCGATGGCACTGCGCTCGCCCGCGTCGGGCGCCGTGCGGAGAACGAAGCTGTGGGCGCGCCCACCGGAATCATGGACCAAATGGCCTCGATGCTCGGAGAGCCAGACACCGCCATCTTTCTCGACTGCCGCACGCTAGAGACACAGGCTGTGCCGCTGGGGGTTGCTGAAGCGGGGCTTGAGATTCTGGTGATCGACACACGCGTTAAACACGCGCACTCCACTGGCGGCTACCGCGAACGCCGAGCGTCGTGCGAACTCGCCGCTTCGCTGATGGGCGTCCCGATGCTGCGCGACGTTACTGTCGCCGATCTGCCGCGCGCGCAGGAGCTGATGGACGAGGTGACCTTCCGTCGCATGCGCCACATCGTTACCGAGAATCAGCGCGTACTCGACACCGTGCAGGTGCTGCGCGACAAGGGTGTGCGTGCCGTCGGCGACCTTCTCGTCGCCTCACACACCTCGATGCGCGATGACTTTGAGATCTCGACTCCCGAGCTTGATACTGCGGTAGAAACCGCCCTAGCCACCGGTGCTCTCGGTGCGCGGATGACCGGCGGTGGCTTCGGCGGCGCGGCGATCGCCCTCGTCGAGCACGATGACGTCGACACCGTTTCTGACGCCATCAATACGGCCTTCGCCGCCGCCGGATTCGACGCACCAATGCTCTTCACTGTCATCCCATCCGCAGGTCCACAGCGCGACGCCTGAGAAAATGATCGATCGAGCCGTGACGACTCCGCGGCAGGAGAGGAAATCAATGTCTTGGATCGTGACCGGCGGCGCCGGCTATATCGGTGCCCATGTGGTGCGCGCTCTCGCGGATGCGGGCCTCACCCCGGTCATCCTCGATGACCTGTCCAGCGGTGTTTCGTCGTTCGCGCCCGCCGGCGTGCCGTTCGTGCGCGGCAGCATCCTCGACCGTGAACTTGTGGAACAGACGCTCCGCGAACACAACGCCGAAGGTGTAATCCACGTCGCCGGCTACAAGTACGCTGGCGTTTCGGTCTCGCGCCCCCTACACACCTACGCGCAGAACGTCGAAGGCACCAGAGTCATCCTCGAAGCGATGGAGGCCGCAGGCGTATCCAACATCGTCTTCTCTTCGTCTGCTGCAGTGTTTGGCACTCCCGATGTCGCTCTCGTCGTCGAAGACACCGCCAAAAAGCCCGCCAGCCCGTATGGCGAGTCGAAGCTCATCGGCGAGTGGCTGCTGCGCGATCAAGCTGTCGCCACCGCAGACTCGGAGCGACCGCTGCGGCACACCTCGCTGCGGTACTTCAACGTGGTGGGATCCGCTGATCGCACTGTGTACGACGTCAGCCCGCACAACCTATTCCCGATCGTGTTCGAGGCTCTGCTCGCTGGCAAAACCCCGAAGATCTTCGGCGACGACTACAACACCGAAGATGGCACCAATGTGCGAGATTACGTGCACGTGGGCGACATCGCGGCCGCGCACGTCGCCGCCGCTCAGCGTCTCGCCGATGGCCGCTCCATCGAGCCCGCCTACAACCTCGGCTCTGGCGACGGTCTCAGCGTCAAGCAGATCATGGATGCCGTTGCTCGCGTGACCGGCATCGACTTCACCCCCGAGATCGGGCCGCGCCGAGCAGGCGACCCCGACCGCATCGTCGCAACAGGCGAGTTGGCAGCGCGTGACCTCGATTGGGCGATGCGTTACACGGTCGACGACATGGTGCGCACCGGCTGGGAAGCGCGAAAAGCGTCGCTCTAAGCGGTCAGACGTCGCGCGAGCGGATGGGGTAGAGCCAAAAACAGATCCAGGCGAGTGCCGAGAACGCTAGCGGGATGACGGCCAGCATGATGCGGATACCACTGTCGACGCCTTCCGGTTGCGCGTCTGCGAGCGTGGCATCAAAACCGGATGACGTCAGCACAGCGGCAGCGACGAGCGCCTGCAAGACCACAGAGCCACGAACCACAAAGCCGTTGACTCCGAAGTAGGCCCCTTCGCGTCGGTGACCTGTGCGCATCGCGTCGTCGTCGATGATCTGCCCGAGCATCACTTCGAGGAGCTGCAGCAGTCCGCCGACGCCCACACCGACCCCCACGCCGACAAGCACTGCACCGAGCACAGTGCTTGGTGCGAGGTAGCCGAGCACGGCAACCCCGAACACGGCAACGCTCCACAGCACTGCTGTGCGCGGCGAGGTGTGGCGAACGACGGTACTCCACAACACAATCGAAGGGATAGCGGTGACGAAAATCGCGCCGAGCAGCAGGCTGCTGTTTCCTTCTGCGGAGTTCAGGGAGTACCGCACGTAAAACGGAATCGCCGCCAGAATCACCGCGATCGCCGTCTGCACGAAGAGCGATCCGATCACGTAGGGCACGAAAGCCCTGTTACGGAACGTGTACCGCAGCTGGTCGCGCCAAGGCATCGCTTTTGGCTCCTCTGCGGGAGCCGGGCGCTCGATCATTCCGCCCAAGAGCGACCAGACGAACAGCACCAGGCACACGGCGGACAGCACGACGGCCATCGCCGCCCACCCGATGGTGCTGTAGAGAACCGGAGCGCCTGCGGTGCCAAGGACCATGCCCAGAATGGCGAAAATCTGGCGCGGAGTATTGCCTCTTGCTCGTTCGTCTGTGGTGCGGAAGATCTCGGGGAACAGGGCAGAGATGTTGAGTACCACAACCACGAAGGCCACGTCGTACACCGCCACGACGAGAAGGAACCACACGATGAGCCCAGCCGCCGGCAGCTCCGGCGGCATCCACACCAGCGCGAACGCCACCACGAGCGGAACAATGCCGACACCGATCCACGGCACCCGTCGACCCCACGGGGTACGAATCCGGTCAGACAGCGTGCCGACGATCGGGTTCAACACCGCGTTGAGAATGCCGTGCGCGATCATCGCTCCGGCCACCCATGCGGCGGGCACCGCAAGCTGGGCGACGTAGAAGTAAACGACAAACGCAGAGAACGTCTGTGTCAGCAGCTGAGCGGGGAATCCAGATGCCCCGAAAGCGATCGTCTGCTGGCGGGTGGGAGCGGCGTTCATACGCCGATCCCGCAGACGATCTCGCAGGGAGGTCATGTTCGAGGCGACCGCTGCAGATCGCGGAGGCTTCGCCATCCGATGCGGACCAATGATTCGTCATCGATCGCCTGCAACACGGCGGGGTCTGCGAGCAGACGCAACTCGTATCCACGTTTCTTCGCTCCGAAATCGACGGCGGCTCTGAGCTCATCGTCGTCGACCATCGGATGCAGGTATATCTCCGTCACCCCGGCGGGAACCTGGCGGAGGAGGGCGATGAAACCATCGCGCACCTGCTCATACGTCTCTTCGTCTTGCGTGCCCTCCGCCTGCAGCTCGAAGGGATGCGACCACAGCCGGTCAATGATCTCGACCCCGAGCGCATCTGCCGCGATCACGGCTTCGTCGAGCTTCTCCTGCATGGCTGCCCCTTCCGCTGCCCCGTTGACGGTGCGCGGGAGCCGAAACGGAAGACCATGCCGAGCCGCGAGCTCCAGCACAGGGCGCAGAAAGTCCCGACCGGTCGCGAGTCCGTATACCGAGCCCATGTGGTTATCGAGGTGAGTCACATCGACTCCAGCGTCGAGAGCGGCCCGCAGTTGGGCGGCAAGTTCCGCCGCCACATCGTCGAGCGTCGCCCGCTGCTCTACGACAAGAACGTCGGAAGGAAAAAACCCTGCACCGTCGACCAAGCTGGTGGCCCCGCCTGTGAGCGGACGCCAGCGGTAGCGGCTCCACTCGCTCGTAAGCACCAGGTGCACACCGACGTCGAGGCCAGCGTTGCCTGCCGCAAAGGCAAGAGCCTCGGGTGACCAGGCGCACGGGACCATGACCGTCGTGGAGTCGATACGACCGGCCGCCAACAGGTCGGTAATAGCCGAATTAGCCGCATGGCACATGCCGAAGTCATCGGCGTTGAGGATGATTGCCCTGGTCTCGGGGGCGAAGCCGAGCCGCTCGTTCAGGTCAGAGAGTGCGGTCATCGCGGGGGTCCTGTCTGGTGCAAACAGCGAATAAACAGGCGATTCTTCAGCGCCCAGACTTGGTGGCCGGGGTGAGGAGGCGTGTAAACAACGCGTCTCGGAGACCTGCTACGGCCTCACCCGTTGCGCCGACGAGCGGAGCCTCTGGGCCAAAGACAGAGGCGTAGAAGCGCAACGGAAGCTGTTCTGCGTAACCGGCGGCGACGGTCTCGATCGCATCCATCAGAGCAGGATGAGCAGCTTTGCCGCTGAGGATGAATGCTTCTGGATCAAGGATCAGGCCCATCGTGCCAGCCACGAGAACGATGCGTCGACCGATCTCGGCGACAATTTCTTGCGCTGATTCTTCTCCGTTGCTCGCCGCCTCCAAATGCTCCCCGAGGGACGCATGCGAATCGCGGCCGACGCCCAGCGCCAGGTCACCGACAACGGTGTCACCCACGAGCGGCGCCCCGATGGGAATCGGCGTCTGCGGCAGGTACATCACCTCGCCAGCGACTCCGGAGAAGCCGCGGTGCAGCTTGCCGTCGATCACGATGCCCGCACCGAGTCCTTCGTCGAGCATCAGCAAGGCGAAGCTAGAGAGATCACGGCCGACACCGCTGGTGAGCTCGGCGAGAGCGGCAAGATTGACGTCATTCTCGATCCGCACAGGGCAGTCCAACGCCGCGGCCAACGCCGCCCTGAACCTGCCACCGTCCGGGCCGAAATCGTCACGAACTCCGCCGTCTGCCGTGACGATTCCTGGCGCAGCGACGACAACAAATTGCACGGCACCCTCAGCGACCTGCGCGAGGTTGCGGCACTGATCCACCAGCTCGACGATGTGATCGACCCGGTCGTCTTCCGCCGCAAACTCTGCGTGCTGCTCTGCACGCACCGTTCCGCTGGCATCGACGAGAACTACATGTGCTGCGCGATGGTCGATGTGCACCGCGGCGGCGAACCCCAGACGGGGGTGCAACCCCACCCGCGCGGCCGCTGGCCCCCGGGTGTCATGGTCAACGCCATCGGCGGCAACCGCTCCTGCGTGCTCCAGCATCCGCAGCACCTGCGTGACGGCGGTGCGGGAGAGGCCTGTGCTCACCATCAGCTCCGCTCGAGTCTGCGCTCCGTCGCGGGCAAGAGCCTCCAGAATTGCGCGGCCGTTAAGGGAGCGAAGCAGGCCCTGCGGTCCGGCGAGTGGTCTGGACATCTTCTCCCTTGAATCCGATCTCGTGCGCTAATGCCCGCCCAGCATGCCACATCCTGTGATGCCGGGGCTGTGCCTCGCTCACCACACGCCTCGGCGCTACCTCACCCCCGCAGTGCCGACACGCCTGTGGGCATGAAATTCGAAGCGTGAACAAGACTCTGCAACCGAATTGGTTGCTAGATCCGATTTTGAGTGACAATATCGGCAGATCGAGATGCGCACATCGGAGTGAACATGGGCACTACAGTTTTTGAGCGTCAGCGCCCGGCCGAAAGAGTCGTCGAAGACTCGCTTCGCGGCACAGCGTTGGGTGTTTTTTGGTTGGACGAGATCGACAGACCCGCATATCCGCAGCTCACGCGGACGATAAGAGCCGACCTCGTCATCGTCGGCGGCGGATACGCCGGCCTGTGGACAGCGGTACGCGCCAAAGAACGCGATCCCGACCGCCACGTCGTTGTGCTTGAAGCCTCTCGAATCGCGTGGGCCGCTTCTGGCCGCAACGGTGGATTTTGCGAATCAAGCCTCACCCACGGCTACGAGAACGGGCTGAACAGATGGCCAGAAGAAGTTGATCGGCTGGAAGAGATGGGCCGCGCAAACCTCGACGGCATTGCGGAAACAATCAATCGGTACGGCATGGATGCGGACTTCGAACGCACAGGCCAGCTTGCCGTCGCCGTCGAACCACACCAGGCCGAGTGGTACCGCGACTCGCCGCACTACCTCGATCGCGAAGCCGTGCAGGCAGAAGTCCACTCCTCCACGTTTCTGGCGGGCGAGTGGGATCGTGACGGATGCGCCATGGTGCATCCGGCGAAGCTCTGCTTCGAGCTGGCCCGCGTAGCCACAGACCTCGGGGTCGAGATCTATGAGCACAGCCTGGTGCGCGCAATCGAGGACGCTGATGCTCCCCTGGTCTCGGTGCGGACCGCGCGGGGGCAGGTGGTCGCAGACGCCGCAGCGCTGGCCACCAACGTTTTCCCCTCGCTCCTCAGACGGAATCGCCTCATGACCGTGCCCGTCTACGACTACGTTCTGATGACCGAGCCACTCTCCGCCGATCAGCTCGCCTCAATTGGCTGGTCACACCGGCAGGGCCTTGCGGACAGCGCCAACCAGTTTCACTACTACCGCCTCACCAGCGACAACCGCATCCTGTTCGGTGGATACGACGCGATCTACCACTTCGGGGGCAAAGTGCGCCCGAAGTACGAAGACCGCATCGAGAGCCACCGCACGCTCGCCTCCCACTTCTTCACGACGTTTCCGCAGCTAGCGGGACTGCGCTTCACCCACCGCTGGGCAGGGGCGATCGACTCTTCCAGCCGCTTCTGTGCGTTCTTCGGAACGGCCAGAAAGGGACGAGTGGCCTATGCGACCGGATTCACAGGGCTGGGCGTCGGCGCCGCACGCTTCGCCGCCGACGTGATGCTCGACAAGCTCTCCGGAGCAGAAACAGAGCGCACGTCTTTGCGGATGGTGCGCGAACGACCGCTTCCGTTTCCTCCGGAGCCTGCTGCATCCATCGGCGTCAACCTCGTGCGCGCCGCGATGGACAGGGCCGATCATCACGAAGGAAAGCGCAACCTGTTCTTAAAGACCCTGGACGCCGTGGGGTTGGGTTTCGACTCGTAGGCGCATTCAGTCTTCCGCCGGCACTTTCACCGCGTGGGGTATGCGCTGCTTCATTACTCTGACGGCCTCGGGGTTATTGTCGACCAGAACAGCATCGCGGCCGAGCGCAGAAGCCACGGCACCGGTGGTGCCACTGCCAGCGAAGAGATCGAGCACCCTGTCGCCTGGACGACTTGATGCCGTGACGATACGACGCAGAATCCCCTCGGGCTTCTGCGTGGGGTACCCCGTCTTTTCCCGCCCTGCCGTGGGAACAATCGTGTGCCACCAAACGTCGGTGGGCAGCTTTCCCCTGGCAGCTTTCTCGGCGGTGACAAGTCCAGGTGCCATGTACGGCTCTCGATCCACGTCGTCGGAGTTGAAGACGTACGCCCGCGGATTCTTCACATAAACCAGAATCGTGTCGTGCTTCGTGGGCCATCTGCTTCGCGATTTGGCGCCGTAGTCGTAGGCCCAGATCAGCTCGTTGAGAAAACAGTCCCGCCCGAAGACAGCATCAAGCATGACCTTCGCATAGTGCGCCTCGCGGTAGTCCAAATGCAGGTACAGAGTGCCGTTGTCGGCCAGAAGTCGCCAGGCTTCTTCCAGCCGCGGCATCAAAAACGCCCCGTAGTCGTCGAAACGGTCGTCGTAGGTACGCAGCATTCCGCGGACCCGCTCGTACGCATGCCCGTGAAACCCGTGCCGCACCTCAGTATCGGCGGGGTCGGTCTCGGCCACCCCCGGTTCACAATTCAGGAAAACCGGGGTGGAACCGGTGGTTTCGGGGGCCTCCGGCCCCGTAACCACCGGTTCTTCCTGAGTTGTGAACGTGCGCCGAGCGGTAACCACCTGCCGCTCCTGCGCACGGCCCGTGTTGAACGGCGGATCGAGGTACACCAGGGTGAACGACGCCGACGGCAGAGTCGCTGCGACGGCGAGGTTTTCTCCCTCGATGATCGTGACGGCACCCTGCGCAACGGGGGCGGTCACGGTACCCGATGCAGCCACGCCTCGGTGGCGAACTTCGACTCCACCAGAGCTTCGGCAGCTGCGTACTCTTCTGCCGAGATCGATCCGACCTCGGCCCCCGTCAAGGCGTGGAAAGTGCCCTTGAACCGCTCGATGATCTCCGCGCGCTCGAGTCCGGTCTGACTGCGCAACGGGTCGACGCGCTTTGCCGCAGATGTCGTGCCCTTGTCACTCAGCTTTTCGCGCCCGATACGCAGCACCTCGGTCATCATCTGTCCGTCGATGTCATACGACAGGGTGGCGTGATGCAACACTCCCCCGTTGGCGAGACGCTTCTGCGCCGCACCGCCGATCTTGCCTGTGGGGCTCGCGATGTCGTTGAGTGGCTGGTAGACCGCATCGATGCCCAGCGATCGCAATGCCTGCAGCACCCAGTCGTCGAGGAACGCGTAAGAATCTGCAAATGTCATGCCGGCAACCAGCGATGCGGGCACATAGAGCGAGTAGGTGATGATCTGCCCCGCGGCCATGAGCATCGCGCCACCGCCGGAGATACGGCGAACAACATCGAAGCCGTGCTTAGCCGCTCCTTCAGGGTCGACCTCGTTGCGGTAGGACTGGAACGACCCGATCACGACGGCCGACTCATCCCACTCCCAAATACGCAGGGTGGGGCCGCGGCGCCCCTCCCCCACACGCGCTGTGAGGACCTCATCGAGCGCCAAATTCATGCGCGGAGAGACGGCTTTCTCGTGCAGAATCTCCCAGTCGAAGTCACCCCAACCTGGCGCGGTCACGAGGGCACGGCGCACCACGGTGCCGACTGCCTCTGGGGTGAAACCGAGAAGCTGCGCATCCTGCGGCAACGCGCCACGCACTGCCGCAGCGATGGCGGAAGCATCAGACTCAACGGGAAGACCGTTGACCGCCGCGTTGATGTCGTCGAGTGCCGAGTCAGGCTCAAGAAAAAAGTCACCAGCGAGCCGGAAGCGCGAGATTCGGTCGTCTTCGATTTCGAGGTCAACAACGACGAGCTTTCCGCCTGGAACCTTGTATTCACCGTGCACGCTTCCAGCTTAAGGCGCGCGGGTTCCGATCAGGGAGAAACCTCAGCGTGCGGCGATACGCCGATCGAGCCACGCCAGCACATCGGCGAAGACTTCGTCTTTCTGCAACTCGTTGAAAATCTCGTGACGTGCATCCGGATACACCAGCGTCGTGACGTCGGTAAGCCCGGAACGGCTGCGGTATTCATCGGCAAGCTTGTGCACGCTGCGTGGCCCGCCCACCGAGTCATCCCGCCCGACGAGCAGCAGCAGGGGGATGTCGTGTCCGAGGTCTTTTGCCGGGCGCCCGAGAAGCTTCAGCGTTTCGACAGGACCGAAGAGCTTGACCAGCGGAACGTCGGTGGTGAGCGGATCTGCCTCGAACTCGGCCCACACCTCGGGATTGCGGCTCAGCCATTCAAGCCCGCTCGCATCTGGACCAGCCCACCGCGCATTCAACGGCGCCGCGTTCAGGGAACCTGGCATCCGCAGCGCAGAGCCCGACAGAATCACGGCGTCCCATGCGTCCGGGTGATCGTTCACCAAGATCTGCGCCAGGAACGACCCCCAGGAGTGCCCGAGAAGCACAAGCGGCAGACCAGGATTCTCTTCCCGGATGATGCCGGTCAACTGCCACACTGCAGCGGTGGCGGCGCGAAGCCCACCCTTGCCGAGCCGGCCAAGCCGCTCTGGCCCCCCATGCTGACGGATGCCGGTGCGACCGTGGCCGCGATGGTCGTCGGCGTAGACAGTGAAGCCAGCGGCAGTGAGCACAGAAATCAGCGCGCCGTACCTGCCGGCATGCTCACCCACGCCGTGCAACAGTTGCACCACGCCGCGGGGCGTGCCCCCGGCGCGATGGACGTCATAAACGATGTCGATGCCATCGGCATCGGTGAACTCGCGAGTATCCATCACGGAGCGAGCCTATCGAGCACACCCCGCGGGCGGCTACCTGGCCACAGCGTCTCGGATGGCGACGGCAATCTCGCGGTCAGTGACTTCGTACCCTCCGACGCCGTCGGATGCCGACCCCATGCGCACACTTCCGCTATCAGTCAGCGTCCGCTTAGCCGAGAAATGGATGGCATCAACGCCCGTCTCAGCGAGCACCGGCGCGCTCGCCGCGTCGACCCCGCTGCCCGCCATAATTTCGATCTCCCCCTGTGCCTCTGCCACCAGAGCGCGCAGGGTATCGACACCATCGATGGCGGTAGACGCGCCACCAGAGGTGAGAATGCGGCGAAGCCCCAGCTCGCGGGCGCTTCGCAGTGTTGCCACCGGATCTTCGGTCACATCAATCGCGCGATGCAATGTCACGCACGCCCCGCTTGCGGCATCGCGCAGGCGGGCCATCGCGAACAGGTCGAGGTGTCCCCTGGCATCGAGCGCTCCGATAACAACGCCTGAAGCGCCAGCCGCTACGGCATGACGAACATCGCGCTCCGCGACCAGGAGTTCATCGTCGCTGTAGTGGAACCCCCCAGCGCGCGGCCGGATCAACACGTGCACCTCTGGTCCCTGGGCTCCCGCCGCCTCGATGGCGAGCTCGAGCGTCGCTGGCGAAGGTGTGAGCCCGCCGAGGGCTAGCGCCGACGCTAACTCGACGCGTGCGGCACCCACTTCTGCGGCGATCCGCACTCCAGCGGGGTCCTGCACGGCAATTTCCAGAGCGATCGATCGGGTCACCTCTCTATTCTGCCCAGTGCCTGAAAAATTAGATAGGCTATCTAAGTAATGTCTGCGTCTGATGAATCCCTTCACCTCACCGCCACAGACCTTCGCATGGCCACTTTCCGGCTGGCTCGCCGTCTTCGATGCGCACGCGCCGCCGACACCATGAGCGATGCGCAGCTGGCGGTGCTTGCCGAGCTGCGCATGAACGGCCGCCGCACCGTCTCTATGCTCGCCGAGCGCGAACGAGTCGCCGCGCCTTCGATGACCAGCACGATCAACGGCCTGGAAGAGCAGGGATTCGTCCTGCGCACGCCAGACGAAGACGATCGCCGCCGCGTACAGGTCGATATCACCGATGAGGGCATCGCCATCGTCGTGGAGACGATTCTGCGACGAGACCAGCTGCTGGCCGACATGTTGCGCGAGGTCGATTACACCGAGACCGAGCTTGCGACGCTACGCGAAGCCAGTGCGCTTATGCGCAGGGCGGTGGAGCGATGAGCGCGATGTTCCGTTCGTTCGCGAACATCAACTACCGCATCTGGTTCGCCGGTGCCCTCGTCTCCAACATTGGCGGGTGGATGCAGGCGACCGCCCAAGACTGGGTGGTGCTGACAGAGCTGACCGACAACGACGCGACCGCGATGGGCGTCACCATGGCTCTGCAGTTCGGACCGCCTCTGGTGCTCGTCAGCCTCACCGGTTGGGTGGCCGACCGCTTCGACCGACGTCACATCCTGTTCGCCACCCAATCGGCCCTGCTCGCTCTCGCTATCGCGGTGGGTGTCCTGCTACTCAACGGCCTGATGACGTTGCCGATGATGTTCGGTTTTGCCCTGGCGTTCGGCATCGTCAACGCTTTCGATGCGCCAGCGCGGCAGGCATTCGTCTCCGATATGGTTTCGACAGGCGACACCTCCAACGCCGTCGCTCTCAACTCCGCCTCGTTCAACCTCGCGCGTATGGTGGGGCCAGCGGTGGGCGGACTTCTGATCGTCGCGATCGGGTCAGGTTGGGTGTTTATCGTCAATGCCGCCACCTTCCTCGCGATGCTTTTGGCACTACTGATGATGCGGCGAAGCTTGTTGGCACCGCGGGTGAAGAACCGCAGCCGTGGCGGGCTGGCCGCGGGATTCCGCTACGTGTGGGGACGTGGAGACCTCCGTGTCGTGTTCGTCATCGTGTTCCTGATCGGGGCGTTTGGGATGAACTTCCCGATCTTCGCCTCGACGATGGCCCTCGAATTCGGCCAGGGAGCTGACGGCTATGGAGTGCTCAGCTCCGTGCTCGCCATCGGTTCCCTCATCGGAGCTTTGCTGGCAGCGCGCCGGGATAGGGCGCGCGTGCGGGTGGTTATTCTCGCCGCTGGCGGGTTCGGAATCGCCGCGTTCCTGTCGGCGGCAATGCCGAGCTACGGAACCTATGCCGTCACGCTGACCTTCACCGGTTTCATGATTGTGACCCTCCTCACCACCGCCAACGGCTACGTGCAGATCACCACAGATCCGGCAGTTCGCGGCCGCGTGCTCGCTCTCTACATGGCGGTGATCATGGGCTCCACCCCCATCGGCGCCCCTATCGCCGGGTGGGTGGCCGATACGTTCGGGCCGCGTACGGCGATCATGCTCGGTGGCACCGCTGGCCTGGTGGCGTGTGCGATCGGCATCATCTGGGTGACGACATCCGGACGCCTTCATCGCGACGACAACCGGCGATTCTTGCTGACCCTCGATGAGACACGACCGCTCGACGTTGTTGAGGTGGATCCGATCGAGTTCAGCGACGAAGCTTCGGTGACAACCCCGATCCGCACAGCGAAGAAGCGCGACGACGAAGGGTGAACCCTTCCGGGCGCTTTGTCAATGCCCTGCACGTCACGGCATCACACCCGTACCTTCGTGGTCATGGACGACAACACGGAACGCACCCCTCACCCGCAGGACCCCGCTGAAGGCGCGCCAGGAGTCGGCGTGCCAGACGAAGACGCCGGTCAGGGCGACGGCACCGGCGGCGCGATCCAGGGCGACAGCTCCCGCGGTGAGTCCACCGGTGGCGCCATTCAGGGCGACGCTGGTCAGGGCCACCGGTCCTCGCTGGGAGGCCACGAACACACCGAGGATCAGCTCGATGCAGACACCTCCACCGAGGAAGACACGCTGAAAACGCTCGACCCGGACTCCCCACCGGCCTGAGCGTGAGCGCAGGGCAACACCACCGCCAGCCGTAGTCCTCCCCCAGACCACGGCACTCCCCTTGCGGTGGTGTTGCCCTGTGTTGTGTCCTCGCGCTCGACGCTTTAGCTCAGCGCGAGTTTGAGCTGTTCTACCGCCCAGTCAAGCTCTGTCGCGCGGATGACGAGCGGTGGTGCGATGCGCACGGTCTGGCCGTGGGTATCTTTCACCAGCACTCCGCGAGCGAGGAGCTTCTCCGCGATCTCGCGTCCGGTTCCCCTGGCGGGGTCGATGTCGACTCCGGCCCACAGGCCGGCTCGCCGCACCGCGGTGACGCCGTTACCGATAAGCGGTTCCAGGGCCTTTTCCAAGTGCTCTCCGAGTGCACGGGCGCGTTCTTGGAACTCGCCCGTTTGCAGCATCTCGACGACACGAAGCCCGACAGCCGCGGCGAGCGGATTGCCGCCGAAGGTCGAGCCGTGCTCGCCCGGGCGAATGACTCCCAGCACATCGGTGTTTCCCACAACAGCCGACAGCGCGAGAATCCCGCCACCAAGGGCCTTACCCAGCAGGTACAGGTCGGGCACGACGCCCTCACGGTCACACGCGAACGTCTCGCCGACGCGCCCCAGTCCCGCCTGAATCTCATCGGCGATGAAGAGCACGTTCTTCTCGTCGCAGATCTCGCGGATGCGTCGGAGGTAGCCCTCCGGCGGGATGACGACGCCGGCTTCGCCCTGGATCGGCTCGACGAGGACGGCAGCGGTGTCGTCAGTGATCGCCGCAGCGATCGCTTCCGCATCGCCAAACGGAACCACGTCGAACCCCGGGGTGTACGGGCCGAAATCATCGCGCGCCGACTCGTCGTCGCTGAAGCTGACGATCGTGGTCGTCCGGCCGTGGAAGTTCCCGGCGGCGACGATGATGCGCGCCTTGCCCTCTTGGATCCCCTTGACCCGGTATCCCCAAGCGCGGGCGACCTTGATGCCGGTCTCTACGGCTTCGGCGCCAGTGTTCATCGGCAAGACGAGGTCTTTGCCCGCCATCTCGGCGAGCGCGGCAGCGAACGGCTCCAGCCGGTCGCTCTGGAACGCGCGGCTGACGAGAGTGACTCGACCGAGCTGCTCGGTCACCGAGGCAACGAGCGCCGGATGCAGGTGACCGAAGTTCACGGCCGAGTAAGCGGCGAGCAGATCGAGGTAGCGCTTGCCTTCGACATCCGTCACCCATGCCCCCTCCGCGCGAGCGATGTTGACGGGCAGCGGGTGGTAGTTGTGCGCCACGTGCGGCTCCGCTGAGCCCACCTCGGTCGCTGAGCCCGCCTCGGTCGCTGAGCCCACCTCGGTCGCTGAGCCCACCTCGGTCGCTGAGCCCACCTCGGTCGCTGAGCCCACCTCGGTCGCTGAGCCCACCTCGGTCGCTGAGCCTGTCGAAGCGTCCCCCGGTCCCTGAGCTTGTCGAAGGGTCATTTCGCACCTCGCAGTTCAAGCGTGCAGCACTTGATCCCGCCGCCGCCGAGCAACAGTTCAGACAGATCGACGGTGATCGGGTTGTAGCCGCGCTCACGCAGCTGCTTTTCGAAGCCCTTGGCGCGCGGCGAGATGATCACGTTGCATCCGTCGCTCGCGGAGTTCAAACCAAACACGGATCCGTCTTCGTCCGAAACGAGGATCGCGTCGGGGAAGCGCTCTTCGAGAATCGCACGGCTGGCGTCATCAAAAGCACCGGGGAGGTACGCAATGTTGGCGCGCTCTGGGCCGCCATTCTCTGTTCCCTGCACCGGATCGAGCACGGCGATTGCCGTGTCGAGGTGGTAGAAACGCGGGTCAACCAGATTGAGAGAAACCACGTCGCGTCCGAAGACCTCGCCGACCTCGCGGTGGCTGTCGCCGGTGGAACGGAATCCGGTACCGGCCAAGATCACGTCACCCACGAGCAGGAAGTCTCCTTCGCCCTCGTTGACTTCTTCCGGCATGACGGTGTCATAGCCCGCGGCGCGGAACCAGTCAGCGAAGGCGGGTGATTCGCCCTGGCGCTGAACGAAGCGGAACTCCGGCACGTAGGCGCGTCCATCGATCAGGAAGCCGCCGTTGGCCGTGTAGACCATGTCGGGGTAGCCGGCGAGCGGCTCGATGAGTTCGACGGTGTGGCCGAGTTCGATGTACAGGTCGTGCAGCTTCTGCCACTGCGCAACGGCGTTGGCTGTATCGGTGGGCCGTGATGGCTCCATCCACGGGTTGATGGAGTAGTTGACCGTGAAGTGCTCTGGTTTGCACATCAGGTAGTGGCGGCGGTGAGCGGTGCGCTCGGGTGCGGTGGCAACCGCGGCTTCAGGCGTCGACATAGTGCTCCTCGAATGAACGGGCGCGGCGGACGCTGTCCAGGGGCCCGGCGGTCCTTCGACCCGCCGCTCGTTCAGAGCCGGCGTCGGGGAAGATGCGACTCGGGCACGCCACCCATCATTCTGCCACCCCCTTTCCTCTCCCGCCAGATCCCCTTCCCTTCCCCGCCTCTCCCCTCCCCCAGCCCCCTTCCCCCCTTCCCCCCTTCCCCAGCCCCACCCTTGCTCCCGTCGCACTTTCTGTCGCCAAAATCAGTTTCAAGCGACAGAAAGTGCGACGGGAGCAGTCAAAAGGGAGGGGAGGGAGGGGGGGGAGGAGGGGAGAGGGTCAGATGATGGGGGTGCTCCAGGGGTCGGGGTTGCCGTAGCGGTGGGCGGTGATCGAGATCGACTGCTCGTGCACGAACGGGAGGAGTTCGATGCGAGCGGCGGCGGTCACCTCACCGTCGTACACCGCGATGTCCGGATCTCCCGCAGAGGCCGTCGCGAATGCCGTGTGCAGCGCGGCGACGGCGGCGCGACCGCCGACGAGGCGCACGCGTTCTCTGCGCGGAAGAACGGTATCCAGCTCATCGGTCTCCTGTCGGAGCATGCGCTGCATCCACTCGTCTTGAGTTTCGAGGAACACCGGGGCATCGAGGTCGCCGAGTGCGCGACGCACGTCGCCTGGCAGCCCCACCGGCGTCGAGAGGACGAACTCCGCGCCGGAACGCACGCCAGCAATCACAACCCGCAGAAGATCTTGCAGCGCGGCATCTTCCGTCGCGCGTATCTCCACCGGCACAGGCCGGTAGCGAAAGAGGTTTCGCTCGATCCCGAGTCGAGACACATCGCGCACCTGACCGAATTCGCGATCCCAGGCCAATGCGTCCGACAGCGCAGAACGTCGCAACCACTCGAATGCTTCATACCCCAGCGATGCCTGCGCCGACTCGATCAGCGCCGTGATGCGGGAGTCGAGCCCCCTCAAATGCAGAGTGCTGGATGCGGGGCCTCCTGGTCTGGAGCGCCACGAACCAAGCCCGATCAGATAGTTCGGGCCTCCTGCTTTTGCGCCAGCGCCGACCGCAGAGCGCTTCCACCCTCCGAACGGTTGCCGCTGCACGATCGCACCGGTAATGCTGCGATTGACGTAGAGGTTGCCTGCCTGCACTCGGTTGAGCCAGAAGCCGAGTTCCTCCGGATCTTGGGTGTGTAGCCCGGCAGTCAACCCGTAGGCGACCGCGTTTTGCATCTCAATCGCGCGGGCAAGAGTCGGCGCGTGCATCACGCCGAGCACCGGACCGAAAAACTCTTCTCGATGAAACCGTGACTCTGGCTGCACGCCGACTCTGACGCCTGGGCGCCACAGCCGTTCGCTGCCGTCATCCGCATCGGCCAGCACAGGCTTGATCAGCCATTGCTCATCACCCTCGAGCTCGTTCAGCGCCCAGGCGAGTTTCCCCTCGGGTTTTTCGATCACCGGACCCACTTCGGCGAGCGGATCATGCGGGTATCCCACGTGCAACGAACGCACCGCGTCTGCCAGCTGCCGCGCGAATCGCGGCGAGCGCCCCACCGGACCTACGAGGATCACGAGAGATGCGGCAGAGCACTTCTGCCCTGCGTGCCCGAATGCACTCTTCACCACATCAGCAACGGCAAGGTCGAGGTCGGCTGATGGGGCGATGATCATCGCGTTCTTGCCGCTCGTCTCCGCGAGCAGTGGCAGATCGGGCCGCCACGAGCGGAACAACGCTGCGGTATCCCACGACCCGGTCAGGATGACGCGATCGACCGCATCGTGTGCGATCAGAGCGCGACCGAGCTCATCTTCCGCGACGTCGACGAGCGCGAGCAGGGCGCGCGGCACTCCGGCCTGCCAGAGTGTCTCGGCGATGACCGCGGCAGAACGACGCGCTTGCGGCGCCGGCTTGAAGACCACTCCGGACCCTGCGGCGAGCGCGGCAAGCACGCCACCCGCGGGGATAGCGAGCGGAAAGTTCCACGGCGGTGCAATAACGGTGACGGATGCGGGCACGAACACCGCTCCAGCGATGGAGTCGAGTTCGCGTGCTTTGGCGGCGTAGTAGCGTGCGAAGTCGATGGCTTCGCTCACCTCCACATCGGCCTCTGCGAAGACCTTGCCTGTCTCGGATGCCGCTACCTCGATGAGGTCAGCCCTGCGCGATTCGAGCGCCGCGGCCGCACGCAGAAGCACTTCGGCGCGTTCGACTGCTGGACGCGCCCCCCATGCCGGAGCCGCGTTGCGTACGCCCTGCACGACCTGATCGAGGTGTTCGGCATTGGTGACTCGCGCCGCCGCGATCGTCGCCTTACCGAGGCCAGATGTGGGGATGCGTTCGCGTATCTCGCGCGCCCAGTCCCGGTTTACTCGCAACGCCGGATCGCTGTCTGCCGTGTTGACGAAGCCGGGGGCGCCGCCCGCGTCGTGTTCCATCTCACGCGCAGAGTAGACGGCGGTTTCGAGAAAGGCTTCCCGCCCTCCCTCGTCGGAGCCCCGGGAGATGCCAAGCACTTGCTTAGTGAGGTCGGTCTCTGGCAAGAGCGCCGCGGATTCTGGTCGCACAGATTCGTGGACGGGGGCGAGCCTGTCTTGCGTGCGCCGCGGGCCGCTACGGAACGTGCCGTCGTTTGCACGGTCCAGCGCCCGAAGGAAGCGGTCTTGCTCGCGCTCGAACAGAGAGTCGTCATCGGCGATCTGGAATGCGGCGGAGAGGAAGTTCTCTGCCGACGCGTTCTCTTCCAACCGACGCACCAGATAGCTGATCGCGACATCGAACTCGGTCGGCTTCACGACCGGCACGTACAGGAGCACGGGTCCGACCACACGCGAGACCGCCTGCACTTGCCCCTGCGCCATCCCGAGCAGCATCTCGACCTCGACGAAGTCGGTCACTTTGCGTTCTTCGGCGAGCAGCCAGGCGTATGCAATTCCGAAGAGATTGTGCCCGGCTACCCCGATCTTCACCGCAGCTGTGTTCTCGGGCCGGAGCGCCCAGTCCACACAACGCAGGTAGTTCGCGTCGGTGTCGAGCTTGGTGTCAAACGTCGCGGGCGTCCAGCCATGCATGCGCGCCTCGACCTGCTCCATCGCAAGGTTTGCCCCTTTGACCAGACGTACTTTGATGCGTGCGCCGCCGTGCGCGACCCGCTCTCGGGCCCATGCGGTGAGCTCTTGCAAGGCAGGCAGAGCGTCTGGCAGGTAGGCCTGCAAGACGATTCCCGCTTCGAGTCCCGCCAGCCGTGGGTCTTCCATGATGCGGGTGAACACCGCGATGGTGAGGTCGAGGTCGCGATACTCCTCCATATCGAGGTTGATGAACGTCGCCCCCTGGGTCCCTGAGCTTCCCCCCTCGGTCCCTGAGCTTGTCGAAGGGCCACCAGCCGTCAGATACAGCGGCAGCAACCGCTCCACCACTTCGTCGACAACCTCGTCAAACGCCCACATCGAGAGGTGGCTGATGATCGCCGAGACTTTGACCGACACATAGTCAACATCTGGACGCTTGATGAGTTCGTGGATGCTGTCGAGCCGTCGCCGCGCCTCCGCTTCGCCGAGAACGGCCTCGCCGAGCAGGTTGAGGTTGAGACGCGCGCCGGTCGCTTTGATGCGTTCGATTGCGGTGGTGAGCTTGGCGGGGCGCGCATCGACGACGAGGTGTCCGACCATGTCGCGCAGCACTTTGCGCGCGATCGGCACAACGGGTGCGGGCAATATTGGCGCGACTCCCCCACCGAGGCGCACGACAGAGCGCAGGTACCATGGCAGAAAATCTGGCACGATCGGAGCGATTTTGTGCAGTCGCGAGGCAGCAGCGCTCAGGCTTTCCGGCCGCATGACGCCGTCAACGAATCCGAGGGTGAATGGCAACCCGTTCGCGTCTTGCAGCACACCGGCGAGGCGCGCGGCAGCGGGGTCGGGTTCGATCACCGAAGCCTCGACGGCCCACCGGTGAGCGAGCTCGACTGCGCGATCTGCGAGGGGCGCGGATGCCACGGCATCCGCGGGGGATGACGACGACTCTACCATGGTGTCCACCATAAGTCTGGATGCCCGCGGAAACCGGGATCCCGCACCCCAAAAGTCGCGAGCAATAAGGCTCGCGGCCTGACTAGATCAGGCCCAGGTACTGGGGGCGTCCGCCCGCGTAGACGGAAGGGCGGATGCGGCAGCCCAGTCATGCACCCAGGCGTCGATCTCCGGCACACCCTCTGGCTTTCCGACAGCGGCGAACAGCTCTTCGTTACTGACGGTGCCGCCGGTGCGGCGCAGCATCCTTGCCCTGACGATCACCCTGGCGTAGATCTCGCCTTTGACGACGGCCCTGTGCTCCAGAAAGAGCGCCTTTTCGTCATGCCCGATGAACCGCGACTGCACCTCGAAGCGCTGCCACAGGTGCAGAGACTTGCGGAAAGTGACTGTCTCGCTCGACACGACCGCGTACCAGCCCTGCGCCTTCATTGCATCGAAGAGCCCCGTACGGATGAGCTGATCCCACCGCCCGAGGTCAAACAGCGAAAGGTAGCGCCCATTGTTCATGTGACGAAGGATGTCGATATCGGTCGGCAGGGTCCGGAGCCGAATGCTGCCGACCGCTGTCGGATCAAGGGTCTTTCCTCGCCGCACGCGGCGGCGAGCGCCAAGGATCACCAGGAAGGTCCGCCAGATCACATTCACGAGGACTGATCGTATCCATCAATGCACGATTCGCGAACATCGTTGTGTGAAACCTCCATCCCTTTGCGGCCTGCCTCGTCGAGCGTCCACTCGATTTCCGCTTCGCGGAAGCCCCGCGTAGAGTCCAGATATGAGCGCCGAAGCCCAGTCTGAAGTCATCGTCCGTCCGGTCCGTGATGTGGATGCGGAAGCCCTCGGTCGTGTGCACGCGCAGTCGTGGCACGAGACCTACGATCATCTGATCAGCAAGGCAGCACTAGAAAAAGTGTCCCCTCGCCGCATGGCAGAGCTGTGGACGCACTGGGCTTCACAGGGCCCCGACTTCAAGATGAACGCCGCGCTTGTCGACGGTGAGATCGTCGGCTTCGCCGGTTCCGGCCCCGCTCGTGACAAAGACTCTCCGGCCTTCCGCGAGCTCTACTTCATCTATCTGCTGGATGCGTGGCACTCCACCGGCATCGGCCAGAAGCTGTTCGACGCCACCATCGAAAAAGATGAGCCGCTGTATCTCTGGGTCGCCGAAGACAACCCCCGCGCGCACCGCTTCTACACGCGCAACGGATTCCGCCTCGATGGCGATACGCACACGGAGCCGTTCCTGGGCGAGACGCTGACCGAAGTCCGCTTCGTTCGCCCCTAACCACTTGTCAACACCCACAGAGAAGGGCCGCTTCCCGAGGGAAGCGGCCCTTCTCTGTGGATCAGAGGCGTTCGAGGATCGTCACGTTCGCGACACCGCCACCTTCGCACATTGCCTGCAGCGCGAACCGGCCACCGGTGCGCTCCAGCTCGTTGAGCATCGTCGCCATGATGCGGGTGCCCGTCGCACCGATGGGGTGACCGAGCGCGATCCCGCCGCCGTTTACATTCACCTTCTCGTGCGGCACGTCGAGTTCGCGCATCCAGGCAAGCACCACCGAGGCGAAAGCTTCGTTCACCTCGAACAGATCGACATCGTCGATGCTCATGCCTGCCCGCTTTAGCGCGTGCTGTGTGGCGGGGATCGGCGCGGTGAGCATGAAGATGGGACTGGCGCCACGCACAGTCATTTGGTGCACCCGCGCACGGGGCGTCAGGCCGTGCTCCCGCACCGCACGTTCACTGGCCACAAGAACAGCGCTGGAGGCATCACTGATCTGCGAAGACACCGCCGCAGTCAGACGACCACCTTCGCGCAGCGGCGCAAGAGAGGCCATCCGCTCCAGCGTGGTGTCGCGCCGCACCCCTTCATCAGCGCTCAGACCACCCAGTTCGGCGATCTCGTTGGCGAACCGTCCATCATCCTGCGCGAGCGCTGCGCGACGGTGACTCTCGAGCGCGAACTGCTCCATCTCATCGCGGGAGATGTTCCAGTTCTCGGCGATCAGTTCTGCTCCCGCAAACTGCGAGACCTCCTGGTCGGAGTAGCGCTTTTGCCAACCGGGCGATTCTGCGAAAGGCGTTGAGAACCCGTATGCCTCGCCCGCGGTCACGGCAGAAGAAAGCGGCAAGCGGCTCATGTTCTGCAGCCCACCGGCGATGACAAGATCGTTGGTGCCGCTCATCACCGCTTGCGCGGCGAAGTGCACTGCTTGTTGGCTCGAACCGCATTGCCGGTCGATGGTGACACCAGGCACATGTTCGGGGAAACCGGCCACGAGAGCCGCGGTGCGCGCAACATTGCCCGCTTGCGCGCCAATCGCGTCGATCGCCCCCATGATCACATCGTCAATAGCCGCCGGATCAACGCCGACACGGTCAACGAGCGCTCGCAGGCTGTGCGCGCCAAGGTCAGCCGGATGCATTTCCGAGAGTGCACCGCCGCGCCTGCCCACCGGCGAACGCACGGCATCGATGATGTATGCCTCGGTCATGATGTGCCTTCTTCCCGACTCGGGCTCGTGAGCCCTGCACGGCTCTCGCGGCTGACGTCAGCGGCCGGAGACCTTTCCGAACAACTTCGCGATCGGCGCGAGTACCAGTGGACGCGCGGCAACCCACCCGATGCCGATCGCCACGAGAGAGAGGATGAATACCCAGAATCCAGTCCAGGTGGCGGCATCTTGCGCGGCGAACATGTGGTTCAAGTTGCGCAAGAAACCGGTCAGCATCACGAGAGCAACGTGGGCGATGATGAAGACCACGAAATAGAGCATGATCGGGAAGTGCAGCGCACGCGCCCACTCGACCGGATACGCCTTCGAGAGCTTCTCGGCTTTCTTCGGCCACAGCCCCGACATACGGAAACCCGTGATGGCCGCCAGTGGCGCGGCGATGAACACGGTGACGAAGTAGGCGAGCTGCTGCAAGCTGTTGTAGTTGTTCCAGCCGTTTTCATGTGGCCAGTCAAACGACAGGTATTGCAGCGCAGCCGACAGCGCGTTCGGGAAGACTTCCCAGCTCGTTGGCACAATCCGCACCCAGTGCCCGGTGGCGAACAACAGCACAACGAAGATCACACCGTTCAGCAACCACAGAATGTCGAGCGCTTGGTGGAACCACAGCGCCAGGCTGATCTTGCCCTTCGCGTTTCCGCGTGGCGTCCAGAACACTGTCGGACGCTTTTCGGTGCGCACCTGCAGTCCAGAGCGAATGATCAACACGATCAAGAACATGTTGAAAAAGTGTGCCCAGTTGACCCACGGCGAGAACCCTGGCTCTACGGCGATGGCGGGCTCGTATTCGCCAGGAAAGGCGATCAAGAAGTCCTGCATGAACGGGAAGCTCAGGAGCGTGCGCACGAAAGCGATTGCCGCACCGGCGAGCACTCCCACTGCCGCTGCCCCGAACAAGACGGCGATGGCTTGCGTCCAGGTCGGCCGAGGGCGACCAGTCTTCGGGGCCACAACCAGGTTCCGCGGAGCAGTACCGTTCCAGACAGTCCCTGGCGAAGGCAGTGGGGTGGCGACATCGGCGATGGCTGGCACCGCCACAGCGGAGGCTGCGACGGGGACAGGAGTGGCGACGGGGGCCGCTGTCTCGGCTGGGGTCGCACTGTCAGTCGAAGCCACGTCGGCAGGCACTGCGGGGGTGGTTCCTGCGGGCGGCCATGGGTCTCCCCCGGCACTGCGCGGTAGGCCGCGACGAACGGCACTGCCCGCGGCGACAGGTGTCGGTGTCGCCGCCTGTTGCTGCACCTGCGCGGCGGGTGCCTCAACCGCGGGCGCTGACGCCTCGTCAACCACTACAGGTTCTGAGGCCGCTGGCGCCGTGGCCGCGGCGGGAGCAGCAGCATCGGCGGGAGGCCACGGGTCTCCGCCAGGCACGCGGGGCAAGCCGCGGCGAACGTTCAACGTCTCACGAGAAGCTGTCGGCAGAACAGCGGCCGCCGCCGACGGCGCAGAGACAGGCTCAGACGCGGCCGCCGTGGATACCGCTGGCTCCTCCGTGGGCGATGCCGCAACCGACGTGTCTGCGGTGTCAGATGCACTCAGCGCCGCAGCATCGGCAGGAGGCCAGGGGTCTCCGCCCACTACACGCGGCAGACCGCGCCGCAGCTTCCGCGTCGCCATTGCTACTTCTTCCGCGCCGCGAGCGCCGCGATCACCTGCGGCACGACGGCGAAGACGTCACCGACGATGCCGAAGTCGGCGACATCGAAGATCGGCGCCTCTGCGTCTTTGTTGATCGCGACGATGTTCTTCGAGGTCTGCATTCCGGCCCGGTGCTGAATTGCACCCGAGATACCCAGGGCCACATACAGTTGCGGCGACACCGAGACGCCCGTCTGCCCCACCTGGTACGACTGCGGAACGTAGCCAGCGTCGACGGCAGCGCGTGACGCACCAACGGCTGCGCCGAGTGCATCGGCAAGCTCTTCGACGAGCACGAACTTCTCTTTCGAAGCGAGCCCACGGCCGCCAGAGACGACCCTGGTCGCTCCGCGCAGCTCGGGACGCGAGGAGGCGACTTCGATGGCCTCGATCGCACCAGCAGTCGCCGCGACAGCGCCGGATGCCGTCACGCTCAGCGCCTCGACCTGCGGAGAGGCCACGGCCTCAGCGCGTGCATCTACCGCCCCCTGACGCAGCGTGATGACCGGAGTGCCGAAGGTGGGAGCGGAGTCGACGAGGTACGCCCCGCCGTATACCGAGTGATGAGCGATGACACCTTCGTCGTCGCGGGATACGCCGACAGCATCCACCGACAGTGCGCTCCGCGAGCGCACTGCAAAGCGTCCAGCCACATCACGACCTGAGATCGAGTTGGAGATGAGCACCGCATCCGGCTTCACTTGCGCGGCAGCGGCTTGCAGCGCGTCAACAATCGGGACGGTGAGGGCGGCGGCATCGTTGTCGGCCGTCAGCACTGCTGCTGCGCCCGCAGCTGTCACCTGATCGACCGCGGCCTGGCTACCGCCGACGATCAACGCAATCGGCGTACCAATGATCGACGCTGCTCCGAGGAGTGCTGCCGTACTGCTCGCCGCGTTGCCGGATGGGTCGAGGTCAACGAGCACGAGGATCGAGTTATCGGGATACGTCATCTCACACCAGCCTGTTCTGCACGAGGTACTCGACCAGTTTCTCGGCCGCGTCACCCTCATCGGTGATCTTTACGCCTGCCGCACGGGGAGGCTTCTCCGCCACGGCGGTCATGATGGTCCGTGGGGCAACTCCCGGATCTGCTGACACGTCGAGATCAGCGAGAGAGAGCACCTCTAGCGGCTTCTTCTTCGCAGCCATGATGCCCTTGAAGTTGGGGAACCGCGCTTCTGGCATCGCCTCGGTGACCGAGATAACGGCGGGAAGCGGCGCCGAGATCGGCTGTCCTCCCGCGTCGGCTCCACGGGTTCCGGAGACGGATTCTGCGGTGATTTCTACCGACGTCAACGCCGTCGCTTGGGCGAACCCCAGGTGCTCAGCGAGCATCGCCGGAATTACTCCGCCCGAGCCGTCGGTAGAGAGGTTGCCGGTAATCACGAGGTCGGGTGCGCCACGGCGAATAGCGGCGGCGAGCACCTCGGCGGTGAGCCCGAGATCGGCACCAACAAGCTGTTCATCTGCGATGTGCACGGCCGATCCAGCGCCGATGGCGAGCGCGCGGCGCACAGATGCCGTCGAACCGCTGGGAGCCATCGAAACGGCCACCACCTCGGTGCCCTCGTTCTTGTCAGCGAAGCTGAGCGCGACTTCGAGCGCACGCTCCGTGATCTCGTCGAGCACTAGGTCACCCGCCGCACGATCGGCGAGTCCCGTCTCGAGATTCAGCTTGCGATCGCCATAGGTGTCTGGCACCTCTTTGACCAGGACGAAGATCTTCATCGAATGCTCCTCACGACTGTTGCAATTCTAGACGTTGATACCGAGTTTCAGACCATCTGCAACTGAGACTCATTGGGCGGGGAAGGCGTGCATCGCGCGGCGTCGCGGAGCAAACGCCTCGCGACGCTACCGTAGAGAGGTGACCAGACCCCGCCCTCTTCCCATAGATCCGCTTGCTGAGGCGAAGCGGCAGTGGCTGGCCCACGGCTGGACGGATGCGGCAGACGGAATGGCGGTTGTCACATCGGTCATGCGCGCACAGCAATTGCTGCTGGCCCGTGTCGACTCGTCGCTCAAACCTTTCTCGCTGAGTTTTGCTCGCTACGAAATGTTGCGACTGCTGGCCTTTAGTCGCGCAGGCAGCCTCCCACTCTCGAGCGTGGTCGCGCGCCTTCAGGTGCACGCGACGACGGTCACGAGCACCGCCGAGCGTCTCGTGCGCGATGGCTTGATTTTGCGCGAGCCGCACCCGTACGACGGACGCGCCGCGCTTTTGGTGCTGACGGATGCCGGGCGTGAGCTGGTCGAACGCGCCACTGAGTCCCTCAATACCGAAGTGTTTGCCAACCCTGGAATGAGCCGCGACGATGCGGCAGAGCTCGTCGCGATCGTCGCGAGACTCCGCAAAGATGCCGGCGACTTCGCCGACCCGCGTCCGCAACCCGAAGCCCTCTAACGTGGCCAGCTTCACGCTCGAAACTGTCGTGAAAGCGTCGCCGTCTGCCGTCTTCGCGGCATCGCTTGACCCTGCCCTGCATGTACGCACGATGGCGAAGTATGGCGAGACGATGGTCGAAGCTCCCCAGGGTGGCGTCTTTACCGAAGGGTCGACGGTCACCTGGCGCGCCCGCCACTTCGGCATTCCTTTTCGTCTGCGGTCCATCGTGTTCGACATCGAACAGCCTTACGGTTTCTCTGATCGGCAGGTTTCTGGTCCGTTCGGCGCCTTCTTGCATGAGCACCGGTTCGAAGAGCACCCGGCGGGAACGCTGATGCATGACGTGGTCACGTTTCGCTCCCCGTTTGGCCCGCTGGGCAGACTCGTCGATGCACTGTTCATGTGCCGGTACATGCGGCGACTAATTCTCGAGCGCAACGAAACTCTCGTCGCCGAAGTTGAGGAACCAGGTCGCGCCTCAACCGCGTAGCCGCGCTCATCTGTGCTGGAAGTTGGGCGCCCGCTTCTCCCGGAAGGCAGACATCCCTTCCGCCTGATCTGCGGTGTCGAAGAGCGCAGCGAAGGCTTCCTTCTCGTGCGCAAGACCTTCCGCCAGCGTCGTTTCCATCGCGGCATCGAGCGCAGCCTTGGCGGCATAAACCGATGGCAAGGACTTCGCCGCAATCGTGTCGGCGAGTTTCGTCGCCTCAGCAAGCAGGTCTGCTCCCGGCACCACTCGTGACACCAGACCGGCGCGCTCTGCCTCTTCGGCCCCCATAAAGCGTCCGGAGAGCACGAGCTCGGCAGCTTTGTAGTAACCGACAGCGCGAATCAGGCGCTGGGTTCCTCCCATGCCAGGGATCACACCGAGGTTGATCTCCGGCTGGCCGAACTTCGCAGTATCTGACGCCAAGATGATGTCGCACATCATCGCCAGCTCGCATCCGCCACCCAGCGCGAACCCGGAAACAGCGGCAATCACCGGCGTACGCACTGCCGCAAACTCACGCCAGACCCCGAAGTGGTCTGTCTCCCGCATCTCTGCGGCAGACATTCCCTCCATCTCTTTGATGTCGGCACCAGCGGCGAAAGCTATCTCTGAACCGGTCACCACAATGGCGCCGACACCCTCATCTTCGTCGAAGGCAACAGCGGCGGCAGAAACCTCGTCAGCAACGCGGCTGTTCAGCGCGTTCAACGCCTCAGGACGGTTCAGAGTGATCCACCCGACTCGCCCTCGTTGTTCGACCAGGATCGTCTCGTACTGCGTCATGTCGCCCTCTCTGTCGTCGTTCCGCTAGTCACGCTCTGTCGTCACGAATATCGGTGTCGTCTCGGATATCAGTGATGATGCCCGAGAAGTCACGCGATGCTCCGTCTCCGGCGGCGAACGCCGCATACATCTGTTGTGCGAGCCTACCCATCTGCGCATCTGTCGAGGTCTGCTCGATGGCATGCAGTGCGAGCCCCAGATCTTTCGCCATCAGGGCACCCGCAAATCCCGGCTGGTAGTCGCGGTTGGCCGGGCTCGTCGGAACCGGACCCGGCACGGGGCAGTTGGTGGTGATCGACCAGCACTGGCCAGAGGCCTGCGAAACGACATCGAAGAGTGCCTGGTGTTCGAGCCCCAGCCGTTCGCCTAAAACAAACGCCTCTGCGACGGCGATCTGTGAAACCGCGAGGATCATGTTGTTGCAGACCTTCGCCGCCTGCCCCAGGCCAGGCCCGCCACAGTGCACGATGCGCTTGCCCATGACTTCCAGCAACGGCAGCGCTGCGGCGTAATCGTCATCTGCGCCGCCGACCATGAACGCGAGCGTGCCGTTTTCTGCTCCAACCACACCGCCAGAAACCGGGGCGTCGATGTTGCGGTGACCGGCGGCGAGCGCCAGCGCGTGCGCCGCCCTGGCCTCATCCACCGCGATCGTCGACGATTCGATGAAGAGTGTTCCCGGTCGCGCTGCCGCCAGAAGCTCGGCACGGTAGGCCTCGATCACGTGCTTTCCGGCGGGGAACATCGTAATAACGACGCTCGCTGAGGCAACCGCCTCAGCCCCGTTCTGCGCGACCATGATGCCGGACGCTCTGGCTGCTTCGACAGCGGCAGGCACAAGATCGAAGCCATGCACCGGGTAGCCGGCAGCGACGAGATTCTTCGCCATCGGCAGCCCCATGTGACCCAGCCCGAGAAAGGCGACGGTGGTGGCAGAAGGGGTTTCGGTCATGATGCGCTCCGCATCGAAGACGACCCTGCGGGCCGAAGCATCTCGCGTCCGACGATCAAGCGCATGATCTCGTTGGTGCCCTCGAGGATCTGATGGACCCGCAGATCGCGAACCACCTTCTCGATCCCGTAGTCCTGCAGGTAGCCGTAGCCGCCGTGCAGCTGCAGTGCTCTGTTGGCGACGTCGAACCCTGCGTCGGTCGCGAAACGTTTGGCCATCGCGCAGCGCATCGTCGCATCGGGGGCATGCTCGTCGACGGCCTGCGCTCCATCGCGCACCATGAGGCGCGCGGCCTGCAGATCGGTACGCATGTCGGCGATAGCGAAGAGGATCGACTGTTTCTCGGCCAGTGGCTCACCGAACGCCACCCGTTCGTGCACATACTGCACAGCCTTGTCGAGTGCCCACTGGGCACCACCAAGCGAGCAGGCGGCAATGTTCAGCCTGCCGCCGTTGAGAGCCGACATCGCAATGGCGAACCCTCGTCCTTCTTCACCGAGCATCGCGGACGCCGGCACCCGCACACCATCGAGGATCACCGGCCTTGTCGGTTGCGCGTGCCATCCCATCTTCTTTTCCGGTGGACCGAAGCTCAGCGCCTCCGCATCTCCTGGGACGAGGAATGCGCTGATTCCTCGAGCACCAGGCTCGCCAGTGCGGGCCATCACAACATAGACGGCGGCTTCACCTGCTCCGGAAATGAACTGCTTCATGCCGGTGAGTACGTACTCGTCTCCGTCGCGCACCGCGCTGGTGGCGATGTTCGCCGCATCTGATCCCGCGCCCGGTTCGGTAAGGCAGTAGCCGCCGAACTCCGACATCGTGGCAAGCAAAGGCAGCCACATGCTGCGCTGCGCCTGGTCACCATAGGTGTCGATCATCCAGACGACCATGTTGTGAATCGAGATGTACGCGGCGACGGCGGGGTCACCCTTCGCAAGCTCTTCAAAGATGGCCACGGTGTCGAGGCGGCTGAGCCCGCTGCCGCCGAACTCTTCTTCAACGTAGATACCGCCGAGACCCAGCTCGCCTGCCTTATTCAAAGACTCGCGCGGAAACAGGTGCTTCTCATCGCGCTCAGCGGCGTATGGCGCAAGCTCCGTCTCGGCGAATTCGCGCACCGCGCCGATGATCGCTTCGCGTTCTTCCGTGGTGATGGTGGTCATAGTCATGGCGATTCCTCGTGTTTCGTTCCCTGAGCCTGTCGAAGGGTGGTCCCTGAGCCTGTCGAAGGGCGGTCCCTGAGCCTGTCGAAGGGCGGTCCCTGAGCCTGTCGAAGGGCGGTCCCTGAGCCTGTCGAAGGGTTAGTGCATCGTCGGGATGACGAAGCTGGCACCTTCACGCACACCACTGGGCCACCGGCTCGTCACCGTTTTCGTTTTCGTATAGAAGCGGAAAGCATCGGTACCGTGCTGATTGAGGTCACCGAAACCGCTGCGCTTCCAGCCGCCGAACGTGTAATAGGCGATGGGGACGGGGATGGGCACGTTCACCCCGACCATCCCGACCTCCACTCGCGCGGCGAAGTCGCGGGCCGCGTCACCATCGCGGGTGAAGATGGCAACTCCGTTGCCGTACTCGTGCTCAGAAGCCATCCGAAGTGCGTCCTCATAATCAGCGGCGCGAGCAATCACAAGCACCGGACCGAAGATCTCTTCGCGGTAGATCGCCATGTCTGTCGTCACGTGGTCGAACAGCGTGGGTCCGAGGTAGAACCCCTCTTCGTGACCGGGAACGACAAGGCCACGTCCGTCAGCGAGCAGGGTTGCCCCCTCATCGATCCCCTGCTGGATGTACCCTTCGACACGCTCGACTGCCGCACGAGTGACAAGCGGACCGTAGTCGATGTCTGCGGCAAGCGACGGGCCAACACGCAGTTGCGCAACGCGCTCCTCCAGTTTGGCCGCGAGCGCGTCTGCCGTTTCTTGGCCTACCGGCACCGCGACCGAGATCGCCATGCAGCGCTCACCCGCAGAACCGTAGCCCGCTCCGATCAACGCATCGACTGCCTGGTCGAGGTCGGCATCTGGCATCACGATCATGTGATTCTTGGCACCGCCAAAGCACTGTGCGCGCTTGCCGTGCGCCGTCGCCGTCGCATAGATGTACTCGGCGATGGGTGTCGACCCGACGAAGCCGACGGCCCGGATACGGTCGTCCGTGAGCAGAGCGTCGACGGCCTCTTTGTCACCGTGCACAACGTTGAGCACGCCAGCGGGGAGCCCCGCTTCGAGAAAGAGCTCTGCAATGCGCAGTGGCACTGATGGATCGCGCTCACTCGGCTTAAGCACAACCGCATTTCCTGCGGCGAGCGCTGGCCCAACCTTCCACAGCGGGATCATTGCCGGGAAGTTGAATGGAGTGATTGCCGCAACCACTCCGAGAGGCTGCCGCATGGAGTACACATCGATGCCAGTGCCTGCGCCGGTGGAGTACTCACCTTTAAGCAGGTGCGGAGCGCCAGCGGAGAATTCGATGACCTCGAGCCCCCGTTGGATATCTCCCTTGGCATCATCGACGGTCTTGCCGTGTTCGCGAGAGAGCAGCTCTGCCAGCGAGGTCATTTCACGTTGCACGAGATCGAGGAAGCGGAGCAAAACCCTGGCGCGCTTCTGGGGGTTTGTGGCCGCCCACGCGGTCTGCGCTTCCTCAGCGTTTGCGATCACGCGACGCACCTCGTCGGCAGAGGCCAGCGGCACGCGAGCTTGCACAGCGCCGGTGCTCGGATCGAACACATCTGCAAAGCGTCCGGCGTCGGGAGTAAGAAGCGATCCGCCCACAAAGTGCGGGATAGTACGAGTCATTGTGTGACATCCCTTCGTGCCTTCGTTGGCACATTGACGACTTTACTCCGGCACCCGGAGATTTACTAGGACATCCTTGTATATGTCGGACGCCTCACAAGAGCCCTCACCGAAGGTTGTTCTTTCGGCGTTCTCCGCTCGGTGATCTGGCGCCAGTACAACTACAAGTGCGCGGACAGAGATCTAGAGGTCAGCGCCGGTAGGACTGAATCTCCGAGCTTCGTGTGCGGTTCTCACGACCAGACGCGGGCCGCCGCATTGGCCGTGGCCATCGAGATAGAGTTCGCGGTGAGAGCGAGGCGTGCGGCCGTGTCCGCCACCGCGTCGTGACGAACAGAGACCCTCATCGTTCCTCCGAAAGTTCCTGTGTGAGGTCGAGCTCTCGCAGAACATGAGGCTGCGAGACGGCATCGGTGAGGTAGTACGTGTAGAAGATCACCGCGGCCTCATCGGCGGTGAAGATTTCATTCGAAAACACTCGCACCGCACGCTTATCGCTGATCGGGATGAGAGTGGTCGCGCCGTTCGCTGGTTCGGGCCTACCCACCGTGTACAGGCGGCCTTCACCATCGGCGCCAGGGAGTCGCACTTCCACGGTCATCGCATCAGCCGATCCTGCTGCCTGCATGAACGATTCGTTCGCCGGTTCGCGGAAGCCGATGACGCTGCTCGGGTCAGCCCCCCGCCAGATGGCGTATGTGTACTCGTTCTCACTGTCCAGGCGCCGGAGCATAAGACGTAGATGCTCGGGTGCGGGACGCCGGTTCTCCGTGATCCACCCCATCTGCCCGCTGGTGAACTGCTGGGCATGAGTTCTTTGATTAGTCACGGCACTATCTCCGTTTCCACTCGAGTGACGAAGATTTCTTCCCCGTCCAGCTTCCCGCGCGCGGGGGTCCCTCCGTCGACGGCTTCATCGAACTGTCGCTGCGCACTTCCCGGCCTGTTGTAGTCATCAATGGCCTTCCCTGACTTCACCTCGATGCCGGTATACGTATTGGGGCCATCATCATTCTTCACCAGGCCGTCATAGGACCGCCCCTTTTGGGGTGAACCTTCGTAGTCAACCTTGACTTTCGAACGGATCACGTCGGTCTGTTCACGTTTCGCATACTCCTCGAGTCCGATCTTCTCCTTGTCGACCCACGGTGGGGAGTTCTCTCCGCTCGCGAACTTCCCCTCGTAGTCTCGCCGATCGCCGCGGTCGAGACCGCGTACGCGGTCACCGACCGCGTGGGATTCGTTGAGCCAGCGCCCTGCGGCATCTCCCATCAGCGTCGCGCCGGCTCCCGCGACCCCGACTCCGGCAACAACGAGCGCGGGCGAACCTGCCAAAGCCCCGACACCGGTCACGGTAACAGCACCACCTCCTGCTGCCACCGCAGCACCGCCAAGGAACGTGGCCGCACCGCCAAGGAGTTCGAGGATGATGTCGGGGTGTTCCCACAGCGTCTGGGCGGAGATCGCGAGCACGTCCATCGTCGCCTGGAAAGGCTGAACGACAGCGAGATTGAAGAATGCCTCGGTCATCGCATGCTGCGCCCGCGTCGCGGCTTCGGCATCAGTCAGCGGCATGCGAGCCGCATCCGCGGCCTCGTCCAACCGAATCGCGCAGTCGCGCGCATAAACCTCGAGAGTCGCCCGCGCGGTGAACAGCACCTCACGCGCCTCATCGTGCGCGGGACCGGACGGATCGACGAAGGGAACGTCGACCTCGGGACGCCGCAACCCTTGCCCCACGCGCAACTCCCGCAGGTAGGCACGGTGAGCGGTCAGCGCCGCAGCAGCCTGTTGCTCCGCTTCGTTCCAGAGAGTGATCGCACGGGGAGAGGGAGCGCTCCGCCCACAAAACGCGGGGCATCGAAGGTTGTTCTTTCGGCGTTTACCGCTCGGCCATGTGGCGCAAGTACAACTACAAGTGCGCGGACAGAGACTTAGACCGGATCGGGTGTTACGTCTACCGCGCACACGGAGAGCTCTCTCGCTCCCGTCGCGGCTCGAACGCCGCGAGACCCCCGCCGAATCGGGTCGGCGGGGGTCTCCCTTTGCGGCCGCGGGTGCACGAACGCGAAATAGAATTGGAATGGCGTCGCTACCCTGACGTCACCACCGCTTGGTGCATTCGCAACCCGGATGCCCGCTATCCGAGGACCCGCATGTCCAGCGAATCCATTACCGTTTCTATCCGCCGCGAAGTTGATCCAGACCGCATCAGCGAGGCAACAGCCTGGGTGCAACGCGGCATCAACAAAGCGAACCAATACCCGGGATTTCTCGGGTCTGGATGGGTGCGCGCCGGAGCGGACTCTCACGTCTGGCACATGCTGTATCGCTTCGCGGACGAGACGACACTGGTTGCTTGGGAAGACTCGGAAGAGCGGGCGTCGTGGCTGGAGACAGGTCAGGGCCTGGTACTCAGCGAACGCTCTCGGCGGCGAAGCGGTATCGAAGGCTGGTTCGATGACCCGGCCACCGGCACGATCACCGTCCCCACTGGCGAAGGTGCCGACTCAGTCTCGGTCGGAAATGCACCGCCGCGGTGGAAGCAAGCCGTCACGATCTGGTTGGGGTTCTTTCCCGTGAACCTGGCGTTCACCTACGCGATGAGCCCTGTTCCTGGGTGGGATTCACTGCCAATTTGGCTGCGTGTGTTGGCCACAACCGTCGTGCTCACGCCCATCATGACCTACTGGGTACTCCCCTGGGTGGCGCGCTCTTTGCGGAACTGGCTCTCCCGCTGACATCACCCCTCAGATCACACCAACCGCGGAGAATGTGACCTCGGCTGCCCCGAGGAGTAGGCGGTCAGCGGCAAGTGACGCGGGCAGAATACGAAGCCCTTCTCCGTTTTCAGCCATGGCCAGTGACGCTACCTCTGCAGAGAACGCTTCAGGGTCAAGAGCTGCCAATACCGCCAGGAAACCACCAAGGACGACAACCGCGGGGTTGAGGATGTTCACGGCGTCGGCGAGCGCTTGCGCGAGAATTCCTCGCTGGCGTTGACATTCTGCGCGCACCGCTTCACTCGCAGAGCGCGCGATGGCCTCGGCGAGCGCGGCATCGTCGGCACTCACAAGCCCCAGCGCGTCGAGGAGTCGCGCACGACTCACCTCATCTTCCAAGACGCTTTCCGTGCCGCGCACGCGATTCTGTCCGAACTCGCCCGCGTAGCCACCTACCCCGCCGACGGCAGAACCTTGCACGATGATGCCGCCACCAATACCCGAAGGGCCTCCGTTGAGATAGACAACGTCGCCTGCTCCACGCGCGGCACCAAACAAGTGCTCGGCGAGCGCGCCCAAGCTGGCATCGTTGCCCACTGACACGGGGAGGCCGGTGGCTGCGGCTATCGACGCCGCAAGCGGCTCATCGACCCAACCGAGGTGCGGGGCGTTGCGCACCAGACCAGCGGCCTGGCGCACCAAACCTGGCACAGCCACGCCAATGCCGACGATCCGGGATCCGCTCAGCGCTCCTTTCGACCAGCGCGAGACGACGTCAGCGACCAGCGCGGTTACTTCATCGGCGCTCGGCAGCTTGGCATCAATGCGCTCACGCACGGCTATCCGGCGGGCGAGGTCGACGGCCGCGATCTCCACAGCGTCCACCTCGGGGTTCACCGCGATCACGACAGTCTGCGGCGATGCTTCCACAACAGGAGACGGGCGGCCGACACGACCGACAGGGTCGGGATCGCGTTCGATCGCCCAGCCATCAGTGACCAGTTCGGCGACGAGATCGGCAACGGTCGAGCGGTTGAGCCCCGTCGACGCGGTGAGCTGCGCGCGCGACTGTGGGCCTTCGAGGTGCACCCGTCGCAGGAGCCGCGCGAGATTGCGAGCGCGCACACCGTCCCCAGCTTCGCGCGCAACGACAGTGCCGCTTGGTTCGGTCGAAGCAACCATCGCCACCTGCCTTTTCTCTCGCTCGGAATCTCAGTCTAAAGACTGGACATGTTCACCCTGAGCCTATATGTTGTTGCTCACAACAATTACCGGCGCACCCACCAACGCGCTATGCGAAGGAGCATCATGAGCCTCACACCGACACGCGACGACAAGTTCTCGTTCGGACTCTGGACCGTCGGGTACAACGGCACCGATCCTTTTGGCGGCCCCACGCGTCCGGCACTAGACGTCGTCCATGCTGTCGAGAAGCTCTCTGAGCTCGGCGCCTACGGCCTCACCTTCCACGACGACGACCTGTTCGCCTTCGGTTCTTCCGACGCCGAACGCCAAAAGCAGATCGACCGCCTCAAGGGCGCACTCTCCGACACCGGCGTTGTGGTGCCGATGGTGACCACCAACCTCTTCAGCGCTCCGGTCTTCAAAGACGGCGGCTTTACCTCGAACGACCGCCAGGTTCGTCGCTTTGCGTTGCGCAAAGTGCTGCGCAACCTCGATCTCGCTGCGGAACTTGGCGCCAAGACGTTCGTCATGTGGGGCGGACGCGAAGGCGCTGAGTACGACTCCGCGAAAGACGTGCGGGCTGCGCTTGAGCGCTACCGCGAAGCGGTCAACCTGCTCGGCGACTACGTGACCGACAAGGGCTACGACATCCGCTTCGCGATTGAACCGAAGCCGAACGAACCTCGAGGCGACATTCTGCTGCCCACCCTCGGCCACGCCATTGCGTTCATTGACTCGCTCGAGCGACCAGAGCTGGTTGGGGTGAACCCCGAGGTCGGGCACGAACAGATGGCAGGGCTCAACTTCACCGCTGGCATCGCGCAGGCACTCTTCCACGGCAAGCTGTTCCACATCGACCTGAACGGTCAGCGCGGCATCAAGTACGACCAGGACCTGGTGTTCGGTCACGGCGACCTGCACAACGCTTTCTCCCTCGTCGATCTGCTCGAAAACGGCGGCCCTGCGACAAGCACAGGCGACACAATTCCCGCTTACGACGGACCCCGGCACTTCGACTTCAAGCCCTCGCGCACAGAAGACGAGACCGGCGTATGGGACTCCGCGGCCGCGAACATGCGCACGTATCTGTTGTTGAAGGAGCGCGCCGCGGCTTTCCGCGCCGATCCAGAAGTGCAAGAGGCTCTTGCCGCCGCGAAGGTGGCCGAACTCTCCACCCCGACACTCAACGCCGGCGAGTCGTACGACGACTTGCTCGCTGACCGCGCCGCGTACGAAGACTTCGACGCCGATGCATACCTCGGCGGCAAGGGCTTCGGGTTCGTGCGTCTACAGCAGCTGGCCACCGAGCACCTTCTCGGCGCGCGCTAAGTCTGGCCATGGCACTCGTTCTCGGGGTCGACTCTTCGACCCAATCTTGCAAGGTCGTCGTCGTCGACTCCGAGACGGGTGCGGTCGTCCGCACCGGCCGGGCCGCTCATCCTGACGGCACTTCGGTGAACCCCGATGCGTGGTGGGCAGCGCTCACCACGGCCATCGATGAAGCTGGTGGCCTCGATGACATCGAGGCGTGGGCAATCGGCGGACAGCAACACGGGATGGTCGCCCTAGACCATTCCGGCGTTGTCATTCGCGATGCCCTGCTGTGGAATGACACCCGATCGGCAGACGCTGCATCCGACCTCGTCGAAGAGTTTGGTGCGCAGGAACTAGCGGATCGCACCGGGGTCGTCCCCGTGGCATCTTTCACCATCGCGAAACTGCGCTGGCTGCGGGATCACGAACCAGAACACGCGGCTCGTGTGGCGGCGGTGGCGCTGCCGCACGACTGGTTGACCTGGCGGTTGCGGGGTTACGGGCAGGAGGGGGCAGACTCCGCGCCGCACGGTCCTGTGCTCGACGAACTCGTGACTGACCGGTCTGATGCATCAGGAACGGGGTATTGGAGCGCAGCTACGGGCGAGTATGACCGCGAGTTGCTGATCGCCGCGCTCGGGCACGACGCCGTCTTGCCGAGAGTGCTTGGCGCCGCCGATTCTGTGCAGGATGCGGCAGGGCGCCGCGTCGCCCCCGGCGCGGGAGACAACGCCGCTGCCGCCCTGGGATTGGGAGCTGGACCGGGCGACGTGGTGGTCTCCATCGGCACCAGCGGCACTGTCTTCGCGGTGAGCGCTGAGCCATCCACCGATCCATCAGGCACGATCGCCGGTTTTGCTTCGGCCGACGGACACTTTCTTCCCCTCGTCTGTACGCTCAATGCGGCGCGGGTGCTCGACGTCACTGCGGCGCTGCTCGGTGTGAGTCACGATGAGCTGAGCCGCCTCGCCCTCGCCGCACTGACCGGGGCAGGCGGACTCGCGCTGACTCCGTATTTCGAAGGAGAACGCACTCCGAATCTTCCGGACGCGACGGCGACGCTTCATGGCATGACTCTCGCCTCGACGACGCGTGAGAACCTGGCGCGTGCCGCAGTGGAAGGCATGCTCTCCGGGCTCGGGGCTGGTCTCGACGCGCTGCGCGAGGCGGGCGTGCCGCTCCGGCGAGCGCTGCTTATCGGGGGCGGGGCCCAATCCGAGGCCGTGCGGGCGATCGCCCCCGAGGTGTTCGGAATCCCCGTGGAGGTTCCCGCCGCCGGCGAGTACGTCGCCATCGGCGCCGCCCGCCAATCCGCCACCCTCCTCCCCTAACTCCCCCAACCCCCATCTGCTCCCGTCGCACTATTTGTCGCTCTCACGCTGTGGGAGCGACAAATAGTGCGACGGGAGCAGTGTTTAGGAGGAGGAGGAGGACGGGGCGAGGGGGTCGGCGGGCCAGCGGCGGTCGGCCAGGATGCCGGCAGTGCTTCCGCCGACGAGCAAAGCGGCGATGCTGGCGATGGCAGCCGCAGAGAGTCCCTCACCGGAGGCGAGGCCGAACGGCGAGAACATGACGTACATCGAGATCATCGCGCCGAGCGTGAAGCCTGCCATGCGGTAGCGGAACCGCCAAGGCTGCATCTCGACGACGTTGCTTTCTGGCAGCACGTATGGCGTTGCCCGAGGCCACACCCGACCGAGCACGAGGATCAACAGCGATGTCACAACAAAGAGAATCGCAGACACGTGCATGAAGTGGAGCCCGAGCGCGGCGACCTGCTGAGAGAACACCGTCTGGCTCAGCGCATACAGAGTGACGAAGAAGACGAGCCCGATATTGGCCGCCCGCGATGACACTCGTTTGGTCAAGTACCCAAGCAGGATGATGGTGAAGATCGGGACGTTGAAGAAGCCGTTCACCATCTGCAGCCACGTAAACAGCCCCGTCCCGGTGTACATGAGGAAGGGCGACCCGAAAATGCCGATCGCGGCAATCGCGAGTCCGAACCATTTGCCCGCCTTTACGACCTGCTGGTCCGAGGCGCGATCTTTCTTGAGTGGCTTATACACATTCTTGGCGAACAGCGTCGAGGCGGAGTTCAGCACCGAGTTGAAGGTCGACAGGATCGCCCCCATGAGCGCAGCAGCCACGAACGCCAGCAGTGGCACAGGGAGAACTTCAGCCACGAACAGCGGATAGATCGAGTCTGAGGTCGCACCCTCTGGCACCTTCATGAGCGACTGGGCTGCCATCACCCCAGGAATGATGAGCATGAACGGGGTGAGCACTTTCAGCAGCCCCGCAATCAGCACACCCTTCTCTGCCTGTGCGAGATTCTTGGCGCCGAGTGCGCGCTGGATGACGGACTGATCCGTGCCCCAGTAGTAAAGATTCACGAGAATAAGGCCGGTGATCGCCGCCGTGAACGGCAGATTAGGGTCGTCCGCTCCTCCGAAGGCGTTGAACTTCTCCGGCTCCGTGGTCAAGAACCGGTCCATGCCGGCTCCAAACCCTCCGCCGTCAAGCGATCCGAGGTACCAGAAGCCCAGAATCGGCACGAGCAGACCGCCCGCGATGAGAGCGATGCCATTGATGGAGTCACTGACGGCGACAGCCTTCAATCCGCCGAAGATCGCATACGCGCCACCGACAAGGCCGATCAGCCAAACGAAAATCGAAACCGCGGCGAACTGGGAGATACCGAACAGCTCTGGCACATTGAACATGCCAGACAGTGCCACACCGCCGGCGTAGAGAGTGACCGGAACGAGGTTCACCACGTACAGCACGAGGAACAGCGCAGTGACAAAGTTGCGCGTTCCTGGGCCGAACCGGTTTTCGATGAAGTCGGGAATCGTGGTGATGCCCTGCTTCAGATAACGCGGCACGAGAAATAGTGCGACGACGATCAGGGTGACGCCGGAGAACACTTCGTAGCCCATCACGGCCATGTTTACGTCGTAAGCGTTGGCCGACATTCCGACGAAGTTCGACGCTTGCAGGTTTGTGAGCAGCAGAGAACCGGCGATCACCCAGCCAGACAGAGATCGTCCGGCGAGAAAGTAGCCGTCCATCGAATCGAAGCGTGTCCCTCGCACTCGCACCGTCGTGATGACCGCAACGATCACCAGAAAAAGCACGAACAGCGTTACGAGCCAGAAAGTTTCATTCATGGCACACCCCCCTTTGGATGAAGACAGCCCCGTCAGTGGGACGACGCGAGGTAATCTACGCGGGTAGATAGCGTCGGCGCAAGTGACTTTTGAACATTGACATCGGGGATATCTACGCGGGTAGAGTACTTGAGAAGCGCCGAAGGAGGCGTTCAGAAGGGTTGCTATGGAGTCTCGTACCCGCCGAGCCACCCGCGCCGACGTCGCGCGCGCAGCCGGGGTGAGCACCGCGGTCGTCAGCTACGTCATGAATGGCGGGCCGCGACCTGTTGCTCCCGAAACTGCCGCGCGTGTGCGCTCCGTGGTGGAGGAGTTGGGCTACCGCCCCAACCAAACCGCGCGTGCCCTCAACCTCGGCACCACGCACACCATCGGTCTCGTGTTGATGGACACCCTCAATCCGTTCTTTGCTGAGCTCGCGCAGGCGATCGAGCGCACAGCTTCTGCTCGCGGATACCAACTCTTCGTCGCGGAATCTCACGGAGATCCTGAGGTCGAGAAGCAGTTGGTCGCCGAACTCACCGCGCGCCAGATCGACGGACTCCTGCTGATGAGCTCCGGCGACCGCTGGCGCGACCCGACACCACCAGATCCGAGCGACCCTCGCACGGTCATGCTCGACTGCGCTGGCCCTGTGGCAGGACGCCACACCATCGGTCCGGATGCGAGAGCTGGCGCCGGCGCTGCGGTCGCCCACCTTGCGGAAAAACACGGTCGCCGTCGGATCGGCCTCATCATCGGTCCAGACGGCCTCGCAACTCCCGACCCCCGCATCGTCGGATGGCGAGAGGAGATCGCGGCACGCGGTCTCGAAGAAGGCCCGATCGCGATCGACGAGTGGAGCAATGCCGGCGGATACCGCGCAGCACGTCGGCTGTGGGAAACAGGAACCCTGCCAGATGCACTCTTCGTCAGCTCAGATGCGCAGGCAGTCGGAGCCGTGCGAGCGCTTCACGAGGCGGGGGTCGACATTCCGCGCGAATGCCCGATCGTGAGCTTCGACGGCACCCGCGCAGGCAGCTACACCTGGCCTGCTCTGACCTCGGCGCGGCAACCGGTGCGTGCGATGGCTGACCTCGCCCTCGATCTCATCGCGGATGTCGGATCCACGGCACAGCACCACAGCTTCCCTGTCGATCTTGTCGTGCGTGAATCGTGCGGCTGCCCCCTCGCCCCGCCCGTCGCGTCGGTGGCGGCTGACCGTTGATTCCCGAAAGGCCCTCTGTGAGCACGCCCCTTTCTTCCTCCACTCGACGCACGGTCGCCATGCGCGCCGCCGGTGTCGCGCTGATTCTCGACGTCTCCGACGACCTCCTCCCCTCGGTCGTGCACTGGGGCGCTGACCTCGGACCCATGAACGACGCCGAGGCAGCCGCGCTCGCTGAAGCGGGAGTGAACCCTGTCGGACTCAACCAAGTAGATGCCCCCGTGCGCGTCGGCATCCTCGCCGAAGGGTGGAGTGGTTGGCCCGGCCGCGCTGGACTCTCTGGTTCACGCGCAGGGTCAGGGTGGTCTCCCCGCTTTCACGTGACGGAGCGCTCCCTCAACGGCTCCCCTGTGACCGCCGAGTTCACCACCACCGGCGCAGGCGAGCTTGTCGTTCGTGCAGAAGACCCCCGCGCCGGTCTCGCGCTCGCCCTACATGTGGAGCTGCTACCCGCAGGGCTCGTGCGCACCCGCGCCACGCTGACCAATATGGCCGGCGAAGCATATGCACTTGATGGCCTCACGCTGACCCTTCCCACCCCGACTCTGGCGCACGAGGTGCTCGACTTCGCCGGGCGCTGGGCGCGCGAGCGCACCCCGCAACGTACCGGTCTCGGCGTCGGAATCCATCTGCGAGAGAACCGTCGTGGACGCACTGGCGCCGACTCCGCCTACCTACTGCACGCTGGTGTTCCTGGCTTCAACTTCGCGAGCGGAGAGGTCTGGGCAGTGCACACCGCGTGGAGCGGAAACCACGTGCACTACGCCGAACGGGTGTTCAGCGGAGAGCAAGTGTTGGGCGGCGGTGAACTGCTTCTGCCGGGCGAGATCGTGCTCGACACCGGCGACTCGTACGCGTCGCCGTGGCTGTACGGCTCCTACGGGGACGGCCTCGACGAACTTGCCGGACGCTTCCACCGTCATTTGCGAGCGCGCGAGCAGCACCCAGCTACCCCGCGTCCTGTGACGCTGAATGTATGGGAGGCGGTGTACTTCGACCACTCCCTTCCTGGCTTGGTTGCACTTGCTGATCGGGCAGCTGAAATCGGGGTCGAGCGTTACGTGCTGGATGATGGCTGGTTCGGATCACGCCGAGACGACACCTCCGGCCTCGGCGACTGGCAGGTTTCGACCGAAGTGTGGCCCGATGGCCTCGGTCCGCTGATCGACCACGTCACCGGTCTCGGGATGCAGTTCGGACTGTGGTTCGAGCCGGAAATGGTGAACCTCGACTCCGACGTTGCGCGCGCACACCCGGAGTGGATCATGAGCGCCGATCCAGAGCGACTGCCGGTGCCTAGCCGCAACCAGCAGGTTCTGAATCTCGCGATTCCTGCGTGCTACGACTATGTGCGAGATGCGATGGTGGCGGTCTTACGCGACTACGACATCTCGTACATCAAATGGGACCACAACCGTGACCTCGTGGAAGGTTCCGACCGCACGAGCGGACGACCTGTGGTGCACGCCCAGACTCTCGCTTTTTACCAACTCATCGACGAACTGAAAGCGACGTTCCCCGGCCTAGAAATCGAATCCTGTGCTTCCGGTGGAGGAAGAGTGGACCTCGAGGTGCTCGAACGCACCGACCGCGTATGGGCCTCCGACTGCATCGACCCGCACGAGCGACAACTCATCCACCGATGGACCCAGCAGCTGCTGCCGCCGGAACTCATGGGCGCCCACATCGCCTCTGGCGTCTCGCACACCACAGGGCGTGGTCACTCGCTGGAGTACCGCGCGTCGACTGCCCTGTTCGGCCACCTGGGCATCGAGTGGGATCTGCGCAGCGCGCCAGCCGACGAGCTCGCCCAGCTGGGCGCGTGGGTCGCATTCCATAAGCAACACCGCGACTTGCTGCACACGGGTTCAGTAGTGCGCCTCGACACCGGCGACGACACCCTCTTCGGACACGGCGTCGTCGCAGAAGATCGCTCACGCGCACTGTTTGCCATCGCTTGCGTCGAACGTCCGATGACGAGCATGTACGGTCGCGTGCGGCTCCGTGGGCTCGACCCGCAACGTCGCTACCGCGTGCACCCAGTGCTGCCGACCGGGGAACTGGCCGGGCTCCTTCCGCCTCCGTGGTGGAAGACCGGGGCGGGAGACATGGCCGCGCACTCTGCCGTCACCGCCGAGCGAGTGTCGGAGAGTACTGGTGCAGTACTCAGCGGGAGCGTGCTGGAACGCGTCGGGATCGTGCATCCGGCGGTCTTTCCCGACACCACCGTGCTGCTTGAGGTGCAGGCGGTCGATCCAGAGGTGGTGTGACGCTTCGACAAGCTCAGCGACCCGATTCGGGGGCAGGGACCCCGTTCGGGGGGTCAGCGAGCCAGTTCGGAGGGGTCAGCGAGCCCGTTCGGGCTCAGCGACCCGATTCGAGGGCGGCGAGCCCGTTCGAGGGGCGGCGAGCTGGAGGTGGGGTGAGGGTGTCGGCGGGGCGAGGCGGAGGGTGAACCTCTCTGAAGCGCGTAATCAAATCGTACGAAGTGCGTCTCCTAGGTGTCCCGATTTCGAGGTTCCGAGGTTCCGTACATGTCATATCGACTTGATCTGCAAGAGGCAGACACTCGAACGACCACCCCTCCCACGATGATGCCGTCGCTCACGACTCGTCGTGAGATACGAGAGTGGCGCTCCCAAAACGCCGCGCTCCGGCAACGTGGCTTCGCCCTGCCACGCTCCCGAGAAGATCTTGCCTACGACGCCGCAGAGTCGTTCAATAGGGAGTTTCCTACCCGTTCAGCGAAGCAGGGACTAACGCGCTGGCAAATGGTGGTGCCGGTCATGTTCGTGATTGCGATCGTCGGTTGGTTCATCTTCGACAAAGACCAAGCGGTCCTGGTGTTGTGGATTGCCGCGTTCATCGGTTTCACTGTCAACCTGTTCTTCAAAACGGCGATGGCGCTCCTTGCGCTGAAGGCGTCTCGGGAACCAGATCTGCCCCCGCGGAGGGCAGGCGAGCTGCCGAGTTACTCCATACTCGTGCCGATGTTTGATGAGGCGAATGTGCTCCCCGAGCTCGTAGATTCACTCGCGCGGCTCGACTATCCGGTCGATCGGCTACAGATATTTTTGATCCTCGAAGAGCGCGATCGGAGCATGATCGCCGCTGCCGGCGCGCTGGAACTTCCCCCGCATTTCGAGGTGATCGTTGTTCCAGGAGGAAGCCCTCAGACGAAGCCACGGGCGTGCAACTACGCCCTGAATTTCGTGACGGGAGATCTCGTCGTGATCTACGACGCGGAAGATCGTCCAGAAGAGGACCAGCTCCAAAAAGCTGCCGCCGCGTTTCTCTCTGACACTTCAGGAACGCTCGCGTGCGTGCAAGCACGCCTCCACTACTTCAACGCATCGTCGCGGGTGCTTACCCGGCTCTTCGCGATCGAATACGCCGCGTGGTTCGATGGGATGCTTCCCGGCATGCAAAAGGCGAAGATGGCGATTCCACTGGGTGGAACGTCGAACCACTTCCGCACCAGCGTGCTGCGCCACCTAGGAGGCTGGGACCCCTACAACGTCACGGAAGACGCCGATCTAGGGATGCGGATCGCCGCTGCGCGACTTCGGACCACAGTCCTCGACTCGACCACATGGGAAGAAGCATGCAGCCAGGTGCGTCCGTGGATTCGGCAACGCACGCGTTGGATCAAGGGATACATCGTTACCGCAGGCGTGTACACGCGGAACATTCGCCGGTTTCATCAAGAAACAGGCTGGTCGGGGATGGCCAGCATGATCCTGCTTGTGCTCGGCACACCGATCGCCTTCATGATGTACCCGGTGCTGCTGCTGAGCCCCGTGCTGCTCGCCGTCGGCGTTATCGACCTGAACGCACCCATCTATTTGCTGGTGCTCAGCTATGCGTGCTCGATACTCACAATCTTGGTCACCCTCGGAATTTCTGCCTTCACGAGCGCTCGGCGATACGGCGGGGTGCTCCCCTGGTTCGTGCTACTTCTGCCTGTGTACTGGATACTTCACGCTTTTGCCGCCTGGAGAGCCGCCATCCAGGCTCTGCACTCACCGCACTCTTGGGAGAAAACACCCCACGGCCTGAAGCGTCCAGGGGATTCGTCCGAGCACGCATCTGCCGAAGGACGCTCCGACAAGCTCAGCGACCCAAGCCGAGTAAGCCGGGAAGCTAAAGGCCTAGCCGTTGTAAGTAGGGGTTCACGAAGCGGCGCTCGGGGTCGAAATCGGCGGCGAGGGCTGCGAACTCATCCCAGCGCGGATAGCGCGACCGCACCTCGACGGGGTCGAGCGTAAACACCTTGCCCCAGTGCGGTCGAGCGGTCGCGGGCAGCGCCGCCTCGATAGTGGGGAGCAGGGCTCTGACAGCCTCTTCTTCCGGCTTCCAGGTGAAGTGGATCCCGACCGCGTCTGTGCCATAAGACGAGCTCAGCCACAGGTCGTCTGCGCGCACGGTGCGAATCTCATTCACAAGCAGCAAAGGCGCGATCTGTGTGGCGAGTTCACGCACCGCCCGAATCGCCACCACCGCATCGGCCCGCGGCACCAAATACTCACTCTGAATCTCGGCACCAGCAGACGGCGTGTGTTCGAGCTTGAAATGCGCGAGTCGCTCGAACCATGGCCCAGGGACTCCCAACTGATCGGTGCATGCCACCGGATCAACCCCCAAGATCGGATGCCTTTTCGTCACCGCCGGCTGTGCGCCCAGCCGAGCGAACAGCGCATCACGCGCTTCCCGCTGCGTGTCTGGTTGGCGTTGCTTGACCCAGATCTGGTCGACCACTTCGGTCTGTCCCCACCGGGAGAACAGACTCACGCTCGTACCGATGGATGTCACCGCATCGAAGTCCGCCAAAACGTCGTCCCAGTTCGGGCGCTCGAATACATGCTGGGCAACGTCGTACGTCGGCTCCACGTCGAGCGTGATGTCGACCACCACTCCGAGGGCTCCGAGAGCCACGACCGCGCCGTTGAAATCTGCGTCACCTCGACGCAGCTCACGCACGTCGCCAGACGGCGTGACGATGGTGAGCGCACGCACCGCGCTCGCCAGTGAACCCAGCGCATCACCGGAACCGTGGGTGCCAGTGGCCGTGGCGCCAGCGATAGAGATGTGCGGGAGCGATGCGAGGTTCGCAATCGCAAGCCCTGCCGCATCGAGGTGAGATGAGATGTCTCCGTAGCGGAGGCCACCAGAGACGCGTACGGCGTCGCGTTGCTCGTTCACTTCGAAAAGGAAAGGCAGTCGATCCAAGACAATAAGCGTGCCGTCAGTGTCGGCGATGTCGTTGAAGCAGTGCCGGGATCCGAGCACGCGCATCGGCCCGCCCCGGGCAACAAGAGCGCGGAGCTCGTCGAGGGAAGTCGGATGCGCGAGCGTCGATGCTCGGTACTGCAGGTTTCCCGCCCAGTTGCGTTCAGCGCTCATGCCGCCAGCGTATGCGACGCTTCGACAAGCTCAGCGACCCCGGGGCATACGTGACGCTTCGACAAGCTCAGCGACCCCGGGGCATACGTGACGCTTCGACAAGCTCAGCGACCCCGGGTCCCTGAGCCTGTCGAAGGGTCCCTGAGCTTGTCGAAGGGCGGTACCCACGTAGGCTGGAACGTGTGATGAGCAACGCAAACCCCACCGCAATGGAATCAAAGTACAAACGCGCGAAGCTGATCATTGTGATTTTGGTTGCCGTCGTGCTGTTTTTGCTGGTGGTGGTCGCAGCGCAGATGGCGACGCAGCCGAGCGCCCAGAGCACTCCAGCTCAACCGGCGCCAAGCGAGAGCGCCTCGCAGCCACAGGACGAGCAAACGCAGATTGCCCTCCGCGATCCGGACGATCCGATGGCGCTGGGCGACGTCGATGCCCCCATTGTGATGGTGCAGTGGACAGACATGCGGTGTCCGTACTGCGCAGTGTTCAGCCGCGACACTCTGCCCGTTCTCGTCGAAGAGTATGTCGACACTGGCGATGTGCGCATCGAAGTGCGCGATGTGGCCTTCTTCGGCGATGAAGCCCCCGCCGTTGCTGCCCGCGCCGCCGGAAATCAGGGCATGTTTGCCGAGTACCTCAGTGCTGTGTATGAAGCAGCCCCGGAATCAGGGCACCCCGAACTTGCGCGGGAACAGCTCATTGCAGTTGCTGAGCAGATCGGCGTGCCAGATATCGACAAGTTCGTCACAGACCTTGATGACCCTGAACTCCTGGCGCTCGTAAAAGAGAGCACGACCACCGCTCAGCAGCTGGGCGTGAATAGCGTGCCGTTCTTCGTCGTAGGTAATCAGGCACTTTCTGGAGCACAGCCGCTTGATGTGTTTCGGGAGTTCTTAGACACGGCACTCGCCGAGGTCCAATAGCAGTGATTGAGATGGGCCTGCTCGGAGCATTCCTGGGCGGAATTTTGACGCTGCTGAGCCCTTGCTCGGTGATGCTGCTTCCGGCCTTCTTCTCCTACGCCTTTACCAACCCTCGTGAGCTGCTCGCCAAGACCGGCATCTTCTATCTGGGGCTGATCACGACACTCGTGCCACTCGGTGTGCTCGCCGGCACCGTTGGCGCATTCGTCTCGGTCAACCGCATACTTTTCATTCAGATCGCCGCCGGTGTGGTGATCCTGTTGGGCCTGCTGATGATTGCGAACATTCCGCTTCCGTTCCTCCGGCAGAGCCGCACGAACGGAGCCGGATCCGTCTCTGTGTTTGCGCTCGGCACGGTCTACGGGCTCGCCGGGGTGTGCGCAGGACCCCTGCTTGGTGCGGTTCTTACGCTCGCTGCGCTGGGCGGAAATGCTCTCTACGGGGGCCTGGTCCTGCTCGTCTTCGCCGCAGGAATGGTCGTGCCGCTGTTTGTGCTGGCACTCGTGTGGGGCAAGCTTCCGTTCGTTCGCAACCTGATCCGCCCACGCGAGGTGAAGATCGGTCGGTGGCGCAACACCTGGACGAGCATCGTGAGCGGCGCGCTTATGGTCGGCGTAGGAGTGCTGCTGATCGTCACCAACGGCACCGCATCGCTCGGCTCCGCTCTGGGGGCGACCGATCAGGTTCAGCTCGAAGGCTGGGTGATGACCGCGACGAGCGCCGTCCCCGATCTGCTCGTACTCGCGGTGACCGCCGTGATTGTTGTGGCCGTGATTGCGATCAGGATGGTGCTCAAGAAGGCGCCATCCGCTGACGCTGATTCGGCGCCGCCCGCGGTCGAGTGATGTGACGCTTCGACAGGCTCAGCGACCCGGTCCGTATGTGACGCTTCGACAGGCTCAGCGACCCACCGTCGAAGGGCGGTCCCTGAGCCTGTCGAAGGGCGGTCCCTGAGCCTGTCGAAGGGCGGTCCCTGAGCTTGTCGACGGGCGGTCCCTGAGCTTGTCGAAGGGCGGTCCCTGAGCTTGTCGAAGGGCGGTCCCTGAGCTTGTCGAAGGGTCAGGCCGAGACGTGCCGCTCGTCTGGACCGTTGTAGTGCGACAGCGGGCGGATCAACGCGTTTGCGCCCGCCTGCTCGATCACATGCGCCGTCCATCCTGTGATGCGCGCCGCCACGAACAGCGGCGTGAACGTCAGCGTGTCAAAGCCGATCAGGTTATACGCGGGCCCAGACGGATAGTCGAGGTTCGGGTAGATGCCCTTGCGCTCGACAAACTCCGACTCAAGAGCGCTGTACAGATCGCCGACATCCTGCCGGTCGTAGTGCTCAACGAGGGTGTCAAGTGCGGCTTTCATGGTCGGCACCCGCGAGTCTCCACTCTTGTAGACGCGGTGACCGAAGCCCATTATCTTGCGCTTCTCAGCGAGCGCCTTGTCGAGCCATGGCCCCACGTTTTCGGCAGAACCGATGTCGTCGAAGATGTGCAATACGGCTTCGTTCGCTCCCCCGTGCAGCGGGCCTTTGAGGGCGCCGACAGCGCCGACGACCGCCGAATACAGGTCGCTCAATGTCGACGTGATCACCCGCGCCGTAAATGTGGAGGCATTGAAGGAGTGCTCGGCGTACAGAATCATCGACTGGTTGAATGCGTCGACGACGACGTCGTCTGCCTCTTCCCCAAACGTCATCCAGAGGAAGTTGGCGGAGTAGTCGAGGTCGTCGCGCGGGGCGATGATCTCCTGTCCACGCCGGCGACGCTGCCCGTAGGCGACGATCGCAGGTAGTGCGGCGAACAGGCGGATGCTGCGCTCCAGATTCTGCTCTGGACTTCCGCCCGCATCAAGCACCGATCCACCAGCGCCGGGGTCGGATGCCCCCATCAGGCTCACGGCCGTACGAACCTCGTCCATCGGGTGCGCGTTCAGCGGCACCAGATCGATTGCGGCCTTGACGTTATCGGCCAGTGCACGGTGCTTGCGCTCTTCCAGCCGGAAGGCGGCGAGTTCCTCCGGCGTGGGGAGTTCACCATTCCACAGCAGGTAGGCAACAGCTTCGAACGGCTGCGTCGCAGCCAGTTCCTGCACGGGGTATCCGCGATACAGCAGGCTGTTTGTTTCTGGATTGACCTTCGAGATCGCGGTCGTGTCGACGACAACGCCCGCGAGGCCTTTTTTGATGTCCGGCTCGGTCATGGTCACTCCTTCGTGATGGTGAAGTTGAAGACGCCGGAGTCGAAGTGGTTGTACGACTCGTAGTCGATCAGGTCATAGAGATCGGCGCGGTGTTGCATCTCGCCGAGCTTCGAGGTCAGATGCCCCTCGTCGTTCAGCGTATCCAGTGCACGCCCAGCAGCGCCCATCGAGATGCGCAACAGCGAAACAGGCCAGATGACCAGGTTCACTCCTGCACTGCGCAATTGCTCGACAGAGAACAGCTCACTCTTGCCGAACTCGGTCATGTTCGCGAGGATCGGCACATCCAACGCCGCTGCCATCGCCTCGAACTCCGCGAGATCGCGCATCGCCTCGGGGAAGATCGCATCTGCCCCCGCGTCGACGAGTGCTTTCGCACGGTCGATCGCCGCATCCAACCCGTCAACGGCCCGGATATCGGTGCGCGCCATGATCAAAAAGTTCTCGTCGCGGCGGGCATCAGCTGCGGCCCTAATCCGCTTGATCGCAGTGTTCTCATCAACCACGGCCTTGCCGTCGAGGTGACCGCAACGCTTCGGATTGACCTGGTCTTCGATGTGCGTCCCGGCAAGGCCCGCATCCTCAAGTTCCTGGATCGTGCGGGCGACGTTCATCGGCTCACCGAATCCGGTGTCCGCATCCACAATCGCGGGGAGGTCGGTCATGCGTGCGATCTGCTTGGCGCGACCGGCGACCTCGGTGAGGGTGGTGAGGCCGATATCCGGCAATCCAAGGTCGGCCGAAAGCACGGCTCCGGAGATGTAGACACCCTCGAAACCTTTCTGCTCGATCAACCGTGCGCTCAGCGGGTTGAACGCGCCGGGGAAGCGCAACAGCTCCCCGCTCGAGAGGCGCTCCCGGAACAGTCGCCGCTTTTCAGCTGGCGAGACAGTGGAGTACAGCATCAGTGATCCTCCTTTTTATGCTTCGACAGGCTCAGCAACCCAGCGTGGCGGCTCAGCAACCGGGCGTGGGTCCCTGAGCTTGTCGAAGGGTCACACAGCAACCCAGCGTGGCGGTGCTTCGACAGGCTCAGCAACCGGGGGTGGCGGCTCAGCAACCCGGGGTGGGGGTGGGTCCCTGAGCTTGTCGAAGGGTCACACAGCATCAGAACAGTCCGGCGGGCTTCGGAGCCGCGTCGAGCAGGCCAGGCTTCGCGACGATCGACAGCTCCGCGACCTCGGCGGCCGTCAGCTCTGGCAGGCGCTGCACAAGTTCCAGGAACCGCTCGATCTCTGCCGACTCCAGCACCGGCTCAGCAAGCAGGCGAAACTTCGCGATGTAGTTTTCGCGCACGAACGGCCGAGCCCCGAGCGGGTGTGCATCGGCCACGGCGATCTCGTCTACCACCGTCGAACCATCGGTCAGGCGGATTTCGACACGAGCGCCGAACGCTTTCTCTGCCGGATCTTCGGAGTGGTACCGACGCGTCCACTCTGCATCTTCTGCGGTCGTGATCTTGTGCCACAGCGCAACCGTGTCAGCGCGACCAGCACGCTCCGGAGTGTAGGAGTCGACGTGGTGCCATCCGCCATCCTGCAGCGCGACGGCGAAGATGTACGGCACGGAGTGGTCGAGGGTTTCGCGCGAAGCCGTCGGATCGTACTTCTGCGGGTCGTTCGCTCCAGAGCCGATCACGTTGTGCGTGTGGTGGCTGGTGTGGATGATGATCTGGTCGATGTTCGCTGGATCACGCAGTGCGGCATTCGCTGCCCCCATCTTGCGGGCGAGGTCGATGAGTGCCTGCGCTTGGTATTCGGCGGAATGCTCCTTCGTGTACGAGTCGAGGATGGCGCGCTTCGCCTCACCGGCGGCGGGAAGTGGCACCTCATACGCGGCGTCTTTGCCGTCGAGCATCCAGGCGATCACGCCGTCTTCACCTTCGTAGATTGGAGAGGGGCTTGTCTGGCCGCGCATCGCCCTGTCCACTGCTTCGACGGCCATTTTGCCCGCGAAAGCGGGGGCGTGTGCCTTCCATGTCGAGATCTCACCCTTGCGGCTCTGGCGCGTAGCTGTGGTGGTGTGCAACCCCTGAGCTACGGCCTGGTAGATGGTCTCGACATCGAGTCCGAGCAGGGTACCGATACCGGCAGCAGCCGACGGTCCGAGGTGAGCCACGTGGTCGATCTTGTGCTTGTGCAGGCAGATGGCGCGCACCAGATCCATTTGAATCTCGTAACCCGTCGCGATGCCGCGCACCAGCGCACGACCGTCACTGCCGACGTGCTGGGCGACCGCGAGGATCGGTGGAATGTTGTCGCCAGGGTGCGAGTACTCGGCAGCAAGGAAGGTGTCGTGATAGTCGAGTTCACGCACCGCCACACCGTTCGCCCACGCTGCCCACTCGGGGCTGGTGCGCTGGTCGAGTGCCGCACCGAAGAGGTTAGCGCCTGCGCCACCCGTGGAGACGGGGTGGCTGAATGCCTGCGCGCGGGCAGCGTTGATCGGCGCGCGCGTGAGGGAGGCCGCGGCAACGGAAGCATTGTCGATAATGCGGTTGATGATCATATCGACCACGTCTTGGTCGACCTCGACCTGGTCAGCGGCAACTTCGGCGATCTTCCACGCGAGCTGTTCTGAGCGTTCAAGGTTCTCGTCGCTGCGGTGAACGCGGACGTGATGGGTGACGGTCATGAGTGTCCTTCGGTCGCGGGGTCGGGGAGGGAATCGAGAATGCCAGCGAGGGCATTATGCAGGTGTACGTGCGTGGCGTGGGCGGCGAGATCGCCGTCGCGGGCGGCGAGCGCCTCGGCGATGGTGCGATGTTCCGCAGCAGAGGCGGCGAGTCTGGCCGGTTTGTCCCGCGCCATCCGGCGTACCCGCACCAGGTGAGTGCGCACGGTGCGCAGAGCCGAGGCGATGTAGTCGTTCGCGACGGCCGCATCGAGCGCGGCGTCAAAGCGGGCGATCAGGGCGAAGTAGGCGTCCCGACCCGCGGGGTCCGAAAGATCGACGATCGCGAATTCGCGAGCAAGAGCGGCGAAGAGTGCCGCATCTCCCCTGGTCGCAGCGAGGCGAGCCGAACTCTCCTCTAGTGCACGACGAATCTCGAAGAGGGAGCGGATGTCGTCTGCGTCGAGATCAGCGACAACGGTGACGCGTGGGGACTGCTGCACGACGAGGCCGTCTGCAATGAGACGACGCAGCGCTTCACGCATCGGAGTGCGACTCACCCCCAGTCGCTCAGCCTGCTCGACCTCGCCGAGTACAGTGCCCGCAGGAAGCGCGCCGGACTGGATGCCATCGAGCAGAGCAGCGTACGCGCGATCGCTCGCGGACGTGCGTTCGACGATGACAGACATGTGGCTAGTGTATACACAGGGCGCACTTGTGCAAGAGTCTCGCAGAGAACTAGCTAGCTTCGTATACATAAACTGAAAGGCAAGTTGTCGCGTTCCCGCAAGAATCCTGGGCTATCCTTGTGATCCATTCCGCGTGGGGGGGGATCCGTGGACAGAAGTATTCGTGTGGACGCTGCCGGCATGAGTGGGGTTTCAGCGGCGCTACAAGCCGTGACGGAGAAAAAAGACAGCACAAGCGATCTGGATCTGTCGGCAATGCGAAGCGATCTAGTCAGCTCTGCAACAGAGGCCTTCTTGTCGGGATGGTCCGATGCTCATTCGTTTCTCACGCTTTTGAGCAGTGGCCTCACGGCGGGCGTTGACGACACCGCACGTGATTTCGCCGCGGCAGAGAAAGATCAAATCGACGCCATCACCGCCCTCATCGACACGTTAGACACAGAGTGATGTCGAACTGGACACGGTTCGATCCTGGCGCCGGCGACACAGCATCGTGCAATGCTGCGAAGCAGTGGATGGACACACAAGCAGCTGACCTCCTCGACGCGGAACAAGAGGTGTCGACGATGTTGCGGGACCTCGACGACACATGGACCGGGGAAAGCGCTGACGCGTTTCGCGTCAGAACTGAGGAGTTCCAGAAACGTTTGAAAGACTCCGCCGAAGCGATGCAGACCGCGGGCAAAGCAATTGTGGGGTACGGGGATCAGGTCGCCGAGATCGCGCGGAAGGCGGAACCCCTCAATCGCAGCCTCGAATCAGCTGAACTGATCCTCAATGGCTTCTTCAGCGACCAATTATTCGGCACCGACCCCGAAGGAATCACAAACCGACAGGAAGCCGAACGGAAGGCCACCGAAGACGCCGCCGCGGCCGCGGACGCGCTCGTAGCCCTCGCCCAAGATCGCATGAAAACGGACCAGACACTTGCGACGATCCTCGCTCGCACCGCCTCTGAAACCTGGGGTGGGCTCGACTGCGCCGCAGCACCAGAAGTCGGAATCTCCCGTGACCTCGCCAATGATCAGGTACGAGACTTGCTCGACGACTTCATCACCGGAAACGGCGAGCGGGGGATTGTCCTCGGAATCGATGACCCCTTCGTCCGCACTCTCATGGGCAGCGAACACATCGACTCCACCCGCGAACGCGTACTCGAGGACCTCCGCTCTGGGAAACTCGTTGACGGTGGGGAGCCCCTCAACAACAACCGTGTGATCAGCGACAACCCGTCGGTGCTCGTCAACGATGGCTTCAATATTTTGACAAGTCCGTTCACCGGCACCTTCTCCGATGCCGTTTTCAGTGACCAGAATCTTCCTGAATCGTTCCTCGGCTCTTACAACCTCGAAGTATCTGCCGGGGAGCCACAAGCCGACGGCGGCGTGCCCGTCACCTATGTCATCCTCAACGACACCACCATCGATTCCGCCACCCGAATCCCCGGCACCGGTGGGGGGCATGTTCCCCTCATCTACGGCAAGATGACTGAAGCGAACGCCGAGAACGGTAACTTCGCACCTCAGCGCCAAACGATCGTCTGGACCGAAACGGTATACCCATGACCACCGCCGCACGCCCTGCACGGCACATTCCCGCGATCGTTGCGCTCCTCCTGACAGCGCTCCTCACACTCACCAGCTGCACACCACCCCCGCCCCTGACCACACCCGTGGGCGTGTGGGAAGCAACCGAAGACGACAACGGCACCCTCACCATTGATACCGACGGCACCTTCACCATCACCAACGCCTCCTTCGACCCGATCATGTACACCGACACCGACAACAACTTCAACGGCAAGGGCACCTGGCACACTTTCCCCAACGACCCCGAACTCATCCTGCGTTTCAGCGAAGCCGCCAACGGGGATTTCGCCGTCGCACCGACCGGACGCTCCGCCGATTTCACCTCTGGGACCATGCTGTTCACCGACCCAGACGAACTCCAAAGCATCGAGTTCCGCCTCACCACACCCACGCCGACGCCGCCGCCGACGCCATGAAACGCACCTCCGCGATCGTTGCACTCCTCCTGACCACGCTCCTCACACTCACCAGCTGCACACCACCCGCGCCCCTGACCACACCCGTGGGCGTATGGGAGGCAACCGAAGACGACAACGGCACCCTCACCATCAACGCCGACGGCACGTTCACCATCACCAACGCCTCCTTCAACCCGATTCAATACAGAGACACCGACAACAACTTCAACGGCACCGGAACCTGGCACACTTTCCCCAACGACCCCGAACTCATCCTGCGTTTCAGCGAAGCCGCCAACGGGGATTTCGCCGTCGCACCGACCGGACGCCGTGTCGATTTCACTTCGGGGACCATGCTGTTCACCGACCCAGACGAACTCCAAAGCATCGAGTTCCGCCTCACTACGCCCACGCCGACACCGACGTCCAAACTGAAGTCCTGAGCCGCTCCCCAGGAGACGCGATCTACTTGCGTCTATAGATGTGGTTGCTGGTCATGTCGGAATCGCACACGCCAACCATCACCCAGCTTGGGCGCCGAAGCACAAGATCATTTGCGAGCCCGAAGCACTGAGTCTTCAGCGAACTGCTGCTCCTCGTCGAAGGCTGCGCCCGCTGTGGGCTCGCCGAGCTTCACCACGACGACGCCGATCAGCACGAGCAGCCCACCGAGAGCTTGCAAGAGGTCGGGAAGCTGTCCGAGCAGCAGCCACCCGAATAGCAGCGCGGCGACGACCTCGGCCAGCGCGACGAAGGAAGCAAGCCTCGACCCGAGCATCCGCGTGGAGATGATGCCCAATGTGTAAGCAAGCGCCGTCGCCACCACCCCCATCGCGAGCACAGGCACGAACCACGGAACGCTGCCGAATCGGTAGGCGATGTCGTCGGTCGTCCACGCGAACGGCAGCACCCCGACCACACCGGCGACCGTGAGTCCCACCGCGCCGAGCAGCAAACCAGTGCCCGCAAGCGCGATCGGCGGTAACCCGGTGTCAACCTTCGCAGACAGCACGAAGTAGGTCGCCGCGCCGATCATCGCCCCCAGCGCCCACAGAATGCCAGACACATTCACCGCGGCCCCCGTGACGATGTCGAGCATCAGCACCAACCCGACGAACGCAATCGCCGCGCCGACGATGCTCCGGCGACTGGGACGCTCCCCACGACGCAACCACAACCACAGCAACACGGCGACCGGTGCGGTGTATTCAATGAGCAACGCCAGGCCGACGTCCATCACCGCGACGGCTTGAAAATAGAACAGCTGCGTCGCCGTGACGGCCAGCAGACCGTAGGCGAGCACCATGCCAGCGTTCTGCCTGAGCGCCGCCCACCGCCCGCGCAGCGACCACAGTGTCGGAACGAGCAGCACGAGGGCGGCGACCCAGATGCGCGCCGTCACGGCAGCGCCGGGCGTCCATCCGGCATCGATAAGACCCCGCGCCCACGCTCCAGACATTCCGAAGGCGAACGCAGCGGCGATAGCCAGCGGCAGTCCGAGGCGCACTCCACTTGCCGACACCATTGAGGTGTCACTGCTCACCTTGCTCATGATCGATGACACTACTGGCGCTCAATGTAAGGTGTCAACATGAACTTCACCGATGACACGGAAGAAGCACTGCGCGCCGCCGTCTGGCTCGTGAACTCCGCAGAGTCACCCGACACACTCAGTGACATCGCCGACGAGGAAGCCTTCCTCGAAGACTTCGCCTACACCGGGAAGTTTCTTCTCAATGAGGCCGAACTCGCCTCATTGCGCGAGATTCGCCCGCGCCTGCGGACCATGCTGCTCGCCCCCCGCGACGAGATGGCAGAACACGTCAATCGGGCACTCACCGAGGCGCGCCTCAGCCCCCGCCTTCTCCGCCATGACGAGACCGACTGGCACCTGCATGCCGTAGCCGACGACCGCCCCCTCGCCGAGCGCGTGCTTATCGAAACGGCGATGGCGCTGATCGACGTGATTCGCGCCAGCGAAGGCTCACGTCTGACCATCTGCGCCGACGACACCTGCGAGTCCATTGCGCTTGACCTCTCCCGCAATCGCTCGAAGCGATACTGCTCAACAACCTGCGCGAACCGCAATGCTGTGGCCGCCTACCGCGCTCGTCGCGCTGGCTAGCTCACACTCTCTGGACGGAACCTGTCATAACAGGTAGAGTGAACCTGTCATTACAGGTTGCGCAGCGCCGCAGCATCCGTTTCGAGGGAGCACAGATGCCCGAGTTTCACACCCCGCCGATCTCTCCGATGGCCATCGCGTTCGACGCTGAGAAGCTGACACTCACTCCCGAGGGCCCTACGCTCACTCGGCGGATGTCGGATCTTGAAGGTCTTTTTCTCGATCACGACGCTTGGAAGGCCGCCGCCGAGGGTGAGAACCCGGTCGTATACACGGTCGTCAGCTCCCCTGTGCCCGAGGTTGATCGTGAACTTCCGCAGTCGATCACGACGATCATGCCCGGCGACACCTCCGGCGAACTGTGGATGACCAAGGGACACCAGCACCCCAACCACCAGGGTGAGATCTACCTGGCACTGAAGGGACGCGGCGGACTTTTAATGTTCGACGGCCAGCGCACCGAGTGGCTCGACATGCTGCCTGGCACCATCGGCTACATCCCGCCGGGTTGGGCGCACCGATCCATCAACACTGGCGATGAGCCCTATGCCTTCCTCGCCGTGTACCCCGGCGGCGCCGGTCACGACTACGGCTGGGTTCTTGAGCACGGTATGGGCTCGCGCGCCTACCGCGCAGCCGAGGGCGTCGACCTCCGTCCATACGAAAGTTAGGCTCCGGGGATGATCATTGCGCACGATCTAGGAACCACGGGCAACAAGGCTTCACTGCACCACGATGACGGAAAGCTCGTCGCTTCTGTCACGGTGCCGTATCCGGCACACTTCGCGGCAGGTGGCGTCGCAGAACAGAACCCCAACGACTGGTGGGACGCGGTTGTTGCCGCGACGCGCGACCTGATCGCCCGCACCGAAACGACGCCGACCGAGGTTGCGGGGCTCGTGGTGAGCGGGCAGATGATGGGCGCTGTTCTGCTCGACGGCGAAGGGGAACCAGCACGTCCGGCGATCATCTGGGCCGACACGCGATCTGGTGCGCAACAGCGCGAGCTGGAAGCGGCGCTCGGTGCAGAGCGGGCGTACGGGATCCTCGGGCACCGCCTCAACCCGACCTACTCGATCGAGAAGATCATGTGGGTGCGCGACAACGAGCCAGGCACCTGGGCGCGCGTGCGCCGAGTGTGCGTCGCGAAAGACTTCATCGTGTTGCGTCTGACCGGACGCCTCGCCACCGACCGTTCCGATGCCTCAGGCACCAACGCCTACGACCAGGCCGCCGGAACCTGGTCGACCGAGGTGCTGCAGGCTGCGCGCCTGGACCCCTCGCTTTTTCCAGAGATTCTGGAGTCCACGTCGATTGCCGGTGCATTGACAAGCACCGCCGCCGAGGCCCTGGGGCTGCACGCTGGCGTGCGTGTGGTGATGGGCGGCGGAGACGGCCCTATGGCCGCTGTCGGTTCTGGGGTCGTTGCTCCAGAAGATGGTGCCTACGTGTGCCTCGGCACTTCCTCCTGGATCTCGTTTGCGGCGGATGCGCCGTTGCGAGACCCAAAGATGCGCACCTTCACGTTCGACAACGTCGTTCCAGGCTCGTTCGTCCCCACCGCGACCATGCAGGCAGGCGGGGCCTCGGTGCAATGGATTGCCGAGGCACTCTCGGCCGACCCCGCACGACCAGAGACCTCTCGCCTCACCTCCGAGGCCTCAGCCGGCGTCGACACCGACGACCTCTACTTCCTTCCCTACCTGCTTGGCGAGCGCTCCCCCATGTGGGACCCGGATGCCCGCGGAGCATTTGTGGGCCTCGCCAGACACCACACCAGGGCGCACCTCGTGCGCGCGGTGTTGGAGGGCACCGCCTTCAATCTGCTCAGCTGCATACAGGCGTTCCGGGAATCCGGCGCCGTGATCGACCGGATTGATGCCGTCGGCGGCGGCGCGCAGAGCGACGCCTACCTGTCCGTCCTCGCTGATGTGTGGGGTGTGCCTGTGCGCCGGCGCACCATCGTCGAAGAGGCGAACAGCCTGGGAGCGGCCGTCACCGCTGCTGTCGGGCTCGGACTCACCGAGTTCTCCGCCGCACGAGCACTGAGCGAGGTCACGGCAGAGTTCACCCCGGATGCGGGCCGCCATGCCGTCTACGCAAAACGCCATGCCCGGTTCGCCGACGCGTACACCGCGCTCGCTCCCTGGTTTGCGGCGAGGCCCAGCTGATGGGCGTCATTCTCGTGACCAGCCGCTCGTTCTCCGACGGCGACGTCGACCTGGTCGAACGCGCAGCGCAAGCGGGACACCGCATCGTGCGCGGGCCTGCTCATCACCACCTCGAAGCGCTGCGTGCAGACCTGCGCGGCGCCGATGCGTGGATCGCCGGAACCGGCGAAGTCAGCGACGAACACCTCGCCGCTGCCCCTCAGCTCAAAATCATCGCTCGCTACGGGGTAGGCATCGAAGCCGTAGACCTCGTAGCGGCGCACCGCCGCGGCATCCCTGTGACTAATACACCCGGGGCAAATGCCGACGCCGTCGCCGACCACGCGGTGGGCCTCATGCTCGCCGCGCTCCGGTTCGTACCAGACGGCGATCGCCGCGTGCGCGTCGGTGATTGGGGTGTGCGCCGAGGGCGAGAGCTCGGAGCAGCCACGGTGGGGATCGTCGGCTTCGGCCGCATCGGCCAGGGCGTCGCAACGCGCCTGAGCGGTTTTGGTCCACGCATCCTCGCCACCGATCCGTTCATGCCAGACGATGTCGTGCGCGCGCGTGGCGCAGAGCCGACCTCGCTCGATGCTCTGTTCCAAGACGCCGACATCGTGACGTTACACACCCCCGGCGGGCAACGCCTTGTCACCGCCGAGCGCCTGGCGGGTATGCGTCGGGGATCGGTGCTTGTCAACACCGCCAGAGGAGAACTTGTCGACGAGTTCGCCGTGGCGCACGCCCTGCGCGATGGCATTCTTGCCGGCTACGCGGCAGACACTCTTGATGGCGACACGGCGGCACAACACAGTCCGCTTTTGGCTGCCGATCTGGCCGACCGAGTCACGATCACCCCACATCTCGGCGCGCAGACCACTCAGGCCGTCGACAACATGGGCTCCCTTTCGCTCGACGACGTGATCGCTGTACTCTCGGGCGCTGACCCTGCCCATCCCGTACCCGTTCCGGCATACCACCCCGAGGAGACCCGATGACCACCGCCGCTGACTACATGGGCTTTGTCGGTGTGACCACCGCGTCGTCATCGATCATGAAGGTGTTCCCGCTGTGGGCCGACATCCTCGATCTACCCACACGCACCCTGGTCGGCCACGACCTGCCGATGGATGCGGAGCCTGCGCAGTACCGCGCGATGGTCGAGCAGATTCGCGATGATCCGCAGCACCGCGGAGCGCTCGTGACAACGCACAAGATGAATGTGTACGCGGCGGCATCCGATCTGTTCGACGAGCTCGATCCGTTCGCCGTCTCGTGCTCAGAAATCTCGAGTATCTCTAAGCGCGGTGCCCTTCTTTCTGGGCGCGCCAAAGACCCGATCACGGTTGATCTCGCGCTGCGCGATTTTCTTCCAGCAGACCATTTCGCTCGCACAGGGGCGGAGGTTGTGATCCTCGGCGCCGGTGGCTCCGGTACGGCGCTGAGTTGGGCTCTGGCCGAGCGAGCAGATGCCCCGGCGAAGATCACGGTGACCGCCCGCACGCAAGACAAGCTCGACCATTTGCAGGAGGTACACCGCCAGCACGGTACCCGCGAAGGCCTGATCGAGTACGTCGTGACCGACTCCCCTGCAGACGCTGATGCGGTGGTGGCTGCGGCGCCTGCCGGTTCGGTGATCGCCAACGCGACGGGCCTCGGCAAAGACCGACCAGGCTCCCCTCTGACCGATGACGTGGTGTTCCCCGCACAGGCATACGTGTGGGAATTCAACTACCGCGGGTCGCTGGAGTTCTTGCATCAGGCCGAAGCCCAGGCTGGCGAGCGTGAGCTGCACGTCGTCGATGGCTGGCGCTACTTCATCCACGGCTGGTCACAGGTCGTCGCCGACGTCTTCGAGCTCGACCTCACCCCTGAGATCGTCGAAAAGCTCGCCGATGCAGCGGAGTCGGTGCGCTGATGTCTGCCGTCGTCCGCACCGTGCTCGGCGACATCGACCCCGCCCAGCTCGGGCGCGTGAACTACCACGAGCACCTTTTTCAGGTGTCGCCGCTCTTGCCTAGCGACGAACTCGACGATGAAGAAGCGTCCGGCGCCGAAGCAGGCGCTCTCCGCGACAGCGGTTTCGAGTCGATGGTAGATGCCACGCCGTTCGGACTCGGCCGTGACCCCGAAGCGTTGGCCCGCATCAGCACGCATACCGGACTGCACATCGTGGCAACTACCGGCCGGCATCGCGAAGCGCACTACGGCGACGAGCATCCGATGCAGGTGTGGACAGCGGATCAGCTCGCCGATCTCTTCATCGCCGACATCACTCGCGGTATGGCGGCCGACGACGAAGCGGTGTTTGAGATGCCAGACGTGCTCGCCGCCGCTGCGCCGAGTGGCGGACCCGTGCGAGCTGGCCTTCTGAAGGCTGGCATTGACTACTGGCGGATCAGTGCGTTCGAGCGCACCACGCTCCTCGCGGTGGCAGAAGCGCATCGGGCGACTGGCGCGGCTGTCATGGTGCACCTCGAGTTCTGCACAGCAGCGCACGAGGTACTCGACTTGCTGTCTGCCGAAGGTGTGCCTGCCGACCGCGTTGTGCTCGCGCACGCCGACCGGGATCCGGATCCCGCACTGCATGTGTCTCTCGCCGAACGCGGCGCGCACCTCGGATACGACGGATTCGCGCGCCCTCGTACCCGCTCAGATGCCGAACTGGTCGACCTCACCGTCGCCGTCGTGGAACGCGGCGCGGGGCATCGAATCGTCCTGGGTGGCGACGTCGCCCGCCGCAGCCGGTACCTCGCCTACGGCGGCATGCCAGGGCTCGGCTACCTCGGCGAGCGCTACCTCCCCCGCCTGCGCGCCGCCATCGGCGACGAGGCCGTCGGCCGCATGCTGACCGCCACCCCCGCGCAGCTCCTCCCCCTCACTCTCCCCGCCTGACCCGCCTGACCCGCCCGTCCCGCCCGTCCCGCCCGTTCCATCCGACTCACCTGCATGAGCCTTTACCGGATGGCGGGCCGACGGCCGGTATCCAGTCATGCATCCGGGGTTTGGTCATGCAGGTGAGCCTTGGATGGGAGAAGGGGCAGACGCAAAGAAGTCCCCCACCCGAGGGTGGGGGACTTCTTTAGATGGTTACCGGGTCACTCGTAGAGGACTGCGGCGATCTTCTCGTCGTCGATGTTCGACGCGTCGTACCAGTACGAACCGGTGTCGTAGAACTCGTCAACGCTCTCGCCGTTGGCTGCGTCGTACGCGGCCTGAACGACCTGTGCGCCGATGCCGATCGGGTCCTGCGTGATGGCGCCGGCCATGGTGCCGTCCTTGATGGCGTTGATCTGCGCTGCGCCGGAGTCGAAGCCGACGATCGTGATCTTGCCCTTTTCGAGGTTCAGCTCGTTGACCGCGTTGACAACACCGATGGCGGAGCCCTCGTTGGTGCCGTAGATGCCCTTGAGGTCGGGGTATGCAGCAATCATCGTCTTCGCGATGTCAGCCGACTTGAGGTGGTCTCCATCGCCGTACTGGATGTCGACGATCTCGATGTCGGGGTATTCCGCTTCCATCTGGTCGACGAAGCCGTCACGACGGTCCACACCGGTGGAGTTGATCTGCGAGTGGCCGACGATGGCGACCTGGCCTTCGCCGCCGATCAGCTCTGCCATGTGGTCAGCCGCAAGCGCACCGGCCACGTTGCTGTCGGTGGCGGACAGGCTGAGTCCGACCTCACCGTTGCAGGGGGCGTCGAAGTAGACGACGGGGATGTCTTTCGACTTGGCCTGCTCGAGCGGGGCAACACATGCCTCGGGGTCAAGCGCTGCGTAGGCGATGGCGTCTGGGTTCTTGTCGATCGCTGCGGTGAGCATCTCGAGCTGCGAAGCAATCTCAGTCTCGGCTGCGGGGCCTTCGAACGTGATCTTGACGCCGAGCTCATCTGCGCGCTCTTCTGCACCGGTCTTCACGGCCTGCCAGAACTGGTGCTGGAAGCCCTTCGAAACCATCGCGATGTACATTTCGCCATCGCTGCTGCCGCCGTCTGAGCCTTCTTCAACGACGTCTCCGCCAGCACAGCCGGCGAACACCAGCGCGGATGCGGCCACGAGGCCTACGAATGCGGTCTTCTTACCGAATTTCATGAATACTCCATTGTTTGCGTGTGACTCGGTTTGTTCTGTGATTGCCGAACGAGCCGGCGATGTGACATTTTTGGTGCCTGTGCGGATTGCTCCGCGGGGTCGGCCGGAGCCGGAGGGCGTCGGCGGGCACGGGTTTTCGCCGCCGCCCGAGTCTTACGTTCGCTGCCGGTCGCGAAGCGAGTCGAGGAAGACGGCAAGCAGCACGACCACACCGACAACGATGTTCTGCCATTCGGACTGGATCGACAGAATGCGCAGACCGTTCACGAGCACGCTCATAATCAGCGCACCGATGACGGTTCCGAGGATCGATCCGCGACCACCCAGCAGCGAGGTGCCACCGATGATGACGGCGGCGATCGCCTGCAGCTCATAGCCTGTTCCGATCTGCGGCTGAGCCGAGTCCAGACGGGAGGCGATCACGATACCTGCGACACCGGTGAATGCTCCGGCGAACATGTAAATCAGGATCGTCCAGCGGCGGGTGTTGACGCCCGAGAGGCGGGTGGCCTCTTCGTTGGAGCCGATGGCGAAGGTGTACCGCCCGAGCAGCGTCTTCGACAGCACCAGGTAGGCGATGACGGCGAGACCGGCAGTAACGAGAACCGCGTTCGGGATTCCTGGAATGATCACGCCGAGCGCGATCTTCTTGAAGTCGGGGGCCGACGACGAGAAGTAGATCGGTGCGACACCGGAGATCACCAGGGCGAGGCCACCAGCGATCATCATCATGGCGAGCGTGGCGATGAAGGGAGGCAAGCGCAGGAAAGCGATGTTGACGCCGTTGACGAGGCCCATCAGCACACCCGTCGCGATACCGCCGAGCACACCGAGCCATACGGGAAGGCCCATATTCGTCACGATCACACCGGTCATCACCGCGCAGAGCGCCATGCCGGTACCGATCGAGAGGTCGATGCCTCCGGTGATGATGACGAAGGTCGTGCCGAGGGCAAGGATGCCGATGACTGCCGTCGACAACAGCACGGTGGCGATGTTGCTGAAGGTGAAGAAGTTCGGGCTGGCGATCGAGAAAATGATGACCAACACGAGAAGTGTGCCGAACGCCAACGATTGCTGGAACTGACGCCGCAGGAATGCTCCCACGTTACGTTTGTCGGTGTTTTCACTCACCGCGGTCTGGATGATCGTCGTCGTAGACGAACCGGGCTGCTGTGGGGTGCTCATCAGTCTTCCTCCCCGTGGGCTGCGAGTTGCATGATCTTCTCCTGGCTTGCTTCCTCGTTGCGGAGCGTCCCGGTGATGCGTCCGTTGGCGAAGACCGCGATGCGGTTCGCCACGCGGAGGATCTCCGGGAGCTCGGATGAGATGACGATGATGGATTTGCCCGCATCAGCGAGCTGCTGCATGAGGCGGTAGATCTCTTCTTTCGCGCCGACGTCGATACCTCTGGTCGGTTCGTCGAAGATGAGAATGTCGCAGTCGCGCATCAGCCACCTGGCGATAACGACTTTTTGCTGGTTTCCTCCGGAGAGGAGCTTGACGACCTGGTTGACCGATGGCGTCTTCACGCGCAGTTGCTGCACGTACTCCTTGGTGCGGTTCTTCGCTTTGGCATCGCCCATCCACCCGATCGCGTTGGCGTATGACCCCAGCGACGCGAGCACGGTGTTGAAGGTGACATCTTGCTCCAGCATCAACCCGAGAAGCTTGCGGTCCTCGGAAAGGTAGCCGAGTCCGTACTTCACGGCGTCTGCCGGCTGGGCGATGCGCGCGGGGCGCCCGCCGATGCTGATCGCGCCGCCGTCTCGGTGGTCTGCACCGATCACGGCACGCGCCGTCTCTGTGCGTCCAGCACCCATGAGGCCAGCGAAACCGAGGATCTCTCCCTTATGCAGCTGGAAGGAGACGTCTTTGAGCAGGTTCTTCGTCGACAGCCCCTGCACGTCGAGTACCACCGGGTCGTTGGCGTGCTCGCGGGCCTCCGGACGTGTACCTTCGTCGATCACACGGCCGACCATCATTTCGATGATCGTCGGAATTGTGATCTCGGCACGGTCGAGTGATCCGATGTATGTGCCGTCACGCAAGACTGTCACCCGGTCAGCCAAGCGACGCAGCTCGTCCATTCGGTGTGAGATGTAGACGATGCCGGTGCCGCGAGCCTTGAGCTGCTCGATCAGCACGAACAACGTCTCCACCTCGGTGTCGGTGAGAGCAGAAGTCGGCTCATCCATGATGAGAACCTTCGCGTTGAACGACAACGCTTTGGCAATCTCGACCATTTGCTGCTCGGCCACCGTCAGCTCGCCGACGAGCTGACGCGGGTTCAGGTTGATGTTCAGCCGCTGCAGCAGCTCTGCCGTCTGTGCGTTCAGCTTGCGCTCCGACAGAAACGGACCAGTGGTGGGCTCCCGGCCCACGTAAATGTTCTGGGCGACGGTGAGATCGGGCATCAGGTTGAGTTCCTGATGAATGATGGTGACCCCGAGTTCCTGCGCCTGGAGCGGCCCGGTCAGCTCGACCTCGCGACCCTCGAACGTGATCGTTCCCTCGTCCTTGGTATAGATCCCCGAAAGAATCTTCATCAGGGTGGACTTTCCCGCACCGTTCTCGCCCACGAGCACGAGCACCTCACCCGCGTGCACCTCGAGATGCACGTCTTTCAGCGCCTGCACGCCGGGGAATCCCTTGCTGATCCCCTCGACCCTGAGGATGGGTCCACTCATGCGCTCACCTGCTTCCTTGAAGGTCCTGCTTTGTTGTCGGCGGATCGTTCCGTCGCAAACATCGGGTCAATTCTGCGTCCTACGTTACGCCAACGCAAGTTGTATCTAAATGTATCTAGGGATGAGGCACTTGGGAAGACTTGTAATGACATCTTTATTTTTCGTTACGTGGCTCAGTGAAAACGGATCGAATCCACGGCCACGAGCTTGTCCCGGATGTACGCGTTGGCGTGGGACCCCAGCTCCACGTTGTCACTCCACAGATTGCGCCAGATGCCCAGCATCCGGCTCAAGTCCGGGGCGACGACGGCCGACGAGAACGACTCGAAGACAATCGGACCGTTGTAACCAACGCGCCCCAGAGCCTTGAAGAAGTTGTCGAAATCGACGGTTCCTGTGCCGAGGTAGCCGCGGTGACTCTCCCCGATATGCACGTAGCGCAGGGCGGGGGCTGCATCGAGAACCGGCGCGAACATATCCGATTCCTCGATGTTCATGTGGTACGTATCGAGGTGGATGCCGAGGTTGGGGCGGTTGACCTCTTCGACGTAGTCGAGCGCTTGCCTGGCGGTGTTCAACACATTGGTCTCGTACCGGTTGACGACTTCGAGCGAAACAGAAACGCCCCGTTTGGCCGCGTGGTCCGCAACCCGCGCAATTGCACGACGACTGCTCGCCATCCCCTCGTCCGACACCGGCTCCATGTACTTCTTCATGGCGCTGTAGATCACGCCACAGAAGTGCTTACCCCCGAGCTCGGCGAGCACATCAACAGCCTTGATCAAGAGTGCTTCTCCGGCGGCGACCACCTGAGGGTCGGCACTGGTGACATCCGTGGCCTCCGAAAGCCCGAGTGAGGCACTCACCGCAAGATCGTGTTCTTTCAGCGCAGCCTGCGCGGCCTCAACATCGAAGGAAAACGGGTCCATCAGCGGAAACTCGATGAGATCGAATCCGGCCTCTTTTGTCTTTCGAACAGCGAGCCGAATGCCGTCGGCATCGAAGCTTCCCGTCCACACGAGTCCGTGGCAACCGATGTTCATGAGACCTCTCACAGCGGGTGTGCGGCACCATCGCCGTCACGCGGTTGGCACGTTGCAACCGCGGGTTCGAGCCACGCTACGCGGGCGAAGAACTGCCTGTCAAGACTTTCTTGGCACGTTGCAATTCGTTGCGTATGCTGAAGCAACCACTTGCCCCTCACCGCTGAAGGAGCCGCATGCCCGCGAGCGTAAAAGACGTTGCTGCTCTGGCTGGGGTCTCTTCCTCCACTGTCTCCAACTACTTGAATCATCCCCATGTGCTGGGCGCTGCAAGCCGGGAGCGAGTCAGAGCGGCAATCGAAGAACTCGGGTTCGTGCCGAACGAATCCGCGCGACAGCTGCGTGCCGGGTCGAGCAAAACCCTCGCGCTCATCCTGCTGGACGCTTGGTTGCCCTACTTTCACGAGCTCTCCCGTGGGGTCGAAGATGTGGCGCGCGAGGGTGGCTGGTCTCTCTTCTTCAGCAACAGCAACCGTGACGAAACACTGGAGCGGCGCAACATCGACATGTTCGAAGCCCACCGAGTGCAGGGCATCGTTATCTACCCCCTCGGCGACGTTTTGCCGCGGTTAGAAGAGCTGGCAGATCGCGGAATTCGCTCCGTGGTCGTCGGACCGATCGAAGCCTCTCGGCAGGTCGCATCGGTGCTTTTCGATGACCGCGGAGGCGGCCGCCTCGCCGGAGAACACCTACTCAGCCTCGGTCGGCGCCGAATCCTCTTTCTCGGAAGCGAAGCGGTGAGCCAATCCAACGACCGCTTGGCCGGGCTCCACGAGGCCGCGTCGGGGACCGACGCCACGATCTCCGTCATCGATGTGGCCCATCTCGCCACCGAAGACGGGCTGCGCGCAGGAGAGCGAATCATTGCGATGCCTGTAGACGAGCGCCCTGATGCGGTGTTTGCCGCCAACGATCTGGTCGCGCTCGGTGTGCTCACCCAGTTGCTGCGCCACGGCATTCGGGTGCCAGAAGATGTCGCTCTGATCGGGTTCGACGACGTCGCGCAGGCACACCAGGGGGTCGTTCCGCTCACCAGCGTGCGGCAGCCAGGGTACGAAATCGGGCGCGCCGCTGGCACCGCCCTCCTTCAGCAACTCGCGGATCCGTCGTCTCCGCCTCCGGCAACCACCCCGTTCCCCGCTGAACTCATCGTGCGGGAGTCGACAATCGGGCGCTGAACGCGCGGTGCACGACACTCCCCCCGTTCACAATTCAGGAATCCGGCCGACACCGGGCTGAATCCAGCCCGGTGTCGGCCTTCGGCCCCGGTTTTCCTGAGTTGTGAACGGGGCGCTAGCTAGACGCGTGTCCGACGACGCCCTTGCGCAGCGTTGCGTTGCCGTACTTTCGGGTCTCGCCAGTGCGCACCATGACGTAGGCGCCCTTGGAAAGGTCGTAGTAGTCGAACCGGTCGACAAAGCGAGTCGTTTCCAGCGCGGTGCCAGCGGCTCTCATCAGCTCTTGCTGCACTTCGAGCACCTCACCGTCGGCCGAAGTCATCAGGTCGATACCCGGCGCATCGTCGAGGGGCAGAACAGTGCGGATTGCCTCCACAATCTCGGGAGTTGAGATGCCGGGAAGGTCAACAACTCGCGTCCCAAAAGCCCAGGCGGGGTAGTGCGCGTCTGCCACCACGATGGCGTCTGAGTGCCCCATCCGGTCAAGATGCAGCAGCAACTCACCGGTCAGCAGCGGATGGATTCCTTCGAGCATGACTGCTCCCTTCAATGGCGAATGTCGATAAATCAGACAGCGATGAGGCTTTCGGCAGCCAGGTTCTGCCAGAGCGCAGCCGGGATCTCCAACGCGGCATACTCGGCGTTCTGGATGAGTTGAGCCGGACGACTCCCACCCACCACAACTGAGCGCACCTCGGGAGCCTGCAGCGGGAACTGGATCGCGGCTGCCGGAAGGGGCACGTCGTGATCTGCACAGATCTCGGCGATGCGCACGAGCCGATCCCACAGCTCGTCCGGAAGCTGGCCGTATTCGTAGCGTCCGTCTCGCCGCGGTTCGTTCGAGGCGAGGAGGCCGGAGTTGAAGATCGACGCCGCCACGATGCCGGTGTTCGTCTCTTTGCAGGCGGGAAGAACATCGGCTGCTGCCGGCTGCTCCAGCAACGTGTAGCGACCGGCGACCATAACAAGGTCGAGATCGGCTGAACGCACAGCCGCGGCGAGCGCCTCCGACACCATCGAGCCGATGCCGACTGCTGTCACCTCACCTTCCGCGCGCAGCTGTTCCATCGCGGGGAGGGCTTCGGCGAGCGCCAGGTCGAGGTCGTGCCGTTCTGGATCATGCAAATAGAGCAGATCGATGCGCTCGATGCCCAGCCGCTCACGAGACTCTTCGACGCTGGAACGGATCCCTTCTGCCGAGAAGTCCCACACACGCTGGAGGTCATCCGGGACGTGAAAATCGTTCGCGGTATCGAGCCCGCCAGTGTGATCGGGGTTGGGACGCAGAAGCCGCCCCGCCTTGGTAGACAGCACGTATTCGTCGCGCGGTTTTGTCTGCAAAAAGGCCCCGAGTCGGCGCTCAGACAGACCAAGTCCGTAGTGAGGTGCGGTGTCGTAGAAGCGGATGCCGCTCTCCCACGCCGCATCCAGCACCGCCCATGCCTCGTCGTCGGTCAGTGGACGAAACAGGTTGCCGACGTTCGCGGCACCATAGCCGAGCGTGGGCACTGCCAGGCGATCAGGCGCTGACATGCGCGCCCGTCCAGGTGTAGGTCGCAATGCTGTCGGCCTTCATTTCCATGCCATTGCCCGCTGCGGTCGGCGCCATGTAGGAGCCGCCCTGAATGTCGGTCGGGATGACGAAGTGCTCATGCAGGTGATCAACGAACTCGATCATGCGTCCTTCCCGCGTTCCGGTCACCGCCACGAAGTCGAACATCGACAGGTGCTGCACCGCTTCACACAGTCCCACACCGCCGGCGTGCGGGCACACCGGCACTCCAAACTTGGCGGCGAGCAGCAGGTTGGCGATGTTCTCGTTCACGCCAGCCACCCGCACCGCGTCGATCTGCATGACGGAGATGGCCTCAGCCTGCAGTAGCTGCTTGAAGATCATCCGGTTCTGGGCGTGTTCCCCGGTCGCGACGCGAATCGGCGCCACTCCGCGGGCGATCTCCGCGTGGCCGAGAACGTCGTCAGGACTTGTCGGTTCTTCGATCCACGCGGGGTGGAACTCGGCGAGCGCATTCACCCATTCGATGGCTTCCGAGACTTCCCAGCGCTGGTTGGCATCGATCGCGATGGGGAAGTCTGGTCCGCACACTTCCCGTGCTTTGCGGAAGCGGCGGATGTCGTCGTCGAGGTCGGCGCCGACCTTGAGCTTGATCTGGGTGAAGCCGTCGGCCATCGCTTCGCGGGCAAGGCGCTCGAGCTTCTCGTCTGAGTAGCCGAGCCAGCCTGGGCTGGTCGTGTAGCCGGGGTAGCCGGTGGCGAGCAGTTGCTGCTCTCGTTCGGCGCGGCCCGGTTCGGCAGCGCGCAGAATCTCGAGCGCATCGTCTCGCGTCAGTGCGTTGGTGAGGTAGCGGAAGTCGACGAGATCGACAAGCTCTTCTGGCGTCATCCTGGCGAGCAGCTGCCACAACGGGAGGCCGGCGCGCTTGGCCTTGATGTCCCACAGCGCGTTGATGACCGCTCCGATCGCCATGTGCATGACGCCCTTTTCCGGGCCGAGCCAGCGCAACTGGGAGTCACCAATGATCTCGCGGAACGTGCCACCCATATCGTCAAGCAACGGCTCAATCTCGCGACCGACGAGGTGCCCTGCGAGCGCCTCGATCGCCGCGACCTGCACGTCGTTGCCCCGCCCAATCGTGAAGACGAATGCGTGACCTTCGATGTTGTCGTCGGCGTCTGTGCGCACAATGACGTATGCGGCGGAGTAATCAGGGTCGGGGTTCATCGCGTCAGACCCGTCGAGGCTCAGCGACGTGGGAAAGCGGATATCGGTGGTGTCGAGTGCGACGATGCGGCTCACAGTGGTTCCTCTCCATGCACGGGTGATTTCTCCGTGCGGATCTCTTGGAGTGTAAACATCGGATGTCTATACTGTCAACGAGACCGGCCGCGCTGACGCGGCCACCCGATGGATCAGGAGAGACATGAAGTTCGCGCGGCTCGGCACCCCAGGAAACGAAATCCCCGCCCTTGTGGAGGGCGACCGCTATCTCGACCTTCGCTCTGTAACATCCGATGTGAACGGTGATTTTCTCGAAAGCGACTTCATCGCCCGCGTCACCGCCGCCCGCGATGCGGATGAGCTGCCAGAGCTCGCAGATGCCGCGGCTATGCGCATCGGCGCACCGATCGCTCGCCCCAGCGCTGTCATCTGCATCGGCATGAACTACGCAGCCCACGCGGCGGAATCCGGATCGGCCCCTCCCACCATCCCGATCCTCTTCCTCAAGACGCCGAACACCGTCGTCGGCCCCAACGACAACGTGACGATCCCCCGCGGCAGCGAGAAAACCGACTGGGAGGTCGAGCTCGGAATCGTGATCGGTGCCCGCGCCGCCTACCTCGACTCTCCAGAAGAATCGCTCGCACACGTCGCCGGCTTCGTTACCGCGAACGACGTTTCAGAGCGCTCGTTCCAGATTGAAGTTTCTGGTGGACAGTGGTCCAAGGGCAAGATCGCCCCGGGGTTCAACCCGACGGGGCCGTGGCTGGTCACCCCCGATGAGGTGGATCATCAGGCGCTCGGCCTTCGCAGCTTCGTCAATGGTGAGCCTCGCCAAGATTCGAACACGAGCGACATGATCTTCACCGTGGAGCACATCGTGCATCACCTTTCGCAGTACGTGACGCTGGAGCCGGGTGACTTGATCCTCACCGGTACGCCGCAGGGTGTCGCGCTTTCAGGCAAGTACCCCTACCTCGCCGCCGGCGACGTGGTCGAGATCGAGATCGATGGGCTCGGTCGTCAGCGACAGGAGTTCGTGGCGTGGGAGGCAGGAAAGTGACCCTTCGACAGGCTCAGGGACCCAACGGGGGCGAGCTGGACGGGCTGGTGGCGATTGTCACCGGCGGCGCGTCCGGTATCGGCGCCTCCATCGCGCAGCGACTGCACGCCGACGGAGCAATGATCGCCGTTCTCGACCGTGACATTGCCGCAGCTGACCCCGCGTTCGCCGCGTTCACTGCCGACGTCTCGGACCGCGAAAGCGTCAATGCAGCCGTAGCGGCAGTCGCCGAGAAGTTCGGTCGCATCGACATTGTCGTCAACAACGCCGGGATCGGCGCGCAGGGCGACATCAGCGCAAACGACGACGACGAATGGGCACGCGTGCTCTCGGTCAACGTCACCGGCATCGCCCGCGTCACCTCCGCCGCACTGCCGTGGTTGCGTGAATCTCCCGCGGCAGCGGTGTGCAACACCGCATCGATTGCCTCGAGCACTGGGCTTCCGCAACGCGCGCTCTACAGCGCATCAAAGGGTGCGGTCTCGGCCCTCACTCGCGCCATGGCCGCCGACCATCTGCGCGAAGGCATCCGTGTAAATGCGGTCAACCCTGGCACAGCCGACACCCCGTGGGTGGGCCGCCTGCTTGGTTCTGCAGCCGATCCGGCGGCCGAGCGCGCCGCGCTCGAAGCACGCCAGCCGCACGGCCGACTGGTGAGCCCCGCAGAGGTTGCCGCCGCAGTCGCCTATCTGGTGAGCCCTGCAGCCGGGTCGACGACGGGCACGTTCATCGAGGTAGATGGAGGGATGGCCCAACTCCGCTTGCGTGCGGAGTAGGGCCATCCTCGACTAGCTGGCGCGACGAGCGCGGAACAGCAGCAGTCCTGCTCCAGCGGTCAGAAGCGCAAGAGCAAGCACTCCCCAGCCGGTCATGTCGTCGCCACCTGTTGCGGCGAGACGTGGGGTGTTCGTGTTTGCGTTGCCGGTGGTGCTTGCGGCGACGCTGCCCGTTGTGCCGGCGGCGGCACCGTCGGGGGACGTCGTCGTCGGTGGCACGACGGCCGCATTCACGGTCACCGTGAGTGTGGCGACGCTGACGAAGGAGGCAACGTTGCTGACCTGGTACTGAACGGCAGGAACGCTCCCCACAAAGGTGCTGTCTGGGACGAACTGAATCCGACCGGCATTCACCGTGAATGTGCCACCACTGACGGCAACCGTCGTCGTGGGTTCGCCCGCACTGTCGAGAAGCGTCAGCGTCGAGGCGTCGAGCGCGGGCTGTGCGGCAGCACCGTCGTTCGCGAGAACGTCGATGGTGATGGTGGTGTTGGTCGTCGCCGAAGCAACGTCGTCGTTCAGCGTGGTCGCGACGAGGGCGACTGTCGCTGTCTGCGTGAAGTAGCCGCCGAACTCAACACTTCCCGGCCCCGGCAGAATCTGCTCCCAGTCGAAGTTGCTGGTTCCTGGGGCTGAGAAGGTCCATGACAGCCCACCAGCGGCGATGCTCGCAATGCTCACGGCCGGATCACTGTTCACCACCTCTACCCGATTGGTGCTGCCCAGAAAGCCGATAGCCGGGCTCTCCTGCATCTCACCAACCGTCGTGGCTGGCATCGAGACGTTCTGCAAATACGCGTCAAGGTCTCCGTCTGGGTCAAGCGCAAGACGCTCGGCGAGCGCCGAGAGCGGCGAAACATCTTTGATCCGGTTGGCGCTCAGGTGCAAGCTGGTGAGGTTTACGAGGCTCGCCAACGGCGCAACATCAACAATGCTGTTGCGCGTGAGGTCCAGAACGGTAAGAGCCGTCAGATCTGCGAGCGGCGCCACATCGGCGAGGCCGTTGAGGCCAGCGTAAAGAGCGGTCAGCTGCGTCAGTGTGCGGAGCGGAGACAGGTCGACAATCCCGGTCCGGGTAACATTGAGTTCGGTGAGCTGTGTCAACGAACTGAGCGGCGTGAAGTCTTCGATTTGATTGCCGCCGAGCTCCAACCGCGTCACGCTCGTCAGTGCGTCGATGCCTTCGATACGGAGGATGTCCCCGGAGTTGCAGGACAACGCCGTCAGTGTTGCTGCTTGCGTGTCGGTGATCGGCTCGGTCGCGTCCTGATTGAGTGCAGCGTTCACGCACGCTTGCAGAGCGGGGTCGGCAATGCTGATCTCAGCAGCGTTCGCCGCGGCGGGTGCCAGAAGCGATGCTCCCAGCGCAACCAGCGTCACCGTGGCGCCAACGATTGTCTTGCTCTTTGAAGTTCTCAACTACATCCTCGTTTGGGTCGAAATTGTCTTTTGGACGACGTGCAGTGAGACCAAAAAGGGGGTGGAGCCACAGACTTCGCAAAGGAAGGCTATCCCGCCAGATTCATCGATAGAAGCAACTTTCGTCTCTATTAATCCAAGGATTGGCCTGAACGGCTGGGGCGAACGAAAGGACGGCGCATGGACCGCTCTCACACAAGGACGCCGCTCGCTGACAAGAAGCGCTCGCTCCTCGCCGTTCGCATCGCTTTCGTTGTCATTCTGCTTGGAGTGACCGCGTTACTGCGGAGCGACCCGGCCGTGCTCAGCGGTGCGGTTCTGACAGTCGCTGCCCTCGCTGCGACCGGTTTTTACCTCGTCGAAGCGCGGTACGCCAGAGCGCTTGAGCGCGTCATCGTCCACTCGAGGACACCGCAGTAAGACAACGACGATGTCTCACGTCGACCGGCGAGCGAAGCTCGTGCTGTCTGCGTCGCTGCTCCTCGGCGTCATTGCAGCGTCAGGATCGTCCTTCGTCAGCACTGGCAAGTGGTGGTACTCGGTGCCGTTTGCCTTCATAGCCGCGACCGCGATCTGGCGGGTGTGGCGCACACCCTTCGAGATCTCACTCTCTGTTCCCGCGCTACGAGCCTCACTGCTTGTAGTGATTGGACTCTCCTTGATTGCAGGCGTCTCCTGCATCGGGATCGCACCCCCGTGGATGCTGTGGTCCGGACTGATCGCCTTCGCCGTGGCCTGGTGCACCTACCTCAGCACCTTCCACACTTCGGTCCCCGATACAAACACGTGAACTCTCAAATTTGCGGTCAGATCCGTCTACGGCGCAACGAGCCAGGCGCGTATGACCGCGATCAGCGCATCACGATCTTTTGCGAGCGCGGTCGACTGCGGGACGAGCAGGCTCGCTCGGATGTCGGAGTGCCAGGTGAGCAGCCGTTGAGGATCGTCTGAGAAGGTGGGGGCCGCGTTTTTTTCTGCGCGGTCGGTGCCGAAGTGCAGGATGAGCCGCACCGGACCTTTGCCGGCGGCATTGATCGTTAGACGATCAATGCCGTTCATTGTGTAGCTGGGCGAGTTCCATTTGATGATCTCGCCGACGCCGGGTTCAGCCTCGACCACGAGCGCCCGGAGCCACTCGACTTCTGCCCGCCTTTCAGGCGTCTGCGCATCAAGAAACTCGGCGACGGTCGCGAACTGTGTGGGCATGATTAATCGTATCGCCGGGCTACTCAACGGGCCGGAGCAGTCCAGAGGCTGAGGCCAGTTCAGCTTGGCGACGAGGGGCGCTGAGTCGTGAACAGCGACAGCGGTCGTCATCGCACTCGCCGTCGGCGATCGCCACGCCAGAAAGCGCAGACCCGGAGGCGCAGGCGCAAGCGCGCGCATGGTTGGACGCCGCAGCGCTCCCGCCTGGCGCGACTCCCGCCGACGCGCGTGTCGCAACGTTCAGTTCGTATACAGGCTGGCCCTGTGGCCCCGTCGTGCAGGTGGAGGGGTTCTGGTCGATTCCTGACGCAACCGTGAGCGCCATAACGAACTGGATTCGAGAGAATCCGACGGCAGATCTCATCTCGACTTCAGTGGGGGCGGTCCCCAACGATCCCAGCATCCAATCGGCGACCGTGGGGTACATTCCGACCGAGGGGGCGCAGGAAGGGATTGTCTACACCGTCGAGAAGACGACAGCAGGCGTCGCGGTGCGCGCCGAGGTCGCAGCACAAACATCCGCGGCGTCATGCCCCGAGTTGCCGGACGGTGGGCAGTACGGTGCACCGGGCCAAGGATGACGTCAGGGCAAAACCTGAACCGAATACTCGTTCGTTTCCGTGTCGCAGGTAGTGATGCGCCACTCGGCTTCGCTGCCTTCCATCACGCGTGCCATCTCGATGATTAGCGGACTCGGCCACTTTTCGCCTGAACGTTGAGCGGCATCGAGAATGCCACTCTCGGAACGCTGCTGCTCGGCCTCAGTGAGTTCCACCTCGCGCGAGGCGAGCGTCTCGAGGGTGCGGACGTCAACGATCGACTCACGACCGTAGCTCGAGTCGTTTTTCTGCTCGCCGAGCACGTCGTATCTCGTGTCAGCGCCGCGAAGTCGCCAGACCCATCGCGAATCAACGTACTCGAGTCGCAAACCGACGACGCTCCCGCCGACAGCGTCCGACTCGCTCGGCAGCGATTCCAGGAAGTCCGTCGGCCACGATGACTCAGGCGGCATGCAGGTGCCGGGGTAGTTCTCTCCGACCGTAGCCGGAGCGTCGGGAACCGTCGCACATCCGGCACATCCAACGATCGCCGCCACGGTCACGCTGACGGAGAAAAACCATCTCCTGGTAATCATCGGGCCACCTTCGTCGTCGAGGTCAGAGCCTACCTGCGCTGATCTGCGTGCCTTCGTGCATAGCGGATCGACACACTCGGTTGTTCGCGCACGATAGCTGGCCCCTCCTCCGCGCCAGGCGAAAGCGGGGCAAGCTTCAGCACGAGGTCGTCTCAAAAAGGGCACCTCTCGCGAGGCGCAATGTGAACACCCTCTGTGAGACCTTTGCGGCTACGTATGGCAGGGCTTGACTGCACGCTACGCACGTCTCATGGAACGATCCCCAAACGGACATGGCCGCGCTCGCTCCAGCGGCGTATGTTTCCGCACACGCTAGGTCCTTGCGCGAGCCCAAAGTTGACCACCGGACGCAATAGCGATCTCCACCTCGACGTCACACAAACCAGTCCTTTCGATATCGCGATAGGCATGGTAGCTTCTCGCTATGACAATGGTGTGGATTGTATCTCTCGAAGATGAGCCTGGTTTTATTGGAGCATTCGATGTCGAAGAAGACGCCTATGAGTTCCAGGAGGCTTATGCAGCTCAGAGCGGTCGCTCCGTACTGCTAACTCCCGCAAATCTTCCATACCGCGATTTTGGTGTCACTGTCCCGCTATGTAGGGCTACATATCCAGGCACTTAAGCATGTGCAATGCAACAAGAATGAAATCACTAAAAATGAAACAGAAAAGACTACAGGCAAGTTTTCTGTTGGCCGCGGTTGTACTCCTGACTTCGACGGGAGTCGGGGCCCAGCGTACGCCGACGGCGCTGACAGCGATGGCCTTAATCTCCCACCATTGACCGCGACGAGGTCAGAAGATGTGCCAGATGAGTACCTCATCTCCCCTGATGGAACGCCGCTCCCGCCAGGCACCGAGACGCTGACGGATGAAGAGATGGCAGCGATCGGCACCACCTCAACCACGTCCACCCTGAAGCTAGACAACGAAACAATGACACGGGCTAGTAGCGTTGTAGGAAACTGCAATTTTTCAGTGGGAAATGTATGGAAGCGTTCATCTGCTAGTTCCTTGCCATCTGGCGGGATAGGAGCGAAGCCAGCTATCAGCCGTTGCTGGGGTGCTGTCACAAAAACTTTCATTCGGTCCTACGTGTATATGCATAACGGTTGGCTTTGGGTGCGAAAAACAAAAGCGTTTGAAAGTTATGGAAGCTGGAACATGGTACAGAAAAGCGTTTTGTACAAATGCAACGGGACCAGGTCTAACACGTTCCGCGTTGTTTCATATTTCAAAGCTTCAGGAGCCAGAGATGTCGTAGCGGCGAAGGTCCAGCTAAGATCCGCGGACTATAGGTTTAGCTGCGGCGGGTGACCCTCGTACCATTACCTCGTTGTCGTTGGGCCGCTCAATTTAGCACTGAAGACAACTACGTGTGCACGTGGGGTTGGCGGTGCTCCCGGGGTATCAACCAGGCTCGAGAGCCCCGCCTACTGATGTTCGTTCAGAACATCTTCACCGAGTACTCGGCCATCCCCGTCTGCTGACGAGTCTCTGCAGCGTGGCGGCGCACGATGCGGTTGGCGACCGCAACACTGACGGTGATAGCGGTGATGAACGCGGTGGCGAGGATGAAGGTGAGCATGTTCTGAGTCTCCTTGGTTGTGGTGGGTGGTGCGATAGCAAAGAGAGCGCAGTTGGGGGCACGAAGTATCGGGTCGTGGAATACCGGACTGAGGGAGCGCAGCGACCGAGGGAGGATATGCCGCGAAAGCCCGATACGCAGTGCAACCAACGTAGCTATCGTCGCGCAGCACCAACCCACGACAACCAAGGAGACGGACAGTGCCCAGACACGACTGCTCCAGACTGTGCCTCTCATCGATGGGGAGGGGCGGGCGGATGTGTCCCGCCCCTCCGATCTTCATTTGGTGCGGATGCCTGCGCAGGCTTCGACGCGTTCGATGTAGTTGCGCATCGTGTCGAGGAGGTCACTGACTTCCGCACGGTCGTACGCCTCGGCACGAGTGATGTCGTGCAGGGCTACCCTGGCGGCTTCGATGCTGGGGATGCATTCGGGGTCTAGTCGTCCGGTAAATGTGAGCGAGGGGCGGTCATCGCCCAGATCGTCGGTATTGATCCCGAAGCGCTGCGCAATCTCTCGCGCATCGTTTGCGTCTTCGACGCTCGGGCCGGGACCGTTCACGCCCATGTGTCGGTGGGCGACGTCCCCAATGAGCGCGGTGAGTTTGCTGTCCCAAGACTCGGAAAAGATGAGACATGCGTAGACGGCTGCACCGAATTGTGCGAGCGCTGTGTCCGTGGTCGTGGGGTGTGCGTGGTCGTTCATGTTTCTCCCTTCTTCCCTCTCGTTGTTTTGCCGTGGAGGCACGAAGTGTCTCTGTAGGGAGAGCGTGCGGCTCGGCAACCTGGAGGGCTACCGGGGAGAGACATTGGGGCTGTTCATTGGCTCTCTGTGCATACTCGTGTTCATCGTGACGCGCTGGACAACCGAGCCTTTCCTGAACGAATTCGGATTCTTGCTGGGACTGGTCGGTCTCGGCATCCTCGGAGTCAGCATCGGCGCACATCTCACCACCCAGCAAGCCAAGAAAGAGGAGTTCTGACCGGGTCACCACTGAATCTCCGCCTACGCAATACCAACACCCTCATCAGCGTGAACATCAACCTCGTCGAGGCGGACTTCTCCAAAGAGGAAGATTTCACGATGTACGACGGTGCGAAGATCCAAGATCCAAGATCTACCTCACGATTAGCTTCAGGCATGATCGCACTCTGAGGCACCGCAGCCACGCGAGCTAACGATTGTCCCCCTTTTGGTCGACAGACAAGCATGACCCATCTGGGTACGGTCGAAGTAGGCCATTCATCGAAGCGACGCGGGCAGGCGCGATCACCCCAAAAGGCGAGGTCGAGATTTTTCTGAAAGCAGAACCAACATCAATCAGAAGCACCCGCTTGCAGACGATCGGCGCACTGCTCTTCGCCGCGGTCGCGCTTCTCGGTGCCGCCCTCGCAATCGCGAGTTCCCTCATCGCTGGTCGGGGCGAGGACGCGCAGTCACTACCGACGATCGCAACGACTTTAGTTGTGATCGGTAGTGTCGGAACACTCATAAGCACCATCTTGCTTAGCCAGCGTCGGGGTGCTCCACACGAGGACACGCGACGCTCTGACAGCAGGACGCAGCTTCGCTCTTAGCCGCGAGGGCGAGGCCGTTTTGTCTGTTCTCGAAGCCTCTCGCGCGACCGCCAGCTCGTCTTCTTGTGCTCGAAACCCGTATGATCTGGCGCAGCGGTCACGCCCTACTGCGTAGGCATGTTTGAGTCGGTGCAGGCTTCGAGGTTCGACCCGGAGTGCATCACCCGCGGTTGCCGCGGAGCCATCCCCAGACGCCAGAGCGCGGGGCTGGTGCCGGCAGGCGTTGCGCGCGCAGGTCTGTGCGATAGAACTGCTCGGCTGTGCGCCAGAAGATCTGGTCGAGATCGTGGCCGCGCGACTGCGCCCACTCCGCCACAACGTCGGCCCATCGGGAACGGGCGGTCGGTTGATAGGTGTCTGAGCCATCTTCAGGGGCGTAGGGATCGCCCTGCTCTGCTGGTCCGATGACGGAGACAGGCCAGTCGCTCCCCCACATCAGTCGTTCGACGCCGAACGCATCTGCCGCCACGTCAAGGAAGGGCTCCAGCTGCTTCGCGCTCCAGTCACCACCGGCTTCACCCGGCAGGCCAGAAAGCTTGCAGAATGCGTTCGGATGCCGAGCGAGTTCCGCGAGGTCCCGCGCCCACTCGACGGTGGGGGCGAGCGGAGCTGCGGCAGTTCCCACTGCCGGTTTTCCCAGATGATCGAGCACGAGCCTGAGCTCCGGCACGGCCGCCGCAAGACGGGCAATATCGGGGAGCTGGTTCGCCCGCACACAGGCGTCGAAAGTCAGCCCGCGTGTAGCGACCTCGCGTGCACCCGTAACAAACGCCGCAGACACGGCAAGTCCGTCGGTTTCACCCTGCAAGTTGTGCCTGACCCCGACGACGAGGGGCTCCTCTATGAGCGCCTCCAGATCTGCCACCGTGCCAGCGCCGCGGTCGAGGCGAATGCCACCAACAATCCCGACAACCCCCGCCTGGGAGGCGAGGTTTGCCACCCACCGCACTTCATCGAGGTAGTCGTCTGCGACGGTCTCTGCCTGCACGAACACCGATTTCTCTGTCGTTGCCAAGGCAACGCGAGCGTGGCTGATCTCCCCTTCGGCGAACAGAAAGGCCAGTGGCCCCTCGAGCCAGGTATAGGTCAAGACTTCCGGATCCCACAGGTGCAGATGTGAATCGAGAACACGCATGGCCCTATCCTGCCTCAGACATCCGATCAATGGCTAGGATGACGCCATGGCAGTGACCGATGAGGCGATCGAAAAGATCAAGGCGATGATCGTGGCGGGCGAGCTCGCCCCGGGCGACCGCCTCCCCCCGGAGAAAGAGCTGGCCGAACGGCTCGGACTGTCCCGCAACTCCATGCGCGAAGCCGTCAAGGCGCTCGAAGTGATCCGAGTGCTCGATGTGCGACGCGGCGATGGCACCTACGTCACCAGCCTGGAACCCCATCTCCTCTTGGAGGCCATCTCTTTCGTTGTCGACATGCACGACGACGATTCGATGCTGGAGATCTTCGTCGTGCGTCGGATGCTCGAGTCGCAGGCCACCGGCCTCGCCGCGAACCTCGCTACCGACGACGAAGTCGCGGCCCTTGTGGCAGAAGTGAATAGCATTGACGGCTCGGTGAGTGTCGAAGAACTCGTGGAGCACGACATTCGCTTTCACCGCGAGATTGCACGCATGACCGGCAATGCCTATCTCGCGAGTCTGATCGAGCACTTGAGCAGCCAGACTGTGCGTGCTCGGGTGTGGCGAGGACTCACCGAAGGTGGGGCCGTGGAGCGCACACTTTCGGAGCACCGCGCCATCGCAGACGCGGTCGTGCAGCACGACTCTGCACTGGCCACTTCACTCGCCACTGCGCACATCGCTGGCGTCGAGCGTTGGCTGCGGCAGGCTGCTTCCGCTTAGCCGCGCCGGGTGAGAGCTACGGCGCGGGAATCAATTCTGCAGCCCCAAACGAGACAGCGAAACGCGCGCACCAGATCGACACACTGGAGTACTGCGACAGATCAGCATCCGCGGGAATCTCGTAGAGCTGATTTCCGACGTTCCCCTTAAGCGAGCCCAAATCGAGGTAAGCGCCGTCGTCGAAGACGCCCCACCCGTCAGATCCTTCGATCACCGGTTGGTCGCTGAGCCAGACCTTAAGATCCGGACCATCGCTCGTTGCGAGATTCTCGATGGCGAGCACTCGGGTTCCGTCTGGCTGTTCGACGATGCGCACCGAGCCCGTTGTTTCGTGTTCGTGGCTAATGAATTCGCCCGTGGCCAGGTCGACCGGTTGCGGCTCTGGCTCGGGAGTCGCCGCCTCGTCTGGCGCTGCTGTGGCTTCGGCGGTGACCGATGGCTCAACTGTCGAAGAAGTCGGCAGAGTCTCGTTCACCTCAGTGGTCGACCAAATGCGCCACGGCTGAAAGAGCACGGCACCCACGACAAGCGCAATGACCAAAGCGGTGATCCCCACCGAGAGCCAGACCTTCGTAGCGGTGCGCATCGGCGCGCGCGAAGTCGTCGCATCAGTCTGCGATTCATCCGTCTGCGGCTCAGGCCCCGTCGGTGGTGTCGAGCTCATTCGTGAACATCCCTCCATCGCGTGCTCTTAGGCTACGCGGTGCGCCCGAGGGTCAGGCGCCGAGACGCACCATAGCCGCGTCGAACTCCACCGCAGAGCTGTCGCTTACTTCGTTGAACAGCACCTGGTCGAGCACGTCTGGCGCGGCGGTGAAGTAAGGGACGCCAGCCAGACGAAGGCCTGTGATGTCATCTGCAGAACGCAGCGACGCGGCGAGAACGTTCGAACCGCTCCCGACGCACACCTCTTGCATCCGCGCGATGACGGCGTCGCCGTCGATCCCGGCGTCACGCATCCGCCCGAGGTACGGGGCAATGTATCGCACACCGATCGAGGCGCACGCCAGCGCCTGCGCCACCGAATACACGGCGGTAACGAGCACGGTTGCACCGCCGCGCACCAGGGCGGATGCCGCCGCAAATCCCGCAGCGGTGGCAGGCACCTTCACGACCACGCGGTCGCCCAGCGCACAGATGCTGTCTGCGTTGCGAAGGAACGATGAGGTGTCGCCGCCCCAGGTCTGGAAGAAGATCTCGTTGGCTCCCTCCGCCTCCCATCGGGCGTAGAGGTCGGGGATCTCGGCAGCCGTGCGTCCGCCGCGTTCGAGAATGGTCGGGTTCGTGGTGACGCCGTGCACGACGCCGGCACTCAGCAGCCGGGAGACGCGGTCGACGTCGGCGCTGTCGACGTAAAGTCGGGGCGCGATCAGGGTCATCGGGGTCTCCTCGCGAACAACCTGTCGTTACAGGTGGGGTTTCGGCTAATGTAATGACAGCCACCCTGGTCTGTCAAAGACACAGACAGCACGGGCCTTTGACGAAGATCAGGAGCGAGATGACCACCGCACACCCCGCAGACCGTTCCGGTGTCGTCATCGTCGGCAGCGTGACCGCCGACGTCACAACCTTCTCGCAGCGCCTCCCCGCCAGGGGCGAGACCATCCTGGGCGACGAGTTCACTCTGATGCTCGGCGGCAAGGGCGCCAACCAGGCCGTTGCCGCTGGCCGCTCCGGCGCACGCACCAGCTTTGTCGGATGCGTGGGAGACGACCTCTTTCACGACCTGGTGGTCAGCGGACTGACCGAAGCCGGTGTCGACCTCGCCCACCTGCGCACCGTTCCAGGGCCCACCGGCATCGCGCACATCCGCGTCGACGCCTCCGCCCAAAACGACATCGTGATGGTGCCGCTAGCCAACGCCGCCCTCAGCGCCGCGCAGATTGATGAGGCGCTCGCCGCCCTCGCGCCGACGACCTCTGTACTTCTCACGCAACTGGAAACGCCCTCCGCGCTCACCGCACACATCACCGCACGCGGGCGAGAGCACGGTATGACCGTGATTCTCGATCCGGCACCCGCTGCCGAGCTCGCCCAGGAAATCTGGCAGAGCATCGACATCGTCACCCCCAACGAGACAGAAGCATCGTTGATCAGCGGCATCGAGGTTACGGATCCCGAGTCTGCTGAGCGTGCAGGGCGCTGGTTCCTCGATCAGGGTGTCGGGGCCGCCGTGATCACACTCGCTGGTCAGGGTTCGTGCGTCGTCACCGCTGATGGCGCCTCCGTCGTTCCGCCCTTCTTGGTCGAGGCCGTCGACACGACAGCTGCCGGAGATGCCTACGCCGGCTATCTCGGCGCCGCGCTCGCCAACGGCAGTTCGCTGGCCGATGCCGTGCGCTTGGCAACAGCCGCTGGTGCACTGACAGTCACGAAGCAGGGAGCCTCGCCGAGCCTGCCGCATCGCGCCGACGTCGAGACGTTCCTTTCCGAGCGCACAACGGCACCAACCGCAGGCTGATCCGTCGAAAGCAGAGGACACTTCATGCGTAAAACAAGCACCACCATCAACCCCGCGCTGTCCCGCGTGATCAGCGAGACAGGGCACACCGACCTGGTTATCGTCACCGATGCGGGCCTCCCCATTCCTCCGACGTCGGAGCGCATCGATCTTGCGTATCGCCCCGGCGCTCCCGCGTTCTTTGATGTGCTCGACACTGTGCTCGCCGAAATGGTGGTCGAGGGCGCAACGGTCTCTGCCGAGGTCGCCGAGAAGAGTCCAGAAGTGCTAGCGGCGCTACGCGAACGGTTTGCAGGGATGGGGTTCGAGATCGAGCTCATCCCGCACGTGGAGTTCAAGAAACTCTCCCAGGGCGCGCGTGCCTTTGTGCGCTCTGGCGAGTTCACCCCATACGCCAACGTGATTCTGCACGCAGGCGTGGCGTACTGACATGGCCGAGGCCACCGGAGACACGATCGATCGGCACTCAGCCGCACCGATGTATGACCAGCTTCGCCAGCTGATCATTGATGGCATCACCCGCGATGGGTTACAGCCCGGCGACCCGCTTCCCGGGGAGCACCGACTGTGCGACCGGTATGGCATCTCTCGCACGGTGGTGCGCCAGGCTCTCGCCCAGCTCGAACACGAAGGACTCGTCGAACGCGTTAAAGGCAAAGGGACGTTCGTCTCTCGCCCTCGCACGAGCGAAAGCCTCGTGCACACGCTCGTCGGCCTCTATGACGACGTCGAGCGTCGAGGCGGGCACGTGCACAGCGACGTGTTGCGTCATGAGATGAGCGCCGCAGACGAAGAGGTCGCCGACGCGCTCGAAGTGCCGGTCGGCACCCCGGTCGTGGCACTTGAGCGTTTGCGACACGTCGACGATGAGCCGTGGTCCCTCTCCACCACCTGGATGCCGGAGGCGGTGGGCGCGGTCACTCTCGGCGCAGATCTGGCCGAAGGCTCGCTGTATCGCCTGCTCGCAGACAACGGCATCGTCGCGACAAACGGTGTGCGTTCTGCCGAAGCGACAGTGGCCACCCACGAGCAGGCGCAGCACCTGGGCGTCAGCGCAGGGTCCGCCCTGTTGCGACTGCGCAGCACCAGCCGCAATGCCGAAGGCACACCGATCGAGTACTTCATTGCGCACCATCGCGGGGATCGTTCCCGCTTCGAATTCCAACTGCAGCAGGAACAGTCGCAGGCCTCACTTCTTCATGTGGATGACCGGGGTGGAGCCTCCCGCGCCGGTACGGTGAGGTAGCAAGAAAGTACGTGCACAGATAAGCGGCGGGGGAAACACGATGGTCGACGAAAACGGTACCCATCCCGAACCGGAAGCGGTTCTTCCGCCTCCGCCGATTCAGCCAACGCCATCTGCGCCGGCCGCTCCCCCTCCCCTCGCCCCACCGGTGATGCAGCCAGTGCCGCCGGCGCCAGGGTACGGCGGGCACGCTTTCCCTCAGGGCTCCCCGCTCCCGCCACCCCCGCCCGCATCAACTTCATCGAACGGGCTCGGAATCGTGCTGGCCATCATCGGCGGCCTTGTCGTTCTGGCCGTGGTTGCGATCGCAGTGATCGTCGGCGTGCTGGCTGGCGTCCGCAACGACAGCGCCAGCCCCATCGCTCCTCTGCCAACCGCACCCGCAGACAGCTCTGAGGATTCCCCCTCCGATGCGCCCGCGGACCAGGCGCCCGCCGACACTTCCGACATCACTGCGCAACTCGAGGCGAAGATTGAGGAGTACAAAGGTCTCCGTGACTCCGGTGAGCTGTGGCAGACCATCCCCGACACCGAGTTCAACCGCGTGGCTGTTGTCGCCTTTTTGTATTTCTTGACCGACATGAAACTCGCCACCAACTTCGGCGTCGACGCCGACACTGCCCAGGAGTACGCGGAGGAGATGGCGATGCTCGAAGAGCGCCTGCTCGCCGAAGAACCACTCGGCAGCGACATTGAAATCGTCTTCTCAGAAGACAGAGTGTTCCGCTACAACGGCGACACCGGCGAGGGCGGGTATTCAGAGGAGTAAGCGCACGCGTTACGCTCAGATGATGGACTCCTGGACCAGCACCGCCATCGCTCTGCTGGAAGCCGATGCGAACCGCAGTGCCGACACGCACCTGCACCTTTTCCCGTTGCCGCCTGAGTGGGGCATCGACCTGTATCTGAAAGACGAGTCGGTGCACCCGACCGGGTCTTTGAAACATCGCCTGGCGCGTTCGCTCATCCTCTACGGTCTGGTCAACGGACGCATCCACCAGGGCACCACTCTGGTGGAGTCTTCCAGTGGATCAACAGCCGTCTCGGAGGCATACTTCGCGCGGATGCTGGGGCTGCCTTTCATCACGGTCGTCCCCCGTTCGACGGTGCAGGAGAAGATCGCCCTTATCGAGTTCTACGGCGGAATGTGTCACTTCGTCGATCGCGCCGAAGACATGTGCCCCGAGGCACAACGACTGGCCGCAGACTGCGGAGGGCACTACCTCGACCAGTTCACCTTTGCAGAGCGCGCGACAGACTGGCGAGGCAACAACAACATCGCCGAAAGCGTATTCAGCCAACTCTCCCAGGAGCGGCATCCGATTCCTCGCTGGATCGTGACGGGTGCAGGCACCGGTGGCACGAGTGCCACGTTCGGCCGATACGTGAAGTACCGCAGGCACATGACACAGATTGCCGTCGTCGATCCAGAAGGCTCCGCTTTTTACGACGCATGGGCGGGGACCGTGGATCCTCCTGCCGGCCACCCGAGCCGCATCGAAGGCATCGGACGACCCCAGGTAGAAGCATCGTTCGTGCCCACGGTGATCGACGAGATGATCCGTGTGCCAGATGCGGGCTCGATCGCCGCGATTCGTATGCTCCGGGAGCGCACCCTGCACTGGGCCGGCGGATCGACCGGCACCAACCTCTACGGCGCATTCCAACTCATCGCTCGGATGCGAGCTGCCGGCGAAACCGGGAGCGTCGTGACGCTCATCTGCGACAGCGGGCTCCGCTACGCCGGTACCTACTACTCCGACGAGTGGGTGACCGCACAGGGCTGGGACCTCGCGCCCCACCGCGCCCGCCTGGAGCACATGCTCGAAACAGGCATCTGGGCCGACTGAACGTCAGGAGTTACGCTGGCGGCATGACTACTCTGATCCTCACTGTCGCGGGTGCTGACCGTCCTGGCCTGGTGGCCGCTGTCGCCGATGTTGTCGATGCGCACGGCGGAAATTGGGAGAACAGCTCGCTCGCCGAACTGGCCGGAACGTTCGCTGGCGTCATCGAGGTGGCTGTGTCTGACGACAACGCGGCTGAGCTGGCTGCCGCGCTCCGCGGACTCCAGGGCCAAGGGCTCCTTACCGTCGCCGTGCTCACCGGTGCGGCTGGGGCGACACCGCCCGAAGAAACTCAGCTGCTAGAGATCCAGGTGCTCGGCAATGACCGCCCAGGCATCGTGCGCGAGGTGTCTGCCGTGCTGAACACCCATGCGCTGAGCATCGAAGAACTTGCCACCGAAACCCGCGAGGCAGCAATGGCCGGCGGTCGCCTGTTCGAAGCGTCCGTCACGGCGAAGGTGCCTGCATCCGTGGATCTCGACGCCCTGCGCACAGATCTAGAGCACCTCGCGGCCGAGATCCAGGTCGACATCACCTTCGTCTAGCCCGCCTCCAAAACAGAGACCATCTGGTGCGTGTGCGGCGCGGCGCGGCGCGGCACGCCACGCGCGACGCACATGATCTGGGGTTTCAGGCGTCTGGGTCGGTGTAACGGCGCACCCAATACTCGGTGTACGCCACGTGGGCGGATGCTGCTGCGCTCGCGGCCACAGGGTCAGCTTCCGCCAGACCTCGCAAGATCGCACGGTGCCCGGCATCTGAGTGAATTTTGAGTTCGGCAGCGTCGCTCGGCTCAGAAATCCGGTAAGCACGGGACCGTGACCGAAGCACGTTAATCAGGCTGGTCAGGGCATCATTCCCGGCGACTTGCGAGATCGCCATATGGAACTCGTGATCGAGTCGTGACTGCACCTCAAAGTCTGTCGTCGCCTCGATCTCTTCCAACATGCGATCAAGCGACTGCACCACGTCTTCCTCAATGCGCGCAGCGGCGAGCGCCGCAGCGTGGGGTTCCAGCACTCGCCGCAGCTCGGTGAGTTCGAGAACACCCGCCATCGGTAGCAACCCGACGGTCAACGACAGGCTACCGATGAGGTCAGCCGCGCGTAGTTCGCTCACATAGCTGCCCGACCCATGACGGGTGTCGAGCACTCCCAGGGCGGCGAGCATTCGGATCGCTTCTCGCAGCGACCCGCGGGAGACGCCGAGGGTCTCGCAGAGCTCTCCTTCACTAGGCAGGCGGTCGCCAGGGCTCAAGGTACCGTCGGCGATCAACGCCCGCAGGCCATGCAGCGCCGTGTCTAGTGCGCCCATCGTGATCCTCCTTGATACAGCCGACTTCTCTGTGAGTCTGGCGGATGCGGGCCCCGCATCCAATTCGTATAACAACTTTGCCAGATATTGAGATTTCTCTCGCACTATTCGTGTTGCTGTGGCAATGTTGTGCAACAACTCCCCCGAACTGCTGAAGAGGACCCATGCAGGCCACTGGTTTTCCCGCACCGCTCCGACTGAGGTCATTTGACCGTGCTCGCGACGCCTGGCCGCTGGACCCCGCGATCATTCACCTCAACCACGGCTCTTTCGGCGCCGTCCCCGCACCCGTCGTCGCGCATCAGGATGCCTTGCGCCGCGAGGCCGACCTCAGCCCGGTCGGATGGTTCCCTCGCATCGCCGACTACGTCGCCGCCGCGCGGGAACGGGTCGCCCCGTTCGTGGGCGCCAAGGCCGACGACAGCGTCTTCGTTCCCAATGCCTCCGCCGCCGCGACCGTCGTGTACAACGCGTTGCAGCTCGCCGCTGGCGATGAAATTCTCGTCACCGATCACGGATATGGCGCCGTGACGATGGGAGCGGCGCGCCTTGCCCGCCGCTTCGGCGCCTCGGTGCGCACTGTCGAACTGCCCCTACTCGCGGCAGATGACGAGATCGTGCAGCGCTTCACCGACGCACTCACTCCGCGTACACGGCTGATCGTGGTCGATCAGATCACCTCCCCCACCGCGCGCCTGTTGCCCACCAAGCGCATCGCCGAGGTCGCAGCTCAGCGCGGCATTCGTACCCTTGTCGATGGTGCCCATGCTCCCGGTCTCATCCCGGATGCGGCGAGCGCTGCCGGTGGGGACTGGTGGTTCGGAAACATGCATAAGTGGCCGTGCGCACCCCGTGGCTCCGCACTTCTGGTGACCGAGGCCAGCGACCGCCACGACCTGTGGCCGCTGATCGATTCTTGGGCCGCGAACGAGCCTTTCCCCGTGCGTTTTGACACGCAGGGAACGATCGATGCGACGACCTACCTCAGCACCCCCGCGGCCATCGACTTCGTCGAGCAGGAGTTCGGATGGAGCGAGGCGCGCGTCGCCTTGACGCAGATGGCGGATGCCGGAGCCGAGGCCATCGCCGAAGCGCTGCGCCCATTCAGCGACGAAGAACCTCTGACACCGCTGCCGAACCCGGTTGCTTCGATGCGCCTCATTCGCCTGCCGCAAGGTCTGGGCGCCACCCGCGAAGACGCCGACGAGTTGCGGATGCAGCTGCTTGACGAAACCGGAGTCGAAACCGCGTTCACGAGTTTCCGCGGCATCGGTTACTTCCGACTCTCCGTGCACCTCTACACCGAGGAGAGCGATATCGCCGCGTTCGTTGATCGCTGCATCCCCGCTGTCCTTGAACGCGCCGGCATGCGCGCGCCCCACACACTCACTCTTTCCTGACCTACCCGACGCAGCATCCCCCCACCCCCAACCGAGAGGCACATCGTGAAGAAGAAAGTCTTGACGACCGTAGCGGGATTCGGCACCGTCGCCGTCCTCGCTCTCACCGGCTGTTCCGCAAGTTCTGGCCCGTCGGCCGACGGCACTGTCACCCTCCAGATGGTCGAAAGTCTGACCAACCCCGCTCGTACCGAGCTACTCCGCGGACTCCTCGACGAGTTCGAGAAGGAAAACCCGAAGATCAGCGTCAACCTGGTTTCCCCTCCCACCGAGCAGGCTGATGCGAAGATCCAGCAGATGCTGCAGTCCGGCAAGGGGGTCGACGTACTCGAGGTGCGCGACATCACCGTCGGCCCGTTCGCGAACAACGGCTGGCTGTACGACCTCGCCCCCGAGCTGGAAGAGTGGGACGGCTGGGATTCGTTGACCGAGAACGCGCAGTCCGCGTCGTTCGCCGCCGACGGCAAGAGCTACTTCGTGCCCTACGGTTTCTACGGCCTTTCGCTCTTCTACCGCACCGATCTGGTCGCAGAAGCTGGCTTCGACGGTCCCCCAAATAGCTGGGAAGACCTCCTGGAGCAGGCCAGTGCGATTCAGGATCCCTCCAACAACCTCTACGGATACGCCTTCCGCGGCGGAGCGAACGCGAACAGCAACGTCGTCGCCGCTATCGAGGCCTACACGATCGACGGACTCGACCCCGACGACGCCTTCTTGATGGAAGACGGCTCGACCATCTTCGCCGCCCCGGAAGCGCAGGCCGCCGTTGATGACTACTTCGCACTGTTCACCGAGGCATCCCCGCCCTCTGCTGTCTCGTGGGGCTACCCCGAGATGGTTGCCGGCTTCACAAACGGCACCACCGCCTTCCTGTTGCAAGACCCTGAGGTCATCGCAACTGTGCAGGAATCTTCCCTGACCGAGGACCAGTGGGACACCGCCCCGCTGCTCGTCGGCCCCTCTGGCAAGGCAGCGCAGCCGCTGGCCGTCGCCGGTTGGGGTGTTGCGGAGAACAGCGAGAGCAAGGAAGCGGCCGTTCAGCTGGTCGAGTTCCTCTCTTCTGCGGAGCCTGCCACCGAGTTCGCTCAGGCGAACAGCCTGGTGCCGATCATCACAGACGCGGCTGACGACGAGTTCTACTCCTCTGGCCCGTGGACGAGCTACCTCACCATGACCGACAACCCAGAAACCTACATCAACGTGCAGCAGCCGCGCGGGGTCAGCTGGTGGACCGAGTGGATCCAGAAGTCCGACGAAGACGTGCAGAACGTCCTCCTCGGAAACATGTCAACGAGCGACCTGCTCGCCTCGTGGGATGAGTTCTGGGTCGAGAAGTACGCAGAGCAGGGCTGATCGTGACCGCCCCTGCTCGCAAAGGAGGCCCCGACGGCACCGCCGTCGGGGCCTCCCCGGCATCCTCACGCCGCCGCCCCTTCCAGAGCCGGCAAGCGCTGACGCTGCTGGCGTTTCTCACCCCAGCGATCATTTTCGTCTGCTGGTTCACCTACTGGCCGATGCTGCAGGGTGCACGCATGGCCTTCCACGACTGGAACCTGTGGGACCTCACCTCGACGCCCTTCGTGGGCTTCGACAACTTCGTCGCCGTGTTCCAAGACCCCTCCTTCCCCGTGGTGGCATGGAACTCGGTGCTCTGGGTCGTTGGCTCGCTCGTGCCGCAGCTGGTCATCGGTTTCCTGATTGCCCTTGCCCTGCGCAAGCGATTCCGCTTCCGCGGCGTCTACCAGGCACTGATCTTCTTCCCGTGGGCAGTCTCCGGCTTCCTGATCGGAATGCTGTTCCGCTGGATGTTTAACGCCGAGTTCGGCGTGGTCAACGACCTGCTGATGAAGGTCGGCCTGATCGATGCGCCACTGCCCTGGCTCGCCGATCCGAAGCTGGCCATGTTCGCGGTGATCGTGGCGAACGTCTGGTACGGCGTCACCTTCTTCGCCATCATGATCCTCGCCGCATTGCAGTCGGTCCCCGACGAGATGCTGGAGGCGGCGAGCCTCGACGGCGCAGGAAAGTTCCGACAGCTGTTCTCGATCATCATTCCGTACATCTCGATGACGCTGCTGCTGACGATCCTGCTGCGCGTGATCTGGATCTTCAACTTCCCCGACATCATCTACGCGATGACCAACGGTGGACCAGCGAACCAGACGCACATCATCACCACCTGGATGATCAACTACACCCAACAGGGAAACTACGGTTTCGCGAGCGCGATTGGCCTCATCGTGATGGCTCTGCTGTTCGTGTTCTGCGCGTTCTACCTGATGGCGATGCGGAGAGTGCAGCGATGACTATGACAGATCCAACCAGGACCGGCGCGACGTTGACCGCGACGCGGCGCATCACCGTGCCGGATCCCGCATCCGCACCCCACCCTAAGCCGCGCTTCACCATCGGCGCAGTAGTGCGTGTGGTGGGCCTGGGCCTTTGGCTCATCATCACGCTGTTTCCGCTGTACTGGATCGCGCTCACGTCGATCAAGTCACCCGGAACCATCAACAGCTTCCCGCTGGAGTACTGGCCGAGCGAGCCGTCGTTCGAGAACTACGTCAGTCTCTTCGAGAAGAGCTCGTTCGGCGTCTTTCTCGCCAACTCGGCGCTGGTCGCCGTTATCGGTGGGGCCGTCGCAACGCTCATCGCACTACTGAGCGCCTACGTCCTGGCCCGATTCCAGTTCCGTGGCAAGGGCGCGATCCTGATCGCGTTCCTGTTGACGCAGATGATTCCGGCGTTCATCGCTCTCGGACCGCTGTATTCGATGATGAGCGACCTCGGTCTCGTCGACACCAGACCAGGTCTGATCCTCGTGTATATCGCGATCTGCATCCCGTTCTCCACCGTGATGTTGCGGGGATTCTTCGAGAACGTGCCAGACGCGCTGGAAGAGGCAGCCATGATCGACGGATGCTCGCGTCTCGGCGCACTGTTCCGCGTGCTCGTTCCGGTGATGACACCCGGCATCATCGCCGCGTTCATCTTCAACTTCGTGAACTGCTGGAACGAGCTGTTCTTGTCTGTCGTGCTCATCAACACTGACGCGAACCGCACAGTGCCATCGGCGTTGAACGGCTTTATCTCCACGTTCAACATCGACTGGGGTTCGATGTCGGCCGCCGCGGTGCTGACGATCCTGCCCACCATGGTGATGTTCGCACTCGCGAGCCGCTGGATCGTGCAGGGCCTGACCGCCGGCGCCGTGAAGGAGTAACCCGAAGCAGTTTCTCGACAAAAGAAGAGGGCCTCTGCACACGCAGGGGCCCTCTTCTTTTTCGTGCCTCAGACCAGGCGGGTCTTCGGCGAGGTGGAGTAGGTGTGCTCCGCGTCGCGGTTGACCGTGTCACCGAGTGCGGTGTCGATGGCGGCCATCGTGTCGGCATCGAGCTTCACGCCAGAGGCCTTCACCGTTTCGGCCAGCTGCTCCGGACGCGATGCGCCCACCAGCGCGGCGGCCACGTTCGGGTTTTGCAACACCCAAGCGATGGCCAGCTGAGGCATCGACAGTCCGGCCTCCTCGGCGATCGGCTTCAACCGCTGCACGGCGGTGAGGATGTCGTCTTGCAAGAAGCTCTTGATGAAGTCGGCGCCACTCTGCTGATCGGTTGCGCGTGATCCGTCTGGCACCGGCTGACCCGGCAGGTACTTGCCACTGAGCACGCCCTGCGCCATCGGCGACCAGACGATCTGCGAGATTCCGAGTTCTTCAGAGGCGGGCACGACCTTGCCCTCAATGACGCGCCACAGCATCGAGTACTGCGGCTGGTTGGAGATGAGCTGAATGCCCAACTGCTTCGCCAACGCGTGCCCCTCACGCAGTTGTTCTGCCGTCCACTCCGAGACGCCGATGTAGAGCGCCTTGCCCTGACGGACGACGTCAGCAAAGGCCTGGAAAGTCTCTTCCAGTGGGGTCTCGTAGTCGAAGCGGTGCGCTTGGTAAAGGTCGACGTAGTCGGTGCCAAGGCGCTGCAGCGAACCGTTGATCGACTCGAAGATGTGCTTGCGGCTGAGGCCAGTGTCGTTCGGACCCTTCGGCCCGGTCGGGAAATAGACCTTCGTGAAAATCTCCAGCCCTTCGCGACGCTGCCCCTCAAGCGCCTTTCCCAGCACGACCTCTGCCGCCGTGTTGGCGTAGGTGTCTGCGGTGTCGAAAGTGGTGATTCCGGCATCCAAAGCGGCGTGCACGGTCTTCACCGCAGCGTCGTCTTCGACCTGCGAAGCGTGAGTGACCCAGTTGCCGTAGGTGATCTCCGAAACCTTGAGACCACTGTTGCCGAGATAGCGATAGTTGACCATGGATCAACGCTACTTGCTGCCTACGACACCGGGGTCGGATGGCGTGATCAGGCCTCCCCCTGCTCCCGTCGCACTTTCTGTCGCTCAGATCGGATTTGAGCGACAGCAACTGGGACCCGGGGGGGGGCCGACCCAGGGGCGGGGGGTGGGGGGGGC
>NZ_JBFBMU010000001.1:291216-1294227 GCF_040687205.1 Microbacterium sp. NPDC076768
GGCCCGCCCTCCCCTTCTGTTGCCCCTCTCTTTTGTCTTCCCCCAAACCCGCGCCCACGGGAGGGTAGGCCTACCGAGTCGCGGCTGTTGGGCGGCGCCGAATAGCACCGACTACGACGCCGATGATGAGTACGAGCCCGGCGAGCGCACTCACGGCGTAGAGCGGCCACGCCCACGGCGAGTAGTCGCCACCGCTGATTCCGAAGGTGTCGGCGAGCGCCATTCCCGCACCGAATGAGGCGACGAAATAACCTGGCGCCCCGAACATCAACAGGGATAAGAGCGCTCCAGCAGGAACCACGGGGTGCACGCGCCGCACTATTGAGAGCAAAGCGATCCCTGTGGCTAATACCACTCCGACCCCAGGAAGCTGAGCACGAACGTCGGATGGAGGCTCTCCTGGGCACTTGACATTTGGGAGCGGATCTGGCTCAGCGTGAGACCGGGCGCCGCAGCGAGTGGATTGAGGACGAGGATTTGCACCGCTGCCATGCGACCCCCCACCCCACCCCAACCCTGCTCCCGTCGCACTATCTGTCGCTCAGATCGGATTTGGGCGACAGAAAGTGCGACGGGAGCGGATGTAAAGAGGCGCGACGCGAGCGAGTCTGGGGATGAGGATGAGAATGGGGGTGGGGGTGGGGGATGGGGAACCGGGGGGGGTTAGGCGGGTTGGGAGGAAGGTGGGGAGGGGGTGGTGACGATGTCGGCGCGGTCGCGGAAGCCCTCGGCGGTCACCTTGTCGAGCGCGACCTGCTTTCGAATCGCTGCCGCCTTCTCGTACAGGCTGGGCGCGCCATAGCTCGTGAGCACCTTGACCAGCACAGGCAACAACTCGATCATGAAGAACAGTGCGGCAATCAGGATGCGGGCCCACAGGATCGCCGGCTCCTTCTCGCTCAGCCGCTCAAGCGCGCTGATCTGGCTCAGAAGCCCCACCGCCCCTGCGTTACCCGATGCCACAGAATCCGCCCGATCGTTGTACGCGGCGAGCGCCTGGTCGTACGACTCTCTGGCTGCGGGGAGCTGCGATTCTGCCTGCTCACGGTTCTGCGTTTCTGATGCGGAGGTGTTCTCTTTCGCCGTCGTGCCCGCTGCGGCCAATTCTTCGTTGGCATCGCGTAGCTGAGCGGCGAGTGCGTCATAGGTCTGCTGGGCTTCGTTGAGCTGCGCTTCGGCGGCATCAGAACTCGCGCCTTCGCCATTGACGCCTGTGCATCCTGGCACCGTGCCAGCTCCTTCGCCCGTCAACTCGCACTGGTAGAGAATGCGTGCCTGATCGATAACGGCCTGCTGTTCCGTCAACTTCGCGGTGACGTCGTCGACCGTAGCCTGCGCCGCCGACTCGGTTGCGGATGAAGAATCGGTTCCGGCGACAATTCCGGTCGCCGCCTGGTTCTCTAGTTCGGCAAGGCGGGTGGATGCCGCATCGAGCGCAAGCTTCTCTGGCCCGGTTTCCAGCGCCTCCTGGTCGGACTGCGACTGCGAGATGTTGGTCGAGGCGACTTCGCGAGCGATGTCGTTGTTGAAGATCTGCAAGACCAACGGCTCCGCGACGACGAACCCAATGATCGCGGCCATGATCACTCGCGGAATTGCGAGGCCGATGAGGCGCCAGATGTTCGTGGTCGAGCTCATCGTCGAGGTAAGAAAGCGATCGAGGTTGAAGATGATGAGCGACCATACGATCGCCAGCGGCACCGCCACCCAGATCACTGCCTGCACACCGGTCGTGAGCGCGAAGAGCATCGAGATCGCCGACAGTAGCGCCGTTCCGGCCAGCACGAAGAACATCTGCACGAACCGAGGCGTCTCGCCGGGCACGCGGTCGAGCACTTCGCCCTCTGCACCACCGAGGATCGCGAGCTGACGCCAACGCGAACCAGGGGTGCGCTGCGCACGCGCCCTGCGCTCCCGCGGCTTGCGCTCCCGCGGCTGACGGGGCGGGTTCACCGGCGCGGCCTGCTCGTCGACCGTGGCCGGAGCCGCATCGGCCGTCGCGGAGACATCTCTCTCAGGCGAGGCTTCGTCGGAACCTGTCGGCTCGTACTCACGCAAAAAGTCGAGATCATCCGTGGAGTCGTTCGAGTCGTCATCCAAGATGATTCGACCCTGCGAGTCGTAGCGACCCGGTCGATGGGCAGAATAAGGCATCCGGATAATCTACGAAACCCCTCCTGTGGATCGAGTGGAAGAGTTCTTTGAACGCTTCACAGGTTTCGCGCTACAGCCGCACAATCAGACGCCTGCGAGTGCCCGATCGATCGCTGCGATGTACGCGGTGAGTGCGACGTCGAGGGTGAAGTGTTTGGCAGCAGAGAGCGTACCGAGGCCGTGAAGTAGTCCCCACAACGCGATGTCGTCGCCTGGACGATCAAGACCGGCGGCGCCCGCACTCTCGGCGAGCACTGCCTCGAGCCCATCGATCAGCGGCGCCATCGTCGCTGTCGGCGCGCCAGGCACGCACACCGTCGGGATATGAATCACGTCGAATGCATGTGATCGTTCGACAGCGAACCGGATGTACGCCGAACCTTTCGCCTCCAGCACGGCGCGTGGGGTTGAGGCGTCCGCACCGGCTGAACGCACTTGTTCCAGCAGCTCGGCCATGCTGCGCTCGGCGATGGCCTTGAGAAGTCCCCGTCGATCCGAGAAGTGGTGATACGGGGCGTTGTGGCTCACATTGGCTGCTCGTGCAACCTCGCGAAGGCTGATCTCTGTGGCAGGCATGCGCTCAAGCAACTGCATCGCGGCGTCTTCCAGCGCGCTGGCAAGACTGCCGTGGTGGTAGCCATCTTTCGAACTTGACATGAGCAACATTCTTACCTATCTTGACAGTGTCCACCTAGTTGACACTGTCCAGATTGGAACACTTTATGTCTACCCTCGTCATCGACGGCCACCCCGATTCGCAATCCCTCACCGCCGCCATCGTGCAGCGCTACGCCGCAGGGCACGGCGATGCCAAAGTGCTCGCCCTGCGCGATCTCGACTTCGATCCGCACCTGCACTTTGGCTACCGGAAGCGCACGACCCTCGAGCCAGATCTGATCGCCGCAAAGAGGGCACTCCATGAGGCAGATGCGATTGTGGTCGCCACACCGCTCTGGTGGGGATCGGTTCCCGCCGTACTCAAGGGATTCTTCGATCGCGCACTACTCCCCCAGCAGGAGTACCGCTACACCCCCCGAGGGTTCCCCGAGGGTCTCTTGCCCGCCACCCAAGGACGCCTGATTCTGCTCTCCGACACACCAGGGCTGTTTGCACCGCTGGGCGGCTTCCCTGTGCAGAAGCAGATCGTGCGCAACACCCTCAAGTTCTGCGGCGTCGGATCAGTACGCACCACACGCATGCTCGGAGTCAAGACCGCAGGCGATGCGAAGATCGCCCGCTGGCTCGACACCGCAGAGCAACTCGGAGCCGCCGACAGAAACCGCGCGAAAGCGAAGCCTCAGGACATCGCTGCCGAGGCGGCCTCATCTTCCGTGGTGGCGACGAGCTGACCGCACGCCCCATCGATCTCTTTGCCTCTGGTGTCGCGGAGCGTGGTGGGGATGCCGGCGTCGTTCAACCGACGCACGAACTCGTTCTGCACAGGAATCTCCGACGCTGTCCAAATCGACCCCGGCGTCGGGTTCAGCGGAATCGGGTTCACGTGCACCCACCCGCGCCCGCGCTGATTGAGCTTGTCGGCCAAGAGATCGGCACGCCAGGCATGGTCGTTCATGTCTTTGATCAGCGCGTACTCGATCGACACCCGACGACCGGTCTTGGCGTAATAGTCATACGCCGCATCCAATGCCTCGTCGACCTTCCAGCGAGAGTTCACCGGAATGAGTTCGTCGCGCAGGTGATCGTCTGGAGCGTGCAGCGAGAGAGCAAAAGTGACGGGGATGCCTTCATCGGCGAGCTTCTTCATCGCCGGCACCAGCCCCACTGTCGAAATCGTAATGCCGCGAGCGCTCATGCCGACGCCGTCAGGCTGCGGGGCGACCATGCAGCGCACCGCATCCATCACGCGCTTGTAATTGGCGAGCGGCTCTCCCATGCCCATGAAGACAATGTTGGAGACGCGATCCATGCTGTGGTCATCGGACTTCTTGCCGCCAAGGCCGCCCTCAGCGATGAGTCGATTCGCGCGGACGATCTGCTCGATGATCTCAGCGGTCGACATATTGCGGGTCAGGCCCGCCTGCCCCGTCGCACAGAACGGGCAGTTCATGCCACACCCGGCCTGGCTCGATACGCAGAGCGTGATCCGCCCCGGGTACCGCATCAGCACGGACTCAACGAGCGCACCATCATGCAAACGCCACAGGAACTTGACAGTGTCACCGCGATCGGTCTTCAGCTGCCGCACCTCAGTGAGCAACGAAGGCAACAGGCCACCGGCGAGCTGTTCGCGGGTGTCAGCAGGAAGGTCCGTCATCTCCGCAGGATCGGAGGTGTAGTGGCGGAAGTAGTGCGTTGACAGCTGCTTCGCGCGGAAACCGGGGAGACCCAGCTCCTTCACCTTCTCTACGCGCTCAGCGGGGGTGAGGTCGGCGAGATGCACCGGCGGCTTGCCGCGCTTAGGGCTCGCGAACTGCAACAGCGGCCGCCCCTCGGCATCCTTCTGTTGCGTCCACCCCTCAGTCGCAGGCCGCACCTGCGGCTTGCGCGTCTCCCGAATCGCCCCTGAACGGGACGCGGGCGCTGCCTGTGGGCGCGTCTCGCGCGTGCGGGGAGTCTCAGTCATACCTCCAGGGTACGCGGTGCCCGGTGAAAGGCGGCTGGGGCACGATCCCATCCGTTGTCGAAAAGAGTCCATCTGGACTTGTCGGTACAGGCTCCGCCCGAGAGAATGGTCGAGCCCGCCCTCTGAAGGAGCCTCCATGCCAGACCGTCTCGACCGCGCCCGCAGCACCGGCATCCTCGCCGTCCTCCGCGCACCATCGCCTGAGCTGGCGCTTGAAGCCTCCGAAGCGATCATTCGCGGCGGCGTAACCGGCATCGAAGTCACCTTCTCAACCCCAGACGCCCCCGCAGTGATCCGCGAACTCGTGGCACGCCACGGCGATGCCGCCTACATCGGCGCTGGCACTGTGACCACGGCAGCGCAAGCAGCACAGGCAGCCGACGCAGGAGCCGAATTCTTGGTGAGCCCCGGCACGCTCCCCGACCTCACCCGCACCATGCTCGACACCGGACGTGTCGTCATGACCGGAGCGATGACCCCCACCGAAGTGATGGGCGCGCTCGAACTCGGCGTCGACGTCGTGAAAATCTTCCCCGCCTCCCTCGGCGGACCGTCTTACCTCGGTGCCCTGCGCGGACCGTTCCCCGACGCTCCCCTCATGCCAACCGGAGGCGTGAGCCCCGACAACCTCGCTGCCTGGTTCGCGGCAGGAGCAGTCGCCGTCGGCGCCGGCGGCGACCTCGCAAACGGCGCATCGATCAAGGCATCTGACTGGGCCGACATCGAACAGCGCGCCGCCCGATTCGCCACAGCGCTCGCCGCCACACGCGGATGATCCGCCCGGTCATCGCCTGGCCGCGGCGGTGATCGCCCTCGACCCCTGGGCCTGGGTGGCCCTGGCCGTGGCCGCCGTCGCGATTGGAATCTCGAAGACCGCGCTTCCTGGAGGCAGCATCCTTGCGATCGCTCTTTTCGCTGCGGTGCTGCCTGCACGCACATCGACCGCCGCCACCCTGCTTTTGTTGATGGTCGGCGACGTGTTCGCGCTGATCGCCTACCGCAGGCACGCTCACTGGCCGACGCTGCTGCGACTCGCGCCAGCGGTCATCGCGGGGTTGGCCGTCGGGTTCGCGTTTCTTGCGTTCGCTGGCGATGGCGTGGTCCGGCGCGCGATCGGTGTGATCCTGCTGTTGATGATCAGTGTGACGCTGTGGCGCCGGTGGCGGCAACGTGGGGCAGCAGACGATGCGCCTGCTGCCGGAGGCATCGTCCTTGCAGGGGCCTACGGCACACTCGGCGGGTTTACCACCATGGTCGCCAACGCGGGCGGGCCGGTGATGTCGATGTATTTTCTGGCGACCCGCACCCCCGTGCAGGTTTTTCTCGGCACTTCTGCGTGGTTCTTCGCCATCATCAACGTCGTTAAAGTGCCGTTCCTTGCAAGCCTCGGGCTGTTCGAAGCGCCACTGCTCTTGATGGATGCGGCACTCGCGCCACTGGTGGTGATCGGCGCGCTACTGGGGATGCAGGTCACGCGCCGCATGAACCAGGGTGTCTTTGACCGCATCGTGATTGTGCTGACGATCGTCGGCGCGGTGTATCTGCTGTTCTGACCCTTCGACAAGCTCAGGGACCTACCCCGCCCGGTCGCTGAGCCACCCCCGGTCGCTGAGCCACCCCCGGTCGCTGAGCCTGTCGAAGCGTCCCCACCCCCGGTCGCTGAGCCACCCCCGGTCGCTGAGCCTGTCGAAGCGTCCCCACCCCCGGTCGCTGAGCCTGTCGAAGCGTCCCCACCCCCGGTCGCTGAGCCTGTCGAAGCGTCAGTCGAGGAAGATGTCGGGGAACAGCGCGTTGTCCGGTGTTCCTGGAACCGCGGCGTAGCTGGAGAAGTCCGTCACGCCGTCAGCTTCGAGCACGTCTTCGACGATGAGGGTCTGCCCCGTGTACGAAGCGGCAGGCTTCACGAGCACGGCGTATGCGGCATCCGCATAGATCTCGGGGGTGCGACTCGCCGCCATCACCTTGTCTCCGCCGAGCAGGTTTTTTACCGCGGCGGTGGCGATGGTGGTGCGAGGCCAGAGTGTGTTCGCGGCGATGCCATCGCGGGCGAATTCTGCAGCCAGTCCGAGCGTGGCCATCGTCATGCCGAACTTGGCAAGCGTGTATCCGGTGTGCGCACCCAGCCACTTCGGCGTCGCGTTGAGCGGCGGCGAGAGCGAGAGGATGTGCGGGTTTTCTGCATCTTTCAGAATCGGCACTGCCGCACGCGACAGCATGAAGGTGCCACGCACGTTGACGTCTTGCATCAGGTCGTACTTTTTCGGCCCGAGGTCGAGCGAGCGGGAGAGGTCAATGACGCTGGCGTTGTTGATGACGATGTCGATGCCGCCGAACTCACCCTGCGTTTTCAGCACTGCTTCGGTGATGTCGTCGTCTTCTCGCACATCGCCCACGATCGGGAGGGCTTGTCCGCCTGCTGCCCTGATCTGCTCGGCAGCCGTGTGGATGGTGCCTTCGAGCTTCGGATGCGGGGTGTCGGTCTTCGCGAGCATCGCAATGTTGGCGCCGTCTGCTGCTGCACGAAGCGCGATCGCGAGGCCGATTCCACGGCTCCCGCCCGACATCAAGATGGTCTTGCCTGCAAGTGACATGAATTCTCCTTCAGTAGTCCGTTCCCGTCGCACTTTCTGTCGCTCAAATCCGATTTGAGCGACAGAAAGTGCGACGGGAGCAAAAAGATGGGGGGGTTAGCGGGGGGCCATGCGGATGGCGCCGTCCAGGCGAATGGTTTCGCCGTTGAGGTAGGCGTTTTCTACGATCTGCTGCACGAGGGTTGCGTATTCTTCTGGGCGACCGAGACGCGAGGGGAACGGCACCTGCTGGCCCAGTGAATCTTGCGCAGCCTGCGGAAGCCCCATCAGCATCGGGGTCTCCATAATTCCTGGGGCGATCGTGCACACGCGGATGCTGTGCCGCGCCAGCTCACGCGCCACAGGCAACGTCATCGCGTGCACGCCCCCTTTCGATGCGGAGTAGGCCGGCTGACCGATCTGACCATCGAACGCGGCGACGCTTGCGGTGTTCACGATGACTCCGCGCTCGTCGTCGTGGAGTTCGTTCTGCGAGATCACCGCGGCTGCCTGCGAAATCACGTTGAAAGTGCCGACGAGATTGATCCGCACCACCCGCTCGAAGTCGGCGAGCACAGCGGGGTTTCCTTCGCGGTCGAGCACCTTGGCTGGCGGCGCGATCCCTGCGCAGTTCACGACCACACGCAAAGGCGCAGCGGCTTGCGCTGCGGCGACAGCTGCCTGCACTTCTTCGGCGCTGGTGACGTCGGCGGCCACGAACAGCCCGCCCAGCTCTGCCGCAATTTCTGCCCCGCGAGAGGAGGCGAGATCAATGATCGTGACATGAGCACCACCGGCAACAAGTCGACGTGCGGTGGCGAGTCCGAGGCCAGAAGCCCCTCCGGTGACAAGTGCACCCTGCCCACTGATCTGCATCTGATGTTCCCCTTCGAACGTCGCGCGGCCTGCTCATTTGAAACGCGGTTTCAGCCTACGTGGTTCCTGATTCCACCACGATACGACTCAAGGGTAGAATTTCGAGGATGCTCCGCACACTTCGGATCCAACGATCCGCGGAGCCAAATACGCGGTTATTGATAATACGGCTCATTACCAGTACTGCCCTGGCGCTGCTCGTATTTTTCGCCCTCACCGCCACTGCGCACAGCGACCTCGCGTCCACCGAGACTGCGGGCCTCTCTGCCCTGAGTTCTACGGCGAGTTCTGCGGATTCTGCAGAACTCGCTGACTCCGACCGGGAGACACCGCTTGCCTCGGCGAACGGTGCGAATGCACTCGTCGAGGCCGCCATCTGCGTGCTCGGGGTTTTGTGTGGTCTCGCCGCAATGATCGTGCTGTGGCGCACGCTTCGTGCCCGCGATCTGCTTTCTGCGCCCTCCAGCCTCGAACGCGCCGTGCCGACGCCGGTAACGCTCGTCACGCGCCCACGAGTGTCGATGGTTTCCCTCGCCCTGTTGAGCGTGTCCCGCACCTGAGTCGAGCGCACGTCTCCGTTCGCTAGGCCCGTTCGGCCTTGTCGCTCTTCAGCGACATCACACGCTTGCCTTACCCGTGAAGGACCCTGAAATGAACCACCCCGTGGAGAACGCGAATCCGCGCCGGAGAAGAACCACGCTCGCTTCGCCCCTCGTGGCTGCGCTCACTCTGTTGCTCGTGCTTCTCGGCGCACAGTCCGCGACGGCGCAAGATCAGTCGGCAACCAGCCAGGCCAGCCAGCCAGCGATCTCGACTCAGCCACTTGCGACCGCCAGCACCACCCCCACTCCTTCCCCCACCCCATCGGAGGCGGAGAAAACCGACCACCAGCAGCAGAACGGTGAAGAAGACGTAGAGCGCACAGACCTCAGCCTTCTCGGCTTCGCTTTTGTGGGGGCCATCGGCTTTCTGCTCGCCGCTGGCGCACTCGGCGTCTTCCTTTCCGCTCGGGCCAAACGCTCGCGCGATCGCCGTTCCACCACACACTCCGAGGAGGCTTCGGATGAAGCGTGACAGGTTCCCTCGCTATGCGATCGCGTTTATCGTCGCCGGCGTCGTATTGATCATCGATCAGACCACCAAGGCCGCCGCCATCGCGAACCTGAGCGAAACAGAGCGGATTCCGTTGCTGGGCGCGGCGCTCGGACTGCAGCTGGCTTTCAACCCCGGCGCGATTTTGTCATTCGGATCCGAGGCAACCTGGCTCCTCACCGTGGTCGGAGTCGGCGCGATTGTTGCGCTGTTCCTCGCCGCAATGCGTGCAAGAACGGCGTGGTGGGCGTGCGGATGGGGGTTCGTCCTTGGCGGCGCACTCGGCAACGTCCTCGACCGTCTGTTTGCCCCGCCCGCATTTGGCCGCGGACAGGTCACCGACTTCCTCGCTTACGGACACCTATTCATCGGAAACCTCGCTGACGTCGCCCTGGGAATTGGCGGGGTCATCCTGGTCGTCGGCATCATGCTCGACCAGCGTGCGGCACGACGAACGGGCAGCGCAGCGGATGACACAAACGAGACAGACAGGTTGAGGGAGGCCCCCGTCGAATGAACACGTGGATGCCCGACGAGGCGCCGACCTTCTCTGACTTTCTCGCGCTGGCGCCAGGTCCGTTCCCGCTACTGCCGCTGGTCGCAGCGGTTTTGGGAGTGATGTATCTGGCTGGCGCGATCCGGTTGTGGCGCCAACACCGCCGCTGGCCAATCTGGCGCACGGTCAGCTTTCTGCTGGGCTGCGTCTTACTCGCTGCCACCACCGGGCTCGGCGTTGAAGCGTATGGCTACGCCATGATGTCGGTGTTCATGTTCCAGCAGCTCACGCTGATGATCGCGATCCCTCCCCTGCTTGTGTTGGGTTCGCCTGGCACCCTCCTGCTGCGCGCCACGCACCACCACGGGGCCGGCGCTCAGGTGTTGCGCGCGGCACACTGGGGGCTCCGCAGCCGCATAGCGGGGTGGATCCTGAGCCCGTGGATTGCCTTGCCGCTCTACCTGATCGCGTTTTACGGGCTCTATCTTGCCGGTCTCGCCGACCAGATTCTGGCGGAACCTGGCGGGCACATCTCGCTGGAGATCGGCTTTCTGGTCGTGGGAATCCTGTTCGCGATTCCGGTGTTGAGTTCCGATCCGCTCCCGGTACGCCTCAGCCACGGCGGGCGAGCGCTCGACGTTTTCGCTGAGGCAGCGCTACACGCCTTCTTCGGGGTCTTTCTGATGATGGCCACGACGATGCTGGTGGACTACTTCGTCGCCCCGACGGAGGCGCTCGGCATCGATCCACTCGCCGATCAACAGCTCGCCGGCGGGTTGGCTTGGTCGTATGGCGAGGCGCCGACGCTACTGATTCTCGTCTACGTCATGCACCGATGGTTCCGCGAAGACACCGCTCGTGCCGCCGCCGCAGACAGGTACGCCGACCTCCACGGCACGACAGAGCTTGACGCATACAACACCTACCTCAAGCGCCTCCGCGAGAAAGACAGCTAAACGTATCCGGCCATCAGGTGGCCGCCGAGCGCGCTGTGGCGTCGTTCATGTGTGTACAGCTCGATCCGGGGTGCGAGAGCGGTTACTCCCCGCTACCAAGGTCCGATGGCTGGCGATTTGTGACCTCCTTCCCGCAGCCCTACTCCGAGGCTTCGTCCACGAGTCGGAACTCGATATCGAACAATCCCTCCGCATCTTGGAAACGGAGGGTACCGGAGCGAAAAGGGACGAAATAGATGCGAGGTTCGACGTCCCGCGACCCCGGTGATGCTTCTTCAAAGTCCAAGGCAACCTCGGTATCGTCGCGCGCGGTGAGCCAAGCGCCCGTGGCGTCGAACTCGCTGTCTGCGTCTCTGCCTTCTAGCGGATTGAACGATGTATCGGTCATGGTGAAGGTGCCGTCGGGGCGGATGGAGAGGGTGCCTTCGTCGCCGTCGATAGCGACCCACTCACCGACCGGTGAGGCGAGTTGCGGACCAGTGCAGCCAGTGAGAGCGAGGACTGCGGCGATGACGATGCTCGCGACTGCCAGGTATCGGCGACGGGGGGATCGTACGTTCATGGGTACACCGTTCCAGGCGATTTGTGATCTCCTCCCCGCAGTCCTACTTCGAGGTTTCGTCCGCGAGTCGGAACTCGATATCGAGCACGTCGTCCGGATCATGGAAACGGATGGTGCCTGAGCGGAAGGGAACGTCAAAACCAGCTGGACTCACGTCCGAGTCGCCTTGCGAAGCTTCAACGAAGACTAGAGATAGTTCCGTGTCGTCCGGAAATATGCGCCAGGTGCCGGTGGCGTTGAAGTCGTCGTCAGCGTCTCGTTGTTCAAGGGGGTTATAAGACGCGTCGGTGATCGCGAAGGTGCCGTCAGAGTGAATCGATAACGTGCCGTAATCGTCTTCGATAGCGACCCACTCACCGACCGGTGAGGCGAGTTGCGGACCAGTGCAGCCAGTGAGAGCGAGGACTACGGCGATGGTGATGCTCACGATTGGCAGGCTTCGGCGGAGGGATCGTGCGTTCATGGGTACACCGTTTCGGTCCAGACGATGGTTTGGTGATGCCTGGCCCACAGCCCATCTTTAGCATTCGCTTCTGACTTAGCTAAACGTACCCGGCCTGCCTCAGCGCGCGTCGCGACTGATGAGGCGCAGCGCCGAAGCGTCGGTGATGATGATGCGCCCTCGGCCCTGACGAATATGACCGTGGTCGGCGAAGTCGCTGAGCACCCGGCTGGTGGCTTCTCTGGTCGCGCCAATCACTCCCGCAAGCTGCTCGTGAGTCAGCCGCACCTGCGGCGCCCGCGCGAACGGGCCGGATCCGCTCTGGGAGCGGCGGGTGAGATTGAGCAGGGTGGCAGCCACCCGCGATGGCAGCGACCGGAGAGCGAGGTCAGTGAGCCGATCTTCCAGCTCAGCGACGCGGTCTCCGAGGATGCGGGCGACGCGCACGGCGATCCTCGGGTCTGCAAGCAAGAACCGTTCCACATCGGCCATGCTCAGCTGACAGACCAGCGCATCGTCGATTGCTTCGGCGTAGCTGTCGTACATTCGCTGGCCGACGAGCATCATCTCCCCGAACACCGACCCCGGTTCGAGGATCGCCAGTGTGAGCGCCTTGCCGTCTTCGGCAACGCGAAAGATGCGCACGCGCCCGGTCTTCAAGATGAACAGCGAGTGCAGCGGTTGAGCCTGACTGTGCAAAATCTGTCCACGCCGAAACAGTGTGGCTGGCACCATGTCGTCGATTGCTTCGATCTCTTCTGCCGAGAGGTCGGCGAACAGGTCAACCGCGTTCAAGCACGAGAACGGATCTGTCGGTGTCACGGCATCCGTTGGATCCTTCGCCCGCTCGACAGGCGACCAGGGTGACGGCATGCCGAGCTCGCCACGGTGCGAATCAAACTCGTGAGAAGTCATGACAGTTCTCCAATCTTTGACACTGAAACCACTACACATCTCATCGGGGCACCACGGTTGCCGACCCCGCCGTGATCATGAGCGATACCGGATCGCCCACGCGCAGATCGAGGCCTGGAGGGAGGTCTGCGACCAGCTCGGCCTCACCGTTGCGCACGATCACCGAGCATCGAGGACCCCTGTGCTCCAGGGCGGCGACGACACCGGCCAACACCCCAGGTGTCGAGCGTGCAGGTTCTGCCAACACCTGGATCGCCTCTTGGCGCACCACAAGAACACCCACCCCGTCTGGGGTCTCCGAAATCACCGGCAACCGTCCAAGGTCAGAGGTGTGTACCCCGTTTTCGACCACGCCCTGCACCGCATTTCGTCCGCCCATGAGTCGGGCGACCGCCAGCGACGATGGCCGATGAAAGATGCCTTCAACTGTGTCGTTTTGCAGCACAATGCCGCCCTCGAGAAGCGCAATGCGTTCCGCCACAACGGCGGCTTCATCTCGGTCGTGCGTCACGAGCAGGATTGTCGGAGGAAGTTGCTCGCGCAGACGGTCCAACAGCGCATACATGTCGTCGCGCAGGCCAGGATCCAGCGCACCAAAGGGTTCGTCCAACAGCAGCACTTGCGGATGGGAAGCCAAGCTTCTGGCGATCGCGACACGTTGCTGTTGGCCGCCAGAGAGCGTCGATGCGTTGCGCGCACCAAAATCGCCCATCTGCACAAGCTCGAGGAAAGGCTGCGCATCTGCCCGCGCACGCGTGCGCTTCGCACCTGCCGCGCGGGCGGAGAAGGCCACATTGTCGAGCACAGAAAGGTGCGGGAACAGCAGCGGACGCTGCGCAAGCATGCCGATCCCCCGACGCTCTGGCGGTACTGCGCTCATGTCAGCGCCGTTGATGAGCACCCGTCCGCTCGATGGCTCGTCGAGCCCGGCTATCAGTCTCAGCAATGTGCTTTTGCCTGATCCGCTCGGTCCGAGAAGCGCCGTGCGCGTGCCGTGTTCCAGGCGCAGCGATACGTCGTCCACCGCCGGCGACGGTTGCCCTGGGTGCTGCTTGGTCACACCGAGAACCTCGACCGCCGCGCTCATGCCACGCTCCTCGTGCGCCAGGGCTGTCGTGCGAGCCACGCAAGCACGAGCACTGGGGGGATGATCGCAATCAACGACAGCACAGCGACCAGGCTGTCGTTGCCGACCCCTGCGGCGGCCGATGCGGTAATCAGCGGCAGGGTGACGATCTGTCCCCCACCGATCAGCAGAGTCACGATGTAATCACTCCATCCCACCAAAAAGGCGAGGAACGCGGATCGCGCGAGAGCAGGCGCGATGAGGGGAAGGTGCACGTGCCAGAGAGTATGCCGGCGCGAGGCCCCGAGCACGCGCGCTTCGGCATCGTATCCCGCATCGTATCCGGCATAGGCAGCGCGCATCGAGAAGGTCGTATAGGGCATCGCCATTGCCACCAGCACGAGGACGAGTCCGATCAGCTCCGGCACACGGGCACGGAGCAGCAGAACATTCATGCCCAGCGAGAGCGTGAGCGCCGGCAGTAGCAGCGGGGCAAACACGAGAACCGTCAGCGAACGCGGTGCGGGTGCACGCCCAAGCGCCAGAGCACGGCCCACCACCGCACCCGCAGGAGTGGCGATCGCTGCCACAATCAGACCGAGGATCAGCGATTTCTTGAAAGCTGCCGCCCCGCCCTGTGCCATCGCTGTCATGAACCCTGCTGTGCCCCACTGCGTGGGAAACGCCTCAGACGTCGGCCAGCGGTCGGCGAAAGCCCACAGCACCATCGGCAGGAAAGGCACGATCAGCCAGGCGATCATCAGCGCGGCGATCACCAGACGGCCGAGCCGTTGCGAAAGGGTGCGCGCCTTCATCGCCACGCCGTTCGTCGCAGCAGCAGAAACCCGAGCGCCGCCACCACGGCTCCGACCGCGGTGATGACCACCGCTGTGGCGGCTGCCGCTGATCGTGCAGTCAGGTCGACCGCGGTGTAGAGGCGCACAGCCATCACGGCGAGGGGTTCGGGGTAGGAGCGTCCGAGCAGCCAGGCGACCTCATAGGTGCCGAGCGTGTAGATGAACACGATGGTGCCGGTGATGATGAGCGACGGCCACGCCAGCGGCAAGAGCACCAGCCGAATCCGCTGCCACCGTCCCGCACCGAGCACAGCGGCGGTCTCATCAAAACGGGCGATGCGTACAGAGAGGGTTCCCGCAACGATTAGCGCGACGAACGCCGATTCCTTCCAGGCGTATTCGAGGATGACGCCAATCCACCAGTTGCTACCTACCAGGGCTGGCCACTCGGAATCCGGGATGCCGAACAGGCGCGGCAGCAGACCTGTCTCGGTCAGCAACAGCCAGAACGCCGCTGCCCCCACCAGGTGCGGCACGGTGACGGTGGCGGCGCCGAGGCCGTTCAGCGTGCGACCGAGTCGACCGCCACCGACGACCAGCAACGCGATGGCTCCGCCGAACACGACGGCGAGCGCGGTGGACGCCGTCGCGATCCACAACGAGATCCCGGTCGCTAATGGCAGCTCAGCAGCGATGTCGGTATAGGCGTCGACCGACACCCGCGGCGGACCGAACACAGGCATCAGACCGAGGCTTTGCAGGATCACAGACACCGTGCCGCCGATGACCACCACTGCTGCGGGCGCTGCGGCCAGCAGAACAAGAAGGTGCGGCAGGCGGCGACTCATCGTCCGGCGATGGCGGTGCGCCACTGGTCATCGAGCGGCGGCACCCACTGTGCACTGAGCTCTGGGTTGGCGTTTTCTGACAGGACGTCAAAGGAAGGAACGACAGGTGATGCAGGGAGCGCGTCGAACAGTGCGCGGTCGCTCTCATTCAGGGCGTCGTAGTCGAGCACAGTGAACTGTCCCCACACGGCGGGATCGGCTTTCGCCACCTGCTGCTCGACCGACAGGGCAATGTTGGCCACGACCATCGCCCCCGCACGGTCTTCGGCGTTGACAGGAATCGCGAGGAAGCTCGCGTTGCCGAGAGTGCCCTCGTCGAGCGAGAGAACCTGGGTGTTCTGCGGATAGGTGCCGTCGGCGACCAGCTTGGTGAGAGTCGCCGGGCCATACGTCATTGTGAAGTCCACCTGGCCTTCGGCATACAGCCGGTTGAGCTGATCCGCATCGGCGGGGTAGGTGTCTCCGCCACGCCACAGCGACGGCGCGATGTCTGTCAGCGTCTCGAACAGTGCGGGGGACAGTTCGTCGTACGCCTCGTTACTGAACTCTGACGGGACATTCTCATACCCGCCCGACGCGTTGTAGAGCGCCTGACGGATGAAGGCGGAGCCGGTGAAATCGGGTGGCGCCGGGTATGTGAACCGCCCCGGATTTTGCTCTGCCCACTCGAGCAGCCCCGTGAAGGTGGTCGGCGGCTCGGTCACCACATCAGCGTTGTAGGCAAAGCTGAACTGTGCTTTGTGCCACGGCGCCTCACAGCCGTTGATAGGAGTTCCGAAGTCTTCAGTGAGCAACGGATCTTCCGCCGAGACGTCCTTCATGTTCGGCAGCAGCTCTGTCCAGTCACAGAGCCAGGCATCCGCCTGTGTTCCGGTGCGAAAGTTGTCGCCGTTCACCCAGATCAGATCGACCGAGCCGTCGTTGGAGCGACCGGCCTGCAGCTCTGTGAGCACGCGGTTCAGTGCGTCGCCTGTGTCGGCCACCGGAACCCGCCTCAGGGTGACCCCCGCCTCAGCGACCGCTGGCGCCAGCACCTCGTCGACGTAGGCGTTGCCCTGTTCGTCTCCGCCATACATCCACAGGTTTACGGTTTGACCCTCTGCCTCGTCGACGACTTCTTGCCAAGACGCGGGCAGTGCCGCCGCAGGGGCCGAGGGCGCGGCGCATGCCGTGAGAGCGAAGAGCAACACGGCACCGCCCGCAAGAGCTCGGAGCGAGCGGACGCCGAGAGCAGAGTGGTGTACCGGCACAGTGCGCAATCTTTCGTGAAGGGGAACGCGAAGCCGAAGACGGCCTGCGTGGGGGAATCGACCTCCTGAACCTAAAAGTAACCGTATTGCCACTAGTCCGTTGGTGATCTCCCGCACAGATGAGGGGTGGTTCCGGTGGCTACGCTCAAGTCATGAGAGTTTTCCGGGATCGAAAAGTTCGGCGCGCCGCGCTTCTCGTCGTCTTTCTTGCTCTCGCCGTGGTGGTGGCCTTGACGGTGCCCCTCCCTGACGTCGACGAAGTGCGTGCGGTCGCGATGGACATCGGGCCGTGGGCGATCGTCGGTTTCGCGGCGCTCTACGCCGTGCTGACCTTGGTGCCCCTCCCGACAAGCGTCCTGACGATCGCTGCCGGACTGCTCTGGGGTTTCCCCCTCGGCTTCGCTGCGGTGTACGTCGGCGCTGTGACCGGTGCGCTTGGTGGGTTTGCGATCAGTCGCTGGTTGGGCCGCGAGGCGATTGAACGCCTCACCGGAGCACGAGTGGCAAAGGTCGACAAAGCACTGGGAGACCACGGGCTTTCGGCGGTGATCGTGGCGCGGCTGGTGCCGGTCATCCCGTTCACGCTCCTGAATTACACAGTCGGGCTCACCTCGGTGAAGTTTCGTCACTACTTTCTCGGCACCGCCATCGGAATCATCCCCGGATCAGCGGCTTACACCGCCGTCGGCGCCTATGGTTTCGAGCTGGACTGGCCGTTCTTCGTGGCGGTCGCCGTTCTCGGCGTGATGACGGTCGGGGGTGGCGTCTACGCCGCCAGGTTCCGTCGACGCACGCAGACCCCGGAGCCTGTCGGAGCGCCGGAATGATCGATGTGCAGATGCGCCGCGTCGTGGATGGGCCGATCACCGGCCTCGCCAGAGCGGTTGATGTGCACTGGATCTCCCCCAACCGACTGACACTGATTGGCCTCGTGATCGGGCTCGCCAGCGCGGGCTTTGCGGCCACGCAGCTGTGGATCCCCGCACTGATCGCCTGGCTGATCTCCCGCGTTTTCGATGGCCTAGACGGCGCGCTCGCTCGCCGCCGCAGAGCGGGAGCAGAGCCCAGCAGCGAGGTCGGCGGATTCCTCGACATCATGGCCGACTTCATCGTCTACGGGGCAGGCGTGATGGGTGTTGCTATCGGCGCGACCGCCGCGTTCGATGCGCCGTGGTGGCCGTTCCTGCTGGTGTTGCTGGCGTATTACTTGAACGGAACGGCGTTCTTGGCCTTCTCCTCGATCGCCGAGCGCACGGGACGCCGCATCGAAGACGGCAGATCGCTCTCGTTCCTTGGGCGCATCGCCGAGGGCACGGAGACCATCGCCGTTCACGCGATCTGGTTGCTCATTCCCGCGCACGCCTGGCAGATCGCGGTCGGGTGGGCGATCTTGGTGTTCATCAGCGCGGCGCAGCGCATTGTCAGCGCCGTCCGAATCCTCCGCTGACCCAGTCATTCATCCTCAGCATCTGCCGACGTGCTCCCCTGAGGGTTTGCACGGCGAAGGAGATCCCCCCGCCATTGAGGCGGTTTTTGACGTCGACGACCGCCGCATTCCAAAAGGCATCGGTGTAGGTGGGGTACGGGTGGATGGTGCCTGCGATGTCGCCGGTGTTGAGCTTCTGCTTCACCGCGAGCGACACTTCGCCGATCGTCTCACCGGCACGAGGACTGACGATGGTGCCGCCGAGGATGCGTCCGCTTTTATCGACGACGATTCGGGAATAGCCGTCCATCGCGTTCTCTGCGATCGCCCTGTCGGCGTGCTCGTGATGCCAGGTGACGACACGATGCTTTTCGGGATCGGCATCGGCCGCCTGCAAGCCCACTGCCGCTACCTCTGGCGACGTAAAAGTGGCGCGCGGCACCACGGCGCGCTGCGTCTTTCTGCGTAGTCCGAGAATCGCGTTACTGCCGGCGACGCTGCCGTCCATGCCTGCGGTGTGGGTGAACATCGGCGGACCGGTGACGTCGCCCGCTGCCCAGATGCGTGGGTTGGTTGTTTGTGCAGCCGCATCCACCAAGACGAAGCCCTTAGCGTCGGTTCGTACCCCCGCACGACTCAAGTCCAGAGCATCGGTGTCGGCGGAACGCCCGAGCGCTGCCAGCAGCACGTCGAACGGAACTTCACTTCCGTCATCGAGCGTCAGCACACCGGCAGATTCTTCGCCCTGACGCACGTAGACGGCTGTGCGCCCAGTGCGCACGTCGACGCCGTCTCGCACCATCGCGGCCTGCACGATGGCCGAAGCCTCGGGCTCTTCCTTCGGGAGAATGCGGGAACTGCGCTGCACAATCGTCACCGCAGAACCCAGCCGCGCCATCGCGTGTCCCAGCTCACTGCCGACCGTCCCCCCGCCGAGCACCACCATGCGTGCGGGGAGTTCTGTGATCTCCCAGAAGTCTTCCGTGGTGTGGATGTGCACCGACTCTGCCCCCTCGAGATCGGGGACAACGGGTGAGGTGCCAGTGGTGATGACCGCCTGCTGAAACGCGACCTCGACTCCGTCAACATCCATCGTGCGCCGGGAGGTGAAGCGGGCGTGCCCCTTCATCACCGCCACACCGGCTTCTTGCAGAGCCTCGGCCGAGTCCGTCGGCGCGATGGTGCCGATCGCCCGCTGCACCGAGGCGTGCGCGTGTGCGAAGGCCTCCTGCCCTGTGCGGCCGCCTGCGGCGGAAGAGATCAGAGTCTTGGAGGGAACACAGCCGGTCCACAGGCAGTCGCCACCGAGTCGACCGCTTTCTACGAGGAGCACGCGTGCCCCGAATCCTGCGGCTGCCTTGCTCGCGACGAGCCCGGCGCTTCCGCCACCGACAACGACAAGATCCCACGGCTCTGCCGCCTGCGACTGCTTCTCCATGAGGCAACTCTAGGCACCGCTGCTTTGCAGAACGGTGACCGAGCACACAGAGCGCTAAGACGCGCAGGGGTAGCGTGAAGGTATGAACAGCCAGCCGAATCCCCCCGCAAAGTACGACGACCTGCGCGCTGTGTTCGTCAACTGCACCCTCAAGCCCAGCCCAGAGACCAGCAACACGCAGGGCCTCATGGATCACAGCATCGCGCTGATGCGTGCCCAGGGCGTGACGGTCGACAGCATCCGGTTCATCGACCACGATGTCGCGACCGGCGTCTACCCCGACATGCGCGAGCACGGGTGGGAGAACGATGCCTGGCCTGAGGATATCTGGCCGAAGATTGCTGACGCCGACATTCTCGTCATCGGCGGACCCATCTGGCTGGGAGACAACTCGTCGATCACCCGCAAGCTCATCGAGCGTCTGTACGCCATGAGTGGCCTCATGAACGACAAGGGGCAGTACGTCTTCTACGGCAAAGCAGGAGGCGCGATCATCACCGGCAACGAAGATGGCGTGAAGCACTGCGCGATGTCGATCCTCTACAGCATGCAGCACATCGGATACACGGTGCCGCCAGCGGCAGACTCTGGCTGGATCGGTGCGATCGGACCGGGACCGAGCTACCTCGATGAGGACTCAGGTGGTCCGGAGAACGACTTCACCAACCGCAACACCACTTTCATGACGTGGAATCTGCTGCACACTGCCCGCCGCCTGAAAGACGCCGGAGGGATCCCCGCCTACGGCAACGTCAAGGGAGCATGGAGCGAAGGCGAACACTTCGGGTACGACGCTAATCCCGAATACCGATGAAGAAGCGGACGCCGTATACAAGCGGCGCACGGATGTATGACGTGGTCTCTGGTGAGCCGGTTTACCGGCCTGGACGCGTGGCAGGCATCAGCATGCTCGGCCTCGAACTCGGCGATGTGGTGCTCGATCTGGGGTGCGGAACCGGCCTCAACTTCGAGCTGTTGCGTGCGGCCGTCGGTCCGTACGGTCAGGTCATCGGGCTCGACCGTAGCCAAGAAATGCTCTCGGTCGCGCAACGGCGCATCGACAACAACGGCTGGAACAATGTCTCGCTCGTGCAGGCAGACGCGACAGCTTTTACTCTCGATGACCTCCCCGCCGAGCGGATCGATGCGGTGCTGGCCACCTATTCGCTCAGCGTGGTAGATGATCCAGCCGCCGCATGGGAGCGCGCACGCGCCGTGATCAGAAAGACAGAGCGCGTGTGCGGCACCGTGCGTCCCGGCGGGAAGGCCGCGGTCGTCGACATGCAACGACCAAGCGGTGCGGCTCGTGTCTTCACCCCGATCGTCGAAGCGGTCTGCAAGTTCGGTCACGCCGACCTTGACGCCAGGCCCTGGACGATGCTGTTGCGTGATGGCCGCGACTTGCGTTTCCAAAGCCTGCGCGGCGGCCACATCCAGGTCGTCGCCGGGGTGCTCGGCTAACGCGCCGTTAGCTCCAGACGAAGCGGAAGGTACCGGCGGCCACCGCAGCGGCGAGGGCGAGCGTCATGATTGCCATGCCGCCGATCAGTGCCACCGCGTCGCGCGGATGCAGCCGCGAAGGCCGTGCCCACGTGCGAGGAATGTCGGAACCAAACCCACGCGCCTCCATCGCGATAGCGAGCTTGGAGCCGCGCCGCACGGCGAACACCAACAGCACGAAGGCCATCGAGAAGAACCGTCGCAACACCCCGCGATCCCCCACGCCGCGCGCACGACGGGCCAGGCCCATCGTGCGCCAGTCGTCGAGGAACAGGCCAAGCATCCTGGTGCCTGCAAGGATTCCGAGCACAAAACGACTGGGCAGCTTGGCGACCTGCGCGAGCGCATCGGCGAGCTCTGTCGGGTCGGTTCCCCCGAAAAGCAGAATCGTCGGTAATCCGAGAGCAATCACGCGCAGGCTCACCGCAATCGCCAGCGTGATGGAGTCTTCACTAATCGTCGCGAAGCCGAACGTCCAGTAGATGCGCCCGGCCGGCTCGGCATACAACAGCATGCTGACGCCAGCGATCGGGGCGAAGATCACGATCGGCAGCAGCCTTTTGAGCACCGTCGTGAGCCGCAGTCCGGTCAACGGCAGGCAGAGCAGTTGAAGCGCGATCGCCGCCAGCGCGCTCGTGATGTCGATGGACGCAAACAGCGGCACAGAAAGCAGCAGCGCAAGCACCAGCTTCGTCACCGGGTTGACGCCATCGAGCCACACATTCCGCGCCGTCTCGGTCGTCGTCATGATGTCGCCCCCAGCGCGATGCGCTGACCACCCAGATGCCGAATAACGTCGTCGTCGTGGGTGACAGCGATAATCGACCGACCGCGCGTGATCTCTTCCTGCAGCAACGCGACGAGCGAGATCCATCCGCGGCGGTCCTGACCAAAAGTTGGCTCGTCGAGCACGATCACTTCCGGCGCACCCGCGAGCACCGTGGCAACCGAAAGTCGCCGTTTCTGCCCTCCGGAGAGCGTGAAGGGGTTCGCGAGTGCGAGCGCAGCAAGGCCGAGGCGATCGAGCAGGTCGTCGACAACGCCCGCTGTTTTCACCGCATCCCACCCGAGCGCACGCGGGCCGACGGCGAGCTCATCCCTGAGCGTCTGGGTGAGGAACTGGTGCTCCGGTTCTTGAAACACCATGCCGATGCGGGTGAGGAGTTCTCGCGAGGTCCAGCGGATCGGGCGGGTGCCTTTGCGTCCCGCAAGCTCCGTTGCCGAACGCACCTCCCCCGCGTGCTCAGGAATGAGCCCTGCGAGGGTGAGTGCGAGCGTCGATTTGCCCGCACCATTAGGCCCGGTGATGACGGTCGCGTTCGCGCGCGGCACTTCCAGCTCCAGCCCCGATTGCACGACGACGCCCGATTCTCTCGCAATCGAGAGACGAGAAGCAGTGAGCGCAGCTGGCGCAGTCACGCGTTCCAGCACAGGCAGTTCGACGCCACGATGCGGCACCCACACCCCTGCATCGGCGAGCGCATCTCCGTGTTCGGCGAACACTCGCTCTGGCGCACCATCGGCGAGGAGACCACCGTCGGCGGCGAGCACGATCACGCGCGTCATGAGGTCGACCCACACCGGAGTGCGGTGCTCGACGACGATCAGCGTCGCCCCTGTTGTCTCAACAGCCTGCTCGACACTCGCGCGCACCTCGCGCACCCCATCGGGATCAAGGTTCGCAGTCGGCTCATCAAGCAACAACAGACCCGGACGCATCGCCAGCACGCCAGCCAGGACCAGACGCTGCTTCTGTCCGCCGGAGAGAGCTTTGGTGGCGCGTTGCAGTGGAACATTCAGTCCGACAGCGTCGAGCGCCTCCGCCACACGACCGGGGATTTCGTCCGCCGCGACACCAAGGTTCTCGCACCCGAAGGCGACATCATCGCCCACCTTCGACAGCACGATGCCCGCGTCCGGATCTTGCAGCACCAATCCCACCTGACCGTGACGCGACTCGGGTGCTGCGCCGTCGATCGAGAGCGAGCCAGTGCGCTCGCCTTCGTCGTCATCGCCCAACACCCCAGCGAGCCCGGCCAGCAACGTCGACTTGCCTGCGCCAGAAGCGCCGAGAAGCAGCACCCGCTCGCCTGGCTCGATGGTGAACGTGACGTCGGCGACAGCGGGTTTCTTACGACCGGCGTACCGCCACCCCCAGCCCGCAGCCTGCACGCGGGCCGGGGCGGCGAAACTCATCTTCAGACCTCGCGTACGTGCTCTCGCCCGACGGCGAAGCGGTTCAGCGCACCAGTGACGGCGAGCGCACGCACGAGCAACCAGCCGACCACGCCAGCCAGAATCGCACCGGAGACAACGACACTGACCAAGTAGATGGTGTTGAACTCCACCGACTTCAAGATGTTGGGCGAGCTGCCGTAGAAAAGCTCGAATACCCAGGCGGCGACGGCCGCTCCGACACCCGCAAGCGCTGCCACGGCGATACCGAATCGACGGTAGAAGAAGAGGGCGAAGATGAGCTCAGCCCCCAAGCCCTGCACCAGACCGGAGAGCACGGTGGAGACGCCCCACACATTGCCAATCAGCATCGATACGATCGCCGCGACAAGTTCGACGACGAGCGCGGCACCCGGCTTGCGAATCACCAGGCCACCGACGACACCGCCGAGTAGCCAGATTCCGACAGCGATTCCGCCGAGGCCTGGGGTCAGGGCATCTGCCGCACCGAACCAGGCGTAGCCGATGGTGTTCCAGCCCCAGAACACCAGACCGATCGCGACACCGAGAACGGCCGCGACGACGATGTCGACGACCCGCCAACGCCAGACGCGCGGTGTTTGTGCGCCCTTCGCGGTGCTGGGGGCAGACGTGGATGTAGACGTACTCATCTGAACTCCTCCCTGCGCTGGCATTACCCAGATCAGGTTCGACGGTCGAAGCGCGAATCGCTCCCTCTCAGCCCGGCTCGCCGGACTCCCGTGGTTGTGTGAAAGAGCTTACCGGCTGGCGACACTCCGGCGCGACGGACGGCAGGGCGCGCAACACGCCGGGAATTAGGTACCGTAAGCAAGTGACCGCTTCACCCCCCGCCGACGACACGACCGCGCTCGCCGACGCCGACGTGGCTCCCGACGCCGACGCTGAGGCCGACACAGAGACCGACACAGAGACCGACACAGAGGCAACCGCAGAAGCCGATGCAGAGGCAGAGGCAGAGGCAGATGCAGAGGCAGATGCAGAGGCAGATGCAGAGGCAGATGCAGCAGGTGCTGACGCTGACGCTGACGCTGACGAAGCAGAGTGGGCTGATGAGAAGACTCCTGCCACGGCGCTGACCTGGGTCGATCCTGCGGCGATTGCCGAGCACACGCCTCCCGCGTCAATAGACGCGAAGTCGAGAAGAGAGCAGGCGGGGAATCTGTTGCAGGGTGCACCGCTGCGGCCAGCAATCACTCGTCCTGGCATTTTGGTGCCGCTCGCGACGTTGGTCGGAATCTTCGTTGCCTATACGGGCTCGACAATGCTCTGGCCGCTGCACGAGGTGGCACCAACGGTGCAGTCCGTCGAGTTCGAAACTGTTCCGGCCGCTGCGTCAACCATCACGTGGCCGACCGAAGGCAGTGCCGCAGCTGGCATCGCTGGACTGAGCACCGCCGCGTCGACCACCGAACAGGTCAGTATCGCCAGCATTACCAAAGTCGTCAGCGCCCTGATGGTGCTGGACCGGATGCCGCTCGCGTTGGGCGAGCAGGGCCCGGAGTTCACCTTCGACTACGGCGACAGTGTGGAGTACTGGGACTATCGGCGAAACAACGAGTCCGCCCTCGATGTGCCAGTAGACGGCGTGCTGACTGAGTACCAACTGTTGCAGGGAACCCTCATGGGCTCTGCCAACAACTACATCGACAGGCTCGTTTCCGAGATCTGGGGAGCCGACTGGGAGTTCGCTGCCGCCGCCGATATCTGGCTGAGCGAACGTGGCCTGTCCGACATCACGGTGGTGACGCCCTCTGGTTTTGACGAGCGCAACGTGGCGACCCCTGCGGCGCTGATCGCTCTCGGAGAGCGCGCGATGCAGAATCCTGTTTTTGCCGAGATCGTTGGCACGGTCTCCGTCGACCTTCCCGGTGCTGGCACTGTGGTGAACACCAACGAAATGCTGACCACAGACCCCGGCGTCGTTGGCATCAAGACGGGCACACTGGTGGGCTGGAACCTCCTCGCCGCGAAAGACCTGACCGTGGGCGAAACCACCGTGAACCTTTTCGCCGCATCGTTGAACCAAGCAGACAACGACCAGCGCCTGGCCCTCACCCGCTCACTCTTTGCCCAGTTGGAAGCTGCACTTGAGGCGCAGGAACCTGCCGTCCCCGCTGGCACGGTCGTGGGGCAGGTGACCACAATCTGGGGCGAAGAGGTCGACGTCGTCACCGATGCAGACGCCAACGTGGTGCTGTGGAATGGCGCTTCTGCGACAGCGGCGACAGCCTTCGACCTCGGCGACGAGCGCGAAGCGAACGCCGCAGTGGGCGAGCTCACGGCGGACGGTCCGATCGACACCACCACCATTCCTTTGGTGCTGGCGGAAGACGTCGAGGGCCCCGGCGCCTGGTGGCGCTTCACGCACCCCCTCGAACTTCTCGGAATCGCCACCGACCTCTCCTGACACAAATCGCCCCACCCTGGATGATCAGGATGGGGCGATTTCTCGTGCAGGAGTCAGTCGCGCTGCTCCGCTGGCTCTGCATCCTCCAGCACAACCGGGGTCGTACCGGTGAGCGCATCTTCTGCATCGATGTCGGTAGCCGCCTGCTCGAACTGCGACTGGTAGAGCCGCCAGTAGGCGCCCTGCGCGGCGATCAACTCGTCGTGCGTGCCCTTTTCTACGATGTCTCCGCTTTCCATCACCAGGATGAGGTCGGCATCGCGGATGGTCGACAACCGGTGCGCAATCACGAACGACGTGCGACCTTCGCGGAGCGCGGCCATCGCCTGCTGCAACAGCAGCTCGGTGCGGGTGTCTACCGCCGATGTCGCCTCATCGAGGATGAGGATCGACGGCTGCGCAACGAACGCCCTGGCGATCGTGACGAGCTGACGCTCACCCGCCGACACGTTCGACGCTTCTTCGTCGAGCACCGTGTCGTATCCCTCAGGAAGGGCGTGCACAAACCGATCGACATACGTCGCCTCGGCAGCGGCAAGCACCTCTTGATCAGTCGCAGACGAGCGGCCGTAGCGGATGTTCTCTCGAATGCTTCCCGCAAACAGCCACGGGTCCTGCAGCACCATGCCGGTGCGTGAGCGCAGGTCGTCGCGGGTGATCTCCGAGATGTCTTGGCCATCGAGCATGATGCGTCCGCCGCTGAGCTCGTAGAAGCGCATGATCAGGTTTACGAGGGTGGTCTTACCCGCGCCCGTCGGACCGACAATCGCGACGGTCTGCCCCGGCTTCACCCGGAACGAGAGGTCTTTGATCAACGGGCGATCCGGCGTGTAAGAGAAGGCCACGTTCTCGAACTCGATGACCCCATGACCGTCAGTGATCTCTGGGGCATCTGCGGCGTCTGGGTCTTGCTCGTCAGCGTCGAGGAGTCCGAAGACCCGCTCGGCCGATGCCGTGCCAGACTGCACGACTGCAGCCATACCGCCCAGCTCAGACAGCGGCTGCGTGAACTGCTGCGAGTACTGGATGAATGCCTGCACGTCGCCGAGGCGAAGCTGGCCGCTCGCCACCATCAGTCCGCCGAGCACGGCGATACCCACGTAGGTGAGGCTGCCGATGAAAGTCATCGCCGGCATGATGATGCCGGAGAGGAACTGTGCCTTGAAGCTCGCCTGGTAGAGCTCTTCGTTCTCGTCGTTGAACCTGTCGAGCGCATCCTGCTCACGCCCGAAGACCTTCACCAGCGCGTGACCTGAGAAAGCCTCCTCGACGCGGGCATTGAGACGGCCAACCTTGCGCCACTGCGTTCCGAATGCCTTCTGCGAGCGCGGACCGATCACCCCGAAGATCACACCCATAAGAGGCAGAGCGACGAGGGCGACGAGGGCGAGCTGCCATGAGATCGAGAACATCATCACCAGCACACCGACCACCGTCAGCACCGATGTCAGCGCGCCGGAGAGCGACTGCTGCATCGTTTGCGTGATGTTGTCGATGTCGTTGGTGACGCGCGAGATCAGCTCGCCACGCTGCACCTTGTCGAAGTAAGCCAGCGGTAGGCGGTTGATCTTCGCCTCGACCGATTCACGCAGTCGCCACATGGTGCGGACCATGATGATGTTGATGACGAACCCCTGAATCCAGCTCAGGAAAGAGGCTGCCACGTAGATGGCGAGCACGGCGGCGATCACCCAGCGCAGAGATTCAAAGTTGACGCCGTCGCCGACCTGGAACTCTCCCAGCGCGCCGACCTGGTTTGCGAAATCTGTCTCACCAGCGCTGCGGAGCTGCTCGACAACCACGTCTTGCGACGTGCCGACGGGGAAGCCGGGGAAAGTGTCGTTCGGCTGGCCGAGCTGGATGGAGATGAACCCCTTGTAGACGATGTTCGTCGCCTCTGCCAGCACCTTCGGCGCGGCAACGGTGAGCACCACTCCGAGCGCTCCGAGGATCGACACAAACACGAACCACACCGCTGAGGGCTTCAAGAGTCCGATCATGCGACCGAAGCTCTTGCCGAAGTTGTCGGCCTTGCCTGGCGCGACGCTGTCCCAGTCGCCGGAGTTCTGACGCGCCTGCTCTGCGAGCTCGGCTTCGTATTTCTCCTCTTCGGTCAGCTGAGGCTCCAGAACTGCCGCCCCCTTGCGCCCGCGCTTCCGCTTAGCACCGGAGCCAACAGCACCCTCGGTCCCTGAGCCAACAGCACCCTCGGTCCCTGAGCCAACAGCACCCTCGGTCCCTGAGCCAACAGCACCCTCGGTCCCTGAGCCTGCAGCACCCTCGGTCCCTGAGCCAACAGCGCCCTCGGTCCCTGAGCCTGCAGCACCCTCGGTCCCTGAGCCTGTCGAAGGGTCCTTGCTCATGCGTCCACCCCCAACTGTGACTCGACGATTTCTCGGTAGGTGTCGCTCGTTTCCAGCAACTCTTCGTGGGTACCGACGCCGACCATGCGACCTCCATCGAGCACCACGATGCGGTTGGCATCGGTGATGGTCGAAACGCGCTGGGCGACGACGATCTTCGTGACGTGTGGCAATTCGCGCCACAGTGCTTGCCGTAGTCGTGCATCTGTTGTGAGGTCGAGCGCCGAGAACGAGTCGTCGAACACCAGAATGTGCGGCTGATGCACGATCGCGCGGGCGATTGCCAAGCGCTGGCGCTGTCCGCCAGACACGTTGGTGCCGCCCTGCGAGATGCGAGACTCGAGCCCATCCGGCATCTCTTCCACGAAGTCGCGCCCCTGTGCGATCTCCAGCGCGTGCCAGAGTTCTTCGTCTGTGGCGTCTTCTCGTCCGTACCGCAGGTTCGAAGCGACGGTGCCTGTGAAAAGGAACGGACGCTGCGGCACGAGTCCGATGCCAGCCCACAGTGCCTCAACATCGGCGTCGCGCACGTCGGTGCCGCTGACATGGACGGCTCCGCCCGAGACATCGAACAGCCGAGGAATGAGGGAGACGAGCGTCGTTTTGCCTGAGCCTGTCGATCCGACGATGGCGACGGTTTCACCGGGCTGCGCGCCGAAGCTGATGCCAGAAAGTACGGGTGCTTCTGCGCCGGGGTAGGTGAACTCGACGTCGTCAAAGGCGACCGCCCCTGGAGCGGGGAACTCCGTGACGCCGCTCTCTGGGCGAACCAAGGAGGATTCGGAGTCAAGTACCTCGCCGATGCGCTCGGCAGAGACGGCGGCGCGCGGAATCATCATCGCCATGAAGCTCGCCATGATGACGCCGCCCATGATCTGTCCGATGTACTGCATGAAAGCGAACAGAGTGCCGACCTGCACTGTGCCGTTGTTCACTTCGATGCCACCGAACCAGATCACCGCCACGACGGTCACGTTGAGGATGAGCATGAAGAGGGGGAACAGCAGCACGAACAGCGAGCCGACCTTGCGGCCGACGACCATGATGTCGGTGTTGGCGCCACGGAATCGCTCTTCTTCGATGCGCTCGCGCACGAACGCTCGCACCACTCGCACTCCGGTGAGCTGCTCACGCATGATGCGGTTTACCGCGTCGAGTTTGCCCTGGTAGCTGCGGAACAGCGGCACCATGCGGCTGACCACGATCGCCGCCAGGATGAGCAGCAGAGGCACAGCCACGGCGATAAGCCAGCTCAGTCCCACATTGGTCTGCACGGCGAAGATGATGCCGCCGATGGCAAGAAGCGGCGCGGTGATGAGCATCGTCGCGCCCATCATCGCCAGCATCTGCACCTGCTGCACGTCGTTCGTGTTGCGTGTGATCAAGGATCCTGCGCCGAACTGCGACACTTCGCGTTCGGAGAATCCGCTGACCTTGCCAAAGACATCCGCACGGATGTCGCGACCGGCACTCATTGCGGCGCGGGCCGCGAAATAGGTGGCGATCACTGCGGCGATGATCTGCCCGAGTGACACGGCAAGCATGAACATGCCGGTGCGCATGATGTAGTCGGTGTCGCCCTGAGCGACACCCTTGTCGATGATGTCGGCGTTCAGGCGTGGCAGGTAGAGAGTCGCGGCGACGCTGGAGAGCTGGAACACCAGCACAGCGACCAGCCACCACTTATACCGAGTGAGGTAGCGGAGGAGAATTTTTCCCAGCACAGGCAGACTTTCTAGGAAGGGTGAAGCGGCTGATTTCTCGGCGAACGGATGCCGACCGACAATCGGCCACAACATAGAGTGCCACGAACTAAAGACATTCGGATCCCTCGCGAGTATGACCTTCGCTCACAGCGCACTCTTGCATCCGTGCGCCGCCCTGCATCCAGGTCATCCGTCGGGAGCTTTCGTCCCAATGCCCGCACCGAGCCAAAATCTCCCGACAGCCGTGCATTCTCCCGACAAGTGGACGCGGGGTGGGACGGAAGGGACGGACGTGCGGGTCAGAAGAGGGGGGCCTGGGGGACGTAGTCGCGGGCGGGCGCACCGGCGTCCGACGTGAGTTCGGCCAGCGTGGGCGGACTCCACTTCGGGTTGCGGTCTTTGTCGACCAGCTGCGCACGAATTCCCTCGACGAGGTCAGGATGCTCGTTCACAAACCAGAGCACCCTGCGGTATTCCCCTTCGAGCGCCGCGCGCAGACCAGAGGAAGCGCGCGCCTCTCGCACGGCATCCAGCGTCACGGCGAGCCCTGTCGGGGCGAGTTCGGCCAGCAGATCGGCGGCAGCAGCGGCTTCTGTCGACCCCAACGCCTGCAGCCGATCGACGATTTCGCTCACCGTGTCGGCAGCGAATGCCTCATCGATCCACTCTCTCGATGCGGGCAGCTGCGATGGTTCAGGCGTCTCGTCGAAGAGCAACACAATCTCGCTCGGCCCCGTGGGGTCGGCGCGGAAGGCGAGGGCTTCGCGCAGCGCCTCCAGGTTCTCTGAGGGAACGAAGTGGTCGGCGAAGCCCAGATAGAGCGCGTCTGCGCCGTTCATCGCGGCTCCGGTCAGCCCGAAGTACTCCCCGAACCGGCCGGGCGCCCGACCGAGCAACCATGTGCCGCCGACGTCTGGGGTGAAACCGATGCGGGTCTCCGGCATCGCCAACTGAGAACGCTCGGTAACGATGCGAATAGCGGCGTGCCCTGCGAGTCCGATGCCACCACCCATCGTGATGCCGTCGGCGAAAGCGACAACGGGCTTCGGGTACTCCGCGATCATGGCGTTCAGCGCGTACTCCGCGCGAAAGAACTCGACCGTTTGCTCTGCATGCCCTGCGACAATCTGCCCGTGCAGCGCACGCACGTCGCCACCCGCGCACATGCCCCGTTCACCCGCACCGTCAATCAGCACAATCTGGACGTCTGTGTTGTCGCGCCACGCAGCCAATGTGTCGATGAGAATCTCGATCATCTCGGCGTTGAGAGCGTTGATGGCTTCCGGCCGATTGAGTGTGAGTCGGCCCAGTGCCCCCTCGGTGCGGACAAGGACTCGGGGTGAAGCAGCAGAATCGGTCACGCGTGCCAGGCTACCCCCTCGACGCAGGCGGTAGTTCGGCGCTAAATGCGGGGTCCGACGGGGTTTTCAGGCAGGATAGGGAGGAACTGTTCAAATGCGACGAGAGGTCACGGATGCCTGAAGGACAGGTGCTCGAGTTCACGCACGTGACGAAGCGCTTTAACGAGGTGACCGCGGTCTCCGACTTCTCGGCGCGCGTCGAGCCGGGCGCCGTTACCGCGTTCCTTGGCCCGAACGGAGCTGGCAAGACAACGACGCTGCGCATTCTGCTTGGTCAGATGCGCGCAGCCTCCGGCACGGCAACGATCGGCGGCGTCCCCTACGCAGACCTCCGTCAGCCGTTGCGCACCATCGGTTCTGTGCTGGAAGAGACGGTTTACCGTCCGCGCCGCACAGCAGAGCGTCAGCTGACGATTGCCGCCAAGGCGAACGGTATTCCGCTCTCGCGCGTGAACGAGGTGCTCTCGCTGGTTGGCCTCGAAGGCGAAGGAAGCTCCCGGATCGGCGGCTTCTCGCTCGGCATGCGCCAGCGTCTCAGCGTCGCCCACGCTTTGCTTGGCGACCCCGGCGCCCTCGTCTTTGACGAACCAGCCAACGGTCTAGACCCCGAAGGAATCCGCTGGATTCGCCTCCTAATGCGTCGGCTTGCCGATGAGGGGCGCACTGTGCTCGTTTCCTCGCACGTCCTCAGTGAGGTCGAGCAGGTCGCCGACAACGTACTCGTGTTGTCTAAAGGACAGCTTGTGCTCGCCAGCGACATCGGAACCCTCGCCGATCCGAAGGGCGGGTCAGTGATTGTGGACGCCGAGGATCGCGGCGCCCTCCGCTCCGCACTCTCGGCGAAGGGATTCGACATTGAGGTGCTGCGCTCAGGGCTCACCGTGCGCGGTGGCGATGCGGGAACCGTCGGTGCAGTGGCCGCCGAAGCCGGCATCGCGCTGAGCACCCTCGTGCAGCGCGGCCCGACGCTGGAAGACGTCTTCATTGACGTGATGCGTGGCGGCAGGCTCGTCCAGAGCGCAGAAGCCGCGCCGCTCGCCGCACCCGTTGCCGTCGCACCCGTTGAGGCAGTTCCCGAAGAGGTAACTCCCGAAGATGTAACTCCCGAAGATGCAGTTCCCGTCGAGGAGGCAACTCCCGTCGAGGCGACTCCCGATGACGTGGCCCCCGGTGACGCTCCCGCGCCGGAGGCACCTGAGGAGGCGTCGACAGACGAAGAGACAGCAGTCGCAGATTCCACGCAGTCGTTCGATGACATTCTCTTCGGCGGCGCTACTCCGGTCGCAGCCGTGGCCGCAACTCCGGTCGAGAATGAGGCTTCCTTCCTGGGCGCCGAGGCACCGGCGAAAGATGCTGCCGAAGCATCATCCGAGGTATCTGAAGAGGTATCGCCCGAGGCACCTGACGAGCACTCCCCCGAGGCTGTGACCGTCAGCAACCACGCCGAGGCTGTCGCTTCTGAAGAGGTCGCCCCGGCAGAGGTCGCAACCGAGGAACACTCCTCTGAAGAGCCGGCATCTGAAGAACCGGCATCTGAAGAACCGGCATCTGAAGAACCGCCAGCTGAGGGCCCCTCAGCCGAAGGTGATGCCTCAGACGACGAAGCAGATTCCGAAGAAGGTAGCGGTCTCGAGATCTTCGCAGTCCTCGACGAGCCCTCCGACTCTGACGATTCAGCTGAAGAGGGAGCAGATGCAGAGGAAGTAGATCCGCGCGCAGCCGCGGTCAGCTCGATGCTTGCTGCCGCAGCCCGCGCCTACTACGAAGACGAGCCGCGTGACTACCCGCTGAGCACTGAGGGTCCTGCAACAACTGAGGGTCCTGCAACAGAAGAAGCAGCCGCTGCCACCCAGGACTCCCACTGGAGCGTCGCCTCCACCGGTGTGATCGAGACTGTGCCACACGCAGAGCCACACGCAGAGCCAGAAGCAGAGCCAACAGATGACGCGTCTGAGGTCTCCGACGACGAGAGCGCCAGCACCGAGAACACCGATGCAGACGCTGAACACCACGAGCACGAAGGTGAACACCACCACGAAGGTGAACACCACCACGAAGGTGAACACCACCACGAAGGTGAACACCACGAGCACGAAGGTGAACACCACGAGCACGAAGGTGAACACCACCACGATGGCGAGCACCACCAGCACTGAGCGGTTTCGCTGACACGAACGCCCTCCGAACCTTTAGGTCTCGGAGGGCGTTCTGCGTTTCAGGTCAGGATCGTTCAGGTCACGCTGGTCGGGGCCTGATGACGGGGCGTCTACTGCCCTTCACGATAGGGATCGGCGATGTCGCTACGATCTCTTCGACGCTGGCTGGCTCGGTCGATACGTCCAAACGCAGCGCTTGCGTGAGAGCGAGCCCATTCTGCGTGGTGAAAATGAGGCGGCGATATTGCTCATCGCCCTCAAGGTCGATGACGACGCTGGGGCGGCGGCGGCGGATCAGCACGAAGTCGAGGCTGCCCGCTGCCTTCCAACTACCGGCGGCCAGTACCCCTGGAATGTGTGTTCCCGGGTTCGGGACTCCGCGAAGCCAGGTCCAGGCATCATCGGTCAACTGCACCTTGGTGATTGTTTCGCGTGCGATCCGCAGATTGTCCCGATGGAACGTTGCGGCTCGTTCGATCGGCGAAAGCACTATCTCTAGTTGCGTCTGGTCCAGCAACAACGTCACCATGTCTCCCAGTCTGCCAGCGCTGTCCTGCCAGTTGTCTGGAAGTTGCTCACAGGAACGCAACGATCCGATTGTCGAGACGCACCAATCGACTCCAGCGCTGGTGTGATCGCAGCTCTGTGGTGCGCCTGGTCGCCGTTTATACTCGCCCCATGGTTGTCATCGTCACGGTCGTTCCGGTCGTGCTGCTGCTTACCGCGGTGCTGGTGTCATTGGCTGGCAGCAAGCATCTGCCGCGAAACCGCCTCGCTGGCATCCGCACTCACGCGACGATGAAGAGCGACGCCGCTTGGACGGCCGCACACCGCTCAGCCGCCCCAACTGTGTGGATCGGAGCGGTCACCAGCACCACAGCAGCCGTGATCGCTCTACTCAGCGGTCAGCCAGCGATCTCGCTCATCGGGTGGGCGCTCGTGCTGATTTTCCTTGCGACCGCGGTCGTGGCCCTCACCAGGGCGGATCGACGAGCTAGGCGCGTGGAGTAGCGGCCGCCGCGGCCTTAGCCGCAGCAGGAAGCGCCGCTTCGATCCGCTGCAACTCTTCTTCCCCGTGCGCTGCCGTCAGGAACCAGGCTTCGAAAACGCTGGGCGGCAGAGCCACTCCCTGCTCTCGCAGCGAGTGGAAGAAGGGGGCGTAGCGGAACGTATCTTGCGCTTGCGCGTCGGCATAGGTCTGCGGCGCCGTGGCGCGGAACGATGCGCTGAAAAGGCTGCCCGCTGTGGCGATGGCGTGGGTGACCCCAGCCGCCGTTAGTGCCGCGTCCAGTGCTCCAGAGACGCGCAGAGACGCCGCGTCGACCTTCGCGTACACCTCGGGTGTCGCCAGCCGCAGCGTCGCGAGCCCAGCGGCGACCGAGAGCGGATTCCCCGAAAGAGTACCCGCCTGATAGACCGGGCCAACAGGGGCAAGCATGTCCATCACATCCGCACGCCCGCCGAGGGCAGCCAAAGGCATTCCGCCACCCACAACCTTGCCGAACGTGAAGATATCGGGCACGTAGTCTTCGCCCGCTTCCGCCTGCAGTCCCCAGAAACCGGCGGGGTGCACGCGGAAGCCGGTGAGCACCTCATCGATGATCATCAGCGCACCATGTGCATGTGCGGTGTCGGCAATCAGGCGGTTAAAGCCGGGTGCAGGGGGCACGACCCCCATGTTCGCTGCCGAGGCTTCGACAATCACCGCGGCGATTCGGGGGCCGTGCTCGGCGAACACCGCAGCGAGCGCCTCCGGATCGTTGTAGCCGATGACGAGCGTCTGCGCGGCGATAGGGGCAGGCACACCCGCTGAGCCGGGAAGTGCCAGCGTGGCGACTCCCGATCCCGCTTCGGCAAGAAGTCCGTCTGAATGACCGTGGTAGTGCCCGGCAAACTTCACCAGCAGGTCGCGACCGGTGGCACCGCGCGCAAGACGGATCGCCGTCATCGTCGCCTCTGTGCCGGTGGAGACCAGACGCACGCGTTCGACAGGTCGCACGTCACCGAACCGCACGCGCTCCGCGATGAGCTCTGCGAGTTCCACCTCGCCCTCGGTAGGAGCACCGAACGAGAGTCCGCGCGTCGCAGCCTCCTGCACGGCTGCGATAACCTCCGGATGCGCGTGGCCGAGCAACGCCGGACCCCACGACGCGACGAGGTCTACATACTCGTCGCCTGCCACATCGGTGACCATCGCGCCCCGCGCAGAGGCAAGGAAGCGCGGGGTACCGCCGACGGAACCGTAAGCCCGCACCGGCGAGTTCACCCCACCGGGGATCACCGCACGAGCAGCGGAAAACAGGTCGTCATTGCGGTCGGTCATGAATACTCCTCAGTCGCGCAACCAGCGGGCTGCTTCCGTCGCCCAGTACGTCAGCACCGCATCTGCCCCCGCACGGCGGATGGAGAGCAGGGATTCGAGTACGGCAGCGCGTCGGTCGATCCAGCCGTTTGCTCCTGCGGCCTCGATCATCGCGTACTCACCAGATACTTGATACGCCCACACCGGCACGCTCACGGTGTCTCGCACCTCTCGCAGCACGTCAAGGAAGGCCATCGCTGGTTTGACCATGACGATGTCTGCACCTTCGGCCTCATCGACGACCGCTTCGCGGACGCCTTCTCGGCGGTTGCCAGGATCAAGTTGGTACGTGCGGCGGTCGCCCTGGAGCTGCGAGTCGACGGCCTCGCGGAACGGGCCGTAGAACGCGCTGGCGTACTTCGCGGCGTATGCGAGCAGAAGCGTGTCTGTGAAGCCTTCGGCGTCGAGAGCGGCACGCACGACGGCCACTTGGCCGTCCATCATCCCGGACAGTCCCAGCAGCTGCGATCCGGCCCGAGCCTGGGCGAGAGCCATCGAGGCGTAACGATCGAGGGTGGCATCGTTGTCGACTCTGACCTGCCCTGAGCCTGCAGAGGAGTCATCTGCAGCGAGCACGCCGCAGTGACCGTGGTCGGTGAACTCATCCAGGCACAGATCGGTTTGCACCACGAGCGCATCACCCACCTCGGCGGCCAGCGCTTCTGTCGCCACGTTCAAGATGCCCTGGGGGTCATCTGCCCCAGAGCCTCGTGCATCACGCACCGCGGGAACGCCGAACAACATCACACCACCGACGCCAGCCTCTGCTGCCTCCGCTGCCGCTGCGCGCAGCGAATCAAGTGAGTGCTGGGCGACTCCGGGCATCGAGCCGATCGGCACTGGCTCCGTAAGACCTTCGCGAACGAAAAGCGGAAGCACAAGCTGCCGCGGCTGCAACGAAGTCTCCCGCACCAGGTCGCGCACGGCCGGGGACTGTCTCAGCCGCCGCAACCGAATGTCGGGAAAACTCACGGTGCGTACTCGTCAGCCGCGTGCGGAAGTGTGAAGTGCGAAACAGCCTCGATCAACGCGTCGACTGTCTGCCGGTCGGCGACCACAGACACCGGGAGTCCGGCGAGCTGTGCATCTCGCGCCGTGCGCGGTCCGATGGCGGCCAGCAGCGTCTCGTCGGGGATAACAGGGAACTGCTCGCGCACCTGAGTAGCTACCGAACCACTGGTGATGAGAATGGCGTTTATACGACCGTTTTCAACATCGCGGCGAATGCGATCTGTCACCGGCACACCGACGGTGCGATAGGCGACGACACCGTGCACATCGTGCCCTGCCTCCGAGAGGAGCCTGCTGAGAACGGGCTTTGCGATCTCACTACGCAGAGCCAAAATGCGACGAGGTTGATTCTCCAGCGCGATGAGCTGCTGCGCCATGCCCTCTGCAGAGTTGTCTTGCTCAGGGACCAAAGCCACCTCGTAGCCGACCGCTTGCAACGCCGTGGCAGTTGTTTCACCGACAGCAGCAATCTTGGTCGAGCGTGGAATCACTGCGCGGTGCGCAAAAAGCACATCCACGGTGGTGGCACTCGTGACGGTCAGCCAGTCGAACTCCCCGGCTGCCAGCTGCGCCAGCGCGGTGTCGAGGGTGGCCTGGTCTGTCGTCGGCGCAAAGTTGATGAGCGGCGCGACCACGGGCACAGCACCAAGGGTGCGCAGGCTCGCGGCGACGCTGTCGCCCCAGGGCCCGCCACGGGGCACAAGAATGCGCCAGCCGTCGAGCGGTCGGTCCTGCTTGATTTCGGGTGTCGTCATAAAGATTGCTCTCGGGGTACGAGTTCGGCCGCCCCTTGTTCGAGCAACCGACGGGCAACAGTGAAACCGAGCTCGCGCGCTGCGTGCATCGGGTCTGCACCATCGGCAGCATCTGCATCGTTGCCACTGCCGTTCCGACGAATATACTCCCCGTTCAGCACCTCGGTGACGTCGAGGCCGATCCGACGCCCGCCATCCGCGGCGTAAACAACGGTTCTGACACGCACCGAAGAGCCCTCAACCACGGCGTGCGCCGCCATCGGGGCCTGGCACCCGGCGTCTAGACCCGCCAGGATCGCCCGCTCCACTGTGATGGCCAGGCGCGTGCTTTCGTCGTCAAGGCTGGCCAGCGCCGCATGCAGGTCTGCCGGAGCGTCTTGCCTGGTCTCCACAGCCAACGAACCCTGTCCTGGCGCTGTGGGCCACTCGGCGAGGCCGAGCTCTTCGCGTTGGAGCGGCGGTTGAGCGTCAAGACGGGAAAGTCCGGCCGCCGCGAGGATCACTGCGTCCAGCTCGCCCGAGACGACTCGCGCGAGGCGTGAATCGACGTTGCCGCGAATATCGACAACCTGGGCACCGGGTGCGCGTCTACCCACCTGGGCGATGCGGCGGGGCGACCCCGTTCCAACTGTGCTGCCAGAGCGCAACTCATGCAGTGGCACTCCGTCGCGGGTGAGGACCACGTCGCGCGCATCTTCCCGCTTCGGTGTGGCCGCGATAGTGAGGCCTTCGGGGATAGCCGTCGGCAGGTCTTTGAGCGAGTGCACCAAAAAGTCGCACTCGCCGGCGAACAGCGCCTCACGAAGACGAGTGGCGAAAATTCCCTGACCACCGATCTCGGAGAGAGACGCACGGTTCGTGTCGCCCTCACTGGTGATCGGCACAAGCTCAACCCGCCGACCGGAGATCTTCTCCAGTGCGGCGGCAACATGACCCGACTGCGCCTGCGCGAGCGCGCTGCGACGGGTACCCAGACGAATGGGAGTGCTCATATCGATTACTGCAAGACGTCCGCGATCTCGTCGAAGCGAAGTCTGCGCCCTGTGTAGAAGGGCACCTCTTCCTTCACGTAGAGGCGCGCCTCGGTGTAGCGAAGATCGCGCATCAAGTCGACGAGATCGGTGAGTTCATCAGCCTCAAGCGGCAGCAGCCACTCGTAGTCGCCGAGCGCAAACGAGGCGACGGTGTTGGCAAGGACGCCGGTAAACGCGGCTCCTCGTCGTCCGTGGTCTGCGAGCATCTTGCGACGCTCGTCTTCGGGAGCGAGGTACCACTCCGGCGTGCGCACGAACGGGTAGAGGCACAGCCAGTCCTTCGGCTCGACGCCTCGAAGGAACCCGGGAACATGGGCGCGGTTGAACTCCGCATCGCGGTGCACCCCCATCACGTTCCACACGGGAAGAAGAGTGCGCAACAGCTCAGTGCGACGAAGACGACGCAGCGCCTTCTGCAGTTCTTCTGCCGTCTCGCCGTGCAGCCAGACCATGAGGTCGGCGTCTGCCTTCAGACCAGAGACGTCGTAGAACCCGCGCACTGTCACGCCAGAGTCTTCGATGTAGGAGACGATCGTCTCTAGCTCGGTCGACTCCGTCTCGGTGACAGGAACGTCAGGATTGCGGCGCCAGACGGCCCACAGGGTGAAGCCGGACGGGTTCTCATCGCGCTCTTCGGACATCATGCTCCCCAGTCTGCCTCGTTTACGCAGGAGCCGCTAATTGCCCGCGAAAGGCAGTTAGCGGCATCCAGAAAATGTGCGCGTCAGCGCGAAATCGCGCGGGCGATCGCCCACACTGCTCCGCCTACAGCGGCGGCGGCGCCAACGGCAATGACCATCGCGCCCAGTGGGTTGCGGTCGGCGAAGACACGCGCCTTAGCTGCGGCACGCACAGAAGCCTTTTCTACGCGTCGGGGTACGTTGCCCTTGATCTCGATGGCCGCAAGCGCAGCCTTCAACTCGGCACGCGCCGAGGCGACGGGGTCAACGATCCCCGCGGGTACGGCAGTGCGCGGCACCATCTCAGAGTTCGTCATCGCCGGCCTCCTTCACGAGTCGAATGTCTTCAGCAACAGCCTGCGCGGGATTCTGACGAGCGAGTACCTTGCGGAACTTCAGAATGCCCAGCAGCGCGAACAGCAGCACGGCGACGATCAAAATGCCGAAGACGGCGATCGCCGATAGCCACACGGGCCACCACGACGACAGTCCGGCGATCGCGAAGACGAGGATCACTGGCACGGCCCAGAACAGGAAGAACAGGGCGACCAGGAACCACACCGAACCAATACCGGCGTCTTTCGCGGTGCGGGAGACCCATGCCTTTGCGGCATCGATCTCGGCCTTCACGAGCTTGGTAACGAGCTCTGGCAAGTCCCCGAGAAGGGTCAGCAGGCTGTCATCAGCCCGATCACGGTATCCGCGGGGCATCTCAGGCGCCGGACTTCTTGGGGGCGGTCTTGTTTGCCGTCGTGTTTGCGGACGAAGTCTTGGTAGACGTCGACTTCTTCGCAGCAGGCTTCTTTGCGGTGGAGTTCGACGAGCCCGCAGCCTTGGCTGCCTCTACGGCTTCTTCTGTCGCCTCTTCCAAGTCTTCCGCTACTTCCCTGCTGGTAGCGATAGCGGAGTCCAGTCGCTGACCGGGTGTGCCAGAGCCGGTGACCGTCTTTGCCACCTTGACGACTCCCGTCCAGACTGCACCAGGAACGGCCGCGGCCTTATCGCCGACAAAGCCCGAAACTTTGGAAACCTGCTCTTGCACGGGGTCGAGGTTCCAGACCTTCAACCACTGTGTCTTGATCTGCTCGTAGCGCTCTCGCCCGGCACGGGTGCCGAGGACATAGCCAGCGCCGAGTCCGACGACAAGTCCGATCTTCCCCTTCATGGGTGCTCCTCACCTTGTTCCGGTTGTTCCGGCCAGATTCGCCCGGTTGGGTTTGACCGCTGGCAGTGAGCCCTGCGGATCAGGTTCCCAGCGTAGCCCTGTATGCCAATCTCGGCATCTACACGAGAAGGGGTTGACGATAAGCAGTCAGTCCCATAAAAGAGATCTGCGGAGCCGGTCGACCTCTTCACGGGCATCCGGCACGACCTGGGCGAGGCCTGTTCCGGCGAGCCAGGCACCGACCACGGCGAGCGCAGGCACCGCGTGGATCGCCTGGCGAGCACCCGCGCGACGCTCCCCTGCGCCGATCACAGAGGCAGGTTGCGACTGCACGAAGCTGCCGCGATGCGAGGCCACCACCGAGGTTGGCTCGATACTCACACCCAGAAGCGCCTCTGCCTGTCGGCGAGCGAGGTCGAACGCATCATCGTCGCTGATTTCGGCGGTAGCGGCCGGCTCACCCTGCGCCCCGAATGAAACGCGCACGATTTCGCGGGTTCCTGCGGCTTCCCGAACCCACGCCCACTTTGCTGTCGAATGAGTGAGCGCCTTGGCGGTGTGACTCCCTGGCACCGTCAAGACCCCGGTGCCTCGGGGCGCGGATGCGAGCTGCGACCCCTCCAACAGAAGAGTGACGATCTCGACCTCGGGTGCAGAGGTCTCCTCCATCTTGTGCAGCGCGGGGGCGACGCCTGCGAGCAGTGATCGCGCCACCGACTCTGGCGTTGCGACGATGACTGCGTCTGCGATCAACTCTTCTGGCTCAGACTGTTCTGGCTCAAACTGTTCGATCTCGGACGCTTCACCCGCTGGCACCTCGGGCACCTCGGGCTCAATTTCGATGGCCCAGCTCTCGCCCGACCTGCGGAGTGAGCGCACCGGCACCCCCGTGCGTATCTGCGCGCCGAGGGTTGCCAGATCGTCGGCGAGCGCGTCGACGAGCACGCTCATCCCACCACGGAGTCCTTCGACAGCTGCTCCTGGTGCCTTTGCGGGCGCCGAGGGGGTTGCCGCCGAAGATGCTGCTCTATCGCGCAGCTCTTGTACGGCCCCCGACAGTGAGCCCACGCGCGTGAGTGCCGCGTTGAGTCCTGGGGCGGCGACATCAACGTCGACATCTTCGGGGGATGCGGAGTAGACCCCGCTCGTTACCGGCGCGACCAGACGATCGCGCACCTTCGCGCCCATCCGCGACGAGACCAGCTTGCCGAGGCTGAGCTCGTGACCGATAGTGAGCGGCGGACGCACGCGGTCGAGGTATGCGCGCCAGACACCAGGCCACCCGAGAATGCGACGCACGTCGTCTTGAAAAGGGTTGGCGGGGATACCGAGAATCCCGCCGACTGGCATCGGTGCAGCACCCACACCAGGAATACCGGCAAGCCATGCACCACCCGCACGCGGGGCAACAACCTGGTCGGTCAGGCCGAGCTCTTCCAGCAGAGCGCGTACATGCCCGCCACGAGTCGCGTAGCTTTCGGCGCCTGCGTCGAGCACCACACCGTCGAGCTCAACGCGTCGAATCACCCCGCCGAGATTCTCGGATGCTTCCAGCAGCGTCACCCGCATGCCTACCTTCGCGCACTCCCGTGCGGCAACGAGCCCTCCGACACCGCCGCCGACAACGACGACGTGAGTCTCCGCGGCTCGGGCTGCGAGGTCGGACGACTCGGGAAGCTCAGGGGTCATGCCTTCAATTCTCGCACCGAGGGTTCCGGTGAGTCGTCGGATTCTGTCGCACCTCGGCCCCGTTTGCGCACTTCGCGCAGCACGACCTGCTCAGGGCACACCGTGGAAAGAAAGTCGCCCACCGAGAGGGCGAGCCGTTCTCCGACAAGCGAGTACAGAATGCGGTTCGCATCGCGGCGCTCAGTAATAAGCCCCGCCTGGCGAAGAACGCCCAGGTGTCGGGAGATGGTGGGCCCGCTTGCCGAGAACCGCGAGGCGATCTCGCCTGCCGCGAGTTCCCCGTCTTTGAGGTCTTGCAAAATCTGGCGTCGAGTGGGGTGCGCCAACGCCGCAAAGATATCGGTCGCGCTATCTGCCATGTTTGCAATATAGCACTCTTGCTAGATACTCTGTAGCCAGGTAGCTAAAGAGCGAAGGAGAAACGCGATGAGAGTTGCAATCACTGGCGGCACAGGATTCGTCGGCCGCCACCTGGCCGAGCGTCTCGAGAACCCGGTCGTGATCTCGCGACGCAACGGTGTCGAAATCACCGACGTCGACGCCTTGGCCGCCGCGTTCGAAGGGTGCGATGTCGTCGCCCACTGCGCGGGCATCAACCGCGAGATCGGATCCCAAACCTTCCGCCGCGTACACATTGATGGAACGAAGGCGGTGGTGGAAGCCGCCCAGCGCGCTGGCGTGAAGCGCATCGTGCTGATCAGTTTTCTGCGGGCGCGGCCGAACTGCGGCTCCGGTTACCACGAGTCCAAATGGGAGGCGGAGGAGATTGTTCGCGGAGCGGGCATCCCCCACACGATCCTCAAATTCGGAATGATCTACGGACCAGGCGACCACATGGTCAACCACGTAGCGAGAGCGGTGCGGACGGTGCCGCTGTTTTGGACCGTTGGCTACCGGGAACGCACGGCCCGCCCTGTGCCGATCGACGACGCGGTCGACGTGCTCCTCGCCGCGGTCGAGGGACGCATCCCCGAACCCACGATCGCTGTAATGGGCGCGGATGAGATGACGCTGGGTGAGTCCATCCGTCGAATTGCACGGGTCGCCGGCCGTCGCCCTGCCTACTTCCCGATGCCCCCGTGGACGATCCGCGTGCTCGCTCAGCTGACGGAATGGACGATGGTTGTGCCGCTCGTGGCGAAGGCGCAAGCACGGATGCTTGCCGAGGGCGTGAGCGAACCAGCCCCCTACGCGCCGGAGGCGCCGGTAGACATTCGTCCTTCGCGGCAGTTCACTGACGATCGCATTCGTGCAGCTCTCCCCGACGGCCGCTTCGGCTGGGACGATCTGCGGATCGCACACCGGGTGTCAACACGGCGCACGCCCTGATCGCTAGATCGTGTGGGCCAGCTCCACGATGCGGGTGAGCTGGTCTGGGTCGGTCTCCGGTGGAACGCCGTGGCCCAGGTTCAGGATGTGTGCGCGGGCAGCGCGGCCGCGTTCGACGACATCGCGCACGTGCGCCTCCAGCACAGGCCAGGGTGCAGAGAGCAACGCGGCGTCGATGTTGCCCTGCACCGTGATGTCTGGTCCGAGGATCGCGGCTGCTTCATCGAGCGGCTGACGCCAATCGACCCCGACACCGTCGACGATGCCGTCAAGGCGCATGTCGGCGAGGAAAGGGCCGGTACCGACACCGAAATGGATGCTCGGGAGCCCGATGCCTTCCAGCGCTGCACGCGAGTGCGGGGCGACGAAAGTGCGGTAGTCGGCGACGCTGAGGGATCCGGCCCAGCTGTCGAACAGCTGCACGACAGAGGCACCGGCATCGCGCTGGGTTTCCAGAAAACGACGCGAGACCTTGGCCAACCAACCGGCCAGCTTGTTCCAGGAATCCGGGTCGGAGTGCATCATCGCTCGTGCCCGCAGGTGCTCCTTCGACGGACCACCTTCGACCAGATAAGCGGCAAGAGTGAAGGGGGCGCCAGCGAAGCCGATCAGCGGGGTGTCGCCCAGCTCGGCAGTGACGATCCCGACAGCCTCGGCGATCGCGGTTCCATCCAGGTCTTCCGGGTCGATGGCGGTGACGCGATCGACATCTGACGCGGTACGAATCGGGTTCACGAACACGGGTCCGCGCCCTGGTTCGATCTCTACCTCGACGCCAGCAAGCCGCAGCGGGATGACGATGTCACTGAAGAACACCGCCGCATCGACACCGTGCCGGCGCACCGGCTGCAAAGTAATCTCGGCGGCCACATCGGGAGTGAGGCACGCATCGAGCATCCGCGTTCCCACGCGCAGTTCGCGGTATTCCGGCAACGACCGGCCTGCCTGTCGCATGAACCACACCGGAGCGTGAGTGGGACGGTCGCCGGCGAGGGCGCGCAACAGAGGGGCGTCGGAAAGTGCCATGTCTCTATCCTCCCACCAGGCGCTTATGGGGCCGCCGAGTTCGACTGTCTGAACCACCCCCGCATACGCTCCGGTACAATCGATCTGTGCTGCTGTGTGTCACGGCGAGTCACCAGACCGCCTCTTTCGAACTGCTCGAACGCCTGAGCCGCACCCCCGACGACGTCGCTTCCACCATCGTGGGCATGACGCCGTGCGTGCAGGGTGCGGTTGTTTTGGCGACGTGCAACCGGTTCGAGGCGTACGTAGAAATGGATGAGCCGGTCACGGTAGCTGGCGCCATCGGTGTAGAAGCAGTCTTGGAAGCAGTGGAATCTGCGACCGGAATCGCCGCCACCGACCTCGACGGCGCATACGCCGTGCACTCAGGACGCCGCGTCGCCGAACACCTTTTCTCTGTTGCCTCAGGACTCGAATCCGTCGTATCCGGCGAAGGGGAGATCGCAGGTCAGGTGCGCCGTGCCCTCAAATCAGCCCGCAAAGACGGCACCACTTCGCCAGAGCTTGAGCGCCTGTTTCAGCGCGCCAGCCAGGCACAGCGCAAGGTCAAAAACGTCACAGCCCTGGGTCGCGCAGGACGCTCGCTCGTGCGTCTCGCGCTGGAACTCGCCGACAGCCGCATCGCGGACTGGTCGGCGGAACGCGTGCTGCTCGTTGGCACCGGCGCCTACGCCGCCGTCACCCTCGCCACGCTTCGCGAACGCGGCGCCGTCGACATCTCGGTCTACTCACCCTCTGGCCGCGCCGAGGTGTTCGCCGCGAAGCACGGCATCCGTCCGGTCGCAGCCGATGACTATGCGCACACCGCAGCGCGATCGAGTCTGCTCATCACCTGCACCACAGCGACAGAACCAGTGCTCGGCCCGCAACACCTGCAACTGCCCACCAGCATCGCCGCCGTCGGTTGCCCCATAAGCGCAGCCGCTGGCACAACGGGTGCCCCCAACCGCCTCGTGGTCGACCTGGGCATGCCCCGAAACGTCGATCCAGAGATCGCCACCCTCGAAGGCGTGGCCCTGCTCGACCTCGAAACCATCCGGCTGCATGCTCCGCTCGAAGAACTGCAGGCCACAGACGCAGCGCGCACCGTCGTGCGCGAAGCCGCCGACGTCTTCCACGTCGTCGGCGCACGCCAAAGCGTGACCCCACAGGTTGTCGCCCTGCGCTCGCACATCTTCGGCCTTCTCGACACCGAGATCAACCGCGCACGCGCACGCGGCGACGAAGACGGCCGCGTCGAGCAAGCACTGCGCCACCTCGCCGGAGTTCTCCTGCACACCCCCACCGTGCGCGCACACGAACTCGCCGCCGCCGGCCGTGCAGACGAGTTCACCTCCGCGCTCGCCGCACTGTATGACATCGCACCGCAGGCGCCTGCCGCCGAAGCAGACGACGCCGCCACCGCGTAACGCTCGTTCTACTCCAGCCCTGGGCCAGCTACCCAGCGACCTCCCTGTCGGAAGAGGAGGGTGCCACGCTGCGAACACGGTCAACCCGCCGACACCACAGGGCAGCGAAAACGATGAACCCCACGAACACGATGAGCATCCCGAAAAGCGCGATCTGCATTCCGAAACTGCTCTGATTCAGCGCCCCGATGTACAACAGAAGAGGCCCAGTGCCCACCGCGGCACCTATCCCCGCCCCCACGCTCTGCGGTCCCCACCCTGAGTACTGCTCGGAGGCATCCCCCGGCTGAGACACACGTGAACCGATAAACGCCCCCAACGCAGCCAACAGCCCCGCCACGAGACTCGAAATGAACGTCGGCACGATCAAAAGAAGAAATACAGTCTCACTGATCGACGTTGACGTCGACCTGGTGGCGACCACGACACCCTCGTAACCGAACACTGAAATGTTGAGGAACACGAGGCTAAAGAGCAGAAGTGCGAAAGTCGTGCCGCGTCGCATTAGTTTCCCCCGTACTTTTTCACGGCATCCTTCCGACACCGCAAGGCGGTGAAGACGGCGAACCCCGTGAACACAATAAGCGCTTCGAAGAGCAGCAGCTGAAATCTGGGTCCATCATGAAAAAGCAACGACCAGTACATCAGGAAAAGTGTGGACCCCACTGCGGCACCAACGCCAGCCCCGACACTTGGAGCACGCCACCCTGCGTGCTGTTTGAGCGTGCCCGCTGAGCGCGAAACTCGTGAACCAATCCGCGCGCCCAGCGCCGCGAGCAGCCCCGCGACAATGCTCCCCACGAAGGTCGGCGCAACCATGAGAAGCGGCAGCCAAGCGGTACTGGAGTTCGGTGCCGTCTCGGCGACGAGAATTTCCACCCACCCGAAAACAAGGACCGGAATGTTCAAGAATGCAACGCTAAACAGCAGAAGCGCACCCGATGCGCTCGTGCGTTCCACGCGTTTGCACCAGATTGCCGCAAAAGCGAAGTAGGCAACGAAAGCAGTCAGAGCCCCAAAAAGCACGACCAGCACCCCTGGCCCGTACTGCGCGAGCCACGAGAAATAGAGCAAGAGCGGGGCCAAGCCAACCGCCCCGCCTACCCCTGCCGCAAGACCTTGAACGCTCCACTGGGGCTCTCGCCCCGTCGACTCGCTCCTCCGCGAACGCGACACACCGAACGCGGCCAGCAGCCCTGCCACAATGCTCCCGACGAATGCCGGCCACATCACGAAGCTCAGATAATACAGCCCTCCGATACCCGACTGATTTACAAAGAGCCTGACGACCTCCAGAACGATCAGCGGTGTATTTACGAACGTCACGCTGAACAACAGAAACGCCAAGGTCGTGCCGCGTCGCACTACCACTCAGCGACCTCCGTGCCGGAAGAGGAAGGCGCCGCACTGCGAACACGGTCCACCCGCCGACACCACAGAGTCGTGAAGACAACGAAACCGATAAACACTATGAGCACGCCGAGCACCACAATCGGCACCACCGCTGCTCCGCCAACGAATCGCACCGAGAAGAGGAGCACGATGGGCACGGATCCAACAGCTCCACCAATTCCCGCACGCACGCTCTGTGCTCTTAATCCAGTGGAGCGCGTAGTTGCATCCAAGGGCTGAGAAACACGGGAGCCGGTAAACGCCCCGAGCGCGGCCAACAGTCCCGCAGCGACACTCGTCACCAACGCAGGAAGGGTGAGCAGAACGGAGCCCCAGAAGAGGTTAGATGCGAAACTCTCCGGAAAACGAACAAAAGCCACTACTTGGTAGATCAAGACCGGGGTCATGAAAACAGCGAGACTGAACAGCAGGAGCGCCAGCGTTGTACCGCGAGCCTTCACGGCTTCTGCCGCCTTCCACAGAGACTCTTCAACGCGCACCTGCCGCTGCCGTATTCGCACGGTCCTTCCACCGACTCCACAAGGCAGTGAAAACGATGAACCCCACGAACACGATGAGCATCCCGAAAAGCGCGATCTGCATTCCGAGGCTGCCCTGCATTAGCAGCGCGATGTACAGCAGAAGCGGCCCAGTGCCCACCGCGGCACCTATCCCCGCGCCCACGCTCTGCGCTCCCCACCCCGAGTACCGCTCGGAGGCATTCCCCGGCTGAGACCCACGTGAACCGATGAAAGCTCCCAACACGGCCAACAGCCCCGCCACGATGCTCGAAATGAACGTCGGCACGATCAAGAGAGCGAATACCCAACCACTACTCGACGTCGACCCAGAGGCGAAAACCATGGCGCCCTCGTAGCTAAGCGCTGGAATGTTGATGAACACGAGGCTAAAGAGCAGAAGCGCGAAAGTCGTGCCACGCCGCATTAGTTTCCCCCGTACTTTTTCACTACATCCTTCAGGTTGTTGGCCTGATCATTCCATCTCCACCCTGCCGCTAGCTCAGCGAGAGCGGCGGCGGCTCTGAGCGCCACCGCGGTTTCCCGGAGCATATACTCGCCGTCGCCCTCCACTATCGAAAACTCGATCGTGGACCCTGGCCCGTCGAAGTAGTCGTCCGAGACTACCGTGAACCTCGCACTCGCGGGAGTCGTCGCCACAACTACATCTCCCGTCTTGTAGAACGAATCCTGGCCGTCGGTCACGGGCGGCTTCGCGCCCCAGTTACGTAGGCGGAGCAGATTCCGGTCCGGCAGCGGCGCCCTCCTCGAACTCACGAAGGCGCTTCAGCTGCGTCCACGGCCAGAAGGCGATCCACCCGATGGAGACGATCGAAGCGCCCACGATCATCGATGCGATATCCATGCGACCTACGGTACAAAATCTCCGAAAGTGTGCACATCCGTCGAGCGGCGGACAACAGTCAGAGCCAATCCCTCGGTTCACCGCCCTTCATATCGCCATGCTCCTTTACTCGGTTTTCCAGTTCCCTCGATGACACACGAGCCCCCTTCGCTCTGCGCTCTGCGCACTGCGCGCACCTCCCCTAGCGGTGAAGCTGATACATACCCAGGGAGCTCGCGCGGAAAGTATGCGAGCCAGCGATGCCGCAACAGTCGAGCAAGTTCACGCCCTGCGACGATCTCGCAGAACACGCAGGCATCGCGGCCCGAAACGGAGCACCAATCAAAAATTGGATGCCCCTGACAAACTAGATTCATGCCCGAACTTCACATCACCGGAGACACCGCAGCCGATACTCTGCTGACCGAGAATCCGCTCGCGCTGCTTATCGGGATGCTGCTCGATCAACAGATTGCGATGGAAACCGCGTTCGCCGGTCCGCTCAAGATTGAGCAGCGAACCGGCGCGGTGGATGCCGCGACCATTGCACAGATGGCGCCGGAAGAGTTTCTTGAAGCGTTCAGGCAGACTCCCGCCGTTCACCGCTTTCCCGGTTCGATGGCCACGCGCGTGCAGACGCTGTGCCAGAGGCTCGTCGATGACTGGAACGGCGACGCTGCGGCATTGTGGACCGACGGAGACCCCTCGGGTCGCGAGGTGTTGAAGCGGTTGAAAGCTCTCCCCGGTTTCGGCGAGCAGAAGGCCAAGATCTTCCTCGCGCTGCTCGGCAAGCAGTACGGTTTCGCTGGTGAAGGATGGCGCGAGGCATCCGCCCCCTACGGCGACGATGGAGCGTTCCGCAGCGTTGCCGATATCGTCTCCCCCGAGTCATTGACGAAGGTTCGCGAGCACAAGAGGGCGATGAAGGCCGCCGCGAAATCTGCCGACACCAAGGGCACCAAGTGAAACCGACGGGCGACGACGTCGCTGGCCTCATCTCCCGCTCGTCCCCCGCCATTCGCCGCCGGGACGCGGAGACCCTGATCGCCCTGCTGCAAGAAGTCACCGGCCGCACCCCGCAAACGTGGGGCACGATCATCGGCTTCGGTTCGTGCCACTACCGCTATCCCACAGGCAACGAAGGCGACAGCGGCCTGATCTGCTTTGCGCCGCGCAAGAACGCGACCACGATCTACCTGCTCGACGGTGTCGGGGCGCACGCCGAGGCACTGGCAGCGCTCGGCCCGCACACCACCGGTGTCGGATGCCTGTACATCAAAGACCTTGAGCAGATCGACCTCGATGTCTTGCGAGGCATCCTCGCGCGCTCACTCGCATGGGTCGAAGCCGGTGGCACGCCAGAGATTCAACTCACCGTCACCAGCTGAAGTGGTTCGACGCCGAGTCGGGGACGCGCGTATCTACCTTCGTCCCGGTTCTTCTGCGCTCGGAAGACGGGTCGGCGCCAGAACGCGCAGCTGTAACAGGGCAGCAAAACGCTGATCAGGATCAGAAAGATCCATACAGCCAACTTCTGCGATGCGGCGTAGCCGGTGCCGAAATGTGTTTCGGTGCAGATAGAGCTGCCCCGCAGCAGCGGTGACGTCTCCGAAGGTTTCGAGCCACAGTCGCAACGTCGGCACAAGCTCGCTCCCGTGCGCGCGGTCGTGGGCGAGCAACCGTGCAACTGCGCCAGTGGGCTCGTCACCTCGCGCCGAAGCCACGTCTTGGAGATCAAGCACGAGCGCCTCTGTCTGCACATCTGCTAGCCGCGCAACCCGCGAGTCCCCTTTGCCACGAAGCACCCGCAACACCCTGTCTACTGTGGTTCGCGCATGCGCAAGATCTGCGACATCGCTTACCGCTGGTGCGACGCCAATCACAGCCGAGTAGCGGCGCCCCACCCGTTCGAGAAACTCCGTTGCGATACTAAAGGCGCGCTCTTCGCCTGCGCTTTCTGCACGCGCGGCCCCAGGCGATGCGTTCGTCTCCGACCTCGTGCGTGCTGTCGAGACCGGGATAAGACCGTAGGCAGTATCGCCCACCAACGCTGCTGTGGCGCCAGCGTGCGTCGACGACAGATGCATCGCGAAGGCGTCTGCGAGCCGTGCCCGATCACCGGCAACGACAGCCCCTTCACGCAATGACTCTTGATCATTGCGGGCCAGAGCAACCCCCAAGACCATCACCGATTGATCAGCAAGCCCCAGGCGAGACATCGCAGAGTGCGCGGCGGGGCCACCCTCGAGTGCCGTCGAAAGCAGATCGGCGTGCACTCTTCGTTGCGCATCGCCACCCGCACGCACCCGCAGCATGTGCAGCGCTGCAAGCTTCGCCGCATCCTGTAGCCCCGTCTCACGCTCCGGGCTGAGCGGCTCATGTGCCGCAACCCAAATTGATCCGAGAAACTCATCGCCCGCGCGAACGGCCGCGGCAACGCGGGGCACCGAGAAGCCACTGTTATCGAGGGGTTCGACACGAATCGGGCGGTCACTGCGCTGCAGCTCACGAAAAACACCGCGTTCCATGAGCTCACTCGCGTAACGCGACGGCACTTGCCGCCCCAGAATCGTCTCGATACGCGAGGGGTCTGCTTCATCCTGCCGCGCCGAAAAGGCGAGCACTCGTGACTCTCGGTCTTCGATTGTGACCGGAGCGTCCATTAGCGCGGCAATCGCGTTCACCACTGCGAAAAGGTCGCCGGAGGGGATGCCGCCCAACGACTCCGCATCCTCCGCGCCGATGTCATCAACTAAGAACGATCGCAACAACGCGGCTAGGTGCGACCACGATGCCCCACGGCGCAAAGAAAGCACCGCTAAACCGCTTCTGGCAGCCGCGGCGCGAATCGCAGGGTCATCCGGCAACGGCGCACGCACGATCAGTGCGATGGCGTGACTAGGCGACAGCGAATCGATGACCCGACATATCTCCGCGATGTCGGAAAGCCCCACCCCCAGCACGATCGAGCGCAGCGGCAGCACTGCCTCGTCGAGCGGATCGTGGATGACGATTCCCCCGATCTGGTCGACCGAATCCGCAACCCCGACACACAGGTCGAGTAACGCGTCACCGAGGTTATCGAGCACGCGGGCAAGGGTGGCGCGGTGATTCAGGGGCACGGTGGCGGCACCATTCGTGAGAGCGAAATAGGCGCCCAGTCTAGTTCGCGAGGTTCACTGCGATCATGGTGGCGTTCGAGCGTTCGACGGGGAGTTTCGCCGAATCTGCAGGTCAGAGAGACACCCACTGGGTCGAGGTCGTGACCTCTGCCAACATGTCAGGAAGCGGTGCAACACCCAGCCCAGGTCCGGTGGGGACGGTGAGGTGACCGTCGTCCAGAACGAACGGCTCCGTAATGTCAGTGCGGTAATACCGGCCAGAGCCGGAGGTGTCGCCTGGCACGGTAAAGCCAGGCAGCGCAGCGAGCGCGACGTTTGCCGCGCGGCCCAGCCCCGTTTCCAGCATTCCGCCACACCACACTGGTACTCCGTTTGCGGCGCACACATCGTGAATGCGACGTGCTTCCAAGTAGCCGCCAACGCGACCTGGCTTGATATTGACAACTGAGGTCGCGCCCAGCTTGATGGCGGCGGCCGCATCTGCAGCCGACTCAATCGACTCGTCAAGACAGATAGGCGTTGTCACCATGCGAGCGAGTTCCGCATGACCGACGATGTCGTGCTCGCCGAGTGGCTGTTCGATGAGCAACAGCTCAAAGGAGTCAAGCTTCGCCAGGTGCCTCGCATCATGCAATGTGTATGCGGTGTTCGCGTCGACCTGCAGCAACAGATCATCACCGAAACGCTCACGCACCGCCCGCACAGGTTCAAGGTCCCAGCCGGGTTGAATTTTCAGCTTGATGCGGAGGTATCCTTCGGCCACGTATGCATCAACCGCGTCAAGCAGCTCCGGCACAGAGTCCATGATGCCCACCGAGACGCCACAGGGCACACGCTCGCTTACCGCGCCCAGCTCGCGGCCGAACGAGCGCCCTTCCGCACGAAGCTCGGCATCGAGCACCGCCATCTCGAGCGCGGCCTTAGCCATCTGATGCCCCTTGAACGGACGCAACCGCTCAGCAACCAGTGGTGCCGTCAATCCCCCGCCCGCAAGCGCGGGGATCAAGAATCGACGCATGACGTCGACAACACCATCGACGTACTCGGGTGAGTAGCGCGGGTCGCCGAGCGCAACGCACTCGCCCCACCCGTCGCCGATGTCGGTCACTACCCGCACGAGCAGAATGTCCCGCGAGGTCTGTGTGCTGAACGATGTCCGAAACGGTGACACTAACGGCATCGCTATGCGCGTGAGATCAAACCCTTCAATCTTCATGAGTAACTCCTTGCTGCGGTGAAGCGCGGTGAGGGGCGCTTCGGGCGCGTAAAACGTACTGGCCTGTGCCTTCACCGTCGCTGGCACGATCGAAATCCACAAACTCGGCACCCTGCCTGAGCAGAGGGACGAGGGCGGCCCGCACCGCCACTCGCCACTCGCGGGCGACCTCTGGGGTTTCGCCACGCAGACGAGCGACGTCAGACGGCAATGCCACAGAGATCAGGGCGTCTGCCTTGAGCGGTGCGTTCCCCACTGTTGGCCTGCCGTCGTTATCCATGCCTAACAGCGGCACGGCTTCGTGCCGCCTCATCTGTTGCATGCGCGCTCCGTGACAGGCATCGATCACATCGGGCGCGAGCAAATCCCAGTGCAGCAGCAAACGATCAGTGTCGTCCGTACCATTCAGAGCGTCGGACATGTTCCCGTAGAAGTTCTCGAGGTACTCCACAGGACGCGCACGGAGCTTTGCGATGTTGAAGTAAGCGTTCCGCGCCACGAGCGGGTCGAAAGTCCACGCGACTCTGGTGATCTCTCGTTGCAACGCCCATGCTCGCTGATGAGCTTTGAGGGCAAAGCCAACATTGCGCCAGGGGCCAGGAACGACGCCTGTGATGTGGCTATGCAGAGTGCGCAGTGCTGGCTCCTCATGGAACGCCACCGCCGCGCCCACAAGAGTCTCTTCCCGGTACGCCCCCACAACATAGCTTCCCGATTTTGACATCGCACGCAACATCTCTGGCGTCACAGGCTGGCCGTGCCTGCGGCCCCAGATTCCCGCGAACAGCGAAGCTGCGGCGTGAGCGGATTCGATTCCGTCGACCTTTCGCACGACAACGCCGCTGGCACTGGCGGCGGTATCGGCGATGCCAACCGCGTCGGAAACGACCTCGGGATCGATCATCGCGGCGCTCCGCCAGCAACATCAGCACACACATCGACGATCAGGGCCGAGAGCAACCGCGTACGTTCAACCAGTTGGGCGGTGAGAACATGCTCGTGAGGTGCATGCGCACCGCCGCCAATCGCACCGAGTCCGTCGAGGGTGGGGGTTCCCACGCCAGCGGTGAAATTGCCGTCAGAAGCACCGCCGACAGCAACGGCGTCTAGCGGTGCATACCCGAGGCGCGCATTCACCTTCTGCGCCCGCGCAAAAAGCCCCTCCGATGCTGAGCGTTCGAGCGGGGGCCTGTTAATTCCGCCGTCAATCTCGATGCTCACACCAGAAATGACGGGCATCAGCGCACGCAGTGCGGCGTCGACTCGTTGCTGCTCCTGCTCCGATGTTGCTCTCACATCAACGGCAAACGACGCATGAGCAGCAATCGTGTTGGCCGTGGTGCCAGCCCCAGCAGTCGTCACGGTCACGGTGGTCTCATGTTCAGCATCACCAAGCTTGTTCACGGCGAGAACTTGGTGCGCCAGTTCGATGGTCGCGTTGGCACCCTTGTGCGGTTCGAGACCAGCATGGGCGGCACGGCCGTGCAGGTGAACTCGGTAGAGCGAAACGCCCTTGCGTTGCGTCTTAAGCGCGCCTCCGTCGGCGGACGCCTCCAAGACGAAGACGGCTGAGGCTCCGCGCGCTTCGGCTTCGATCAACGAACGTGAGCGGGGCGAACCGATCTCTTCATCCCCCGTGATGAGAATCGAGACTCCATCGCGATTCTCGAGAGCGGCGACGGCGTGAATTCCCATAACGAGACCCGTCTTCATGTCGAAGCAGCCGGGACCTTGCAACACACCATCCTTGACCAGGAATGGCCGCTCAGCAAGCGAACCGAGAGGCCACACTGTGTCGTGATGGCACAGCACGACAACGCGCCGTGGCCCGGTTCCAAATCGCCAGCGGAGGTGGGAGCATCCGTCCACCTGCATGCGTTCAGGTACGGCACCGAGACGCGACTCACCGAGAGCAGCGATCACATCAGCACTTCGGCTGACGGCAGCGTCATCGCTCGACGGGGACTCGCACTCCACCACAGCGCGAATGTCTTCGATCAGCGTCGCCAGCGCACGCTCGTCGTCGAAAGCCTCACTCACCTCGGTCCACCTTTGGTGTCGAGCGGGCACCGAAGTGTACGTACTGGCGTCCGTTTTCATGTGTGAAAAAGGTTACGGGCGACCACCCAACTGTCCCTGGCATTCGCATCGCGAAGAGAGCGTCACTGACAGCGACGAGGTCGAACGTTTGCGGTTTGTCTTCAGCCACTTCAACCATGTCACCCGTCGGTTGCAGCGTCATCTTGAGCACACCGTCTTCTTCATAGACATCGATGCGCACGCCGGCACGATCGTAAGCGCCGACGTACGCCGACGCATCCACGTCGAAAGGATCAGCAGGCGGCGCGAAGGCGGGTGTGCGCGAGATACCAACAACGTCTTCAAAGATCTCGCTCGACAGCTCACGGAAGAAGTCTCCCGAGTTTCCCCCATTAGCCACGATGGCAACAGCAAGGTTCTGCTCCGGAAGGATCCGCAAGAACCCGTTCTGTCCGATCGTGGCTCCATCATGACCTATCGCGCGGTGACCGTCGAGATCAAACCGTATCCACCCCAATCCCCAAGAGTCCCCCAGCGTGATCTTGTCTGGCAGGTCGACCTCATGGGCGGCCATGGCGGCGACGCTGGCTTCATTCAAAATGCGGGTACCGTCAGCTGCCACGCCGCCGCGCATATGCATCCGTGCGAACGCGAGCATTTCATCAGTGGACTGCACGATAAGTCCCGCTGGTCCCAAAGAGCGAGGCAAGTCCCACGTCGGTGTGGGGGCCAACTCATCGTCAGCTCCTGGCACGTGACCGGTAGCTACCGAATACCGGATGGCATCTTGCGGCAAGGTCACGGTGCGCGACAGCCCCAGGGGGCTGGCGAGCCGTGCTTCGATGGCTTGCTCCCACGTCTGGCCAGTAACGCGCTGGATCACGTGCCCGAGAAGCACGAACCCCGAGTTGCAATAGGACCAGCTGGCGCCAAGCGGATGATTTTGCTTCGACTCGGCCAGGAGTTCGACGAGCTTCGCTACCGCGTCGTCGCCACGACCGATATCAGTGAAAATGTCACCGTCAATCCCGCTCGTGTGCGTGAGCAGGTGACGAATCGTCACTCCATCCTGCGCCTCTGGGTCGCTCAACCGGAAGTCTGGCAGTATTTCAACGATCGGCGTATCGAGCGTGAACTTTCCCTCCTCCACGAGTTGCATGATGATGGTCGTCGTCCACACCTTCGAGATCGAACCGATCTGAAAAATCGAGTCGACAGTCACCGGCACCCCAGTGAGCTTGTTCAGCGTTCCTGTCGCCGCACGCACCATGTCATCGTCACGTGAACTGAGGCGAAGGATCCCCAGTTGCGCACCAACGATCTGGTGTCGCCGAGCGAGCTCCTCCGTACGGCGCCGCCAGTGCGCCTCGTCCAGTGGCACAGGGCGAGGACCAGCAGCATCCCCCGCGAAACGCTCCAGCCACTCCACAATGCGACGGTTGTAATCGAGGCGATGCGAGAGCCTCCCGGCAAGCGGAAAGATATGGCTCGCCCCTGGGTAGAGCACCATTTCCGTTGGCACTCCGCGATGCTTTAGCGAGAAGTACCACTGTTGCGCCTGGCCAACAGGGCACCGACGATCCGCCTCGCCATGAAGAATCAGGGTGGGCGTACGCACCTCAGCCACGTGCGACAACGGCGACATCGCCGCGTAGCGTGCAGCGTCTTCCCAAGGCGGTCCGCCCAGCTCAACATCGGTAAATTGTGCGCTGAGGTCGGCGGGGCCAACCATACTCACCAAATCGGAGACCACTCCTCCGGCGACAGCCGCTGCGAAGCGGCTGTCGTGCCCGGTCAAGTAGCAGGCCATGTAGCCGCCATAGCTATAGCCTGCGACGGCGAGCCGTTGGGGATCGGCTAGCCCCTCGGCAACGAGCGCCTCTATCGGCTCAAGAAAATCGCTCGCGTCTGAGATGCCCCAGGCGGCATCGACCGCGCGGAAAAACTCTTCACCATAGCCGTCACTGCCCCGTGGGTTAACGATGAGAACAGCCCACCCGGCAGCGACCAGCTCATGGTGATATGCATGCATCTCGTCCGCGACATCGCTCCACGCGTTGTGTGGACCGCCGTGAACATCGAGCAGCAGCGGGCGCGGCCCGATTTGCTCAGGGGCGCTCAGCACCCACCCATGAACGACAGCGCCGTCACTGATGTTGAACGTGCGCTCAGTCCACCCGTAGCGTTCACCTTCGCCACTGACCGCGCCGTGCTGGGTGCGCACAACCTCTGAACCCGTCGCAAGATCAAGCGTCACAATCTCGCCGTACGAGTCGCGCGTGGCAACAACCACGGCGGCAGTACCTGCCGCGACACTCATCCCGGCGACGAGTCGCCCACTCCCGGCAAGAACGGCGACCGGTTCCGCCCCACCCGCTACGGCCACGCTGTAAAGATGTGTGAGCCCGCGATCGCGTACGCAAAACAGCACGCGCTGACCATCATCGATGAGCGCAGGAGACGCCCCAGGGTAGGCCGGCGCCCCAGACATCACGTTGCGATCAAGCGCCGCGCCGAGATCGACGGTGCCGGTGCACGCGCCACCCTTGGTCCCAAGATCGACGCGAAGCAGACGTGCGTGCCCTCCGAGCAGATCAAGCGAACCCACCACAATGAGGGATCCCGCGTCTGCAGTCCACAGCACTGACTCGGCATATCCCTCGGCGAGCGCCACGCACGCCGGGTCTGCCTTCACATCGTGCGCATCAATCATCCACACTGGACGACAGAGCGGGTGACCACCTTCAGCCGAGCCGGAGGTGTACGCCAGAGTGCGTCCGTCTGGCGACCAGGCCGGGGCGTCTGCGTTCTCGCCACCGAAGGTCAGCTGACGCACCGCGCCATCAACAACGTTGAGCACGTGCAACTGCGACCGCACCGCGCCAAGGTAGCCGACACCGTCGACCTGAGCATCGAGACGCGACACGACAATCGGCGCGAGGGCCGACGACTCAGTCGCGTCAGTGTCAACAGCGGCGACGAACGCAAGATAGTTACCGTCTGGGCTCCACGCCGCCGCGCCAGCACCACCGCGAAGTGTCGTGATAACTCTGGCCTCACCACCATCCACGTTCAGCAGGTGAAGCTGATCGACCCCATCGACGGCACGAAGAAATGCGATACGCCGGCCGTCAGGCGAGAACGTCGGGGAAGAGTCAGTGTCTCCAAACGTCAGCTGCCGCGGCGCCGTCTCATCCGCAACGCTCCATAGATTCGTTGCCACGCTGTCGTTGTCGGCGTCAAGGGTACGCACGGTGTAGACGATGCTGGCCCCCTCAGGCGACAGCGTCGGTGCGCTGGGAACACACACGGCAGCAAGGTCGTCGATCGTCAGCCTTCGGGTCATTGCAAGCTCCTCATAGATGCGTCAGCCGCGCTCGCCGACGACGCTGTTGCCCCAGGAACCGCGCTCAAGAGGGTCCGGGTGTATTCGTGGTGTGGGCTCTCGAGCACCCGCGTCGTTGGCCCCTGCTCGACGATGCTGCCGCGCAGCATAACGGCGACCTCGCTTGCGACGTACCGCACAACCGCGAGGTTGTGCGAAATGAACAGCATCGAGAAGCCCAGCTCTTGTTGCACCGTCCGCAGTACGTTCAGCACTGAGCCCTGAATCGATACGTCCAGCGCCGATGTGATTTCGTCGGCCACCACAACATCTGGCTGGCCTGCCAGAGCTCGCGCGAGCGCGACGCGCTGCCGTTGACCGCCCGACATCTCGCTCGGGTAAGACTGCGCGTGCCGCGGGTCAAGGTGAACGAGTTCGAGCAGCCGTTCCGCTTCGCGTCGCCCCGCCGCACCTCTTTGTGCTTTGGGCATGGCTTCAAGCAGTGTGTCCACTATCTTCATGCGCGGATCGAGTGACGAGTACGGGTCTTGAAAGACCATTTGTACGGCTCGACCGCGACCTCGCGGGTTCAACGGAGTCCCTCCGAGCAGGATGCGCCCTCCGGCCAAGGGGGCAAGACCAACTGCAGTGCGGGCCAGTGTCGACTTTCCCGAACCAGACTCCCCCACTAGCCCCACGACTGAACCCGATGGCACTGTGAGACTCACGTCGTCAACGGCTGTGGTGTAACGCCGACGTGTTCCGTAGCGGACGGTGACGTTCTCGAAAACCAGGTCGCTCATGCCAGCTTCCCTTCCTCTACCGTCGGTTGCGGTTCTCCTGCGTGCCAGCACGCCACCCGCCGGCCATTGTCGTCTGTGATGAGCGCGGGGTCTTCTTCGGCGCAATGCGCGTCTGCCAGCGGACACCGCGCGGCGAATGCACAGCCGGAAGGCAGATGTGCCGGATCCACCGAACGACCTGGAATCACGGGGAGCGGCTTGGAGATATCGATCGACATATCAGGAACAGCAGCAACGAGTGCACGCGTGTAGGGATGCTGAGCCGCCGAGGTGAGCTCCGCGGAGGGCAGGTCTTCGACAATCTTTCCGGCGTACATCACCAACACGCGATCACAGACCTCCCTGACCACGGCTACGTCATGGCTAATCAGCACAATCGCGACACCGTTCTCTTCCCGGATCTGGGCGAGCAGGTCGAGAACTTGCTTCTGCACGGTGACGTCGAGAGCTGTCGTAGGCTCATCGGCGATGATCACCGATGGCGTCCCCATGATGCCCATGCCGATCATCGCTCGCTGACGCATGCCGCCCGAAAACTCGTGGGGGTACTGCTTAGCTCGACGTTCAGGCTCCGGGAGCCGCACCGAGCCGAGCCGCTGTACCGCATGGGTCATGGCCTGCTTTCGCGTCATTCCGCCGTGACGGCGCGAGACCTCGGCCAGCTGAGTTCCGATGCGCATCGTCGGGTTGAACGACGTCATCGGATCTTGAAAAACCATCGCCAACGACGTGCCGAGAACACTTTGGCGCTCAGGTGAATCTCCTGCGAGCAGGTTGTGCCCGACCAGTGTGAGCCGCTCAGCATCGACAACAACCGGCTCCTCAATGAGCTGTGCGATGGCGAGCGCCGTCATCGACTTCCCAGAGCCGGACTCACCGACGATGCCAATTGCTTCGGCCTCCGTCACACAAAATGAAACGCCACGGACGGGGTGAATCGCGCCGTCCATTGTCGGGACGGTGACCTCGAGGTCTTTCACCTCGAGCACAACGTCGTTGCGGACTGTGGCCGACTTTTGCGCTTGAGTCGTCGCGGTCTGCTTCGCACGAAGTGGCGCTCTGAACGGAACACCGCCAGCACCCGGGACACCAAGCCCTTTCGCAAGCGCTTCACCGAGCAGGTTGAACGAGAGCCCAGCCACAACCAACGCGATGCCTGGCGCCAGCGCCGAGAATGGGTTGTTGTAGATCTGGGCAAGACCCTCCTGCATCAGACGACCCCAGTCGTATGCTGGCGGCTGTACGCCCAGCCCTAGGAAAGAAAGCCCAGCGAAAGCGAGCAGCGTGCTGCCGAGCCCCACGGTGGCGTTGACGATAAGGGGCTCACCGATGTTGGGCAGAACGTGACGGGTGAAGAGAGTCAGACGGCTTGCGCCAACGCTGCGTGCCGCCGACACATAGTCTCGCTCGGCGACACTCGCCACAAGGGTCTGGCATAGCCGCGCGAACGAGGGTGCTCCAGCAAAGCCGATCGCGAGCATCGCCCCGATCGGCCCTGCACCGAAGATTGCCGCGAAGAACAACGCCAGAAGCAGTCCAGGGAAGGCGACCGCAATGTTCACACCTGCGGTCACGAACCTGCCCAACCGCTTCCCGAGGAGCAGCGGCGCAGCGCCCAAAATTATGCCAAGGACAACCCCGATCGCTGTCGCGCCGAGCGCCAGCAGGATCGACAGGCGAGTAGCAACCAGCACCCGCGCGGCGATGTCGCGCCCGAGAGCGTCGGTGCCTACCCAATGCTCAGCTGATGGCTGAGCAAAGATATCGTCGGTGTCAGTAGTGTTGGCAGCATCACCCCAGATCGTCGGCGCGAAGATCGCCAGCGTCACCAAAAGGGCAGTCAACACAATTGCCGCTACCCCTATCGGGGTGCGCAGCAGGCTAAGCCGGCGGCGAGCGCTCGTCGACTTCTTCGGAGCAGCCAGGTGATCGAACGGCTCGCCTGTGGGGGTCGCAAACTCGGGAGCAAGGTGCGTCATCAGTTCTCTCCGATCGTCGAGCGCGGATCAAGCAGCGCGAGAACAATGTCGACGAGAGTGTTGGCCAAGAGCACGCCAACGCCGTATACAAGCACCGTCGCTTGAATGAGCGGATAGTCCTTGGTTGTAATAGAGGAGACCATTACTGACCCGAGTCCTGGCCAGGCGAACACGTTCTCAACAAGCACAGTTGATGCAACCAATCCGCCGAGCAGCATGCCACCGATAGTGAGCGAAGCTGTTACGGCGTTGGGCAATGCGTGACGGAGGTTCACGACCCACGAGGCAAGCCGTTTCGATCGCGCAGTGCGGATATAGTCCGCATCCAGTACACCGATCATTTCGACGCGCACGATACGCGAGAGCACCGCCGCCGACCCCGCAGCCAGTGCGATCACGGGAAGCACGAACGAGTCGGCACCGCTGCGTCCAGCCACTGGCAGCCATCCAAGACTCACCGCAAAAACAGCCACCAGAATGACACCGAGGAGAAAGTCAGGAATTGAGCTCACGACGACACTCGAACTCGTGAACACGAGTTCCGTCTTTCGCCCTTTTCCTCGACGGGTGAGAATCGCCATGGTCACACCAAGAGGTACTGCCACGAGAATTGCGACAACGAACGCGAGACCAGCCAGCTGGAGCGTCGCGGGCAGGCGCTGCCAGATGGTCTCGGCGACAGGCAGCGACGAGACCATCGAGGTACCGAGGTCGCCCGTCATGAGGCCCTGCAGGTAGTTCCAGTACTGCACGAAGAGCGGGTCGTTCAGCCCGAGCGCCTGACGGCGGGCCTCGACCACGTCAGGCGGTGCGGTCGGACCGAGCGCTGCGCGGACGGGATCCCCAGGGATGAGCGGAATCATCAAGAAGGACGCAGTGATCAGCACCCACAACGACACCAGCAGCCGTCCGGCGCGGCGGATGCCGAACCGAACCCATCGCCCAGAGAGAATCCCGTCTGCACCACGAGCAGACGAAGCCGCAGGCACGACCGCTGGCGTCGCTGTTGCCATGACGTTCGGCCCCTAGCCCAGCATCCGGATCGTCAACGGCTCCAGGTCGCCGCCGACAGAAAACTCTGCACCGTTCCCGAACGTCTTGACGGAAGTATTTGCGAAGGGGAAGGCATCTGCGGCCTCCACCAACGCCGATTCACCTTCGAGCCAGGCGTCGCAGCCTTCGGCTCCCGGGAGCTCGGATGCCTTGGCGACTGCAGCGTTGTAGTCGTCGTTGTCGATCTTTGCAAAGTTGGTCGACGCGTCACCGCTCAAGAATCCGATGATCTGATCTGGAGTGTTGACGTTAAGCGAGATCCACACAACATCCCAGTCCCCCTGGCCGAAAATATTTGCTTGCAACGCCGTCGACTCAAGCATTTCTAGCTCAACCTGAGCCCCGATAGCTTCCCACTGCGGAACGATGAGTTCGGCACCAGCGGTTCCGCCAGACCCCATGGCTGCGTTGTAGACAAACTTGATCGCGAGAGGCTCGCCGTCCTTCTCTCGAACGCCACCGCTTCCCATCGTCCAGCCAGCAGCGTCAAGCAGATCGGCTGCCGTTTCGCTGTCAAAAGCCGGCATCGAGCTCACCACCGCTTCACCCTGACAAGCGGCCGGGGTGAGCGCGGCGAATGAGGTGGGAGGAGCGCCGTTGCCGGCACCGACGACCTTCACGAGCTCTTCGTAGTCAGCGGCCTGCGTCAGGGCCATTCGCACGGCGGGGTCGGATGTCACGCGCCCCTCGCCCTGGTTGTACCACTGCTGGCCAATGATCTCTTCGGTCTGCGCCGTATACAGATCGGCTCCGTCAAGGCGCTGCGCGTCACTACCTACAATCGCGCCCGCGTTGATATCACCGCTGAGCAGAAGGTTCGCCGCTGTCGTCTCGTTCTCGATCACGCGCACATTCAAGGTCGTTGGAACACCCTCGTCAGCCGTCGTTGCGCCATCGGGACCCCACGTGTACCCCTCGCGAATCTCGTATGTGTACTGATCGTTGGGAACAGCGTTCGTAAGTACGTAAGGGCCAGAACCTGCGGTACCTGTCGCGAGCATCGCACGATCGTCCATGCCGGCGTCACACACCATCGGGAGGGCGCCGAACCCGTTGATCGCAAACGCAGACGGGCTTTCGAGCGAGACAGACAGGACGTTGCCATCAGCTGTCGCGGTTGCCCCCGCCGGCACGAATACGTTGCGAAGTGGGCTCTCGTTGGCTGGGTCGGTGACGAACTCGATGTTTCGCACGGCCGTCTCAGCTGTGAACGCTGACCCATCGGCGCACGTAATCGAATCGGCCAGCGTGAAGGTGAGCTCGGTGGGCGCAACAGTCCACTCGGTAGCCAGCTGCGATTTGATGGAGCCATCTGCTCCATCAACGCTCACCAAAGAGTCATATGCGAATTGGGTGAGCTGGTTCAAGACCGAGCCTGCGCCCATCTGAGGATCGAGCGCACCGGCGTCCGACTTCACCGCCATGGTGAAGGTGGCATCCGAGGCATAGTCCCCGCCCGTTGAATCGGCGTCGCCGCTTGCCGAACACCCGGCAAGCGTGAGGGCGCCGATGGCTACGACACCGACGATGCTCAATGATCGCTTCGTCATTGTTCCTCTTTTCCTCTTTCAGCCCGTGGAGGGTTGTGTTTTCGATGACTGGCGCATTGCGCCGTGCGCCGTGCGCCGACGAATGGCATGTGCAATCCGATTGCGTGACCATTGAATCGATGCGGTCCCGACCACACCGGATGCGCTCGGCGGAACGCGCAGCAATCGCGTGTTCGAGCCAAAGCTGGGTCTCGCCGGGACGGGTCATCTTGCCGATGCTAGTCAACGGAGAATCCCTGACACGTGTGCAAAAGCACGATCGAACCGTGCTCAGATTGTCCGATTGAACATAGAGGTCGGGTGGTCGCCCCTGCTCACCCCGCTGCTTGGCTCGCGGCTCTCCGCCACCAGCTGATCGAGCCGAGGGTTCAGGAGCGAGCTTCGACCCAGGTCAGCGCATCGCTGTGGGCCGTGCGCAATGTCTCACCCAACCACGAAGTCGCGTGGTAGACGCCCTCTTCTCCCACCACATCGATCACGCCGCCAGCGCGGAGTTGATCGATCACGCGGTCGCTACTGACAACCAAACGCAGCGCGCTCTGGTGCGCTTGAAGCTCGACGGCGTAGCGCCGGAGCACCTCGACGAGAGAGATTCCGAGCTCATCGACGCCGCGCAGCCTCAGCACGACAACGGAACGACGCGATGTGCCAACGACGGAGGGGAGCCGCGCTTCAAACACGGGAGCGCTGGCGAAGAAGAGGCTGCCGTAGGGCTGCAACACGAGCACCTGACCAGCGGGGACCTCGTCGACCGAGTCCGTCTCGCGCATGCGCCCTTCTGGCTCGATGATGACGCGGCGCACGCGAATGCGGTTCGACTGCTGCACCACGAACAGCACGATGCCCAGCCCCACCCCCACCAGCACGGCGAACTGCAACGGGATAAGAAGAGTTAGGACGAAGGTGATGGCCAGCACGGTCGTCTGCAGTGCGCCTGTGCGCACGACCGACATGATGTTCGCCGGCTTGATCGCCCCAATCCCGACGACAATCAGCAGTGCCGCAAGCGACGGCATCGCAACATAGGCGACCAATCCAGAGGCGAAGAGGATGACCGCAGCCATCACACCGCTGGCGAACATCAACGCCAGGCGGGTGCGCGCGCCAGCCTGGGCGATGAGGGCCGACGCCGACATCGACCCACCGACCGGCATGCCGCGGAAGACACCGGCGATGATGTTGCCGACGCCCTGGCCGATGAAGTCTTTCGATGCGTCCGCAGGACGCCCATCGCGGTTGGGGACACCAGCCGACACGGCCGCCCCCTGAATCAACCCGACGAAAGCGAGGGAAACCGCGGGGATCGCAAGGTACGCGATGTCGTCGATCACCGGCAGCACAGGCCCGGGGAGGCCGCTTGGTACATCGGCGATTGAACTGATCGTCGCGACAGACCAACCCAAACCCGCAGTGCTGGCCCACGCGAGGATGGATCCCACAACAACGGCGACGACGAGGCCGAATGACGCGAGTCGCGTGCGGGTGAGCCACACAATGAGCCCGATCGTCACGACGCCGATGACCGTTGTTGGCAGGTTCACCTGCCAGAAGTGCAGCACCAGATCGACAGCACGCGTGACCCTATTGGCCGCGTCGCTTTCGTACCCCGTGAGGTTCGACAGCTGGCCGAGCACGATGTTGACGCCGACGGCCGTGACGAATCCGGTCATCACCGACGTGGGAACAAACCGCAGCAGGCGGCCCGCTTTCAGCACGCCAGCCAGAATCATCACGACACCGGTGAGCATCGCGAGCGTGAAGAGCGCGCGATCCGGATCGGGACGCGAGCTCAGATCGGTGTCTGCCACCACCAACGCCATCGCGCCGGTCGCTTGCACAGCCATAAACGTGCTGCTGGTGAAGAACGCCGCCCCCAGCATGCCGAAGAGGTACCCGTAGAGGCCGGCGACGGGATTGACCCCGGCGAGCAGACCACTGGCGAGTCCATCTGGCACACTCTCGACGCCGAGGACGATACCCGCGACGGCATCTTTACCCAGAGTGCGACGACGGAAAAGCTCCCGAACCCGCGCACGCCTGCCGGGGGGAGGTTTCGGTTGCGAGTCTTCTGTCACTGCTGAGCCTCCCCCACGCGCCGCGGCGCCTTCTCATCGAGCTGTCGGTCAGGCGCCGCGCAAACGCTCTGCGAGGTAGGTGTGCAGGTTGTCGATCGAGACGCGTTCCTGCGCCATGGTGTCGCGGTCGCGCACCGTGACGGCACGATCATCGAGCGAATCGAAGTCGACCGTGACGCAGAACGGGGTGCCGATCTCGTCTTGACGACGGTAACGGCGTCCGATCGCGCCCGCATCATCGAAGTCGACGGCCCAGGACGCGCGGAGCTTGTCTGCCACCTCGCGAGCGAGCGGCGAGAGCTTCTCGTTGCGGCTCAGCGGCAAGACCGCTGCCTTCACTGGCGCGAGGCGCGGGTCAAGCTTGAGCACGGTGCGCACATCGGTGCTGCCCTTGGCGTTCGGCACTTCTTCTTCGCGGTACGCGTCGACGAGGAAAGCCATCATGGCGCGCGTGAGACCGAACGACGGCTCAATGACGTAAGGCGTGTAGCGCTCGCCTGTCGCCTGGTCGAAGTAGGTGAGGCTCGTGCCCGATGCCTCGCTGTGGCTCGAAAGGTCGTAATCGGTGCGGTTGGCGACGCCCATGAGCTCGCCCCACTCCTTGCCCGCGAAGCCGAACTTGTACTCCACGTCGATGGTGCCTGCCGAGTAGTGCGCGCGGTCGTCTTCTGGCACATCGAACTGACGCATGTTCTCTGGGTCGATCCCCAAATCGATGAACCAGTTCCAGCACGCCTCGACCCAGTGATCGAACCACTCCGGTGCTTCTGCCGGCGGGGTGAAGAACTCAATCTCCATCTGCTCGAACTCGCGGGTGCGGAAGATGAAGTTACCCGGGGTGATTTCGTTGCGGAACGCCTTACCCACCTGGCCGATACCGAACGGGGGCTTCTTGCGGCTCGCGGTGAGCACGTTTGAGAAGTTGACGAAGATACCCTGCGCTGTCTCTGGACGCAGGAAGTGCAGGCCAGACTCGTCGTCGACCACACCGAGGTAGGTCTTCACCAGTCCGGAGAACGATTTGGGCTCGGTGTACTGACCCTTGTTGCCGCAGTTGGGGCACGGCACATCGGCGAGACCATTCTCGGCCTTGCGCCCCTTGCGAGCTTCGAAGTCTTCGATCAGGTTGTCTGCGCGGAAGCGCTTGTGGCACTGCAGGCACTCGACCAGCGGGTCGGTGAAAGTGGCGACGTGACCGGAGGCCTCCCAGACCCGCTTGGGGAGGATGATGCTGGAATCCAGTCCCACCATGTCGCCACGGCCACGCACGAACGTCTGCCACCACTGACGACGGATGTTCTCCTTCAGCTCCGTACCGAGGGGGCCGTAGTCCCAGGCCGACCGAGAACCGCCGTAAATCTCACCCGCTTGGAACACGAACCCGCGGTGGCGGGCGAGGGCGATGACCTTATCGAGGCGGGACTGTTCGGCCATGGTGGCTCCAATGGTCGGATGCGGAAGGAAACCCGCGAGCACGGGCACCCCATTCTACCGCTGGTCGTTGAGGCTGAACCGGTCAACCTACCGGGTCAGGATGCGGCGAAGAGGTAACCGCGTGCGGTGTCGAAGCCGGCGATCTGCAACCCACTGCCGAGCAGGCCCTCCATCTGCGCCCGCAGACGAGTGCGCCACTCCAAAGCTGCATCGGGGTCGGAGACCCGTAGCGATTCGATGTCGGCCGGAATCTCGAGGATCTCCGCTATGGCGTCCTCTGCCGGGGGCTTCGCGATATCGGCAAGCGCCCACTCGACGTCGAGGCGGTCGCTTTCGTCGCCCGCGTCTCCGCCGCCGAAGATGCCGTAGCGGTTCACCGAGTAGCCGGTAGCGCGGGCACCCAGTACTGCAAAGAAGAAGTGCGCGTTGCGTGCCACCAACGGATCAAACGTCCAGGTGATGCGGCCGACATCGCGCGAGAACGCCCACTGACGCTGGTGCTCTTTGAGTTCGCGACCCCACCCACGCCCGCGGTATTCGGGCAGCAGTGCCGTGATGTGCGAGTGCATCGCACGGCGTGCTGGCTCGCCGAAGAAAGCGATAGAGGCGCCGACCATGCGCTCCTCTTCACCCTCGCCGTCGAAGAAGCCAACGACATAGTTGCCTGACTGCTGCAGAGCGCGCAGGGTGCCTGCATCGACCACGCGCTGCGGACCCCGAATGGAGTCGAGCAAGCCCTGTGCATCGAGGATGAGTTCAACGGTGTCGAGATCACGAATGGTACGCACGTTCCCAGTCTGCCCCTCCTCGGCCCGTTCCGGGAATCGTAGGTTCCCTGCTAACTCGTCGTTGCGCGCGTGAGGAGCTAGTGGGTGTACTCCATGAGTTCCACACCGAGGATGCGGAACGCGTCGTGGGCGCGCAAACGGTGAGTGATCGACAGATCGTCGAAACAGACGATGAGCGAGTAGGCGACCCCGGCGCGGGGGCCAGCCAGAACACCGGCCTCGGCACGCACCCCGCGGTCACGGCCGGTCTTGTTCACAAACAGCAGTCCGTGGGCATCATGCTCATGCGAAAACGGATCCAGGCCTGTGGATGACGCCACCAAACTCAGGTCTTGGTTCAGGCTCAGCCATTCCGCCACCTGTGCGCTGACGGCGGCATCGACCACCTGCGAGTTGACCAACGCGGAAAACAGGCCAGCGAGTTCGCGTGCCGAACCGACGGCAACCTGTGGTGCATCGTCAGGCCCACGGTGATCGCGAAAGCGGTCGAGGAGCGCGGTGCGCCGCAGCCCCAACGACTCGATGCGCTTGCGTACCTTGTCATGCCCGACCTTCTTGAGCAGAGCATTCACCGCAATCGGATCGCCAGCGGTGGCGGCGATCACTGCCAGGTCTTCCAGCGGAAGAGCGGGGGCATGCAAATTGCGCCACAATCCCGCCGACTCCACCGGCTCGACGCTGGTGCGCTCGATGATCTCGAACGGATCGAGAGTTCCATCAGCAAAGCCCGCCGCTACCTCGACCAGCAACGGCACCACGCCAAGACCCGCAACCGGCATCGTCACATGGTCGTCTCCGGCCAACACATGCACATGGTTGTCGAGGTCGACAACATGCACCGACACCTGAGCACCCGCATCTGCCAAGCCCTCAAGCGAACGGAGCACTGTCACAAAAGAACGACGACCGACAGCGGTGCGTCGCGGAAGACGACGGCTCGTACGCTGCGAACGGCGGCCTGAACCAGATGATTCTTGGGCGCCATTAAGAGACTCGGGAACTGCAGGGTTGCGAAACCCTTCACCAGGCTCGGAAGCGCCCACGCATGGTCCTAACGAAAGTTTTTTCGGGATACCGAGAGGACGCGCTCCCCAGCGGCAGGGCTATCGTATCCCCACCGCCGGGGTAGTTTTCAAATAGTCAGCTGATTGATCACCAGATGGTCACGCGAGAAGACTCTGGGAGCCACAGCGCATCGCTTTCGGTCACTCCGAACGCCTCATAAAACGCGTCAATGTTGCGCACAATCTGGTTGCAACGGAACTCGTTAGGCGAGTGCGGATCGATCGTCAGGAGCCGCAGAGTCTCCGCATCACGGCTCTTCTGCTGCCACACCTGCGCCCACGAAAGCAGCAGGCGCTGGACGCCGGTATAACCGTCGATGACGGGCCCTTCGACAGGCTCAGGGACCGCGGCGGGTTCAGGCCCTTCGACAGGCTCAGGGACCGCGGCGGGCTCGGGCCCTTCGACAGGCTCAGGGACCGCGGCGGACTCAGGGACCGCGGTGGAGGTGAGGGAGAGCGCGTAGGCGCGGAGGGCGATGCCCAGGCCGCCGAGGTCGCCGATGTTCTCGCCGATAGTGAGGGCGCCGTTCACGTGATGCTCGGGAGCCAGGCCCTCAGGAACCAGTGCGTCGTACTGATCGATGAGTGCCTTCGTGCGCTCCTCGAACGCGGAACGGTCGGCGTCTGTCCACCAGTCCTGCAACCGGCCATCACCGTCGTAACGACTGCCCTGATCGTCGAAGCCGTGGCCGATCTCGTGACCGATCACGGCCCCGATTCCTCCGTAGTTCGCTGCTGCGTCACGCTCGGCATCGAAGAAGGGGTACTGAAGGATGGCCGCAGGGAACACAATCTCGTTCATCGACGGGTTGTAGTACGCGTTGACCATCTGCGGCGGCATATGCCACTCTGCCCGGTCGATAGGCTCGCCGATCTTGTCGACGTTGCGGTCGTGCTCGAAGATCGAAGCGCGTCGCACGTTGCCGAACAGGTCTGCGCGATCGATTTCGAGGCTGGAGTAGTCCCGCCACACCTCCGGGTGCCCAATCTTGGGGGTGAACGAGTCGAGCTTGGTGAGCGCTCGCTCACGAGTTTCGGCCGTCATCCACTCGAGCTCGGTGATGCTCTGACGATAAGCCTCGATCAGGTTGGCCACCAGCTCGTCCATCGCGGCCTTGGCCGTCGGCGGGTAGTGCCGCTCGACGTACACCTTGCCGATTGCTTCGCCGAGTGCACCTTCGGTGAGCGAGACCCCACGCTTCCAACGCTCACGCATGGTGGGAACGCCTGTCAGTTCGGTGCCATAGAACGAGAAGTTCTCCTGCACGAGCTCATCGGTCAGGTACGGGGCGGCCGCGTGCACGACCTTGGCCCGCAACCATGCCTTCCACCCCTCAAGGTGCGCCGGCGCAAGCAAGCTGCCGAGCCCTTCGACGAAGCTGGGCTGTGCGACGACGACCTCATCGAACGCGCCAGCCTTGGAGGGGGCGACGGCTTCTCGCCACGGAGTGAGGTCGACACCGGCAAGCTCCTGCAACTCATCCCACGTCTTGAGGTTGTAGGTCGCTACCGCGTCACGGCTGCGCACGTTGTCCCAGTGGTGGCTGGCGAGCTGAGTCTCGAGCGCGATCGCCCGGTCGGCGTTCTCTGCGGCGTGCGGCACACCAGCGAGATCGAGCAGCCGCTCGAGGTGCGCACGGTAGGCGGCTCTCGTGTCGGCGAAAGTGTCGAGGCGGAAGTAGCTCTCGTCTGGCAGTGAGAGGCCAGCCTGTACGAGAACGGGCAGGTAGCGCTCCGGGTTGCCAGGGTCACCGTCGACATAGAACCCGATCACCGCAGCACGACCGTCGCGGTCGTATGTGCCCACCAGCCGGAGGAACGCGGGAATACTGTCGAGGGCATCGATCTCCGCCAGCGTCTCGGCCAGCGGCGTCACGCCTGCAGCGTCGATGCGGTCCGTGTCCATGAAGCTCGCGAACAGGTCGCCGATCTTGCGGGCGAGCGTGCCTTCAGCCGCATCTTGCGACTCTTCAATGATCGCGCGGACGTCGCTTTCTGCCTGCTCGGCCAGAAGATGGAACGACCCCCAGCGCGCCTTGTCGCCCGGAATCTCTGTGCGCGACAACCACTCACCGTTCACGTGGCGGTAGAGGTCATCTTGGGGGCGAATGGTGGAGCTGAACTCGTCAAGGGCGAGGCCCGCGGGAAGAACGTCAGTCATGTTCCCAGCCTATGACCCGCCTCCCACACTGGGGTGTGACCGACCAGCAAAGTCGGCACCAGGTCATAGGCTCAAAGGATGATGGCGCGCACCTCCCTGAACCGAGAGATCTTGCGCCTCGCCATCCCCGCGCTCGGCGCACTCATCGCAGAGCCAGCGTTCCTTATCGTCGACGCCGCTCTCGTCGGGCATCTTGGCACCACCCCGCTGGCCGGACTCGGTATCGCCGGGGCTGTGTTGCAGACGATCGTCGGGCTGATGGTGTTTCTCGCCTACGCGACCACGCCCGCCGTTGCCCGCCGCTTCGGTGCAGGACAACCGGGCGAAGCGGTCTCTGTCGGCATCAACGGCATGTGGCTCGCCCTCGGACTCGGTTCCGTGCTTGCCGTGGTGGGGGCGGTGTCCTCCCCCTGGCTGGTGTCATTGTTCGGAGCGAGTGACGCGGTGTCCACTCAGGCGAACGACTACCTCGTGATCTCCATGTGGGGTCTTCCGGCAATGCTGATCGTGTTCGCCGCCACCGGTTTGTTGCGCGGAATGCAAGACACCATGACTCCGCTGTGGATCGCGGGGCTCGGCTTCGGCGCGAACGCACTTCTCAACTGGCTGTTCATTTACGGGCTCGGCTGGGGCATCGCCGGTTCCGCCGCCGGGACCGTCACGGCACAGTGGGGCATGGTGGCCGCATACGTTTTGGTCGTGCGACGGATGGCAACGAAGCACAGCGCATCGCTGCGAGCGCAACGGGCCGGCATGCGCAATACCGCAACCTCTGGTGGTTGGCTGTTTTTGCGCACCGTGAGCTTGCGGGTGGCGCTGCTTGCAACCGTGGGCGTCGCCACGGGCATCGGCACCGAAGAGCTCGCCGGTTGGCAGATTGTGTTCACAATCTTCTCTGCCGCGGCCTTCGCTCTCGATGCACTCGCGATCGCCGCCCAGGCGCTTATCGGTAAGGAGCTGGGGGCAGGAGACGAGCAACAGGTGCACCGGGTGCTCGCTCGCACGGTCGCGTGGGGTGCCTGGTTTGGTGTCGCTGTCGGCGTGCTCATCGCAGCTCTCTCCGGTGTGTTCGGCATTGTATTCACGGGCGATGCAACAATCGCGGCACTTGTGCAACCCGCTCTATTGGTGCTGGCAGTGGCCCAACCGATCGCTGGGATCGTGTTCGTTCTCGATGGCGTGCTGATGGGCGCCAATGACGTTCGTTACCTCGCGATCGCTGGCTTGCTCAACCTTGTGCCGTTTCTTCCGGCCCTGTGGGGCGTCGCCGCGACAGGCGTCGATGGTGTCGCTGGTCTCGTCTGGCTCGCTATCTCGTTCTTTGGCGTTTATCTGCTCGCCCGATTGGGAACACTTGGCTGGCGCGTGCGTTCTGGACGCTGGATCGGAGCGCCCGCGTGATGACGACACCAGAGTGGCCTGGGACTTCCTCGAACGTGACTCAGTGGTTACGGGCGTCTCTGCACCCTGATGATTCCGAGTTCACGATCCACGGGCTCGACGACGTACGCATCTCAGTGGCGCTGACCGGCAGCGATCTCGAACACCTCACGATTGATGCGAGCAGGGCGAAGCTGCGCTTCCGCCTCTCAGAGGGCACACCTGCACCTGAAAGGACAGCGAGCTCACCAGCTGTCGTCAGCAGATCCAGCGGATTCGCCCACACCATACGCGTGCTGGCAGACCCCGTGCGGGTCGAACGCATTCCGATCACCCTCGACCTGCAGCTACACAACGCTCCAATCGAGTGGCAGACGTATGCCGCGCCCGAGGTTTCCACCCGCCCTGAGAGTCGCTACGCACTCCGTATCGCTGACGAACGGGAGGGGATGAATGGTTCGCTCGTCGCCTCTGTCAAAGAATCGGACTTGGCTCCGCTTCTGGTCGCTTGTCTTCGCCCGGCCCTGAACGAGGCAGGAATCAGGTTGCGACGTCTTTCGGTCAGCGTCGTGCAAGACGGCGCAGACGGGGTGCGCATCGAAGGGAAGACACGCATCCGCTGGAAAGTTCTCGGTGCTTCACTCACGGGAATGACGAGGCTCGTCGTGACCCCCGACGGTGTTCTGACGGTGCGCGCGCTACAGATCGGGAGCAAGAATCCTCTTGTCGATCTGGCGCTGCGGGCGGCTCGCAAAGCGATCGCAGCTGAGGTTGGTCGATCCCACGACCTCAACGAACACCTCGGTGCAGAAGGTAGTCACCACCGCCTGCACAGTGTGCGCATCGCCGTGGACGAGAGAATCACGCTCACAGCCCGCCTGAGCTGATTCACTGCACAGACCCACTTCAAAAGCACTTCTCCCCAACCGCCGGAATCCGCGGAATACTGCGGCTCAACCCCTGGTGCGCTCGACGATGATCAAGACACACTGAGGGGATGCTGGGGATGACGGAACCACAAGTATGGACACTGATCGGCATCTTCGCTGGGGGGATGCTCGCGACCGCCACGCTGATCTCGACACTGTTCCTGCGCATAATGCAGAACGGTTTTGACGGGATCGGCAAAGAGTTCGAGAACGTGCGCAAAGAGTTCACCAGCGTCCGCACAGAGTTCTCCAGTGAGTTTTCCGGGGTGCGCACCGGCTAGCGCTGGCGCACTGCTAGTCGGCGTAGCGGCGGCACCACTCGTACATGACGACGGCAGCCGCGGCACTGGCGTTAATCGAGCGGGTTGAACCGTACTGCGTGATCTCGATGTGCGCAGACGCCGCGGCGAGCGCTTCGGCCGACAATCCCGGACCCTCCTGACCGAATAGCAGCACACAGCGCTGCGGGAGATCGGCCCGATCCACCGGCACCGCACCATCGACGTTGTCGACCGCCACGATGGGCAGACCTTCGGCAACAGCCCAGGCGGTGAACGTCTCCACATCTTCGTGATGGATAACGTGCTGATAGCGGTCAGTGACCATGGCACCACGTTTGTTCCAACGACGACGACCAATGATGTGCACGGTGTCCGCAAGGAACGCGTTGGCGCTGCGCACAATCGACCCGATGTTCATGTCGTGTTGCCAGTTCTCGATGGCTACGTGGAACGGATGCCGCTGGGTGTCGAGGTCGGCGACAATCGCCTCCATCCGCCAGTAGCGATAGCGATCGATCACGTTGCGTGTGTCACCAGCGGCAAGAAGCTCTTGATCGTATTGCTCACCGTCCGGCCACGCGTCTGCTCCACCGGGCCACGGCCCGACGCCGTACCCCGGTTGCGTTGTCGAGCTACCAGCCGACACTGCGGGTTCATCTGAGGCCGTGTTCTGCGGCGCAGTGTCATCCATCCCGCCAGGTTATCGCCGGGGACGCTGGTGCTTCGAACGACAACCGAATGCGGTACGGTTTCGGTGTGCCTAAAAATCGTCAAGCGCGGGTAACCCCGCCGCGCAGCCTCTGGCTGCTGGGGCCCGCACTGGTGGCTGGTGTGGCGTACCTCGATCCGGGCAATGTGGCGAGCAACATGACAGCCGGGGCGCAGTACGGCTACCTGCTGGTGTGGGTCGTGCTCGCGGGCAACATCATGGCGTGGCTGATCCAATACCTCTCGGCCAAGTTGGGTGTGGTCACAGGCCAGAGCCTCCCCGAAGTGCTCGGCACACGACTGCGTCGCCCCTGGGCACGCCGCGCGTACTGGCTGCAGGCCGAACTTGTCGCCATGGCGACCGACCTCGCCGAGATCATCGGCGGTGCGGTCGCCCTCAACCTGCTCTTCAATGTGCCACTCCTGCTCGGCGGTGCGATCACCGGGGCCGTCTCCATGATTCTGCTCACCGTGCAGAGTCGGCGAGGAGCACGCCCGTTCGAGTTTGTGATCATCGGTTTGATGGTGATCATCACGGTCGGCTTCGTCGCGGGTGTTTTCATCGCGCCGCCCGACCCTGCCGGGGTGCTTGCGGGGATGGTGCCGCGCTTCGAAGACACCGGATCTGTTTTGCTCGCCGCCTCCATCCTCGGTGCGACGATCATGCCGCACGCGATCTACGCCCACTCTTCTCTCACGCGCGACCGCTTCGGAGCCACCAGCGCTCATGCCGGTGATGAAGCAGCACGCACCGAGACGTCGCGCATCCGCCGGCTCCTCACCGCCACACGGTGGGACGTCTCGATTGCCATGGTGATCGCTGGCTCCGTGAACCTCGGCATTCTGTTGCTCGCCGCCGCTAACCTCACAGGCGTTGAGGGCACCGACTCTCTCGAAGGCGCGCACGCCGCCCTCGCGGCGGGGCTCGGCCCGGTCGTCGCTACCCTTTTCGCCGTGGGGCTCTTGGCATCGGGGCTGGCATCGACATCGGTGGGCGCCTATGCGGGAGCCGAGATCATGCACGGACTGTTGCACGTGCGCATCCCGCTGCTGATGAGGCGCCTGATAACTCTGATCCCTGCGCTGGTGATTCTGGGCCTCAACGTCGATCCGACGCTCGCGTTGGTGCTCAGTCAGGTGGTGCTGTCGTTCGGCATCCCGTTCGCCCTGATCCCCCTGGTCGTGCTCACCGCGCAGCGCCGCACTCTCGGCGTGTGGGTGAATCGGGGATGGACCACCGCCGCTGGGGTGGTCGCGTCTCTGCTCCTGATCGCACTCAACGGCGCACTGCTGTGGTTGGTGCTCACGGGGGCGTAGTCCGCACTTACGCGGTCGGCTTTGACCGGTGGCCCGGATAGGCTCGACCCCATGTCTGTCGCACCTGCTCGCCGCAACGTCCGTATCCTCACCTGGATCGGTTTCGTGACGGGTGTGGCAGGAGGCCTGCTCATCGCCTTTCCCGACTACCTTCCGTTCGGTGGCCCGTGGGTGCAGCTCGGGCTGGGGATCGTGACCCTGATCCTCGCGTTCAAGGCGCGCAAGATCGGCATGGCCGAGGTGACTGACTTTGATGGACGACTCTCGCTCGCGGCGGCACTACTGGGGTTCCTCGTGGTGTTCTTTGCCGGGCAGGTCGCATTCGGTGTGCTCCTCTTGGCCCTAAACGGCTGACCTAAGCTGGTCAGGTGGCCTCTCCTGCAACTGACGACTACCTCAAGACCGTCTACGCGCACACCGAGTGGCAAGATGCCCCCATCACCCCGTCGGTGCTTGCGGCGAAGCTCGGAATCGCACCTTCTTCGGTAACCGAGATGGTGAAGAAGCTCGCTGCCGCCGGGCTGGTTTCGCACGTGCCATACGGTGCAGTGCGGCTGACCGATACCGGAACCCTCCGCGCCCTCGCCATGGTGCGCCGCCACCGCCTCATCGAGACGTGGCTCGTGCGGGAGTTCGACTACGGCTGGGATGAAGTGCACGACGAGGCCGAAGTGCTCGAACACACAATCAGCGACCGCCTCTTGGAAGGCATCGATGCGCGCCTCGGCCGCCCGCGCTTCGACCCCCACGGCGACGCAATCCCTGACGCGGATGGTCATGTCGAACGCGTGCCGTTCGTGCTTCTGGGCGACGCACCAGAGGGTCACACCGGTCAAGTGCTGCGGGTAGACGACCGCGACCCCGAACTGCTCCGTGCACTTGAAGCTCTCGGCCTCGTTGTCGCGGCCACCGTGCGTGTGACGCCGTCCGGTGTCGAGATCAACGGCACAGACGCGGTGCTCCCTCCTGACGCCGCGCAGGTGGTCTGGCTGACGGCCTAGTCGTTGCCACGCGCGAATCAGGTGCGCCCTCTAGGCTGAGCACATGGCTCAACGAGACGACATCGAATGCTGGCTCACCGACATGGACGGCGTGCTCGTCCATGAAAACGACGCCGTACCGGGGGCATCCGAGCTACTCGCCGGATGGGAAAGTGCCGGTATCCCGTATCTGGTGCTCACCAACAACTCGATCTTCACCGCCCGCGACCTGTCGGCACGCCTTCGCATCAGCGGCCTGCACGTTCCGGAAGAGCGGATCTGGACGTCGGCCCTCGCGACCGCCGATTTCTTGCAGCAACAACTTCCGGGCGGCTCCGCTTTCGTGATCGGCGAGGCAGGAATCCTCACTGCCCTGCACGAAGCCGGGTTCATCATGACCGAAACCGACCCCGACTTCGTCGTCGTCGGCGAAACCCGCAACTACTCGTTTGAGGCGATCACTAAGGCGATTCGTCTCATCCTCGGCGGAGCGCGGTTCATCGTCACCAACCCGGATGCCACCGGCCCCAGCGCCGATGGTCCGCTTCCCGCCACCGGCGCCATTGCAGCGCTGATCACGAAGGCGACAGGCAAGGAGCCCTACGTCGTCGGCAAGCCGAACCCGATGATGTTCCGCTCTGCCCTCAACAAGATCGGCGCACACTCCAAGCGCACAGGCATGATCGGCGACCGCATGGACACCGACGTTGTCGCCGGGATCGAGGCCGGCCTGCACACGGTACTGGTGCTCACGGGCATCAGCGACGAAGCAGAGATCGAGAAGTACCCGTTCCGGCCGGATGAGGTCGTGCAGTCGGTGGCCGATCTGCTGCCGCGCATCACGGAGACGATCACCACGGTGAAGACGAAGGACTAGCGCGTGGGTGCACTCGACGACGGCGAACGCCTCACGGCTTCCGATGCGGCGAGCTGGCGCCGGAATCTGGCTCCTCGGAGTGCGCAGTGGTTTTTCCCTCGCCGCCCAGGCAGCGGATGGGCGGCAGCCAACAAAGCCCGTCTCGCGTCGCTCGCATCACTCGCGGCCGATGGGCTTCTCGCCCCCGCGAAGATCGTTGCGGATACCGCGGAAGGAAGACGCCCATGAACCAGAGCGACGTGATGTTCCTTGTTGTCGTCTTGATCTTGGTCAGTACGTTGACCCTGTTCATCGTGCAGTTTGTGCGCTCCCGTCGCGGACGCAGCAGCTCAGACGACGGTCGCGCCGGCTGGTGGGAAGGCCCCTGGCACGACGACGACCGCCAACACTAACTCCCCTCCCTCTTCCGCCCCCTCCTCCCGCCCGTCCGATCCTGCCCGATCTCGCGGTGCAGATGTCGGGTGATCGTACGGATGTCGGCCAATTTCGTGCATTTTCGGCCGATCCGGAGGCAAACTCCCGACAAGTGTGCAGCCGCAGCCGGGTGCGGGGTTAGGTGGCGAGGGATGCGCCGGGGATCGCGGCGAGCAGCTCGCGGGTGTACGGGTGTTGCGGGGCATCGAAGATGCGCTCCGGTGTGCCGCTTTCCACCACGACGCCGCGCTGCATAACGTGCACTTCGTCGGAGATCATCCGCACGACGGCCAGGTCGTGACTGATGAACAGGTAGCTGAGGCCGAGGCGGCGCTGCAGGTCGGCGAGTAGATCGAGGATCTGCGCCTGCACCAGCACATCCAGCGCGGAGACAGCTTCGTCGAGCACCACAAGCTCGGGCTCCAGCGCGAGCGCACGGGCAATTGCCACGCGCTGCCGCTGTCCACCGGAGAGTTCGTGCGGCAGGCGCTCTGCCATCGCGGCGGGCAGTGCTACCTGCTCCAACAGCTCCAGCACCCGCGAGTGACGGGTAGCCGCCGTGCCGATGCGGTGCACGCTCAGAGGCTCAGCGATCGACTGCTCCACGGTGTAGCGCGGGTCGAGCGAGGCATACGGGTTCTGGAACACCGGCTGCACACGGCGACGCAGGGCGAAAAGCTCTTTGCGGCGGAGGGCCGTCAGGTCCAGTCCGTCAAACAGAATCGAGCCGGACGTGGCGTCTTCGAGTCCGAGCACCATGTTCGCGGTGGTCGACTTGCCTGATCCGGACTCCCCCACAATCGACACAGTGGTGCCGCGGCGGATCTCGAAGCTCACCCCGTCAACAGCAGTGAATGTCTGCGGCTCGCCTGCTTTGGGCGCCCGGAGGTCGAATTCCTTGCGCAGGTCGCGAATCTCGACGAACGGCGTCCCTGTGGCGGCCTCCCGCTGCGGAACCGCGTTGCGGCGCGAGGCGAGGCTCGGAGCTGCGGCAAGCAACTGCTTCGTGTATTCGTGCTGCGGGTTGCCGAGCACCTGCTCTGACGTGCCCTCCTCGACGACCTTTCCGCGGAACATCACGACGATCCGGTCGGCACGCTCCGCGGCGAGCGCAAGGTCGTGTGTGATGAGGAACACGGCGGTGCCCAGCTCACCGGTAAGCGTGTCGAGCTGATCGAGAATCCGACGCTGCACTGTCACATCGAGAGCCGAGGTGGGCTCATCGGCGATCAGCAGGCGGGGCTTGCAGGCGAGCCCCATGGCGATGAGCACGCGCTGGCGCATGCCGCCGGAGAACTCGTGCGGGTACTGCCGCACGCGCTGCGCCGCATCTGCGATGCCCACCATCTCCAACAGCTCAACGACGCGGGTCTTGGTGGCATCGCCACTCGTGTGCCCGTGCACTTCGAGCGCCTCGCCGATCTGCTCGCCGACGCGCATCAGCGGGTTGAGGTTCGACATCGGATCCTGCGGAACAAGACCAATGCCGGCACCGCGGAGCGAGATCATGGCGCTCTCTGGCAGATCGGTCAGTTCGCGCCCATCAAAGCGGATGCTGCCAGCCGTGATCGAGCCATTCTCTGGCAGCAGGCGGTTGACGGCGGCGGCTGTGGTCGACTTGCCTGAACCGGACTCCCCCACCACAGCGACGGTCTCGCCGGCGGCGATGTCGATGTTGATGTCGCTGATCGCGGTGACCAGCTCGGAGCCGGTCTGGAAGGCGACGGCGAGGCCGGTGATGCTCAGCACGGGCTCGGTGGTGCTCATGGTGTTCTCGTTCTTTCGGTGTCGCGGAAAATGATCTGGTCGTCCAGGAGGGCGGGGAGCGCCGTGTGCCACAGCGTCTCTGTCGTGGCGGGCTCTGCGGCAAAAAGTCGGTTACTCAGCAGCACCACAGCGGCACCAGGTGTAGACGCCGTCTCAGGGATGACGCCGAGGGCGCAGCCGGTGTAGCCGGGGTGCCACAGCATCCTCGTCTCGAGGCCACCCATCAGCGCGGTACGACTGCGCCAGCCGAGCGCCTGGCCCTGATCTGGGCCGTCGCGGAACAGCTCGGCCACGAGTTGCGGATGCCACAGCTCGGGGTGCCGGTCGGGAGTAGCAAGAGCCATTCCGAGGGTCAGGAGATCGTCTGCGGTGCTGAACACACCCGCGTGACCGGCGACTCCGCCATACGCATGAAAACAGTTGCCGTCGTTGACGACGCCGTTGATCTCGCCTTCCCTCCACGCAAAATCGGCGGGGTCAGTGACGGGGATCAGGATCGGGTACGGCTCACCGGTCGCGACCATTCGACGCTCGGCGGCGTCACCGATGGCCGACGAAGCCACGGGGGTGACCGCAGGACCATATCCGGTGCGGTCGAGGCCGAGCGGGGCGGTCACGAGCTCGCGCACCGCATCGTCCAACGGGAGTCCTGTAACGACCGAAACGATGCGTCCAAGCAGCATGAAGCCCAGGTCGGAGTAGTGATGAGCTTCGTCGAGCCCGTAGCGCAACGGGAGGGCATCCGCCGCATCCGCCGCGTCTGTGTGCGCACGATCCAGGTAGAGCGGCTGCCACTCCCACAGCCCTGCTCGGTGGTGCAGCAGGTGACGCACTGTTGTCTCGGGCGCACAGTGTGTGCGCGGTAGAAAACGGTCAACGTGGTCTTCGAACCTCAGCTCGCCGCGGCTTACCAGGCGCAGGATCGCGGTAGTGGTCGCGGCGACTTTCGACACCGATGCGATGTCGAAGGCGGTAGCCGTGGTCACGGGTGTACCCAAAAGGTCAGCCGAGCCGCCAGCAGAAATATCGCGCCCTGCCGCAGTGGCCACACCGGCGACCGCTCCGCGCGGGGCGGATGAGCCGGCGAGCACGGCTGCGACGGCTTCAGCGGCGGTCATGCGGGCACCCCCACACGAAAAGACACATCGAGGAGAAGATCGGCCTCTGCGTCAGCGGAGATCCCCGTTACCCCGATCCCGTGGCCCGCATTGAGCGCGAGAGCGTCGCCCATGAGCGACATCCCGCCGGTTACCGGAGAGCTTCGCAGCCAAGACGCGGCATCGAGGTCGTGCACTGTTTCGGGAGCAATGGCCGCGGCCAGGTGCGCAGCAGCACTCACGCCCACGTGCGACTCCATCATGCAGCCGATCACGATGCCCAGCCCTGCTGTGCGGGCAGCATCGGCTGTCGCGAGGGCTTCGGCGAGCCCGCCTGTTTTCGCGAGCTTGATATTCACCAGCGTCGCCGCACCGCGTTCGGCGATCCGCCGCACATCCCGAGCCGTGCGCACCGACTCATCCGCCATGATCGGCGTATCGACAGCGGCCGTCACGGCGGCGAGCGCGGCGAGATCATGGGCGGCGACCGGCTGTTCCACGAACTCCAACCCGAGGCCCGCGTCTTCGGCTGCGCGGATCACGCCGATAGCTTCTGCCGCAGTCCAGGCCTGGTTTGCGTCTACTCGCAGCACGATTTCTGGACCGACGGCTGCCCGCAGCGCGCGAAGACCTGCGATGGTGTCGTGGGTCGCTGCGGCTTTGAGTTTGAGGCATCCGAACCCTCGCGCCACGTACTCGGTCGCGCGCTTCGCGAGTTCGGCCGGCTCAGCGACAGAGAGTGTCATGTCGGTGCGGATGCGCGACGGGGTGCTGGCCAGCCGCCCGGAAACACTCGCCACATCAGTCGCTACATCACTCACGACCAGGGTCGCCGCCAGCGGAAGTCCCCGCTGCTGTGCAGCAAGATCGGCGGCAGCGCACTCGACCGCGCTGCGCGCGGCAGCGTTACCCCACACCGACGGGGCAATTCGTGCGGCAAGGTCGGTGTCTGTGGCTGGATGGCCGAGCACAATCTCTGCCAGCGGCCCGGCGACGGCAGCCGCCACACTCTCGGGGCTCTCACCGGTGACGCGCCAGCTGGTGGCGGCTTCGCCGTATCCGCGGCGTCCTTCGGCATCGGTCACCTCGACGAGCACGACATCGAGGTGGGTGGCGCGCCGCACTGCGGTGACAAAAGGGCGCAGTAGAGGAGACGGCACCCGAAGCACGCGGATGCGCTGGATTGCCCCGGCGCTCATGACCACTCCTTACGCATGCGCTGTTCCGGCTCACCAAACTCCGGCTGCGTGCGCGTCGCACCGTCTGGATGCCAGCCCTTCGCCTCGTAGAAGCCGATCGACGGCTGGTTCGCGGAGAACACCCAAAGGGTGGCCGCCTCTGCCCCCGCCTCACGCAGGTCATCCGCCGCGCGGGTGAGGAGTGCTCCACCAATCCCGCCGCCGTGGGCGCGCGGGGAGACGTAAAGGGAGTGCACTGCGCCGGCGGTGCGGTCAGCATCTGTCTGCGTTACCGCGTACCGGGTCATCCCGACGATCGCGCCTTCGCGTTCTGCCACCAGCACGACACCATCGACGGCGGCGAGCACTCGGCGCCACAGCGCTTCTGCCCGCTCGTCAGTCATCGCATCAATGGAGGCATCGGGGAGGATCCCTCGATAGCTCTCCCGCCAGCAGGCGAGGAACACGTCGAGCACCCCGGACAGGTCGTCCGGGGTGGCGCGGCGCACCTGCAGGGTCACGATGCCGAGGCCTCCGTGAGCGCGAGGGAGTTGATAGCGGTGATCGGTTCCGGCATCTGCAGCGGGCCGACACCCGGCGTGATGGTGCCGAGAATGCGCGGCTCGCGTGCTCCGGTACCGCCGGGGACGATGGCGGGAACCCCATGCATCGTCGACCATCCGATGAGCGCGAGAAGGATCGCTTCCTTGCTGTCGGCGGCGGCGCCCAGTTCGTCGGCGAGCACCACCTCGGTCGTCGGCAGGGCGGCGCGGAGTCCATCCAGCAGCAACGGATTACGGCAGCCGCCACCCGAGACCGCGAGAAAGCCGATACCGGCGGCCTCAACGTCGCGTGCCACCGTGCGCACCGTCAGTTCAGTGAGCGTGCGCACGACATCGGCTACCGGAATCTCCCGCCCCTGTGCGGCAAGGTGCTCGTGCACATAGCCCAGGTGGAAGTGCTCTTTTCCGGTGCTCTTGGGCGGCTGAAGCGCGTAGTACGCATCGTCGAGCAGGGCTGCCAGCAGCGCCTCATCAATCTGACCCGTGCGCGCAATCGCTGCGTCGTCGTCGTAACCGAGGGGGTTCAGCCCGTGCTCCACAATCACCGCATCGACCAGCGCGTTGGCCGGGCCGATGTCGTAGGCCACCAGGCCATCCGGCCGCACCACTGTCATGTTTGAGATGCCGCCCAGGTTGAGGGCCGCAGAGACTCCCGCGCGCGAACGCAACAAAAGCTCGTCAAGGAAGGAGACCAGCGGAGCGCCGTGGCCGCCGACAGTGATATCGCGGATGCGGATGTCTGACACGACCGGAGCGCCGACCTTCTCGGCGATCCAGGCTGGCTGTCCAATCTGCAGGGTGCCGAGCGCCTGTGCTCCATCTACCCAGTGGTAGACGGTCTGGCCGTGCGAGCAGACAGCATCGACGCCGCCGACCTCGGCAGCGATATCGGCGGCAACCTCGGCGAAAGCCTGGCCGATGAGGGTGTCGAGTTCGCACACCTCGGCGAGGGTCGTCTGGGCGGGGGGAAGCGCCGCGACCAGCCGTGCGCGCAGCTCTGGCGAGTACGGCACGCTCGTTGCAGCGAGCACGGTGCCGTGCAGATCGACGCCGCACGCGGTGAACCCGCCGCTGGTAGCGAAGTCGACGACTGCCGCATCAATCCCATCGTGCGATGTGCCAGAAATCAGTCCAAGAACGCGCATCAGTTGCCTTCCAGTGCGGTGCGCAACCGGCCGCCGGTCGCAGCGAGTCGAGCGGTGGCTGCGGCGAGGTCATCGCCGCGGCGGATCATGATCGAGGCGAGCTTCACGTCGTAGGCGCACGTTTCCAGCGCCTGCACCGCCGCCTCGCGGTCGACATCGGCGATGGTCTGCACCATGCGAATGGCACGCTCGCGCAGCTTGTGGTTCGTCGCCTTCACGTCAACCATCAGGTTGCCGTATGCCTTGCCGTTTCGCACCATCGAGATGGTGGAGAACATGTTGAGCACCAGCTTCTGGGCTGTCCCCGACTTGAGGCGTGTGGAGCCGGAGAGCACCTCTGGACCGACCTCAACTTCGATGCCATGATCGGCGGCTGCACTAAGAACGGTGCCGCTGTTGCACGACAGACCGACCGTGAGTGCGCCGCGTTCCCGCGCACGAGTCACAGCGGCGACAACATAGGGAGTGCGTCCACTGGAGGCGATCCCGATCACGGTATCGAGCGGACCAATTTCTGAGGCATCGATGGCGGCCGCCCCCGCCTCCGCGTCGTCTTCTGCGCCTTCGACGGGGTTCACAATCGCGCGGGGTCCCCCTGCCATGATCGCAAACACCATCTCCGGCGGAGTGCTGAAAGTGGGTGGGCATTCTGAGGCGTCAAGCACGCCGATGCGTCCTGGGGTTCCCGCGCCGACATAGACCAAACGGCCCCCCTGGGCCATGCGCTCAGCGGTCCCCTCGATTGCCGGCACGATCTGTCCCATGGCGCGCGCGACAGCAGCGGGCACGCTGGCATCTGCCTCGTTCATCGTCTGGGCGAGTTCTGCGACGCTCATCAGATCGAGTTCGGCGTAACGCGGGTCGCTCGCCTCGGTGGCGAGTCCGCCGAGATCTTCCGTGGTCATCGCTTTCCTCTGTTTCTCGGGTCGAGGCTGTCGCGAAGTCCGTCGCCGAGCAGGTTCAGTCCGACCACCAGCAGCACCACGATCACACCGGGCGCAATCATCGTCCACGGGGCAATGGTCACCAGCGTGCGCGCTTCGAAGATCATCGATCCGAGCGAGGGCGCAGGCGGCGGGGTGCCGAGTCCGAGGAAGCTCAGCGATGCCTCGGTGAGCACCGCCCACGACAGCGAAAGCGTGACCTGCACGATGATGATCGAGGTGATGTTCGGCAACACGTGCCGGAACATCGTCGCCATCCGGCTCTGTCCGGTGCTCTTGGCTGCCTTGACGTATTCCACTTCGCGCAGCGACAGCACAGGGCCACGGGTTACGCGAATAAAAATCGGGACGTAGACGATGGCGATGGCCACGGCAATCGTGAACCAGTTGCGATCGAACACCGATGCCAGCGACAGCGCGAGCAGCAGCGGAGGAAAGGCAAACAGCACGTTCGTGACGGCGGAAATCGCACTGTCGGAGAAACCGCGATAGAACCCGGCGATCAGGCCACAGAGCGTGCCAACGACGGTAGCGAAGGCGACAGCGACAACAGAGATCAGCGCCGAGTTCGCCACACCGGCAGCGACCCGAGAGAACACATCGCGTCCGAACTGATCTGTGCCGAACCAGTGCACAGCCGACGGACCCTGTAGGCGAGAGGGAGGATCCTGCGCCAGCGGGTCATATGGCAGCAAGCCGAACGCCGAGACCATGCTGAGAATGGCGAGCAGCACCACGATGATCAGCCCAGCGAGACCGCTGCGGCTGCGCAGCAGCAGCCGCAGGCGCTCCTGGTTGCGTCCACCGCCTGGGGTGAGGGTCGGTGTTTGAGAGATGGCGGTCATGCGGCACGCACCCGAGGATCGATGACCCGGTACAGCAGGTCGGTGAGCAGGTTGACGATCACGAAGGCCAGCGCGATCACGAGCACGGTGCTCTGCACGAGCGCGTATTCCTTCTGTTGGATGCCGAGCAGCACCTGGCGCCCGATGCCGGGGAGCGACGAGATCTGCTCCACCACCACGGCACCGCCGAGAAGGTATCCGAACTGCAAGCCTGTCATCGTGACGATGGGCACCAGCGCATTGCCGAGCACGTGACGCACCTGCAAGCGGCGAGGAGGAACACCCTTCGCGCGGGCGGTGCGGATGAAGTCGTTGGCGCGAATCTCCAGCACCGCTGTGCGAGTGGTGCGCATGATGGGCGCGGCGATACCGAAGCCCAACACGATCGACGGCAGCAACATCTGCTGGAGGTTCAAGAGGGGGTCTTCAAACAGCGTGGCGTACCCCTGTCCGTTCGGGTTGAACCCGAATGACGAGGCAAGGATCGCCAGCAACGCGGTCCCCAACAGGAACGCGGGGATGGAAAGACCCGCAAGTCCGACGACCTGACCGAAACCATCGCGGATCGAGTCGGGCTTCGACGCGGAGAGCATGCCGAGAGGGATACCGATCGCGAGGGCGATCACGATCGAGAAGATCGCGAGTTCAAACGTCACCGGAAGCGCGGCGGCGGTGAGATCGAGAACACTCGTCTGAGCCCGCGCAGAAAAGCCGAGGTTTCCCGTGAAGATGTTGCCCAACCACGAGAAGAACTGCACGATGAGCGGCTGGTCCAGCCCGTAGTACGACTCCAGTGCCGCGCGCTGCGCAGGCGTCAGTGCGGCCGCCTCTGTGCCGAGATTGGAGCTGATCTGGTCGCCAGGAATGGCGCGCAGCATCAGGAACACGAAAATGGCGACGCCAAAAAGCGTGCCGAGGGCGGCGAGAATGCGTCGCAGCACGCTATTACGGAGAATCTGTCTGAACATGCGAGTGTGTGGTGCCTGTCGTCGGGGCCTGTCTGGGGCGAATGTGGGGGCGCGGCCGTACCGCGCCCCCACATTCGGCTACTTGAGGGAAGTGGTGCGCAGGTACTGCAGCGCGCCGTTCGCCATCGGAACGAAACCGTCGACGTTCGATGCCGTTGCGGTGTAGGAGTAGCTGGTGAACAGCCAGATCCACGCGGCATTGTCTTCGAGGTTCTCGGAGACCTGGGCGTAGATTTCCTTGCGCTTCTCCGCGTCAGCCGTCTCGCGACCCTCGGCGAACAGAGCGTCGAGCTCAGGCGAGGAGTAGCCGGCGACCTGGTTCAGGTTTCCGGTGCTGGTGAAGTAACGTCCGTACATGCCGTCTGGGTCGGGGCGACCGCCGTTCAGCGCGACGGCAGCATCGAAGTCAGCCGCAATCCAGCGGTCAACGAATGCACCGGACTCGAGAACCTCGAGCTCAAGGGTGATGTTCGCTTCGGCGAGCTGCGCCTTCAGGCTCTGCGCTTCGTTGACCGAGGTGGCGTACTCGCCCTGCGAGACGATGGTGTTGACGGTGACGCCGTCTTCCTTGCCCGCCTTCTTGAGGTACTCAGCGGCCTTGTCGAGATCGCGCTCTGGGCACGGACGTGCGTCTGGATCCGACTTGTACGCAGGAGACGTGATGGGGCCGGTGACTTCACCTTCGCCGAGAGCTGCCGTGTCGAGCACTTCCTGGCGGTCGATGGCGCACTGCATAGCAAGGCGCACGTTGACGTCGGTCAGATCGCCGCGCGTGGCATTCAGCTGCAGGGCGTGGTAGCTCAGCTGCGGGGTGGTGGCGACCTCAACGTTGGCACCCTCAGCGGTCTGGGCCACCAGCGGGTCGTTGAAGACGGCGAGCTGCACGTTGCCGGACTGCATCGCAGAGACAATCGACGACTCGTCGGGGATCACGCGGAACTCAACAGTGTCGAGCAGCGCCGTGTCGCCCCAGTAGTCCTCGTTCTTGGCGAGCGTGATCGACTGGCTTGCGGTGCGGTCCTCAAGGATGAACGCGCCGGTGCCATTCGGGGTGGCGTTGAGAGCTTCCTCCGTGTCGTCAGAGGAGAGCATCGCCATGTTGATCACGGCGAGGTTCGCGGGAAGTGCCGCGTCCGGTGCGCTCAGCGTGAGGGTGACGGTGTTCTCATCCGTCGCCTCGACCGCGGTGACAGAGGCGAGGGAGGAACTGGCAACCGCCGCGGTCTCTTCGGCGGCGATCGCGTCGAGCGAGTACTTGACGTCTTCGGATCCGAAGGTGCTGCCGTCGGCGAAGGTGACGCCTTCACGCAGGGTGAAGGTCACGGTGAGGCCGTCTTCGGAGACCTCCCACGACTCGGCGAGGCCGGGGACGACGTTGAGTTCTTCGTCGAATTCGGTCAGCGTGCCGTACAGGTTCTGCAGCACGTTGACGGCCTGGAACTGCGTCGCCTTCCACGGGAAAAGGGTGTCTGGATCGCTGGTGACGCCGATGACAAGATCGCCGCCCGCTGTGCCTTCCGACGAATCGGAGTCGGACGCGGGGGCGGAACATCCGGTAACCACGAGCGCCAAAGCGACACCCGTGGCGGTGAGAGCGCCGAATGACGCTCGCCGTGCTGTGCTCATTACAGATTCCTCCTGGCTGGGACCGCATTGCCCTGGTGCAGGTTCAGGCGGTGCTGCCTGATCGCCCTGTGAACATCGTCGGTCGGGTAAGTACCAAAAGTACATGAAACCCACTTCAGATGTAACAGAAGTTCCCTTACTGTTATGGGACACCGATCGGAGACCGTCATGATCAATGAAGCCGTCCGCGACGAAGCAGGCGCACACCCCGTGCTCGTTCGCATGCGGGCCATCCGCCCCGAACTACGGCCAAGCGAACAACGCATCGCCGATCTGTTTCTCACCGACCCCGCGCGCACGGCCGGACTCTCCGTCGCCGAGCTCGCCCAGCGTTGCGACACCTCGACCACCTCGGTCGTGCGGTTCTGCAAACGGCTCGGCTACGAACACGTGCGCGAACTCCGCAACCACGTCTTGCGCGATGTCGAGCGCGAAACCTTCGACACCGCCGCGTTTCCGGACGTATCCGGAGACATCGACCGCAACGACACCCTCGCAGACATCGTGGCGAAGGTGTCGCTCGCCGAGACCCTCTCCCTCGCCGACACCGCCAAGGTGCTCGACACCGAATCATTGCGGGCATCGGTAGACGCAATTACCTCCTCGACCAGAGTCGACATCTTCGGTGTCGGCGCGAGCTCGATCGTCGGCCTCGACCTACAGCGCAAGCTCACCCGTATTGGGCGCACCGCGCTGGAGTGGTCAGACCCGCACGCCGCCTGGACATCGGCGGCCACTCTCGGACCGGGCAACGTGGCGATTGCGGTGTCACACAGCGGCGCAACCACCGACACCATCGAGTTTTTGTTGCTCGCCCGCAAGGCCGGGGCGACCACCATCGCGATCACGAACCATGCCGGAGCGCCGCTGGCCGGGCAAGCCGACATCGTCCTCACCACGGCAGCGCGCGAGACCGGCTTCCGCTCTGGTGCACTGGGGAGCCGCATCGCGCAGCTGATGGTGGTCGACTGCATCTTTATCGGTGTCGCCCAGTCGAACTACGACCGCTCAATGGAGGCACTGCGCGACACCTTCGCCGCCGTGCACCACGTGCGGGCGGGCGGGGCGTGACACCCCGAAGCGCACGTACCGGGCTGTTTGCCACTTTTGCCAGTCTGGGGGTCACTGCGGCGTTCGTTCCCGCGATGCTCCCCGCCGCACAACAGACGATCGGCACCGAACTCAGCGTGGCAGTGCCTGCGCTCTTTGCGGGGTTGCTCATCGGGGTGCTGGCTTCTGGCCCGCTTTTGATGCGCACCAACGCTCGCATCACACTGATGCTCGGCAGCGGACTCCAGGCCGCGGCCATCGTCGCCGGAGCTTTTGCCAGCACTCCGGCGATGTTTATCGCGGCGGCAGCCATCGCCGGATTCGGGTTTGGGCTGGTCGAGGCGTCTGGCTCCGTTGCCGCGAAGTCGATGGCCGTCGGCAGCGCAACCGGGCTGCTCAGCGCACTTCTCGGCACGGTCGCCGTCTGTGCCGCCGTGACCCCACTTCTCGTTGCCGCGGGGGTAGGGGCACGTCCGGCGCTCAGCCTTCTCGCTGCCGTTCCCGTCGTTGCCGTCGTCTTGTTGGCCGCGAGTCGCCCCACGGCGTTCGGCTCGGCGGCTGGCTCGGGAGTGCCGCCCCATCGTGACGTCGGCGGGCTGAGGATTCTGTTGCCGTTCGCCGTGGCATTGCCACTCTACGTCGGCGTAGAAACAGTACTTTCCGGTTGGTCGGCGGTGATTCCCGAGCGGCTCCTCGCCCTTGATCCCGGCGTTGCAGCACTGGGCACCTCGGCATTTTGGACACTGATGGCCGTCGGTCGCTTTGGCGCAGCTGCGCTGCGGCGTCTCGCCACCCCTCCCCTCGTGATCCTCGCTGTGAGCACGAGCGTGGCCGCCGTGTTGATGGCGGCCACGGGGTTGCTCGTGGGAACTGCTCCCGTGTGGGCGCTCGTCGCGCTGGCTGTCGTTGTGGTGCTTCTGGCCCCGAGCTACGGGCTCATTTTGGGACTCGCTCTTGACCGTCTCGACACCGCTCGCAGCGCCGCAGTGACCGGAGCGCTCGTCGCCTGCGGTGCCGTCGGCGGCACATTCGTGCCCACGCTGGTGCTTTTGGTCGGGCACGACCCGGCATCCCGCGCCACATTCCTTGTGTCAGCAACACTGTGCGCCATGGTGCCGGTGCTGATGCTGATTGCCGCGCGGATGCCACGCCAGATAGCGCCGCACAGCTGACATCCTCTCCACTACTTCAAGTGCGAAAAACATCTCCACAGATGCCGTGGCACCGGGGGCAACCGAGCGAGAAGCGGCGTAACGTCATTTCCCTACCCACCAGCAAAGAGTGCACGTGTCTACCGAGGTCGTCGCGATTATCGTCAGCGCGATCGGCATCGTGCTCACCCTCGGCTCGAGCTTCGTCGCCGCCGGAGCATGGATAGTCCGCCGCATCGACCGACTCGACGAGAAGCTCAGCACCAGGATTGACACAGTCGACGAGAAGCTCGGCGCGCGGATTGACGCTGTCGATGTGAAACTCGGCGCGCGGATTGACGCCGTCGACGAAAAGCTCAGCGCGCGGATCGATGGGGTCGCACGTGACGTCGCCGACCTCAAAGTCTCCGTCGCCCGACTCGAAGGTCCGCCGCGTCATCTCCTCACGGCGAACCGTTGAGCCTTTGTGGCGTTGAAGCGTTGAAGCGTTGAAGCGTTGAAGCGTTGAAGCGTCGAAGCGTTGAAGCGTTGTGAAGAAGAGTCAGCGCAAGACGAGCGCCGCGGCACCAATCAGCGGACCCTCATCGCCCAGGCCAGAGCGCACTACGCGAGTGCGGCGGGAGTATTCGTGCACCGCGCTCGCGGTGAGCGCCTGCTGCACGAGGTCGATGTAATCGGGAGACACTCGCGAGAATCCGCCACCGATCGCCACAACATCCAGGTCGACGAGCGTTGCAGCATCAGCCAGCGCCTCCCCCACCTCGCGGGCCGAACGCTCAATCGCCGCCCGTGCGGTGGTGTCACCCGCATCGGCGTCTCGCGCAAGATCCTCACCTGTGGCACCGGTCCACCCCTGCTGCTGAGCCCATGCCGCACTTGCCGGACCAGAAGCGATTTCTTCGAGAGTCAGGCCGCCTTCTCGACGCATCTGACCAAGGTGCCCTGCGTTACCGGTTGCGCCGGAGAGGTAGGCCCCATTCGCCACAAACCCGCCGCCGACTCCGGTAGAGACAACGATCGACAACGAGGCGCGAGCACCCTGTGTTGCGCCGAGCCATGATTCAGCGAGCGCGAGCGCGCCCCCGTCATGTCCCAGAGTGGTGGGCACATCGCGTCCGAGAACGGCGGATGCCGCCTCGCGCACCGACGCTTCCAGACCGAACCCCAGGGCGAGCGGCATATTGACCGGCATGATCGCGCCGATCGTCCGGTCGACGGGGCCAGCACTACCGATCCCGGCACCCACAACCTCAGCCCCCGCAGGCAAAGCAGCGAGCGCGTGCTCGACGATCGCCACCACTGCGGCGTTCAACGAGTCGAGAGTGGCTTCGCGGCCAGTGCCCTGCCGACTACGGCTACCCACAACGAGCAGACCATCTTCCGCGACGAGCGCGGCCTCCATCTTCGTACCGCCGACATCGACGGCGAGCGCGTAGCGGGTCACTGCGGGTCAAGTCCGAGGTCGTTGAGGTCGAAGGCTGCTCGCCATTCCAGTCCCTCAGCTTCGATCGCGGCCTGCGCGCCGGTCTTGCGGTCTACGATCACCGCAACAGCGACGATCTCGGCGCCCTCTTTGCGCAGCGCCTCCACTGCCTTCAGCGCCGACTGCCCTGTGGTCGACGTGTCTTCCAACACCACGACGCGCTTGCCCTTCACGTCGGCACCCTCGATCTGACGACCGCGACCGTGATCCTTCGGCTCTTTGCGCACAACGAAGGCATCAAGCGGACGCTCGGCTGCAACAGAGGCATGCAGCACAGAGTTCGCGATCGGGTCGGCGCCGAGCGTGAGCCCGCCGACGGCGACGATGTCGAGGTCGCCGATCAGGTCGAGCATGATGCGGCCGATGGCGGGGGCGGCACGGTGATCCAGCGTGAGCTTGCGCATGTCGACGTAGTACGTCGCCTTCTTGCCGCTAGAGAGCGTGAAGTCACCGTGGAACACCGCCTCATCTTTAATGAGGTCGAGAAGTGTCTGGCGGTCTACGTCGAGTGCGGTCACGACATCCAGTTTAGAAGGCAGCGCACCCCGCACATGCATGATGATTTTCCGGATGCCGGAGCAGGTGCCCTGCCGGGCCCCTGCAGCTGTCGAGGAGTCATGCAGGTGGAGTCATGCAGGCGGAGGCAGGGTGGGGGCAGGGTGGGGGCGATGGGGGATGCCGCAAGTAGGCTGGGCGTATGCGCTTGGCCACCTGGAACGTCAACTCCATCCGCACCCGCGTCACCCGCACCGTCGAGTTCGCCGTCCGAGAAGACATCGACGTGCTGGCGATGCAGGAGATCAAGTGCAAGCCGGAGCAATTCCCCTACGGCCCGTTCGAAGAGGCCGGATATCACGTCGAAGTTCACGGGCTGAATCAGTGGAACGGCGTCGCGATCGCGAGCCGGCTGCCGATCACCGATGTGCGCACGTCGTTCGACGAGATGCCGGGCTTCGCAAAGGGACACGAAGGCCCTGACGCTCCGCTCGAAGCTCGCGCGCTCGGGGTGATGGTCGACGGTGTGCGGGTGTGGAGCCTGTATGTCCCGAACGGACGCTCGCTTGAAGACCCCCATTACGCCTACAAACTGCGCTGGCTCGAGGCCCTAAAAAACTCCACCGCAGCTGAGCTCGCGGCGAATCCTGAGTTGCCACTGGCGCTGGTGGGCGACTTCAACATCATCCCGTTCGACGTGGACAACGGAGACCCCGACATCGTGATCGGTCGGTCAACCCACGTCTCACCGCAAGAGCGCGACGCATTCTTCGCGTTCCAAGATGCTGGCGTCACCGACGTGGTGCGCCCGCTGATCCCCGAGGGCTTTACCTATTGGGACTATCAGCGCCTGAAGTTTCCCCGCAATGAGGGTGTTCGCATCGACTTTGTGCTCGGCTCGCGCACACTCGCCGAAGCCGTGACCGGCGCGTCTATCCACCGCGACGAGCGCAAGGGCGAACAGCCAAGCGATCACGTTCCCGTGGTGGTTGACGTGGATTTCGGCGGCGCTGAGGATGACGACGACATGCCGATGATCTTCTCCTGACCCTTCGACAAGCTCAGGGACCCGGCGGAATCGGTTGCTGAGCCTGTCGAAGCACCCGCCGAGCCAAGCTCAGGGACCGCGCGGAATCGGTTGCTGAGCCTGTCGAAGCACCCGCCGAGAAAAGGACGCACGATGCGAGGACCACGACTGATCGCCACCGATCTCGACGGCACGCTGCTCAACTCGGCATCGGCTGTCACCGCACGCACCCGCGCGGCTCTGGATGCGGCCAGGGCGCGCGGCATCCACGTTGTTCCGGTCACCGCGCGCCAGCCGATCGGTTTGCGCACCATCGCCGCCGACGCAAAGTTTGACGACTGGGCGCTCTGCAGCAACGGCGCGTACGCCGTACACCTTCGTGACGCACGGATGCTGTTCGCCGAAGAGCTCCCTCCCGCGACCATCCAAGCTCTCGCCGAGGCTCTGCGCGCGAGTATCCCCGGGCTACTGTTCGCTAGCGTGCGGGATGCCGGAGAAACGTTCGTCGCCCAGCACGGGTACGCCGATATTGCCGACCTCGCCGACCACAAACGCGATCCGAAGACAATGGGCGGCGTGCCGTTGGAGCAGGTGCTTGCTGCCCCCAGCCTCAAATTCGTCATTCGGCACCCCGAGCTCGCCCCCGCAGCACTATTCGACACGGTGCGCTCCCTCGGCCTCACCGGCTTCGAAGCCACTCTTTCTGGGGCCCCTTTTGTAGAAGTCATGGCCGAAGGCGTCACCAAGGCCACGGGCCTTGCCCGCCTGTGCGAACATCTGCACATTGAGCGGGCGGATGTCGTCGCGTTTGGTGACGCACTCAACGATGTCGAGATGCTGCGGTGGGCTGGATTGGGCATCGCCATGGCCGACGCGGAATCGGTGGTGCAGGACGCGGCGAACGAAACCACGGCATCAAGCGACGACGACGGTGTCGCACAGGTGATCGAGCGACTGCTCGACTGACGCCGCGATCCGCCCCACGGGGGATACCGAGACGCGCCGCCCCGCCCTACGGTGGAGGGATGGCCGCAGAACTGCTCACCCGCACACCAACCGATCGCGAGCTTCGCGCCGACGTGTTGCTCGCCGTCGTGATGTTTGTCGGGGCGGTGCTGAGCGCAGGGTTGTCCTCGATGGCCGAGATTTACGGCGAGGATCAGGCCCCGCTCTGGTGGGCCGTCGTCTACGCCGTCGTCGCCACGGTTCCGCTCGCCTTCCGCCGTTGTTGGCCAGGAACGGTCGCGATCGTCGTCGCCCTGGCGTACTTCACCGCGGTGACGGCTCGCGTCCCCGAGATATACGTCGGCAACATCGCGATGTTCATCAGTCTCTACACAGTCGGGGCGTGGATGAATGATCGCCGCCGCGCGCTTATTGTGCGCGTCGCGATCATTGTGGGCATGTTCATCTGGCTTCTGATTACGGCGTACCGCGACGTGATTGACGAGGCCGACCAGGCCGAAGTCGTTGCTGGCGCGATGTCGCCGTACCTGGCTTTTATGCTCATTCAGATCTTGCTGAACGTGCTCTATTTCGGTGGCGCGTACTACTTCGGCGAGCGCTCGTGGGCCGCCGCTGAGCAGCTGGCCGCGCTCGAAGAACGCACCGTAGAGCTGGAGCGCGAGCGCGAGGTGACCTCGGCGCAGGCCGTGGCGCTTGACCGTGTGCGCATCGCCAGAGAGTTGCATGATGTGGTGGCTCACCACGTGTCAGTGATGGGCGTGCAGGCGGGTGCGGCCCGACTCGTTCTCGACCGTGATCCCGCGCAATCCGCACGCATTCTCACAGGCATCGAAGACTCCGCGCGCGATGCGATTCACGAGCTTCGGCAGTTGCTAGAGACTCTGCGCGCCCCGGGAGGGGAGACGATGGATTCCGCATCGATCCTCACCCTCGACGACATTGCCGAACTTGTCGATGCGTCGATCGAGGCGGGTTTACCCACGGGCTACGTCGTGATCGGAGAGCCGGCCGCCGTGCCTTCGCTCGTCGCCGTGAACCTCTACCGGATCACCCAAGAGTCCCTGACGAACGCGCGGCGCCATGCGGGCCCAGGCGCGACGGCCGACGTACGCGTGCGCTACGACGACCAGGGCGTTGAGGTCGAGATCGTGAACACGGGACACACTGTCGGTCAGGTGCGTCCAGGCCTCGGACAACTCGGAATGCGCGAGCGAGCCGCCGCCTCTGGTGGCACCATCGAGGTCGCCGCTCGGCCTCTCGGAGGCATGCGGGTGCGTGCACGCGTGCCGCTGTCTGCATCCGACCCCGTATCCGCATCCGTATCCGACCCCGTATCCGCCGAATCGAGTGTGACGCGATGAGCGATCCGATCCGCGTGCTCCTCGTCGACGATCACGCGCTGTTGCGTGCGGGCTTCCGCACAATTCTCGATACGCAACCAGACATCACGGTGGTGGGCGAGGCAGCATCGGGAGCAGAGGCGGTGGCGTTGGCGTCTACCCTCCACCCCGACGTCATCACGATGGATGTACAGATGCCAGACATGGACGGCATCGAAGCGACCCGGCGCATCGTCGCCGATCCCACAGTCAGCGCGGCCATCGCGATCGTCACCACCTTCGACCAAGATGACTACCTGTTCAGGGCATTGGATGCGGGGGCCAGCGGCTTTTTACTCAAGAACGCCGGCGCCGAAGACCTGATCTCTGCCGTGCGCGCGCTTGCGGCTGGCGACGGAATCCTCGCCCCCGAAGTGACCCGCCGAGTGGTCGCACGTTTCGCCGCTAACCCCGCCCCGTTGCCGACGGAAACCCCGGTCGCGCGCGTTGCGGTGCCGAAGGTGACGCTCACCGATCCACTCACCGAGCGCGAGGCTGAAGTGTTGGCGCTGCTTGCGGATGCGCAAAGCAATGCCGAGATCGCAAAGGCGCTGTTTATCGGCGAAGCCACCGTAAAGACCCACGTCTCCCGGGTGTTGCAGAAGCTGGGAGCGCGCGATCGCGTGCAGGCCGTGGTGCTCGCGCACCGTTTCGGACTCGCCTAGGCACAGCAGGTTCCGCGTCCCGCGATAGCCTCAGACCCATGGCAGGATCCGCTCCCCTCTCACGCCCGATCTTGGCGGGGGTGGTGACGGCGCTCGTCGGATTCACGAGTTCATTCGCCGTCGTGCTCACCGGGCTGGATGCCGTCGGGGCAAACGCGGCACAGGCGGCGAGTGGCCTCCTCGCGGTCAGCCTCACGATGGGCCTTGCCTGTGTCGTACTGGCTTGGCGATATCGCATGCCAATCACCGTCGCCTGGTCGACCCCTGGCGCCGCCCTGCTCGTGGCGACCGGCACGGTTGAGGGCGGATGGCCCGCAGCCGTCGGTGCCTTCCTGGTGACAGCCGTACTCATTTTGTTCACGGCTCTCTGGCCCGCACTTGGCACCCTGATCGCCCGCATCCCGCCTTCCATCGCACAGGCGATGCTCGCCGGGGTGTTGTTGCCGCTGTGTCTCGCCCCGATCACCGGGATGGTCGCGAATCCGTGGGGTGTGGTTCCCGTGGTGCTCACGTGGCTCGTGTGTGCGCGTTTTGCGCCGAGGTGGGCCGTGCCACTTGCCTTTGTCGCGGCGACGGTGGTTGTCACTGTTTCGTTGATCGGCGATGGCGGAAAGTTCTCCCCCGGACGACTACTGCCGCAGCTGGAGTTCACCGCCCCCACCTTCACTATTGGCGCGGTGATCGGGCTCGCGCTTCCCCTTTTCATCGTGACGATGGCTTCACAAAACGTGCCGGGAATCGCGATTATGCGCAGCTTCGGTTACGAAGTGCCGTGGCGCCCCGCGATGTTCGTCACCGGGGTCGGCACAGCACTCGGCGCTACTGCTGGCGGTCACGCCATCAACCTCGCGGCGATTAGCGCCGCGCTCGCGGCATCGCCCGATGCAGATCCCGATCCGAAGCGGCGGTGGGTGGCTGGAGTATCAACAGGGGTGTCGTACCTGGTGCTCGGCGCTTCTTCTGCCGCCTTCGCCACCCTGGTCGTGCTCGCACCGACCGCCGTGATCCCGGCCGTTGCTGGCCTCGCACTTTTCGCCGCCTTCGGATCGTCCGTGCAACAGGCGATCCAAGATCCCCACGAGCGCCTCCCCGCGGTCGTGACATTTCTGGTCGCCGCATCCGGAATCGCCGTCTTCGGCGTCAGCGCCGCGTTCTGGGCCCTCGTCGCCGGACTCCTCATCCGCACCACCCTCCACCCCCGCTGACCCCCAGCTCCCCCCATCTCTCGGCGAGTGCACGGGATCGCGGCGAGTGCACGGGCAGCTCACGTGAGTAGTCCGTGCACTCGGCAACCGGCCGTGCACTCGGCGACTCTGAGAGGGGGTCAGCCGGAGGGGGGATGAGGGGGGATGAGGGGGGAAGTCCGCCGGAGGGGGGACGAAGTGAGAAGGGTGGATGTCTAGCGTGGAGGCATGACGACAGGAAAGCTCCAACTCTCCGGCATCACCAAGAGCTACGGCTCTCGGTTGGTGCTCGACGACGTGTCCTTCACGGTCACCCCTGGGCGGTTGACCGGTTTTGTCGGCGGCAACGGCGCGGGCAAGACCACCACCATGCGGATTGTGCTTGGCCTGCTGTCCTCCGACGGCGGCAACGTTGAGCTCGACGGTGCACCGCTCTCGGCCGAAGACCGTCGCCGCTTCGGATACATGCCCGAAGAACGCGGCCTCTACCCGAAGATGAAAGTGCTTGAGCAGATTGTCTATCTGGCCCGCCTGCACGGCTTCGACAAGCAGAAAGCGACCGAAAGGGCGACCGATCTGCTCACCGAACTCGGGCTCGGGGAGCGCCTCAACGACACGATCGAGTCGCTGTCGCTCGGCAACCAGCAACGCGCGCAGATCGCCGCGTCGCTCGTGCACGATCCGAAAGTACTGATCCTCGACGAGCCGTTCTCTGGACTCGACCCGCTCGCTGTCGACGTGGTCGCTGGCGTGTTGCAGGCGAGCGCCGCCAAGGGCGCATCAATTCTGTTCTCATCCCATCAGCTCGATGTGGTCGAACGGCTGTGCGACGACCTTGTCATCCTGGCCGGAGGCGTAATCCGCGCCTCCGGGTCACGCGAAGGACTGCGCTCCCAGCATGCCAACAACCGCTACGAACTGGTCTCCACCGGAGACGCCGGCTGGCTACGCACCGAACCAGGCGTCACCGTCGTCGACTTCGAAGGCGGCTATGCGCTCTTCGATGCAGACGAACCAGAGACAGCCCAACGCGTGTTGAAATCTGCGGTGCAGCGCGGCGACGTGGCCAGCTTCACCCCCAAGCATCCCTCTCTCGCACAGATCTTCAAGGAGGTCATCCAGTGAGCACTTCGACAGGCTCAGCGCCCCAAAACGGGCCAGGGCACCAGGGCATCAACGGCGCAGAGCGCCAGGGCACCAACCGGGCAGAGCACCACGGCACCAACGGCGCAGGACACCAGGGCAAAAACGGGGCAGGGATGCTGAAGGCTTCGAACGGTGTCTGGCTCGTGGCCGAGCGGGAGATTGGTTCGAAGCTCCGCAGCAAGACGTTCATGATCTCCAGCGGCATCCTGTTACTGCTCACCCTTGCAGGTGTCTTGTTCGCCGGTTTCCAAAGCGCGAACACCGACGCCACACCCATCGCAGCGACAGCCGAAACGGCATCCGCGGTATCTGAGATCCCCGATGTCGACGTAACCACGGTCACCGACCAGGCCGAAGCAGAAGACCTCGTGCGAGATGGAACGGTCGACGCTGCCGTTCTCGCAGACGAGGGAGTTGCGGGGTACACGGTCATTGCACTGGAAGACGCCCCCAGCTTCCTCATTCAGGCGCTCTCACTGCAGCCAGACGTGGTCATCCTCGAACCAATGACGACCAATCCACTGCTCCGGTTCATCGTCGCGATCGCTTTTGGTGCGGTATTCATGATCGCCGCAGCAACCTTCGGTGGAACGATCGCGCAGAGTGTCGTGGAAGAGAAACAAACTCGTGTGATTGAAGTGCTTCTTTCGGCGATTCCTGCGCGCACGATTCTGGCAGGGAAGGTTCTCGGCAACACCGTACTCGCGATTGGCCAGATCCTCGCCCTCGCGGCGGTAGCCACGGTCGGGCTGATGGTCACCGGCCAGCGCGAGGTGCTCAACACACTCGGTGCGCCCATCATCTGGTTTGCGGTGTTCTTCCTGTTCGGCTTCATTCTGCTGGCAGCGATGTTCGCCGCCGCGGCGTCGATGGTGTCTCGTCAGGAAGACATCGGCTCCACAACCACCCCCATCACAATGCTGATCATGGCGCCGTACATGCTCGTCATCTTCTTCAACGACAACCCGCTGGTGTTGACGATCATGTCGTACGTACCGTTCTCGGCTCCTGTGGGCATGCCGATGCGTCTCTTCGTCGGCGAGGCACAGTGGTGGGAGCCGCTGCTGAGCCTCGTCATCCTGCTCGTGACCTGCGCGGCCGCGATCATCATCGGGGCGAAAATCTACGAGAACTCCCTCCTGCGGATGGGCTCGCGCGTCAAGCTCTCCGAAGCTCTCCGAAGCTAGCCCCCCACTCCCACATCCTCCCCCCCCCCCCGAGACCCCGCCTTAACGTCGAGACCCCCTGCTACCTGTGCTGGTAGCAGGGGGTCTCGACGCGAACGCGGGGTCTCGACGATATGTGGGGTGGGGGACGGGGGTGGGGGGGGACGCGGGGGGGGGACGCGGGGGCTAGATCAGGGGGGCGGAGAGCGTGGTGGGGTTGCCGAAACGGTGGTTGGTGATCGAGACGGCTTGCTCGTGCAGGAAGGGAAGCATTTCGACACGGCCGGCGCCCGTGACAGCGTGGGACCAGACGGCGACATCGGGGCTGCCGTCGAGCGCCTCGTGCAGTGCAGTGGCATCGCCGCCGACGAGACGCACGCGGTGCCAGGTGCGAACACCCTTGGCGTAACGCTTCATCCACGCGGCATCTGACTCGTGCTTCACCGTGATGCCGTGCGTACGCAACGCCTTCTCGACGCGCGAAGGCAACGCCGGAGCCGACACCGTGAACGGACTGCCACTGCGCAATGCCGTCGCCAACACGCGGATTCCGTCGACCAGCGGTGCACCTTCGGCGATGCGCACGTCGATGGCCACCGGCCGGTAGCGGAAGATGTTGCGCTCCGCACCGAGGCCCGACTTGTCGCTGACTGCACCGAACTCGTCTACCCAGGCGCGCTCGTCAGAAGCCGCCGCACGCTGCAACCAGTCAGCTTCCACCGCATCGATTTCGGGCTCGGCTGCCGCCAACAACGCACGGACCTGCGGCGCGACTGCTGCCCCAGAAGCGACGGCAGGAAGCTCTGCAGGAACCCACTCGCCGAGACCAAAGAGATAGTTCGGACCGCCGGCCTTCGTCCCCGCACCGACCGCGGAGCGCTTCCAGCCACCAAACGGCTGACGCTGCACGATCGCGCCGGTGATGCCGCGGTTCACGTAGAGGTTTCCGGCCTCGACCCGATCAAGCCAGGTCGCGATTTCGGCGGCATCCAGCGAGTGCACCCCGGCGGTGAGGCCGTAGTCAACCGCGTTCTGTAGGCGCAGCGCTTCATCCAAGTCCTTGGCATGCATGATGCCGAGCACCGGACCGAAGAACTCCGTGAGGTGGAAGTACGAGCCTTCGCGCACACCGGTCTTCACCCCCGGCGTCCACTGGCGCCCCTCCTCGTCGAGCTTGCGCGGCTCGACCAGCCAGCGCTCCCCCTTGTCGAGCTTCGTCAGGGCACTGAGGAGCTTGCCGTTTGCCGGCTCAACGAGCGGGCCCATCTGCGTGGCTGGGTCATCGGGCAACCCCACGCGCAGCGAGGTCACGGCATCGACAAGTTGACGCTCGAAGCGCTTCGACTCGGCGACTGATCCGACGAGGATCACCAAAGATGCCGCGGAACACTTCTGTCCTGCGTGCCCAAACGCGCTCTTGGCGACATCGGCGGCGGCGAGGTCGAGGTCGGCAGACGGTGTGACGATCACCGCGTTCTTTCCGCTGGTCTCCGCCAGCAGCGGCAGGTCGGAGCGGAACGAACGGAACAGCTGCGCCGTCTCGTACGCACCTGTCAGAATCACGCGGTCGACCGACGGAGCGGAAACCAGACGCGTACCCAGATCGCGCGAAGCAAGATCGACAAGAACCAGCAGGTCGCGCGGCACGCCTGCAGCCCACAGCGCCTCGACCATCACGGCACCGCAGCGCTGGGTGAGTTTGGCAGGCTTGATGATGACGGCTGAGCCAGAGGCCAACCCTGCCAGCACACCACCCGTGGGGATTGCGACGGGGAAGTTCCACGGCGGGGTGACCACTGTGACCTTCGACGGCACGAACTCCGCACCAGCAATAGCTTCGAGGTCTTTGGCACGCTCCGCGTAGTAGTGCGCAAAATCGATCGCTTCGCTCACCTCAGGATCACCCTCGGCGATGGTTTTGCCTGCCTCGTTGGCCATGATCTCGAGGAGCTGACCGCGTCGCGCAGCGAGCTCATCGCCTGCACGGTGCAGCACGGCTGCGCGGTCGGAGGCGGGAAGTGCCGCCCACTTCTCGGCGGCGGCGGTGGCGGCGGAGAAGATGCCGTCGAGTTCTTCATCGGTCTCGACCTTGGCGTTCGCAATCGCATCGAGGCCAAGCGTTGAATTGACGGAGCGCGCCAGAATCTCGCGACCCCACGCCCGGTTGGCGGCGATGGCCGGATCGGTATCTGCCTGGTTCTCGAACCCGGTGGTCGTGCCTACCTGCACCTCCGCGGTGCGATCCTGCACGCGGTGCGATGCCGGTGGACGCTGCGGGTCGTCGTCAGCCAGCCCGAGAAGCGACCGCTCGAAGCGCTCACGCTCACGCGTGAGGAGCGTCGGGTTTGAGGCGAGCTCGAAGACCGCAGACATGAAGTTCTCTGGGCTGGCGTTCTCTTCCAACCGGCGCACCAGGTAGGCGATCGCGACGTCGAATTCGGCCGGGTTGACGACCGGTGTGTAGAGCAGCAGGCGACCAACATCTTTGCGGACGGCTTCAGCCTGTCCCGTCGCCATCCCCAACAGCATCTCGTACTCCACCAAAGGTGCCCCCGAGCCCCCGTTGGTCCCTGAGCCCCCATTGGCCCCTGAGCTTGTCGAAGGGCCAGCAACCCCACGCGCCTTCGCGAGCAACCACGTGTAGGCGATGTCGAACAGGTTGTGTCCGGCGACGCCGATGCGCACCGCATCCAAACGCTCCGGGGTCATCGCCCAGTCGAGCACGCGCTTGTAGTTGGTGTCGGAGTCTTGCTTGGTGTTGTAGGTGGCAAGTGGCCACCCGTGGATCGCGGCGTCTACTTCTTCCATCGCGAGGTTGGCACCCTTGACGACGCGCACCTTGATCGGCGCTCCGCCCTTCGCACGCCGTGCGGTTGCCCATTCCTGCAGGTACTGCATCGCTCCGAGCGCATCTGGCAGGTAAGCCTGCAGCACGATGCCTGCCTCAAGCTTTTCAAGGCCCGGCTGATCGAGGATGCTCGTGAACGCCGCGATTGTGAGGTCGAGGTCGCGGAATTCCTCCATGTCGAGGTTGATGAACTTCGCTTTACCCTTCGCTTCAGCCGCCGCGGCGAGCTTGTAGAGCGGGGTGAGTTTGGCGACAACATCGGTGACGGCCTCATCGAACGACCACATCGACAGCTGGCTGACGACGCTAGAAACTTTGACTGAGACGTAGTCGACGTCATCGCGGGCCAGGAAGTCGCGGGTGCCCTGCAGACGGTGTCCTGCTTCGCGCTCGCCGAGCACTGCCTCGCCGAGGAGGTTGAGGTTGAGGCGGTTTCCGCTCTTGCGGAGTTTGGCGATGGCTGGTCCGAGCTTCGACGGCGTCGCGTCGAGCACGAGGTGGCCGACCATTTCGCGCAGCACACGGCGCGCAATCGGCACCACAACGCCGGGGAGCTTCGGGGCCCAGAAGCCGCCGGTCTTGATCGCGGCGCGCAGGTACCCCGGAAGCAGGCCGGGGGTAATGTCGCTCAGCTCGGCGAGCTGGCGTCCGGCTACACGCAGGTCTTCTGGACGCATCACCCCATCGACAAAGCCCACAGTGAACGCCAGGCCGTTCGGATCTTTCAGCACTTCAGACAGGCGCTGAGCGGCTGGCTCGACCGGATAGGTCTCACTTTCAGCAAGCCAGCGTTGCACGAGTGCTGCCACGTTTTCGGCGCGGGGGGTGGTGTCGTCGATGACAGTCATAGTCGGGAACCTTCCGGGATGCGCACATCAGGTTTTCGTGTGCGGCTGGTTCATTTTCCTGCCGCTCGGTAGGCTCCGTCTATCAACCGATTCGAGTGGATTCTGTTCACTCAAACCGAACGAACGGAATGCGCGTGCTCGACGTCAATCGCTTGCGGATGCTGGTGGAGCTTTCTCGCCGCGGAACGCTGTCTGCCGTGGCCGATGCGCTCTCGTACAGCAAGGCTTCTGTGTCGCAGCAGCTCAGCGCACTGGAACGAGATGTGGGGGTGCCACTGCTGCGTCGAGTCGGCCGCGGAGTACAGTTCACCCCTCAGGGAAATGTGCTGGTCCGGCAGGCGATCGGTATCCTCGATCAGCTTGAGCACGCGAGGGTCGCCGTGGCCGAGTCGCTCACGGAAGTCACCGGAACCGTGCGCATCGCAGTGTTTCAGTCCGCCGCGCACTCGTTGCTTCCCCGTGCACTCGCCAGCCTCAAGGTCGAGCATCCGGCGCTGCGGGTGGAGGTCACAGAGTGCGACCCTGAGACGGGCCTTATCGGGGTGTCCAGCCGCGACTTCGATCTGATTCTCGCGGAGCAGTACCCCGGACACACCCGCCCGATCCACGCTGACCTTGACCGGATGGCACTGGCCAAAGACACCATCGCGCTCGCGACCCGTCCTGGCACACCGGAGATCTCGGATGCTGCCGCAGCGCTGTGGGCAACACGCGAAGAGCCATGGGTGCTGGAGCCTGCGGGTACGGCCTCCAGAGCGTGGGCAGAGCAGCTATGCCGCACCGCCGGGTTCGAGCCGGATGTGCGCTTCGAAGTCGCCGACCTCACGGCGCACGTTCGTCTGATCAGGGCCGGTCTCGCTGTTGGCCTGTTGCCAGAACTCGTCTGGGCAGGCGAGACGCCGACCGTCACGCTGTCACCGTTGCCATCGGCGCCGCGCAGAGAGATCTTCTCCTCCACAAGACGGGTGTCTGTGGCCGCACCGTCAATCAGGGCCGTCCGCAGCGCACTCACGTCCGCCGCCTCCGACAATCTGCCGGACTAGCAATCTCTTTGCCTGCATCAGGAATAGCACCGCGGGCACCAGGGTTTGCCCCGGAGTACCTGGACCGATGGTCTGACCTGATTTTCGAAAGGCACTTCCGTGAGCAATCCCGTCATCGATCGCACCGCCCCTACCGAACATCCCGTGATCGACGTGCTGGCAGCACGCTGGAGCCCCCGCGCCTTCAACAACCAGAACCCCATCGACGAGGCCAAGCTCGCCACCGCCCTCGAGGCAGCACGCTGGAGCCCCTCTGCCTACAACCAGCAGCCTTGGCGGTTCATCATCGCCCGCCGCGACACCGCCCTGCACGCCCAGATCGTGGACTCGCTGATCGGCTTCAACCAGACCTGGGCCGGTAGCGCGGCAGTGCTGGTCGTCGCGGTTGCCGAGACGGCCACCGCCGAGGGCACGCCGATCCCGCACGCTCTGTACGACGTTGGCCAGGCTGTTGCACACTTCTCCGTGCAGGCACACCACGATGGCCTTGTGGTGCACCAGATGAGCGGCTTCGATCCTGAGGTCGTGCGCGAGTTTGCCGACCTGGAACCACGCTTCACTGCCGCGACCGTTCTTGCCGTGGGTGAGCTGGGCGACATCGACGCCCTTTCCGACGCTCTTCGCGAGCGCGAAACCGCCCCACGCGTGCGCCGCCCGATGGCCGAAACTGTCATTCTCAGCGCCTAAAGCGCCGGAGACACGTCTCCACAGAGGCGCGCGAACGAACGCGTGATCGACACTCAGGCAACTCACACACTGCCTGCCTACTGTTACGCGCGATGCTCCGCTCTCCTGCTCGACTCCCCGCTGCTCGACACTTCGCCCTCACCTGGGGGATCGCCGATCAGCACGGCGGAATGACGGGGGCACTGCTGCACCGTTCGCGCGCCTTTCGCCGGGTCGGCGGGGTCAACGTCGACATCCTCACCCTCGATGATCGTCCCGACTACCCGGAACACGCGGCACGCCTACAAGAAACGGGCGTTCTCATCGAGGGACTGCGCATTCTGAACCTGTGGGATGAGCTGCGTCAGCAGCTTCCCCGTGCGCGCGGCGCATCGCCCACCGCACACACGCTGTTGGTCCCGCAGGAGCACGACGTCGTCGCCATGCACGAAGGAACGGTGCTGAGCCGGGCCCGTCACATCGACGGTCGGCTGGCTGTTGACCGATTCCGCCGCGACGGATCACTTCTGGCCACCGAGCGCGACGGGGAAGAGCAAAAGATCGTGCTCTACACCGCCGATGGCACGCCTCTACGAAGCTGGCGGACAACCTGGGGGCTGTATCGCTGGTGGTTGGATCGCCTGACCGGCGGCAAGCCCAGCTTTCTCCTGGTCGACTCGAAGACTGCCGCGAGGTCGGTGGCCGGCTATCGACGAGAAAACGTCACCACGGTCCACATCGTCCACGCGTCACACAGAGTGGGTGGGGCACCAGGGTCACTGCGCGCCTCACGCGCGTCAGTTCTGCGCCGCGCTGGCGACTTCGATCAGATCGTCGTCCTCACCCCACGACAGCGCGCTGACCTCACTGAAGATCTGGCCGCGCTGGGCGTTCAGGCGCGGATCCGCACAATCCCTAATGCCGTTGTCTTGCCGCCACCGGGCAGCGTCGTACGCGACTCGGCGCAGGGCGTCGTCGTCGCCTCCCTCAGCGAACGAAAGCGCCTCGAGCATGCGGTGCAGGCCATCGATCATGCTCACTCCGCCGACCCTCGCATCAACGTAGACATCATTGGCGAAGGGCCAGAAGAGGCGTCATTGCGCCAGCAGGTGCACGAACTCCAGGCTGAGGACTACGTGCACCTGCGTGGGTACGATGCCGCCGCACGCTCGGCATTCGGGACGGCGAGCTTCAGTCTGCTCACCTCAACTTCCGAAGGCCTTCCGCTCGTACTCGTCGAAAGTATGGCCGCCGGGTGCATCCCCTTGGCGTATGACATTCACTACGGTCCAGCCGACATGATCACCGACGGGGCCGACGGTTTTCTCGTCCTCAACGGCGACGTCTCGACGCTGGCTAAACGAATACTCGAACTGCAGCAGATGCCCCCTGCATCCGTCGAGGCGATGCGACGTCGCGCGATCGCGCGTGCGGCCGAGTTCTCCGATGAGGCGATCACGCGCCGCTGGTCGCGCGAGCTGCGCTCCGTGTACGACGCGAAGATACTCGATACCGCGCGCGACCACCCGCTCACCGTGCAAGCGCGGCGGCGAGCGGGGATCGTGCGACGCCGGATCCTCTGGGCCCTGGGACGCTGACCCCTCCCGCTCCCGCTCCGGCGCCGTCGTCAGACTCAGGCGTCGCCGTTGTCAGGCTCAGGCGTCGCCGAGGTGAGGGCAAGGCCAGCGCCGTCGACTGCCAGGTCGACGCGCACGGTGTCTCCGTCGTGCACGCTGCCGGAGAGCAACGCCGTCGCCAGCTTGTTCTGCACCTCGCTTTGGATGAGGCGGCGTAGCGGACGCGCGCCGAACATCGGATCGTACCCACGCTCTGCCAGCCAGGACCGCGCATCAGGCGTGACCGCAAGGGTGAGCCTGCGGTCTTTCAGACGATCATGCAGCTGGTCGATCGACAGTTCGACGATCTGCGCGAGGTCATCTTGACTGAGCGGCGCGAACAGCACGATGTCGTCGAGTCGGTTCAAGAATTCCGGGCGGAACGCCTGCCGCACGAGCGTCATTACCTGCTCATGCTTTTCGTCAGGGGACAGCACCGGGTCGATCAGGATGGGCGAGCCGAGGTTCGATGTGAGGATCAAGATCACGTTCGAGAAGTCGACCGTACGCCCCTGCCCATCGGTCAGCCGCCCGTCATCGAGCACCTGCAGCAGCACGTCGAACACCTCTGGGTGCGCCTTCTCGACTTCATCGAGCAGGATCACGCTGTACGGACGACGCCGCACTGCCTCAGTCAACTGACCGCCCTGCTCATAGCCGACATACCCGGGAGGGGCACCAACCAGCCGAGAAACCGAGTGCTTCTCGCCATATTCGGACATGTCGATGCGCACCATCGCACGCTCATCATCAAAGAGGAAGTCGGCAAGTGCCTTCGCCAGCTCGGTCTTGCCCACACCGGTGGGTCCCAGAAACAGGAACGAGCCGGTGGGCCGACCAGGGTCGCTGATCCCTGCTCGCGAACGGCGTACCGCGTCAGAGACAGCTCCGACGGCGTCTTTCTGCCCGATGAGACGCTTGCCCAACTCTTTCTCGAGGTGCAGCAGCTTCTCACTCTCCCCCTGAAGAAGTCGACCGACCGGGATACCTGTCCAGGCGGCGATCACCGCGGCGATATCTTCGTCCGTCACTTGCTCATTCACCATGCGGGGTTCGGCTGGAGTGGCTGCCTCAGCCTGCTCAGCCTCGGCGATGTCGCGCTCCAGGCGCTTGATCGTCTCGTACTCCAGCTTCGATGCCTTCGTGTAGTCGGCGTTGCGCATGGCAAGGTCCCGCTGAGTGACCGCATCGTCGAGCTTCTTCTTCAAGTCTCCGACGCGGTTGAGGCTCTGCCGCTCGCGCGCCCACCTGGCTTCGAGTTCGGCGAGCTGCGCTTCCATTCCGACGAGCTGCTCGCGCAAAACGCTCAGGCGCTCCTTGGAAGCGGCGTCTTTCTCGCGCTTGAGCGCGAGCTCTTCCAGCTTCATGCGGTCAACTTGACGCTTGAGTTGGTCGATCTCGACAGGCGAGGAGTCGATCTCCATCTTGAGTCGCGACATCGACTCGTCGATCAGGTCGATCGCCTTGTCTGGAAGCTGGCGCGCTGGCAGGTAGCGGTTCGACAACGCCGCCGCCGCGACCAACGCGCTATCCGAAATCGTGACTCCGTGGTGCGCTTCGTAGCGCCCCTTGAGCCCGCGCAGAATGGCGATGGTGTCTTCGACAGTCGGCTCGCCCACATACACCTGCTGGAACCGGCGCTCGAGCGCGGCATCTTTTTCGATGAACTCGCGGTACTCATTCAGTGTGGTCGCGCCAATCAGCCGCAGCTCACCACGGGCCAGCATCGGCTTGAGCATGTTGGAGGCCGCCACGGATCCTTCTCCACCGCCAGCACCCATCAGCACGTGCAACTCGTCGATGAATGTGATGATCCGCCCGTCAGAGTCGGTGATCTCTTTGAGCACCTGCTTGAGGCGTTCCTCGAACTGCCCTCGGTACATCGCACCAGCCACCAGGGCGGAGATGTCGAGGGTGATCAGCTCTTTACCTTTGAGGGATTCAGCGACATCGCCCGCCACAATGCGCTGAGCGAGACCTTCGACAACGGCAGTCTTGCCGACGCCTGGCTCGCCAATCAGCACGGGGTTATTCTTCGTGCGGCGGGTAAGAACCTGACTAACGCGCCGAATTTCGCTGTCGCGCCCGATCACCGGGTCAAGCTTGCCCTGACGGGCACGGTCGGTGAGGTTGATGCCGAACTGTTCAAGGGCGGACTGCTGATCTTGGTTCTGGGATCCGGTCTGCGGGTTTGCCATGCGCTCCTCCTGGAGATACTCCTTCAAAGTTGAGTGGTGTTGACTCAAGTTTACCACCCACCTGCCCAGATGGTGCCGCCTAACCCGCACCCACTGTCGCGACTTCGGCGCACGAGAATCGTGCACGATAGGCAGTGGGCGTGACCCCGAGCACTCTCGCGAAGTTCTGCCGCAAGACTGCCGCAGATCCAAACCCGCATTCGTCAGCGATGTGATCGAGCGGCAGATCAGTGTGCTCCAACATGCGCTGCGCATGGATGATGCGCTGCCGCGCCAGCCATGCGGCGGGAGTCGCGCCGTACTCTGCCCTGAACCTGCGAGCGAACGTTCGCGGCGACATCAGTGCCCTGGCCGCCAACTGATCGACCCCCAGCTCTTCGCGGAGGTGCTCGACCGCCCACTCTGCAACCACGGCGAGCGGGTTTGCGGCGGCGACGGGAAGCGGGCGGTCGATGAACTGCGCCTGCCCGCCATCGCGCTGCGGCGGCACCACCATTCTTCGGGCGATGCGATTGGTGAGCTCTGCGCCCACCTCTTGTCGCAGCAGATGCAGACACGCATCAATGCCCGCGGCGGTTCCCGCGCTGGTGACGATCTTGCCGTCTTGCACAAAAAGCACATTCGGGTCGATCTCGATCTGCGGATACATCGCCTCCAGCGTGTCTGCATACAGCCAGTGCGTGGTCGCTCGCCGACCATCGAGCACTCCAGCCGCCGCAAGGATGAATGCACCACTGCACACGCTCAGCACCCACGCACCGCGAGAGACCGCGTCTTTTGCCACATCAATGACGAGCGGATTGACGCCTGTCCAGCTTCCTCGCGGAATGGGGCAGAACACCACCAAATCAGCCTCATAGGCGAAGGTGAGGTCGTGTTCGACATTCACCGAGAACCCGATGTTCGACGTCACGACGCCGGCTCGCGGGGCAACCACCCGGAAGTCGAAGTTCGGCACGCCCTGGGCAGCACGATCAAGCCCGAAGGCCTCGCACGCGACACCAAACTCGAACGGCGCGAACCCCTCTTGGATCACACAAGCGACCGTTTTCACCCCTACCCCCAATGGCAGTTTTTCGACGCTCGAAGTCTCTCAGACACCTCGTGGCAGGTTTACGTCGAACGTAGCGTTTCTGCCATGGTACTCCTCATTGCTCTCTTCGCCCTCACCGCCTGGGCCACCATCTCTACGCTCGTCGAAGTGCGGCGCGACGGCTACCGTCAAACGCCCACCGATTGGAGCCGGGTCAGTGATCGGGTGAGTGACCGCAACGCCACCCAGCGCGCGGAGTCAATGCACGGCTACCGCTAGTGCGCGGCGAGAACGCGCTCGTACACCTCGATCATGGCCGTCGTGCGCGACGACTGCCGGAACGCTTCCGCCACCTCGGGGAGCGGCGTCGGCGCTGTGCCACTCGCGATCTCTGCTGCCGCGCGCTGCAGCGTAGCGACAAGCGCTTGCTGCCGTTGCGATTCACGTTCGCGGCCGCTCACTGCGGAATCGGCTTCTGGCACCGCCCAGAGCCCGCCGCCCAGCTCTGCAGCAATGTCAGGGTCGCAGATTACCGAGGGTGTTCCGAGGGTCGCTGCCTCGAAAGGGGTCATCCCCTGGGTCTCGAAGCCGATTGATGTCTGCACGAGGGCATCTGCCGCGGCGATCCGCGCCAGCGTCTGCGGGTAGGTCAGTCGTCCAGCGAAGCGCACGCCGCTCGTGCCGCTGACGATCTTCTCCGCCGCAGCGCGTTGCGCGCCGCCGCCGATAATCTCAAGGTCTGCGTCGACCCCGGAGGCTACAAACGCCTCCAGAAAGGGCAGTAGCCGCTTTTCGGGACTCATGCGGCCAAGCCAGATGAAGCGTGGCCGCCCAGGTTCGCGCACTGTTGACCTCGCCGCGAGGGTCTGGTCGCGCACGTCGTCGTCGATCCCGTTCCAGATCACGTCGACGTGCGGGTAGACGCCGTGCTGTTCGAGGCGGCGCGCGAAGTGTGTCGAGGGAGCAGTGACCGCGGATGCTCCAGCGGCGAGACCGCGGAGAAAAGACCACCCGTCACTGCCGGGCACCGGGGATCCGATACCGTGCAGGGCCACGCGGCGCCAGGCGTTCAATGCTGCCAACACTGGTCGGTGCAGTGGCGTGACGGCGGCGATCCCCACATCGACACGGTTATGCATGGTGTGAACGACCGGGATGCCGTGGCGTTGCGCATACCGGTGACCGATGAACGCGCCCCAAAAATCTGCCTGCACGTGCACGAGGTCGACCGGGGGTCGTCTGGTCATCTCCCGGTCGAGGAGGCGGTCAGTGCCTCGCCCCGGCCAGCTCATCGAGTATTCGCGATCCACCGTGATCGGCATCGAAGGCAGATCAACATACGCCCCCGCGCCCCCGGTCGCTGACCCTCCCCCGGTCGCTGAGCCTGTCGAAGCGTCCCCCCCTCGGGTCGCTGAGCCTGTCGAAGCGTCCGCCCCTCGGGTCGCTGAGCCTCCCCCTCGGGTCGCTGAGCCTCCCTGCTGGGTCGCTGAGCCTGTCGAAGCGTCCGCCCCGTGCATCTTCGGCGCCACCACGGTGACGATGTGCCCCGCACGCTCAAGAAATTCGCGCTGAAGCCTCATCGACACCTGCGCCCCGCCGAGGGAGTCGAGGTGCTGATCACCGAAGAACACGATGTGCATGGCGACTACTCGGGCAGTGGCTCGTCGCGGTACAACGCCTCGAAGGTATCGAGCGTGCGGTTGATGTCGTGAATCGCGACGCCGTCGAGCGAGGCGCGTTGCATCTGCTCGTATGCCTCGGGGGACGCGGTGAGTACATCTGTCAGGCGCGCGGCGAGTACATCTGCGTTGCCCGGTTCAAAGAGGTATCCGTTTTCACCGTCGTGCACCAGGTGTGGGAGCGCAACGGCATCCGCCGCCACGATGGGTAGTGCCGAAGCCATCGCCTCCATTGTGGCGATGGACTGCAGTTCGGCGATCGAGGCGATGACGAACAGGCTGGCGCGGGACAGCAGTGCCCGAAGCTCTTCGTCGCTCGTGCGACCGTGGAAGGTCACGCGGTCTGCGAGTCCGAGCTGCACCGAGAGGTTCTCCAGTTGCTTGCGCTGGTCGCCCCCGCCGACGATGTCGAACGTGGCGTTCAGAGCGGGGTCAAGCTTCGTCATGGCTTTGAGGATGACCTCGACCTGCTTCTCAGCGGTGAGTCTTCCCACAAAGATGATGCGGTTCTTGTCGCGCGGGGCGACGACTGGCGAGTACTGCGCTCGGTCGATACCGCAGCTGATGGGGATGACACCGTGCACTTCGACGGTCTTTTCAAGAAAGTCGGCTGCGCGACGGGTGGGCGTCGTGACGGCGCGCGTCAGATCAAAGGTGCGCTTGGCGTCACCCCACGCCCACTTCAAGATCATTTCGTCGACGAAGTTCGGGAACATGCTGTGGTCGATGATGTTCTCGGCCATGACATGGTTCGTAGCGACCACAGGGATGCCGCGCTCATGGGCGATGCGGGCGAGTCCGCGACCGATCAGAATGTGCGACTGAATGTGCACGATGTCTGGTTGCACGGAGTCGAGCACCTGACGAGCGTAGAACTTGGAACGCCACGGCCACACAAACCGCAACCAATCGTGCGGCGCCCAGCGCACTGACGGAAGCCGGTGAAGGGTCATCGGCTCACCTTCAATGACCTCGGTGCGCGGTTGGGCACGGCGGTAGGCCTGGTTGGGGGCCACGACGTGCACGTCGTGGCCGCGCTGCACGAGGCCTGCGGCGAGGCGTTCAGCGAAGCGCGCCGCGCCGTTGATGTCTGGAGCAAACGTGTCGCAGCCGAGCAGGATCTTCAACGGGCGGTGCGCGTGATCCGCGGCGGGGCCGCTCGACGGATCGATCGAATCGTCAGAGGAGGTCACAGATATGTTGCCTTACGATGTGGCTGCCAAGGGAAGCCCTGTTCGGGCGCTGGTAACTCTACCCGAGCAGTCAGCGCGGCCCACTGAGGCGTACCGGCATCCCACAGCCGCAGACGTTAGCGTTGACCCATGCGACTGACTGCCGACGCCGATCCTCAGCTATGGATTCCTGTGACGGAATCGTTGGGCTGGAAGGGACGCCGCCACCGCAAGGCTGCCATTCGCATGCTTCTCGGCCAGGTCAATGCCGCAGTGGGAGCGACCGAGCGGCCCGGCTCACGGTTCGGCGCGTGGGCGATGAGCCAGGCGGCTCCGATGCTGATGAAAAAAGCGGCCGGTCGCGTTTTGGTGTGGACGTGGAAGGCCGAGCCGGAGCTGATTGTGGCGATGGCGACGGCGCAAGAGCTGACGCCTGAGGTGCGCATCGCGCGGGCTTCTCTGCCCATGGACTATGACGACACGGAGTCGTTCCCCACTCGCCTGGGGGCTGGTGAGAAGTTGCTCGTACCAATGCCACCCTCCCCCGCTTCCCCGCCATTTGCTACCTACACCTGGGACACAGGGACGCACTTGGTGACGCTGACGGCAGTATGCAACGACAAGGAACGGTTCGGCACATTGACCGGAGCTCTTGACGATCTCGCGCGCAGCATCCGCATCGCCGACGACGTCACCGGTGGAGAGTCGCCCGACGTGCTGCGGATCGATCCGGCCTAGACGACACGTCGCTGCCGCCCTCATCCCCGACCATCACCCGGCGTGCGGGTGTGCGTCTGGACGTGCGTGTGGGTGTGCGCCATTTGTGGGTGGGGTCCCACCATCCGGGTCCTTGGATTTGGGGGATGCCGTGTTTCATGCGGATGTGCCATCCGCTGGTGTCGAGGGTGCGGTGGTGGTGCCAGCAGAGGGCGACGCCGTTGTCGGTGTGGGTGGGGCCGTTGTTGGTGTGTTCGGTGACGTGGTGGATTTCGCACCAGGTGGCCGGGACGTGGCATCCGGGGATGAGGCATGTGTGGTCGCGGAGGGTGATCGCACGGCGTTGGTGGGCAGTGAAGATGCGGTCGGTGGTGCTGATGCCGATGATGCGTCCTGCGGGGTCGAATAGCACTCGTTGCACTCCGCCGGCGCAGGCGGTGTGGGCGGCGGTGCGCACAGGGACGGGGGTGTCGATGCCGTCGATGTGTGCCCAGCCGGAGTTCGCGGCGTAGTCTTCTGCGGTCACCGACACGATCAGGGTCGGGGCCGCACCACCCAGTCGGGGCATGTCGTCATGTCGGGCCGCGATCCCGAGTGCTGCCGCGAGCGTGTCGTGCTGTTTCTGTGCACGACTACGCGGGTCAACCATGTGTCCTGGATCGCCTTCAGGCAACAACCCGGCGCCTGCGCCGTCTGTGTCGTCCGTGTCGTCGGTGGGGTGGAACACCACCCCGGGGAGTGGGGGTCCGTCGACTTTGGGGTTCAAGTACGCGTCGAAGATGCGTTGCAACTGCCCCGCCGTCTCTGGGAGTAGTCCACCCCTGATCGGGATGACACCGTCTTTGGCGCGTCCGAGCACGATCCCGCGGGCACGCATCGCAATGTCTTCGGCAGGTTCTGCCCCGTCAGGGTCCAGGTATTGCACGATCACCAACGACAACACCCGCAAATCTTCCGGCGTCGCCACCGGCCCCACCTCTGCACCACTATTCGGGTCATCTTCTGCAGCGTCGAGGTCTGCAACAAGCCCCCGCGCATGCGCGGCAAGTTCCGCGTCGGCCCGTAACCGGTCCTCGACACGGACCCGGGCCCCGGCCTGCTCCACAGGCCCGATCGCCGCCAACACACCCGTGACCCCGACAACACCATCGACCATCGCCGCCCGCAGGGCAGGCCACCGCGCCGGCAACCACTCCCCAGAAGAAATACAGATCTCACGGCGCACTGCTTTCGCAGCTTTCACTACCCGACCCGCACCGGCTGCATCGACTCGCAACACCCGTTGCAACAACTCGCCGACGCTCCGGCAGCCAAACAGCCCGCAGAAACCAGCTTCACCCGACCCTGCAGGACGCACATCTACCGACGCCACCGTCTCAACGATGACCGCCTCCACGCGACGTTGCACCTCACCGGCCGCGCGTAAAAGCTCCATTTTCGCCGTCACCGACAACCCGGCAACTACGTCGGAACGCAACACCACATCAAGGTCAGAAGAGACCTTCTCAAGAAGCTGCACCGGGTTGCTCATACCCCTCAGTCAACACGGGGCCACCGACATTCCCACCCCAATAACCCCAGCTCAGAGCAATATTCCAGCACACGCGAAAGAACCCACTCGTCCTCCACAAACGCGCCGAGCAGCGAGACTCCTCGTGCCTTAGCGAACGATACGGAGGGTGCGCACCTCAAACGGACGCAACCGCAGCTCCCCGCCGATTCGCGCACCGTCGATATCGTCTTCGATCAGGCTGACCTCCCGCACCTCTTGGTGCGCAAAGTCCGCCGTCAACGCCCCGGCCACTCGTCGCCCGAGTGCTTCGTAGACACGCACGACCACGTCACCTGATCCATCGTCGGCGAGCTTCACTGCCGACACCACGATGCCTTCGCCCTGCACGCTGACGAGCGGCTCCACCTCTCGCGCACCACGCACGGTGGTGGGCACGGAGTTGAGGCGAATGCCCTCGGCAGTGGCGATCGCGGCATCTGCGCCGATCACGAAGCCCACTTCGATCTCATGGTGTCCGTGGTCGGTGTCAGGGTCGGGAAAACGCGGGGCACGCAGCAGCGAGAGTCGCACGGTGGTCGCGACTGCGTCGTCTGTCACCTCACGAGAGGTGTCATAGCCGTAGATCGAGTCGTTTACGAGGGCGACACCGAAGTCCTGCTCGCGCACCAAAACGAAACGGTGCATCGATGTCTCGAACTTCGCGGCCTCCCAGCTCGTGTTCGTGTGCGTCACTCTGGACTGATAGCCGTACTGGGTCTCCGCCTCGGTATGCGCGGCCTGCACATCGAGCGGGAAAGCGAGCTTGAGAAGCTTCTCGGTCTCGTGCCAGTCAATCTCGTTGCGCAGCTGCACGGTGCGCGATTCGGGAGCGAGCAAGATCGTCTGCCGGATGCTCGACTCGGAGAACGGACGAACGACCACAATCTCCGCGACGCCGCCCACTACCGTTGCCGTGATCGACGACACCGCCGTGAGGTTCTCGACGCTGTTGCGGTAGTAGCGATCGATATCCCACGCGTCCCACATATTCGGGAAGTCCTGGTGCAGCTGGAACAGGTTCGCTGCTTTGCCTTCCGCGACGGCTTCACGAGACGATGCCTTATCGACGGCCGAAACGATGAGCCCTTCCGCTGAAACGAGTACCGAGACGAGCTCGTTCTCCAGGCGCCAGCCGCCATTTTCCTCGACGATCGACACCGGAGCCGCCGTGGATTCAGCGACAAAAGCCGCCCCGAGCGCACGTCCGCCGCCCACCGACGTCGGCTCGAAGCGCAGCACGCTTTCGCCGTCGCCCGCGAGCGAGCGACGCGCGGCATCCGCGAGGTCATTCGCATCCGACAACACATCCGAAAGCACGGCGACGGCTTCGCGATGCACCCACGCGATGGACGTGCCAGGCAAGATGTCGTGGAACTCATGCAACAGCACGGCCTGCCACAGCCGCTCGAACTCGGCCTGCGGGTACGCGGCACCGGTGCGCACAGCATCCGTCGCCGCCCACAGCTCTGCCTCGATCAGCGCGTGCTCTGCCCACCGGTGCAACGCCTTGGTGGCGTGCTGGCTGGTGAGGGTTCCGCGATGCAGCTCAAGATAAAGCTCACCCACCCACACTGCGGGGTTCGGAAGCTCGGCCTTCGCCGCATCGAAGAAGGCATCAGGGTGCTCCCACACGACCTGGGCGCTGCCTTCAAGGTCGCGCAGACGCGCGGCCTTTCCGGTCATCTCGCGGGTCGTTCCTCCGCCACCGTCACCCCAGCCGACCGGCGCGATCGACCGCGAACTCAGACGGTTCTCTTTGAACTGCTTCGAGGCCTTCGCAACCTCCATACCGCTCAACTGAGAGTTATAGGTGTCCATGGAGGGGAAGTGCGTGAATACCTGCGACCCATCGATGCCCTCCCAGAGGAAGGAATGGTGCGGGAACACGTTCTGCTGGTTCCAGGAGATTTTCTGCGTGAAGAACCATTCGAATCCCGCACGACGCATCAACTGCGGCAACGCAGGCGAGTACCCGAAGCTGTCTGGCAGCCAGACGCCCTTCGAGCGCATGCCGAATTCCCGCTCGAAGAATCGCTGACCGTGCGAGAACTGCCGCACAAGCGACTCCCCCGTCGGCATCACGGTGTCTGACTCCACCCACATGCCACCCAGGGGCAAGAATCGCCCTTCAGCCACAGCGGCCTTGATGCGTGCCCACACCTCTGGACGGTGTTCCTTGATCCAGGCGTACTGCTGAGCACTGGACATGCCGTACTGGAACTCCGGCTGCTCCTCCAGCAGCGAGGTCATCGACGAGGTCGTTCGGGCCACCTTGCGGATCGTTTCGCGCACAGGCCAGAGCCAGGCGGAGTCGATATGGGCATGTCCGATCGCCGAGATACGATGTGCGCTCGCCTCTGCGGGGGCCGCCAAAACATCTGCCAGCTGGGCGCGGGCATCTGGGGCCGTCGCGACGATGCGCTGCAGGTCGAGCACATCAAGGGCATCGTCCATGGCCTGCAGAATGCGCATGCGCCGGGGGGAGGTGGCCGGCAATTCTGCCTGCAACTCGAACAGCACCTCAAGATCGAGCGACAGGTCGAAGACCTCCTGCTCGAACACGGCCAGATCCATTCGGCGCAACCGGTACAGCGGGTCTTTCGAAGCGGTGAGAATGTCCCCTTCCTGCGTCGGCAAGAAGGGGTGATAGTCGAGCAAAACCGGGTTAGAGGCGGCCTCAAGGTAGAGCTCCACCGGCTCATCGCCCGCCGCGGTCTCGGCGATGGGAACCCACTGGTTGCGCGGATTGAGGCTCTTGACCGGCACCGGGTCACCCCCGGCATCGCCTGAGCGGTAGGCGAGGGCTTCGCACTGGAAGCCCGTCATGTTTACATCGAAGCCCAAATCAATGATCGCCTCGACGCGTCGCCCTGCCCATTCGGCTGGAACGCGGCCGGTGAGTTTGAACCAGGTCGTACCCCAGGCAGCACCCCAGGGTGCGCCGATGCCCGTCGGTGCGTAGTCAAGCGCAATGCCGTCCACCGCCGCAATAGGCTCGCCTGGCAGCTCGTGTGCCTCTACGTTAAGAGCGAGAGATGCCGAGTGGACAGCGGGTCGGATGCGCTCATCGAGCACCCGTTTCACACGGCCGACGGTGAGTGAGGTGTCGTCATGCATGGGTCAAACTCCAAAGGTGGATCATGGCAACTAAAACGATCTAGTACGGTGAGTCTATGACACCAGACAAGCGCGTGACCATCACGGATATCGCCAGGCTCGCTGGTGTTTCTGTGGGTGCAGTTTCGTTTGCGCTGAATGACCGCCCTGGAGTGAGTGACGAAACACGCAAACGCATTCTGGCGATTGCGCACGATCTGCAGTGGCAACCGAGCTCAGCCGCCAGGGCGCTCGTTGGCTCGCGTGCCGGAGTGATCGGATTGGCCGTCAATCGGCCAGCGCGCACGCTCGGCACCGAGGCGTTTTTCACCGATCTGATCGCGGGCATCCAGTCAGGGCTCTCTTCTACTCACGTCGGCATGCACTTGCGCCTGGTCGCGTCTATTGACGAAGAAATCGCGCTGTACCGCCGCTGGCACAGCGCGCACCAGGTCGATGGCGTCATCGTGATCGACCCCAGAGAAGACGACCCTCGGCTGCAGGCACTATCGCAGATGGGAGCGAAGGCCGTCGTCGTCGGTTCGCACCCGTCTGCCGAGGGCAGTGCGCCGACCGTCTGGATCGACGATGCGCAGGCCGCCCACACGCTTTTTGACTATCTCGTTGCCCTCGGCCACCAGCGCATCGCGTACATCACAGGGCCAGCCGAGTTTGAGCACACCACCCTGCGCGCTGGCGTGCTTCACCAGCTCGACCCTCGCGGCATCCACACCGAAACGATCATCACCGACTTCTCATCTGAACGTGCCGCCGACGCCACTCGTCGTCTGCTCAGCCGCAGCGAGCGCCCCACCGCCATCGTGTACGACAACGACGTGATGGCCGTTGCGGGACTCCGCGTCACGCAAGAAATGGGGATTGGTGTTCCTGAAGCGCTCTCGCTTGCCTCCTTCGACGACTCGGTGATTGCAGGGCTCGTGCGCCCATCGCTCACTTGCCTCACGCGCGACACCTTCGAACTCGGCGAAACCGCGACGAAGCTTTTGCTGACGCAGATCGACTCCCCTGAGCCGCTATCGAGTACCTCGGGGCCGACGCCCAGGCTCACAGTGCGCGAAAGCACTGGGGCCGCTCGCTAGGCGCCCCCGCAGAATCGGTCAGGCCGACGCCAGCCAGGGAGCCGGGTCCCACGCGAAGGTTTCGGCCCAGGCCATCAGCTCTGCACGCAACGCGGCGGTGATCTCCGGGTGTTCGGCGGAGACGTCGCGACTTTCTGCACGGTCGTCGTCGAGGTTCACCAGCATCACGCTTCCCAGCTCAAACGGGCCACCGAGGTGCTCCCTGGCTGAGGTTACGAGCTTCCACGGACCACGGCGCGCCGCCAGCTGCGGGCCGTACTCCCAGAACAGGGTGCGCTCTTCCGCTTCATCTTGCGCACGCCAGTGCGGCAAGACGCTCACGCCATCGATCTCGCCCTCTGCCGCCACCCCGATCGCATCAAGGATCGTGGGGACGAGGTCCATCATCATCCCCGGCGTCGTCCAGTCGATGTCGCTCGGCAGTCCCGCAGGCCACGACACGATCGCCGGCACCCGAATACCACCGTCAAAGAGGGAGCCTTTGTGGCCGCGCAGCCCGCCTGTCGATCCGCCCTGGTAATCGATCTCTTCGCCGTTGAGCCAGTTGCGGCTCTCTGCAGAAGGTCCGTTGTCTGAGGAGAAGAACACCAGCGTGTTCTCCGCGACGCCGTGCGCCTCAAGCGCCTGCACAATGCGGCCGACTCCGTCGTCCATGGCAGAGACCATCGCCGCCATAATGCGCCGTTCGTCGTCAAGCTCAGGGAACCGATCCACATACTCCTGCGGCGCATGCATCGGATAGTGCGGCGCGTTGAAGGGCACAAAGCAAAAGAACGGATTGTCTGCGTTCTCCCCGATGAAGTCGACAGCCTTATCGGCAATGACTTCTGTGAGATAGCGACCGTTGTCCCAGACCTCTTTTTCGTCATCCCACAGGTCATGAACCGGATTGACGCCATGCCCCCAGTAGAAAATGTGCGAGTAGTAATCGACACAGCCAGCAAGGAAGCCGAAGTGGTGGTCGAACCCTCGATCCCGTGGGCGATAGCCCTCACTGGTTCCGAGATGCCACTTGCCGAACAGGCCGGTGGCGTACCCCTCGTCTTTCAGGCGCGTCGCGAGGGTCGGTTGCGCCGGCAGCCCTGGAGTCCCCCGCTCACCACCCAAAATCTCTTGCACGCCAGCACGGGCAGGGTGGCGTCCCGTCAGCAGGGACGCGCGAGAGGGTGAACAGACCGGCGAGTTTGAATACCAGTCGGTCAGACGAATTCCCCGGGCAGCCAGCGCATCCAAATGCGGTGTGCGGATGTCGTCACTGCCAAAGCAGCCGACGTCACCGTACCCCAGGTCATCGGCATAAATCACGACTACATTGGGCCTCGTCACGCTGTGTCCTCCACCACGGTGTTGTTCGAGGAGTACTCCTCGACCACTGTCGCGTTCAGCATAGGCCGGATCAGTTCGGTGATCCCCCGTGCGGCCAGCGCGGCCGGGTTCTCCGCGTCTTTCGACGTGACAATTGCGGGGTCAATCCCCTCGGCACAGGCATCGACCCACGCCTGGAAGATGGCACCGCCAGGACTCATCGCCCCTCGACTCACCGGGATCTCGTTCTCGTCTACCGGAATCACGATGCCGACATTGCGTGCGGGTGCCGGTCGACGCTGGCGCAGCTCCGGGATGATCTCGGCAAAGCGCTGACCGATGGGCTTTACCCCTCCCCCGTTATCGAGCAGGCCCAGCGTGTACTCCAGCTCTGGGTAGTCAGCCAGCTCGCGGCTCACATCGTGCGAGCACCACCAGGTCACACCCCACAGGTTCTCGGTGCGTACCGCGGAACGCACGGTCGCTTCCAGAAAGTCCGGGGTCTCCTCTGGGGTGAGGCAGTTCGCCGGAGCGCCGATTTCCTGCAGCCAGATCGGACGATCCGGCTGCGTCGCAAAGCCGCGCGCCATCTCGATCATGTACTCAGCGTGGCGATCGCTTGCGACCGATCGACCACCGTAACGCTGAGCTGTGCCGTTGAAAATCCAGGAGTGCACGGTCGTCATCGCACCCAGCCGTGCCGCGTGAGCTGGCGTGAACCCATGCCCGTCCATGTACCAGGCGGCATCGTACTCGCTGTGCACATGCGGGAATCCTGGCGCGGACCGCTCCGCCGCATCCAGCAGCGCGGTGAGCCAGCTGCCGGCCTCATCCGGGGTCACCGGCCAGGGCGACGGGTGGTTCTTCGCCGAGAACTGGTTGGTCTCGTTCCCGAGCGTAAACCCGAGAAAGTTCGACGCGCCAGCCAACGATCGCCCGAGCGCCGACACGAGCTCAACCTGTCCGCTCAACGCTTGCGGGTGCGTGAACATGTTCTTGTCATGCCAGGTGAACAGCCACGAGGGGATGAAATCGAAGCTGGAGAGGTGCCCCTGCACCACGTCGACGCTCGCGTCCATGCCGAACTCCGCCGCGATGTCGACGACCGTGTGTACGTCGTCGATCGCCTCCTGGCGAATGAGGGTGCGGTTCGGCTGCAGCACTGTCCACAGCGGGAACAGCCGCACGTGGTCCAACCCCAACTCTGCGAGACCAGCGAAGTCGCGCCGCACGTTGTCGGGATTAAACGAGAGCCACGAGTGCATCCACTCGGTCGCCGGGGTGTAGTTCGCCCCGAATCGCAGAGGCTGATCGGGCGTAAGGGCGAAGGTCATTGCAACAGTCTTTCCGGTGCTGGCTGGCGGGGATGGGGAACGTCACCCAGCTCCTGCTGGAGATCCCACAACTTCAGGGTCAGATCGCGGCGCACCCCATCGTAGGCAGGGTCTTGGTGCACGCTCTGGAGTTCGAAAGGATCGAGCTTCAGATCGAACAGTTCCCACTCCGGGGGGTACGTCATGTCAGAGGTATTGGGGAGCCCCATACCGTCGGCATAGTAATAGATGAGTTTGTAGCGCTCCGTGCGGATTCCATAGTGCGCCCAGACATGGTGCATATGGTCGTCGTGCTCATAAAAGCGGTAGTAGTGCGCGTCACGAACAGCTTCGGCCTCTGGCTGAGCGCCTGACGCCGTGGCAAGCAACGGAACCAGATCACGCCCCTGCACCCCCGATGGCGCATCGACGCCTGCAAACGACAGGATCGTCTGGCCGATATCGACGTTCGACACCAGACTCGTGATTTGCTGTCCAGCCGCAACACGGGCGGGGTAGCTGAGCACGAGAGGCATCCGCAACGATTCTTCGTACATAAAACGCTTGTCGAACCAGCCGTGCTCTCCGAGGTAGAAGCCTTGGTCGGAGGCATAGAGGGTGACGGTGTCGTCCCACTGGCCGCGTTCACGCAGCGTCCGCGTGATCTTGGCTACGCCCTCATCGACCGAGGCAACACACCGCAAATAGTCCTGCATGTACCGCTGGTACTTCCAGATCGCACGCTGGCGGTAGTCAAGCTCATCCGGGGGATCTTCCTTCAGATCGACATCGGTCAGATAGTCGGCAATTCGCATCGTGGCGTGGTGTGCGGGGGTTCCGCGACCGTCGTAATCATCGAAGAAAGTCGCAGGAAGCGGAATCGGGTCCGGATAGGCATCCGCATATTTCGGATGCGGCTGCCATGGCCGGTGGGGCGCCTTGTGCCAGACCAGTACGCAGTACGGTTCGTCTCCCTGCTCTGCCATCCAGGCCAGGGAACGCTCTGTGATGATGTCGGTGACATATCCCTCAAAGCGCACTGGCCCCTCTGGGGTGTAGAACTCTGGGTCGTGATACTCGCCCTGATCTGGCAACACCTCCCAGTGGTCGAAGCCTGCGGGGTCATATCCTTCGCCATGCCCGAGATGCCACTTGCCAAACATGGCCGTGCGGTAACCGGCCGCCTTCAGCGCGGTGATGAAGGTTTCGTGGTCGTTGGTGAGGTGGGTGGCCAGCGTCGTCACGGCGCTTCGGTGCGAGTATGTGCCGGTGAGAATTGCCGCCCGACTGGGGGTGCACAGGGCGTTCTCGACCAGAGCAGTGTCGAAACGGACCCCGGCCTCCGCGATGCCATCGATCCCGGGTGTTTCGTTGATCACCGAGCCGTAGCAACCGATCGCGTTCGCCGCATGGTCATCCGTGAGGACGAACACAAAGTTGGGGCGCTTTGCTGTGCCGCTCACGCCGCTCATCCCTTCAGTCCGCCCTCGCCGATGCCGCGGAAGAAGTATCGCTGCAGCGCGAAGAACAGCACGATCAGCGGCACGATCGCGATGATCGTTCCCGCCGCCACCACCCTGGGGTCGTTGGTGAACGTGCCCTGCAAGAAGTTGAGCCCGACGGTCAGCGTGTAGAGGTTCTGATCCGAGAGCACGATCAGCGGCCAGAGGAACTCATCCCAGGCCCCGACGAACGAGAAGATCGCTACGACCGTCATCATGCCCTTGACCGACGGCAGGGCAATGTGACGGAACCGTTGCCAGGCGTTCGCGCCGTCCAACATTCCCGCCTCGTCCATGGCCGTGGGGATTGCCATGAAGGCACTGCGCATCAACAGCACGTTGAGGGACCCAACGACGGTCGGCAAGATCACCCCGAGGAGCGTGTTGTTCAGCCCCAGCTCTTGAGTGAGCAGGTACTTCGCGATCAGGATGACTTCGCCGGGAATGAGGATTCCAACGAGGAACACCGACAGTGCGAGTTTGGCGCCGCGAAAGCGCAGACGCGCAAGGGCGTACCCGGCGAGGGTTGCACCGATGACCTCACCGATTACCGCGCCGCCAGCGACGATGAACGAGTTGAGCACGTACCGCCACACGGGCACGACCTCGGCCACCCGGCCATAGGCATCAAGCGTCGGGTCTTTCGGGAAGAACTCTGGTGGCAACGAGTACAGGTCAGACCCCATGCCTTTGAGCGAGGTCGATAGCTGCCAGAGGAACGGCCCCACCATGATGATGAGCATCGCGAAGAGAAAGATGTACCGGAGGACCATCCCCGGCGCTTTCTTGCGCAAGCGTGCCTTGCGAATTTCACGAGCACGCTGGGCGATCTCTTCGTTCTGATCGAGCACTGACGTCGCAGCCATCAGTCCTGCCCTCCCTTGGTCTGGAGGCGGAGCATCGCCAACATCAATCCGATGGTGATCAAGAACATCACCAACGAGATCGCGGAGGAGTATCCAAGCTGGGCGTCGAGACCGGTACCTTCACGCTGGATCAGCATGACCATGGTCATCGCCTTTCCACCCGGCCCTCCTGTGTTGCCTGAGAGCACGAAAACCTCGGTGAATACGCGGAACGCGGCGACTGCCGAGAGCACACCAACCAAGACGATTGTGTTGCGCACGCCAGGCACGGTCACCGACCAGAAGGTGCGCCAGGCGCTTGCACCGTCGACGGAGGCAGCATCGTAAAGCTCGCGATTGACGTTCGACAGCGCCGCCAGATAGATAACCATGTAGTACCCCAGCCCTTTCCACACTGTGACGGCCATCGCACTGAAAAGCAGTAGCCAGCGATCGGAAAGAAAGGGAATGGGCTGGGCGATGAATTGCAACGCGATCAGCGTCTGGTTCACCAGACCGCGACTGTCGAGCATCCACGTCCAGATCACGCCGACGGCCACGACCGAGGCGACGACGGGAAGGTAATAGGCCGTGCGAAAGGCGCTGATACCGGGCACTGAGCTGTTGACCAACAGCGCCAGGAGCAACGGCAGCAGCATCATCAGCGGAACAACGACGACGGTATAGAGCGTCGAGTTCAGCAGCGCCGTCCAGAAGCGGTCGTCGCCAGCCATGCGCACGAAGTTCTCGAACCCGACGAACTCGCCCGCCCGCAGTCGCGTGGCGTCGGTGAACGAGAGGATCAGGGTGTTCAGGAACGGATAGACAGTAAACACGCCGACGATCGTCAGGCCGAAGGCGAGAAACAGCCATGGCGTTCCCCACCAGTTGTAACGAATGCCGCGACGTTTGCCAGAAGAGGGTGCGGCGGGCACCGCCCGGCCAGGGGCTGACCCCGGCCGGGCGGTGCGCTGGGTGGTCGTCGACATCCGGGTATTCCGTTAGTTCGACAGACGCTGGTTGGCGTACTCGACAGTCGCGTCGAGGGCTTCCTGCGCCGACTTCTCGCCGAGCATCGCCTGAGCTAGCTGGTCACGCAGTTCGCTCTTCATCGGCTCGGTGAACGAAGCAGGCGAGTAAACAACGGCGTCCTGCAGCTGGGCGGCCGCCATCACGCGCACCTCATCGTTGGCCGAACCGTCGCTTGTCGTGAAGAACTCGTCGTCGATCGTTCCCACGGTGGAGGGGAAGATATTGACTTCCTTTGCGAAGGCCAGCTGGTTCTGCGCGTTGGTGACGAAGCGCGCGAATTCCTTCGCCGTAGCCTTGTTCTCCGACTGCTCCGAGACAGCAACGAGCTGAATGTACATGTTCGGCTTCTCGTTGGTGATCAGCGGCGTCAGCGCCAGGCTCTCGAACACCGTGGGGGCGTTGTCCTGCAGCGCCTGCACGTTGTACGCACTGCCGGGCATGTACGCGATCTTGCCCGCCTGGAACGACTTGTCGATGCCGGTGTAGTCCGTCGAGAGCGATTCCGGCAGGAAGGCACCCTCGTCGTAGAGCTCCTTGTACTTCTCGACCAACTCGACGCCGTCGGCGTTGTTGAATGTGAACTCGGTCTGATCAGCATTCATTAGCTCAACGCCATACATCCCGAAGATCTCGATGTTCGGGGTGCGACCGATCATCGAGTACTTGCCACCGACAGCATCCGCCATCTCTCCGGCCTGCTCGAACAGTTCGTCGTATGTCTCTGGCAGGTTTTCTGGGTCAAGACCCGCTTCAGTGAAGAGCGCCGTGTTGAACATCGAGGGGCCGGTGTTCAGGTACCACGGGTAGCCGAAGTTGCCGTCGAGGGCCTTCCAGTCCATCGCCTCCCACGCTTCGGGGAGGTACAGGTCTTCCGCCTCTGGGTCATTCTGGGCGAGGTTCATCAGCATGCCGGCCTGCGCGAGGGGGTACCCGGTGCCTGGGTCAAGGTTTACAACGTCGGGAAGAGTGCCTGCCGCGGCATCCGCCGAAAGCTTGTCTGCGTAGCCCTCTGCTGGCTGGTCTACCCACTTCACGCTGGTGCCGGGGTATTCCTCTTCAAAGTCGGCGATCACGCCGTCGAAGTACTCCTGGAAGTTGGCCTTCAGGTTCCAGGTCTGGAACGTGATTTCGCCGGTAACTTCACCGTTTGCGTCGCTGCCTGAACCTGACGGAGCTCCGCCAGTGGCACAGCCGCCGAGCATGGCTGTGAGAGCGACGGCGGTGCCTGCAACGACAACCCGTGATTTCTTCATTGAACACACTTCCTGTAGACGTCTCTGTGATTACTGAAGCGCATTAGCGCGATGGGCGAGGTCGGGGCCAGACCCATTGAAAGTGACACTAATACGCTTTAGTAGTTGGTCGCAAGAGTAAATTTCGGCGACCGTCAAAAAAGGGGCCCCCTCAAGGCGCGTTGGCTTCCCACGCACCCCGAGAGGGCCCCTTAGAACGGTCAGACGGTGACGTCGCCGACCAGGTTCACCTTGATCCCCATGCCAGCAAACATTGCTGCCTTCGCGATCAGCGCCTTGTCTGCGGTGTCAGCGTCAGGTGCGTAGACCATCTGCGCGTGGTTCGCCTTGTGGCGGGCCATGAACTGGTCGCGAGAGACACCGTGGAGCACGACGTGCGCGATTGGCCACTCCGGGTTCGTGGCGTCTTTGCGACGCTGGGTCTCTTCCGCTGGCAGCTCCACCACCGAGGCACGGAAGATGTCGGCCTGCAGAATTCCGTCGGCAATGAAAACGCGCGACAGCACGAGTTCACCCGGCTTGGACACACCGTTGATCGTCGCGCCACCCGCAGGGAAGAAGACGTGACCCTGGCGCCAGCCCTCCGCGTTCTGCCACCCACCCAGGTGCGATGCAGGAACCGAACCGGAGATCTCGTATACCCACACGAACTGTCCGTCGAACTCTTCACCCCAACGCACATCGTGGAGCGTGTTGTCTGGCACGAGACCCATCGCGCGCCACACGCGGTCGGTCACGAGCGCGTCGACGGCGACACCCTCGTCTGCCTCATTGAAGTGCGGGAAAGCGCGCCCCTCATGCAGCACGCGAGAGCCGTCGCGCGAGAGCACCGGAGGGCGCTCGGTCGAGTTCAAGATGCCTTCGGCCAGGTCAGAAGCGGGGACCAGGTCCTTGAGCCCCTGCTGATACTGGATACCGACAGCATCAAGACCGAAGTCATCGGCGATACGAAGCGCGGCGATGTACATCTTCAGCTGCCACTGCACCTGCTCACGGGTGAGTTCGGTGGCGGCATCTTCGCCGTACTTGAAGGTCATGCCCGCGTCGATCAGCCAGTCATATGCGGCGTCTGCTTCGTCTTCTGTCACGTTGAGCATCTCGGCGTAGAGCGCTGACTGCGACAGGCGCTCCTTGTAGATGCCCGTGTGATTGAGCAGCTCGTCATCGAAGATCGCGTTGTACATGCCCATGCAACCCTCATCGAACACACCGATGATGGCCTTCTCTGCACGCAGCTCAGCGGCAAGCGCCTCACCCAACTGCTTCTCTGCACTGTCTGGGAGTTCTGGCAGCGGGCGCACATGGGAAGCGTCGTGAGTGATTACGCCGGTCTCTGTCCACTCTTTGATGCCGGCACGGAACCAGTCATCGGTGAAGTCGACGGACCAGATCGATGCGTACGGCTTGTCCATCTTGGTGAGGCCGGCGTTCAGCCCGAGAAGGCCGACGAGGCCAGGCCAGTCTCCGGCAAAGTTCGCCACCGTGAGGATCGGGCCCTGGTGCGTGCGCAGTCCAGCGAGTACGTGGTGCGAGTACTGCCAGACGGCTTCCGCGACGATGAGCGGTGCGTCGGTGGGGATGTTCTTGAACACCTCGAGTCCCATGCGCTGGCTGGAGATGAAGCCGTGGCCGGTCTCTGGGTCAACTTCGTTGGCGCGGATGACAGTCCATCCCAGGTCGTTGAAGACACCGGTGACGCCGGCTTCCAATTCGACCTGGACTGGCCACCCGCCGGTGTTGGCCGCCTCGCGCAGGTCGCCAGACGCGATGAGATATGCAGTTTTGGGCGCGGATGACGGGCGCGGCGTCTGTTCCGGGAATGTGTAGGTCATGAGTCCTCCGATACGGGGGTGGATGAGGGGGTTGGGTGGGTGGCAGCGCGCTGGTCGGCGGCGAGTTCGTGCACCACGTCTTTTGACCCCTCGTACAACCGCACGTAGCGGTCGAACAGGGCGTCGTAGAGCGGTCGCAGGAGAGGATTGGGGTGGATGCGGTCGGTGACAGGGTTCCAGTCGGTGATGTTTGGCGCGACACCTGGTTCAGCCGTTGCCGTCGCGGCAAGAAAAGCCGCTCCGTAACTCGCCCCGATGGTCGTCGCCGGCACTTCCTGCACGAGTCCGGTGACGTCAGAGACGATCTGCAACCAGAGGCGCCCCTGGGTGCCGCCGCCGACAGCGACGATCCGGTTGATCTCCGCCCCAGCGGCACGCATCGTCTCAACGTTGTGCCGCACGCCGAGCGCTGTCGCCTCCAGCGCAGCACGATAGAGGTCGCCCCTGGTGTGCTCGAGCGTGAGCCCAGCGATCACGCCCCTGGCATCGGGGTCTTGGATGGGCGTGCGCTCCCCCGCAAAGTAGGGCAGCAGAAGAAGACCACGGGCGCCAGGGCCCGCCGCCTCTGCGTCAGCGAGCAGTTCGGGATAGTCCGCACCGGTCAGCCCCTTGAGCCACCCGGTCAGCGCTCCCGATGTGGAGAGACCGCCTGCGAGGTTGCGGGTGCCGGCAAACGCGCCAGCGGTAGTCCACATCGAGGGCGTTCGCAGCGTCTTTTCACCGGCAGCGACGCTGTTGGTGAAGACCATGAACATCGTGGTGCCGTACATCAGCATCAGGTCGCCCGGTTCATGCGCGCCCACGCTGACCGCTTCGGTCCATGCGTCGATGGTGCCGGTAATCACGGGAGTACCTGTGGGGATGCCGGTGGCGGCCGCTGCTGATGCCGTCACCTCGCCGGCCACATCGCCAGCCCAGCGCAGAGGCGGCTGTTCGATCGTTCCGGCGTAGCGATCCCACCACGGGGCGTGCCACTGCTCGCGTTCGATGTCGTAGAGCGGGGAGACTTGGCTGGCGGATTGGTGGTCAAGAACGTAGGCGCCGGTGAGCTTTCGCGCGAGCCATGACGCTGGCATATACAGCCGTCGCGCCTGCCTCCATGCCTCTGGGTCTTCGTCGGCAACCCAGGAGATCTTCGGACCACCCGCCTGAGAGGTGAGGGTTGATCCCCCGACGCGCGTGATTTCGTCGACCCCGAGTTCGCGGGTCAGGCGCTCGATCTGCGCGGTCGAGCGAGTATCTACGCCGTAGAGGATCGCGGGGCGCACCGGTTCATCATGTTCATCGGCGAGCAGGATGCAGGGGCCCATGCCGCTGACGCCCACGCTGATCACCTCAGCGTCTGGCTCTGCGTCAGTGAGCTCGCGGGCGATCGAGACGAACTCGTCCCACCAGATGCCCGCATCCATTTCGACCCAGCCGGTGTGAGGTCGATCGACGTCGTGCGCGCGGGTCGTCGAGTGCAAGATACGGCCGGCGGCATCCACCAACACACCCTTCGTGCTGGACGTGCCGACATCCACTCCGATGGTGCAGCGCATGGAGTCCTCCTCGAAACCAGTGGGCCGAAAACTGACCCATCATCACTGTACGCGAAATCGATTTCACGCCGCAAGGACGCTCGCACTCCACCTGCACAAACGGCATTCATAAGCCGTTGTACACCGGTCGCACGTTTACGCCCATGTCCCACCGGAATACCGTGACAATCTGGGCTTTCCCGCACAGGATGGAGCCATGCAGATGAACGAGCCACAGGTCTGGATACTCATAGGTGTCTTCGCCGCCAGCATGCTCGGCCTGCTGACGGTGCTCGTGCGCCAGCACGACAGCATGATCGCCTCATTGCGTCGCGAATTCGCCGCGCAGTTCGAGGGGTCTCAGGGGCGCACCGACGCGATGGGCGCCCTTCTCGTTGCCCAGATCGAGAGCATGGATGCTCGGTTTACAGCGCAGCTCGAAACGATGGAGGCGAAGTTCACAGCACAGATCGAGGCCATGGATGCGAAATTCACAGCACAGCTCGAGACCATGGATGCCAGGTTCACCACCCAGATCGAGACCATGGAAGCCAGGCTCACTGCACAGCTCGAAACGCTGGACACAGAGGTTGCAAACTTGGCCACACGTATGTGGGGCACTCGTTAAACGTGCGCGTCAGTGGCGCGGGCTCGCTGGCTGAATCTCGTTGCGCAACACCACAGCCCGGGCAGGTTGCGCGTCACCCTTGATGCGCTGCAGCAGCATCTGTGCGGCGGTCACCCCCATGTGCCTTGCGGGCAGCCGCACTACAGTGACAGCCGTCGGCGAGAGCGTCGTGAATGGCAGAGAGCCGATCACGGCGACGCCCACCTGCGGCGGCGTGAGCCCGTGCTCGGTGAGCACCTGGATTGCTCCAACTCCGATGAGGTTGTTGCCAGCCACCACGGCGTCCGGCGGATCCGGCAGCGCCAAAAGCTCTTCCATCGCTGCCCGACCTCCATCGACGCGGTAGGTGGCGAAGCGCACAAGATCGCCGAGGTCATCTCCACACTGCGCAGTTGCGAGCGCGGACCGCCAACCCGCCGCCCGCTCAGCGGCCGTGTCGATATGGGCAGGACCGCCAATGTAGGCGATCCGCCGATAGCCCGCATCGATCAGACTCTGCGTGGCTGAGGTACCGGCCGCGCGGTTCGCCATCGTGACACCGTCAATGTCATAGTGCGTACTGCGGTCTACGGCAACCACCGGTCGACCGGTCGCCAGAATGCCGCCGAGGTCGGACTCCTCACTGGCAGTCGCAATGATCACGCCAGACATATTCTCGGCAATCGCGATCCGCAGGTAGGTCGCCTCTTTGGCGACCTGCGCATCGGAGTTGCAGAGCACCACCGAGAATCCGGCTTCGGAGGCGACGTCCTCCACACCTCTCGCCATCTCCGTGAAGTACGGGTTCTCGATATCGGGGATAACGAGCGCGATGACCTCGGAGCTCTGGGTACGCAGCATGCGTGCCGCACGGTTCGGAGTGAAGTCGAGATCGGCGGCCGCTTGGCGCACCGCTGCCACCTTCTCGGCCGAGACGCTGGTGCCGTTGAACACGCGCGAGACCGTCGCTGGCGACACACCAGCGCGTTCTGCGACGTCGTAAATTGTGGCCATGCGCACCCCTGCTCCCCGACCGTCTGAGGCGGGTGATGCAACCGTATCGTGCGCAGGCCGCTCGTTCGCGGCCTGCCCACGCTTACTCAACGGTGTGCGGCCACCACTTCAGCGACGGCTGTGCGCTGCGCGTCGGTGGGCTCCGCAATGGCCATGCGGCAGTGAGTGTCAACGACATCCAGCACGCGGTACGCCTCTTTCATCCGAGCCATGTCGCCACCAATGAGCGAGACAACGGCATCTACCGCTTCCTGAGCCGTGGCAATCGCCGCGGCGTCGCCAGAGCGCCCCGCGTCAGCGAGCGCGCGGAACGGCTTGGGCGTCACCGAAGAGACGCCGGAAACCACGCCCTGCGCGCCTACCTCGACGGCCGCGATCAAGTCACGGTCAGCGCCGGTGTAGAGATCGAAGTCCGCAGGAACCACGGCGCGATAAGCCGCAATTTCTTCAAGCGACAGCTCGCTGATCTTTGCCCCGACGATGTTGGGCAGCTCAGCCAGGCGCACGAGCAGCTCCGGCGAGACCGGGTTGCCACTGCGCGCGGGGTAAATGTAGACGTAGAGGCGACCATCGCCGACCGCGTCAGAAACGGCGCGGTAGTAGTCGAAGATCGAGTCGTCGGTGGCCGGCAGGTAGTACGGCGTGAGGGCTGCGAACTCGGTTGCCCCCAACTCGCGAGCGATGCGTGTTAGACGCACTGCTTCGAAAGCGCTCGGCTGACCAACGTGCACGACAACGCGCATCCGGTCCTTCAACTCGGCAAGGGCAGCCTCGACGATGACGGTGAATTCGCTCGCGTCGACCGCGGGGAACTCCCCCGTCGTGCCCAGCACGAAGGCACCCTCGTTGCCCGATTCGGCGACGAATCGGAAGATCGCGCGCGACCCCTCGATGTCGAGGGAACCATCGCGGTGGAACGCGGTGGGTACGGCGGTCAAGATGTCGTAGCGGGTCACTTCTCGGTCTCCTTGGAGTTCTTGCGGGACTTGCGGGTGCGACGCGAAGGCGCGTCGACATTGCGGACAGTGGAGGTCAACAGATCAGGCTGCGCGGCGAGCTCGTCGTGCGCCTTCTCGATCTGCACGATGCTCTCGGTGTGCAGAATCGAATCTTCGAGCGATGCACGCGCGGCGCGCGGCTTGCGGGCGGCGCGAATCGCTGGCATCACGATCGAAAGCACGGCGAGCGCGAGGAGGATGATCGCGATCGGGCTGACGACCTCAAAGAACGGACGTGTGGGGAGGATAGCCAGGGTGCGGGCGAGGTTCTCTTCGGCGAGGGGTCCGAGAAGAAGACCCAGCACGACCGGGCCAGCTGGCACCTGCATGCGCTTGAGCATCACGCCCACGACGCCGAAGATCAGCATGGTCACCACAGTCGAGAGGCTGTTGGAGGTGGCGTACGTACCGATGATGCAGAAGATCAGGATGCCGGTCCAGAGGTATGGCTGCGGCACATCGAGGAGCTTGACCATGCCCTTCATGCGCACCAGGCTCAGCACGAGCGACAGAATCGTCGCGACCAGCATGATGCCGACGATGGAGACGACCAGGTCTGGACGGTTCGTGAACAGGGTGGGCCCTGGAGTGATGCCCCAGATGATCATCGAGCCGATCATCACGGCCATCACAGAGTCGCCGGGGATACCGAGCGCCATCGTGGTCGTCAGCGAGCCGCCGAGCGTCGCGCTGGAGGCAGAGTCGGAGGCTGCGACACCTTCGATGGATCCTTTGCCGAACATCTCCGGATGCTTGGAGACCTTCCGCGCACGCTCCCACCCGATGAGGCCGGCGATGTCGCCACCTGCCGCAGGAATGAGGCCCACACCGAGACCGACCGCGCCACCGACCGCTGTTGCGCGGCCGCTCTGCTTCAGCTCAGCACGGTTAGGGAGCCAGCGTCCGAGACTAGAAATGGGGCGAACGGCAGACTTGCGGTAGGTGAGCAACTGATCGAAGAGCTCGGCGATACCGAAGAGGCCAATGATCACGGCGATGAAGTTCACGCCTTCGACGAGTTCGAGAACCCCGAAGGTGAAGCGCTGGTCTGCCGTGGCAGCGTAGGTGCCTACGGTGCCCAGCATCAGACCGAAGAGGCCAGCGAGGATGCCTTTGAGCATCGACTTCGACGAGATGCCGATCATGATCGCGATACCAAAGACCACCAGCGCGAAAAGCTCTGGGGATTTGAAGTAGTCACGCGCAAAGCTGGCGATGGGCACGGCAGCAATCGAGAACAGCACGAGTGAGGCGAGGATGCCGATCGCGGAGACGATGGCCGAGATGGTGAGGGCCAACCCTGCCCTGCCCTGCTTCGCCATCGGATAACCGTCGAGTGTGGTGGCAATCGAGGCAGGAGTACCCGGGGTGTTGATCAGAATCGACGGCACCCGGTCACCGAAGTTCGCGGCGACGTAGATCGTCAGCAGAACGGCGAGTCCCTGCACCGGCTCAAGCGTCAGCGTGAAGCCGGCGGCGAGCGCCACGGCCATTGTGGCGGTGATGCCGGGGAACGCTCCAACCATGAAGCCGAGCAGAAGCCCGACGAGCATGTAGAGCAGGATCGAGATGTCGAGGAGCGAGTTCAGCCCCTCCATGAGCGCGTTCACAGGGGGATCCTCAAGAGCATTCCGAACACGACGTAGACGAACGCCGTGATCGAGGCGGAGTAGATGACCAAGCTCAGCCAGCGACGGTGGCCGTACAAAAGCATGAGGGCTGCCATGAGCACAGCAGCCGCGATGGGGAACATCTCTACGCGGTAGCCGAAGACGATGACCGAGCCGAGCGACCAGAGCGCGATGAAGATGCCGGTGATCACGATTGTGAAGACGACCCGCGTGACACCGCCTGGCTGGATGCGCTCGAGGTCTTCTCGACTGGGCGCTGGACGCGTGATCGCCACAGCAAGCACGACAAGGGCAACCACAACTCCGGTCACTCCGATGAGCGTCGGCCAGAACCGCGCGTCGATTTGCCCTGCGACCGCTTCACGTCGCAGCGGAACCTGCGTGGCAAGAAAGAGGTACCCCGAGGTGAAGGCGAGAGCCACGACGCCGAATGCAATCTCCAGCGGTCGGGATGCGGGCGCACCCTGATACTCGGCCGCTTGGGCATCTGAGGGGGACATATCGCTCCTTGCGTGACCCGTACTTTGTGCAGAAAAGGAAGAGGCGGGACCGGCAGCTGCACCGGTCCCGCCTGCTACTTAGCCCAGGAGTTCCTGGAACAGCGTGAACTGCTCGTCAACGTACGAGGTCCACTCGGCAGAGTCGCGGTACACGACAAGGTTGCCAGCGTCGGCCTGGAACTGCTGGTAGGAGTCAGACTCCACAGCTTCCTTGACAGCAGCTTCGAGCGTTTCCTTCACGTCGTCCGGCAGGCCCTGGGGAGCGTAGATGCCGCCCCATCCACCGAAGACGATGTCGTCACCGATGGCCTCTTCGACAGTGGGGACGTCTTCAGCGTCGGGGTGACGCTCGTCGTTCATGACGGCAAGAATTCGCACAGCATCGCCCTGAGCCAGCGCTTCACCGAGGCCGGAAACTGCGGCAACGGTCTCACCGGATGCTGCGGCGGAGACGGCAGTGGCGCCACCGTCGTACGGAACCGGGGTGAACTCTGCGCCGGTCGCGTCGCCGAGCCCGAGGGTCGCAGCCTCCCAGATGGAGCCAGCGCCGGAGTTGGCGACCGTGACGGCACCCGTCTCTGCCTGAGCGACGAGGTCTTCGAGCGACTCGATGCCGCTGTCCGCGCCGACCGTGATGACGCCGGGGGCGAGCATGATCTGGCCGAGGAGGTCGAAGTCCTCCGGGAGGACGTCCGCGTTCTGCGTGGTGTTCAGCATCGCGATCTCGACGGGTGCGAATCCGATGACGTAGCCATCGGGGTCCTGCGAACCGACGTACTCCATCGCGAGCGCGCCTGAAGCGCCCGGCATGTTTTCGGGGATGACGCTGACGCCGAGGATCTTCTCCAGCTCGGTGGCGAGCGCACGCGACGAAAGGTCAGAGCCTCCGCCGGGGTTTGCCTGGATGATCAGGCGAATGTCGCTCTCAGGGAAGGAAGACTCGGTCTCTTCGGTCTCTTCTACCTTGGTGCAGGCCGAGACGACGAGAGTGGCAGCGGCGAGCGCGGCGATTGCGGCAGCCGCCCGGGTGATGCGCTTGCGGGGCATCTTTGCTCCTCTAAATGGGTCGACCTTGTTGTCGACTCCCCGAGGCTAACACTGTTGACTGTTAACAGTCAACAGTTTCCCGTTGAAGCCGTCATGGTTAGGAGCGCGTGGAAATTTCGCTGAGCATCCGGTCGCGTGCACCGTCGAGGTGCGCCGTCAGCACAGCAGACGCTTGCTCAGGAGTGCCGGTGCGCATCACTTTCATCAGCGTTACGTGGTCGTCGGATGACTCATGCAGATCGTTGTCATGGTTGATGGTGACTTCCAACAACGCCGCAAAGGTGGGCAGATACTGGCTCCACGCCCCCTCCAGCCTCGGGTGGTCGGCGAGCGCGTAAATCTGCGAGTGAAACTCAAGGTCGGCAGCCACAAACGCGGCGTGATCACCGGCGTCGGCTGCACTGGCCATCCTGTCGACGGTGGCCGCCATCGCCGCCCAGCGCGACTCGTCTTCGACACGCATAGCCTGAGCCAGCGCAAGCTGCTCTAGTGCGCCGCGCAGACTGTAAAGCTGCTCGACGTCGTCTGGCGTGAGCCCGACAATGTAAACGCCCCGAGGGCGCTGCACCTCAACGAGCTTCTCAAAGCTGAGCTGGGTGAGAGCGTCGCGAATGGGCCCACGGCTGACCGAGAACTCTTCGGCGAGCGCCTCTTCGGTGATGCGGGCCCCGCGCGCGAGCTCACCACGCACGATGCGCTTTCGCAGCACCTGGGCCACCTGCGCGCCGAGAGACTCTCCGCGCTTCACGGACTGCGTCATGGCGACCTCCTGTTAACTGTTGACAGGATACACACCGATACGCACTCTTTCGCTACACGCCTCCGCGCGGATTCCAGCGCACGACCTCCGTCGAGCGACGAATGCGGCGGCCAGTAGGAACAGGCACGACACCGGTAGAGCCGACGGCGAACACCCGCACGCCTGGACGGTTTTCGCGCTCCGTGCGCAGCGCGTGCTCTAGCGCGGTGATACGAGTGCGTAGCAGGCGGTTCTCATCCTCCAGATCAAGAAGGCGAGCGATTGCGGGGAGGCTCACACCTTCGGACGAGAGTTGCGCCACTTCGCGCAACTGCTCGATGTTTCGAGTGGAGTAGCGGCGAGAACCCCCGGAGGTGCGCCCTGGGACCACCAGTCCGATCCGGTCATATTGCCGCAAAGTTTGTGGGTGCAGACCGGAGAGCTCTGCCGCTGCCGCGATCGCGAACAGCGGGGTGTCAGCGTTCATCACAGGCGTGTCTCCTTTCGCTCAATCGCGCACAGGCAGAACCGCCGAAACAGGCACGTTCTGTGTAGAACGGCCTGTCTCGGCGGTGGCGGTGGTCATCGCCGGGCTTTCGCCATGAGTTCCGCGCGCGGATTCTCGGTGGGCTCAAGCTTTTGAAACTTCTCCAACGCTTCACGCGCTGCGTCGTCGAGGTGCGTCGGCACAGCGACCTGAAGCTCGGCGAGCAGATCGCCCGTGCCCTTCGAAGTCGTCACACCACGACCCTTCACGCGCAACACTCGGCCGGAGGGTGTGCCGGGGGCCACACGAAGCTTGACCACGTCGCCACCCAAAGTGGGCACCTCGATGGTCGCGCCGAGCGTCGCCTCCGTAAAGGTGACCGGAACCACGAGCCGCAGGTTGAGACCATCGCGGGTGAAGACCGGGTGCGGTCGCACTGCGATCTGCACCACGACGTCACCGCTCTCCCCGCCGTCTGGCGAGGGTCGACCGCGGCCACGCAACCGAATCTTCTGGCCATCAGCGACGCCGGCAGGAATCTTCACCTTGAACGGCCTACCGTCATCCCCCTGCAGAGAAATCGTCTCCCCCTGCACAGCGGTGATGAAGTCCAGCGTGGTGCGAGCTGTCACATCGGCACCGCGCTGCGGACCACCGAAGCCGCGATATCCGCCGCTCGTCTGCCCGAAGCGACCGTTTCCGAAGCCGCCGCCCTGTCCCTGGTTGAACATCGCGAAGATGTCTTCGAAGTCCGCGGACTGCTGTTGACCTCTTCCCTGCTGTCCGAACCGACTGAAGACGTCTTCGAAGCCGCCGGCCCCCGCACCACTTGCTGTGAAGCGGGCACCGGAGCCCATCGCACGAATCTCGTCGTACTCTTTGCGCTGTTCCGCGTCGGAGAGGACGGAGTATGCCTCGCTGACCTCTTTGAACATCGCCTCTGCTTTGGCATCACCCTGATTGGAGTCGGGGTGGTACTTCCGCGCAAGCTTGCGATACGTCTTTTTTAGATCCGCATCACTGACGTCCTTCGAGACCCCGAGAGTCTTGTAGAAGTCCTTATCGAACCAATCTTGGCTGGCCATCGATCACCTACTCTGCAGGTACTGCGACGACGACCTTCGCGGGGCGCAACTCGACGTCGCCGAGACGGTACCCCACCTCAACAACCTCAAGGATCGTGGTCTTCTCGGCCCCAGGAGTGGGCTGCTGGAAGATGGCCTCGTGGCGCTGCGGGTCAAACTCGTCGCCCTTTTCGCCGTATGCGACCACGCCGAGGCGCTCGACCACTGTACGAACCTTGTCGGCGATGACCGCAAACGGAGTGCCATCGACAAGGTCGCCATGCTGAGCAGCGCGATCAAGGTCGTCGAGCACGGGGACAAGACCCTTTGCGGCCTCACCCTTTGCCCGTTCGATCTCTACCTGACGCTGCTCTTCTGTGCGGCGGCGGTAGTTGGCGTACTCAGCCTGCAACCGCTTGAGGTCGTTTAGCAACGTGGTCTCCAGGTCGGCGAGTACAGCATCTTCTGCTGCAGCCTCTCCGGTCTGGGTAGCACCGAGAATGTCGTCGATGGTGAGAGCGTCAGCCTCATCACTCGACACTTCTTCCGCAGCGTCGAGGGGAGTCTCGTCCGAGCCCTCGGAAGCGGCTGCCTCGGTGGAGTCCTGGTGGTGCGGCGCGGGGCCGGATGCCTGAGCATCCGACCCCTCACTGCGACCTTCGGCGGACTCAGGAAACTGGTTCTCGTCGAAGTTCTTGTCCGTCATGATTACTTCTTCTCGTCCTCTTCGTCGACGACCTCGGCGTCGATGACGTCCTCGTCAGAGGAGGTGTCATCAGCCGGAGCCTCGCCGTCAGCCGGAGCTTCCGACGCAGCTTCTGCCTGCGAGGAGGCGTAGATAGCTTCGCCGAGCTTGGACTGCGACTGGTTGAGCTTGTCGAACGCGGTCTTTACGGCCTCGTCGTCTTCGCCAGCCAGCGCCGTCTTCAACGCGTCGACGTCGGCCTTGACCTCGGTCTTCACGTCTTCTGGCAGCTTGTCGTCGTTCTCGGAGATCATCTTGTCGATCGAGTACGCGAGCGTCTCCGCCTGGTTGCGAGTCTCTGCCGCCTCTCGACGCTGCTTGTCTTCTGCAGCGTTTTCCTCGGCCTCGCGCACCATGCGCTCGATGTCTTCCTTCGAAAGCGAAGAGCCACCGGAGATGACGATCGACTTCTCGGTACCGGTGCCCTTGTCCTTCGCGGACACGTGCACGATGCCGTTGGCGTCGATGTCGAAGGTGACCTCGATCTGCGGGATGCCACGAGGTGCCGGGGCGATGCCGGTGAGCTCGAACGTACCGAGCGGCTTGTTGTCGCGCGTGAAGTCACGCTCACCCTGGAACACCTGGATCGCGACAGACGGCTGGTTGTCGTCTGCCGTGGTGAAGGTCTCGCTGCGCTTGGTCGGGATGGCCGTGTTGCGCTCGATGAGCTTGGTCATCATGCCACCCTTCGTCTCGATACCGAGGCTGAGCGGGGTGACATCGATGAGCAGCACGTCCTTGCGCTCACCCTTCAAGACACCGGCCTGAAGGGCGGCACCGACGGCAACAACCTCATCGGGGTTGACGCCCTTGTTCGCTTCCTTGCCGGTCTCGCGCTTGACGAGCTCAGCAACAGCGGGCATACGCGTCGAACCACCGACGAGCACGATGTGATCGATCTCGGACACCTTGATGCCGGCTTCGCGGATGACATCCTCGAATGGCTTCTTGGTGCGGTCGAGAAGATCCTTCGTGAGGTCTTCGAACTTTGCGCGGGTGACGGTCTCCGAAAGCGAAACCGGGCCAGACTCGGTCAGCGACAGGTACGGCAGGTTGATCGAAGTCGAGGTCGAGGAGGAGAGCTCCTTCTTCGCCTGCTCAGCCGCCTCTTTCAGACGCTGCAGAGCGATCTTGTCTGCAGAGACGTCGACGCCGGTCGTCTCCTTGAACTGCTTCATCAGGTAGTCAACGAGACGCTGGTCCCAGTCGTCACCACCGAGACGGTTGTCACCGGCGGTCGAGCGCACCTGAATGGTGGAGAAGTCATCGTCCTTGCCCACCTCGAGCAGAGAAACGTCGAACGTTCCGCCACCGAGGTCGAAGACCAGGATGAGCTCATCTTCCTTGCCACGGTCCAGGCCGTATGCAAGAGCTGCAGCGGTCGGCTCGTTGATGATGCGAAGGACGTTGAGGCCTGCGATCTCGCCAGCTTCCTTCGTTGCCTGACGCTCAGCGTCGTTGAAGTACGCGGGAACGGTGATGACCGCGTCGGTCACCGTGTCGCCCAGGTACGACTCTGCGTCGCGCTTGAGCTTCATGAGGATGCGTGCGGAAATTTCCTGCGGCGTCCACTTCTTGCCATCGACGTCAAAGTTCCACGCGGTGCCCATGTGGCGCTTGACGGAAGCAATCGTCCGGTCGACGTTGGTGACGGCCTGGCGCTTCGCGGTCTCACCGACGAGCACCTCCCCGTCTTTCGTGTAAGCCACGACCGAAGGGGTCGTGCGGAAGCCCTCTGCGTTGGCGATGACCTTGGGCTCGCCACCCTCGAGGACGCTGACGACGGAGTTGGTGGTTCCGAGGTCGATACCGACAGCACGTGCCATGTGTTTTCTCCTTTGTTGGAAGTTCGTGTGGTGAGGAAATCTGCGGCGCTCAGTTAAACCTGAGTCGCTATGACTCAACTGTAACGAGCCGACTCAGAGGTGTCAAATGGAGTTGATACGACACGACTCAAGTTTGGTTTTCTTCCCACTGCACACAAGGATCTGAGCGGGGCACTTGACCCTGACACAGTGGCAGACGGGAGAACTGAGGCATGTTGTCCATCGGAGCGTTCGCGCAGATCGGCCAAGTGACCCACAGGATGCTCCGGCACTGGGACACGGCTGGACTGCTCGTGCCCGCCCACGTGGACGAGTTCAGCGGCTACCGCTCCTACGACCCGTCGCAGCTGGATCGCGTGCACCGGATCGTCGCCCTGCGCCAGCTGGGATTCGGGCTCGACGACATCTCGTCGATTCTCGATCGCGGTGTCGACGCAGAGCGCATCGCCTCGTTGCTCCGAATCCGCCGCGCAGAAGTCGAACGGGAGCATCGGGTTGCCGCTGGAAGGCTCGTCGACGTCGAACGGCGCCTCCACCTCATCGAGAAAGAGAAGCAGCTGTCCCAGATCGAAACTGTAGAAAAGCCTCTTCCCGCCGTTCGCCTCGCCGCCCTCCGCACGATCGTCGCTGACCAGTCGGCGGTCGCTGACTTTGTGGGCCCCTCCTTCGATGCCGTCGCCGAGATCATCGGCGCTGACTCCTCGCTTGCCACCCCGATCGCGCAGTACGAAATGCTCGACGATGGACTGCAAGTCGTCGTCGGATACGCCTACAGTGGGGCGCCAAGAGACGGCTTCGAGATCGTCGAGTTGCCGGCGACAGAAACAGCAGTCTGTGGCATCCATCTTGGCTCTATGGAGCACATCTCTGAGAGTTGGCAGGCGGTACACGCCGAGATCATCGGGCGCGGGTTGGCACCTGCCGGAGCGTGCCGCGAACTCTACGTCCGCGCAGAAACAGAAGATCAGTCCGACTGGGTCACTGAACTGCAGCAGCCCGTCGCGCCGCTCTGAGAGATACTGCAGGTGTGAGCCCGCGCTCCTCCTTCGTCAATCGGCGAGAAGGGCGCGGGACCACACCGCCTGGTGCACGCTCACGTACTGCAAGGCCGCTTTCCAGTGGGCGCCATGTCCGTTCACGCACATCGATGCCCACGGTTCCTCTCCCGTCGCCCGAGCCGTTTCGAGCAGCGCCAGCATCGCCGCTGTCCGCTCTTGCATGGCGCGCGGCAGGCTCTCACGCATCGCCTGATCAGCGTCATACCCGTCGACGAATACCGCCAGGTCAGCAGCGGCCGCCTCTGGAGCGCGCTCCGTGTCACTGAGCGTGAAGGCTTGGGCCGCGTAGGCAAGGTCCCAGAGACGGGTGCTTGGCGCGGCTGCATCCCAATCAATGAAAGCCCAGCGTTCACCGATGATGAGGTTCCAGGGCGCTAGGTCGTTGTGGCAAACGAGTTCGCCGGACGGTGCGGGGATCGCCGTCTCCCACACTGCAGCTGCGGCAGGTGCGTACGACGCAGCGGCATCATGGATCTCGCGGATCATGATGCCAACTTTTCGCAACTCCGCTGGTGCCAGCGGAGTCCGGGTCATGGCGAGGGAGCCAGGAACGAACTCAATGATCTGCCGCCCCTGCGCGTCACGCCCTCGACGCTCTGGCGCATCGACGCCTCGACCACGCAGAAAACCCACGAAGTCGGTGACACTCGCCGTCGAATCCGTCCACTTTTTGCGCACCGAGTTCCCGACGCGAGAGACGACACCGCTCGTGTTTCCACCGGCCAGCGCCTCATTATCCACAGCCTGAGGTTAGCGCGAGTGGCCCCAGCTAGGCTGACCGGCATGAGCCGCACAGCCCCCCGTTTCTCGCGTCTGGCCGCTGCGGCCATCGTGACCGTCATCGCGTTGCCACTCGTCGGGTGCTTTTCGACACAGGTTCCCGCAGCATCGCCCTCAGCAGCATCGCCCTCAGCGAGTGAGACCCTCACTTTTGCCGAAGGAGCAGGACTCTCCCCCACCGCTTTTGTCGAATGGGGTGACGGGTTCATGACCGACGAGAACTGGCAAACGGTCTCCCCCGACGACGGCAACGGGGGTTGGACATACGGCACGCTCGATGGCGCATGCACTGCGGAGTTCTGGCAGGGGAACATCAGTGATGCCCCGATGGTCGATGGCGACGACAGCGCGTCATCTGACGAGATGCTTGCCCTGATGGTGCAGTCATCGGCCGAGGAGATCACACCGCTTGCCACGACCGGCGAATTCAGCACTCTCGTCGGCGGTGCAGGAGGAGTCGAGAATCGTCAGGTGACAGGGGCAGAAGGAGACCGCTCCTGGATGATCGCCGTGCGGGCGTTTACGCAGATGGAAGCGGTATTGTACGTGATCGTCGATTGCAATGGTGCGGACGCTGCGGCGACCATGGACGTGGTCAACGAGAAGAACACGATCATCGTCACAGAGTGATCCCGAGCGGTCACTTACCGCCGGGAGGGCCGACCATCAGCAGAATCACGTAGAGCGCGACGATCGCGACGGCGATCAGCACGGCCAGCACCCACGGGCGTTTGAGGAACCACCGCATTAGCCGGTCATACCAGCGACGGTCGCGCCGGTCATCGGATTCTTCGAGCCGCCACGATCCGTTCAGCCTGCCGCTGCGGTGCAACCAAATCTCGGTCGGGATCGTCGCGTATGGAACGACTGCGCTGACGACGGCGAGCGCGCCGGCGCCGATGTGCCACCGCTGATTGAGCGCAACCAGGATCGCCGTCGCCGCGTATGTCAAGAAGATGAACCCGTGGATGCCACCGCCAACCGTGACGACGATGCCGGACACTCCCATCGCCCTTGCGATGAGCGCGGAGATCAGGATGGTCCAGGTGATCGCCTCCGCAATGGCAAGAACTCGGAACAAGCGGGCGGGGCTACGAAACACGGCACTCCTCGGGTGGGGTACCTCCACCGTATCTCCCACTCCCCACTCCCCACTCTCCCCCTCTCCCCCTCTCCCCACTCTCCCCCCACTCTCCACTCCGTTTGCTCCCGTCGCACTTTCTGTCGCCAAATCCGCGTGGGAGCGACAGATAGTGCGACGGGAGCGAACGAGGAGCGCGCGACAAGGGGCGTCAAGGGGGTGGGAGAAAGTACGGATGAAGAGGAAGAGTGTCGGCATGGGGAAAGGCGAAACGGCTAGACGCGACGAAGACAAGGGGCCAGAGCGCACCGAAGACGGCCATCACATCATCGTGAACGGCCGACGCTGGCGCGCAACCGATCCGTCGATTCCCGATGCGCTGCGTCAAGAGCTGGTCGATGAGCTGATGGCGGCGCGACGAGCGGTCAAGGCGTCAGAACCCGATGCACGACACCGAGTAAGTGATGCAAAACATGCGTTAGGCGAGCGAGGAGCTCCATGGTGGGAGGACGCCGAGGGTGACGCTCTGGATGAGCGCATCACCGCTGCAATCCGGGCACTCACGCGCAAGCGTTCAGACACGTCGATATGTCCGAGTGACGTTGCTCGGATCGTGGGCGGCGCGAACTGGCGCACGCACATGTCAGATGTGCGCCGCGTTGCCGCCGAGCTCGCGGTGAAAAATGAAGTCGTCGTGACCCAGAAGGGCGAGCGCGTGCAGATCGACGAGACCAGCGGCCCCATACGCATCCGCCGCGGCCCCGCCCTCTGAATCTCCCGTCGCGTTTTCTGTCGCTGGAGAGCCTCGCAAGCGACAGATATTGCGACGGGAACAGTTTGGCTCGGGGGTGAGAGGTGAGGGGTGGGGGGGTGCGGCGCGGCGTCACCCGCCGTTCACCACGGACGGTCAGACTGCCAGCATGAGCGAATCCGAACGTCGCCCGCGGAGCCCCGAACCCGTCGCGACTGCCACCACCGGCGCCGTGGCTGTGGTCGGTCTCGACCTTCGCGGCGACACGCCTGCACCCAAAAAACAGGTCTACTCCTGGGCGTTGTGGGACTGGGCGACGCAGCCGTTCAACACCGTCATCCTGACGTTCGTCTTCACCGCGCTGTACCTCGTCGGCGAATCCTTCCTCCCTGCAGATATTGCGGCGCTGAGCGAAAACGACCCCGTGCGTCTCGCCGCCGAGGCGAACCTCGCTTCGGGTCTGGGGCTGGGATCCACGATCGCCGCGTTCGGCATTCTGCTCCTCGCTCCCGTGCTTGGTCAGCGCGCAGACGCGGCCGGCCGCCAGAAGCTGTGGCTCGGGATTGGAACCGGCGCCCTGGTTATCTGCATGCTCGGCCTGTGGTTCGTCACACCAACGCCGAGCCTATTCTGGCTGGGCGTTGCACTGATTTCCGCAGCGACAGTGTTCCAAGAGATCGCCGCGGTGAACTCGAACGCGATGCTTATCGGCATTGCAAACCCGAAAACTGTCGGCCGCATTTCCGGGCTCGGATGGGGTTTCGGATACCTCGGGGGCATCGTCGCACTGGTGATTGTGGTCGTGCTCGACACCTTCGACTGGTTCGGCATGTCGACGGACAACGGCCTGGCATACCGCCTGATCGCCGTCGGTTGCGCGGTGTGGGCCATTATCTTCAGCATCCCCATCTTCTTGAATGTGCCGGAACCGTCGCTCGGACGCCCTGAGCGCAAAGTGGGATTTTTCGCGTCTTACCCGCTGCTGGTGAAAGACGTCGCCGGGCTCTACCGCAATGAAGAAACGCGCCCCACGTTCTGGTATTTGCTGGCGAGCGCGGTGTTCCGCGACGGACTAGGCGGCGTATTCGCTTTTGGGGCGATCATCGGCACGGCAGTTTTCCGGTTCGAAGGCCAAGAAATCATCATCTTCGGGATCGCCGCGAACCTGATCGCCGGGGTGTCGACGATCGCGGCCGGCCGCCTCGATGACAGGTTCGGGCCGAAGCGAATCATCCTCGCCTCCATCGGATCGATGATCGTCGCTGGCCTCGCGGTCTTCTTCCTGCGCGATGGCGGTGCAATCGTGTTCTGGATCGGCGGTCTCGTGCTGTGTGCCTTCGTTGGTCCGGCGCAGGCAGCGGCCCGGTCGTTCCTTGCCAGGGTCACCCCCGCCGGTCGGGAGGGCGAGATCTTCGGCCTCTACGCCACCACCGGCCGCGCGGCGAGCTGGATGGCTGCAGGCGCGTGGACCCTCCTGATCGTGCTGACGAGCCAAACCGCATACGGGATTCTCGGGATCGTCGTCGTTCTGATCGCCGGCTTCCTGCTGCTGCTCCCGGTGAAGGCGCCGCGCTGACGCCCGAAGACCTACTCATTGGGGCGGGTGGCACGCGGGCACCCCGTTCATAACTCAGGAAATGTGTCGCGTTTTGGTCGCTACCGCCCTCGGCTGGAACGCTGCTGGCTAATGTTCCTGAGTTATGAACGCCGGGCGACGAGCTAGGCGATCAGCAGGTGTGCGAAGTAGTCACTCTCGGCGCTGGCGAAGGAAAAACTCGTGGTGTTGATCAGGTAGATCAACACGGCGACGGCTGCAGCCAAGAGCAGAAACAAAAACAGGAAGATCACGATACTGAAACCGCGGTAGCCGCCTGTGGTCGGCACCTCGGGTGCAACAGAGGGTTGCGCCCAGTCTTCCGCCACCGCAGAAGGCGGTGTGCCGTTCAGAATTGCCGGAGTCGGCCGCGGGCGATCGGAACCACGCCGTGTTGCAGGGATGGCGGAAGGCAGGATGTCGTCCGCAGATGCCACCGCTAATTGCGGCGGGGCAAGCAGACCTTCGGGAATCGGGATCTCAGGAGGGGGCGGCGGGATGACGTCGTCTGCAGAGGGAATCACCGGCTCATCCGGAACGGCTGCATCTTCTGGTGCTTCTGGTTCCTGCGGGGACGTGCCGTGTGAATCGCTCATGTCAGCCTCCGACTGCTCCGACGTCGGTGGTGCCGACATCCGTTCGATGGAAGTTCTGGAACGACCGCGATGCAGTCGGTCCGCGCTGGCCCTGGTACCGATTACCGTACGCCCCAGAGCCGTACGGGTTCTCCGACGGCGAGGTGAGTCGGAAGAAGCACAGCTGACCGATCTTCATCCCCGGCCAGAGCTTGATCGGAAGCGTCGCAACGTTGGCGAGTTCCAGCGTCACATGCCCGGTGAATCCTGGGTCAATGAACCCTGCGGTGGAGTGGGTGATGAGCCCGAGGCGGCCTAGCGACGACTTGCCCTCGAGCCGGGCGGCAATGTCGTCGGCGAGCGTCACTTGTTCAAACGTCGCTCCCAACGCGAATTCGCCTGGATGCAAGATGAACGGCTCGTCTGGGTCGACCTCGATCAGCCGCGTGAGCTCCGGCTGATCGACGGACGGATCGATGAACGGGTACTTATGGTTGTCGAACAACCGGAAGTACCGATCCAGACGCACGTCGATACTCGACGGTTGGACCATCCCTTGCTCATGGGGTTCGAGCCCAATGCGCCCGGATGCGAGTTCTGCCTTGATGTCGTGGTCGCTGAGAAGCACGGCCCCAGCCTAGTTGTCGCAGACGCCTCGCGCTTTGGCCATCGTCACTTCGCCGGGTAAGCTGGCGTTCGCCCGCTCCTCGGATGCAGGTACGGGGCTGTAGTTCAATGGCAGAACTTCTGCTTCCCAAGCAGATAGCGCGGGTTCGATTCCCGTCAGCCCCTCCACATATAGGTTCGCCAACCAATCAGTCCACGAAGGCGCGTCGGCGTGCGGCGACGAGCATGGTGGTTGCAATTGCGATGAGCAGTGCGGCAGGGGCGAGCGCTTTCTGAGCGACTGTTGGGCCGCAGGCGCGTCGGCCTGAGCGTGTCGTTCGTAGTGCACTGAATCCTCATTCTCAATTTTGAAGAGCAGATTCGCGCATTTGCAGCGTTGCTCACGATGCGAACAACACAGTGGGGCGAGCAGACGGGACGCATCATCTCCCGGGACGATGTAGCCAGAATGTTGGTGCTTCTAAGTTACTGCAACTCTAAAAATGGGCTCTCGCAGCACCGTGGTTGAGCCGTGAATGGCAGATCGGAATGCGTCCTACGATTAGCTCATGAATCTCACCGCGCCAATGACCTTGGACGCGGGAAATGATGCGCGGGTACTGCTGCTGCTCGAAGCGCCCAGGCCGCTGACGAATGCGCCCGACATAAAACCCGGATCGGGGTTCATCTCATCCGACAATGCGGATCCCACAGCACGGAACCTGTGGAACGCCAGGAAGGATGCCGGGCTAGTGGACAGCGTCCTCATCTGGAATACCGTCCCCTGGCACCTCGGACAGACTCAAACGAAACCCACGGCTCAGGAACACGCGGCTGACTCATTGCTTCTCCGCGACCTCATCGTTCAGCTTCCTGAGTTGCACACCGTCGTGCCCTTGGGAAGGCATGCTCAGAATGCTTGGCGTCGTCACGGACGGCCAGGAATTGGCATGAGTCTGAGAACGATCGAGTCCTGGTACCCGGGCAACCAGGTGATGAACCAACAGGGCATGCGGGCCGAGCTCGTTGCAGCACTTACCCGTGCAACGAATGACTGGCGCCAGACACCAGCCGGTGCTGCGGAGATCACCATCGATCGCGACCGCAGCGGGACGACGGTTGCCCATTGGTATCTTGACGCCCATGGCGACCGAATCGACATTCACCCTCGCTGGTGGTGACGCTTGTCGACGGGTCCGATACCCGTCACCCCCTCCACATCTAGATCAGCAGGCCGCGTGCCCACTCACCCGAACCGTGCGGCGAGTGATGATTCCAGCGCGGCCGCCGATGCGCGCACCGCTTCGGTGATCTCGACCCGGTGCTCCTCAGAGAGCCGGTACGCAGGCGCCACCACCGTGATCGCTCCGATGACGGCTCCGTCTGACCGAATGCCGGCAGCACTCGCCCACACTCCCTGGTCAACTTCGCCCACGCTTTCGGCATAGCCGGACGAGCGGATGTCGTCGAGGTCTTGCTCTAGCCGCTGACGCACTGGCTTGGTCAGTGTGGGCCCCACACGTTGCAGGTACTGGTTGAGCTTTGCCTGCGGAAGCGAGGAGAGAAGCAACTTTGCCGCAGCACCACTGTGCAATGGCATGAGATGGCCAGGCTGGAAGGAGATTGAGATCGGGTGATCTGACTCGGCTATCGCGAGACACACGGCCGAATCGTTGACGCGCCGTAGGTACAGGGCGGTCTCGCCGGTAGCCGAGGCTAGCCCATTCAGGATCGGCTGGGCCTGAGCACGATAGTCGAAGGTCGCCTCGGCCGCCCTGGCGAGGCGCATCACCTGCGGGGACAACACAAAGCGTCCCTTCTCTCGCTCTTCGATGAGATCCATTTCTCGCAGCAGCGAAATGTACCGGTACGCGCTCGGCACGGAAATATCGTGATCCTCGAGCAGATTCTCCAGTGTCAGCTCCGGGGTCGCCTCCGTGAATTGCAGCAATATCTGCAAGGCACGGCGCGCGCTATCGACGCCTTTCGTTCGCTGCGGATGCGCGTCAGCCGCTCCAGACTTCTCTACAGCCGTCTGGATCGCTGCTTTTTCTTGCTTCTCTTTCCCCATCGCGTTCCCTCCCATCGCAACCCCTCCCACCGAACTCGTCGATGCTCATCATCTCCGCATGTCACACCCGGCGCGCGCTCAACACGGCGAGCGCCGCATCTACGCCGTTTCCGATGTCTACAGCAACTCCGAGATCGGCAAGAGTCCGTCCCAGCGCGGCCAGTCCGATAAGGGAGTGGAGCCCACCGGCCGTCGGTCCCATATGCGAAAGACGCACAAGGTTTCCTGCCCCTTGGCCGTGCGACAACATCACACCATACACGTCCCTCGCGTGGTCTCGAACGCGCGTGTTATCAACCGAATCGGGCAACCGGATTGAGGTGACACACGCGGACATAATCTCTTCGCGCACTGCCCAGAACTCGAGCCCCATTGCTTTCGCTCCTGCGCGAGTGACCTCGGCTGCAGCTTCGTGTCGAGCAACGACCGCGTCGACCCCTTCTTCCAGTGCCTGGTCAAGAGCGGACTCGAGGCCGTACATGTCGCTCACTGACGGGGTGTAGGGGAAGCGCCCCTCGCCGAGCCACTTCTCTTTCCAGTCGATGAGCGAAAGATAGGAGTCGCGTGGCGCTGCTGGGTTGGCGTACATCGCTTCCCACGCCCGCGAACTGACCGAGACGAGAGCCACGCCAGCGGGTCCTCCCAGACACTTCTGCCCGCCAGATACACAGATATCCAACCCCCAGGCGTCTGTTTCCCACGGCATTCCCAACACACCAGACACGCTGTCGATGTAGGTCAAAATGCCGCGGTCGCGACACATTGGCCCGATTGCTGCAACATCGGTCACTGTGCCAGACGGAGTCTCAGAGGCGACAAGGCAGACCATCTCGATCTCTGGGTGCGCATCGAGGTACTCTTCCACTCGGCCGGGGTTGACGGCATCGTCATATCCGACCTCGATTTCATGAAGCACTGCCCCAAAGCCACTCACCCAGTAGCCGGTCCCCTTCCCGAACACACCCTGCACCAGGTTCAACACGTGCATCCCTGGCGTGATGAGCGAACGAAGCGCGCCTTCGAGCGCGACGATGGCCTCACCTTGCATAAGGATGATGTCGTTCTTGGTCCGGAAGACCTCGGCAACCTTCTGTTCCGTGCGCCGAAAGCCCGCCTGGAACTCAGGATCGTAGTGGTACAGAATCGGGCGCCCCAGCGCCGCTTGCGTCCGCGGAGAGACAGTTACGGGGCCCGCGGAGAGTGTGAAATCGGGGAGTGCCATGAAAAGAATTCCTCTCGAGTTGGAACGGTACGCCTCAGCGCGCACCGCGTGTGTAGGCAGCGCCCAGCGCCGGTGGTACGACCGAACTGCGGGCGAAGATGATGAGGGTGATCATCACCACGATGAACGGCAGCATCTTGATGAAGTCCGCTGGAACGTTGACCCCAATCACCTGCAACGCTGGTCCGATGGCAACCGCAAGGCCGTAGATCATCGATGTGATGATCACCATCCACATCCGGCCGCGGGAGAGCATCGTGATCACGATCGCAATGAAACCGAGGCCGTTCGTAATCATCGGCGTGAACGTCGAGGTCGTGAGAATGGCGAGGTAGGCCCCGCCGAGTCCTACGAACACTCCGTTGAGGATGACGGCCTGAGACCGCGTCTTCACAACGCTTCCGCCAGCCGCGTCCAGCGAAGAAGGCTTCTGTCCCGCAGAGCGCGTCGATAGTCCCCAGTTTGTTCGTGAGAGCAGGAACCCGAGCGCGATCACCAGGAGCAACATGATCCAGAAGATTGACGACTGCTGAAAAAGCGCCGGGCCAATAACGGGGATCTCGGAGAGCCCTGGGATGGCAAATTCAGGCGGCTTCCCCAACCCTGTGGTCGTCTTCGCGTAGTTCTGTAGGTAAAGCACAGACGTGAGACCTTCGCCAACAAGCGTCACCGCGAGGCCGATCACGATCTGGTTGAGCCCCAACCAGACGTTCAATATCAGCATCGCCAAGTTGGCAACGACACCGCCGACAGCACCAGCGAGCATCCCCAACCAGAAACTCCCGGACACGAGAGTGGCCACGAACCCGGAGTACGCTCCGATCAGCATGACGCCCTCGATACCGAGGTTGAGCACGCCTGCTTGTTCACCGACAGTCTCACCAGCAGCAGCAAGGATTAGCGGCATCGCCTGGGCGAGCACGCTGACGATAAACACCGTCACGAACGTCGCGGAGACCAGGTCGCTCATGAAGTCTTCCTTCCGTCGCGGGCGAACGGGCGTGTCAGTGTGCGACGCAACCCCGCCGGCAGATAACTCTGTCCGAGTCGTCGGCGATCGCCGATGTACTCAGTGATGGTCATAAAGATGAGGATGAGTCCGACAATCACCAACAGGAAGTCGACGTTGAGGCCGGCCTGCTGAGTAGCAAGAGTTCCCCCGGTGGCTAGCACCGCGTAGAAAGCAACGAGCGGTATGGAGCCCACAGGGCTCAGCCTTGCCAAGAAAACGAAGGGAAGGATCGCGGCACCATAGGCCGGGTTCCAGTTCGCGCGCTGGTAGCTGTACTGCCCGAGGATATCGATCGCTCCGGCGAAAGCGATCATGCCGCTTGACAGCGCGAAGATCAGAATGACCATCCAGGTGGAGTTGATCCCTACGTGCCTCGCCGCCTTCGGACTCGCACCAAAAACGTCGAGGCGCAGACCGAACGACGTGCGACTGAGGACGAACTGTGCCAGCACGGCGAGCAATATCGCGATGACGAATCCGATATGAATTTCGGTTCCAGGAATGTACGGCAGCAGTTGGTCGTCCGGGATCACTCGGGTCTGTGGCATCGGCGTGGTCGGGTCCTTCAACGGACCCTTGATGGCCAGGTTCACCAGTCCGACGGCGATGAATGACATCACAAGCGAGGTGATGATCTCGTTCGTGCCGTACCGCGCCTTCAAGATCGCTGGCACGAGCGACCAGACAGCGCCCAGCAAAACGGCACCGACGAAAATGATTATTGTCGCAATCCATGCCGGCATAACCGCGAACAGCAACGGGCCACCGCCAGAGGCGACAAGGGCGCCAAGCAGATATTGCCCGTTGTAACCCAGGTTCCACAGCTGACCACGAAAAGCGATAATGAGCCCCAGCGCGACGATCAGCAGCGGCGCCATCAGCACGAGGCTGCGTTGCCAGTTATCGCCCGTGATTCCGTACGTCCACACGCCCGCAAAGAAGTCCAGCGGGTTGGTGCCCATTGCGAGCATGATCAAGCCAGAGGTGATGAGGGCGAGCACGACGGGCAACACGGAACGGACGAGGTCTGCCCCCAGCCGCCGAGCGCGACTCGGGGGAACAATAGCCATCGAGGCCGTGGTCGTGGGACCGGGAGTTGTCATCGTCACGCGCTCACTCCTTCAATCGCGCCAGTCATGTGCTGCCCCACCTTCTCGGCCGTCCCCGGCCCGTCGTTGATGACGCTGCCGACGAGACGGCCGCGGGAGATAACTTCGATGCGGTGAGAGAGCTCGACCAGCTCGTCGAGGTCGGTCGAAAGGAGAAGCACCGACCCGCCGTTCGCTGCGAAGTCGATGAGGATCTCGCGCACCAGTCGCACTGTTTTGAGGTCGAGGCCGTAGGTGGGCTTGTTTACGATCACCAAACGCGCCCCGTGGGTAAGTTCACGGGCGAGGAGGATCTTCTGAATATTGCCGCCCGAGAGTGTGCCAGCACGCGTCGATGACGACGGCGTGCGAATGCCGTACTCCTCGATAAGACGCTCTGCCTCTGCGTCGACGACCTTGTCTTGGATCTGTCCCCATTTCCAGAAAGGCCGCTGCCCGATGCGCTTGATCACCAGGTTGAGTGACACTGACATCGATGCCACCGTCCCCTCATGCAGTCGGTCATCAGTGACGTAGCGCAGTCCGAGTTGCTGACGCCCACGAACACCGAGGCGGGTGACGTCTTGCCCATCGAATAGCACGGTGCCATGCGATGCGGGGCGTTGACCGGCAACGACCTCTGCGAGCGCGCCCTGGCCGTGCCCATCAATACCGGCGACACCCAGAATCTCCCCTTCATGCACCTGGAGCGTGGCTTCGTCGACCTCCACATCGCGCCCGAGTCCGTGACTAGAAACCGCGGCAAGAGACAGCCGAACAGGGCTCCCCCTCCGGTCCACTCGCGCGCTCTCTCTGGTCGCTTCAGTGGCACCCGCGAGCTCGGCGGCGTCGTCGACCTTCGCAAGGTCATCGCCGAACATGGCGTGCAAGATCGCGTCTTGCGCCTGACTTTCCGAATAGTTGGCGAGCTCGTCCACCGAGATATGCCCGACGTTGCGCCCGCCCCGCAGGACGGTGACACAATCGCCCATCGCATAGGCCTCACGCAGTTTGTGAGTGATGAAGACGATAGCGAGCCCGCGCGCCTTTACCCTCTCGATACTCTGACCCAGGTGCTCGATCGCCTGCGGGGTGAGCATCGAGGTCGGCTCATCGAGGATCAGGAGTCTGCTGCCCTTCCACATCGCCTTCGCGATCTCGACCTGTTGCTGCTGACCGAGCCCAAGGTCAGAGGCGAGGGCATTGGGCTCAATGCGCACGCCAAGCAGATCCGACAATTCCTCGAGTCGCTGGAGGGCAGACTTGCGATCGAGCATGAATCCGTTCTCGCCCAGCATCAAGTTTTCGAGAACCGTGAATGCGGGAACAAGTGTGGAGTGCTGGTGCACAACGCCAATGCCGTTGTCCACGGCTGCGCGCGGCGAGTTGATCGGAGTGGGTACACCATCGATCGAGATGGTGCCGGAGTCGGGCTGTTGCATGCCCGCAAGGATGCTGATGAGGGTAGATTTTCCTGCCCCGTTTTCGCCGAGAAGGCAGTGGACCTGTCCACTGGCGATGTCGAGCGAGATTCGGTCGTTCGCCACGACGCCCGGAAAGGCCTTCGTGATCTCACGGAGCGAGATCACACTCGGCTCTGTGGATGATGTCATGTGCGTCTCCTTGCGATGTATGCGCCTGGGCATCGGTGCCGGGACGGGCATCCCGGCACCGATGGCTCTTCGTTGGAGGTCAGGCGCCCTTGGCTGCGATGACTTCGTTCACCTGAGCGGCGTTCTCAGCCGCAGTGGGAACAATCGATCCATCGGCAATGCTCTCCATCGCAGTCTCGATGGCTGCTTGAATCTCGGCCGTCAGGTTGTCTGTTTCCTGTAGCGTGAGGCCACCGTTTTCCACAGTGAGTGAGTACCCCTGCTCGCCGAAAGTGCCAGCCTCGACATCTTCGATGGCCTGCTCGTAGGTTGAGGCGTAGTTCCAGAGAACCGAGGTCAGCAACACGTCGGTGTTGCCCAGGCCGGCGGTCACGTCACCGATGTCTGCGATGTACTTGACACCGTCCGCCGCCTCGACTGCTTGGAGGTAGCCGTGCGTCGCGCCGTCACCCATGCCGAAAATGACATCGGCACCGGAGGCGATCAGTTGTTCTGCTGCCGCCTTGCCCCCGGCTGCATCTGCATAGGCTGCGGGACCAACCGACGTGTAAAGCACCGAGATGCTCGGGTCGACGCTGTAGACGCCTTCCGCAAACCCGGAGGACATCTTGAACCAGTTGAGGTCATCGGCAGAAACGACGATGCCGACCGTGTTGCTCGTGGTTGTCATCGCCGCGGCGATACCTGCCAAGTAACCGCCCTCTTGAGCCTCGGTTTTGGTGATGGCGATCTTGCCTGGAATGTTCTCTCCCGCATCCTGGATGAGGATAGGAACGTTCTTGGCTTCGGCGACGCTCGTCGCAGCCACCCCGTAACCCGAGGCGTGCGCAATGATGAACTGTGCGCCGCTGTCCGCGACCTGACCAAGGACTGTCTCGGTGTTATCCCAACCCGCGTCGGGGACGAGCGTAACCTCGATACCAAGGGCCTCAGATGCTGCGGTAGCACCGTCAAGACCAGCCTGGTTCCAACCGAAGTCTGATTCATTTTCAGGGGAGACGAGCGCAAACTGCTCGACGGTTGTGCCCGCGTCGTCACTCGGCTCGGTCGAAGGGGAGTCTCCCCCTCGACCGCTCGAGCAGGCTGCGAGACCGAACGCGATGACGACGATCGCCGCGGCGGTGGCTGTGCGTGTGCTGCGGCGCTGTGCGTCGCTCAGGGTAATAGGCATTGCCGAAGATCCTCTCAGTCGGAAAGTCCCGATCCTCGTCGCCTTGCCAGGGCAATCTTTCTCACAATGTGTCGGGATAGCGCTACAGTATGAGAAACCTGGCGACGCGTCAACGGTGAATTTTAGTATTTACACCGCTGAAACACGATCCCTCGATGATGAGGGGTGGAGGTCCACCATGAACCGGCAGTCCGCAATCGCGTGCATCACGCTAACGTTCTCCCTTGCCATCACCGGTTGCGCCGCGCAGCCGCAGCTATCCGAACGCGACACGGCCGCGCTTGCGCAGCTTGCGGCGGTAGCCGGCCCCACATCCGGCGTCGCGGTAGACGAGATTACGCGCACCGAGTGCTGGCTACCCTCCGAGCACGCCCTAGACGAGGGCGTCGACTCTGAGACGATGTGGCGCGTACTTTGCCGCGTGCATTACGAAAGCTCAACGAGCGACCGCTATCAAGACACCACGTGCATCGGCGACTTTGCAGCAGAGCCCATGTTGGAGCACTGCTATCGCTGGACGCACTATGACTTCGCCGAGCTCTTCGAGGACCACCCCGGAGTAACTGCCGGGTGAGACAGCGTGCGTCTTGCGTTGTTTCGAGCGCGTAAAACTCCACAACCACCTCTTGACACCTTCCACATTGTTCTCATAGTTTGAACCTCAATTACCGCAATATGAGAATCTATGAAAGGTAAGGTCAACGATGACGGACCCAAAGGTCTATCTCCTCGACGGGGGAACCCTCGTCATCGACGAGTCGGACGTGCATTGGCACATCAACGCAGGCAATCCCGTACGTTTCCCGGTCTACAGTGTGCTGATTGAGCACACAGATGGCCTCATTCTCTACGACACCGGATTCGACCTTGACCACGTCGAGCGCGTGCTTCCCTTCGAGCTGCCAGAGCAGACTGCGGAACAGACCATCCCCGCCCAGCTCGCAAAAATCGGCTACAAGCCCGAAGACATCGACATCGTCGTCAACTCGCACTTCCATTTCGACCATGTCGGGGGCAATAAGTTCCTCACCTCTGCGACAACGCTCGTGCATAAAGAGGAGCTGCGTCATGCCAAGGTCCCAGAGCCCTTCGAAAAGCTGGGCTATTCCGACCTGTCGTTCGACCATGAAGCCGTGACATACAAACCGATCTCCGGCGACTACGAAGTGGCACCGGGTGTCTGGCTCTTCGAAACTCCCGGGCACACCATCGGCCACTACTCCCTACTGGTCGAGCTCGAGAATGAGAGGAACATGCTGTTCTGCGGTGATGCGGCATACACGCACACCACTTTGGAAAAGGAGTGGATCGCTGGCTTCCACCTTGACCCGACGAAGTCCGTCGAGGCGATCAGGCGATTGAACTACTTGGCACGCACGAAGGATGCCGATGTGTACCCCTCACACGAGCTCAAGCCCTTCGTCACCTGGAAACTGGCGCCCGAATACTACGGCGGCAGCTGAGCTCGACCACGCGGCCAATCGGCCACCCCAGCACTGACAACAGAAATATAAGGAGTAACAGCACATGGCCGAGAAAGAGCAGCGGGTCGCGATCGTCACCGGAGCCGCCCAGGGCATCGGAGCCGCTATCGCCGAAGAGTTGGCAACAGACGGTGTGCAGGTCGTCGTCACTGACATCAACGCGGCTGGCGCCGCCGATGTTGCCGATCGCATCGGCGGTATCGCAAAAACACTCGATGTCAGCGACCCTGCAGCAGTAGCGGCCGTCGTCGCAGAGGTGGCTGATGAGCTCGGTCGCATCGACATCCTCGTCAACAACGCCGCCCTTGTTCCACTCACCCCGTGGGAAGACATCACTTTCGAGGAGTGGCGTCGCGTCATGTCCGTCAACCTCGACGGCATCTACCTCATTACACACGCGGTCACCGAGGTAATGGGTCGCGCGGGCTACGGCCGCATCGTGAACATCGCATCGAACACGTTCGTCGCTGGAACCCCGAACTGCGCGCACTACGTCGCGACAAAAGGAGCTTCGATCGGACTCGTGCGCGGTCTCGCCGGTGAGCTTGGCAAGAATGGCATCACCATCAACGCTGTCGCCCCCGGCATCATCGCCAGCGAGGGAGTGCTGGAGGGCCCTCACGTGAACGGTTTCGACTTTGTCGTGCCAATGCAGGCATTTGATCGTCGCGGCCTGCCGAAAGATGTCGCGCCGGCCGTAGCTTTCTTGGCATCAGAGAAGGCTGGATGGATCACGGGTCAGACGCTCGTGGTCGACGCTGGCCACACACGCAACTGAGTCGATGCACGCCGACATCCTCATCGTGGGTGCCGGCTCGGCGGGCAGCGTTCTGGCAAACCGCCTGAGCGCTGACCCGTCGCGCCGAGTCCTTGTGCTCGAAGCAGGCGCTCGGGTCGATGATCCCGAGATGCGTCGCCCGGACCTGTGGCCCCACATCCATGGGCGCCCATACGACTGGGACTACCGCACCACACCCCAAACAGGACTCGGCGGGCGACAACTCAGCTGGGCACGAGGGAAAGGCCTCGGCGGCTCGAGCCTCCTCCACGCGATGGCACACATGCGCGGGTGTCGCGCCGACTTTGAACGCTGGGTAGCGGAAACGGGTGACACGCGGTGGTCATGGGAGTCGCTCCTCCCCCACTTCCGTCAGATGGAAACCTTTTCGGGTGGGGCCGACACCGTGCACGGAGGCGATGGCCCGCTTCCTGTCCTCCTCCCCGGCCCGGAACTATCTAGTCCTCTAGTGACGGACTACCTCTCGGCATGGGAGAGCCTCGGAGTGGCGCGGATTCCGGATCACAACGGCGGAGAGATGCTGGGGGCAACACTCAACTCCCTCACTATCCGAGACGGCGAGCGGGTAACCATCGCTGATGCGTATCTTGATCCCGTGCTCGACCGCCAGAACCTCACCGTTCTCACTGGCGTCACTGTGCACCGCCTGGTGATCCAGCGTGGACGTGTGCGCGGCGCGCAGGTGACCCACGGCGCCCAAGACCAGATCATCACGGCCGACGAGGTGATCCTCGCTGGCGGCTCCATCGGTGACCCGCTGCTACTCATGAGATCGGGCGTGGGCGACCCCGATGCACTCTCCCGCGCCGGAGTGGAGACACTGTTGGAGTCACCTGGCGTGGGGAAGAACCTGCACGACCACCTTCTCGGCGCTGGCAACGTGTACCACTCACGGCGCGCCGTTCCTCACACGCGATTGCAGTTATCGGAGGCGATGACCTACCTCTCGCTCGATGGCCTCGACCGCGTGGAGGGCGCCGCCGACATCGTCGTGGGATGCGTGGTCGGCCCCAGCATCTCGGAGTCATTCTCAACGACCGAGCGCGAACATGCGGTCGACGGTGAGGCCTACACACTCCTGTTCGGCGTCACGAATCCGACCAGCCGTGGAACGCTCCACATCTCTGGCCCTGAGATTAGCGATGAACCGGTTATCGATCCTCGATATTTGGAGACGAGCCACGACCGCGTCGCGTTCCGTGCGGCACTCGCGCACGCCCGCCTCGTTGGCGCCTCTGCAGGTCTTGCGAAATGGCGCGACCGGGAGCTACTTCCCGGCACCGGGACGCTGAGCGATCGAGAGGCTGACGGATTCATCGCTCGTTCCGCGATCACCCATCACCATCCGGTGGGCACCCTACGTATGGGCCACGATGATGCTGCGCCGGTGATGCCTGATCTCCGCTTCCGCGGCGTCGATGGGCTCTACGTCGTAGACGCCGCGGTTATCCCCGCTATTACGGCAGGCCCCGTACACGCCAGCGTTTTGGCTATCGCTGAGTCGTTCGCTGCGCTCCACCCGAACTAGAAGCAGAAAGGAAGGAGAGCCCATCGCGATGACAAGGTCGCAACGGGCTCTCCTTTCTTTCGTCTGCACCGCGGATCAGAGGCTGTTCCCCAAAAACAACCGCTGAGCCGTGTGATGCATGACGTCTTCGAGATCGTCAGCATCGAGACCGGCGAGCTGAACTTTGAGCTGCTCAACTTTCGGCTCATGCCACGGTCCATCAGATCCGTACATGACCCGGTCAGATCCCACCTTTTGCACAGCTTCGAGAATCTTGATACTCATCGGCATCCCACTGGTCTCGAGCCACACATTCGGATGCCGTTGAGCGACGGCAATCGACGCATCAATGTAGATGATGTTGCCGTGCCCCATATGCCCGAGGATGATTTTGGCGTCTTCGTATCGCGCAATCAGTTCTTCGATGCTCCACGGCAGCGAGAAAATCGGGTGGCCGCAGTGAATGAGCGCAGGCAGATTGTGTTCAATCAACAGCTCCATAATCGGCCATACCATCGGGTCGTCCGGGTGAAACCCATCCATCAGCGGATGAAGTTTGACTCCACGAAACTTCGGGTCGTCCAGAAAGTCCCTCAACTCAGGGATCGGATCCCCCAGCTTTGGGTTCGCCCAGTAAAGGCCGTAGGCGCCGGGAACGTCTTGGATAACTCGTTGCACCATGGCGTTGTCCTGGTGGAAAACGAAACCGGTGTCGATATCGTTCCGGGCAAGATAGTCGGCGAGATGCGCCTCATCGAGCTTCACACCAAATGTCGGGAAGTCTCCGACATGCATGTGGGCATCGGTGATGGACATGGGCAAATCCTTAGCGCGAGAACGTACCGACGTAGCGAGCCTGCTCGATGATCGAGTCGGCGTGCGAAGCAAGGAACTCCTCGCGAGTTGGCGCACCGTCCACAGGCGCGCTCAGCGCGTAGACCCAGAAGTAGTAGTGGTGCTGACCGTGTCCGATTGGAGGCTGCGGACCGAACCATGAGGCCTGCGTCGTACCGTTGGGAGCCTCACGGACGCCATCGGCGGCGAGATCAAGTTCGGCCGCGTCGGCTGGGATGCCGTAAACGACCCAATGCGTAAACCCGTGCGCCAGTGGAGCATCCGGGTCGTGCATGACGACGGCGAGCTCGACGGTACCTTCTGGAGCGCCCGAGAACGAGAGAGCTGGAGCATCGTTGCCCCCGTCCGCTGTGAGCCGGTCGGGAATGCGACCAAGGGCGTCAAAGTCTGGACTCGCGATGGTGAGCTTATCGATGAAGAGAGGCATGGCTTCCTTTTCGGTCAGATGCCGAGAGCGTGAGCGATCTCGGCGGCTACGAGGAGCGGGTGCTCCTCTGGAATGTAATGATCCGCTTCGTCCACGACGACCCAGCGGTCAGCGGCACGATCAGCGCGTGCTTTCTGCCACGCGTCATCGCTCACGATTCGGCTTTTTGCACCACGGAGGTGGGTCATCCTCGTCGGCACGCTGCGGAACTCAGCGTCCCATGGTGTTCGAAATCCCTCGATAAGAAGGCGCATCGCATTCTTATCCGCGCGTGCAACCCAACGACCGTCGGAGTTCTGTTCGTACCCCCATTGAGCGCGTCGGTGGACGGCACCGGGGAGAATCGCGGAGTACCTGGCACGCAGGTACTCCGCGATTTCTGTGGTGTCTGCAAAATCGCGAAATCCGTCAGCAACCCGCACATCAAGAGCGTTAAGCACAGATGCCTCGACGTACGGGGTGTAGTCCACGACAACGGCACCGGTTACGCGCTCTGGATGCTGTGCCGCCGCAACCCAGGCATTGCGTCCGCCGAGGGAGTGCCCGGCGACCATCGCGCTCTCGATGCCTAGGGCATCGAGCACGGCTACGACGTCATCCGCAAAGTCGGGAGCGGTGTATCCCATCCGCGGTTTGTCACTGCGTCCGTGCCCTCGCTGATCGAGGGCAATAACAGTTGCGCTGTGCGCTAGCTCGTCACCTACCGGTTCCCACACGGCGTGATTCGCCGAGGTGCCATGCAGGAGCACAACGGCGGGGCCGGACCCCCGCACGCGGAACGCGATATCAACATCGGCGCCCTGCGTGCGGAAGAGTCCGTCCTCGATGCCTGTGATTGACGGAGTGTGAGTCATCACACTTCGGGAATGGAGGAGAGTGTCTTACGTGCCGCGATCAGGCCGGTGATGATCTCTTTGCGCTTGGCATCGACGTCTCCTGGCCCGTACTCGTACATTCCTCCGCCGGATTTGAAGCCGAGCTTGCCCTCAGCAATCTTGTCGAGAATCAGCTGCGGCGTCTCGGTGCTCGCGTCCAACTCTTTGTTCAGATAGCCCGAGACCGCCTGGTAGATGTCGAGGCCGGCCATGTCGAGCAGACGGGTGGGGCCGATAACGGACAGTTTGTAGCCGATGCCCCATTTGACGCAGGCGTCAAGACCCTCTGGCGTCACAATTCCCTCATCGAGCAGCGCCATGCACTCGCGCAGAATTGCGTAGAGCACTCGGTTCTCCACGAACCCGGGAATCTCTTTTTCAAGCACGGGGACGTAGTCAAACGCCTTCACGATCGCGATGAGCTCGTCCACGAGGGCGGGGTCTGTATCCTCGCCCGGAATGACTTCGATCATCGGGATCAGGTGCGGCGGGTTCGACCAGTGCATCCCAATGAGGCGCCCTGGCAAGGTCATCGTCTTGCCCATGGTGGTAATCGGGATACCCGAAGTGTTTGTTGCGATGATCACGTCGTCGCCGATGCGGGCTTCGAGGTCAGCGAGCACCTTTTGCTTGAGCTCAAGTCGCTCTGGCACCGCTTCGATGATCAGCTCAGTGCCCTCGACTGCGGCGTCGAGGTCGGTGCCGAAGGTGACTGACCCACCGGCTGCCGATGGAGAATCGACCGCGGCGAGAACACCCTGGACGACGCCATATGCGGCTTCCGCGCGTTCGATGGCTTCGTTTGAGATGTCGTACAGACGCACAGTGACGCCTGCACGAGCGAGGGTGGCGGCGATGCCGGGCCCCATGGTTCCGGAACCCACGACGGTGGCGATGCGGGGAAGGCTGCTCATTATCGTTGCTCTCTTTCGGTTGATACGGCTCAGATGGCTGGCGGAAGGGCAACCGGAGAGATTCCGATGCCATGGGCGGCTTCGACGCGCTCAAGACGACGGTTGAAGTACGTCCAGAAGTTATGCTGTGCCTTCGCCGGGTAGATGCGGTCGAATTTCTCCTTCGTCTCCTCGGGGGTGGGCTCTATTGGGGTGAACCCTGAGGCACCGAGGTCGACCTGGAAGCGCGCTGCTTTCTCCAGGAAGATACCGGTGAGAGTCACCTCGGCCACGGTGGAGCCGACAAAGGCGATGCCATGGTTTGCGAGCAACAACGCCTGCGCGTCACCGAGGGAGGCGGCCGCCGCGACGCCGAGTGGAACAGTGGTGATGATGTGACTCGTCTCGGTGAACCTCGGGACGCCCTCGTAGGCAAACCAGACTCCGTGGTTGTTGTATGGCTTGAGTTGTTCGTGAGAAGCACTCAGCAACGTCGAGAAATGCGCATGCGAGTGCCCCACAAAGTTCACATCGGGGCGCGCTTTCATGATCTCCGCGTGGAGCGGCCATTCCAGATGACGCAACCCCGTACCTTCGAGAACATTTCCATCGAAGTCGATCAGAATGAAGTCGTCGCCCTCTACCTCACTGAGCGCGAGATTTCCCCGCTTGAGCCACAGCCCACGCCCGAACGGATCCCGAAAGGAAAGGTGGCCCATCGACATGTCGCCGTGGCCCTCTAGCTCGAGAATCCGATGTGCGCGCGCCACGTCAGCAAGCACGCTGGCGATGGACTGGTCTTCGTAATACTGCGAATGCGTGTACGTCACGCTGTCTCCTCTGGTTGGTCGGTGTCGCCACGGGCGATACTGCTGCTTGTTAGGTCCGGGCAATGACTTCAGCTGCGGTGATGCCACCCACGCGGGCGTTCAGGCGCCCTCCTGTCGCGACTGCCGCGATGATCACCAGTTCATCGGCGCGAGGCGCATCAGGCAACGTCAGCGTGATCGCGTCGTAGTGCGATCGCACATAGACCTCATCTTTGTACGCGAGAGGAATATCGATCGAACTTCCCGCAGATGCTGACTTGGTCGCGGATGAGATCCACGCTTCCCCTCCACCGATGGAGCTGCGCAGTGCATTGCCGAAGACGGTAGTCACGCAAGCAACAACATGTTCCTGCTCACCGTCAAGCCCCGCGATACCGCCCTTGCCGTAGCTCTCCGCTGGACGTCCGCCGAGGAGAGCCAACGCACGCTCTCCCAGCTCGGTGCCCAAGCTGGCGCTCGGGGCGGTGAGCGGAGAGAGGTCTTCGACCCAGCGACCAGAGAAGGGGTTCTTGATGACAACAGCGACTGCCGCTTTGATAAGTGGCAGCTCAGGCGCTGGCCCGACATCGTGAAGCGACTCTTGCACGAAGGAGTGGAACGCGCGGACTTGGTAAAAGGAATCGATACTCATGCAGGAACCTCGTGTCGGTGTGGATCGGTCGGGTTATAGAGGGCCGTGGTCACAGATTCGCCTTGGAACTGGTGCCCCTTAGCCATCTCACGCGTGTCGGCGTACCACTGGGAGCGGTCCTGGGCGAGGTCAGTCAATGGACGCTCAAGCTGCTCCCATTCCTTTAGCGCCTCTGGAATCGAGGCACCGTCGGTCGCAGCGGAAGCCAACGTCCATGCGTTCTGCATTGCGCACCCTGCTCCCTGAGCGAGCGCGGGGCACATTGCGTGTGCCGCATCGCCGATAAGCGCCACCTTGCCTTCGGTCCAACGATCTAGTCGCGTGGTCTGGTAGCCGTAGTAGCGCCCTGGGAGCTTCGCCGCGTCTTCCAACACCGGTGCCAGCTGGGGAAAAACCGACGTCCAGAGCTCAAGGTCGATGGGCACGCGGGAACCTTGCGCGTCGGCGGCGGGAGCCATCAGAGCGATATACAACTCTTGGTCGTTGGCCGGCGTGTACAGCACACGCAGCACCCGGGGTTCAAGGTTCCAGAAGTCGATGACGTTGTCCCACTCGGTGTCTGGCTCGAGCGCTTGCAGTTCGGCTTTGCGACGCGGCACCAGAAAACGCGTGATGCCGTCCCGCGAGCGCTCGCGCTTCAGCGGAACTCCTAGGGAATCTCGCACCGCCGATCCAACCCCATCTGCGCCGATGATCAAGTCGGCCTCTGCCGTCTCCCCATTCGCGAACGAGATCGTCCCGTCGGCGGTTGCTCCGGTGACCTCTGAACCACTCAGAATTTCCACCCCAGCCTCGCGCGCCGCGACGAGAAGCGTCTCGTGCAGGTGAGGACGCGTGAGCGTACGCCAACGGATGCCGTCGAGTGTCTCCTGCGACTGGATGACGTTATTCATCCGCGTCTCGTACGCGGGAGGTGTCATCGAGTTCGACATCAGGTCTGGTCCGGCTTTGATCGCGTCGATCACTTGAAGACTGTTGTTCCACAACACGATGCCCGCGCCCTCAGCGCGCAGCTCTGGGCTGCGCTCATGGAGGCGCACACTCCAGCCTTTCTGGGCAAGAGCTGTGGCAGCGGTGAGGCCCGCAAAGCCGCCACCCGAGACCTCGGCGTGGCGTCGGCGTTCTGTCATGTCGGCGTTCTCTCTTCCTGTCGGTCGCGCGTTGGCGCCGTGGCCGCGATTCTCGAAACTCATAATTCTCACATTCTGAGCAACGATTCTCGCAATGGTAGAGATTCTGCCCTGTACCTCCACTCTCGCGCAAGAGATTTACCGCAATAGGCCGAACGTTTTACGTCGACGTAACGTAAAGCCGGCTCCTGCTACCGGGAATATCGGTTGCAGCATCCACCGCGATCCCCAGACGCATAGGGTTTTCGGATGACTGATGTCGCACTGATCACTGGCACTTCTTCCGGCATGGGGCTTCACGCCGCCATCGAATTGGCCCGGAGCGGTTTCCACGTCGTCGCCACGATGCGCGATGTGAATAGGGCAGACCGTCTTCTCGCCGCTGCGGCTGAGGCGGGCACGACCGTCGACGTGCGTGCGCTCGACGTGGTCGATCACGCTGCGGCAGCCACGCTGGTCTCCGAGATCGAGGCGGAGCTCGGAGGCATCGCCGTGCTCCTCAACAACGCCGGCCGCGGGAGCGTGGCAAGCGCTGAGCAGGCGAGCATGGAGGAAGTGCGCGATCAGCTAGAGGTCAACTACCTTGCCCCGGTCAACCTCACGAAGCTCGTTCTGCCAGGGATGCGCGAGGGCGGCACCGGGCAGATCCTTACAGTCACCAGTGTCGGCGGCGCGGTCGGCCAGCCGTTCGCCGACAGCTACTGCGGCGCGAAGTTCGCGGTCGAGGGATTCATGCAGTCACTCGCCCCTGTCGCCGAGCGTTTCGGCGTGCGGGTCAGCGTGATCGAGCCAGCAGCCGTCGCCAGCGACTTCGTCACCAACGCCGAGCGCACAGCCACCGGAGGCCCGTACGGCGAAATGCTCGACGCATACATCGCGCGCTCCACCGCGGCATTTGCGAATGCACAATCTGCCGAGTCCGCCGGTGCGGCTATCGCGGCGGCCGTTCTTTCTGACGAGTACCGGTTCCGCTGGCAGACCTCCGAGGGCGCCACGGCGTTTGTCGGCGCATCACTGGTCGATACAGACGGCAGCCGCGTGCTCGGCGCCACCCGGGGATGGATCGCCGCTAGTTCTTGAGCATCGCGGCGTACCCGGCTTTGTAACCGGGGTACTCCAGATCTCCCAGCACTGCACGCAGGAGCGCGCCGTCAAGGACGGTGCCAGCAGCAGCGGCCGACACATCGTCGGGCGGTGGGGCGATGTCGAGTGTGCGAGCAATGAACTCCACGACATCGCCGAGCGGCGCAGGTGCCGCATCAACGGCGTGCAACACGGCCGGCGGAGACGGCATCCGCACCAGCAGATCGAGTGCGCGCACGAGGTCCGCATCGTGCACACGATTCGTGCGGCGACGGTAGTTCACTGTCGCGTGCTCGCGCACCTGACGAATCAGAAAATCGCGCCCTGGGCCGTAGATCCCTGCAGGCCGAACGACCACGGCGTCGAACAGCTCGATAGCCGCACGCTCGCCGTCGTAAAGTTCCTGCGCGCGGGCGCTCGTGGGCTCCGGCTCGTCTTGTTCGGTGATCGGGCGCTTCGCTCCCCACCCTTCAAACACCCCCGTTGACGAGACAAAAATCGTACGAGCCGGCGTCTCAGGCAACGCGGCAGCCAGGTGCGTCAGGGCGTTGCGGTAGCCAGCGGGGCCGCTCGGCGGCAGCGTGACCACCATCGCATCGACTCTCGGCAAAACCGTCGAGAGCGGAGCCGAAAGGTCGGCGCGAATCGCGGACACCCCCTCTGGCAGCTCATCGTCACTCCGGCGCAACGCGAACACCTCGCCACCATCAGCGCGCAGCTTCGGGGCGAGGAGCGCTCCGAGCTGACCGTATCCGACGAGAAGAGTGGATGCAGGTGCGGGTAAGAACGAGAAAGTCATCGTTCTCTATCTTCCACCGTCTGTCGCCAAGGGTTGTCAACCCCATGTCACCTCGTGGCCATGCCTTCTAGCCTTCGAAAGACAAGCCGGAAGAAGGAGCCTCATGCCCAGCTCAGAGCACACCCCAGATGAAGAGATGACAAGCGCGGAGAAGCGTCACGACCAGCTAACCTCCGCGCCTGATGCGACAGAGTCCGATGCCGCCCCGCGCATCGAGGTCAGCGAACATAACGGCAACACCCGCATCGATATTGCGCCAGACGCAGCAGTTCGACCGGGGCCAGGGCCTGGCGTTTCGGAAGACGAGATCAGCGACGGTTCCTGAACCACTGGGCAGTCATCCCAGCTTCACAACGCACGGGTGATAATCCAGGCTCGTATGCGATAGAGGTAGGGCATCAGGCCGTAAACCACAATCGGAACAGCACTGGTGACAACGATAAAGGTGCGCAACATCACGTGCAGTGTCGCGAGCCAGTCTCCGAACACAAGATTGATAAGCGTCAGAGTGGGAAACACCGCCATCCAGATCATCAGTGCCAGCTGATGCTTACTAGGTGGCGAAACAATGGCGGGCGTAGATTGCTCGGAAATGACTACTCCTTGGATACGTCTAATGCGCTGCGGCCGAACTGGTCGCAGGTGGAGCCGTCAGCTGTCTGAGTGCCTAGAGCTGTCGGGTTGCCCGAGAGCTGATCTCTCCGTGTCTGCGCCATCTTGGGGTAAGTAGATGAAGAGCCGGAGCGCTGGGAAATTCAGGACCTCCAGAACCATGGGGTCAAAGCTCAGCCTGCCCAGCAATGGGTGCTGACAGACGACGGCCACGTGGTACGAATCACCCACCACTTGGCTTTGCCACAGCTCACGGAATAGTTCTGACACTTCGCAGAGGCCGCGCGCCATGATCTCGAAGCGAGGATCGTCAATAAAGCGCGCCGACTGTGCCCGGAACTGCGCCACTAAAGAACGGGCCACCATCTCCTGACGAACATGCTCCGGATCTATGAAGAAATTGTGCAAAAAGCTGGCCCCGACGCAGGCATCGAAGACGCTGACGGCAGCAGGGTTAATGACGACAACTGTCCACAGGGGATCCACGATGTAGCTGGGATTGGGCGTCGCATCGACCAGTCGCTGGAGAAGATCAAGCCGCTCGGAATCTATCGCTACAGGCTGCTCAGAGGCAGAGTCGCCCGATCTGTCGGGCGAGCGGTGTCCGGCTGCGAGCCGACGGATGTGCGTACGATCCTCGGGGCTAAGCCTGAGCGCATCTTCGATGGACCCAAGGACTTCCGCCGAGACTCCGGCGGCCCGGCCTTGCTCAACCCAGGTGTACCAGGAGACGCCTACATTCGCGAGCACTGCGACTTCTTCACGACGAAGTCCTGGCGTCCGGCGTCGCACGCTAGCCGGCAAACCTAGATCCTCTGGACGAGCCTGTTCCCTGCGCGCGCGCAGAAAGTTGCCGAGGCGTACATGCTTGGAGAAAGACTGGCCTGTATCCATGGGTGCTCCAATAGTCGAAGCGGTTCGCGGGGTAGGCAGCTACTATCCGCTTCGCTCTTGTTCGGAGCGGACGTCGAGCTGTGCGTATTCCTCGGCCGCCAGGCGCACGGCCTCCGAGGTAGCCATACGTGGCTCCAGGGCAAACGAGGATGCTATTTGTCGGATTCGTTCCTCAACCGAACCCGAGACCACGTGAAACGGAATACTCAGTTCACTCATGGTCTGTTGCAAGATCGCGTCGGACATGTTCCGAAACTGATCGTTGACTGGGCGGTGGCCGTCGGCCGAAAGCGGCAGCTCATTCTTCAGGTGAACGAATACATCGAAGGAGTTCTTGACATGCCTTTTGAAGCTCACACCGAGGCTTGCCATCACCTCCTCGAAGAAGGCGAGTTCCGGTGTCTTCTCTACCGTCTCTCCTGCCTGCAGCTCAGCCGATGCGCTCGGATTCAGACCAAGCGAGACCCGCACGGACCCGTAGATCCATTCCTGCAAGGAGGAACCGTCTGACACGAATCCGTCGGAAAGCTTGTCCTCGTACACGGCCCGTTCCACATGTCGCGTCACAATCATCTGGATGAGTTCCGCGGCCGTGCATTCTTCGAGGGACTTACCCGGTGCGGCTTCAGGCAGTATCTCCCGCATAGTCCTGGCCTTTGTTCTTGGCAGCCCCGTGTAGTTCGCCAAAGCCATCGATGTGAACGTCTTCCCCGAAGAGTAAGTCCCTGAAATGCCGATGCGCATTATGTCTCCCCCTAATCGCTTGCGAGCTGGGCGGCGCCAACGGCACTGAGCCTGTTTAAGAACCCAGATGTCGCACCGGCAAGCTCGACCTCGGCAACCTTGCGCGTACCATCCACGTCACCGTTGAGCACAGTCGGAGCAAAGCGAACGTGCGTGACGTCTTCGATGCCTACGAAACTCAGCCAGTCGGCGAAGAACGTGGTGCTGAAATCAGATCCGAACGCGGCCGGCACTCCAGGGGCGTAAACACCACTGGTGTGGATGGCAACAGCCTGCTTGCCCTCCATCAAACCGCTATAGCCCTTTTCTGGATCAAAGCCGAAGCTCCAGCCAGGCTGGGTAATGATGTCGATCCACTGTTTGAGGACGTAGGGAACACCTGCATTCCACATAGGAATGTTGAAGACGTAGGCATCCGCGGCAGCGAACTGTTCAAACACGGCACGGGCCGATTCCCACGCGATGAGCTGCTCCGGCGTCTGGTCCTGACCGGAGAAGACAGCCATCTTCGCGGCTGCCGCGGTTGTACCAAAAGCAGGCAGGGCCCCATCGTCGAACAAGTTCAACGTGTCCAACTTGATGCCACTCGTACCGGCGGCCTGGACCGACCCAAGGAAGTACCGTGCCAACCGAAGCGACTCGCTGTTGTCGCCGCGAGGTGAAGCGTTGATGTGGAGGATGGTAGCCATTGGCTTCCTTTCAAATCTCTGCGAACGAGGCGCAGTGTGCCGACAGGCACGAGCTTGATCGAGATACCTGGGCTATGTAAGAGCGCACTAACTTGTGCCTAGGGCACCTAGAGGTGCCCTCTCCCGCAACTTTCAGATCAGCCGATACGGGACATCGGACTCGTTGAGGCTGTAGCATCACCCGAACCGGGCACAGATTGGAAACATGACTCTTACAGCCAATCAACGACGTCAGAGCGAACAGAAGCACCACAACGCCTCTTTGGACCTATGTCCGGCCCGACTATTGCTTGAGCTGATCAGTGGAAAATGGGTGACGCTTGTGTTGCTCGCGTTGGTCGACGGTCAACAGCGCCACCGTGACCTTCGAAAGAAGATTCCGGGCGCCAGTCAGAAAATGCTCACCTCTACGTTGCGCTCGCTGGAACGCGACGGTTTGATTTCTCGCTACATCACCGTTTCAGTCCCCGTGCGCACAGACTACGAGCTCACACCCCGCGGTCATTCGCTTCTCCAGATCGTGTTCGACATGAAGGAGTGGGCGGAGGAACATATGAGCGCCATAGGTTCATCGCGCGTAGAGCACGATGAACGCAAACCCACCTTCATCTAGGGCCAGGCCTTCGGCATGCACCTGTTTTGCCTGCATCATGCGGGCGGAACCACCGCAAGTTTCGCTGCCTGGCGCTTTCCCGGAATCACGGTCACGAAGCTCAGCTATCGAGGAAGAGACTTCAGCTCGGTGTCTGAAGCTTCGGATGTCATTGCCCATCAAGTTGCCGCATCACCCTCGCCATCGTTCGCCATCTACGGCCACAGCATGGGGGCAATCCTCGCGTTTGAGGCCGCTATCCGGCTCCAGGAAAGTGGACGCGTGAATCACGTCTTCCTGGCTGCCTCTCCTCCACCGTCCATGAATCCGGAAGGTGGAAACACCGATGCCGATCGTTTTGGTGCAATGTCGGAGCGTGCGAGGGAGGTCTTACTCGAAGACCTTGCCCTGTTGGCGACGTACCCCGGTAGACCTCCGATGGGACAGCTCAAGGTGCCGGCAACCATCTTCTACAGCAGCGACGATCTCGTGGTGTCTGCCTCAGAGTTCACAAGGTGGGCTTCCTGGTGCGCGATGACACCTCGACTGGTAGACGTTTCGGTCGGTGGCCACCTGTTTCACCGCACCAGTTCGGACGTACTGCAGGTTGTGGAAGAAACCCTTTCCCCTGGAGCGCACGTCGTTTCCGCGTGATCGGAAAAGTGTGACGATGTAGCGCATATACGAGTTTTGACTAAGTGGTCGACAGTGCCAGCTTCTCTGTCAGCTTGCTTGCTACGGCTCTGGCATTTCCGGCGTCTGACAGTTCAAATTCGTCGATACGCACACCGAACCTAGTACTGAGAACCACAGCAGCCTCAACAAGGGACAACGAGTCGATATCGAGGTCGACGAAAGGGTCGTCCGGTCCCATGTGACTGAGGTCGTCCATGGTGGCACGAATCGAATCGATGACATCTAGTGCGGAAATTTCCATTGCGTTCCCCTTTTTTCTGCGCGTGACCCCGAGCTCGTCGGCGCCACAGTGATCCTGCAGGGACGGTCCCGGCAGGGTTGAAGTATCCGCCTCTAGTGCGGATCAATGACTGTGACCACTGGCCAGGTCATGGCAATGGCCCCCCAGGTGATTCCACCGCCAAAGGCTGTGAGGACCACCTTGTCTCCCGGGGCCCTATGACCCCTTAACTCAGCATCGGTCATCGCCAAAGGAATCGATGCGGCCGAGGTGTTGCCCACTCTGTCCAAGTGAATTTCGACCTTCGCGGTTGACACTCCGGCAACTGAGGCGACGGCGTTCAGTATCCGCAGGTTCGCCTGGTGCGCGACCAACGAGTCCACGTCATCTGCCGTCCAGCCAACCTTGGCAAGCACGGTGTGCACGGAATCAGACATTGCAGACACTGCCTGTGTGAACACCTCCTTGCCTTGCATCTCAAAAAAGGCCCCGTCTCTTCGTGGCACCTGGATGAGCGTCTCCCCTGTGCCGTCGGAATGGAGCGTGGACGCCAGGACAGCCCCGGGCTCGTCGGCAGTTCCGGCAGAAAGGTAGGCAGCGCCTGCGCCGTCTCCGAAGATGATCGCTGTCGCGCGATCCGTGGGGTCGATCAAGCGGGTAAAGGTATCCGCACCGATAACGAGGGCCGACTCCACGGCTCCAGAACTGATGGCCCATGATGCCGTGGCCAAGGCATACACAAATCCCGAGCAGACAGCGGAAACGTCGTAGGCCGCGACGCCACGAATCCCGAGGTTGGCTGCCACCTTCGGCGCCGTCGCCGGGCAGACCTTATCCGGAGTTGAAGTCGCCACGATCAGCAGATCGGCGGATCTGACACCTGCGCTGGCCAATGCGCGTTGTGCGGCGGCGGTAGCCAACCCGCTCGTAGTCTCTCCGGCTTTGGCATGGCGGCGTTCCACGATGCCGGTCCTGCGTCTGATCCATTCGTCCGAGGTGTCCACAAGGCTGGCTAGCTGCTGATTGGTAACAACTCGCTCAGGAAGTGCACCACCCAATCCCCTAACGACTGCCGATACCGCACTCATCGCTCGACGCCTTGCGCCTGGAGATCGCGGCGAGCGGGGAGGCGATGAGTCACACTGCACACAACTTCACCATCGTCGAAGGTCCCCACAACGTCGGCGCAGCGCCACGAACCGCCATCCTTCTCGATCACGCGGTTGTTGCGGAGGTGCACGCCCAGACCAATGCCCGGTTCACCAGCGCGCCGATGAGTCGGCCGGCTGAGCGCCATACGAGTCTTTCGCATCCACAGTGTGTTGCTGTCCGCGCGGGCCAACGAGTCGAAACGGTAGAGCAAGACTTGACCCAGCTGGAGGGTCGCAACAAAGTACTCGATGGCGGAAAGACCGTGAGGATAGGCCGCCTCTAAGCCGCGTCTGTCTATCCCCTGACTCCAGGGTGTCTGGTGGCGGAACGAAAGCTGAGCGTGGACGGTTCCTTCCTGGGCGCTAAGCCGAACGTCCTTGAGTGAAACGTGTCGGTCTGCCCAGAGGTCGCCGTATAGACGCGTGCCTGCAGCACCGACCAAGTCCTCCTCAGACGAGGATCGAACCGCCAAGAGCTCCTGCTCAAAAGAACTGTGAATCACTTCTATCGTGGCAGTCATGGAGGCGACCGAACACGATAGAACCGATGAAGATCCGTTCGCAGCGCCCTGCACTCTCGCCAGACAGTCAAGACGGTCCAACGTTCCCTCAACTGGTTCGCTTCCGCCGGAAATGCTGACTGACTTCAGATAGGCCCCTATCAAGATCTCCGGGGAGTATCGGCTGGCCAAGAGAGCCTCAGCCATTTTGCAGGCGAGGACAAGCACATCCGTGGTGCCTAGGTGCGGGGTCTGCTCCGACTGGCCCTTGACCGACCACAGCCCCTTCATCGCCAAGCTTGCGTGGGCTGAGAGCGTGGACTCCGAAGCCGTGTGAGTCACGCGAAGATCGTGCAGTTGCGGATTAGTCGATTTGTAGCCTTGACTGAAGAATCGATAACTCCCATCGCCTAGAAGATCGTCGATACACGCATGCACTTCAATGTCCGAGCACGCTGCGAGTGCCATAAGTTCTCCCTAGATCATCATCGGCGGTGGTTGAAGCATCCGTCATCCACGGTCGTGATAGCCAGCACCCACTGATGGTGGTGCTGGGAGAACCACCCTGCGATCCAAAACAACGAGTGCGGCGGAAGCTGAAGGCGCTTCACTCAGCTTCACGTGTCTCTAGGGTCATCAAAACCCGCACGGGGCATAGTGCCAGCCGCGAGCGGGCGGTACACGCCGCCCCTGACTGAACGCAGCCGGAAACGCTTACGCGAGTTACTCGGCTGCGGGCTCCACGCACACGATCGCCGCGTCGGTGATCGACTGGTGGTACTGCTCTGCGGTGAACGGGAGGCCGAACTCCGGAGCAGTCTCGCCTTCTGCTGCGGGAGCCTTGGAGGCAATAGCGGCGAGCTCCCACGAGAGCTTCTGCGCGAAGCTCGACGCTGCCGTCGAATCGTTCAACACAACAGCGACCGTGAACCCGGTCGTCGGGTCAGAGTAGGCAGCCGTGGCATATCCCGGGGTCCAGCCGTGCTGGCCGATCATCGACCCCACCAGGTACGCGCCACCAGTGGCCTGGTACCAAGAAGGGCTCTTCTCGCTCACCGGAAGCGGTGCACCGTAACGGTCGGGGTTCTCCTGCGTGCGCAAAGCCTGCTTTGCCTCGGCCTGTGCGTAGCGACCGAGGTCGGTGATGTTAGAGACGACGCCGGAATCTGTGAAGCCGGTGCTCGACGAGAGCGTGGTGATATCGACAGGGGCCGCGCAGTTGTATCCACCCTCAACGGCGGACATATAGTGACCGCTCATCGGGGCGTCTCCGGCTGGCGGTGCAGCCGCGGCGCCGGGAAGCGACGTGTCAGGCAGATCGAGGGGGTCGGCGACGTACTCTTCGATCAGCTCCGATGCCGTCATCCCCGACGCCCGCTCCAGCGCGAGCCCCAGGAGCAGGTAGTTCGCATCAGAGTCGCGATACGTCGTCTGCGGAGCAAGGCGTTCACGAGCGAGTCCGTAGCCGGCGAGCTCCAACGGAGCCCACACGCGCTCAGGGGTGTTGAACCAGGCCGACTTCACTGTCGCCTCAGACGATCCGAGCCCACTGGTGCCGTTACACAAATCAAGCAACGTCACGTCGGTGAGGTCGGCAACGCCAGAGACGTAGTCGGGGACGGCGGCATCGAGCTCAACCGTTCCCTCGTCGTACAGGGCATAGAGCACGTCGCACGTCATCAAACGCGTCACATCAGCGATACGAAACGACATATCGGTGGAGATTTCGCCGCCGCCGTCGCGCTCCTGTGTGCCGACTGCGGTGACCCAACTGCCACTCCACGGAGCCCAGACACCCACGATTGCGCCGGAAGCGCCAGACGAGGCGACAGCATTGTCGACCGCTGCTTGCATCGCCGCAACGGTGTCATCGGGCAGTGGGCCATCGACCTGAGCCGGTGGCGTATACGTGAACGACTCTTCGGATGAGCACCCGGTTAGAGCAAGAGCAAGCACGGCCGCCGTGGCCGTTGCGGCGCGCCACCGGCGCGACGAGAGAAGCTGCATGGAAGGAACCCCCGAAGACATGTCTACCGATTCTAGAGCGCAGATGCTGAGAGCGCGCTCGGCGACAGCCCACCGCGACGTACTGTGGGGTGGTGACCCACACTTTCGATGCCGATGTGATTGCCGCTGTACTTCGCCATATGAACAGCGATCACCACGATGACAACCTGCTCATCGCTCGGGCTTTCGCCGCCCCCTCTGGCACGGAAATTACCGACGCAGTGATGACCGGGTTCGATGGTGACGGCGGAGTGTGGCAGATCAGCCGCGGGGCAGTATCGGAACTCCGCGTCCCCTGGCCAGGCGGCCCGATCAGCGACCGCCCAGCGGTGCGCCGAGAGGTCGTCGCGGTGTACGACGCCGCCTGTGCACGGTTGGGCATTGAGCCCCGCCCCCACGCATAGTCACGTTGCGACCAACGACGCCGTACCCCTTTCGCCAAAGGTAAGGCCAGCCTTACACTAAGGTCATGCCCGAGATCCTCTCTTTCTCCGCCGCCCTGCGTGAGCGCTCGTCCGGATCGCATTCCCGCAGCGAGACCGCCGGCTTCATGTCCGACCTGCTCAAGGGTGAGGGCTCACGTGAGGATTACATCTCACTCGTCGCTCAGCACTACTTCATTTATGAGGCACTGGAGAGCGCTGGCGCGCGCATGCGCCAAGACCCCGTGGCTGCCGTCTTCATCAGCGACAAGCTCACCCGGCTGCCGGCGCTGGAAGCCGACCTCGAGTTCTTGCTCGGAGCACACTGGCGCACGCAGATTACTGCACTCCCCACCACCAAGCGCTACGTCGAACGTATCCAGCAGGTCGGGGCGACCTGGGCAGGCGGTTTCGTCGCCCACCACTACACCCGCTACCTCGGCGACCTCTCTGGCGGCATCTTTATCGGGCGCATCATGGCCCGCCGCTTCGGGTTCGAAACCAACGGCATCGGCTTCTACCTCTTCGACGACATTGCCGACCCTGCCGCATTTAAGGACGTGTACCGCGAACAGCTCGACGCTGCCCCGTGGGACGAAGCGGAGCGTGAGCGCGTGATCGACGAGGTGCTCCTCGCCTACCGGTTCAACACTGAGCTGTTCGAAGACCTCGACCGCGCTCGCGTGGCGGCGTAGCCCTTCGACAGGCTCAGGGACCACCCTTCGACAAGCTCAGGGACCACCCTTCGACAGGCTCAGGGACCGGGGGGCGACAGGCTCAGGGACCGGGGGGCGACAGGCTCAGGGACCACCCTTCGACAAGCTCAGGGACCGGGGGGCGACAAGCTCAGGGACCGTGGGTCGCTGAGCTTGTCGAAGCGTCGCACGCCGAGGGTCGCTGAGCTTGTCGAAGCGTCAGTCGGACGCGACCTCGGGCGTCGACGCAGCCAACCACGCGTCACGCATAAACCGACGCACGTTTTCATCCACGCGGATGTCCCGTGGCCGCAACGCGCGCGACAGGTATAGACCGTCAAGCGACGTCAACCGGCTCAGGGCAACGTAGGTCTGCCCTGGAGCAAACGCCCCGGCGCCGAGGTCGATGATCGCGCGTTCGTAGGTTTTGCCCTGCGATTTATGGATCGTCACAGCCCACGCAAGACGCAGCGGGAATTGGGTAAATTCGGCCACCACATCCCGCGAGAGCTTCTTCGTGCTCTGGTCGTACGCATAGCGAAAACGTTCCCACACGGCTGGCTCCACATCGACCTCTTCACCGTCGATATCGACCCGCACTGCCCCACCAAGAATCCTCGTCACTGTGCCGATAGTGCCGTTTACCCAGCGAGGCGGCTCTCCTGACATGGCGGTGTCGTTGCGCAGGAACATCACCTGCGCGCCGACCTTCAGTTTCAGCTCTGATTCTGCGGGCAGCGACGCTTCACCACGTCCGAAGTCTCCGCTGACTTCGGCACGTGCCGTCTGCTCTTTGCCGGATAGCGCCTGCAGATGGCGGCTGTTGATGCTGTTGACGATGTCGTTGCGGGTTGCCAGCGTGATCATCGGAACCTCGCCCGGTTCCGGCTCAGGGGGTGTGCGCGCGCCCTGCGTGTTGAGCACCCCGGCGATCTCTGCAGTAACTCGTCCGTACCGCACGGCATTGAGCATCGATTTGAATCCGTCGTCTGACTGCCTGTGGATCTGCACCAGCTCGCGCACATGCAGCTTCGCGCTCATGTCGACTTCAAACAGCCCCGCCTGGTCCGACGAGCCGTACCCCCGTGCCCCTGAGCCGGCCCCCTGGGTCCCTGAGCCGTACCCCTGGGTCCCTGAGCCGTACCCCTGGGTCCCTGAGCCTGTCGAAGGGCCAGCCCACACCTTCGCGTCAAAGAACCAGAACGAGCGGTAGTGGTCCTCGACGTAGCGGGCCTCGTCGCCGCGTGGCGGCACGGGGGCGAGCTGGTACGGGTCACCGAACATCACGACCTGCACTCCGCCGAACGGTTCGCCGCGGCGCCCTCTCGCCTGCCGCAGGGATCGGTCAATCGCATCCATCAAATCGGCGTTGACCATAGAGATCTCATCGATCACGAGCGTCTCGATGGCATTCAGGATGCGCCTGGTCGCATCGTTCTGCTCGATATCCGCATCACCAATGAGACCGATCGGTAGTCGGAACAGGGAGTGGATCGTCTGCCCCTCCACATTCAGCGCAGCAACACCAGTGGGCGCGCAGATAGCGATCTGCTTTTTCGTCTCCCAGGCAAAGTGCTGCAACAGCGTCGATTTGCCTGTGCCAGCGCGTCCTGTGATGAAAACATGTTCACCGGTGTCTTCGATGAGTCGGAACAGCTCTTGCTGCTCCTCAGACAGGGCGGGAAGGGACACAACACTCACAAGGGCCAGCGGACGGAAAACGGGGCGCCACCCATGCTATGTCCCGGCTTCTATACACGCCCACCGACGCTCGGCATCCCCTCAGGACGCGCTCCTAGACTGGCGCCATGGAGCGGGCTCGCAAGCGCACGCCCCGGCGGTCGCGCCTGGGCGTCGATCTGGCGATTCTTGGCGTCATCGGCGTCCTCCTTTTCGCCGCCATCGGCGCAGGCGGTGTGACGCTCTATCAGCAGTTCTACGGGCCTTCCGCGTTCGTGACCCGCTACCTCGACTTACTCTCGTCTGGCCGCGCGGCCGACGCGCTTCGTGTGCCCGGCGTTGCCATCGACCGCGAGACTCTCGAGAAGGCCGGTATCGATCCTGCGGCGTCTGAGGCGATGCTGCGTCAAGCGGCCCTCGCCCCGCTGACCGATGTGGTCGTCGAATCCGAAAAGCCAGGAGAAGACACCACTGCCGTGACCGTCAGCTACGAGGCGAGTGGTCACGCTGGTTCGAGTACTTTTCTTATCGAGCAAGACGGCTGGGTGGGGGTAACGCCCAATTGGCGCTTCACCACCAGTCCCCTCGCGGTTGTCGATCTGACGGTGCGCGGCTCTGACCAGTTTGCCGTGAACGGCTTCGAGGTTGACCGCAGACAGGTGTCAGCCGCCGGCAAAGAAGCAGCAGGGCTCGACCCGCTGCCGCTGCTCGTGTTCACCCCTGGCCTGTATTCCGTCACCGTAGATACCGCGATCTCCACTGCGTCCGGCTTCGGCGTGCTTGCAGACACTCCGCTCGCCGTGACACCGCTTGATGTGCAAACTACGCCGACCGATGAGTTTGTGGCTGTCGTGCAGCAGCGGGTGGACGGATTCCTCGCGGAGTGCGCGACACAAGAAGTCCTCCAGCCGACCGCGTGCCCCTTCGGTCTTCGGGTAACCAACCGCATTGCGTCGCTTCCCCAGTGGTCCATCGTCACGCAGCCGGTGGTCACCGTGTCGCCGGACGGGGCGCAGTGGCGGATCCCAGAGACCGAAGCCGTGGCGCATGTCGAGGTCGAGATCCTCTCGCTGTTTGACGGTTCAGTGCAGCAGCTATCAGAGGATGTGCCGTTCCTGCTCGACGGCGAGATTGTGATTCTTCCCGATGGGTCCGCATCGATCAGGGTCGGGTCACCTGGCGAGCCTCCCGTCGACTAACGGCGCGAACTCGCGGCTCTACTGCTTGCCCTGCGCTTCGCGGCGCTGATCCCGCTCGGCCAGCGCGGCGAGCTTGGCGTTGTACTCCTCAAGCTCAGCATCTCCGGTGCGATCAGCGTTCCGATCGGTACGCTTCTGCACCTTCGTGTCGTCGCGGCTCCACTGAATAGCGACCGTAATCGCGACGATCAGTGTGGGGATCTCTCCGATCGACCAGGCGATGCCACCGCCCACATACTGATCTTCCATGGGCGTCGCCCCCCAGTCGCGGCCCATCGCGCCGAACCAGTCGGCGACCATCAGCCCCTCCTGCATCATGATCGCGACGCCGAAGAAGGCATGCATCGCCATCACAGCGATCAGCGTGATCAAGCGCCCTGGGTACGGCAACCGATATGGCACCGGATCGATGCCCACCAGGCTCATCGCGAACAGGTAGCCCGTGATCAAGAAGTGGATGATCATCCACTCATGGCCGAGGTGCTCGAACATCGACCAGCGCACGAGATCGGTGAAGTAGAAGGCCCAGAGCGACACGATGAAGACCGCAGCTGCGACGAGGGGATGCGTGACGACGCGGGAGAAGGGCGAATGCACCGCCCACATGATCCACTCGCGACCGCCGCGGGTTCCATCGTCGCGTTTACGGATGGCGCGCAACGCGAGCGTGATGGGCGCACCGGACACCAACAACAGCGGGATCGCCATCGACAGCATCATGTGGCCGAGCATGTGCACGCTGAACAGGTACTCCTGGTACGCGTTGATCGGCCCGCTGGTGACCCACACGAGCATCAGCAGTCCGAGCAGCCAGAAGACTGTGCGGTAGATCGGCCAGCGGTCACCGCGCAACCGCAGGCGACGGACACCAGCCAGGTAGAAGAACACCCCGAAGCCGGCGGCGACCACCCAGAGAATATCGACATCGGTCGCCGTGAACCAGCGCTCAAGTGTGAACTCAGGCGGCAGAAGCGAGCCAGTGAGGATCTGGGCTGGCGTTTGCAAGAAAGCCGCGGTCTCACCGGTGGGCGGAGGCGTGCGCGCCAGCGCGGCTGCAGCACCGGAGGCGAGTCCCATCAGCGAGACCTCGCACAGCACGAGCAGCCAGAACCAGCCTGCTGCCCGCGGCCCTGCCAGCTTGGGAATCAACCTGGCGCGATACCAAGCACCGAGTATCCCCATCCCGATCAGCAGCACGACCTTGGCCAGCACGATCCAGCCGTACGGGGTGGTCCACAGGGCCTCCCAGTCCCCCACAGCCACAATCGACCGAGTGACGCCTGAAACAGCGACCACGGCGAAGGCTGCAATCGCCAGCGAGGAGTAGCGAGCAACGAGCGTCGTAGGAGTGACGTCTTTACGCCCGCGCAACAGCACGAGCAACAACAGTCCGCCGAGCCACACGGCAGCACCGACTGTGTGCAAAAGGATCGAGTTCACCGCGAGTGCGTGCCCGGAGAGATCTCCCGCGTGGCCCTGGGTGGCGAGCGGGAGGAAAGAGGCAGCGGCAAGGAGCGCTGTGAGGAAGGTCGGCGTCCAGGAGCGCCATGCAAACGCGAGCACCGTGATGATCGCACCGAAAATTGTGGTGATGAGCCAGGACTGCCCGAGGGGCAGCTCCAGCAAAAAGCGGCCGAGTTGGGTACCGAACTCTCGCTCAATACTGAGCTGGGGGTTGAACGCGGCCATAAAGGCCAAGAATCCGGTCAGACCCGCAGCGACCGTGAAGACAGCGGCGCCGATAGAGGCAATGTTCAACGCCGCATCGAAGGAACCGTCACCCGCGCGGAGGCCGAACAGTGCCAGCACCAGCGAGCCGAGCATGACGGCGGCTGCGATGTTCATCACGAGCCTGGCGATCGGTGTTCCCCAAAGCACGAAGGGGCCAGGGTCTTGGAGCAGAGGCGGCTCAGCGCCACCGCCGACGATAAGTGCCCACACCACAGCCACCAGCGCAGAAGCGAGGAGGATGCCTACTCCAGCGACTCGATACGCCGTGGCTCGGCTGGTTGTTGCGGCGCGAGAACTCACCCCTCCAGCCTAGGCGCGCGCGGCGGGGAGAAAGCACGAAAGCCGCCCCCGAACGGGAGCGGCTTTCGACAGGGTGCAGTCTTACTTGACGGCAGCCTTGAGCTTGGAACCAGCGGTCACCTTGACGCGCTTGCCTGCCGGGATCTTGATCTCGGCGCCGGTCTGCGGGTTGCGGCCGGTGCGGGCTGCGGTGTCGACCTGCTCGAAGGAGATCCAACCCGGGATCGAGACCTTGCTGCCCTTGGCAACAGCGTCAGAAACCGTGGCGAAGAGCGAGTCGAGAACACCGGAGACGGTGGCCTGGCTCTGGCCCGTCGCGCTTGCGATGCTCGCGACGAGTTCGGTCTTGGTGATGGACTTGTCAGCCATGTCATCCTCCAGCGACGAAATCCCGTCGCATCGTTGTGGGAAAACGGAGCGGATGCTCCTGGTCTTGCGACCGCCTCGAATGTACCAACCACCACCCCCATTTCCGCGTCATTTCGCGGGTTTTGGGCAATTACATGGCGTTTCGTGTCACTTTTGTCACTCCAGTCACAGATTTCGAGGCTTTCGAGCCCCAAATCCTCCTCCCTCCTCCCTCTCTCCGGAGGAGAACGCACCCCCGGGCGGAGCCTCCTGAGCCGCATCTCCGCCGTAGGGAGAGGTGTCCGCCCGAGCGCTCACGGCGCGATGTGCAACCGCTGGCCGATCGCGATGAGGATGGTCTGTTGCACGCTCGGCCAGTGCCGCATTAGTTGGTCGTAGCCGATGCGAAGCACGTGGTATCCGTGCAGCTTCAGAAGCGCGTCGTGCGCGATATCGCTTGTGCGTTGCACGCCGACGTGGTGGCCACCGTCGATCTGAATGATGAGTCGCTCACCCAGCAAGAAGTCGACGCGATGCCCGTGAATCCACATTTGCGGCACAATCGGGATCCGCAGCCACCCCAGGCGCGTGAAGAAGATGCTCTCGGTGCCGGAGTCTGCAAACGGGCGAGCGTCATCGAGGAGGCGACGTGCGTGCGGAGGCAGAGGCAGCCGTTCAAGCGCGCCCGGATCGACGAGCCGTTGCCTTAGAGCGGATTCCCACGTAGCGAGTGCGCTCTCGTACGGTTGGCACCGCGCCACCAGCGTGAGCGCGTTCTCAATCGTGTCTTCGCAGGAGTCTGGATCGCGTGGAACGACCGGTTGGCTCCAGTGGATGACGCCACCCGCCGATGTTGCGTGACCAGCTTTCGGCGGAGCCGCCACGTGCAGCGACGAGGCATCGAGTACCCAGAGGCCTTTCCGCTCGGCAAGAGTGATGCAGCTGAGCACCACACCCTGTCGCGCGGCACTGATGAGGAGCGGATCTGCATCGGGCAGCGCCACCCATCTTCGACGAACCGATAACACTCGCCGCTCGCTCGTCGCCAGCCGCAGTGCATGTGCTGTCACCCCCGCCCGCTTCAACGCCTCGACTCGTGCGACACCGCCGCGCTCTCGCAGAGCTTTGAGGGGATCCATCCGACGATGATGCAAGACCCGCGACCGTCCGCGCATCACGCGCCCCGCGCTCGGTGGAGTAACCCCCGCAGCCTCCTCCTGTGCACGAACGCTCTGCGGGAGGAGAACACTCCCTCATGAGGAGGTTCTGGGGGCAGGGTTCCTCCGTAAGGAGAGAACTCCTCCGGACGGGGTGGACGATGGGGATGGGGACGAGGAGAGGAAGAGGGACAGGGGACGCAAAAGGGGCGAGGATCCGAAGATCCTCGCCCCTTTTAGTCCCTGAGGGACTGAAGTGCTTACCAGCTGGACTTGGTCACGCCGGGCAGCTCGCCACGGTGTGCCATGTCACGGAAGCGGACACGCGAGATGCCGAACTTCGTGAGGACACCGCGGGGGCGACCGTCGATGACGTCGCGCGAACGCACGCGAGCCGGCGACGCGTTGCGCGGCAGCTTCTGCAGGCCGAGACGCGCGGCCTCGCGGGCCTCGTCAGTGGCGTTCGGGTCGACAAGGGTCTTCTTCAGCTCGGCGCGACGCTCTGCGTAACGCTCGACGATGACCTTGCGCTGCTCGTTGCGAGCGATCTTGCTCTTCTTAGCCATTGATCAACGCTCCTCTCGGAATTCGACGTGCTTGCGGATTACCGGGTCGTACTTCTTCAGCACGAGGCGGTCGGGGGTGTTGCGACGGTTCTTCTTCGTCACGTACGTGTAACCCGTACCTGCCGTGGAACGCATCTTGATGATCGGACGTACGTCCTGAGCCTTCTTGGCCATTAGAGCTTCACACCCTTCGCCTGGAGGTCCTTGACCACGTTCTCGATGCCGCGGACGTCGATCACCTTGATGCCCTTAGCGGACACGTTGAGGGTGATCTTACGACCGAGCGACGGAACGAAATAGGTCTTCTTCTGCACGTTCGGGTCGAAGCGACGCTTCGTCCGGCGGTGCGAGTGCGAGACGTTGTGACCAAAGCCGGGAACAGCTCCGGTCACCTGGCACACTGCTGCCATGATGGTGACTCCTTCTATACCGTGAGGCCGGACGGCCTCACCCAAGATCCCTTGTCTGCGCGTCACGGCCCTTCGACAAGCTCAGGACACAGAAACACGCGAACTACGCACAGGAGTGTGCGCAGACGAAGAAGAGCCTACCAGACTCTTCCCTCAGCTCTCGACGGCCTGAGCACCCCTGCCCCATCGGAATGTCGACACCGTCGGGTCGCCATCGATCCAGAATCGCCAGGGAAATGCTGCGGTCCCCGCGATACCAGCGACGCCGACCCGTGGGCCTCGCGCGATGCCGGTACGCGGAGCGCCTAGCCACAGCTCGGCTCGTGCCCCCTCGCGCAGATCCCCGGTGAGCGCATCAATACCGTCATGGCGCGGATGCCGCAGGCCCACCGCCTGTCCGAGCCGGCCTGGCCCTCGGGCAAGATCGCGAAGAGCGATGCCTCCCAGCGGCAGAGCAGCCCCGCGCCGGTGTGCGGCGGCTTCCACCCCGTCCACCACTTCTCCTGCACGCAGGAGCACCCCATCGCCCTGACCCTCTGGCCCACACACCACGTTGACGCAGGAGTGGATGCCGTGGCTTAGATAGACGTAGAGATGTCCTGGCGCGCCCCACATCGTCGCGTTGCGCGCCGTTCGCCCCATGCGGGCGTGCGAACCAGGGTCAGCAACGTCGCCCGTTCCCTGCCCGTGATAGGCCTCAACCTCGGTGATCCGCAGTCGCACCGCAACCGGCTCTGAATCATCTGACGCGACAGCAGAGCGGGGAACGAACGTCCGTAGTTCCCCGCCGAGCAATAGCGGCGCGATGTCGACAGCCGATCCGCTCAGCTCCGAACGAGTAGCGCGGCGCAGAGCATCCTGCGAAGGCATGTCAGAACCGCGGGCCCGTCTGACACCAGGACGCATCGAAACCGGTAAGGGCGACGAGCTCTTCGCCGGTCTCCATGTCGATCAGATGTGTTTCGACATTCTCTGGCAGCGGAAGCAACATTCCGTCGTAGGGATTGTTCGCCAGGTCTGGCGCCACCGCTACAGCCGCGTACTGGCCGCTGGGCGATGCGCATGCTTGCAGCACAGAATCCGTCGATCCCACCTCGACCAGCGGGGTCGCCGTGCCGTCGTCATCGACGCGGACGACAGCCTGGCCGATCGGCAGGCCAGCCTCGTCGCGAGCGACGACGTGGCGGAGCGTTCCGCCGGGGAACGGTGTGATGGAGGTAGCAGTGCCGTAATCGGGGTCGGAAGCAGCAAGGGGTTCCTCCGTGCCGTCCGCCAGATTGAGTTCGACAACTGTGCCGTCCAACCGCTCCACAATCGCGGTGTAAGTGCCTCGTGAGATGCCCTGAATCGTGGAGGCAAGCCCGAGCGATTGCACATCGGAATCGGTCGAGCGGTCTATCAACGCGAGCGCGCCATCGAAGTCGATAAACAGCACAGCGGCACTGTCTGGCACGAACTGCCACGCGAAGACACTGGCTTCTTCGCCAGCCACTTCGGTGATTTCTGGCTCATCTTCGCCACTCAGCGATTGGGTGACGAGCACGCTCGCTCGGCCCTCGGTGTCACTGAGTTCGCGATCCGAATAGCTGTAGCCGACGAAACCGCCTCGATCGGAGACTTGAATTGCCCCCACGTAGCCCTCGCCGGGGAGAGTCAGCTCGCGCTCGTTCGCCCCGTCGCGGTCCATGACGAACAGGCGTGAGCCGTCATCATCTTCGACAGAGACGACGAGTTGGTTCGACGTTGCCCGAAAGTCGTTGATCTTGTCGTGCTCGAACACGGGCACGGCCTGCTCGCCGCCGAGATCGGTGAGGAAAATCTTGTCGATACCGTCGACCTCTCGCCGTAACAAGAAAATGTTGGATGCTGGCGTCTCAAAACTTGTCGTCAGCGTCGTACTCGGACCGCCACCTGTACCCACCACGTCGGCGACGCTGACCGTGTACGTGGTCGAGTCGTCGAGCGGCACCGTGAACCGCACACCTACACCGCGACCAGACGCGTCCACAGTGAAGGGCACAGCAGGCTCCACCGTGACCTGCTCTGGATCGATGTCGGCGAGTGTCTGGTTGGCCGTGAGGATGACCCTGCTTCCGGAGGATTCAATCGCCTGAGCCGCATCGACCTGCACGTTGCTGATCCGTGGCCCCTGCAGCAGGCTGACAACGCCGAGACCGATGCCGCCCAGCACCAAAACGCCGAGGACCGATGCGAGTGTGATCACGAATTTGCGCGAAGTCTTGGGCTGGCTCGCTGGCACATCAGCATCGCGTCCGAAGGGCGCCGGTGGCTGGAGGTCTGGGTCGGGCTCCGCACTCTCCGCCGGCTCTGCGGGAGCCGCGGGGAGGAAAATAGGTCCAGAGGGCTCGGGGATCGTCGGTGCCGGGGTCGCTGTCGGGGTCGCTGTCGCCTCGACGTCTTCCTGGGCGGCCGCCTCGAAGGCCGCGACTTTGCGCTCTGCCGCCTCTTGCTCCGCCGCTTCACGCTCGGCAGCCGCCGCCTCTGCCGCCTCTCGCGCTGCGCGCATCTGGGCGCGCGTCTGCGGGACGGCTGGCGCCTCCTCGTGCTCGTCCTCAGTACTCATACGGGTCTCCCGGCTCGTCGATCTTCACGACGTCGGTGGGCTCGATGCTGAGTTTGCCTTCTGAATCTGCGCGCACGGTTCCGGTGATCTCCACCCACTGCCCTGTCGCGTAGTCGCCTGAATCTACGTCTATCGGCAACGTCGCCGTCTGCGCATCGATCACACAGTGCGTGATAACGAGGCGAGTGAGGTTCATGTCGTCGCCAGAAGAGTCCGGGGTCACGAACCCTGTCAGGGTCACATCTGCGCCGTCGTAGGCGGTGGTGTTGGTTGACGCGGCGAAGACGCTCGACCAGTCGCCCACACCGAATGTCGAGGTGTCTGCGACCCCGAGGGTCACGGAGTCAGAACCTGCAAAAAGCCCGGACTGCTCGCCTGCGCGAGACATTGCGAGCTCTACAGACAGCGAAGCCGGTGGAAGCATCAGTCCAGCGGCGACGACTCCGGTCGCAATCACGCCGCCGGTGACAGCGCCCACGCCTGCCAAGGTGCGCCGCCTGGAGGAGGCGCCTCGGTCAGACTCTTCTGAACCTCCCGCGTGGCCATTTTCGTGGCCGGTTTCGTGGCCGGTTTCGTGGCCGTGATCATGTCCGTGATCGCCCTCTGCCCCGAGCGGAAGCGTGCACGACCAGATGGCGCCCACCAGAGCAACAACCGCGCCTGCGCACGCGAACCACACCGTGTCTGGGCTGATGTACAGCGTGAGCTGGCCGGTAATGCCGAGGCTCAGAGTGACCACGGCGACGACAGTCGTAAGCCCCACCCCTAGCCAGCGCGTGGCGAGTGCACGCCGCCTGGTGTCCGTCTGCTCAGACAAAAACGTTCACCCCGATTCCAATGGCGAACGCCGAAGCCAACACGATCCCGACGATTCCCACCAGAGTGCGGGTGGTAAACGTGGTCCGCATCATCGCAAGCATCTTGATATCAACGAGCGGCCCGACCAGCAAGAACGCAATCAGAGCCCCGGAAGAGAATGTCGAAGCGAACGACAGTGCAAGGAACGCATCGACATTCGAGCAGATCGCCACCGTCATCGCGAGCACCATCATCGCGACGATCGACAGCACCGGATTCGAGCCGATCGCCAGCAGCATCTCGCGCGGGATCAGCACCTGCACGACCCCGGCAATGGCTGACCCAATCACGAGCGCCGGCATCACGGCCCTGAGCTCCACGATGAACTGCGTCAGACTGCGGCGGACCGGTGTTCCTGGTTCGTGGGTGACCCTGTCGCAGGTGTCGACAAAACGCTGGGTAAGCATCGCGTCTGGCGACGGGTGCAGGCTGTAGATCCAGCCGATGAGGTTCGCGATGAGGTAGCCGCCCACAAGGCGTGCGATCAGGATGCCGCCGTCCCAGCCGAACGCGGCGTGGGTGGTGAGGATCACGATCGGGTTGACGATGGGCGCCGCGATCAAGAACGTCATCGCTTCTGCTGGCGCCAGACCGCGCATCATCAGTCCACGAGCGAAAGGCACGTTTCCGCACTCGCAGACCGGGATCAGCATCCCGAGCAACGACAGCACTGCACGCCGTGCCCACGCGCGCTGCGGAAGCCAGCGATGAATCACATCGGCTGGTAGCCACACCTGCACCACGATCGACAGCAGCACGCCCAGAAGCACGAACGGCAGCGCCTCGATCAGCACACTCAGCGCCAGGGTGAGCCCGTCTTGTGCTCTGGTGGGCAGCGAAGCGGGGAACAGTTTCGGCAAGAAAGCATCAATAAGAAACAGCGCCGCGATGATGGCGACGCCGAGGCCGACGCCCACCCATGCGGAACGTGGGGAGGGAGCCTGCCTGTGCGCGTGACTGTGATGGGGCTTCGTTGCTGTCGAGGAACTCACGCGGTTGCGGTCCTTTCGGCGTCGCGCTCCTTCGCACACGGGGTGCACAGCCCGAAGATGTCGACGACGTGGGCGGCGTCGGTGAATCCGTGAAGCGCGGCAGTGCGATGCGCCCACTGCTCGACGTCTTTTGCTTCGATCTCGACGGTCAAACCGCAGGATCGGCAGATGAGGTGATGGTGATGCCCCTGCGTGGTGCAGGCACGGTAAAGCGCCTCACCCTCTGGGCTCTGCAACGAGTCAGCTTCGCCAGAGGCGGCGAGCCCCGCGAGAGCGCGGTAGACGGTCGCGAGTCCGATGCCGGTGTTCTCATCGCGCAGTGCCGCGTGCAGGGTTTGCGCGCTCACGAATCCGCGGGCGTCGTCGAGTGCTTCGCGCACGCGTTCGCGCTGCCAGGTGTTCCGCTGAGCCATACCCACGATTCTAGGTGCGCTGCCCTTGCCAGGCCCTGAGAGAGTCGGCAGGATCAGGACCTGATGCGACGCACGCCACCGCGAGCGCGCTGCACGATCCAGCAGACGACGTAGATCGTGAACGACAGGGTGGTGATGTACGGGCTCACTGGCAAGGTGCCGGCGAGGGCGAGCAGGATGCCGCCAACCGCGGCGGTGAAGCCGAAGAGTGCCGCCAGCAGCGGAACGGCGATGGGGCCTGCGGCCACCCGCATGGCTGCAGCCGCTGGTGTCACCAACAGCGCCATCACCAGCAATGCGCCGATGATGTGCACGCTGACCGCCACGATCAAACCGAGGAGCACCATAAATGCCAGGCTCACCGCGCGGGTCGGCACACCGCGAGCCGCGGCCGACTCTGGGTCGAGCGAATCGAACCGCAACGGGTTCCACATCACCAGCAACCCGATCAGCACCACCAGGCTGATCCCAACGAGCCAGCCCAGGTCGGGGCTAGACACCGAAACGATCTGACCGGTGAGCAGACTGAAGCGGTTGGCGCTGCGGCCGTCGTACAGCGACAGGAACAGGATGCCGAGCCCGAGACCGAAAGGCATCAGCACGCCAACGATCGAGTTGCGGTCCCTGGCTTTCGCTCCCAAAATCCCGATCAAGATCGCGGCAATGAGCGCTCCGCCAATCGACCCAGCGACAACACTGCCCCCAAACAGGAGGGCAGCGGCGGCGCCAGCGAACGACAGCTCGCTCACTCCGTGCACGGCGAAGGCGAGGTCTCGTTGCATCACGAAGACGCCGATCAGTCCGCCGACGATTCCGAGAACAGCTCCGGCGATGATCGAGTTGGCGAGCAGGGCGACAAGCTCGCCGTAGTCCTGGAACGAGAAAACGTCGCTCCATTCGACCAGGGGCCTCATGACGAGTGCGACGCTCATGCCGCTCCTCCGTGCTCGTGATCGCCGTGGTCGTGGTGCGGCTCAGCATCTGGAACCCCCACGACAACCAGCCGGTCGCCCGCGCGGAGCACGAACACTGGAGTGCCATAGAGGTCGCTGAGCACGCGAGTCTGCAGAACCTCGTCAGGGGTGCCGAGCAGAAAGCGTCCGCCAGCGATGTACAAAATGCGGTCGACTCTGCCGAGGATCGGGTTGATGTCATGGGTGACGAAGAGCACAGCCGCTTCACGCTCGCGGCGTTGACGATCGATGATGTCGGTCACAGCGAGTTGGTTTGCGAGGTCGAGGTTCGACAGCGGCTCATCGCAGAGCAACAGAGCCGGCTCGTCGGCGAGCGCCTGACCGACGCGCAGTCGCTGCTGTTCGCCGCCAGAAAGCAGCCCTACCCGGCGCTCAGCAAAGTGCGATGCTCCGACGGACTCGAGAAGGTTGTCGACCTTTGCCCGGTCTCCGCGGTGTGGAATCGGGAAGCCGAACCGGCTCCCCTGCACCCCGAGAGCGACCAGATCGCGCGCTCGCATGCTGGTATCCGGGGCAAGCGAGCGTTGCTGAGGAATGTAGCCGATGCGAGAGTTGCCGCGGTGCACCGGCTCCCCCGCGACTCGAATCGTGCCGGACGACAGCGACTGGAGGCCGAGGATGCTGCGCAGCAGTGTGGTTTTTCCCGACCCTGACGGCCCGAGCACGGCAATGAATTCCCCCGGCTCTACCGTGAGGTCAAGGCCCGACCAGAGTTCGCGCTCGCCGCGCTGCAGCGCCGCGTTCGCAATCTCCAACACCGGCACCGCGCGCCCCTCATTGGGTCCCTGAACTCGCCCCTCGCCGGGTCCCTGAGCTCGCCCCTCGCCGGGTCCCTGAGCCTGTCGAAGGGCCCCGCTCACGACTGAACGGCGGCGGCGAGGCTCTGGATCGCGTCACTCATCCACTCAGAGTACGACGATCCGTCTTCCAACAGCTCCGTAAAGGCGACGATGGTGATGCCATTGTCTGCTGCCGCGGCCTCGACGCGCTCTGTTTCGGCTCCACCGGTCTGTGCGTTCGTGAGCACTGCCACCACCTCGCCGCTGTCGATCACTTCGAGCGACTGAAGCAGCACGGCGGGGGCGACGTCTGATCCTTCTTCTACGGCTTCGGCGAATCCTTCTGGGGTGACGTCGTTGAGTCCAGCGGCGGCGGCGAGGTACCCGGGAAGCGGCTCGGTCATGAACACATTCGCCCCACCGGAGGTTGCTTCGATGCCTGCCAGATCAGCTTCAAACCCCTCGAGGTCGGCGGTGAGTTCCGCAGCGTTCGCGGCGAACTCCTCTGCACCGTCAGGGTCGATTTCTGAAAGCTCGTCAGAAATCGCCTCCACCACGTGGATCATCGTGTGCGGGTCGAACCACACGTGCTCGTTGAAGCCTTCGATGTGGTTGTGCCCCTCGTGACCCTCTTCGTCTTCGGCGTGATCGTGATCAGCGTGATCTTCGTCTTCGGCGTGGTCGTGGTCGTCTTCTGACTCCGCCTCATCCTCGTGCCCATCGTTGTCTGGGTAGTCATGGGAGTACTCCACGGCTGTAACGGTGTGCACGTCATCTGCGTCCTCCAGCAGCGTGTCGATGAAGGCGTCGTATCCGCCTCCGTTTTCGACAACGAGGTCGGCGTTCTGCAGCGTCAGGCGGTCGCGAGCACTCGCTTCGTAGGAGTGCGGGTCTTGCGAAGCGGACGTGATGATCGATTCGACACTCACGCGATCGCCGCCGACCTGCGCGGCGATGTCGCCGTAGACGTTGGTGCTCGCCACGACGGTGATGGTGCCGTCTTCGCCCTCTCCCGCGGCAGGGGTGGTGGAGCATCCGGCGAGCGCAAGAGCAGCGACGGACACGACAGCGAGGGCAACAGGCTTCTTCATATCCTCACTCTAAACGCTAATGAGAACCATTATCAAGTCGAGCGTGCGGTCGTCCATCTGCACAAAACGGAGGAGGGGATGCCGCTGCGCGGCGTGTCAACAACTGACACGCCGCGCAGCGAGCACCTGCTCTCCGTTTTCACATCTCGTTAGGCAAGCGGCGCGGGGGCGATCCACACCGTGGACTGGGCAGGCAGTGCGGAACCGTCCAGTGGAGAGCTGGCGAGCAGTACCTCGCCCGCGTCCAGCTCCAGGTCAAATGGCTCTGTGCCGAAGTTGGTCACCACTTGCCAGCCACCAGGACGCGTGAAGCGCAAGACGTCGGGGCGTCCGGTGTCGATCCAGTCCATCGTCTCGTCTGTCTGCAACAGTCGACGCAGACGGAGCGCTTCACGATAAAGCGACAGCGTGGAGTGGGGATTCGCCGCCTCGACCTCTGCGGCGTACTGACCGAACCACGCGGGCTGCGGCAAGTGCGATCCCGCGGCACCGAACCCGAAAGAGGGTCCAGATGCGGTCCACGGCAGCGGCACGCGACACCCATCGCGTCCCCATCCGTCGAAGTCGGCACCTCGGAAGAAGCCGGGGTCCTGGCGTTGCTCTGGCGTGATCTCCGCCACCTCGTGAAGCCCCAGCTCCTCCCCCTGATAGAGGTAGGCGCTGCCAGGGAGAGCCATCATCAGGAGGGTCGCGGCGTGTGCCCTGCGGAGCCCGCCGTCTCGGTCCAAACCATCAGCTGGACCACCGGCCTTCACCCACTCCGTGCCCTGTTTGACCATGCGCCCGTTCAGCGCCGGGAGTCCGTACCTGGTGGCATGCCGTGTGACGTCATGGTTAGACAGCACCCAGGTAGTGGAGGATCCCGCCGCCTGCGCCTGCTGCAGATTGTCGGTGATGATGCCCCGAAACTGTTCCGCATCGAAGTCGGCGACCAACAGATCGAAGTTGAATGCCTGCCCGAGTCCATCTGCTGACGCGTACTTCGCACGACGTTCGGCGGTGGCCACCCACGCCTCAGCGACGGCAGTCCGCGGCGGGTCGTACTCGTTGAAAACGGCGCGCCAGTCCGCATAGATTTCGTGCACTTCGTCGCGGTCATACAGCGGATGGGTGCCGGAGGTGAGATCCATCGCTTCGAGTTCTGCCCGCGACGGCAGCGGCTCACTGAGATCTTTCGTGAGCATGTGCGCCACATCGATACGGAAGCCGTCTACACCGCGGTCAGACCAGAAGCGCAGCGTCTTCAAGAAATCAGCGCGCACCTCTGGGTGATCCCAGTTCAGATCAGGCTGCTCCACCGCAAAGCTATGCAGATACCACTGGCCGTCTTCGACTTGCTCCCACGCACTCCCACCGAAAATGGAAACCCAGTCCGTCGGCGGCTCCGAACCATCGAGACCGGCACCTTCGCGGAAGATGTAACGCTCACGCGCGGCAGATCCTCGACCAGCGGCGAGCGCTTCTTGGAACCACTCATGCTGGTCAGACGAGTGGTTGGGAACGATGTCGACGATCACGCTGATGCCGCGCGCATGCAACGCCTTCACCATCGCGTCGAAGTCGTCGAGCGTGCCCAGCCGCGGGTCGACGCCCCGGTAGTCCGCAACGTCGTACCCACCGTCTGCCAGCTCAGACGGATAGAACGGACTGAGCCAGACCGCATCAATACCGAGGTCGGAGAGGTAATCAGCCCGAGAGACGATGCCGGGGATATCGCCGATCCCATCCCCGTTCGCATCAGCAAAACTTCGGGGATAGATCTGGTAAACGGCAGCCTGCCGCCACCAGGAGGCGTCTTTGGGGGTGGCCGTCTCGACGAGAATCGGATCGGTCATGAGGGGTATTACTCCTTTGTTGTTGGGCCCTTCGACAGGCTCAGGGACCACGGGGGTCAGGTGGGCGGGCCCTTCGACAGGCTCAGGGACCACGGGGGGCAGGGACCGCGGGGGTCAGGGACCGCGGGGGTCAGCCCTTGACGGCGCCCTGGGTGACGCCCTCCATCACCCATCGCTGAGTGAAGAGGTAGACGACGATGGCGGGGGCCATTGCCATCAAGTACGAGGCGAAAGCGACGTTGTAGTTGCTGCTGAACTGGCTCTGAAACAGTTGCTGGCGCACAGGCAGCGTCTGCAGCGCAGGATCGGCGATGATCAGCGACGGCATCATGAAGTCGTTCCAGGCGTAAAGGAACGCGAAGATGCCGACAGTCGCGCTCATCGGTGCGAGCAGCGGGAAGATCAGCTTCCAGAAGGTCTGCCACGTGGAAGCACCGTCGATGCGAGCACTTTCTTCCAGCTCAATGGGGATAGATCGCAGGAAGGCCGTGAACAACAGCACACTGAAGCTCAGCTGGAACATCGTCGCCAGAATGATCACCCCCATCGGGTTGTCGAGACCGACGCGTCCGGTGAGCTGGATCTGCGGCAAAGCGACAACCGGGAACGGAATGAACATCGCTGCCAGCAGGTAGAAGAACGAATAGCGGAACAGCCGGTGATCCCAGTTGCGCACGATCGCATAGGAGGCGAAGGCCGCGAGCACGATCGTCGCGATCACCGTCCCTGCAGTAACCAGTAGCGAGATGCCGGCGCCGACCGGAAACTTCGTCAGCGTCCACGCCTCGACGAACCCGTCGATACTGAACGGCGCAGGCAACGAGAAGGCGTTGCCGTCGACGGCCTGACCTGTCGTTTTGAACGCCATCGAAATGGTCACATAGAGCGGTAAAAGCACGGTCACCGCGCACAGGATCAAGATGATCGTGCCCGACCAGTTGACGCGCTCCATGCGGACGCGCGGCTTGCGGCCAGAGGCCGTTTGGGTGGTGATTGTCTGCGTTGACATCAGAGTGCGTTCCTTCCGCGCGTCAGCGACAGCTGGAGGAGGGAGATGAGGACGGCGACGATGAAGAAGATGGTCGCGTTGGCCATCTGGTAGGCGTAGTCGCCGCCATTGAAGCCCGCGATGATCGTCATCGCGACGCTGCGGGTAGAGGTTCCTGGACCACCGTTGGTGAGACCAACGATGATGTCGTACGCGTTCAGGAAACCCTTGAATCCAAGAATCACGTTGATGACGACGTATCCAGCGACGAGCGGAAGTGTAATTCGCGTCAGTTGCTGGGCTTTGCTGGCGCCATCGATACTCGCCGCCTCGTATACCTCGCCCGGCACCGAGAGGAGCCCGGCGATGTAGATGAGCAAAGTGCCGGGAATGGCCTGCCATGCGGTGACGATGACGATCGCCACCCACGCCAGGTCAGGGTTCGCGAGCAGGCTCGTCTCTAGCCAGGGGATTCCCGCCGCCGCGCCGGCCGCAGGAATCGAGTTTGAGAACAGGAAGTTGAAGACGTAGGCGATGATGATGCCCGAGATGACCATCGGGATCACGAAAATTGCGCGCAGACTCGTCTTGAACCGAATACGGGAGGTCAGCCCCACCGCGAGCATGAATGCGATGACGTTGACGACAACCACGGTGGCAATCGAGAAACCGAACGTGAAGAGGTAGCTCTGCAGGATGGCGGGGTCGCTGAACAGAGCAATGTAGTTTGTCAGTCCGTTGAAGCTCCATTCCCCGATCCCAATCGAGTCCGTGAAGCTAAAGAAGATGCCGATCACCCCTGGCACCGTGATCGCAAGAGTGAAGATCACGAGCGTCGGCAACAGGAACAGATAGTAGATCGGCTCTACCCGACGGGTGTGACGTCGGAGCTTTCGCTCTCCGCCTGTGACCAAAACAGTCGTACTTGTGGATGCGGTTCTGTTTGTGGATGCGGTTGTGTTGCTCATGGCGCGGACTCCTCTGTCTCGCCGTTCGCGGAGTCTTGCGTTGTGGGAATGGGAGCGCGGAAGGCGACCCTGGCCCAGTCCGCATCCATCGTGCGCAGCGTGGATGCGGGCGAAGCACCGAGCACCATTGCCTGCGCGTAGTTGAAGACCGGAATCGTTTTGGGAACCAGCACGGAAGGCCCCTGATAGATCTGACCGTTGTCGTAGTACTCGACCATTCCTTCGATGCGGGGGTCATCGGAAGGCGCCGCATCGTTCGTCGGGGTGAACCCCAGCTGCGATGCGTTGTACGCCTCGATGTTCTCTGGCAGGTAGAGGTACTCCAGAAAGTCCCGTGCCGCTTCTTGATGTGTCGAGCCTTCAGGGATCATGGCGGCGAGGTCCATGTTGACCCGCACACCCAGATCTTCCGGATTGTCGGTCATCGGCAGCGGGAAGGTTCCGAGCTCGAGGTCCGGGTTAGTTTTGGCAATCTCACTGAAGGCCCACGGCCCCTGTAGGTACATCGCTGCCGCCCCCTTCGCGAACGCGAGGTTGCCGTCGGAGTAGCTGCGGCTGGCAGCGTCAGAATTCGTGTACTCCCCGGTGAGTTGGAGCATGCGATCCATGGGATCGGCGAAGTCTTTCTCGAACGAGACCTCGGAGTCGGGGCCGACGTCGGCTCCCTCAGTGGCAAGCGCGTCGAAGAACTCGATCACGTCGAGGGACCCGCCAGCTGTGTAGTCGAACCAGCCTTGACCCACGGTCCAGTCGTCTTTGAATGTGGCGTAGAACGGGTCGATTCCGGCCGCCTTTAGCTGCTCGCACACCTCAAGAAGCTCATCCCAGGTCTGCGGGACTTCCAGCCCCTGCTCGTCGAAAATCTCTTTGTTATAGATCACTGAAGCGGCCATCACCGAGTAGGGCAGAGCGCTCTGGCGACCTTCGCACGACCCGTACTGATCCATCAGGGGTTGCAGATCGTCACGCACCTCGGACGCAGCGTCGGTGTCAGAAAGATCAGTGAGAGCGCACCGCTGCACGAATCGGGCGATCTCATAGTTGTAGTTCGCGAGCATGATGTCTGGCGGATTGCCGCGCACGAAGCTGGCGGAGACGACATCAACACCCGACGTGTCAATTTCGACCTTCACGTCGGACTGCGACGAGTTGTATTCGGCGACGAGCTCGGTCATGAACTCGATCGCCTCGCGCTTACTAAACGTGAAGCGGATGGTCTCCGCACTGGAGCTCGGCGCACACGCCGCGAGCGCGGTGCCGACTAACACGACCCCCACACCAGCGGCTATTGCGCGCGCCACATATTTCTTCTTAGACACCATTGTCCCTCCGGTTGCTTAAATCCACACACTAAATCTAGTGAGCGAATTTATTCTGCTGAGCGATACTGTCTCATTAGAAGAGAGGGAGGTCAAGCATCGTGACAGATGTCTCTGCAGACCTGGGCACCGGCCGCGCGAGCGTCGGTGCCGTTCTCGACTTCGCCTGGACCGCGGGCAAGTTCACCGCCACAGAAGCAATGGCAAACACCTCCCTGACCCGCTCGACCACCATCGACGCCATCGACACCCTCCTGGGGGCCGAGATGCTGCGTGAGCTCCCGAACGCGCGCGCCGCAGGCAGCTATCGTTCCGGACGCCCCTCCCGCCGATTCGCGCTCGCCAAAGACCTCGGTGTCGTCGTCGGAGTTGACGCCGGCGATACCCACCTCGCCGTCACGGTTGCCGACCCTCTGGACCGCACGCTCGTGCACCACAGGGTCGATCTCGATCCGTTGCAGTCTGCGGACGCTCGACGCGCCCTGATTCTCACCCGCCTCGATGAAGCACTCGCTGAAGCAGAGGTGGAACGAGAAGACGTGCTCGCCATCTGCGTCGGCGTCGCAGCCCCTGTGGATCGCGACGGTGTCTCCCCTCCCCATCCGGATGGTTTCTGGGAGCGCACGAACCCTGGCCTCGCGGAAGCCCTGCGCGACTGGGCACCTGTCGTCGAGATTAAAAACGACGCGCAGTTGGCGGCTGTGGCAGAGGGCGCAGAGGGCGCGGCGATCGGATGCAGCGACTACGTCGCCCTGCTCTCCAGCGAACGTTTCGGAGGCGGCGTGGTCGTTGATGACCACGTCTTGCATGGCGCGCACGGCGGCGTCGGCGAGGGCGTCGTGTTCGACCACATCGTGGGAGTCGGATCCGCCATCGGGCTTCGATACGCCGTGCAAGACCATGTGCGGGCTGCCGTCGACGCCGACGAGATTGCGGCAGACAGTGCGGTGGGCAGACTCGCAGCCGACGACCGCGTCGACTCGCGAATCATCTTGACGCTGGCAGCGTCCGGCGACCCGGACGCACTACTGGTTACCTCGCGGGTTGGTGCGACGGTCGCCCGAATCGTTGGCGTACTGGGCAGTATGTATGATCCAGCGCGCGTGATCGTATGCGGGGCGATTGCCGAGAGCATCGAGCCCGTGCTCACGGCCGCGCGGCGCATCCTCCCCGGGGAACTACACCTGCCTGCACCCGAGATCCTCGCCTCAACCCTCGGCGCTGAGGTGGTCTCCCGTGGGGCTGTTGCCACAGCACGGCGCGCAGCGAGGGACTACGCCGTGCCGCTGCTGGCCGAACAGCGTTTGCGCGCCAGCGCGTAGTTATTCGTTCTCGTTGCTCCGTGCGTCGAAGGCGTTCGACAGGGCGGCCACTTGGGCCTGCCAGAAGGTGCGAGAGATGTTCTTGTTTGCCATGACGATGTCGAAGCCGTGGAACGCGCCATCCACCACCATCAGCTCACACGACACCCCTGCGGCTCGGAGACGCTCGGCGTAGCGGACATCCTCATCATGGAAGAGGTCGTTTGTTCCGACGCCGATCCATGCAGGGGGCAAGTCGGCCAGATTCGACCGCCGCGCTGGCGCGGCGTAATCCGACACGGAGCTGCCCCCAGCTGCTTTCCCGAGGTAAGCGCTCCAGGCGTAGCGATTGCTGCGCTTGGTCCACAAGCGCACGCCCTTCACATGATGATCGGTGCGGTTCACGGTGCGGTCATCGAGCATCGGATAGACCAGCAGCTGAAAAATCGGCACCGGGCCATCACTGTCGTGCGCCAAGAGGGTGGTGCCTGCAGCCAACCCGCCGCCTGCGCTTGCTCCGCCAATCGCGATCCGGGCCGGATCGATGCCCAGCTCGGCCGCATGCGCAGACAGCCAGCGGAACGCTGCGTAGACGTCTTCGATAGCCGCCAGTGCCGGATTATCGGGCGCAAGCCGATACTTGACCGAAAACACCGTGATCCCCAGCTCCCGCGCAAAGCTGATATTGCCTGGCTGATCGCTGAGGTGATTGCCGATGATCATGCCGCCGCCGTGAATCCACAGCAGTGCGGGAGTTACCGCGGCCGCACCCCGCGGGCGGTACGAACGTAGCTCAACTTCTGGCGCACCCTCCGGACCAGGAACCCGCAGGTCTTCGACGATGATGTCGTCTGGCGCTTGTGCGACTCTCGGTGTGCCTCGGCGAGCAAGGGCGGCAAGCCTCGGGCCGAACGATATCGACGGGATAAAGCGGGCCGCGGCAAGATCTGGGTGGAAGTACGCCATGTCCGATCTTCTCACCCGCCAACAGCGCGCCGTCTCACGTCAGTCGACGAGGAGGGCTGGCTCCTCGAGCACGGAGGCGACGTCGGCGATGAAGCGGCTCATGCCGTCACCGTCGATCACGCGGTGGTCGAAGGATCCGGAGACCGTGGTCACCCAACGAGGACGCACTTCACCGTCAACAACCCACGGCTTCTGGCTGATGGTGCCCATGGCCACGATGCCCGCCTCGCCCGGATTGATGATCGGGGTCCCGGCATCCATCCCGAACACACCAATGTTCGTGATGGTGATGGTGCCGCCCTGCTGGTCGGCTGGCGGTGTCTTGCCTTCGCGTGCCGTCAGCGTCAGCCGGTTCAAAGAGCGCGCGAGGTCTTTCATGCTCAGGTCTTGGGCGTCTTTGATGTTCGGCACCAAGAGTCCACGAGGAGTGGCCGCGGCGATGCCAAGGTTCACGTAGTGACGCACCGCGATCTCTGCCCCCGCATCGGTGTCGATCCAGGCGGCGTTGACCATCGGCGTGCGACGCACTGCCCAGATCACGGCGCGAGCGACGATAAGCAACGGAGACACCTTGATGTCGGCGTAGTCAGGAGAAGCTTTGAGGCGCTTCACGAGGTCCATCGTGCGGGTGGCGTCGATCTCTTTCCACACGGTCACATGCGGGGCCGAGTAAGCACTCTGCACCATGGCAGACGACGTGGCCTTGCGCACGCCCTTGACCGGAATCGACTCCGTGCGGTCATCATTCGCTGACGACGGCTGCGTGGAGGTGAGTCCGCGAGCGAGCCCAGACGGTGCAGAGTGTGGTGCAGGGACCGTCTCATCGCGGACCGTTCCCCACTCCGGAGTCTCGATGTTGCGGAAGACGCTGGCCTGCGAGGCGTTACTCATCACGTCGTCTCTCGTGACTTCGCCATCGACACCAGACGGGGTGATCGTGGTGAGGTCGACGCCGAGATCACGCGCCAGCTTGCGGATCGGTGGCTTAGCGATCACGCCTACAGAGGAGCGCACCTGGCGCTCGGGCACACGCTTGCGGCGCGAAGTGGCGCCGCCGCCGGTGCCGTAGCCGACCAGCACCGAACCGCCGCCCTCTTCGGCAGCAGGGGCGGCCGGTGCAGGAGCAGTGGTACCCGCCACCGGCTCGGTCAGAAAAGTGATGATGGGAGCGCCCACCTCGACGGTCGCACCCTCTGCGGCGAGGAGCTCGCCCACTACACCCGCATAAGGCGAAGGCAGCTCGACGAGAGACTTAGCCGTCTCGATCTCGCAGACCACATCGTTGATGGCGACGCTGTCGCCTGGCGCAACCTTCCAGGCCACAATCTCAGCCTCGGTAAGACCTTCCCCCACATCGGGGAGCGTGAAGTTCTGCGTACTCATGACGAGTCCTTTCGGCCGAGCGGAGGTGTCAGTATGCCAGCGAGCGGTCAACGGCTTCCAGGATGCGGTCGGCATCCGGGAGGTACGCGCCCTCAAGCTTTGCTGGCGGGAATGGGGTGTCGTAGCCAGAGACTCGCAGCACGGGTGCTTCGAGAGCGTAGAACGCGCGCTCCATCACCGTTGCGGCGATCTCGCCGCCGATGCTCGCAAACCCCTGCGCCTCTTGCGCGTAAACCATGCGACCGGTTTTGCGAACCGAATCGAGGATGGGCGCGTAGTCCACCGGAGAAAGCGAGCGCACATCGACAACCTCGCAGCTCGTTCCCTCTGCCTCGGCGAGCGCTGCCGCCTGCAGCAGAGTGGTGACCATGGCACCGTGACCCACAAGGGTGACGTCGCTGCCTGTGCGCACAACGCGCGAGGAGTGCAGCGGCACGGCAGACGCATCGAGCTCGACCTCGCCCTTTTGCCAGTAGCGACTCTTCGGCTCCATGAAGATCACTGGATCGTTGGAGGCGATCGCTTCTTGGATCATCCAGTACGCGTCGTTAGGTGTCGATGGTGAGACCACTCGCAGGCCGGGCGTGTGGGCGAAGTACGCCTCGGGGCTCTCCTGGTGATGCTCGACAGCACCGATGTGGCCGCCGTAAGGAATGCGGATCACGATGGGCATGCTGATCGCGCCCTCGTGCCGGTTGGTGAGCTTCGCAAGCTGGGTAGTGATCTGGTCGAACGCCGGGAACACGAAGCCGTCGAACTGGATCTCGATGACGGGGCGGAAACCCACCATGGCCATACCGATCGCAGTGCCGACGATGCCGGATTCGGCGAGCGGCGTGTCCAGCACCCTGCGGTCGCCGAAGTCGCGCTGTAGGTGCTCCGTTACGCGGAAGACACCGCCAAGCTTGCCGATGTCTTCGCCCATGAGCAAGACCTTCGGGTCGTTCTCCATCGCTTTGCGCATGCCTGCGTTCAGCGCTTTGCTGAGCGGCATCGTCTCCAGGGTCACTGTGCGCCTCCTTCGAACGACGCTTCGTACCGTTGGCGCCATGCCTTCTGCTCGTCGATCAGCGGGTGCGGTTCGCTGTACACGTGATCGAAGATCTTTTCTGCGTTCGGCAAGCCGAGCTCCACACTCCTGGCGCGAAGATCTTCGGCGGCGTCTGCCGCCTCAGCCTCGACGTCAGCGAACAGTTCTGCCGATGCACCCCGCCCTTCCAAGAACGCACGCATCCGCACGATCGGATCGCGATCGGCCCAGTACTGCTCTTCGTCGCTGCCGCGGTATTTGGTCGGGTCATCGCTGGTGGTGTGTGCTCCGAGCCGGTAAGTCACGGCTTCGATCGCCTGCGGGCCATTGCCACTGCGAGCCTCATCCAGCGCCACACGAGAAACCGCATAGCTGGCGAGCACGTCGTTACCGTCGACGCGCACGCTCGGGATGCCGTAGCCGGCGCTGCGCTCAACCAATGGCACGCGCGACTGCGTAGCCACCGGAACCGAAATAGCCCAGTGATTGTTCTGCAGGAAGAACACGGTGGGCGCCTGGTAGCTCGCCGCAAAAACCATCGCTTCGTGTACGTCGCCCTGGCTCGAAGCACCATCGCCGTAGTAGGCGATCACGGCCTCATCGTGAGCAAGGTCGCCGGTGCCACTTCGCCCGTCGAAGGCGAGACCCATCCCGTAGCCCGCTGCGTGCAGCACTTGGGAGCCGAGCACGAGGGTGTAGAGCCGGGTGTTGCCGTTCTTCGGATCTGTGGGGTCCCATCCACCGTGGGAAACACCGCGCATCAGCTTGATGATGTCGACAGGATCGACGCCGCGGATACGGGTAACCGCATGCTCGCGGTACGAAGGAAAGATCGTGTCCTGTGGACGGGCAGCACGGCCGGAGCCCACCTGCGCCGCCTCTTGCCCTCGGCTCGGCGGCCACAGCGCGAGCTGGCCCTGGCGCTGCAGGTTTGTCGCCTGAGTATCGATCGCGCGGATGGCGACCATGTCGCGGTAGAACTGCTCAAGCTCGGCGTCACTGATGGCTTCGATCAGTGGAAGGTACTGTTCGGCGGCATCCGACGGTTCGAACCGACCAAACTCGTCCAGAACGCGCACAAGGGGTGTCTCGGGGGTGGTCACGTTCTCACGCTACCCGCGCTCGCATGCGCGGTCACGCATAACTAGGAGACCCTTGTATTTGGCGGGAAACCGGAGGAAGCGCCTCGCAGGGCGAGCCGCCGCCGCTCAGCGAACCGAAGTCGCGACCGAGATCACACGATCGATTGACGCTTCTTCTCCGACCGAAATGCGGATTCCGTCGCCGGAGAATGGACGAACCACGAGGTCGTTCGCTACGAAGGCCGCCGCGATCTCATCAGTGCGCTCCCCCGTTGGCAACCACACGAAGTTTGCCTGGGAGTCTGGAACATCCCACCCGGCAGCGCGGAGACCTTCGAGCAGGCGCGTGCGACGCTCGACGATCACGGCAACGCGCTCCAGCAACTCGGCCTCTGCGTCGAGGCTCGCGATTCCGGCATTCTCTGCCGCAGAGGTCACCGAGAGGGGGATGCCTGTGGTGCGCGCAGAATCCAGAACCTTCTCATGCCCAATGGCGTAGCCGACTCGAAGCCCCGCAAGGCCGTAGGCCTTGGAGAAGGTGCGCAACACCACGACGTTCGGGTGTTTCTCGTACACACGCTCCGCCAAGCCGTCTACCGCGTCTGGCACTGTCACGAACTCGGCGTACGCCTCATCAAGAATCACCAAAACGTCGGCTGGGACCCGCTCGACGAAGGCAGTGAACTCCGCCGAAGTGATGATCGGCCCTGTCGGGTTGTTCGGGGTGCAGAGAATGATCGCGCGAGTGTTATCGGTGACCGCATCGGCCATCGCGTTGAGATCATGACGAGCATCTGCCGTGAGTGGCACCTGCACGCCGGTCGCGCCTGCAACGAGAGGCAGGCTCGGGTACGCCTCGAAGGAACGCCAGGCGTAGATCACTTCGTCTCCCGCAGCCGCTGTCGCGAGGATCAGCTGCTGCAGGATCGAGACGCTGCCAGAGGCAACGTGCACCTGCTCGACGTTTACGCCGTACCGAACGCCCAGCCGGGCGCGGAGGCGAGACGCGGTCGCATCTGGGTACCGGTTGATCGGCGCCGTGCGTTGCAAAGCCTCCAGCACCGAGGGCAACGGCTCGAACGGGTTCTCGTTACTCGACAACTTGAACGCATCGGGGCCTGCTTGCTTTCCCTGCTTGTACGGCGCCAGGGCAGCGATAGCGGGGCGGATGCGGGGCAGGATCGGCTCGGTCACGAGGTTGAGTCTACGAGTTGCCGCGACCGACATGGGCACCGATATCCGCCCTGCCGAAAAAGCTTAAGGACGCGTGACTCGCCATCGGATTCCACGTTCGCGACATGGGACTCCTGTCGTCGTTGAGCCAGAACGACCCGCTGTTCGATGGGAACAAGCGATTTTCCTGGATCCTCACGCTCACTTTTCTCGGGATGAACGATGTGATCGTCGACATGGACACGGACACTGCCTTCACCCTCATTCTGCAGACGGCGCAGAGCAAGGCTGATCTCGATGAGATTGCCGCGTTGCTCCGCAATCACTACCGCTGAGTGCCGTGCAAAAATAGTCACACTATGCGCTTCATTATTCGCGTCGTCATCAACGCTTTCGCCATCTGGGTTGTCACGCTGATCCCTGCCCTGCAGGTTGCGATCAGAGCTTTCGCCCCCGGCGGGACCCTGCAGGTAGTTCTGACACTGCTTGCCGTCGCCGCGATCTTCGCCCTCGTGAACACGATCATCGGCACCGTGGTGAAAATCGTCGCGTTCCCGCTTTACATCCTCACTTTGGGCCTGATCGGCTTCATCATCAACGGCTTCCTGCTGTGGCTGACCGCGTGGATCACGAGTGGCTTCGGCTGGGGCCTTACCGTCGGCGACTTCTGGTGGGGCGTGCTCGCCGCCCTGATCATCTCGGTGATCAACGGCATCTTCGGCTCCATCTTGCGCCCGCAAGATAAGAAGTCGCGCCGCGACTGACGAACAGCGCGGTCACTTCGTTCGCTCGGCGTAGAACTCGGTGCGCTCGATGGTCACCGCCTCCCCCAGCTCTTGCCAATACCCGTCAAGAGCTTCGGCGCGGGGGTCGACTGAAGCGTCAACCATCTCGGCCGTCTCGATGTATGTGTCGAGCGCGTGAGTGCGTAGCGTGAGGTCTTGCAGCCCTGGCAGCGGGTCACCCACTCGAGTCGCCGTGAAGCTATCCGGCGACCCTGTGCCTTCAGGAGAACCGCCAGCGGCGAGCGCAGAGAAAACGTCGTCTGAGTGCCGTAGCTGCAGCAAGGTTTGATCGTCAGACAGCGTCGGTTCGTTCGGGCTGCCTGCCGTCATCTGCATCGCTACGTCGAACTCGCTCTGCATCGAAAGTCGAGCCGCGATCATCCCGCCCTGAGAGTATGCGACCACGTCGACCTGATCTCCGGCCTCTGCGCCGGCAGCGGCCAGCGCATCGAGCGTGGCCTGATACGAGGCAGCGTTATCGCCCCGGTAAAGCTCAACGTTCGACTTGAGATCCCATGGCTCCTGTTTACCCGACTCCCTCAGCTGGGAGTTCTGGGTGCCTTTGACATAGGCGACGTACCTGCTTGCACCATCTGTCATCGTGTACTTCTCGACGGCTACCTGAGCTTGCCCCGCGGGCATACGGCGAAAAGCGGAAGCAAGGCTGGTCGCGGCGGCGGGTGCCGATGTGGCCACTGGCGTCACGCGCACAGGATCCGCTACGCCCTTCAAGATGGCACCAGGTCTGATCTTTCCGAGCCCCAGAGCAACACCCACCCATGCACCGCTGAGGAACACCGGTGGGAGCGCGCCATTCATGTCGTACTGCGAGCCCAAGCCTTCAAACCGCTGCTCTTTCCACCCTGCGACAAGCCAGTCCGCCATCTCGCCCAGCCGTTCGTCGCCCGCAATCATCCGGTCAGCGCGCGCCTGCAACGCGGCAGCAGCGGCCGCATCAGTAAGCGCGAGCGCCTCAGCCTGCGCCCGCAACTCCACCACCTCAAAGGCGTCAGCCATGAGGAGCGTTCCCGTGCAGGCGCTTTCGACTTCCGCGGCGAGCGCACCTGCCCGCTCTCCGCTGCGCTGCAAGGCGCCGACATCGACACGAGGGAAGGCTTGCGGCGCTGATGCGATGTGCGCCTGCGCGCGACCGATCGCCGCGCGAACGTCACCGTACTGTGCCGCGACCGTCAGCATTCGTGCACCAACGTCACGTAGCTGATCAGTGTCGACCCCAATGGCGCCGCCGTAGTCAATGTCCACGCCCCCTGCAGCTGCCCCCACCATGGTCATGCTTCTGGCCCCTCACCCAGTTCCCATTCGCGCACCGAGAGCTTCCCCAGCTCGACACCGGTGTCGTCGCGCAGCCGGATGATCAGCTCATTGAGCGCCCGAAAGCCATCGGACTCCCAAGCCGAGCTGTCTACGAGCGCCACCAGCGTTGCTCCGGCTTCTTCAAGTGCCGAAATGGCCGTGCCAATCTCTTGATAGACCAGGTGCCAGAGCCAGACCGTTTCTGCACTGACGGCCTGCTCCTGCGTGAACATGTACATGGCTCCAGCATCGAGGGTCGGGACACGAGCCTTAGCGATAAATCCACCCGCAGTGGAGATGTTCGAGGGGTCTGGGGTTGTGCAGGAAACGCGCGGCCGCCCCTGCGCTGGGCAGGATGACTGTCGGCGGGCAGAATGTATGTGTGACATCCCCGGATCCCTTCCGTGTGATCTTCGTCTGCACGGGGAACATCTGCCGCTCCCCCATGGCCGAGGTCGTTTTTCGCGAGCTTGCGAAACAGCGAGGGCTCGACTCCCACATCGTTTCGCGGAGCGCAGGAACCGGTGACTGGCACCTCGGAGAGCGTGCCGATCACCGCACCATCGACTCTCTTTCCCGTCACGGCTACGACGGCTCAGCGCACAGAGCACGGCAATTCACCGCAGCAAACTTTGCTGAGAACGATCTCGTCGTCGCACTCGACCGCACCCATGAGCGCATTTTGCGCGAGTGGGCACACGACGAAGACAACGAAGGAAAAGTCATCCTGCTGTTGACCTTCGACCCAGAAGCATCGACCCACGACGTACCTGACCCGTACTACGCCGGTGAAGACATGTTCGATTCCGTGCTCGGTATGATTGAAACGGCGACTCAGGGCCTGTTCAACCAGCTCGAACCTGCTCTTCGTTTCCCCCGCACGCCCCCCATCTCAGGGGCCCGATCAGGAGGACTCCCCTGACTTTTCAGCCTTCACTCCCGCCGCAGCCGCTCAGCCCTCTTGATGGTCGCTATCGCGGTGCCGTCACCGGACTCGCCGACTTCCTGTCGGAGGCGGGCCTGAATCGGGCTCGTGTAGAAGTTGAAGTTGAGTGGCTGATTGCGCTCACTGATCGATCGCTCTTCGAGACGTCTCCGCTTTCTGATGCCGACAAGGAGCGCCTGCGCGCGCTCTACCGTGATTTCGGGCAGGACGAGATCGATTGGCTTGCCGAGAAAGAAGCTGTCACCCAGCACGACGTCAAGGCCATCGAGTACCTCGTGCGCGACCGCCTTTCGACTCTGGGCCTCGACGCGATTTCCGAGCTCACGCACTTTGCCTGCACAAGCGAAGACATCAACTCCGCCTCCTACGCCCTCACCGTCAAACGTGCGGTCGAAGAGGTGTGGTTGCCCTCTCTGGATATCGTGATCACCAAGCTGCGCGAGCTTGCCGTGGAGCACGCCGATGCAGCGATGCTGTCGCGTACCCACGGCCAGCCAGCCACCCCCTCGACCATGGGCAAAGAGCTCGCCGTGTTCGCGTGGCGTCTGGAGCGCGTGCGCGGTCAGATTGCGGCATCCGACTACCTGGCAAAGTTTTCTGGCGCTACCGGCACCTGGTCGGCCCACCTGGCCGCAGACCCAGACGCCGACTGGCCAACCATCGCCCGCGAGTACATTGAGGGCCTCGGACTCGGCTTCAACGTGCTCACCACCCAGATCGAATCGCACGACTGGCAGGTCGAGCTTTACGATCGAGTGCGTCACGCCGGCGGCATCTTGCACAACCTCGCCACCGACATCTGGACGTACATCTCGCTCGGCTACTTCGCCCAAATTCCGGTGGCTGGCGCTACCGGCTCTTCGACGATGCCGCACAAGATCAACCCCATCCGCTTCGAGAACGCCGAGGCGAACCTCGAGATCTCTGGCGCATTGTTCGCCTCGCTGGGCCAGACGCTCGTCACCAGCCGTCTGCAGCGGGATCTGACCGACTCCACCACCCAGCGCAACATCGGTGTGGCTTTTGGACACTCGCAGCTCGCCCTCGACAACCTGCGTCGCGGCTTGAACGCGATTTCCCTGTCGCGGGACGTGCTGTTGGCCGACCTCGACGTGAACTGGGAAGTACTCGCCGAAGCCATCCAGACCGTGATTCGCGCCGAGGTCGTCGCCGGCCGCTCCACCATCACCGACCCTTACGCGCTTCTCAAAGAGCTGACGCGCGGGCATCGTGTAGGTGCCGCTGACCTGGCGGCGTTCGTGGAAGGTCTAGAGATCGGAGACGCCGCAAAACAGCGACTCCTCGCCCTCACCCCCGCGTCGTACACAGGTATCGCCGAGCGTCTGGCCCGCTGACCTCAGGCGCGCACCTCACCTGAGCGCGAAGCGGGGTCATCTTTCGGCATAAATACGGCGGCCACGAGCGTGAGTAAGGCCGTCACCGCCACGGCCACGAACACCCACACCGACGCACGGATGATGGTGTCTGGGTCGCTGGGGCCTTCGCCTTGCGCAATAACAGTGTTGGAGATCGCCCCGAAGATGGCGACGCCCACGGCGCTGCCCGCAGATCGGGCAAAAGCGTTCATCCCGGTGACGGCACCGCGCTCACTCCAACCGACCGATGACTGCGCGGCGATCAACGTGGGCGCCGCAGTCCAGCCGAGACCAAATCCCAAGAAGAATGCAATCGCCGCGATCATGAACGGATTCGGCCACGAAGCGACAGACGCCAGCACGATGGCAGCCAGTGTCGTAATGGACACCCCGATCAGAGTGGTGCGGCGGAAGCCGATGCGCATATACAGCCGCCCCGCGTTCGCTGCGGCGACCGGCCAGCCGAGAGTCAGCGCCGCAACGGCCAACCCCGACAGCAAAGGAGCGATCCCGAGCGAGCCTTCGAGGTAGGCGGGGGCGAAACTCACCACACCAATCATCAGTGCGCCGACGCCAAGCGAGACAAGCGTCGTCGTCAAGATCAGTCGCCTGCCTGCAAGGCGCAGGTCAACGATCGGCTCGGCGACTCGCCGCTCGACCATCGAGAATGCCGCCAACGCAGCCACGCCGATGCCAAAACAGAGCGCGCTCTGCACAGAGAGCCACGGCCACGCGTTGCCACCTTCGAGCATGCCGAGGATGACGGCGGTGAGTCCGATCGTGAGCAAGACGGCCCCGACATAGTCGATGCGGTGTCGCTGCGTCTGCTTCTGCTCTTTGTAGTTGCGTAGCAACATCCATCCGGCAATCACGCACAGGGGGATGTTGACCCAGAAGATCCATCGCCACGCGTCGAACTGCGCAAACACCCCGCCCAGCGCTGGCCCCACGACAGAGGAAATTGCCCACACACTCGCGATGTACCCCTGAACTTTGGCGCGTTCAGCGACCGTATAGATATCGCCCACGATGGTCATCGCCATCGGAGCCACTGCCCCCGCCCCGAGCCCTTGCACAATGCGGAAGACGATGAGGGACGACATGTTCCACGCGAATCCGCACAGCACTGAACCGATCAGGAAGAGCGCGATACCCAGCATGATGATCGGTTTGCGGCCGATCGTGTCAGCAAGGCGCGAGTAGATCGGAACACTCACGGCCTGCGCGAGCAGGTATACGGAGAACAGCCATGGGAACTGCTGGTAGCTCCCGAGATCGCGGACGATACTCGGAACGGCGGTGGCCAAAATCGTCGCGTCAATCGCGATAAGCCCGGTGGCGAGCATCAGTGCGCCGAGGACCGGCCCTCGCTCCGAACGGAGTCCGATCGAGGCGCGCGCGACGGAGCCGTTCATCACGACAACAAGCCGCTCTGCTGTTTCACTGTTCCGGCACAGCGCCGGTCCCCCACGTTACGAGGTGGAGCGGCGACCGGGTTCGTCGCTCTCGGCCTCGCCCTCTGGCTCAGACTCGTCCAGCACAGGGTCGTACAGCACAGGGCGGTCAATAGTTTTCGTCACGTCGGCGGGGTCAACGGCGAGGATCAGCATCGCGAGGATCAGCAGCGTGACGATGAAGGCACCGCCACCGACCACGAGACCGAGCGCGATAGGGGTCAACCCGTCGTACGTGCCGTTGGCGATCGATGTATTCACGCGCAACGTGAAAGCTCCCGTCGACACCAGCGTGACGACCATCGCAAAAATGCCGCAGCCCAGGGCGATGCCCAGAAGGTGCAGGGGCCGCAGGATGTCCCGACGGGTGGGTTTCTCGTCGCTCATCGCTTTCCTCCGTGCTCCGCGGGGGCGGTGCTGTTGTGTGATTCGGCGGCATCAACCTTTTTCGGCGTCAGGCCTGCGATTCCTAGGAATACCGCGACGATGGCCGTGTAAACGCCCAGGATGCCGACACCGATGATGATGCCGGAGAGCACACCAGTGCCCGCTTCAGCCACCGTGTACTCGTGCAGGAATCCAGACGGGATCAGCAGGAGCGCGATTCCGAAGACAATGCCCAGGGCCCCCACAGTGATGGCGTCGCGGGAAAGTCGGTCAGCGTCTCCGCGCGACCTGATGCCAGCAAGGAGTTCAATACCGCCGCTAATGATCGCCCACGCCGACACCACGATGAAGAACAGGTCTTCTGATCGTGAAGCCGGGACTCCGCTCGCCATTCCTGCAATGATTCCCACCACGGCAAGCGCTACGTAAGACCAGCGATTCCCTGCGGGGAGCACCAACCACGCGGCCAGTATCTGCACCAGAGCGGTGACCAGCACAAAACCGCTGAAGACGGAGAGTCCCACCGCCGCGGAGTGGTCGGACGAGAAAGTAATCATCGTCGCGGCGACAGCTGCGAACAGAGCGCGCAGCAATTGCACGTGGCGCATGGTGAATGCGCTAGCAGGGGCAGGCATGACGTTCCAGAATCCTCCGGGGTGTTGCCCTCAGTCTACGCGGGGCGCGAGGGCATTCGTGAAGCCCGGCGGATCTCCCCAGATCGATTGCCGGGCTTCACGATGTACGCAGCAAGGGGGGTATCACTGCGTCAGGCCAGTCGTTCCCAGTCGGGCAACCTGTCTGTGAAGACGGCCAGTGACCCCATTTGTCCACCCGGTCCCCTAAGGTGTGCGCGTGCGGTCGTATGCTCACTTTAGAGCGCTGATCTTCACATACAGGAAGGGCTCTGTGATGAGTTACGAAGATGACGCGTACAAAACTGCTTCGGATTCGTTCGCGAACGCACTGCGTGACGCGATCAATGCACGACCAGTGACGCTGTCTTGGCTGCAGCGACGACTGAAGGCCCGAGGCAACCATGTCTCGATGGCGACGCTGAGCTATTGGCGCTCCGGGGCTCGACGCCCCGAAGGGGTGCAGTCACTCGCTGCCGTGACCGACATCGAGCATCTCCTGGGGCTGGACACTGGCTCGCTCAGTAGGCTGCTCCGTTCCACAAACCGCACCGGTCCGCTTGGTCCCAACCAGTTTCCGATCGACGAACAAGAGTTGGAACAGGCCGTCATCGACGTCTTTGATGCTCTCGGCGCGGAGTATCCAGACACCTCGCGGGAGCTCACTACTCACTCCGTGACCGACGTCGGGGCAGACGGCAACGTGCGTCGCTGCGTCACGCGCAGCATTGTGCAGTCCACGGCCGGGACCATAACGTCCATCCCGTTTTTGGAGATCAGCCCAGGGGTACGCACTCCACCGCCTCTCCTGGAGGCTGTATCGGGAGGGCGAATCTCCCAGCGCTACTCGCATCCTGATGGCGAGGTTCACGGTGTTCTTTTCGAGCTCGATCTTCCGTTGACGGCGCCAGAGACCGCGATCGTCGAATGGTCTGTCGAACTTCCTCCCAACTATCCGCCAACGCGTGAAACTGGCCATGCGTTGGCGCAGAAGAGCCGCGAGCTTTTGGTCTGGACGCGCTTTCACCCCGATGCCATCCCCGACTGGTGCGAGGAACACGTGGAAACCCCAGAGGGGGTAACGATCACCCCTGTGCCGCTCACCCGTGGAGGGTCGGTGCACCTGGTCCGTCGAGCCTTTGGGCCCGGAGCACTTGAGCTGCGCTGGGGTTACGGTCCGCGCGACTCAGCGCAAGGTCAGCCCGGCTGATCACCGACCGCGACCGGCCTGCCTGGGGTGTTTGACCATTGGCTCCACGAACCGGGAAAAACCTTCGCTTCGATACCCAGTTCGTGAAGGATCAGGGCGGTGTGCGCTGCGGTAACGCCCGAACCGCAATACGCCGCAACCGGAGTGCCAGAGACGACCCCAGCCTCTGCGAAGTTCGCACGCAGAGCGTCGGCGTCTCGCACCCGGCCGTCTGCATCGAGGTGCAGTGTGGTGGGAACATTGCGCGCGCCGGGGATGTGACCTGCGATCGGGTCGATGGGTTCGGTTTCACCGCGGTAACGCTCAGGGGCGCGTACATCGAGAAGAACCCCCGATGCCGGGAAGCCGGCAGCTTCATCGATCGTCAACGCGTCGCGGCCTAGCTCCGCCAGCACGATGTCTCCGCGTTCAGGGGCTACGTCGTCTTTCGCCACCGCGAACCCTGCAGCCACCCACGCGCTGAGGCCGCCATCGAGCACCCGCACCTCAACGCCAGCCTGACGCAGCAGCCACCATGCGCGCGCGGCCGCCATGCCTTTGGCATCGTCGTATGCGACCACTGTGTCGCCGGTGCGCACACCCCATCGGCGAACGGCGGCTTGAAGAACCTCTGTCGTTGGCAGCGGGTGACGGCCCTCTGAGGGTGCGCCGTGAGTGGAAAGTTCGGTGTCGAGCGCAGCAAAAACGGCGCCGGGGATATGCCCTGTCAGGTAGTCATCGTGCCCTGCCTCTGGCCGATCCAGTCGCCACCGCACGTCGATGACGCGCACGGCCCCCTTGGCCATCAGTTCTTGCAGTTCGCCCGCACTCACGAAGTCACTCATGCCGCGAGGCTACCAAGATCTCGTCTCGCACCCATCACGCTCCTTCGCGGCGTAAAAGTTGCGGGAATACCGTGCAGATCCACGCGTTTAATTCGGCATGATTGAAAATTCAACCGTTGTTCCGGTCGCGACGGAACGTACCAGCGTGCGGGTTCCGTTGCGCTTTGGAGACGGATTTTCGACCACGGCAGACGTGGTCACATTCGAGGGCCTGGTCGATGGGCGAGAGCACCTTCTCCTCGGACTCGGAAACTGGCGCGCAGCGCTAGAAAATGCGGCAACTTCTGGCGGCCCCCTCGTCCGCCCACACAGCGAATGTCTCACCGGCGATGTCTTCGGCTCAGAACGGTGCGACTGCGGCCCTCAGCTCCGCGAAGCCGTAGAGCGCATTGCCGCGGAAGGCGGCTTCTTGCTGTATTTGCGTCAAGAGGGGCGTGGAATCGGCCTCTACGCCAAGCTCGATGCCTACGCTCTGCAGGATGCAGGACTGGACACCTACGAAGCGAACGTCGCGCTGGGACGCGGCGAAGATGAGCGCGACTACACGGTCGCGGCGCAGATGCTCCGCGCGGTCGGCGCTGACAGCATCCGCCTTCTGAGTAACAACCCAGACAAAGAAGTGCAGCTTGAGGCTCTCGGCATTCGTGTGAGCGAGCGGGTTCGCACCGAGGTGCACCTTTCAGAGTCCAACTCTCGCTACCTGCAAGCCAAACGCGATCACACCGCTCATACCCTCGACCTGTCGGCAGCGTGAGCGAAGTACGCACCCCCGCGGCGGAACAGGGGCATCGCGATCTCGACGAGGAAGAGCTGGCGACTTGGCTTCCCGTCATCCGCTTCGTTCAGCTTCTTCCGCAGGTGCTTGACCGGTCGCTGAAAGACGAAGTCGGCCTCAACCATGCGCGCTATGCGATCTTGGTTACGCTGGCCGGCAGGCACGACCAGGATGTGACTATGACAGAGCTCGCCCACGTTGCGGGACTCAGCCGTTCGCGTCTCAGCCACGCGCTCGATGCTTTGGAGCAACGCGGGTGGGTGCAACGCACTTCGTGCAGCAGCGATAAACGCACGCTCTCCGCGACGCTTACCCCTGAAGGACGAGCGGTTCTGCGAGACGCTGCTCCCGCGCATATTGAGCAGGTGCGCAGACTCGTGCTCGATCCGCTCACGCCGGCAGAACGTGAACAGCTCGGCACGATTCTCGGCAAACTTCTTCCCGAAGTAACGGCGGCGTTGTAGCCGGCTGGCGCGTTAGCGCGCACGCACCGTCAGACTCTGCATGGATACCCCGAAAGGGCCTGCGGCGTCGTTCAGAATGCTGTGGGTGAGCCCGGTACCAGCCGCCCCAAAAGTCACCGTGGTGTCGAGACCGATCCATCCTGCATCCGGCACACGGAACAGATGCGCGGTGAGCTCCACGTTCGGATAAAACGCGCTTCCCACCGGCACCAACTGCGTGAGCCCATTGGCGAGGTCGATCAGCCCGAGCGCTCGCGCGGTAGAGCTCACTTCTTCGTCATCGAGAAGCGGAGGGTGCGGCATGATCCATGCCGACACTTTTCCTGGTCTTTCCTCACTGCGTTGCACGTCGATCGAACGCACGAATGCACCAGGCCAGACCTCGCCCATGTTCCAGGGAGCGTGCGTCTCGAGGGGAGGCATCGGATCTAGCCCGCCGCCGGCGATCGCCGTGGTGTCTGTGTGCTGCATAAACCAGGCACGCAGAATCAGCGCAGGACGCCCGCCATGACGCAGGGTCGCCTCGACCAGCTCGATCGTTCGCCCCGCACGAACAACCTCGATCTCGATGTCTACGACGTCGATCGGCAGCACGCCGAGGATGTCGTATGACACCCGTCCCAACATGAGCCGCTCATCGCGTCGAGCGCGGTGATCAGCCTCCACAAGGTGCGCGAGGAGGCCAATCGACGGGGCGATGTGCTGCTCGGCGGTGTTCCACGCTCCCTGCACCTCATGCGTTGCCCGGAAGCTGCCGTGCGAGAGTCGATCGAAGTATGCGGTCACGCTCGTGATCGTAGAACATCGCGGGGCGCCTGCTGTGCGCTGAACGAAAACGCTCCGAAACATCGCCGACTCACAACGCGCCTACCCTCAGCTGCATGGCGAAACTTAAGGCACCGGCTTGGCAGTGGTCCGAAGACGGCATCAACTTTCGGACCCGCAAATGGGTGCGTCCAGAAGACCTCAATGCGAATGGCTCACTGTTCGGCGGAAGCCTGCTGAAGTGGATTGATGAAGAGGCCGCGATCTACGCGATCGTGCAGCTGGGCAATTATCGTGCGGTGACAAAGCACATCTCCGAGATCAACTTCGAAGCCTCGGCCGTCCAGGGCGACCTCATCGAGATCGGCCTGCAGGCCACACATTTCGGAACCACGTCGCTGACGATGCGCGCCGTGGCGCGCAACATGATCACTCGCAAGCGCATCTTGACAATCGAAAAGATCGTTTTTGTGAGCCTTGACGACGACGGAGTGCCCACCCCGCACGGCTACAACGAAATCACCTACGACCGCGACCGGATGCCCACCGAGCGTCTCGCCACCGGCACGATTCGGTTGCCCTCGCTCTAAGAGTCTTGCTCTGAGGCTAAGGCTGAGGCTGAGGCTGAGGCTGAGGCTGAGGCAAAAGCCTGCGAAAGATCGGCGATCAGGTCGTCGACGTTCTCCAGCCCGATCGACAACCGCAGCACATCGGCGGCGGGGCGGGCCTCTGGTGGCACAGGACGGTGGGTGAGGGCGGCCGGATGCTGAATCAGAGAATCCACCCCACCCAGCGACACGGCATGGGTGAACAACGTCGTCGCCGTTGTCACAGCGGACGCCGCCGCATAACCGCCGCGCATGCGCATCGCGATCATCGCCCCGGTGCCGCGCATCTGCCGTTCGAGAATGCCCCGCGGGTCGCCATCAAGACCGGGATAGTAGATCTCAGCCACCTCTGGCCGATCGAGGAGCCACTGCACTACTCGCTGCGCGCTCTCTTGCTGGTGACGGATGCGTACCGGCAGCGTCGTGAGGCCACGATGCAACAAATAGGCCCCGAGCGGGTGCAGTAGCCCGCCGGTCACGGCGCGCACTCGGCGAAGTGCTTCCGCAGTCTCTTCATTGCACGCGATGACCCCGGCGATCACGTCTCCGTGTCCGCCGAGGTACTTGGTGGCGCTGTGCAGCGACATCGCGGCCCCCAGATCGATGGGGTTCTGCAGCACGGGAGTCGCGAAAGTGTTGTCGACGACGACAGGGACTGCGCCAGCCTGCCGCACGACCTCAGCGATATCTGCAATCTCCAGCGTCGGGTTTGCCGGGGTTTCCACAACGACAAGTCCGGTGTCTGGGCGCACAGCGGCCGCGACCTCATCCGGGTGACAGTAGGTCGTCTCAACCCCCAGCAACCCCGAGCCGAGCAAGTGGTCGGTGCCGCCATAAAGAGGGCGCACAGCCACGACATGCCGCTTTCCGGTTGCTCCCGTGTGGGCCAGAATCACGGCGGTCATCGCCGCCATCCCCGAGGCGAATGCGACGGCAGCTTCGGCATGCTCTAGCTCAGCGAGTGCATCTTCGAACCGCGCGACCGTGGGATTCCAGAGTCGTGCGTAGACCATGCTGCCGTCTGCCGGCGGCCGTCCCCCCGTCGCCATCGCTTCGTACGAGTCGCCACCGCGCTCGATGTCGGGCAGCGGGTTCGTCGTCGAGAGGTCGATGGGAAGCGCGTGCACGCCAAGACCTTCGAGGTCGGAGCGGCCGCTGTGAACGGCGATGGTGTCGGGGTGCAACGGTGCAGTCATGCCTCTACGTTGCCCGAATCGCGAAGAACGTGCAGTGATTCGACAGAAGAAGCAAGATATAGACCGCTTGGCACTATTCTGAGCAGAAACGCAGAGGTGAGGAGCGCGTAGATTGCCGAAAGCACAACTCGATGAGATCGACCTGGAGCTGCTGGCCGTGCTCACCCGAGACGCAGACACGACCAACAAGGCCCTCGCTCGCCAGCTGGGGTTAGCGGAGTCAACGTGCGCCCACCGCGTGCGGTCTCTCCGTGAACGTGGCGTCATCCGTGACACGCGCATTCGGGTCGATGAGGCGGCTCTGGGCTTCCCCCTCCAGGCGATCATCAAAGTGCGCCTCGCGAACCACACTGGCGCCAATGTGACCGCGTTGTTCGATGCACTGGCGAGCATGCCGCGGGTACTTCAGGTATTTCATGTGGCGGGTGTAGACGACTTTCTTCTCCACGTCGCCGTGCAGGACGCGACCGCGCTCCGCGACATCGTCCTCGAACACATCACGGTGCATCCGGTTGTGCGCGGCACCGAAACGCAGCTCGTCTTCGAACTCCGCGACGGCACCGGCCTCCTCCCCCAATAACCCCACCCCAATTCATTCTGCTCCCGTCGCACTTTCTGTCGGCGAATTGCGATGTAAGCGACAGAAAGTGCGACGGGAGCGGATTGGTGGGAGGGGGTACTCCGGAGGGGGCGGGTGAGGCAGGATGGGGGCACGCCGCATGGGAGCAGCACGGGAACAGCGCGAGAACAGCGCGGGAGCGGCAGAAAGCAGCAAAGGAGCCTTCATGAGCCGCAGCGCCACCGCCGCCACGCACACGATCCGGGAGATGCGGGACTTCCTTTTCGAGAACGCCACCGACTACACCGCCGCCTGCGCCGGTTTCGCCTGGCCGGAGGTAGCGGAGTTCAACTTTGCACTCGAGTGGTTCGATGTCGTCGCAGGAGAAAATCCCGACCGCCCTGCAGTACAAATCGTCGAGGCAGACCTGAGCACCCGTTCCTGGACCTACGGCGAACTTGCGACCAGGTCAGATCAGGTCGCCACGTGGCTGTCCAGCTGCGGAATCGTCAGAGGCGACCACGTGATCGTCATGCTGAACAACACGATCGAACTCTGGGAGGTGATGCTGGCCCTCACCAAAATCGGCGCGGTGGCGATCCCCACCTCCACCCTGCTCTCAACGGCAGACCTCGCGTATCGAATCGCCCACGGCGAAGCCCGCGCGGTCATCGCACTCGGAACACTCGCCGACCGCGTGGCTGGTATTGATGCGGCGATTCTGCGGATTGGGGTCGGGTGCGGCGCTCCCCGTGACTGGCTGCGCTATGCCGACTCTTTGACCGCTGCCGCCCACTTCACCCCCGACGCCCCCACTCCTGCAACCGATACAGCGCTGCTGTACTTCACCTCCGGAACGACCAGCCGACCGAAACTCGTTCAGCACACCCACGTGTCGTATCCGATCGGGCACCTGTCGACCATGTGGTGGCTTGGCGTGCGTCCAGACGACGTCCACCTCAACATCTCCTCCCCAGGATGGGCGAAGCACGCATGGTCGAGCTTCTACTCGCCCTTTCTTGCCGAGGCCACCGTCTTCGTCTACAACTACGACCGATTCGACCCACTCACCCTCATGCAGGTGATGGACACCCACCGCGTCTCCACTTTCTGCGCTCCTCCCACCGTGTGGCGGATGCTGATTCAGGCAGACCTCGCGCGCCTGACCCATCCACCTCGTGAGCTTGTCGGCGCGGGCGAGCCGCTCAATCCGGAAGTAATCGACAGAGTGCGCGACGTCTGGGGCGGCACCATTCGCGATGGATTCGGGCAGACCGAGATGACCGCGTGCATTGGCAACTCACCGGGGCAGAAGATCAAGGTCGGCTCGATGGGTCGGCCGCTTCCCGGGTATCCGGTTGTGCTGCTTGATCCCGTCACCGGCGCGGTTGTCGACGCGGAAGGCGAGATTGCGCTCGACCTCTCACGGTCACCACTCGGGCTGATGGCCGGGTATTACCAGGATCCCGAAAAGACGGCCGAATCCCGCAGCGGCGGCTACCATCACACGGGCGATATCGCGATGCGGGATAGCGACGGCTACCTCACATACCTCGGACGATCAGACGACGTGTTCAAGGCGTCGGACTACAAGATTTCGCCCTTCGAGCTTGAGTCGGTTCTGCTGGAGCATGACCTCGTGATCGAGGCCGCGGTGATTCCCAGCCCAGACCCCACGCGCCTTACCGTGCCGAAGGCGTACGTCTGCGTGGCAACGGATGCTGTCTCAGACGAAGCAGAGGCCGCACGGGCGATCTTCGCGCACGCACACGAGCGACTCTCGTCACATCTTTGGGTGCGGATTATCGAGTTCGTCCCCGAGTTGCCGAAGACAATTTCTGGGAAGATCCGACGTGTCGAACTGCGCGCACGCGAAGCAGAAAGAGTGCAGTCTGCCGACGAAACCGGACAGCACCGCGACCGCGACTACCGCTAGACGAGTGCGGGCTTCGATACGGTCGTGATGGCCGTCTTCGAGGCGGTCTGTGTCTCAGGTGTCGCATCGACAGCTCGCCTAGCGCTGGTGGCAGAAACGATCCATTTCACGACTCCACCCGCAGCCAGCAGCACCACAAGCGCGGAGCCTGCCAAAATCGGCGGCAACCAGTCGCTTGCAAACGACGCGACAAGGCTCAGCAACGCGCAGACGATCCACACGCCGACTGCCCCACCGGTAAGCCCACCGTTGCCACGGACGATCGCGACCGCGGCGACAAGCGCGCAAATGACGGCGAACACCGCCCCCGCATAACCAAGCGGTACCATCACCGCTGCCAGATCACTGGCCACCCTTGTTGTATTCATGACGACCCCCCGTCGACGAAAAATCCGCTAGCTCCAGCCTAAGAGAACACGGGGAGTCCCCCCATCCACCGCGCGCGTGAGTCGCGTCATTCTGTAGGTGGATATCAGCGACGTCGAAGCCACCTCAGCCGGCGAGGCCGCGCCACCCGAATGGGCTGCGTGAGGACGGCATCGACCACCATCGAACCGTCGACGGGGCCGACAATGGCGATCGCCGACGTTTCGGTTGCCTCGGCTGGATCAACCGGCAGGCGTCCGAGCGCCCGGTGCGCGCGCACATAGGCCGGCACGAGCAGCAGGATGGCTCCCACCCAGGCAAGGGGATTACTCAGCGCGACACCGTCGAATCCGATCCACGCGCCGAGCACAATCGCTGCGCCGACCCGCATAACCAGTTCGATCACTCCGGTGACGGTCGGCACCAGGGTGTGGCCGAGCCCCTGGAGTGCACCGCGCAACACGAACAGCATGCCGAGCGCCCAGTAACCGCACCCGTTGATGATGAGCATCCGGTGCGCCATATCGACGACGTCGTCTGCCCCTTCTCCGATAAACAGACGTACCATCTGGGCACCGAATGCGATGAGCAAGCCCCCCAGGATCACACCAGCGGCGACCGACATCCAGGTCGCCTCTACGACTCCGCGACGGATGCGGTCGGGGCGACGCCCTCCGTGGTTTTGCGCCGCGTACATTGATACGGCAAGCCCGAGGGACGAGAGCAGCGCGACAGCGAGACTGTCGACGCGAGCTGCGGTTGTGTACGCGGCCACGGCATCTGCGCCCAGCGTGTTCAGCGCCACCTGCACCGTGAGTGTGCCAATCGCGATGATCGATGCCTGGAAGCCCATCGGCAATCCGAGCCGCAAGTGCTCTGCGATGTCTGAACGAGAGATGCGCCAGTCGGCGCGGCGCAGGTGCAACATCGGCAGACGCCGCCGCACAAACTCGAGGCAGAGCGCCACAGACACCGCCTGCGCGATCACGGTGGCAAGGGCCGCACCCCCGACGCCCCACCCGAGCGGGCCGACCATCAGGATGACCAACCCGATGTTGATCGCACACGAGACGCTGAGGAAGACCAGGGGTGTTTTGGAGTCGCCGATGGCGCGGATGATCGCAGACAGGTAGTTGAAGAACATTGTCGCGCCAGCGCCCAGGAAGCTGATCTGCGTGAACACGGTCGCCTCAGCCATCAGCGCGTCCGGAGTTCGCATCAACGAGAGGAATGGGCCGGCGAGCAGTGGCGCGCCGATCGTCAGGATCACGCTGGTGATGAGGCTGAGGAACACGCCAGTGGCAACAGAGCGCCGCACAGCAGAGTCATTTCTCGCCCCGAAGGCCTGAGCGACCGGGATGGCGAATCCACTCGTGAGACCCCACGCGAACCCGAGGAGCAGGAACAACAGGCTGCCAGTGGCGCCGACTGCCGCGAGCGAGGTGACGCCGAGGTGCCTGCCGACGACGATCGCATCGACAAATTGGTACAGCTGTTGCACTACGTTGCCGAGCAAGAGCGGGATAGCAAACGAAAGAATGACGCGCCACGGGCGGCCAGTGGTCAGAGAGGTGGCCATGAAGAAACTGCTCACAGAACTGGGGGGTGATCAGGGGAGGCAACCCAGCCTATCGAATCGATTCGGTAGAGTGAGGTGGTGACTACCCGCCGCTACCCCGCCACGATCGCGGGGGCGGTCGAGCACGAGATCTCGGTGCGAAAGTCGCGATTCCTCACCCGCATCGAGCCCGTCTCTTCGGTGGAAAACGCCGAGACGGTGATTGCAGGAATCCGCAAGCGGGCATGGGACGCGAACCACAACTGCACGGCGATGGTCACCGGTCTCCTCGGCGATCAGGCACGCTCTTCTGACGACGGCGAACCCTCTGGAACCGCGGGTGTACCGATGCTGGAGGTGTTGCGCCGGCGGGAACTGACGGACGTCGTTGCCGTGGTCACTCGCTACTTCGGTGGGGTGAAACTCGGTGCAGGCGGCCTGGTGCGCGCTTACTCTTCTGCTGTTTCCGAGACACTCGATCTGAGCACGCTTCTGCGTCGCGCCTCCCTCAGGCAGGTGACGATTGAGGTTCCGCACGCCGATGCCGGTCGCTACGACAACCTGTTGCGCGACTGGGCATCGCATCACGACGCCTCACTGGGCGAACCGGCCTACGCGGCAATGGCCGTTCTGGAGCTCTGGGTTCCTGAGATAGCCCTCGCGCAGCTTCAGCATGAGATCGCAGCGGCGTCTGGCGGAACCGTCGTGCCGGTGACGGGCGTCGAACGCATCGTTGACCTTCCAGGTTGACCCTAACTCTCCCCGATATCCTGGACACCGCGGTCGCGGAAGGAGAGCGATGTTTGACAGTCCGCTCTCGGCTTCGGCCTACGAGATTCTCGAAGTTGACCCTACGGTCGACGACGATGAGCTGCGCCGCGCGTACCGTCTACGGTTGCGGCAAACGCACCCAGATACCGGCGGCGATGCGGAAACGTTCGTACAGGTGCAGCGCGCATGGGAACTGATCGGCACCGCCGAGGGCCGCGCCGCCTACGATCGCCGCAGCGGAGTGCATGCCTCTCCCACCACCGATGCTGGTTCAGACTCAGACAGCGGATGGAGTGGCTGGCGCCCACGTGCCGCTCGCACAGACACACGTCCGCGAGCACGTTCCTACGGTCACCCCGGAGGGTGGCGACGCGAACGCTATCTGTCGCTCATCCGAGAGTGGGCTGGCCGTGGCGTTGAGGTTCCAGACCCCTACGACCCTGCACTGGTGCGCTCGGCACCCCGTGACCTTCGCCGAATTCTGGCCGATGCGCTGGCCGAAGAGGCGACGGCGCGTACCGTCTCCGATCTGGGAATGGGATTCACGGTTTGGCACGACGTCGAAGCCGGCGCCGATGCGGATGACAAACTCGACCACGTTGTACTGGGCCCCTCCGGCCTGTACGGGGTGATGTCGGAAGACTTCGGCGGCGTCGTCGGCTTCCGCCGAGGAGAAATCACCGGCCCCATCGTCGGTACGCGTGCGCCCGTCACCTCTGCTCTGCGCCGAATGCGAACTGTCGCCAAAAAGGCACGCGTGCGATTCGGCGGTGCGATCATCGTGCTCCCAGATGACGACCTCGCGCAGGCCGTGACGCCGCTGGGCACCAGCCGTGGCGTGCCCGTTGTGGTGGTGCGACGCAGTGCCCTCGCGATGGTCTTGCGGCAGGGCGTTCCGCAGGCACGAGCGATCGGCGGCAATGAGCTGTTCGACGTGCGCACGCGCCTGCAGCAGACCGTCCGCTTCGTCTGACGCGACATCGGTCGCCTGACCACCCTGGTCAGATCCAATCGTTGACACTCGGAATCAAACCGGTTTACACTCATCAAACCGGTTCACTGACGAACATGTCGGCGTGCCAGATTCCCTGGAGGTGTGGCGTGAGCCGTACAACGATTGCCGATGTCGCACGTGAAGCAGGCGTGACCAAGGCCACGGTCTCGCACGCCCTCAGCGGCAACCGCCCGATCTCCGACGACACGAAGGCAAAAGTCCTCGCTGCTGTTGAGAAGCTGAATTGGGTACCTAGCCAAAGCGCACGCGCGCTGGCAACGCAGCGAGCCAACGCTGTTGCCGTCGTCTTGGCCCGCGACCCCGATGTCATCGCAAACGACTCGTTCTTCCCGGCATTCATCGCCGGAGTGGAATCAGTGCTCGCCGAAACCGAGACGGCGTTGCTCTTGCAGGTCGTGCCCGACCGCGATGCCGAAGAGCGCGCGTATCGCACGCTCACCCACGGGCGCGCAGATGGCGCACTCCTGCTCGACCTCCGGACCGACGACTGGCGGGTGCCGTTCCTCGACGACCTCGGGCTGCCGACAGTGCTGGTCGGCGCGTACGACGAGCCGACCGAGTTCTCCTGCGTGCGCACGGACGACGCCACCCCCGTGCGTGAAATCATCGCCCAGCTTCGCGCCGATGGGCACGAGCGCATCGCGCACATCTCTGGACCACTGGACTACGTGCACTCGAAGGCGCGCGCTGAGGCCTACTCCGCAGAGATCGGTAGCGATGAGCTGCTCAGAGAAGGCGACTTCACCGCGGCGAGCGGTCGCACGCGCACCGCTGAACTGCTCGCGCTCCCCGACCGTCCAACGGCGATCCTGTACTCGAACGACACGATGGCGATCGCTGGTCTTTCATACGCGCGCTCGCAGGGGCTCGCCGTTCCCCGAGACCTCGCAATTTCAGGGTTTGACGACGACCACCTCTCCGCCCACCTTTCTCCGGCGCTCACCAGCGTCTCCTCTGACCCCGCGGCTCGAGGCCGCGCTGCCGCCCGCCTCCTGCGGGCAGACATCCTCGGGGCGCAGCCGCGCACCGAGATCGTCGACTGCAACATCGTGCACTTCCGTGAGAGCACAGCGCCGTCGGCATCCGCATAAAACACAGTGTCGAGGAGGACACCATGAAGAAGATCCGTGCAGTAGCACTCATCGGCGCTGTCGCGCTGGTCGCCACCGGATGCTCGGCAGGCGGCGGAGGCGGAGAAGCCTCAGCCGACGGCACCGGCGCTATCGACATCTGGCTGTCGAACAATGAACAAGAGCTCGCATGGGGCACAGCCGTTGTCGACGCGTGGAATGCCGAGAACCCCGACCAGCAGGTCACGGCGCAGGAGATTCCCGCCGGATCATCGTCTGAAGAGGCGATCACTGCCGCTATCACCGCCGGCACCGCACCCTGCCTCGTCTACAACGTGGCGCCTGCCGCCGTCTCCGGATGGGTGAAGCAGGGCGGCCTCGTCGACCTCAGCACGCTCGATGGCGGTAGCGACTACATCACAGAGCGCGGTGGCGACGTTGAGGCGTACGCGAGCGACGGCAGCTTCTACCAGCTTCCATGGAAGTCGAACCCGGTCATGGTGATGTACAACAAGGCTCTCTTCGAGGCCGCGGGCATCGATCCAGAAGACCCGCAGATGAACACCTACGATGCGTTCCTGGAAGGCTCGCGCGCAATCGTCGATTCCGGCGTGCAAAGCGCGATCTGGCCAGCGCCGACGAGCGAGTTCTACCAGCCCTGGTTCGACTTCTACCCGCTGTACCTCGCTGAGACCAACGGAACGATGCTTGTCGAAGACGGCAAGTCCACGTTCGATTCGGATGCGGGCCGCAGCGTGGCCGAGTTCTGGAAGACCTTCTACGACGAGAAGCTCGCCCCGAACGAGGCTTCCACCGACGACGCAATGTCGGCTGGCACCACCGCGATGCAGCTGGCAGGACCGTGGGCGATCCCCACCTACGCCGACACCGTAGACGTCGGGTTCATGCAGGTCCCGACAAGCGATGGCCGCGAGATGCCCATCACCTTCGCTGACTCGAAGAGCGTCGGCATGTTCACGGCATGCGAGAACCAGGGCACTGCTTGGGAGTTCCTGCAGTTCTCAACGAACGAAGAGAACGACGGACAGTTCCTCGAGCTCACCGGTCAGATGCCGATGCGTACCGACCTTCTCGGCACCTACGGCGAGTACTTCGACGCGAACCCGAACTATGTTGCGTTCGCCGAGCAGACGGAGGCTACCGCCGACGTGCCCAGTGTCCAGAACTCCGTTGAAGCATGGCAGGCGTTCCGCGACGAGTACTCCCCCGCCGTGATTTTCGGTACGGAGTCGGTCGACGACTTCCTCGGAAACGCCTCGACGAAGATCGATGAACTCGTCGCCGAGTGATGTCGTGACAGACAAACGACGGTTGCGCACCCGCATTCTGGGTGCGCAACCGATCGGTGGCCTGTTCGCGTTGCCGTACTTCGTGTTTGTGATCGCGATCTTCGCGTATCCCCTCGCGTTCGCGGTCTACATCGCTTTTCACGACTACTTCTTCACTGCCCCAGGCATCGAGGTTGACCGCCCATTCGTGGGCTTCGACAACTTCGTGACTGTGCTCAGCGACCCCCGGGTGCTCGGCTCGTTCCGCAACACCCTGATCTTCTTGGTCATCAACGTGCCGCTCACCGCGGTACTCGCCCTCGTGCTCGCCTCTGCGCTGAACACCGGGATCCGGTGGGTGGCGGCGTATCGCGTTGCCTTCTACGTGCCCTACCTGACGGCGAGCGTTTCGCTGGTGGGCGTCTGGATGTTGCTGTTCTCTGGCAACGGTCTGATCAACTCCATCCTCGGTCCACTTGCCCCCGACCCTTCGTGGCTGGTGAACAGTGGGCTGGCGATGCCAATGATCGCCTTCTACGTCACCTGGAAGCAGCTCGGGTTCTACATCTTGCTGTATCTGGCCGCGCTGCAGAACGTGCCCAAAGAGCTGTATGAATCGGCCGAGACTGACGGCGCAGGCGTGTTCGCGCGCTTCCGTCACGTCACCATTCCCGGGGTCCGCAACGCCACCACCCTCGTGCTGATCCTCTCGATCATCACCGGAGCGAACCTCTTCACCGAGCCCTACCTGCTCACCAACGGCGGCGGCCCTGATGGCGCATCCACCACGCCGGTGCTGCTGATCTATCAGCTGGGTATTCAGCAGCAGAACCCCGACACCGCTGCGGCTATCGGCATGATCCTCGTGATCCTCGTCGGAATGCTGTCACTTGCGGCCAACCGCGCAACCAGGGAGCGATGATGAAGCAACGCAAACGGTCACTGCCCCGCATGCTGAGCATTGTTCTGCTCACCATCGCGGCCATCGGTTTCGCCTTCCCGTTCTATTTCATGATCGTGGGGGCGTTCCAAGAGAGCCCCACGAACTCCCCGAGTGAGCTGTTCCCGACGAGTGGCTGGACTGTCGAGAACTTTCTCGCAATCGACTCACGGATCGACCTGGTCGGCTCACTGCTGAACTCGCTGATCTTCACCGCTGGCGTGCTGCTGGGAACGGTCGTGTTCGGGCTCCTCGCTGGCTATGCGATCGCTCGGCTCGATTTCCGCGGTCGCGGTGTCATCTGGGTGCTGATGCTGTTGGTGCAGATGATCCCGTTCCAACTGTTGATGATCCCGCTCTATGTGCAGATCACCCGCAGCTACGGCCTCGGCGATACCTACACGGGCATGATCTTGCCGTTCTTGATCAACACGACGGCGGTGTTCATCTTCGTGCAGTTCTTCAAGGCGTTGCCGGTGGAGATCTTCGAAGCGGCGCGTATCGATGGCGCCGGTGAGATTCGCATGCTGACATCTATTGCCATCCCACTCATCCGCCCCGTGCTGGTCACCGTCGTGCTGGTGACGTTCATCGGACCGTGGAATGAGTTCTTGTGGCCGTTCCTCGTCACAAAAGATGCAAGCTTGCAGCCGCTGGCTGTCTCGCTCGCCAACTACATCTCGAACGTTTCACAGACCGCGGCCAACCCCAACGGCGCAATTCTTGCTGGCGCCACGGCACTGGCCTTCCCCGTCGTGATCTTGTTCATCGTCTTCCAACGCTTCTTCAAAGCCACCGACCTCGGCGCTGCTGTCAAAGGCTAGCCAGAAAGGGCACTCATGTTCACCGGAGCATCCTTCCCCCTCGGACCGTTCACCCCCTACGAGGGCAACCCCATCCTGCGCCCTCGGGGCGAGAGCTGGGAATCAGCCAACCTCTACAACCCCGCCGCAATCGTCGACGGTGACGAGGTAGTGCTGCTCTACCGCGCGCACGCCGAAGACATCATTTCGCACATCGGCATTGCCCGGTCGAAAGACGGCGTCAACTTCACCCGCGAGGATGCCCCCATCCTCTCCCCGTCTGAAGACTACGAACAGTACGGTTGCGAAGACCCTCGTATCGCGCTGATCGATGGCACCTTCTACCTCACCTACACGGGCTGGGACCGCCGCAGCGCGCAGCTCTGCCTCGCCACCTCGACGGACCTGCGCACGTGGACCAAGCACGGCCCGTTGTTCGATGACTTCGACACCTTTAAGACCATGGATCCGCGTGGTTTCAACTGGTCAAAAGCCGGCGTGATCGTGCCACAGAAGATGCATGGCAAGTGGTGGATGTACTTCGGAGAGGGCGCGATCTACTGGGCGACCAGCGACAACCTCATCCGTTGGACGCCAGGCACGCTGGACACCGAGCCGATGTACGAACCGACCCCTGGCACCTGGGATGAAGCGCTCGTCGAAATCGGCGCTTCCCCTGTGGTGACCGACAACGGACTGCTGCTGTTTCTCACGAACGGCGCCACCCGCGTCGTTCACGAAGACGGTTCGATCGAAGTTGACTACCGCTGCGGCCAGATCGCAATTGATCCAGACGAGCCGACCAAGGTCATCGCTCGCCTGCAGGAGCCGTGGCTGCGCCCGCAGACGTTCGAGGACATGAACGGGCTGGTCTCGAATGTGACCTTCGTGGAGGGCCTCGTGAAGTTCCAGAACAAGTGGTTCGCTTACTACGGGCAGTCAGACACGACCCTGGCCGTTGCCATCCACGACCCTGCAACCCCGTGGGGCAGTGCGCTGCGCGATAGCGCTGGCGCGACTGCCGGTGAAGAGAGGTGAGGACGTGGCCACCTCGCGTCGCACGTTTCTGACCCTCACCGCCGCGGCCTCTGCGCTTGCTTTACTTCCGGTGGACGCGGCCTTCGGGTCGACCAGCCGGGTGACGGACACCGCGCCAGGCGCCGCACACCTTTCGCAAGGGACTGCACGACGCTCGCGGCTGACAAACCTCTCTCATCTGCGGTTCTTGCTCGCTGAGGTTCCGGTAGTGGCGAGCGCTACGCACACCACGTTCGGCATCGAGACGAGGCCGACCGTAAAAGCACCCTGGACCTATGCCGACACAGACGGGGCCGGCGGGTATCGGCCGGTCGGCGGCGGCACGCGTGATGCGGTGACCGGGTATTGGACGCAGGGCGCGTACAACGCCGATGACATTGCGCGTGCGGCAATCGTGTTCCTCCGGGATTGGAAAGCAACGGGTGACGCACAAAGCCGTGATGAGGCGGCAGATGTGTTGCGCTCGTTGGCGTTCCTGCAAACAACGTCTGGTGCGAATGCGGGGCGCGTGGTGCTCTGGCAGCAAGAGGACGGCACGCTGACCCCCAGCGCGACTCCGATCGAACTGCCTGATCCTTCTGATTCGGCAGAGTCTTATTGGCTCGCCCGTGCGGTGTGGGCCTTTGGTGAGGGGTACGCCGCTTTCCGCCGGGAGAACCCGGAGTTCGCGGCGTTCCTGCTGGCGCGCTTGCATCTCTGCCTCGATGCGCTTGAGCGTGAGTCGCTCTCGCGCGCAGGCCAGTGGGTGCAAAGCGATGGGCGCAAGTTGCCCGGCTGGCTGATCGCCGGCGGTGCTGACGCGACAGCCGAGGCCATGCTGGGACTCGCCGCTGCTACCGACGCTGGCGACTCCCGCAGTCGTTCTGCGCTGCAGATCTATGGCAAGGGCGTGGCGGCGATGGCCAGCAATCCCGATCAGGGTTGGCCGTTTGGCGCAGTGCTGCCGTGGACAGGATCCCTCGGGTTCTGGCATGCGTGGGGCGCGGCGGCACCAGAAGCTCTCGCTCGCGCCGGAGCGCTACTGAGACAGCGCGACTGGACGGCCGCGGCGATCGCAGACGCCGGGCGCTTCACCCCGCAGGTGCTCGCGGCTGGTGGACCAAACAACTCGTGGGCACCACTTCCTGCCGAATCGCAGATCGCGTACGGAGCACACGGACGTGTTGCTGGCGCGCTGCAGGCCGCCGAGGTCGGTGGCGATGGGCTCCGCCTGCTCGCTGGCCTCGCCGCAGGGTGGTTCTTTGGGGCGAATACGGCGGGGATTCCGGTCTATGACCCGGCAACGGGTGTGACATTCGACGGCGTCGAGACCGACGGCCGGGTTAACCGCAATTCCGGAGCAGAATCGACCATCCACGGCCTGCTCACCATGCTGCTCCTGGATGCGCATGCTGATGTTGCCGCGCTCGCGACGTCGATCACTGGGCTCTCAGCACACTCGGGGCTGCGCGTGATCGACGCCGAGAACGCGCGACTTTCGACCGGTTGTGAGGTTGTGCGTCCAGACGAAGGCGCGTGGACCGGCGAGGGAAACCTTTCCGGCGGCGCGTATGTGCGTGTTCCGCGCGGCGAGTACGTCGAGTTCGATGTCACCGAGGCCGGCGGCATCCTTCATGGCGTGGTTTGGCGACAGGCCGCCGACGTCGGCGAGGCGGAGTGGGAGGTCTTCCGCGGCAGACGGCGGCTGTGGCGCACCCGCACGAAGGCCGGCTCCACCGGCGATCGCGGACTCACCGAAGCAGACGGCATGCTCGTGCCGCAGCTTCTCGGCGACGATCTGCCCGCCGAGGCGGTGACTGTGCGGTGCACGAGCTACGGAGATGTGCGTCTGGATGCGCTGGTGATTCAACCGCAGATTGTGAACGCCGTTTACGCCACGACTTCTGGTTCTGCGGTGCTGTACGCCAATGGATCACGGCACGATGAGCGGATCGCGCCGCTCGCCCCTGGGTCGGGTCGCGCGTATGAGGCAGACGGGTCTGCCCGCGGACAGGCGGCACAGAGCGGCAAGGTACGCGTGCGAGGAAAGGGTTTCACGGTCACGACGGGCTGATGAACGCTGGACCAACATACCGGTATGTATTTTGAGTTACTCAAAATAGAAGGTACGCTCGTGGGCATGGAGACAACACTCGACTCGGCGCTTCGCGACGCTGGGTTGAGGGCGACCGCTGGTCGTGTTGCCGTTCTTGAGGCCCTTGACTCCATGGCCCACTCGGATGCGGAACGGCTCTACCGTGCCGTTACTGACGTGCTCCCGACGACATCAATCCAATCGGTGCACAACATCCTCACGGACCTGACGGCGGCGGGCCTCATCCGCCGCATTGAACCGGCAGGTTCTGCAGCGCTTTACGAACGTCGAATACACGACAATCACCACCACATCGTGTGCACCTCTTGCGGGGCGATTAGCGATGTGGACTGTGTCGTCGGCGAAGCGCCGTGCCTTACTCCCTCATCTACCGGGGGATTCACCGTCCAGACAGCCGAAGTCACCTTCTGGGGTCTCTGCCCCAGTTGCCAACACGCCGCGCACTAGTCCGATGAACCCGTCACCGATCCGCCAACAGCGGAAGAGGGCTGTTTATCGTGCCTGCGCGCAGAAGGAGAAACAATGACGAAACCTGCCACCACTACCCAAACCGGTACGCCGGCACCGAGCGACGCGCACTCGCTCACCGTCGGCGCCGACGGACCCACGGTTCTGCACGACCGCTACCTCGTCGAGAAGCTTGCCTCCTTCAACCGCGAGCGAGTGCCGGAGCGCAACCCGCACGCTAAGGGCGGCGGCGCGTTCGGTGAGTTCGTCGTCACAGAAGACGTTTCGGCTTACACCCGCGCGGCAGCATTCCAGCCTGGCGCAAAGAGCGAGACACTCATTCGCTTCTCCTCCGTCGCCGGCGAGCAGGGCTCGCCAGACACCTGGCGCGATGTGCGCGGCTTCTCGCTGCGTTTCTACACGAGCGAGGGCAACCTCGACATCGTCGGCAACAACACCCCGACGTTCTTCCTGCGCGATGCCATGAAGTTCCCGGACTTCATCCACTCGCAGAAGCGCCTCGGTGACTCCGGTCTGCGCGACTCCGACATGCAGTGGGACTTCTGGACGCTCTCTCCTGAGACCGCCCACCAGGTCACCTACCTCATGGGTGACCGCGGCCTGCCGCGCAGCTGGCGCCACATGAACGGCTACGGCTCACACACCTACCAGTGGATCAACGCCGCTGGTGAGCGCTTCTGGGTGCAGTACCACTTCCTCTCCCAGCAGGGCGTCGAAGCCATGGGCGCCGATGAAGCCGAGAAGCTCGCCGGCTCGGACGCAGACCACTACCGTCGCGACCTGTTTGACGCGATCGCCGGTGGCGAGCACCCGTCGTGGGACGTGTACGTGCAGATCATGCCGTACGACGAGGCGAAGGACTACCGCTTCAACCCGTTCGACCTGACGAAGACCTGGTCGAAGAAGGACTACCCGCGCATCAAGGTGGGCACGTTCACCCTGAACCGCAACCCGGAGAACTTCTTCGCGGAGATCGAGCAGGCAGCTTTCTCGCCGGGCAACCAGGTTCCTGGTACCGGCATCTCGCCGGACAAGATGCTGATGGCACGAGTGTTCTCGTACTCCGACGCTCAGCGTTACCGCATCGGCGCGAACTACAACCAGCTGCCGGTTAACCAGCCGCACGCGGCCGAGGTGCGCAACTACATGCACGAAGGCCAGATGCAGTACAAGTTCAACCCGGCAGAGCACCGCGTCTACACGCCGAACTCGTACGGCGCTGCCGGTGGCCCAGAGGCCGACCCGGTAGCTGGCGTCGAGGCGAGCTGGGAAAGCGACGGCGAGCTGATGCGCGCTGCGGCAACCCTGCACGCCGATGACGACGACTTCGGTCAGGCGACAACGCTGTACCGCGACGTCTTCGACGGAGAGCAGCGCATGCGGTTCCTCGAGACCCTCACCGGTCAGGGCAAGTCGATCACGCTCGACGGCATCCGTGAGCGCTTCTTCCAGTATTGGACGAACGTAGACGCAGAGCTCGGCGCCGCCCTGCGCGACCGCGTCTGATCCACTCTGAAACAAAAAGCCGCCAGTCACCGTCTTCGGTGGCTGGCGGCTTTCTTCGTGTCACCCTCAACAGCTCAAACGCGACCAAGATGGAAGCATGGCCGTTCCACTCTCCGACCTGACCCGCATGCCAGACCCCCAGCAGGTGTATGCCGCCGACGGCACCCGCCTGGCGACGTATACCTGGGGCGACCTCGATGCCCCTGTCGTGGTGCTGGTGCATGGGTTCGCCTCCAATGCCCGCGACAACTGGGTTCTCACAGGGTGGGTGCGCGAACTCACCAAAGCCGGATATCGCGTGCTGGCGCTCGACCAGCGAGGGCACGGCCACAGCGCCAAGCCGCACGATCCAGACGGCTATCGCATTCGCACGCTCGTCACCGACGTTGAGACCGTGATGGACACCTACCTCGTCGACGACGCGTTCTACATCGGCTACTCGCTCGGTGCGCGTGTGGGGTGGGAAGTCGTGCGTGAGCTTCCGCAGCGCATTGGGCGAGCGGTACTCGGCGGCGTGCCCGATGGGATTCCACTCGCGCGCCTCGATCTTGAGCAAGTACGCGCGTACATCGCTGACGGCACGCCCGTGGCCGATCAGACGACGAAGAACTACATCGCCCTGACCGAGCGGGTTCCCGGCAACGACCTGGAGGCGCTGGTCGCCCTCGCCGAGGGCATGCGCGCCTCAGGCATGATCGACCCAGACCCCTCCGATGCGCCGACCAGCCCCATCCTGTTCGCCACGGGAGCGAAAGACGCGATCATCGAAGGTTCCCGCACGCTTGCCAGTGCGGCGCCAGCGGGGCGCTTCTTTGAGATCCCGAAACGGAACCACTTCAACGCTCCAGGCTCACGGGAGTTTAAGGACGCCGCTGTCGCGTTCCTTGCTGAGGGGGTTTGACCCTTCGACAAGCTCAGGGACCGCCGGGGCCCTTCGACAAGCTCAGGGACCAAACGTTGCGTACTCAGGGGACCATTGGAATGGGGTTGCTGAGCTTGTCGAAGCATCGCGTCAGGAGGCGTCGCGCTTGGGCAGCACCCAACCGGCGCGGGGGAAGTGGCACGTGTAGCCGTTGGGGTACTTGAGAAGGTAGTCCTGGTGCTCTTCCTCGGCCTCCCAGAACGGCCCCTCTTGCTCGATCTTCGTGACGGCCTTCGCGGGCCACAGGCCAGACGCGTCCACATCAGCGATCGTGTCGCGCGCGACGGTTTCCTGCTCCGGAGTGAGCGGGAAGATCGCAGATCGGTAGCTTGATCCGCGGTCGTTTCCTTGGCGGTCGACCGTTGATGGGTCGTGGATCTGGAAGAAGAACGCGAGGATGTCGCGGTACGTGGTCTTTGTGGGATCGAACACGATCTCCACAGCCTCCGCGTGGCCGGGGTGGTTGCGGTAGGTCGCGTGATCGTTCGATCCGCCGGTGTAGCCGACGCGGGTGGAGAGCACGCCTGGCTGACGGCGAATCAGGTCTTCCATGCCCCAGAAGCAACCGCCAGCCAAGACGGCAGTTTCGGTTCCGGGGGTGCGGGTGATGGTTCCAGCGTCGGTCATGACTGCTCCTCAGAAGTGTTGGTGGGGGAAGTTTCGGGCGTCTCGCCGAAGAGAGTCCGGTAGCGACCGTACCCCTCTGCTTCCAAGCGATCAGCGGGGATGAAGCGAAGCGCGGCGGAGTTCATGCAGTAGCGCAACCCGCCTTCGGCACGGGGGCCATCGTCAAAGATGTGTCCGAGATGACTGTCTGCCACGGCGGAGCGCGCCTCCGTGCGCTTCATAAACAGCTTGCGGTCAGTGCGGGTAGTGACCGCATTCGCTTCGATCGGTCGGGTGAAGCTTGGCCACCCCGAACCGCTCTCAAACTTGTCTTTCGAGGAGAAGAGGGGCTCTCCGGAGACGACATCGACGTAGATACCCTCGTCGTGGTTGTTCCAGTACGCGTTGCGGAATGGCGGTTCCGTGGCATCTTCTTGCGTCACTTCGTACTGAAGGTGTGTGAGGGCACTGATGGCCTCTGGGGTCTTGCCGTAGTCGTTCGACATGATCTGACTCCTTTTCTGACGTCGCTGGCTGCGGCGTCTTAGAAGAGAACCAACGAACGCCCGAATTTGGTCCCGCGGGACTGTGAGCGGCCTGTGAGTTTTACGCTCACCCTTCGCCGCGCACGACCTCGAGGTTGCGGGAGGCCATCTGCAACGCATCATCCGCCGACGCATCGTCTGGACGCTTCGCCGTTTTGATTCCCAGCCACGCAACATCTCCTGCTGCGGCGAGCGCATCAGCAACGTGCGCGTCGTCCAGGAGAGAGAGCGATTCCGGATAGGCCGAGGCGATCGGTAGGTGCGCATCGATCCACGGTCGCCCATAGGGGCTCTCTGTTGCGGCGGCCCCTGAAAAAGCGAGCCCTACGAGGAGGCCGGAGTCGGCGGCGGTGGCGATCTGCGCGGTCACGGCGTCGGCGTCGCGGAGTTCAATCACGGAGCGCCCCCAGTTGAGCCAGAGGCCCACCGGAACGTCGGCTGCACGAATGGCGGCAATCTCGGCGTCGAGCGACAAGAATCCCTTGCTCGGTGCTTGTTCTGGCACGAAGGCATCACAGTGTTCGATGACGAGACGGGCGCCTGACCAGTCGAGCGCCGTAATCTCGCCCAACGACCGCACCAGGGGTTCGACGGCACCGGTGGCACGCGGTGCCGTGTGCAACATCACGACCGCAACGGTCGCCGCACTCTCTGCGTTGATGCGCGCGACGTCGGCAGCGAGGCGACGCAGGTCATCGACGGCACGGGTTCGTCCTTCTTCATCGGTCGAGGAGATGCCGTATGCGGGGTCGGCTCCGATGCTTCCCATAATGAAGGGCACCGGTGTCACGGCGAGCGATACCGCTGGCACGTTGGCGAGAAACCAGGCCTCATCGTGGGGGTGGATGCGTCCTGCCCACGGCACTTCGAGACCGGCGACGCCAGGAAGCGCGCAGAGCGCTGGCAGCAGCTCGGCTTCAAGTGCGGGGTCCCAGTTCGCATGAGCCGGGGAGACTGTGTAGGAGCTGACGAGGATCGGTGCAGTCATGCGCGTATCTCCGCGATCTGGTCGGCGCACCAACTGGTGCCAGCCGAGAGGTGAGTGTTCATCGTATCCTTCGAGCACGGCGACGCCGCGTGCACTCGATAGAGTTACCTCCGCACCACACACCTCTGAGGGGAACTGCATATGTCGGTTGGATTGCTCGCCGTCGTTGACGACATTCTGAGCGCTGCAATGAAGGCGTCGGCGAAGGCAGCTGGCGTCGTGATCGACGATGCGGCTGTCACTCCGCAGTACGTGCAGGGCATTACGCCGGCGCGCGAACTGCCAGTGGTCGGCAAGATCGCGCTCGGCTCTCTGGCCAATAAGTTCCTCATCATCATTCCGGCGGCACTGCTGCTCACCGCGTTCGCACCGTGGGTGCTGCCGTACCTGCTGATTCTGGGCGGCGCGTACCTGTGTTTCGAGGGTGCAGAGAAGGTGCTCGAGTGGTTCGGCGTGCACCACGGCGAAGCCGATGAGAGTGCGCGCGACGAGAAGAAACTGGTCTTCGGTGCCGTGCGCACCGACCTGATCCTCTCGACCGAGATCATGCTCATCTCGCTTGCCGGTTTGGAGGGCGGCCTCGATCTTTGGACGACGCTCGCTATCCTCGCCGTGATCGCCCTCATCATGACCGGCGTTGTCTACGGGGCTGTCGCCTTGCTGGTGAAGATCGATGACATCGGACTCAAGATGGCGAAGAACTCGGTGCAGCGTGTGCGCCACGCTGGCACCAGAATTGTGCGGTCGATGCCTGCGGTGTTCCGCTTCATCAGCGTGCTCGGCACCGTCGCAATGCTGTGGGTCGGTGGGCATCTGCTGCTCGTCAACCTCGGCGAAGTGGGGCTGCACGTGACCACCGACATGTTGCACGCGGTCGAAGGCGCACTTGAGCCTCTCGGCGGGTTTGTGGTGTGGCTGGTGGAGACCATCATCTCGGCGATTGTCGGACTGATTGTCGGACTGGTGATCGTCGGGATCGTTCTCGGAATCGCGCGGATGCTGGGCAAAAGCCCGAGCTTCCATGAGGGCGAAGAGTCCCCCGCCCACGTGCGTATCTGAGTCGAGCGCTCCTCCTCAGGGCGGCGGTGGAACCTGCTGGGCTAGCCCACCAGAACCGCGTCTGCCGCGCCCAATCTCGTCAAAACGCGCAAACACTCTCCCACTCGGCGCACACCGCGTAAGCGGCTTCGTCGCATCCACTCTCTCCATGTGAGGGTCGACGCGAGCTGCTAATGCGTGCCTTCCCGATGGCTGCACCTGGCAGCCATACCCGAAGAGAGTGAAGGAGCACTTCCGTGCGCAAAAAAAGAATGCACCGCCTCGCTGCAGTGCTTGGAGTGGCGACCGTAGGAATATGTAGTGCGGTCGGGGCGACCGCCGCACACGCGAGCCCGCAGGACTACGGCAACATCGACGAAGACCGCACTGGGTCTTTGACTGTCCACAAGTACCTGTACCAGGTAGGCGATGTTGAAGGTGACATCAGCGAGGAACCTGCGGCTGGAGACTTCTCCGACCCCGTAGCCGACGTCGTTTTCACCGCCTACCCGCTCCTCAAAGACGGACAGCCTCTCGACCTCGCGGTTGCGACGAACTGGGATGGTTTGTCAGACGTCCAGGCCGGGGCCTCCTGCACCGCGCCAGCCGGTTTCACCCTCGGCACCGGTGTCGCATTCCCCGCCACTGATGCACAGGGTGCGGCTACGCTCGCCCTCACGCTCGGCGCCTACCAGGTGTGCGAGACCGAAGCACCTGCGCAAATTGTCGACCGTGCAGCCCCCTTCATCGTCACCATCCCGATGCCACACGAGAACGGCTGGGTGTACGACGTGCACGCATACCCGAAGAACGGTGCAGGCGAGATCGTGAAGACGATCGAGGAGCAGCAGGACACAGGCCTCGGCTCTGTCGTCCGCTTCCCCGTTTCCGCTCCCGTCCCGACCACCAACGATGTGTGGACCGGCTTCGCGATCCGCGACACGCTCGACACACGCCTTGCCGCGGTCGCCGCATCCGAGGTGACCGTCACGGTCGATGACGCTGCACTTGACTCGAGCTACTACACGATCGACATTGTCGGACAGCAGATCACCATGAACTTCACCCCAGCTGGTCTGGCGTGGCTGAACCAGGGCCCGAACGCCCAGGCAGGCAAGGAAGTCACCGTCGTATTCGCTGGCACCGTCACCTCAATCGGAAACGGCACCATCGTCAACGATGCTGAGCTGTGGACCAACAACCCGGGCTTCGACCCGAATGTGCGCCCGCCGCTGCCTTCCAACGAGGTCGAAACCAACTGGGGCTCGCTCGAGATCCTCAAGCGCTCCTCCGGCTCGTCGGGCACTGAAGGACTGCTCGCCGGCGCAACCTTCGAGGTTTACAACGCAACAGACCCCTACGCAGCGGACTGCACCGCAGCTGTGGCAGAGGGCGACCCCATCACGGTCGACGGCGAAAGCTCATTCACGACCGAAGCCGGCGGCGTGATCTCCGTCGCTGGTCTCTTTGTCAGCGACAGCGAGAACCCGGTCATCGACAGCCCGCAGCGTTGCTACGTGCTGAAGGAAACCGCAGCCCCCGCTGGATTCGTGCTTCCGGCTGACCCGTTCAACGGTGTCACAGTGCAGATTGGCGCGACGACCACCGCCGATAACGCCGACATCATCAACACCCAGCAGGGAGTTCCCGGACTGCCACTCACCGGTGCGAACGGCCAGATCCTTCTGATCACGGCTGGTATCGGAGCGGGCGTCATCGCCCTTGGACTGGTGCTCATGAAGCGTCGCCGCGAAGCAGCGATCGCCGAGTAAGCACCCCCGGACTGCGGCGGCACGACTTCGTGCGGGTCGTCGCAGACGTGGTGGTTTGAGCACTCCTCGGACCGTCACGTTATGGCGTGGTGGCGCGGGTCGCTTCCCTAGCCCGCCCGCGTCACCACGTTCTTGTATTTGACGTCCGCGTCGATACGCCATCTGTCATCACCGAGCAGCACCAGGAATCTCGTTATGGAAATCAATCCGTTTACGCGTAGTGAGCGAATGCGCCGACCCGAGCGACGCTTCGGCTCTCGGCTCGCCGCCTGCACCCTGGCGGTCGGGCTCAGTATCGCGGTACTGGGCACCCCGGTGACAGCGTCAGCCGAAACTGTGGCTGATGACACCGCCCCGGTCATTGCAACCCCTGCACCAGATGTCCCCGTGACTGATGAGTCGGCGCCCGATACTGATGCTCCCGAGGCCTCCGACGTTGAGTCCACTTCTCCCCAGGATGATGCGTCTGCGTCCGCGACCGACGATGCGGAGCCCGAGTCGTCAATCACCCCGAGGTCCATTCCCGTGCCACCGGCCGGGTCTGCCGTGATCACCGTCAAGGTCGGCGGGGATCGCCTGCCTGACGGCACTGTGCAGGGCCTTGCCGGCGTGCAACTTGCTCTTCATGCCGCTGGCACCGCGACCACAGGAGGCGGCTTCCGCAACGGAGCCGCCGAACGAACTCCCGACCAGGGCAACGCAGGAAGCCGCTACAGCGCCGCATGGTCTTGGACGACCTGCGTGTCGGATGCTGACGGCGACTGCAACTTCGTCATCCCGATCCGCAGCGGCGGAATCTCATCGACAGGCGTGCCACAGGACACCCGTTTCTGGGTCGTGGAGGAGGCAAGCCCTGAAGGCTGGTACTCCAATCCTCAGCTGCGCGTGGGTAAGTACAGCGAATCGCCCGAAACTGCGTGGGAATATCGCTTCCGCACCGACACGCAGCTACGAGCGGGAGTGACCTACAGTTCAACCGCAGCGATGCCCTGGAACGATCCCAATGATCGGGGAATCGGCTCAGGTGACCCTGACCGCTACTTCATGCGCAACCGCTTAGATAACAACTCCGAGGGTTGGTACGCGGCGAACGTGACCCGCACGACGGGAGTATGGAGCCAGTCCAGGGCAAACCCGGTCTTTCCCGCATCGTGCACGCTCGATGTCGCACTCCTTGCGGATACCTCCAACTCCCTCGGCACGTCGGGCATGGCAGAGCTGAAGTCAGCGATGTCATCGTTCGTTGATGCGTTCCGTGGAACTCCGACACGGATGGGGCTTTTCTCGTTCTCAGATTCGAGCCCCGGCAGAAACGCGAGCAACAGCCCGACGCTTCTGCCCGTGACGACAGCAGAGGAGGGCAACAGCTTCAAGGCTCAGTACGCGGACTGGGAAGACGGCGGTGGTACGAACTGGGATGCTGGCTTCGCGACCGCAGCCACGGCAGCCCCCCACTACGACGTTGCGGTCCTCTTGACCGACGGAAACCCCAGCGTCATCCGCGATAACGAAGGGTCGAGCGCCTACAACTCGCTTCAGGACGTCGATGCCGGGATCTTCTCAGCGAATCAACTCAAGGCCGAGGGCACTCGGGTTATCGCCTTGGGAGTGGGGCCAAGTTTTACATCCGTAGGTGAGTTCAACCTTCGCGCTGTCTCCGGACCGACATTGAACTCGGATTACTACCGTGCCTCGTCGTTCGCGGCGGCCGCTGACACCCTCGCTGACCTCGCCAACACGAACTGTCAGGGCAGTATCGGCGTGCAGAAAATGATTGTGCCGAACGACGGCACGATTGAGGATGCGACCCCGGCTCCCGCCGGATGGCAGTTCGATGCGACCAGCACGGCCACGGCCGCGGTCAACGTCAACGCTCCAAGCTCGCAGCTCACCACAGAAGACAGCGACGGCAAGGTTGACTTCGGGCTTACGTTCCCTGGCGCCGCAGACAGCGGCGGAGTGCAGATCCTCGAGACCCAGCAAGACGGCTACGAGATCGTGCCGGTCGGAACCGGTGCATCGGCACGTAACGCGGTCTGCGTCAACAGCGAGACCGGAACGTCTGTGACAGTCACGGACGCAGGCACCGCCGCGCAGCCAGGATTCACCGTGAGCGGCCTGAAGAACCAACGGGTCGAATGCACGATCTACAATCGCGAACCTACCCCGGGCGCCATCGAAGTCGAGAAGAGCTCAGACCCCGCTTCCGGTGCTGAAGTCACCCCGGGTCAGAGCGTCACCTACACGCTCACCTTCCGCAACACCGGTGGGCTTCCCGTAACCGTCGATCATGAGGATGTTCTCTCTGACGTGCTCGACGACGCAGACCTGCAGGGCGCGATCAACGCAGAGGCACCTCTGGCCGCTGTGCTGAACGGCGATCGAATCCGGGTCACCGGCGAGCTCGCGGCCAACACAACGCGGACCGTGACGTACTCCGTCACAGTGAAGGATCCGCTTCTTGACACCAGCAACGCCATGCTTGGCAACTTCGTTGTGCCAACGGGCGAGGAACCACCGGAGACGTGCGACCCGGAAACCCCGTGTACGGAGCACCCGGTGCGTGTGAGTCTTGCGTGGAACAAGGTCAACCTCGAGGGCGACCGACTCTCCGGCTCGGAGTGGCTACTCACTCCCTACACGGCCAGCGGCGAGCTCGACCCCACCAACGCGATCATCGTCGTCGACTGCATCACAGCCGACGCGGATGACTGCACGGGCGCTGACCGCGACCCGGAGGCTGGTGAGTTTCTGTTGGTAGGCATCACTCCTGGTACCTACGAGCTCAGTGAGACGACCGCGCCAGCTGGGTACATGCTGTTGGAGCAAACGATCGACATTGCCCTTAACACGAACGTGTCGTACGGCGACATCGAGAACGATCAGATCCAGATCCCTGGCATCCCGCTCACCGGCGGTATGGGAACTCTGATGTTCTTCCTCGGCGCCGGGGGACTCGGCGGCCTGGCCGCCCTGGGTATTTGGAGGCAGCGCAGGCAGCTCAAGGCGAAAAAATTGTGACGCGCACCCGCCTAAAGCGGTGGAGGCCAGGCATCTTTACGATGCTGATCACCGTGCTCGCACTCGGTGGCCTCGCCGCTGGGCTGTACCCGATGACCGCACAATGGGTGTCGTCGTACAACCAGTCACTCGTCGTTGACGGTTATCAATCACTCCTCGACGATGTCGACCCGTCGATCGACGAACAACTCGCCGAGGCGAAGGCCTACAACGATGCACTCAGCTCTGGTGAAGTGCTGATCGAGCGCAACGGAAACATACCGGTGAGCGACAGCGCGCGGGCCGGCAGCGGATTCGATTATGACAACATCCTGTCTGCGACAGCTGACGGGTTAATGGGACGCGTCCGCGTACCGAAGATTGATGTGGACCTGCCGATCTATCACGGCACAAGCGACGCCGTGTTGGCCAGCGGTGCAGGGCATCTTGAGGGTTCCCACTTCCCGATCGGAGGCGAAAGCACTCGATCGGTGATCACGGCCCACCGTGGACTGGCGGATGCGGCGATGTTCACCGACCTCGATCGAGTTGAGGTCGGAGATATCTTCACCGTCGCTGTGTTCGACCGGGTGCTGACATATCGAGTCATCACCAAACAGGTCATCGCCCCCGAAGACACCGAGACGCTGCGACCTGTGGCCGGGGAAGACCTGGTGACCCTCATTACCTGCACGCCTCTGGGCATCAACACGCACCGCATCCTCGTCACTGGCGAGAGAATTACCCCCACGCCCGCTGGCGAAATCGAGGCGATCGCAGCCCCCAGCGAGACGCCCGGATTCCCGTGGTGGAGCGTATGGGGAGGGCTCGGCCTCGTTGTGATCTCCGGATATCTCGTCTCGCAGGGCTTCCGCGACGCCCGGGTAGGCCGCCAAAAATAGCCCCGAGGGCTAGATGCGCGATCAATATACTGCGAATAACTCGACTCTCGGGGTGAGGCCTTCGCATGGGACGCGAAGCGCCCAGTGAAGGAGGTGCTCGGTGCGCGAGCCCCGAAACAGGTACCGATTGCCTCTAATGAAGGAGAGCTTTCGTATCGTCGACGACGGCGACTTCGACCGAGACGCCCCGTTGCGCACCTACCTTCGTGCAGCGAACTTTGAGATCGCAGATCTCGAGCCTGGCGTTCCCGTTATCGCGCATCTCGCACACCGCACCCAGACCAGCCTTGTCGCCGTCTCCACGCCAGCGGCAAGTGCCCATTGGCATCGCGACGAAGTGTCGCGCGGGCGCGCCCTCATGGTCTTTGCCCGCAAAGGCGAGCTAGAGGTCTTTTCTTCTTCACCCGTGATTCGCAGGGGAAAGAGTGCGCTCATTATTCCTCCGGGAAGCGCTCCGACAGAGATACGTGCCACTGGCCCGCAGAACGAACTGATCTACATCAGCTCAGCCGCGCAGGTCCTTCCCTCTCTTGCCTTAGATCTTCAAGAGAACATCCGTGCACCACAGGTACCATGGCGCACACTTGCACCTCTCTATGGCTTCTTGCATACTCTCTGCGTCACGCCGCCACCGTTGGCGACGGAGCCCGACCTTCTCGCAGATGCGACCGACAGCATCGTCGAGGGTCTTGCAAGAACAGCCCTATGGGACATTGCGCCCGTCGACGATCTTCTCTCCCGGGCGCAAGCGTTCATCGAACAGAACCATAGCGACCCTCGGCTCAGCTCTGCCTCGCTGGGAACACAGCTCCGCACTTCGCAGCGGACCCTGCAAGCGACTTTCGCCTCAGCAGGGCTCACTGTCAGCGGGGAGATTCGTCGCACCCGCAGCGAAGCCGCGACTCGTCTTCTGCGCACACACCCCAAGTTCTCCCAAGCTCAGATAGCTCAACTGTCGGGCTTCTCTTCGGTGTCTTCGCTTTATCGCGCGTTGCAGGCCAGCAGCGCTCATTCGACTTAGAACCGTGCACGCACTCGAGCGGACACTGTTGCCCGCTGGCGTATTCTCAACACATGTCTTCTCGGAAGCCCCGGAGCGCGAAACGCGATGCTGACCGGTGGTTCCGGGAACAAGGTCTGCCGACCTTCGTGCCCCTCCGCCGTTGGTTTACTGACCTTCCGCGCCGCGTCGCGCCGTTAATCGCGTGGGTAGCAATCGTGGGGCTCCCCGTGGCCGGCGGGATCGAATTGGCCGTCGACCTCGCCCTCGACGCTTCGGGCGAGGAAGCGGCCGTGATCGCCATTTTGGTACTGTTTGTGCTTGCGCTGGCGATCGGTATCCCCTGGATCGGCTACCTCATCGTGCGCACCGTGTTGCGCCGGCTCCCTGCGGGCGTTGGCACGGTTGTCGCCCTGCTGGTGATCGCCGGTAGCGTCGCGCTCCTGATCCTTTTCGGATACGGAATTCGTCCTGGTTCAACGGTCGGGCCCGTCTTCCGAGCGTTGCTCATTGTCGCTGTCTGCGTGTTGCTCACAGGGATGGGTGGCGGGGCGCTGATTTCGTGGGCACTGCGCCTGGCTGTGCGAAACGCGCATGCGATGGGCCACATGGCATCCATCGCCCTGCCGGTCATCCTCATGTTGGTGGTTTTCGCCTTTTTCTCCGTGGAGGTCTGGCAGCTTTCATCCGCTCTCTCCTGGGGCTCGATCGGGCTGGTCGGACTCGTCGTCGCCACGCTTGCCGCAATCGTCGCACTGCGTGTGAGCGCTTCAGAGCTCGACGACGATTCGCAGTCTCCACCCGCGGAGCAACGTGCGGCTCTGCTTCGCGATACCCCGGCAGAGCACAGTTACGTCACCTCGATCGAGCGTCGACCGTTGCAGGCGGCTCAGCGCGTCAACATTCTGCTCGCGATGACGGTGGCTCAACTCGTGCAGGCCGCGTTTTTCGCTGCGCTGCTCGCAGCACTCTTGATCGTGATCGGCAGTATCGCCATTCCCGCCAACGTGATCGGTATCTGGTTGTCGCCGAGCAACGCGGGAGAAGCGCTCGCTGTTGAGCCGCTCATCATCGCCGGTGCTGAGCTACCGATCACCGTGAACCTTCTCAAAGCCGCGACCCTGGTCTCCGTGATCGCCACCCTGCCGTTCGTCTTCTCAGCCGTGAGCGAGGCGCGCTATCGCGAGCGGTTCTTTGACCCGATCATGGCAGACATGCGCCGCGCGATTCTGGTGCGCGATGCGCTCGCCACCACCGCAACGCGCGACGTCTTCTAGCCCGGCCAATGACGGAGTCGGCGTCGGCGTCGGCGTCAGCACTCAATCGATGCGACCGTGCACTGGCCGCGCACTCGCCGGAGGTTCCCCCACCTCGCTAATGGCGTGACCCGAGCACACCATCCGAGTGACACTGGCCTTCTCGATGCGCGAAATCGCGAACCACCGCATCGCGGTACGGAGCTGGCACCACCCCACCAGATACCACTGGCTGTTCGTCGATGCGAACAGCACAGGCTCGACGTCGCGGGTAGTCGTCGTCCCGTCTCTCGACGTGTAACGAAGACGGAGAACCCGCTGATCAGCCATCGCCTCCTCTAACGCCGACCTAATCGTGCGCGGCGCAGCAGGAACAGTGTTGATCCAAACGCGGCCGGCCAACTCATCTGCTCTGGATCGCGTTTTCGGATCGAGCACATCAAGGATTTTCTGCACACCAGCCGTTGCGAGATCGGCGAAGGGCGCGTCAGCGGCCGCAGAAACAGCGGCCATGAGCGCCACGGCCTGCGCGGGAGACAGTGTTACCGGCGGCAAGGACGAACCTGCCGCGAGCCCGTAGCCACCGCCGGGCCCTGGGCGCGACCAGACAGGTGCGCCGCTGCTTTCCAGCGCAGCGAGGTCTCGCTTGACCGTGCGCACTGACACATCGAACTCTCTCGCCAACCGATCGGCGGAGTACCCGCGCGTGCCGGAGCGACGCAGCATCTCAGAAAGCGCATGGAGACGCTCTGCGCGCTTCACGGAGCAACTCGGAGGAAATTCATGACATAAATAGTGCCATACACCTGCCCACTGGCCCCCTCAAGCTGGTGACATGACACTGACGAATAACAGTCCGGCCATTGTTCTCATCGCTGGCCACTGGCTTGGCGCATGGGCGTGGGATGAAGTGCTGGCGCACCTCGACACCGAACACTCCCGAGCAGTTGCGATGACGCTGCCTGGCCTCGATCCGAACGATCCAGAGCGAGCCACAAAAGACCTCGACGATCAAGCCGCCGCGATTCTCGAAACCCTCGCTGGCTTCGAAGTCACCGAAGACCAGCCAACCACTCTTGTGGCGCACAGTGGCGCGAATGCGCCAGTAAGCCTCGTCATTGATCGACACCCTGAGCTTGTGAAGCGGGTGATTTGGGTCGACTCCGGCCCACTGTCGAACGGAAGCGTCTTCGCCCCTGACCTTCCCGCAGGGGTGGACGAGTTGCCGCTGCCTCCCTTCGACGCGCTGGCACAACAGGCAAGCCTCGACGGTCTGACGCCGGAGGTCCTGGCGCGCTTTCGCGCCTTGGCCGTGCCAGAGCCCGCCCCCGTGCTCCGGCAGAGGGTCGAACTCACGAACGACGCTCGCCGCGCAGTCCCCACTACCCTGGTGTGCTGCTCAATCACGAGCGCGCAGGTGATGGAACTCGCCCACTCCGGACATGCAATGTTCGCGGAGGTGGCACACATCGAAGACCTCAACGTCGTCGACCTCCCCACAGGCCATTGGCCCATGTGGAGCCGTGCGCGCGAGCTTGCCGAAACCATCCACTCGGCGGCCTGCGGAGTGCCTGAAGGCCCTGCACCCTGCTAGCGTCGGCGATGCGCACCCGACGCGCAGACGAAAAGAGAACGACCGCAGATGACATCCGTGCGTATCAGGGATGCCGAGATCGCAGATCTCGACACCATCACCGAAATCCACAACCACGCCGTGCTGCACACCACCGCGATCTGGGATGAAGACGAGACCGATGTTGCCGAGCGCACGACATGGTTCGCCGATCGTCTCGCCAGCGGCTACCCGGTGATCGTTGCCATCGACGAAGCCGGGGTGCTGGGCTACGCGTCGTACGGTCGCTGGCGTCCGCGCACCGGCTACCGGTTGAGCGTTGAGCATTCGGTCTACGTGCTCGACGGTCAGCACGGGCGTGGCATCGGCACCATGCTGATGGATGAGTTGCTGACGCGCGCCAGAGCGGCGGGAATGCACGCGATGATCGCGGGCATCGAGAGCGGCAACACGGCCTCGATCGCGTTGCATAAGCGCCTCGGCTTCGTCGAGGTGGGCAGGATGCCACAGGTGGGGGCAAAATTCGGGCGCTGGCTCGACCTCAGCATGTTGCAGCTTCTGCTCGACGACCACGCTGAACCTGCACCTCGCCCCTGACGATGAACCTGATGCAGTGGTTCGTCGAGGCTTTCAACTCGTTCTGGACTCTTCCTGGCGGGCAGACGCTGCTCGTGCGCGAAGTCGTCGGCAACGCGTTTGGTCTCGCGAGCGCACTGGGCGGCATGCGCCGCAAGATTTGGGCATGGCCGATCGGCATCATCGGCAACGTGCTGCTGCTCACTGTCTTTCTCGGATCCGCCCTCAGCGCCGATCCGTCGCTACCGCACCTCCTCGGCCAGGCCGGGAGGCAGATCATGTTCATCGCCGTCTCGGTCTACGGGTGGGTGCGGTGGCGTAATGCCGACGGCGGGCGCATCGTGCCACGGTGGGCACCGAGAAATGCACGCATCGGGATGATCGTCGTGATGATCGTCGGCACAATCGCGCTGACTCCGCTGTTCCGCGCGCTCGGTTCGTGGGAGCCTGTGTGGGCTGATGCATGGACCTTCGTCGGCTCACTGCTCGCCACCTACGGCATGGCGAAAGGTTGGACCGAGTTCTGGCTCATCTGGATCGCCGTCGATATCGTCGGCGTGCCCTTGCTGTTCGGATCCGGCTACTACGCGACCGGCTTCATGTACGTGTTTTATGGAGTCTTCACGGCGGTGGGGTTCGTGGTGTGGTGGCGCGCACAACGCAGCGCTCAGGCGCTGGCTGCGATCCCGCCAGCGCATCCGAGTCCGCAGTGGTCTGAAGACGACGAGCCGGTCTGAACCGCTCCAAGCACCGCTAGGCGAGTCGGGATGACACCGTCAACGCGGTGCGACGCACGGCGCGTTCGAGAATGTCGGCCCGGGAGCCGAAATCGTCTGCCGAAACAGAGACAGAGATGGCACCGATGGTGTGCCCCCGCGCAGAGCGGACGGGCGCCGCGATGCACGCCAACCGCGACATGTACTCCTCTACTTCGACGGCGATGCGGTTGTCTCGCACCTGCTCGAGCTGGTCACGCAGGGTGGACGTCGAAGAAGGGCTGTGATGAGTGAGGGGCGTCATCGGGTGTTCATCGAGATAGTGATCTAGCTGCTTGCGGCTCTTTTCGGCGAGCATGAGTTTGCCGAACGCTGTCACATGGGCAGCATCGGCGAAGCCGACATGGAGCTGCGAGATTCGCGGGTGCTCTGCGGAGTCGGCGATGTGGGCAACAACGATCTCGTCAACGTGGAACGCCGTGAGGTACACGGGGGCGAGGATCTCGTCATGGGTTGCCGCGAGCACGGCGCACACTGCTGGCATCGCGAGTAGCTGCCTATTGGCGGCCATTCCGAGCACAGTGACGGCGCGCCCGAGTACGTAGCGCGGCTCCTGGCTGCGTTTGAGCAAATACCCCTGCCGCTGCAGTACGCCCACCAATCGGTATGTGGTCGATTGGCTCAACCCGAGCGCCGCGGCGATGGTCGAGACTTCGGCGCCATGCGCACTGTCCCCCACCACTTCGAGCACCTTGAGGAGGCGTTCGACCGCTTGTGTGCCCGATCCGCCATCCTGCTCCATCGCAGTGCTCATACCCTCACTGTACGGGCCAACCGGGATGCCAAGAATGGCAGATTTCGCACTGATTCTCAGATGGTGGGAACATGCGTTGCGCGGGCTCCCACGATCTCAGACGATTCACGGGGATGGCATTGGGGCCGCCCACGACAAGGAGGTCCTCCTCATGGACAAAATCATCATCCTGACCGGCGATGCCGCCGAGACACTCGAGGTTTTCTACCCGTATCACCGCCTCCAGGAAGCCGGGTACGAGGTGCATATCGCTGCCCCCGAGAAGAAGAAACTCCAGTTTGTGGTGCACGACTTCATCGATGGCTACGACACTTACACAGAGAAGCCCGGACACAGCTGGGATGCCGACATCGCGTTCAGCGACGTCAACCCTGATGACTACGTGGCGGTGGTGGTTCCCGGCGGCCGCGCTCCCGAGTACATTCGCAACAACGCTGACGCGAAGAACATTGTGCGCGCGTTCTTCGAGCGCAACGCTCCGGTCGCGTCGACGTGCCACGGTCCACTACTGCTCGCGGCGGCCGGCGTGCTGAACGGACGTACGACTTCGGTATATCCGGAGCTCGCGATCGACGTGGAGTTGGCCGGCGCCACCTTCGAAAGCGGCGGTGCGGTGGTCGACGGCAACATGGTGAGCGCTCGCGCATGGCCAGACAACGGCACGTGGATGGGCGCGTTCGTCACTCTGCTCGAGGCAGCGAAGGTTTCCGTCTAGCTCGTGCAGACCGAAGGGCACGCTGTCATCGGACAGCGTGCCCTTCGGCTTCGCCTGAGCCGAAAGTCACACCCTCGACCGCAGCCGACTTAGTTCGTCACGCTTTTGTTTAGGGTCTTCCCTAAATGCCACGCGCGATGCATACTTGTCCAAATCCTGTTCGCGTAAGGGGTCTTTATGGATTTCGGTATTCGGGTTCATCCGGCTGCTCTCGAGCGATTTCGCCTACAGCGCGGCCGTCCCGCCAGGGCGGTGATCGAGGACGCGGGGATGAGCGTGGAGCAGTTTCGAGTTCGGCTGCGGCAACAGTCGTTCACATCGGAGGATGTGGCGCGCCTCGCAGCGGTGCTGCAGGTCAGACCCCGCGAAATTTTCACCGCGAGCACCTTCCACTTCGCCGCAGACGAGCTTCATCCTGCATCCGGCGTATTGCAGTAATTCCCCAGCGCAACGGACTCATCTCGTAGCATGTACCCCGCCGGTGTCGACCGATACTGGCAACTCAGACTTTTGGAGACAGTATGTCCGACTCACCGAACTCCACTCCGGACCTTTCCCCTCCCCCCATGCCCGCGGCGACGGACAGCACCACTGGCCCGCGCCCTGGGGCAACGCTGGGCGTTGTCGCATTCGTCCTGTCGTTCTTCCTCTGGCTGATCGGGCTCGTTCTCGGCATCATCGCGCTCGTTCAGTCCAAGCGCGCAGGCCAGAAGAACGGCTTCGCTGTCGCGGCAATCGTGATCGGCTCCGCCCTGATCGTGATCGGTACGATCGTCGGCGTCATCGTCGTCGTCACGATCGGCTTCGGCGCAGCTGCTGACCTAGTGAACCTCTGCGCGGCGAGCGACACCGGCACGGTCACCTACTTCGGTGAGGTCATCGACTGCGCAGACCTCACGGAGTAAAACCTGCGGATCGAGAGCACGCCAGTGCTCTCGATCTCTGCGTGCCCACAGAGGCGTGACGTACGCGCACGCGTCGAGCTCACTGGGCCTTTCGCCTCATCAGGAACTTGTGGTGCTTGGCGCTGAGGAACTCTGCAGCCTGATCGGGCGCCAAGCGTTCCACTCGATCTTCGTGGCGGGCATCCCGCAGTGCAAGTAAGACTGCGTACCGAATGATGACGATCTGCAGCAGAATGCCGATGGCCGAGATAGCCAACCACAGGAAGGGGAGGTCGTTCATGGCTTACCTTTCGAGGGTGCGGGTGTACTACCGAGGACGCTACACGCCCGTGCGTTCCTCGCGCGCTACTGCCGTTTAGTGACCGCCTCAAACCAAGCGACTCAGTGCTGCACGCGGGCGAGGACCTCAGCAGTCGCTGCCTGCTGCGGAGCATCGAAGACCTGCACGGCGCGACTCTTCCCCGGCTCACCAGCACGACCCGAGGAGCTCAGAACTCCTGAAACGCGGGCGCTTGAGCACGTTGCGTGGTCGTGGCCTGGGCGTTCAAGCCCGCGCACCAGCTCGGATACACCCGGAACCCACGCTTGCCTGGCCGTCTTCCTGACGTGACGCCGAGCGCTGTTAGGTGCGCGCTGGTGAACCGGAACACCCCTCGCTGATCATGCTGCTCTACGAAAACAAGCAGCCCCGCAGCGGGATCGGCATCACTGAACGGCACTGTGTTCCCCTCCGCGTCCCGTTGCCAGAACGCGACGAAGGCCCCCGGTTTGGTGGGAGTGTTCCGCGCAGTCCGAATATGCCAAGCCGCTTCGCCTATCTGGACAATCCCGGACTCATAGTCGCTGTTCTGAGTGTCGGGGATGACTTCAGCGGTCACGCCCACACCAGCCGAGTAGACCGCGAAGGCATTGAACTGCATGTAGCCACGCTATCTTTCGAGCCATCAGCCCGGGCCAGTGCACCAAAAACCTCTGGCAAAACGGCCTAGGGATTGACGGGCAAAGCGGACCGGTAAAGGTTGAAGATGTCTTGATCACTCAGGACGCGGTCCCAGATGCCAACTTTCGCAACATCTCCGTACCAACTATCGAGCGTGCCGGTGCCCGGCCACTCGCCGTTGTTTCGGCCGTTTCCGACCACCCAATAGGCAAAGGGGTAGCCGCGTCCTGACGTCGTGGTGTTCGAAGCTTCCAGGTTTCCGTCGACGTACAGCTTCATGCCTTCGACACTTGAGAGGGATGCCGTCGCCATGTGCCACTCACCGTCAAGATAGTCGCCGCTCGTGCTCGACAGCGTTACATGGGCAACGCCGACTCCGAAATAGACGGTGCCTGTCCCGTCTACATAGATCGTTCTGTCGTTGTTGCTCGCCGGGCCCGCTTCTCGATACCGGTTCAACCCGATCAGAGTGCCGCCGCCCGTACTTCGGAACCACAAAGAGAGCGTCAGGTCATTCCAGCTCGGCTGAGGCGGGGGAAGACTCAGAACGTCCTCCGTCGAGAACCAACCGCCGCTGAGTGACAGCGCAGTGTCGGGCGAACCGACATTCGTGTCGCGAGCACACGGCTGCCCTGCACCGAACGAGTAAGCGCTCGTCCACGCGTTGAGAGGGAAACCGCCGGCCGGCTGAAGCGTTCCTGAAGTCGCCGCCTGGGTCGAACCCGGCGCTTCGTTAAGCGCATAGTAAAAATACGGCTCCAACGTGGCGTACTCCGGTGTCGGGTCCACCGCCACCGCCTGCGCGCAAGTGAACCACGGGGAAGCATCGAGACCGTCGACCGACGTGCTCACTGTGGGGGTGTCAGTGAAGTACGCCACGGTGGCTCGAGGCGCAGCCGCCGAACCGACAGCAAGAAGCGGAACCAGTACCAAAGGTGCCAAAACGCGCTTTCGCTTTAGAGGCCTCGCGGGCCGGGCAGCCCCACGAAAATCTGGCGTAGCAGCCCTCGCGAACTGCGCCGCATTGGCCGCGCCAACCCTCGCCCTCACATTTTTTACGATAACGCGTACTTGTAGCTACGTATATAGTGCTCGCGGGTCCGGGGGGTTGGTAATGACCGCCTCAAACCAAGCGAGTCAGTGCTGCACGCGGGCGAGGAATTCGGCAGTGGCTGCCTGCTGCGGAGCATCGAAGACCTGCGACGGCGGCCCCTGCTCAACGACCACCCCGTGCTCGAGGAAGACGATGCGGTCACCCACCTCGCGAGCGAACGACATCTCGTGCGTCGCCATCACGATGGTCGCTCCCTGTTGCTTCAGATCGCGCACGAGGTCGAGAACCTCGCCGACAAGCTGAGGGTCAAGGGCGCTCGTGATCTCATCCAGCAGAAGCACCTCTGGCTGAGTGAGCACAGCGCGGACGATCGCCACCCGCTGCTGCTGTCCGCCCGAAAGTCGATCGGGATACTCGTCGGCTTTGGCGCCAAGCCCGAGCGTCTCCAGAAGCTCGCGCGCTTTGGCGCGCGCTTCAGACTTGCGGAGCCCATGCACCCGCACAGCGGCGAGGGTGACGTTGTCCAGCACGGTGAGGTGGGGGAAGAGGTTGAAGTGCTGAAAAACCACCCCAATGCGCGCGCGCACACTGTCGGCGTCGACCCGCGGGTCAGTGATGTCTTCGCCGGAGAGGAAGATTTGGCCGTCGTCGATGCCCTCGATGAGGTTCATCGTCTTGAGCAGCGTGGACTTGCCCGAACCGGACGCACCGATCAGCACCACCACCTCATGCGTGCCGACTGCGAGATCGATCCCGCGCAGTACATCATGGTCACCGAAGCGCTTGCGCACTCCCCTGGCTTCAATCACGGGGACGCTCATACGACTCCTCCGGCCTGCTCGCGCTTGTTCAAACGAGCGGTGACGACGTCGGTCAGCCGGATCATCGGCCAGCTGAGAATGACGAACATCAACCCCGCAACGATGTACGGCGTGAAGTTATAGGTCTCGGCCACCATCAGCTGAGCCGCGCGCACAGCATCGACGGCTCCGAGCACCGAGATCAGCCCCACGTCTTTTTGCATCGAGACGAAGTCGTTCATCAGCGCGGGAACAACCTTGCGCACGCCCTGCGGGATCACGACGATCCGTAGGGTTTGGCTGTGGCTCAATCCCAGCGAACGTGCCGCGATGCGCTGCGAAGGGTGCACCGCTTCCATCCCCGCGCGCAGCACCTCGGCGACATACGCCGAGTAGGTGAGCACCAGGGCGATCGTGCCCCAGAACATCGCGGGCATTCGAGGGAAGATCATCAGCGCTGGAATGCCGAAGCCCACCAAATACAGCACGATCAACAGCGGCACGCCGCGGAAGAAGTCGGTGTATGCCGCGGCGAGCGCACGCAGCGGGAAGAACACCGGGCCTCGGAGCGAGCGCATGGTGGCGAGCGTTGTGCCGAGGATTGCCACGCATACGGCGGCGATCACGAGCACCAGAAGGTTGACGAGCAACCCCTGAAAAATTGGTCGGGTGCTTTGCAGCGCTACCTGCGGGTCAAAGAACGTTTGGCTGACGATCGCCCAGCCGGGGGTCCTGACGATGATGAAGATCAGCACGGCGGCCAGCAGGACGCTGCTGCCGAGCGCGATCAGGACTGATTTTGTGGTCGCTCGACGCCGCAGAACGCGGCGTGACAGCTCGAGCTCGCTCGGCTGCCACTCCGCGTCGACGGACTGCAAGGTCATTTCAGAACGGGTACGTCGACTGCGTCGCTCAGCCACGTCTGCTGCAGCTCGTCGAGCGTGCCTGCTTCGCGCAGGGCGTCGACGGCGGCGGTCACGTCAGCGGTGAGGGCGGAGTCTTTCGGGAGCACGATGCCGAAGTCGTCGCCGCCGTCTGCGTCGGGGAACTGTCCGGTGACAACGCCGTCGTCGAGCTGAGCGCCAACGACGTAGAACGCGCCAGGCAGGTCGGTGATCATGGCGTCAATTTGGCCGCCCTTGAGCGCGAGCACCACGTCGTCGACCGAGTTGAAGACGCTGAGGTTCGCTTCGCCGAGCTGTGCCTTGGCAACTGTGTAGCTGGTGGTGCCGCTGGCGACGCCGACGGTTGCTTCTTTCAGCTCGTCGATGGTCGTCGCCGATGCGGCTGACGAGTCACCGACTGCGACGACAGCCTGGGTGGTCGTGTAGTACGGGGAGGAGAAGTCCACCGCGTTCTTGCGCTCATCGGTGATGGAGAACTGCTGCAGGTTGATGTCCCAGTCCTTCGGACCCGGAGCAATGGCGCCGTCGAACGTGGTGCGCACCCACACGATGTCGTCTGCGGCGTAGCCGAGCTCTTCCGCCACGGCGACGGCGACAGCACCTTCGAAGCCTTCACCGTTGGAGGGGTCGTCATCGACGAACCAGGGCTCGTAGTTCGGCTCGCCGGTGGCGATGGTGAGCTTGCCCTCTGTCACGGTCTGCAGAGCGGAATCGTCGCTTGTAGCCGTTTCGGTCGACGGTGCGCTGCACGCGGCGAGGGTAAGAGCGATGGCGGCGGCAGCAGCAGTGGCGGCGGCAGCGCGGCGGAAAGAGGGAGCGAAGGGCACGATGACTCCAGTGCGAGAAAGAAGAGGGAGGGAATGCGATGCAGGTCGGGTCTGCCCTTACAGCGTATGCGATGCAGCTAAGCGCCAATCAGCGAAGTCGAAACCTGGCGACACGAAGCAAGAAACGAGCACCTCACTCTGATCGAGTGGTCGCGCCGCTTGCCAGGTGCCGGCTGGCACCAGTACTTGCGCGTGGTCGTCTGGCCCGAGCACCACAGCGGTAGCGTCGCCCGGCTGCTCGCCGTCTCCGCCGAAGCGGAGTTCGAGGCGCCCTGGTCCGTGCCACAACCACAGTTCGTCGCTTGTGACCACATGCCATTCACTACGCTCTTCAGGCAGCAAGAGGTAGTGAATGCTGGTGGCCGCCGGTCGTGTGCCGTTCGGGGTCTCGACGGGAACCGGGCTGGTCCACGTGCGGCGAAACCATCCACCCTCTGGGTGCGGGGCGAGGTCGAGTCGCTCGGCGGTGGCTGGACGCTGTGTCATTTGACACCTCCTGTTTCGGGGGAAACCGCGATGCGGCCAAAAGACTCGACAGCAAAGCGCACTTCGCCTGCGACGACCGTCGCTGAGGCGCGCCCTGCTCCCTGCTCGACGAGTTCGACGATGGCGTCTGGCCCCGCAGGAACATCGAAAAAGGTGAGGTCGGCCAGTGCCCCCACGGCGAGGTAACCAGTGCGCTCAGGCCCGACGTCGATGCCCATCGCATGGGCACCGCCAAGCGTTGCGGCACCCAGCAGACGCGCGTGCAGGTCACGGTCGGTGTAACCCTGAGAGCGAGCGATGCGCGCAAGCGCTGCCACATCGGCCAACACATCAAGCGAGGGGCTGGATGACAGCGAGTCAGTGCCGACAGCGATCGGGCTCCCCTCCCGCAAGTAGGCCGCGATCGGCGGCTCTTCCAGCCCGATAACCGCGTTCGACCGGGGGCACAGTGCCACCGTGGTGCGGCGTTCGCGCAGAATCGCACGGTCTCTGGCGCTCATATACACACCGTGGGCAATGTGACAGTCCGGGCCGAGCACGCCGAGCTGGTCAACGAACTCGGTTGCGCTGGTGCCGAATCCGGCCTTGCGGAGCTCTTGAAAACTGGCGAGTCCAGCCGTGTGCCATGCCTGTGGGTGCTCGTGCGCGAACTCGTTCTCGAAGGCGGCCTCACCGAGGTGAATGTGGATGCGTCCGCCGCGCTCGCGCACGATGTCGGGGATCTCCAGCAGCGGCTCGATGTCGAGCGAGTAGGGCGCGTGCGGCGACAGCCCCGTGCCTGGCGGGGTTGGCAGCGCGTCAAGCTCTCGTTCGACGCGTGCCCGACCGGTGCGCGCCCAATCGGAGTTGGTCCAACTCATCACCTCCCAGTAGGTGATGCCGTGCAACCTGGCGTCATGCAGAGCGCTAGCAGCGACATGGTCGGTCACCACATCGGCCACCGCTGTGGTTCCGAAACGCAGCGCTTGGGCGGCACCATCCGCCGCGTCTGCGGCCCAGTCGCACCCTGCCTCATACACCGGGTCGAACGCTCGCACCCAGTCTTCGAAGCCTTCGTACTGCCCGCGTCCCACCGACGCCATGCCTGTGTACTGCAGGTGCGTGTGCGCATTCACGAGACCGGGAGTGAGCACGCCGCCCCAATGCACCTCTTCGACCTCGACACCACGCTCGGCAAGCGAGTGCAGCACCCATGCGCGCTCACCCACGTGCATGATGCGCCCATCGCGCACGGCGACAGCTCCATCAACAATCGGTGGCGCCGTAATCGGCACGACCAGACCAGCCGAATAGACAGTGACGGCGCTCATGAAGCTGCTCCTCGGAATCGTGGCGAGCGCCACTCACGCTGAGCCGCGATCTGCGCATCACTGCGCTCGTCGAGTTGCTCACCGCGCAACGCCAGGGCGGCGGCGCCAATCGTGGCATCCGCCTCGGCGGGCAATGGATGCACCCCGACTGTCAGCTTCTGCGTGAGCAGATGCTCTACCGCGTAGAGCTGCACGGAGAATGACAGGTCCATAATCTCGATGGGGTTGCCTTCTCCTGCAGAGAGATTCACGCAGCCACCGCGGGCGATCACGAGCGCCCCCTCCCCTGCGCGTTCAATGTAGGGCGATGAGGCACCGTTGGCGGCAACGTAGGGCCGAAGGGCTGAGACGTCGAGATCAATCTCGTGTGGCACTCCACCCGCCACCGCGACGACCCGCGAGACACGCACTGTCTCGGCATCGATTGTGTGCGGGACGCCGGTAGCCGAGACGACGAGGGCACCAGGGGCGAGATCGCGCAGGCGGCCGACGCGGTATCCGTCGTGTGCGGCTCTGAGCGCACGCACGGCGTCTGTCTCTGTGATCGCGACGTCGACCCCCAACGCCCGCAAGTGCGCAGCGACGCCTTCGCCGACCGGACCGTAGCCGGCGACAACGGCTGGCTGATCACGCAGATCAATGCCGGCTGTTTCCAACGCGTCCGCAATTGCAAAAACGCACGACTGACCGGTGCCATACCTGTTGTCGAATGAGGTTTTGGTGAGGGCGTCGTTGACCGCGATCACGGGAATGTCGAGCACACCTTCGTGCTCCATCAGGCGCAACGGGGTGAGGCCGCTTGTCGTCTCTTCGGCAGCGCCGCGCAACTCAGCGGCAAGGCCTTCCTCGTGTGCCAGGCGGATCAGATGCGAGCCATCGTCGAGCAGCAGATCGAATCCGCGGCGCAAGAACGACACTGCGGCGGCGCGCTCGGCTGCTCCGGAAAGCGTGGGGTCGCCGTCGACCGGGATCCCACGGGCGCGCAAGACATCAGCGACCTCGACGTCGATCTCGTCCGGGTGGGCATAAACGGCAACCGTTGCACCTGCGTCCCGCAAAAGCAGCGCAAGCTGTGCAGTTTTGGGTTCCAGCACCATTGCAATGCCGATCCGCACATCGCGGACTGTCCCCGCCTCACGCAGGCGTTGTGCAAGGTCGGTCGAGACCGGCATATGCACCCCGGCAGCATCGACCCTGGCTTCGGCAGTTGACCGCGCGGGGAGCGGCGCCCCGTCGAGCAGAATCTCTACTGCGCGCCCAGGGGCAACCACAACGCTTGCGGTGCCGCTGTCTAGGCGAGCACCAAGTGCGGACAGAAGCGCACGCAACGCTTCAGCCACAGCGTCGGTGCCGACGACCGAAAAACCCCGGCCGGACACGAGCAGGTTGGTTTCGCGGGCGAAGCGGCGCACCAGTCGCTGGGCGGTCGCGGTCTCGTCGGTCACTTTTCAAGGGTAGAGCCCGCCGGACCGAGCTTGCGCCAGACCAGAATCCTGGATTCGTCGTAATGAATGAGGCCAGTGCGCATCTCTCGTAGGGGATCCCTGACGCGGGGCCACCAAGAAAGGTCAATTCATGGAGAAGCAGGCTCAAATGTCGACCACCGTCGCAGATGAAACAGTGCGCGTATCGCTCATTGTGAAAGATGATCGCGGGTTCACGCACTATTACGAAGAGGTCGTGACGACACCAGCCGCCGTGCGCGATGCGTTCGACCTGATGGTGAAGGCCGCGCCGACCACGAATGACCGGGCACCGCTGCGAGCCATCTGATCGCCGCTTCGAATGCCACCTTCGTGGTGGACTCGGGCCCCGAAGTTCCTGGCCGATCGATGTGCGCCGCTCACCGATCGGCCTCACCACGCATGAGCTGACTGCTCAGCCTCCGTGTGCAGTATTGCTCTCATAGGCCCCAATGAGAGCAATACTGCGCATTTGTCCCCCGAGACGGATGAGATACGAGACTAGATGTGACGGGAGTCGCGCCGTCGGCTGGCGGGACCTCTCCGTTTCACGCCCGAGAGGTTGGTGCAATGACCTCGGCTTTGAACCCAGCGGAGTTTTCGATCCAGCCTGCATAATGGTCCTCCCCACCTGCATGCGGATAGCGCTCCTGGTAGAGCGGGCGCCAACCGTGCGCGGGTGCATCTTCGATAATCTCGTCGACCGTCGACGCGGAGTCCGCGACCCACAATTCGACGTGATGGAAACCTGACATCGGCGCGCTCCTCGCGGGATAGAGGATTCGGATGCAGAAGCGTTCTGCATCTGTCGTCAGAGCATTATCCGTGACCAAGAGCGACCGCGCTGCCCGGTGGAGCCGACGATGCCGGACTGGATTGTGTCCGTGCGTTTCGGTGATGCTGGCCTTGGCCGACCGGATCGCCTTTTATGGGGACATGAGCCGCCAGATCCGCTTCAATGCCTTCGATATGAACTGCGTCGCCCACCAGTCGTCCGGTTTGTGGCGGCATCCGGATGACAGGTCCCGGCAGTACAACACCATCTCGTATTGGACCGACCTGGCGAAGCTGCTGGAGAGCGCAACGTTTGACGGCATCTTCATCGCCGACGTGCTCGGCACCTACGACGTCTATGGCGGCACGAACGAGGCGGCGATTCGCAATGGCGCACAGGTGCCGGTGAACGATCCGATCCTGCTCGTGAGCGCGATGGCCGCTGTTACAGAACATCTCGGCTTCGGCATCACCGCGGGCACCGCGTTTGAGCACCCGTACCCGTTCGCACGCCGGTTGAGCACTCTCGACCACCTCACGCAGGGCCGCATCGGCTGGAACGTCGTGACCGGATACCTCCCCAGTGCCGCGCGCAACATGGGTCAGGAAGATCAGCTCGCCCACGATGCGCGCTACGACCACGCGGATGAGTACGTCGAGGTGCTCTACAAGCTGTGGGAGGGCTCGTGGGAAGACGACGCAGTGATCGAAGACCGCGAGCGCGGAATCTTCACTGATCCATCGAAAGTGCACGCTATCGGGCACGAGGGAAAGCACTTCAGCGTGCCGGGCATCCACATCTCCGAACCGTCACCGCAACGCACTCCCGTGATCTACCAGGCGGGCGCGAGTCCTCGCGGCGTGCAGTTCGCCGCGGAGAATGCCGAGGCCATCTTCGTCGCAGCTCCCTCAAAAGAGGTGCTCGCTGGCACGGTGAAGCGCATTCGAGACGCGCTGGAGGGTGCCGGACGCGACCGTTATGACGCCCGCATTTACACGTTGGTTACGGTGATTACAGCCGAGACCAGCGAGGCCGCGACCGCGAAACATGCCGAGTACCTCTCTTACGCGAGCGCCGAGGGCGCGCTTACGTTCATGTCGGGCTGGATGGGCGTTGACCTCTCCGAGTACGCCGAAGACGAGCCGATCGGAAACGTCGAGTCCAACGCGATTCAGTCAGTACTGCAGCACCTCAAAGAAGAGGCCGACCTGGGCCGCGAGTGGACGGTCGGTGATTTCGGACGCCACAACGCGATCGGCGGCCTCGGCCCCACCATCGTCGGATCTGGCGTAAAGATCGCTGACGAATTGCAGTCATGGGTAGATGAAACCGACATCGACGGGTTCAACCTCGCCTACGCCGTTACCCCAGGCACCTGGCAAGACGTGATTACGCACGTCATCCCTGTGCTCCGCGAGCGCGGCCTCTACCCAGAGGAATACACGCCCGGCACCCTCCGCCACAAGCTGCAGGGCAAAGGCGACCGGGTGCAAGACACGCATCGCGCTGCCCAGTATCGCGTGGGGCAAAAAACCCTGGCGTGAGACGGCGCGCGGTGTCAGTCCTTGCTGCGGTCGAAGATTCCGCGAAGCAGGAAGAAGACGACAACGGCAACCACCGCAACGATCAAAAGCTTGAAGACGAAGGCGAGCACCGAGAACAGCACGCCCACGAGCCACCACGCGATAACGACGGCAAGGATGACGCCGAGGATGGTCCAGATGTTCTTGGTCATCCCTACAGCCTACGGAGTCGAGAGTGCGGGTGGCTCATCGCTGGACAGCTTCAGCCACACTTCAGCGTCGACGGTCCACACTAGAAGAATGCGAATCCTGGTGGTGGACGACGAGGTGCGCCTGGCAGAGGGCGTACGTCGCGGCCTCGAGGCCGAGAGATTCGCCGTCGACGTCGCCCACAACGGAATCGACGGTACCTGGCGAGCGCGTGCGACACAGTATGACGCGATCGTGCTCGACCTGATACCGAAGTACTGGCGCGTTTGGGCTACGCAAGCGGATACAAACATCGGCGAAGCGATGGTGACGTGGTACCCGGCGGGCGACGTTGGTGTGACTCAGCCACACGCAGTACTCGACGTGGACAGCACGTGTTCACCCGCTGATGCCGGGGATTGATCGGGGCAGCTATGGAAGTTATTCGTCAGGATCTCGGTGCCCATTTCCCTGGTGTCGGAGAGACTCCGCTGCACCCAGCGAAGAACCCAGCTCAGCGCCATCTCGCAGCGGTGTTGCTGTTTGTGGCCATGATCGTGGGAATTCTGCTCTCACTTCAGTCGAACGACCTGAATGATCGGCTGCAAATGATGGGCCTTGGCTTGGCTCTCGGAGTCTTGGGTGCGGCTCTACTATTTTGGGAGCTTTCGGTCACCGTTGGAGTTGTTCGATTCGAGAACCAATCGCCGTTGCTGCGTTTCTCCTACTCTCCGGGCCTTGGTGTGCTCTACCCGCTTGCTGCCGTGCTCATCATGTTCCCTGCGATCGTCGCCATTTTTGCCCTGCTCCGCGGTGAAGCTGCTGCAGAAATTGGGGTCGGGCGAAGAACCGTTTACGTGCTCGGGATATTCGGCTTCGTGTTCTTCGTGCAACAGCTGTGGGCACTGCGCGTTCCGCGCGGACTCGAACTCACATCCGAAGGAGTGCGCGGTGTTAGCGGGGCGGGGCGTATCGTGCTCAACTGGGATGATCTCAGCGCAGCCGCTGCGATAAGCACGCGTAGCGGTGCGAAACTCGGTCTCCACGTTAAAACCGGTGAGGTCCATGTTCTCCCGCGGCGGCTGATCGGTTCTGACCCAGACGCCGTCGCAGCGATCATCAACTACTACCTCCGGCATCCGGCAGATCGCGGCCGTTTCGCTACCCCCGACGCGGCGATTCAAGCCGTGGCACAGGGCTCGTAACTCAGAATCGTTTGGCATGACAGCGTGGGCCAGCCTGCAAGTCGGCGCCAGACCCTACAGCGCACCCGTGTCCACTTCAGACACCCGCTCCATCGACATCGACAGCTAGCATTCAAGAATGACGAACACCGATCCCATCGAAGACATCTCTATCGAGGGTGAGATGATCCGCCTTGGGCAGTTCCTCAAATTCGCCGGCCTTCTTGACTCCGGTGGGAACGCCAAGGAGGTCATCATCGATGGCTACGTGACGGTCAACGGCGAGGTCGATCGTCGCCGCGGACGCCAGTTGCACGACGGCGATCTGGTCTCGTTCGAAGGCAAGACGGTGCGCGTCCGCCCCTAACGCGCGTGTGGGGTCACTCGGCAGGACTCGGGGAGAGCCACACGTAGCCGAAGGGCGCGAGTGTCACCGCGTCATGGTGCACACCCGTCAACAAATCGGTGCCAGCGAGTGCGGGAAGATCCACCGTGTCGGCACTCACGTTCACTACGGCAACGACCTCTTCCGGGGTCCCTGCCGCCCGCCGCACCACAAAGACACGGTCGTCGATTGACTCAATCCGCTGCGAGGCGAATGGCGAGAAGCCGGGGAGTTCCCGCCGCACCGCGAGCATCGCGCGCAGGCCGTTCAGCATCCCTGCGCGACGTCCTGTGAGTTGTAGCTCTTCGGCCAAGCGATCGGCGTCGAGAACCTCGCGATTGATTCTTCGCGCGATCCCGCTCTTGCGCACAGCCTGTTGATCTTGCGTGGAACCAAACAGCGAGTGGTAGTAGATCGCCGGGACGCCGACGAGGGAGAGCAGAATGGCGTGCGCGGCGAGACCGCGCTGCACCGCCGAAAGGTCGGGATCAGGATCTCCCGGTTCCACCAGCGCTTCGAGAAAGTTGGTGTTGAGCTCGTACACGCCCTCGCTGCCGTCAGGGCGGCGAGCCATCGAGACCTGCCCGCCACGAGCAAGAGTGCGCTCCACGAGAAGCGCCCGGTCTTTATCGGTGAGCAACCCCTCGGTGGGGCGCAACCCAATACCGTCGTGGCTCGCCAAGAAGTTGAACCACGTGGCAGTCTCGCTCACCGGGCCCACCCCACTCGCCCACTCGGCGAGCGCCGTGGCATGACCGGTGACGAATGCGTGCAGTACGAGCGGCGGAAGAGCGAACTGGTAGACCATGTGCGCTTCGTTTTCGCCGTTGCCGAAGTAGGTGATGTTGTCGGCGTGCGGCACGTTGGTCTCGGTGAGCAGCAGCGTACCGGGGGCAAGGTCGTCGACTATCGCCCGCCAGATGTGGATGATCGCGTGGGTCTGCGGAAGATGGATGCCGGTGGTGCCCGATTGCTTCCAGAGGTACCCGATCGCGTCGAGGCGCACGGTGGTCGCGCCGCGGGCGAGGTAGCCGAGCAAGATGTCGGTGAGGTCGAGCAGCACGGCGGGGTTACTCGGATCCACATCAACCTGATCGGGTCCGAATGTCGTCCACGCGTGGGCGATCGATTTATCCGGCCGCTCATACGTGTGGACGAGCGGTGTGGTGCGCGGTCGCACAATCCGTGAGACGTCGAAGTCTGCCCCCGGATCGAGGAAGTACCCCGCGTAGCGTTCATCGCCGGCGAGCCAGGCGCGAAACCAGGGCGACGAGCTCGAGACGTGGTTGGCGACGAAGTCCAGGGCGAGCGCGTACTCGCGACCCAGCTCTGAGACGTCACTCCAGGCGCCCAGTGCGGGATTGACCTCTCGATGATCGACAACGCCGAAGCCGTCATCTGATGTCCAGGGGTAGATCGGCAGCAGGTGCACGTCGCTCAAGGCATCGCCGATGTGCTTTCGCATCACGGTCGTCAGCGTGCGGAGTGGGGCCTCCCCCTCGCGCCGGAAAGAGTCTCCGTACGTAATCAAGTACGCGGTGCGTGCATCTGGCCGCGTCTGCGCAGCCGGTGCGAGTCGAGTGCGCCAAGTCTCGGCGAGTTCGAGAAGCGCGGCGAGCACCTCTTCCGCAGAGTCAGGGTAGAGCTCGGTGACGAGCGGGGCGAGGCGTTGCTCCAGGGGATGCATTGGCCTACACGTTAGACACAAGCCGCCAGAACATCAACAACGCTGAGCGCTACTGCCCCTCCCCTTGCTTCGGGATGAGTTGATACGTGGCCGCTTTTACAAGAGCTTCAGCGCGCGAGTGCACGCCGAGCTTGCGAAAAATGGACGCCAGGTGCGCTTTCACCGTGTTGAGAGAGAGGTGCAATTCTGCGGCAATGTCTGCCCGTGTTTCGAAATCCACCAGTGCCGCCAGCACATTGAGCTCCTGAGGGGTGAGTTCGGAGTGCCGAACTTCATTGGACGCTTGGCGCGGCACTGGCAGGTCGGCAAGGCTGTCTCCGATGGCGAGTTGGTCGCGCTCCGCTGCGCTCAACAACATCAATGGGAGCCGGAGACCCGTGTGGTCGACGGCATATCTCAGCCGCGCACGGATGTCATCAAGATTCAGCGTCGATTCTCGGTTCTGCAGAGCGAGAGCGGCGATGGCGGAGGACGCATCGTCAAGCGGCGTGCTGCGGTCTCGCTCGGCTCTAGCCAGAGCACTGGCAGCTCTCTCTGTTTGGCCAGCCCGTGCAGCAATGAGCGCTCGCAGCGCCGCCGTCACCGCTCGGTCGCTGGTTCCCTGACGGTTGCCGATACTGGTGCGCGGAGAGATTCCGGCTGCGCGAAAGAAGAGCTCAATCTTTCTGAGTCGCGCAATGATTCGAGGGTGTGTTGCGTCGTTGAGCCGTTCTGCCAACACGTTATCGAACCACAGCACCGCAGACGCGGGATCCCCTCGGAGCAGTTGTTCGCACACCCGCGCAAAGAGCACGATGTCCCAATGCTCTGTCTCATCTTCGTAAGCGCTGAAGCGTTCGAGGACGCGACTCAGCTCAGGTGCGTTGGCACCTAAAGCAGCGATGAGCATTTCGGCAAGATCATGAAATGTCGGCGCATGCCCGGTCTGCCACGCCTCCGGCCAATCTTCGACTCGTAGCAGTGAGAGCCAACGACGGGCGAGTCGCAGGTCCCCGCGCTCGGCATGCAGGAAGGCGAGCGCTGCCGCAGCAGAGTTTCGACGATGTCCGAGCGAATACTCCGCACTAAATTCGTACAGCGCCCCGAAGAGAGCCTGAGCTTCGTCGTCGAGGCGGGAGTAGATCAAACTCACGCCCACCTGATGCATCACTGAAGCGAACATGTGGCGCAGAGTCGGGTCGACTCCTCCGCGCTGGAGAAGATCATCGGCTCGCTCGTACGCCCTCATCGCCATTTTTTTAGCCTGCGCAAAGCCACCGGCACGACGGAGCAAGTACGCACGCGATCCGACGATGATCGCCTGCTCGGTCGGCGGCAGCGACCGCAGACTCGTGATGGCCGCTTGGTCTGCCGTCTCGAAGTAGCTAGCCGCTCGGTTCGCCCCACCGGGCTGCAGCGCAAGCAAGGATCCTAGCCAAAGAGCGAGCAAGGGGTGCTTCGCGCGACGCTCCGCTGGAAGCTGCTGAATGAGCCCGCGCGCCAGGTCAGCCGCCTCTTGTGTAAACGGAAACGCGCGCATTCCTGCAGCGGCAACCAGATCGAGGTCGTCACTCCAGACGGCATAGCGCAACGCTGCGTGCGGATTTTCTTGGTCTCGCAGCAACCATCGCGCAACGACAGCGGCACTGACCCTGTCGTCTGCGGTCTTTACGGGCGACTCGGCCGTCCACCCGAAGTAGGTCCGCACTTCGTCGGTGTACTTGACGACGCGCTCCCCTCGGTCTGACGTTTTCCATTCGCCGAGTCCGAGACGCACCGCGTCGTCGAGCGCTACGCGCGCATCGACCCCGGGCATCAAGACGTGAGCGAGCCTTTCGGAAACATACGGAGCCAGAGCCGTCGCGCGCACGAAAGCCCCTCGTGCGCGAACAAGCACGTCCTCCAACACCGGTGCCTCACGCGAGGTGCGGTCATCGCGCGCAGGCGCGGAGCTACTTTTCTGCGTCAACTGCGTTACTTCGACAACAATCTGTTCAACGCCCAGGAGGCGCGTTGACTGCTCCTCCAGCACCATCTGTTCGGCAATGATCACGACGTGCGCACCGTCGAGCTCGTCGAGGAGGCGCGCCAGGTCTTGCTCGAGCTGCGCACACGACCTTTCGGCCGCTCCCTCTGGCGCCGCGCTAATTCTCAGCAGAAGCAGGAAAGGACGACTCTGGCGTCTGGCGGCCTCGATAACCGCGTTGAGCGCGGACGATCCACCGTCATCCAGAATCAGCTGTCTTTGCAGCTCTTCATCGTCTACCAGTCCGGTGCTGTGTAACCGCGTCAGCGCGCGTAGCCAAACCTTGCACCCCGCGGGGGAACCCGGCTGGATTTCCAGCCACAGGGAGAAGTAGCGAGCATCCCACCCCTGTCGCACAAGCCATGCTGCGGTGTCTGTGCGAGAAGGCACACCACCCTCGGAGGAACGCAAGACTGAGAAGCGATGCTGCTGGTCGGGCACGATGTTCCTTCCTCTGCTGTTCTCAGTTGTGCGATCACGTGGCAACTCTGGCCGCGCACACACCACTGGACGACGGTCGCTACACTGCCGGGCACACCGATCTTTGGGTGCGCCCTGAGCCGACGAATGCTGGTGGGACGTCGGGAACGTCCCACCAGCATTCTCCTAGCCCATCGTCACCACTGCACGTCGGCGCGCGACAAACCACGCACCGAGGCCTAGGAGAAAGGCACCAACCGCGCCACCGATACCCCAGATTTGCCCACCGGTGACTGCCAGCGGTGGCAGAACCGGGGTCACCGTCTGACAGTCAGGATCACTGGATTCTGCACCGCAGTTGCCTCCTGATCCTGGCGGAGTGACGACGACGTTCTCGATCGTGCCCGCGTGCGCCACCGTGACCGAGTAGGTCAGCGTGACCGTTTCTCCGACAGCCAGTGCGCCAGCCCAACTCAATACCGGCGACGCGAAGGTGCCGCCATGCGTGACGTCTCCGTTGTACTCGCCGAGCGCAAGAGCGTCACTGAGGTCGTCGGTGAAGGAAGCGGGGCGCTCTTCAGTGAAGGCCACCTGCCCTGTGTTCGTCACCGAGATCGAGTAGACGATCGTGTCGCCGATGGTGGCGCTCTGCGTAGAGGCGGTCTTGTTGACGGCGTATGACGCAATAGGCGTTTCGGTCACACACTCACCGGTCGGGGAACATGCCCCACCGGGAGCATCGCCCACGACAGCGTTGCGCAACAGGCCATCTCCGGTCGCTGGCTGCTCTACGGTGACCGAATAGGTGATCGTAACTGACTGCCCTACCTCGATCCCCCCTGACCAGCTCAGCTCCGTTCCCGCAACAACCGCACCCTGGGTCGCATCGTCGTTATAGGTAGCGTCGTCGAGAACACCGGAAAGGTCGTCGGAGATAGACGCCGGCTGCTCTGCTGAATAGTCCACCTGTCCGGTGTTTGTCACGATAACCGAATAGGTCACTGTGCCGCCGAGGGAGACATCGGCCACCGAAGCTGACTTGGCGACTGCGTACGACGCGACCGGCGTTTGAGTAACGCATCCGCCTTCGACGCAGGAACCGCCTGGCGCCGTGGGAGCAACGATGTTGCGCAACATGGAGTCACCGGTGACCGGCGCATGCACCGTGACCGAATAGGTCACGTCAACGCTCTCACCCGCACCCAACGGCCCGCTCCACACGAGTTCCGTGCCCACAAGAGCGCCACCATGCGAGACATCCTCGTTGTACGAAGCGTCATCGAGCACCCGCGAGAGGTCGTCGGTGAATGACACAGGCTCTTCGTCGGTGTAGTCAATCGGTCCGGTGTTGGTCACCGTGATTGTGTACCTCACCACCTCACCGGGGAACGCACTTTCTAGGTCCGAGGTTTTGGAGACCGTGAAAGACCCTGACGGCACGTTGGCGACGCACGCGGGGTCGCTAGACCCCACCGCGCAGTTACCGCCTGCGCCAGGAGGTGTCACCACCGCGTTCTGCAGCAGCTGATCCCCCGTCAGCGAGTCACTCACAGTGACCGAGTACGTCACAGTGATGGACTCCCCGATCGCGAGCGGCCCGCTCCAGGAGATCACTCCACCGGTCACATCGACGCTGTCACCACGGGAGCTGCGGGCGTCACCGTTGTAGGTTGCATCGTCGAGCACCTTCGAAAGATCATCGACGAAGCTCGCCGGTGCTTCGTTTGTAAAGGCCGTCTGACCCGTATTGGCAACGACGATCTCGTACTCGACGACCTCGCCAGGGAGCACTTCAGTGGAGGTGGTCGACTTTTCCACCCGGAAAGAACCGACCGGCGTCTGGGTCGAGCACTGCTCGTCGCACTCGCCTCCCGGAGCCGCTGGCGTCACGACATTCACGAGCTCATGATCGCCCGTGAGCGGGTCATCGAGAGTCACAGAGTAGGTCACGTCGACGGTGGCTCCCGCGGCGAGCGCGCCAGTCCATGTGAGCGTGCTGCCCGTGACAGATGCCCCCTCCGAGGCATCGCCGTTATACGTCGCGTCATCGAGCACCCCAGAGAGGTCGTCCGTGAACGACGCTGGTGTGAGATCCGAATAGTCAACTGCGCCGGTGTTGGTCACGGTAACGGTGTACGTCACTGTCTGGCCGGGCAACGCTGACGGCAGATCGACAGCTTTCGAAACCGCGAAGGATGCGACGGCAGACGCCGTTTCACAGCTTTGATCAGGAGCGCACACCCCACCTGGGCTCGTGGGGACGACGGCGTTGCTGAGATTCTGGTCACCTGTGACCGGGTCGTTGATTGTGACGGAGTACGTCACGATCAACGATTGACCGGCCTGGAGCGGCCCCGCCCAGCTCAGTACGCCATCGTCGACTGAGGCCCCCTCAGAGGCATCGTTGTTGTAAACAGCGTCATCGAGCACATCCGAGAGGTCGTCTGTGAAAGACGCGGGGGCATCCGCGGTGTAGTCCACTTCGCCGGTATTGGTGACCGTGATCGTGTAGTCAATGGTGTCGCCAGGCAATGCCGTGGTCGACGATGCCTGCTTCTCCACGGTGTAGGAAGAGACCAACGTGCTGACGGAACAGTCGGCATCGGGGGCACAATCCCCGCCAGGGGCCTGCGGAACCACAGCGTTTGTCAACACTCCGTCACCGGTAGCGGGGTCGTTCACGGTAACGGAATACGTCACCTCTGCGGTCTCGCCGACGTTAAGTGCGCCGGACCAGGTGAGCACGTCATCTTCCACAGTCCCGCCCGCGCTCACGTCGCCGTTGTACACGGCATCATCGAGCACCGCCGACAGGTCATCGGTGAAACTCACCGGATCGGCAGCTGTGAAAGCGGTCGCTCCCGTGTTTGCGATCTCGACTGTGTATGTGATGACATCACCGGGTGCTGCCACAGCGGAATCTGCCGTCTTCGACACTGTGTAGCTCTGAATCGGTGTGAGGGTGCACTGTCCATCGGCCGGGTCACAGTCTGGATCGGGGGCTTGTCCTGGAGTCACAAGGTAGTTTGCCGCGGTGTTGTTGCCCCGATCGCTCTGCGCATTGACGGTGGCGGTGTAGGTGATCTCTGCGACTTCACCGACGGCCAAGGTGCCTCGGATCTGGAGTAGGCCGTCTTCAGGCCCGTCGACAGTGACGCTCGAGGTGTCGGACTGCGGCGTGGTCGTGAGAGATGCATCGTCAAGCACATCGCTCAGATCGTCATCACGCGCGACATCTACCGTCGTCGCGCCGGTATTGGTAACGACGACGGTGTACGTGAGTTCAGTGCCCTCGCGCACTGGCGTCTCCGAGGCCACGACGGTCTTGTCGTACGAGATACCGCTAATCGGGTTGCTGGTGCACGTGGGTGCTTCGGAATCAGCGGGATCACACACTCCATCGGTCGGCGGCTCTTCACCCGGCGCGAGCAAGAAGTTGGAAGCGGTGTCGTCACCTCGCTGCGCATCTGGCAACACAGTGACGGTATAGGTGACGGTGTACAGCTCGCCGGCTGGCACTGAACCGCTGACGCTGATCTCTGCGCCATTGCGAACCGCGGTTAAGCCGTCTGCAGACGATGGTTCGACCGTGACATCGGCGTCATCGAGGACGTGGGTTAGGTCATCAACCGCGTCTACCGTAGCGGCAGCCTGGCCATCGTTGTCAAAGAAGAGCGTGTAGGTGATGGTCGAGCCCGCAACCAGGGGCGGCGAAGACCCTGTCGCTTGCTTCCATTGCGACAGCCCAGACCCAGGAATTGTCACTGTGTCGCACTGGGGGTGCCCCGTGGCGATATCGCTGGCGGGGAGACACGCGTGGTTTGTAAGAATCTGATCCCCGTCGCCTGTGTAGGTCACCGAGTACGTGATCGTTGCCGACTCCCCCGAGGCCAGAACGCCTGTCCAAGACAGTTCAGGGGACGCAAACGAAACCGTTCCGACGCTGGCGGCAGCCCCGGAGTCGAGTGTTGCATCGTCGAGTACTGCGGAGAGATCGTCGGTGAAGGTGGCCGGCTCCTCAGAGGTGAAGTCCCCAGGACCTTGGTTCCGAATCGTCACGGTGTACTCCACCGATTCCCCTACCGCTGGCAAGTCGGTGCGGTTGGCGGACTTGTCGATCGAGAGTTTCGGCAGCAGGAACTCGCTCTGCGCGCAGGTCTCCCCCGTCGCCGCGTCCTGTCCGTCAACAGCGGGGTCACAGTCGGGGGGTGTCGGCGCGTTCGGGTCCTCAGGCTCCCACGCGACGTTGCGCACGAGGCCATCGCCCCCTGCGCGCAGCGTGACGCTGTACTCCAAATCCACAGCTTCGCCAGCGGCGAGCGCACCAGACCAGGTCAACACTGGGGCGTTATAGGAGGTACTTCCCGGCCGAGAAGCCGTCGCATCGTCGTTGTAGACAGCGTCATCGACGACTGCGGAAAGGTCATCAAACACATACGCGGGCTCCGCCTCGGTGAAATCCGACGCACCGACGTTGGTGGCACTCACCTGGTAGGTGACCGTATCGCCCACTCGTGTCTGCGCCGAGGCGTCGGAGCTCTTTGTTATCTCGATCAGTTGCGCGCAGCTGGTCGCGGAGTTGGCGTTGTTGCTCTCGTCGTCGTCTTTCTCGTTGCCGCCGACGCTGGCGGTATTGGTCAGGCACGCGCGCTCCGTGGTGGCGGTGTCGCCGGTCAGCACGATCTCGGCAGACGCACCGGCTGCGAGTCGTCCACCAGAACAGCTGACGTTGTTGCCGACGACGGTGCAGGTTCCATCTCCCGAAGCGGTGACGTTCGAAAGCTCGCTTGGCGCGGCATCCTTGATCACCCAACCGCTGGATTCACCAGGACCGTCGTTCGTTACTGTCAGCGTGTAACTGATCGTGCCACCGGGGCGAAAGGTTGCTGGACCTTCTTTCGTGATCGAAAGGTCGACAGGATCACCGGGGATAGCCGTGCCATCGTTGCCGTTAGAGAGCGGCCCCCTCACAACATCGACTATCTCGAAGGTCGGGGCAGCAGCTTCTGGATTGGTGATCTTGATCTGAGCGATGGTGCCGGAGGCGTTGTGGGAGAACCCGAGGTTGCCGTTTCCGAATCTCCACGCCGCCCCCCAAGAACCCGCCGCGGCGTCGGGAATCACACCCTCAAAGAACGCGACCGCCCCGTTGCCGGGGTCAATACGCATAAGCGTTCCCGGAGGCAGATTTCCCATCGAGTCCACGCCCCAGAAGTACCCGCCGAGGTACTCAAAGTCGGCAACGCCCCAACCGGTTCCTGCGATCGTGCGGGTAAAGGCCACCGTTCCCGTCGCCGCGTTGAGCGCATAAAGAGTGGGCTGACCCGAAGTCCACTGTGTCGAGTAGTAAAGCCCATCGTCGGCGTTGAAAGCTCCCGCATATTGGGCGAAAGGGAAGGTGTAGGTTCCCACCCTGGTCACGACGCCGTCTTGCCCAATGCGCACGAACGCGCGAGGCGGGATGGTGCCGATTGTCGACGTTGTGGAGCCATAGATGTAGTCGTCTGCGGTGTTGTAGCCGATGGCGTTGTACGTTCCGCTGGCGGGAGCACCCTCGGCGGTAAAGGCGAAGGTTCCGTCGCCTTCTGTTTCAGAGCGAAAGAGACCGGTTCCCGCACCGACGGCGTTCTGCGCCACGAAGACCGTCGCTCGGGCGCCGTCGAAGGCATCACCCGGCGCCGCGTGAGCAGGAGAGGCGGCGAGAGGAGAAGCTGTCGCCAGCAACCCGACGACGAGTGACAGTGAGGCGATGCCGGACAACCGTCGCCGGAGCACCCCACGTCGGCTCCTGCGATCGCTATGGGAAGTTTTGGGCGCGCCAAGCATTCGTGTTTCTCCCTAACCCGTTCACCTCTGGCGCAGCACAACGGGCATGGCTACGCAGAGCGGTCGCGCCCATTGTTAGCAACAGCAGAGAGGAGAAGTAGGGCTCGCTCGACGTAGCGAGACAAAAACCACCCGCGGCTCACCCTCGACCCACTACACCGCCGTTGCGGATATCGAGGCGTGCGGGCGCTGCCCCTCAGACACTCGTGACTCGCTGTCATTCACCAAAAAACCGGCGTGACACAGCAGCTCTGCCATGCCCGGAATGGTCCAGGTATGCGCCGTCGTCACGGCATGCGGGAAGGGTTCGCCATCCGGTCCATCAAAAAACCCCAGGAGGAGTCTGCCGCCCTCCGGGATCACGCGGCGGACGGCAGCCAGCAATGACGGAATCTCTTCTGCGGGTGCATGGATGATCGAGTACCAGGCGAGCACCCCACCAAAGGAATCCTGCTCCGCGTCGAGGTCGGTCAAAGACGCAACTCTGAAAGGAATGTGCGGAAAACGAGCGGAGGCTCCTTCGATGAAGGCCGGCACTAGATCGATGCCCTCCACCGCGCATCCGCGATCGGCGAGAAACGCGGTCCAGTGACCGGGACCGCACCCGATATCGAGGAGGCGACCGTCGATCCCCTCAGCCCACCGAGCGATGCGCGCTCGGTCCCTCGTGTCCATCTGATCGATGTCACCCAAGAGCGCCGTGTACTCGCTTGCACGGTCGGTGTAGCTCTGGCGAACACGCGCATCACTGGTCATATGACCCTCCGAAAGTTTCGGTCGCTGGCGCAGATCCCTGCAACGATCATCCAGTATCAGTGAGTATTTCAGAACCACGTCTGGGCCCGCCCGCGCCTCCTCGAGTCCAGCTTTTCCGCTTCAGATGGAACAACCCCGCCAATCGCTTGACGTGAGGCTGAGCCGCGAATTCAACTGGGATCGTCTGTGGTGAAAGTTGGGTGGGGGGCACTCTTGGGAAAATTCAAAGTATTTGGTGGCCGAAGGAGGTCTATTGCACTGGGTTGGGCGGCGCTGCTGACTGTCAGTGTCATTGCCGCGGCCCCCGCATCGGCCGCCGACGTCGTGCCGCCGACAGGCTCGCTGTTGGTGCAACGCAGTGCAGACGTCGTGACCTCTGATCCGATTCCGACGGTGCAGATTGATGACGGGTATGTGTGGGCACAGACAACGATCGGTTCGACGGTCTTTGCTGTGGGTGATTTCGACAACGCACGTGAGGCATCGACAGGTACCGGCGGCGCGCGCACGGCGCGGGCGAACGCGCTGGCATACGACATTCAATCTGGGGAGCTCTTGCCGTTCGCACCTCAGGTCAACGGTGCGATCAAGGCAGTTGCCGCGTCGGCTGATGGTGAACGGGTCTATATCGGTGGGTCTTTCACCAGCGTGAACGGTGAGGACCGCTGGAACTTTGCCGCCTTAGACGCCACGACCGGAGAGCTCATTCCAGAAGTTGCTCCGATCGTGGGAGGAACGGGCGTCTATGCGATTGCTGTTGATGGGCCGAACATCTATCTGGGCGGATCGTTCACTCAAGTCAACGGCAGCGGCCGCAAGAATCTCGCCGCAATCGACGATCAAACGGCAACCCTTGCAACCTGGGCGCCGCAGACTGATCACCAAGTCGATGCGATGGTGATGGACCCCGCGGGAGCGAAAGTTATTGTCGGCGGTCGCTTCTCTGAGGTGAACGGTAATTCGTCGATCGGGGGCATCGCTGCCCTCGACAAGACCTCCGGCGCGTTAGACGAGCGCTGGGGAGTTTCGCGGACAATCAACAACAGCGATGCCACGGGCAGGGCGGGCATTTTCAGTCTCGCTGTTGACGCATCGGGCGTGTACGGCACGGGTTGGTCATACTCCGTTCCAGGTACCGTGCAACTCGAGGGGGCTTTCGCAGCGGAAGCCGGCACCGGTGAGGTGCGTTGGATCTCCGATTGCCTCGGCGACAGCTATGGCGTCTATTCCACCGGTGACGTTGTGTACACCACCAACCACATGCACTCGTGCGAGACGATGGGGATGCAAGAGGCTCAATCGACCGAAACGTATCGACACTCCGCGGCATTCACCACAGACGCGCGAGGCACGCTGGGCACACAAACCAACAGCCGATTCCAGGACTGGGGCGGTGCACCAGCACCTGCGCAATACGCGTGGAGCCCAACCTGGAGCATTGGCAACTCGACCGGACTTTCGCAGGCGGGCCTTTCGATCACCGGCGCAGGAGACTTGATCTCGATCGGTGGCGAGTTTGTGTCAGTCAACGGTGGCGAGTTCGCAGGATTAGTGCGGTTCTCCACCTCCCCACCAGGCGGCGCGAAGGACGGCCCGCGGTTGGCAGATGCCCAATGGGCGCCGACGGCGGAGTTCTCAGGACCAGGCCAAGTCGAGGTTTCGATTCCGGGAAACTGGGACAGAGACGATCTGACACTCACCTACGACCTGTGGCGCAGCGGCACCGATACGCCCATTGATTCCGTAGCGGCCGATGGAACGGAGTGGGATCAGACCGCAATCGTGTTGAACGATCGATCTGCGCGTCTGGGAATGCAACAGGAGTACACCGTCACCGCCACGGATGCCGCGGGGAACTCCGTGACCAGCGCCCCCACAACCGTTACAGGACGTGGTCGGTGAGGTCGAGAACGGCACGCACCATGCTGTCGGAGTCAATGCCGTGATAGCGGTACACATCGGCGAGGTTGCCTGCTTGCCCGAAGCGGCTCACGCCGAGGTGCCGACTCTGCACGCCGTGCACACCGGCGAGGAACGCCAGCGCGTGCGGGTGACCGTCAAGAACGGTCACCATCGGTGTCGCGCGGTCGGCTGGCAGCACCTGGTCGAGTATCCAGCTCTCCCCCGCATCCTGCCCCTTGCGCGACTGCATCGCCTCGAACAGCATCCCTGCACTCGTGACGCACACCACGTCGACGTCGCGGCCGAGGTCGGCAAGCCGGTTCGCTGCCTCCAAGGCATCTGGCACCATCGCGCCCATCGCCACGAGCGTCGCTACCGGCGTGGACGCTGTGCGCAGCCGGTACCCGCCAGCAACCACCTGGCGACGACGCCGCTCTCGAGCCGCCGGATCGGCGGGGACTGCCGCCAGAGTCTGATCGACCGGCTTGGTCGACAGCCGCAGGTATGCGGAGCGACCACCAGGGCGCCCCATCTGTGCCATCGCGGCGAGCAGCATCCATTCGACTTCTTGCACAAAAGCGGGTTCGAAGCTGAGCAGCTCTGGCTGCTCTAGTCCGATAGAAGGTGTCTTGATGGACTGGTGCGCACCACCCTCGGCAGCGAGCGTGACGCCAGAGGGAGTGCCGACCAGAATCGACTGCCCACCCGCATACATCCCATACGACCAGGGTTCGAGGGCCCGCTCCACGAACGGGTCATAGAGCACGCCGATCGGATACAGCGGTTCACCCCAACGGCTCCAGGTCGCGCCGAGCTCACCGAGCAGGCTCACCAGGTTGACCTCGGCAATGCCGAGTTCGATGTGTTGCCCACTCGGACGCTCACGCCAGTGCATGATCGTCTCCGGGTCATCGTCAAACCAGTCCTGCCGATCCTGCGTTGACCACACTCCGACCTTGTTCAGCCAACCGGCGAGGTTCGTGCTCGAACTCACATCAGGACTGGCTGTGACCACCCTGCGCGCCACAGCCGGGGCCGAACGGGTGAGGTCAAGCAGCACGCGTCCGAGCGCGGCTTGGGTGGCACCGGTGCCGCTCGGGGTGCGGCCAAAGTCGGTCGGAACAGCCGGGGGGATTGCCGTCGGCACCGGATCGCGACGCAACCGTTCAGCCGTCTCGGCACACAGCTGCCCCTCTTCCGACTCCGGATCAAACCGCTGCCACGGCGCGGACACATCCATGCCCGTCTCGGCGGCGAACGCGGCGTACTGTTCGTCTGCCAGCAGCGAGGAATGGTTCTGGGGGTGCCCAGCAGTCGGCAGCCCATTGCCTTTGATCGTGTAGGCGATGATGACAGTCGGACGCTCATCGTCGATTTGCGCGAATGCCTCCCGCAGAGCGGCGAGGTCGTGTCCGCCAAGGTTGCGGATGGTCTCGACCAGCTCGGCGTCGCCGATGCCGTCAAGCAGAGCCCGGATCGCAGGTGCGGCCGCATCAGCGCCAGGCAAGCGGTGACGCAGCTCGGTGGCGCTACAGCGCAACAGCCGCTGGTACTCGGCGTTGGGCATGCCGAGGATTCTGTCGCGTAGCTCCGTTCCGCCCTGCCGCGCGAAGAAGCGTTCCAACCGGTGCCCAAACGGCACGGTGAGCACCTGCCACCCTGCGGCATCAAACATCCGCTCCAGCTTGCGGGCCGCAATGTTCGGCACCACACGGTCGAGCGACTGCCGGTTGAGATCCACGATCCACACCAGCTCGCCGAGGTCTGGCACGTGCGAGTCGAGCAACGCCTCCCACACCGCACCTTCGTCGAGTTCTGCATCCCCCACGAGGGAGTACTGCCGACCACGGGCTGAAGTCGTCGAGATAGTCGCAGAGTAACGGCGTGCGATTGCACCCCAGATGGGCGCCGTGGCACCGATGCCGACAGAACCGGTGGAGTAGTCCACCGTGTCTGGATCTTTCGAGCGGCTCGGATAGCTCTGGATGCCACCGAACTCGCGCAGGGTCGTCATCTGCTCGTCTTCCAGCTCACCGAGCAGGTAGTTGATGCCGTGCAGAACAGGTGAGGCGTGCGGCTTCGCCGAGACCCGATCTTCCGGGCGAAGCTGATCGAACCACAGCGCCGTCATGATGGTCGCAATCGATGCGCTCGACGCCTGATGTCCACCCACCTTGAGCCCGGAGGGGTTCGGGCGCACTCGGTTGGCGTGATGAATCATCGACGTCGAAAGCCACAGCACACGCTGCTCGATGGCGGCGAGCGCGCGGAGATCGGCACGCGAGTCGATGGCAGTGGCGGGGGCGACGGGGGCAGAGATGGTCATGCGGCGACATCCTCGGGAATCGGTTTCGGCGACGTCGCCGAAACCTCGAATGCTCCTGCCTTTCTGAGGCAGTCGCCTTGCGCGCGTTGTGAGCGCCACAGGCGGGAGCGGAGTAAAGCAAATCTTTCTGCTATTGGATCAGCAGAGATCGCAATGGACAACTGTCACTCTCTAAACTATTCAGAACGCGCAATTTCGCCGACTCACCACGAGAGAAGCTGAGCACTGTGTCTATGAGGAAGATCGCCGACCACACGGACCGCAGCCTGATCCGCCAGCTGACCCGATCTCCCGGGGCGACCATCGTCGCGCTGGCCGAGGCGACCGGCCTCGCGCGCAACACCGTGCGTGCCCGCCTGAGCCGGTGGGACGAAGATGGCACGCTGCGTTCGTTCCAACGACGCGTAGACCCCGGCGCTCTCGGTTTTCCTCTGCACGCCTACGTGCTCACCAAGGTCACTCAGCGCAAGCTCGACCAGGTCGGCGAGGCGCTCTCCACAATCCCGGAGGTCACCGAAGTTCTCGGACTCTCCGGCATCAGCGACCTGATGATTCGAGTGGTCGCCCGCGACGCCGACGACCTCTACCGCATCGCCGGGCGGATCCTCGATGTTGACGGCGTAAAACGCACGACCACCGGGCTCGTCATGCGCGAGATGGTGCCGTACCGCATCGAGCAGCTGCTTTAAGGCACTGACGATCTTGTTGCGGGACTAGCTCGCTGCGCGATGCTCAACGAGATAGAAGTGAACCGCCTCGCGAACGAGTTCCGCTTGACGAGCGCCTCTTTGGGCGCGGAGTTGCTCGAACGCCTCCCACTCCCGATCGGACAGCGTCGCCCTGACTGTTCGCGTTGTCGCTGCTCGCGCTGGTTCGGCACCGATCCGTGGGCGCCCCCGGCGAATCTCCTGCTGCATGGCCTCAACCGATCCATACTCAGCGACGGCAAACTCCCGACCTGCAGCGGCCGCATCCTCGCCTGTTCGCGCGGGACCCGAAGGGATGATCGTCGCCGCCGGATCTGCGTACCTGTCGCTCAGCGCGTCGTAGTCGACATGGCCTTCGTTCATGCTGGATTCTCCTCCCTGAAACGCCGGATCGCCGGCCCCAACTGCATCACGTGAAAGATGATCACTTCCCGACCTGAGCTCGTCCACATCGGCGCCATGCGTCATGTTATTAAAGTAAGCCGAAAAAGTAAGCGCATCGCTCGTGAGCAGACCGACACTGACACTCGTATAGAAACCCCAGCGCCACGAACCCACCGCTGTTAGTGCGTTCGTGTGACTTTTTTCAGCCCAGTCGGGCGGTCAGGGTCCAACCCTCGAGACACCGCGAGCTGCAGTGCCAAGATCTGCAGCGGGATGATTTCAAGCAGTGGAACAAGCGCAGGATCCAGGCCGGCGTAAGACAGGCCGGGGAAGGATGAATCAAGCACGATCGGACGTCCACTCAACGCCACAACATCGTTTGCGAACGTTTCGACAGATTCACGCCCGCCTGGGCTCGCTGTCAGAAAGATCACTGGGGTGCCTGGCACGACCTGGCCTAGCGGGCCATGCTTGGCGTCTGCGGCACTCCATCCCGAAGCGGCGATGCCGTTCGTCTCCATAAGTTTCAGAGCGGCCTCTTTCGCAGAAGACATGGAGTAGCCACGGCCAACGACAAGAACACGAGCAGCATCCGCAAGCTCCGCGCTCCAGCTCGAAATTAGGGGCCCGCTCGCCGCAAGGAGCTCGGCACCTGCTGCGGCAGCCGTCTGAATCGACTGGTGCGTGTCGCTCCACTCGATACCCGCGGCGTGCGAAAGCACGGAGTAGAGCGCCAACAGCTCTGCCGTGTAGGTCTTCGTCGCAGCCACAGACAGTTCAGGACCAGCAGCGAGCGCCACATGAACATCGCCGAGCCGCGCCAATGAGCTGTCCGCGTTGTTGGTGAAGGCAATCACGGCAACACCTGCGCGCTGACTAGAGCGCACCGTCGCGAGCAGGTCTGGAGACTCACCTGACTGCGAGACGGCGAGCATGACGGATCGAGGGAAACGCAGCTCTGTGTCGAAAGCGGTGAAGGTGCTCGGCGTCGCCAACATCGCCGGAATGTTGAGGAGATTGTGGGCAAGGTACTGCCCGTATTGAGCGGCGTGATCACTAGAGCCACGAGCAGCGAACACCAGGAGCGCGGGATCTACATTCCGAATGAGGGCAGCTGCGGAGTGCACGGCCTCCCGCTGTGTGCGGGCGAAGTCAAGCCACCTCTCGGGCTGCTCGTCGATCTCGGCACGCATGTGCGCGCCTGTCACGACTGCAACCCGGTGATCATGGCGACGAGCTCGTTGTGGCTCGTGTCTGCGAGCTTCTTCACGCCGACCTGAGTCCCCCGGCGCAATACAGCCACACGGTCGGCGAGTCGGAAGACCTGCTCCATGTTGTGACTGACGATGAGCACGGCAGCACCGCGCTCGCGCAGCTTCGCGATTGTTTCTTCGACCTTCGCCGTCTCCGCCACACCGAGAGCAGCGGTCGGCTCATCCAAGAGCACAAGCCCAGATGCCCAGTGCGTCGCCCGACAGATCGCCACGCCCTGTCGCTGACCACCAGAAAGATCACTCAAAGTCGCGCGTGCGGAAGGAATGCGCACATCCAGAGTGTCCACGAGCTCCTGTGTCTGACGCGCCATCTTCTTGCGGTCGAGAATCCTCAGCGGCCCTTTTGTCAGCTCACGACCGAGAAACATGTTCATGTACACCGGCTGATCCTGCACCAGCGCCAAGTCTTGGTAGACGACCTCCACGCCCTTGGCGCGGGCGTCTGAAGCATCACGGAACTTCGCCGGTTCGCCGTTGAGCCAAATCTCCCCCTCACTGGGCTGATAGAGACCGGAGATGATCTTGATCAGAGTCGACTTGCCTGCGCCGTTATCGCCGACGAGCGCGACAATCTCGCCTGGCATCACCTCAAGATCAAAGCGCTTGATGGCGACGACGCCACCAAAGTTCTTATGGATACCGACAAGTCGCAGCGCGGGGTCGGTGGTGCCAGCGGGGCTATCAGCGGTGGCAGGTAGTGAATTCATCAGCGTGTCCTGTTCTGAGAAACGTTACGCAGGCGTGGAAGAGAAAGGAACGAGAGGAGCGGAGCCATCGGCGGCCCAGATCCCTTCGACATGGGGGTTGCCAGTCGAGATACCGGAGATCGCGGCGGTGAGACCGCGGGTGACGAACACCTGCGGTCGAAATCCGAAGATGACGGTGTCGCCGACCTCTACGCGACCGCCGGAAGACGACGCCGTGTCGCCGAGCGGAATGCGGCAGTAGTAGTCGATCGCCTCTGGCGCCGGCATATCGACGTCACGATCGTGTGCCCCATCGGTATCGACAGATCCTGCCGGATACACCAGCGCCTGCGTCGCGCTGCCGCCCAGCACCGGATCAACATAGAGGCCGCCGCCGAACACGTAGGCCGAGCCGTCGTGAAAATGCGACACTTCGCTGACGTAGGCGATGGCTGGCTCTTCGACAAGATCTTCGACGGCGTGCAGTGGCGTGGTCCCTGTAAGGCCATGCCCCGGCTCGACCTGCGTTGCCCCTGCGCTTGCAAGAGATTCCAAGACAGACACAGAAGTGGTGCCAGGAGCGTTCACTTCGACGTGACTGCGGCCAGAGGCGAGAAGCATCTCTTTTGCTTTGGTCAGGGTGGCGCGGTTGGGTGTGGCCTGCGCTTGGCCAGAAATCGCGTCAAAGAGCGTGGCGGGGAAGGTCGTCACCCCTGCCACGCGCACTCCAGGGATGCTGTCGATGCGATCGGCAGCTGCGACGAGGTCGTCGAGCGCAAAGCCACCCTCGTGTCCTGTGTAGAACCGATCGCCGGGGGCGACCACGCGAAGAAGCAGGTCTTGCACCCGTCCGCGTGCGATCGCCGCGAGAGCGACTTCTCGCGCCTTCTCCTCGTTAAACACCGTCCAGTAGAGAGGTTCCGTCGCAGCAGCGATAGATGTCTGATGGCGCGGGATCTGCACCAAATGGCCTAGGTGCCCCACAGCGAGTCCACCGGTGGTGGCGGCGACAGCGCACTCCAGATCGACACCGACCGCGTGGGTGAGGCCATTAGCGACCAAAGTGCGGGAGACGTCTGGATTGCGTCCGATCTGCTTGGTCATCGCGAACGGCGTGAGCCCGAGCCTGGAGGTCTCTGCGACAAAAGCGGCGGCGTTGCGGCCTACAGCGTCAAGGTCGATCACGTAGGTGTTGGCCGGAATCTTGCCAGCCTGGTGCAGCGCGGCTGCCGCGTTAAGGAGCGGTGCGTTGCGCCGACGAAGGAGATTCAGAAACATGTGGTGTCGCTCCTAGCTGTTCTTCTTGCCACGGAGGCTAAACGAGACCGCGATGAGAATGATGATGCCGCGAACGATCATCTGCTGAGAAACGTTCAAGCCAGCGAGTATGAGCCCGTTATTGATCATGCTCATCAGCAGACTGCCGATGAGCGCACCGATCACCGTGCCTCTTCCTCCGAACAGGCTGGTGCCACCCACGATCACGGCGGCGATCACCGTCAACAGATCTGCCTCGCCGAGCGTGTAGCGGGCACCTTGTAGGCGGCCGGCATACAGCAGACCGGCCAGTGCGGCCGCCGTCGCGCTACCGACGAAAACCATGATGCGCACGCGGTTCACCTTGATGCCGCTCACCCTGGCGGCCGGGGCACTGTTACCGACAGCGAGGACGTGCGCGCCGTAACGACGCTGACGCAAGAAGTGCCAGCCAACAAGAACGGCTGCGGCCGTCCACCACAACAGGATCGGCAGCCCGAGGAAGTTTCCGCCACCGAACAACCAGACAAAGGTCGGGTCGGTGACCGGGACGGACTGCAGCTCGGTCAGCTGACGAGCGAGGCCCGCAACAATTCCCAACATCGCGAGCGTCACCAAGAATGAAGGCAACCGCACCCACGTGACAAAGATCCCGTTGACGAGGCCGACCGCCGCACCGATGGCGAGCCCCGCGAGCGCAGCCAACCACCACAACCCCGTCGCTTCGAGCGTGACGGCTCCTGTCAACGCAGACAGAGCAACGACAGAGCCGATCGAGAGATCGATCTCGCCGGTACTGAGAACGAACACCATGCCGATCGCCATGATCGTGATCGGCGCCGCCTGGATCACGATATTCACCAGGTTCGTGCCTGTGAGAAAGTACTGCGTCTGAGTGACCGCGAAGAACAAAAAGACGACGGCGAACCCGATATAGACGACGTAGTTGCTCCACGTCACCTCGCTCAGCCGCGTCAGCAAGGAACGCTGCGTTGGTGCCGATCGATTGGGGGCTTGCTGAGGGGCTGCGGCGCTCATCGGGTCAGGCCTTTCGAAACAAGGGGGGCGAGAATGTGGTCTAGCGCGAGGCGCGCTGCTCCGACTACCGGAGCACGGTGTCCGAGCTCGCTGAGACGGACGTCAATAGAAGGGATGCCGAGTTCGAGGAGCCACGCCGCGAGGGGCAGGAGAAGCTCAGGGCGGGAACCCACACCGCCACCGAGGACGATGATCTCGGGGTTGAGTACCGCGTTCACCGCCGCGAGACCTAGCGCCAAATGCTTGGCCTCGTCACTGACGGCAGCGACGGCATGTTCGTCGTCTTCGGCAACTCGGTCGAACACTTCGCGCGTGGTGATGGTGCGCCCGGTGCTGAGCCTGTAACGGTCGGCCAGAGTATGCCCGGCGAGGCTTTCCTCCAGCGGGCCGCGGCGATGGTTCCGCTCATCAAACGGGTCGGCACCAATCGGAAGGTAGCCAATCTCGCCTGCGGCACCCGTGGCGCCGCGCACAAGCGACCCGTTCGCAACAATGCCCATCCCGATTCCGGTGCCAACTGCCACGTAAACGAAGTTGTCTGACTCGCGACCGACTCCGCTATGCAGCTCTCCGACAGCGGCTACGTTCACGTCGTTTTCCAGCAGGACCGGATGCCCAAGCGCGGCTTCGAGGTCTTCAGAAAGGCCGTTCTCGGTGGCGCTGAGGTTGGGAGCGAGATCGAAACCCGCAGTGTCGTTGGGTACGCCGGCGCCGCCGATCCCCGTGGCAACTATCTGAGAGAGGGTGACGCCGCCCAGGTCGGCGAGGTTGCCAATCACCTCGACGAGTTGGGAAGCGAGGTCGGCGCCGCTTGCGACATGGGTGGGAACGGTGGTCTCCGCAACGATGTCTCCGTTTGCGTCCACGAGGCCGGCATGAATCTTGGTTCCGCCGACATCTATCCCGACGACATAGATCGAAGAGTGCGTGTTTCCGGTCGAGGCTGCAGTTGTCATGATGCTCCCTCGACAAGCAGGAGGCGTGCAGGATTGTCGGTGATCAGCTGTTCACACTGGTCGCCGGTCACCCCGCGGTCGCGCAGCATCGGCAGAAAGACTTCGCTGAGGTAGCTGTATCCGGTCTGGCCGTGGGTCGTGGGGTTCATCCACACTTCGGCACCCGTGAGGTCGAGCGCAAGGGTTATGCGGTCTCCGTGCCCTTCCGCGATGAGTTCTGCGACGAGGTCGGCGCGCTTTTCGTCAGATCGAAAATAGGAGCGTTTCGTGAACTCACCTTCGTCTCGGTGCGTGGCGGGGCCAAGGAAAAACTCCCACACCTGCTTGCCGATCGTGTCGATGGCGATGTTGACTCCTTGGTCGAGAACGCGCCGCACGTAAGTGGGGTCGGCGTGAGTATCCATGTGCCCGATGACGACGCGATCCAGGTCGATGCCCTCGCTGCGGAGGATCTGAATCTGCTCGAGCGCCATAGTGCCGTGCGTGGTGTGAGTTGCGAGCGCCAGCCCTGTCTCCACCGCGGCGCGGGCGGCGGCGCGCAGACACTTGTCTTCGTGAGCGGTGATCTGATCGAGGCTTGTCGCCTGTTCGCCAAAGATTCCTGCCGAGACGCTGGTGCTGCCGATGCCAGAGGTGGCATCGGCAATGAACCGCGCCGCGAGATCGTCGAGCGAAGCATCGAGAGCCCAGCGAGGAGAGAACGACTCGAGGTACACCGCCGAGCCAGCGACAATGTTGAGCCCAGTGCGCCGCGAGACTTCGGCGAGCGCTTCGACGTTGACCCCATCGATATCGCGTCCCACCACGCCATACGGGCTGAGGTCGACCACGGTGCCGAACCCGGCGGTGGGAAGGCCTTGGAGGGCATCGACGGCGAGCTCAATGTGCGTGTCGCGTGCACCACCGGTGAGCCAGGGCCCAGGAACGAGCGAGAACAGATGCTCGTGCGGCATGATCCGGCCGAGGGAGTGTTTCTCTACTGGTCCGAGGACCGTCTGTACGTGCGCCACGTCATGCTTCTTTCTGGCGTCGGTGCGGCTTGAGGGTGTCTTGGTGCGCGAGTGGGGATCTCGATGGAGGATGCACATCGGGATCCCCACCCACAGCCGGTGGGGTTACTTCCCGGTGACGCTGCTCGGCGGCTCTGTGCCGTAGTCGTCTTCCCAGGCCTCAACGATGTTGTCAGCGGTGGCTCCCATTGGGGTGATCGCGACCAGCTCGGGGGCTTCCTTGTCGATCACGCCGTATGCACTAGCAATTGCGAGACCCTTACCCAGACTGATGGAACCGTTGCCGACGAGTCCCACCACGTTGCCTCCTGCCACCATGTCGGCGGCCAGGGTGGCGTCGAGATCATTGGTCACGACTTTGATGTCGGTGCGGCCCGCGTCGCGAATCGCTGCGACAACGCCCTGTGCTGCTGTAGCCCACGACACGTAGATGCCTTTGAGGTTCGGATTGCGTGCGATCATCGCTGCCGCGACCTCTTGGGTAGCAGCTTCGTCAGTGAATCCCTGCTCCGCGACGATGTCGATGTCGGGGTAGGAGTACGCGGTCCAATCTTTGAATGCCTGGTCGCGCTGATTTGTGAACCAGAAGTCGGCATCGTGGAACATGTAGCCGACCTCGCCCTCTCCGCCGAGCGCGTCGCCCAGCAAATCGGCGTTGATCTTGCCTGCCTCGGTGAGTGACTCGGTCACGATGGATACGAACTGATCGCCGGCAGTGTAGCCCGCTGGCGGAGTGGTCATGATGACGAGTTTTGTGCCTGCATCCACAGCAGGCTGGAAGGTTGCCGCGGCAGACGTGGGATCAACGGCGATCGTCACAATGATGTCGGGGTCAAGAGCAAGAACGGTCTGAAGGTTGTTTGCCTGGGTCGCCGCGTCGAAGTCCGCCTGCGTGCTGGCGACAACCTCGATACCGAGTTTCTCGAACTCCTCCGTGGCGCCCTCTTCGACGGCGGTGACGAATTCGGAGGAGGTGTGCCACACGAATGCGGCCGTGAAGTTGCCTGCTTCGACCTCCGCCATCTCTTCGTCGGTCAGTACGAGGTCGTCGAGGGCACCGGGGACCTCGCCGCCAGGGCCTGTGAACGCGAGGCTCGGCTCAACGGCGGGGCCGCTGGATTCTTCGGCCTCGGGTGATGCCCCCGCACTGCAACCGCTGAGGGCGAGTCCCGCGACGAGCGCGAGGGCTACAAGAGCCCGTTTAGGTGTTCGAGTCTGTGTAAACGGAGAGTTCATGAGCGGGAGAGCCTTTCGCAAGATGAGTGCTGGATCGGGTGTCTCGGCAGTCCAGTCGATGGCCTCAGCTGGATTAGCTGACACTTTAGTTTCAGGTTGCAAATAAAAGCAAGACCTAATTTCTGAGCCCTGTGACGCCGCCTCCCGCCTCGCGCTGCAGAGATGGCATACTTTGGTCTCACGGTGGCGGTGATGAAGTACGGGAAGTGGAAGTCGCAATGGTGCAGGACACACGAGAGATGAACCGGTCCGCCGTCCTCACAGAACTGCTGCGTTCTCGGCCCGTCAGCCGGACTCAAATCGCCCAATCGATCGGAGTATCAGCCGCAACCGTTTCGCGGGTAGTCGACCAGCTGACCGACGAAGGGCTCGTCCACGAGCTCTCAGCCGTTGTCTCCGAAAGCCGAGGACGCCGTCCCGTTCTCCTCGACGTGGTTGCTGACAACACCTATGTCGTGGGAGTAGACATCGGCGCCGCCAACACCCGCTACGTCGTCGCAGATCTTGTTGGCTCTGTCGTCACCTCAAGCGAGGTGACGACGCCGACGAACCTGTCCGCGGATGGCCTTGCAGATTGGGTCGCGTCAGAGGTCAAGCAAGCCGCCGGAGAACGGTGGCCCCTCGTGCGATACGCGTGCGTGGGCCTGCCTGGTGCAGTCAATCGCGAGCAGGGAACGGTGTCGAACGCGCCGAACCTTCCGCAGGTAGAGGATCCCCGGTTCCTCGACGCGTTGCACACGAGTTTCGGCGTTCCGCTCGACGTCGACAACGACGTGAACTATGCACTCCTCGGGGAGCAGCGCTTTGGCATCGCCCGAGGCCAATCGGCCGCGGCGATGCTGAACCTTGGCGCTGGCCTCGGTGCTGCGCTGGCTGTCGACGGCGCCATCTTGCACGGGCGAAGGGGTCTCATTGGCGAGTTCGGGCACCTCCCCGTCGGCGTCTCTGGCGACCGCGTGGAACACCTGGTCACAGGGCCGGGAATCATGCGGCAAGCCGCCGATGCCTCGGTTGACCTCGACGGGCCAGGCGACCTATTCGCCGACAGCCCAGCTCGCCCACTGGCACAGCTCCGCACACATTTCGATCACGCCCTCTTAGTCGTCCTCACAGCACTCACCGTGAGCTGCGACCCGGAGACGATCATTCTCGGTGGTGGCATCTCGAAGTCTCTGGCGTCGAGCTTGCCGCGCTACGAAGACGCGCTCAAAGAGAACCTCAACTCGTCGCCGCGACTCGTGCTCCCGCAACTCGGCGACATGTCTGGAGCTGTCGGTGCCGCCGTTTCCGGACTCCACCGTGTCTACCCAGAGCTGGGAGTTGCCGTCGACGCTCTCGCGACACTCCCCCGTCGCGCGGAATAGGCGCGCAGGACGCCTGCGGCGCAGCAGCCAACGCGAGCTGTGATCTGATGGCAAGCTCGACTCACTCTGGCCCGAGGTTCGAGGGTTGCTGGGCACCCTTCACAAGTAGGAACAGGTGGCCGAGTCGGGCTTGCGATGCCGACACCGGCGCCGGGCAACGACTTGATGGGGGCACCGATATGGCCCGCATGATGGCGAGCATTCCGGTCGAGCGGATACTCGCGTTTACAGGCGGGTGCGCCCCACACGAGCAACTTGAGGCGTTGCTGGCAGCATCCAACGCGAGCTAGTGAGTCGAGGGTCTTTTAGAGGAGCTCGACATTGCTCTGGTAGTCGAAATGCGTCTTGACCCTGTCTGAAACGTCGATGTTCTGGAGCTTGCTGGACTCGGGGGCGAAACCAACGAGACCGGCCGCCGTCTCGCCCGGCTGGGCGAACTTGTAGACGTACTTCAACACGTTGTCAGTAGCCGAGTGATAACCGTAAACGACTCCGTCAACGGCGGCGGTGAGATTATCCCAGTTCCCCTTGTGGCCGATAGCTGCGCCCAGTAAGTGAGCAGATTGGATTCTTGGTCCACCCGGCTTCGTGCCGAGAGCTTCGGCGGCAACCGCCATCACACGCGCTCCCAGGCTGTGACCGATGAGAACGTAAGACTCCGCTTCAGTACGGGCCAGCAGATCGCCAACAATCACACCAGTTTTGTCTGCTCGGCTCTTCGCGACATGCCACGGATTTTTGGCGAGGTCGGCGGCGACCATCGTTGGTCCGACGACGCCACCGATGACCTTCGCTCCCTGTTTTGTTCCGATAGCCGCTGCGGTCTTGATCGCCGCTGTACCGCCAGCTTTGCTGACGAGGTTCGCTCCAAGCACACCAAAGTCGCGAAGCTCCTTGGCCCCCCACCAAACCCGATAGACAGGAGAGTCCGGGTATCGCTCATTGACGATGGACTTCCAGCCTCCCCACTTTTCGCCCTGTCCGTCGGTGAGAAAACCGCTTGCGACGACAACAGGAACGCCGCCCGCACCGGTGCGGAGAAGTTCGATGCGGAACGAGTTATCTTCACGCAGATACGCGTTTGATACTGACGCACCCAGCGCGCCACCGACCGCGGCGCCCACAGCAGTGACGACAGCTGTACCACCGGCCATTCCAAGTCCACCAGCGGCCAAGCTTCCTCCCCCCAGCAGCGCAAGACCGTGCGAAGTTGCAGCCGCGCCCGAGAAGCCGCCGAAGATGCCGAGGGACCCGATCGCGCCACCGATTGCGGGCGCGGCGAGAAGCCCAAGAGGCACTGCAACGCCCAATGCGAGGACGCTACCTGCAGCAATCTTCGAGATTTTGTCGAGATCCGGCTCCTCGTACTTGAGAAACTCCTCGTAGTCGTAAAGCTCCCCGAAGCTGCCCTGGGCTTTCTCAAAGCCAGGGATATCGTGGCGGTGTTCGGCACAGAACTGCGGAATGCGAATCGCCCCACGTTCCCGAACGGCCATGTTGTCGCACCCGACTGCGACGCAGGGAAGCGTCGGTGATCCGCACCCTTTGCATACATATACCGGGAGCTGCCCTGCGGGACGATTCGACTTTCTATGCTCTGTCAGGAAAAAACATGAAGAACACCATCCGTGCTCCACGTCAAGCATCGACACGTCATCGGCGACGTCCGCAATCCACTGAGCGGTCTTGGCGTAGACATCAGCGCGCTTTTGCGCAGTCCGCCTGTCCTCTTCCGTCTGCTTTAGCGCTGCCTTCTGCTCCGCCGGGTCGGCAAAAGCTAGAGCGTCGGCATTCGACGTCATTCGAGCTGCGTACCAAGTTTTCGCGTAGGCCCACATATTGCTACGCAGTGCGGGATTGCTCTCGAGCACTCCACCACTCTCCACGACCGGTTCCAGGTCCGTGGACTCACCAACGAGCGAGAGCTTCGCTCCCTGGTCTGAACCCACATCCACTCTGAGGTGGGTTCCTTCAATGACATAGACATGTATCGATCCCGGCATGAGTAGATAGTGCCATAAACGCGGGCGCACCGACGCCAGGTGAGGTCGCTTCTTTCGTCCGGCGCGCCGAACCGCCAGATTCGCACCCGCTTTGGCGCTCGAGGGTCCTCAATGGAGAACATACACAATCAGTTGTAGGAACCGTTCAGAGATGTCCACCGGGGTCCCTCCTGCAGCGGCGCCCCGATACGCTTTGTCCATCAGCTCCCAGCGAATTCGCGCAGAGATATGGCCACGGCCAATGGTGTGCCTGACGAGGCTTACGAGTCCCGCAAAGCGGCGACCGGACTTGGGGTCGCCGCCCATTTGCTTTGGCTTTTCGCTTCCTGTCCGACAGATTGGGGTCTGTCCCTGATTCTCGTGTGCGTGATCAGGTTCTCACTCACGAGCGAAGGAGCCAACGTGGAACTAGCGCGATCCGGCGTCAGTATTTTGGACGACATTTGTAGTGAGAATCTCAACGTCTATGAGGCCTCGGCGGGTCGGCTCCGTGAAGACGTCAGTCAAGAGGCGCAGGTTGCTCACGACTATCGGGGGCGCCTGGTATACGAGTTGCTCCAGAACGCCGACGATGCGTTTGTCTCCCGCCCCTCATCAAATGATCGTGTCCTGTTTAGGCTGACCGACAAGGAACTGTGGGTCGCTAACACCGGTCGCCCTTTCTCCGAGGATGACATCCGCGGCCTCTGCGGACTCGGGTCGAGCTCCAAGTCGATTGGGAGCGGGCCAAGGCGCGCCTCTATTGGACACAAAGGCCTGGGGTTCAAGTCGGTGCTCGAGATCACCGATACGCCCGAGGCTTACTCAAGTACGGCCTCGTTCAAGCTCAGTAAGCGACACGCCCTCCCGTTAGTCGAAGACCTGTGGTCGCGCCTCGATCGCGGCGCGGTTAGAGACGTTCCGTCTATGCGGTTCCCGTCGAGCGAGTTCGCGCATGATGCAGCGTGGGAGACCCTGCGCGTCGTTGATGGCTACAGCAGCGCGTTCCGGTTCCCGTTCAAGACTGGCACCGGCCCGGATCAACGACTTCGACTCGCCGAACAATTGCTTGCCTTCCCGATGAGCAGCGTGCTTTTTCTCAAGCACCTCGACGAAGTCGTGATCGAGGTCGACATCGAAGAGAGGACCGGTCGGAGGGAGTGGTTGATCGAGCGATCCACGGTCCTGGAATCCGGCGAGTTATTGCACTGTCCTGGGTTGACCGAGGCCGGCCTATACCGGATCGAACTTCTTGATAAAGATGCCGACGGCCACGCGTACTGGATCGCCCACGATCCCGATGTAGCGATCGGTGAGTTCCGTGATGGCTTGTCTGGACCCGCGTGGGACGGCGTTGGCCTTACGGAGGTATCGGTCGCCGCACGCGACGCTGATGACCCGCGGATCGACGTCCGCGATCGGCGATTCCACGTCTTCCTTCCCACGCAAGAAATCGCGGACTGCTCGCTTCTTGTGAACGGCGCCTTCGTAACCGATCTCTCCCGTAAGCACGTCCAAGTCTCCGCGACTGAAGCCGACTACAACGCGAACCTCCTCAGGCATGCAGCAAGGATCTTCGCGGATGTCCTTCTCCCCCACCTTCTTCGAGTGAGGGACGCGGCGTATGTCTTGCGGATGCTCGAACCATCGAGCCATGACGGCGGAGAGGCGGCGGGGGTGCTGCGAGAAGAGATAGTTCGCGTCCTCGCCGATCTACCACTTCTGCCCAGCTCACGCGGCCCGCAGTCACTCGCTGCGACTGTGATTCCGAGCACTGTTCTACGTGACCGCGGAGGTGAGTTCGCGGATCTAATCTCTGCCGCGACGATTCTGGATGATCGGACCTTCCCCGATCGAACCTACTGCGCGGGCGACCTCGCCGACGTTTGCGCTCGATACGGCGCCCGGGCTCTGACGCCCGCCGAGAGTCTGATCGCTGTCGCCTCGTTCGTTGACGCTGATGCAGGCCGAGCTGTCTCCGAGCCAGCAGACAGGTTCAGGCTTGATCCCGTGCTCGAGATGTGCGTCGCGCTATGGAGCAGCGCGGGCGCACAGGATCGCGCAGAGCTGGAAGAGATCGCAAAGGATCAGTCGATCTTTCCCACGGAGATCGACGCAAACGGAAGAATTCGACGCATCGCCCTCGGCCAAGCCATCGCGTTCTATCCGCCGCAGTCGGCGTCCGATAGGCTCCCTCTTCGCGGATTGGAGTTCCTCGCACACGACATCTGTTGGGGCACCCTCAAGCGCACGGAGCAAGGTCGCATGCTCGGTGACCGTATGAAGGCGTGGAGCGCTCTGTTTGACATAAAAGATTTTCGTTTCGAAGAGGTCATGCGGGCTGCGGTGCTCCCAGGCCTCACGAGAACGGAAGCGAATGACGAGCTGCGGGAGTGGAACAAGTCGATCGCCGCGTTGGCCGCGATCTGCAAACTGGCGGGCAGCACGACCAAGCCCGATCAGCCACTTCCGCTCGGACGCCTCGGTTCAGATCAAGCATTCTTCAACCTGAGTCGGCTTGAAGTTCCATGCCGCCGGGTAGGGTCGGGCGATCTTGTGTGGGCGCCGGCCCACCGCGTGTACTTTGGCGAAGACTGGGTTCAACAGCAGTCTGTCGAGGGCGTGGCTCGGGCTATGGCGGCGGCCGACGAACCACTCGATCTCCTCTTTCTCGCTCCGCCTTCGGAGTTTGCCGCGTATTCCGGCGGGCTCGTCGCGTCTGCCGACACACGCTCGGAGCCTTCGGAGTTTGCCGACGATGTCGATATTGAAGCGGACACCGACGAAGCGATGGAGACGACTGCAGAGGACCGGTGGCGAAACTTCTTCGCTTGGCTAGGCGTCAGCCGCGGTCTCCGTCTCATCCACTTCAACGACGTCGATGACAGCGCGGGGTGGGTGACGACGAAGGATATGCACCTGCCGCGCGGACAGGCCTTTGCGGGGCTGGACGATGCATGGAACGACTACATCGCCGAGCTCCAGGAGTCATTCGAACGAGATAAGCGGTGGCAGGCCTCGGACCACTACCTGTACCGAGTGCACACGCTCGATCACATCGGTCCCATCGCCACCGTCGCAGAACGGGCCGACACGGGCGTGGGTGCTGAGCTTTTCGCGCACCTCGCCCGGAACTGGTCCACCTACGCGAAGCACGTCAACGCAGACTTTGCATTCGTGGAACAAGGGCGATACCCGTCTCAACGCGCAAAGCCGCCACGCGCATGGTCTGAAGAGTTGATTTCGACCGCGCCGAACTTCTGGCTATACCGACTCCGGAGACGCGCGTTCTGCCCGACGAGTCACGGTCCTCGCCGCCCGAGTCAGGCCTGGCGTGACTCCTCTGAGCTACGGCGGCGTCTCAGCTTTCGGGGAGTCATGCAAGCCAGCGAATTGCTGCCTGTACTTGATACCCCCTCTGAACTTCCAGACTCGAACCTCCGAAGCATGCTCGACGCTATCCAAGTTCGCGGCGATCTCGTTCCTGCGGCGTTCACAATCGACGACGCGCTAATACTCACTAAGAGCGTGCAGGCTCACTTTTCCAGCTCAGCAGGAGACGACAGCACGCTGTTGGGCACACGTCGCATCTACCGGGAGCTTTTCACGCTCCTGGCGGGCACGCCTCTCCCTGCCAGGAGTCCCTTAGTAGACGCACCACTAGTCGCGAGGACCCCGCGAGGACTCGAGTTTCTCCCCGCGCGTGACATGATCTACGCATCTGTCTCCGGGAGCCGCGAACGCAGCGGGGTGCAGGACAAGCTGAATCTGTTTGTCATCGAGGCGGAGGCAAACGCCCTTCGACCGCTGAGGGATCTGTTCGGGATGCCTGTGCTGGAGAAGGCTCTTGAATGGCGGATGTCCTCGGTCGAGCCGTCGCTCGACGAACTCGGACAAGATGAGTTTCGCGACGGCCTCCGGCATCTTGCACCGTACCTACTCGCGCGTATGGGTGCCGATCGCGCTGACCAGGCTGACGTAGATGCTCGGGCCCTCCGCCTCTTCGTCGAGCAGGTCGAGCCAGTCCGCCAACTCACGATGACTGTCTCGCTCGCATCCGAACTCGGCGGCAAGGACCTGGGCCTGATTCCCGATCGGGATTATTACGTGCGCACCGAGGACGGAGTGCCCCGTCAAGCTTTCTTGGTGTGGTCTGAAAAAGCGTGGCCCCCGCTCGCCGAGGATGCACAAACGCTCGCGATGGCACTCGCCGACGCACTCGGGGTGAATACCGTCGAGACCTTTCTGTCGTTCATTAGCGCTACTGACTCGCAGCGCCGGCGGCTCTTGGATCTCGCCGGGGCGGGAGACCACCTGGACATCATCAGCTGGAACCTCGACCAATCCGCCGATTCGGCGGAAGACCCCGAAGACGGCGAAGACAGCGACCGACGCAAAGCTCAGCCGACGGACGGCAGCTCCGCCGAGCCCGAAGCCGGACTCGCACCTGCCTCGGGCTCAACTTCACACCGTGCGGAGCCTGAAAAAGTCCCGCTTTACCGATTCGAAGAACTGCTACTGGACGGCGAGGTGCTCACGGTAATGGGTGAGCGCAAGCGCGATCGCGTCGGCGAGCGCTCCAACGCACCTAAAGATGGTGCGTCTGGGTCATCAGATGATCGAAACGATTCCTCCGGCTCCAAACCGCCTCAAGCGGGGTCGGGCACCGACCGGAATGAACTCGATCGACTCGGAATGCGGATCGCCTTTGGATTCGAGCGAAGGCGGCTCGGCGCCCCCACCGCGATCCTGCCCGAAGATTCGCCGTCAGCTGGGCACCGTAACTTTATCGTTAATGCAAGCGAGCCAGCCATGATCGATGAAGCGAGTAAGCAGTCGCCAATCGTCAGAGCGGCCTTTGATGAGCTCGCTAATGCGGGGCTAAGCCGGCTCTTTCCGGGGTTCGACATTCTGACGATCGTGGATGGCGAAATCGACCGTCTTATCGAACTCAAGTCATCGGGATTCGATGCGCGGGTCCAAGAAATGAGCTGGAACGAGTGGAAATCTGCCGGAGGTGACCTCCGGCATCGCTTCTGGCTATATCTCGTCGGTAACCTGCGATCAGACCTCGCCGACGCCCTACCCTTCGTGCGTGCGGTCCGTGATCCCTTCGGCACTCTCAACTCCAGCGAGGACGAAAGTGTTATTCGGAAACGCTCCATTCAGCTCCGGGTTAGGGAGTTTGCAGCAGCCGACGAACTCACCCTCCAACTGAGCACCGGCGCGCCTCGGGATGCAGAACTCCTGCCACCCAAACGGCCCAGAGCGGGCTGAGCCTTGTGAGTCACCGTTCTTGCACCCAGTTGAGCTACAGAAACCGCTTCGTGACGCTCACCCTTCCACGCTGATTCGCATCCTCGTATTCCCAGGCGAGGCGGGCGGTTTCTCTGAAGTCGACGGGTTTGTGTCGAGCAACCCGGAACTCCTCCTTCAGCAAATCCGCACCAAGGCACACAAGATTGTGCAGAACGTCGATGCCGAGCGCTCTGATTCGACAGACAGTTCCTCTGGGTGATTCTTCCGGTTCGCCCGACTTGTGTCGGAGGCTAGGTGTTCTTAGGCACATGGAATGTCGATACGGATACCGTGGACATTTCGTCTACGAAGTGGACAACTTCAAAATACCTACATCAGTTGAAGTCGCCGCCTGGAGCCATGTCGGCAAAGCGCGAGTAGTGACCCTGGAACGCGACAGTGATCGTCGCGGTGGGGCCGTTACGGTGCTTGGCGACGATCAGGTCGGCTTCCCCAGGGCGCACGTCTTTGTCGTAGACGGAGTCGCGGTGCAGCAAGATGACCATGTCGGCGTCCTGCTCGATGGAGCCGGACTCTCGCAGGTCGCTGATCGCGGGCTTCTTATCGGTGCGCTGCTCCGGACCACGGTTCAGCTGCGAGAGGGCGATAACTGGAACCTGTAGTTCCTTGGCGATGAGCTTGAGGCTTCGCGAGAACTCGGAGACTTCTTGCTGACGCGACTCCACACGCTTTCCCGAGGTCATCAGCTGCAAGTAGTCGATGATGACCATGCGAAGGCCTTCGCGCTGCTTCAGTCGACGGCATTTTGCGCGAATCTCGACGAGCGTCATGTTCGGGCTGTCATCGATGTAGAGCGGAGCTTCGTTGATGCGGCCACGGGTTGAGGCGACCGTGGTCCAGTCACGCGGGTCGAGGGTTCCCTTGCGCATGTGCTGCAGCGGGATGCCGCCTTCAGCACTGAGCAAACGCATCGCGATCTCACTCTTGCCCATTTCGAGCGAGAAGAAAATCGAAGGAAAGTCGTGGCCGATGGAAGCTGAGCGTGCAAAGTCGAGCGCGAGCGTCGACTTACCCATCGCTGGTCGAGCGGCGACAACGATCATCTGACCACCGTGCAAACCGTTGGTCAGCTCGTCGAGCTCTTTGAAGCCGGTCGGAATGCCGGTCATCGAACCGTCGCGACCGTTGGCGGCCTCGATCTCTTCAATCGCCGCATCGACCGCTGTCGTCAGCGGCACGTAGTCTTCGGCAGTCTCGGTGCCGGTGACCGAGTAGATCTCTGCCTGTGCGTTGTTGACGATGTCGGTCGCATCGCCCTCACCCGCATACCCGAGCTGCACAATGCGCGTGCCCGCGTCGACAAGGCGGCGCAGAATCGCCCGCTCTGAAACGATGCCGGCGTAGTACCCCGCGTTGGCTGCGGTCGGGACGATCGAGGTGAGGGTGTGCAGATAGTCCGCACCGCCAGCACGTCCCAGTTCCCCGGTCTTGATGAGCTCGTCAGTAACGGCCACGACGTCGGTCGGTTCGCCATGCGAGTACAGCGAGAGGATCGCTTCGAAGATCAGCTCGTGCTTCGGAATGTAAAAGTCGGCTCCCTTGAGCGACTCGATCACATCGGCAACGGCATCCTTCGACAGCAGCATTCCACCAAGGGCACTCTGCTCTGCGAGAAGGTCATGCGGGGGCGTGCGCTCGGGTGCGCGCTTCGCGCCTATGCGCTCTTCTGAGATGTCGGCAATCGACACAGTGTTCCCTTCGATGCGACGTTTTGAGGAGTAGCCCTCACGGGTGCGTCGGTGGCGAGGCCTGCTGATCTTTGCCTGTCGCGTCGCCATGGACAGCGAAACAGCTGCCTCCGACATTTGGTCGCTAGCTCACGCTACGAGTGACGCTTTCCACATGCAACACGGCCTGTGGATAACACTGTGGAAAGGATGCGGACAAACCCGGAGTGTCTGTGCACAACAGGTGTGGATAACTCGGTGGAGGGTCGGATTTCAAAACTTTTTTATCAATGTTGATCAGGGATTTAGCTTCTCCCCAGCCTGTGGATGAAACCTAGTCTAAATCGAGCATTGAAGGTATCCATTTTGCAAACAGGGAAATGTAGAACCTGGGGAAAGTCAAGCCCAGTTTTCACCGGGCGCGTCACGGACGGACACTCGCGGAAACACGCCAAGCTCTTGTAGGCACCCGACATCAATACGAGTAGCTTCGATGCGCTCGGCGCGAAAGAGCGGTCAGGAGATCTGCCTAAAGCTAGGCGAGATCTCCTGACCGCTCAGTCAGTGGATTTCGATCGACAGCTCGACGCAGTGTGCGGGTGTCGAACCGAAACCTTAGATGCTGCGGTGGTCGCGCACTGCCTCTTCAAGCGCCTCGAGGTTCGGGGCCATAGCCTCGTCTACGGCGAGCGGGTCAGAGACATTGAGTGCCTGCATCTGGCGGCGGTCTTCTGGTGTGGTGTTGATCTCGTACTCGCCTGCCTCCAGGGCCGCGATGAGGTCGGCAATGACATCGTCAAGTGCGCGGCGACCCCAACCCAGCTCCGATCCAGCGTTCTGAGACGACATCATCGCGGTGTCGGTGGCACCAGGGTAGACGGTGGCGACGTGCACGTTGTCGTTGATGAGTTCACGCCGCAGCGATTCGCCGAACTGCGAGATTCCCGCCTTCGTCGCTGCGTAGACGGAGTAGAACGGCATGCCGACCAGTGCGATTCCGCTGGAGATGTTCAGCAGGATGCTCTGGCGATCGCCCGCACCTTCGCGCAAGCGCGGCAGCAATGCCTTGGTGAGCAGAATCGGTGCGGTGAGGTTCAGGTCGATCATCGACTGCACGTCGTCGTCGCTCGCGTTTTCGAGACGACCGGCACGCACGTTTCCCGCGTTGTTGACGAGCAGGTCGATGCTCTCCCAACCAGAAACAGCATCGGCGACCCGCGCAACCGCCCCCTGTTTGGTCAGATCTTCGACAAGCACTTCGGAGGTGCCACCCTGGGCCGCGATCATCTCGGCCGTTTCAGTGAGGGTGTCGAGCTTGCGGCCTACGAGAAGAACGTGGCCTCCGCGGCTACCGAATTCCAGGGCGAGCGAGCGGCCAATGCCCTGCCCGGCGCCGGTGACGATTCCGCGGCGGTTGGTGATGTCAAGTGATGAGAGTTCGATGATGAGCCTCTTTCGTCGTTGGGTTCAGGTACAACGAGAGGCCGTGCTCGATTATTTCGACTGGGTCGATTCCCGCACCACGAGTTCGGGGCGGAGCAAAACCGATCGGCCGGGTTCGTTCGAGCCGTTTGCTCCCGGATCCACAGCCTCAGCCACCGCAAGCTTCGCCATCTGGGAGATCGGCTGGCGCACGCTTGTCAGCGGCGGGTCGTAGAGGTCAGCCAGGATGATGTCGTCAAAACCGATCACCGAAACATCGACGCCGACTTCCAAACCAAGATCCCGCAGCCCGCGACAGAACCCCAATGCCGTCATGTCGTTGATGGCGACAACCGCTGTCGGTGCGTCTGCCCCCTCACGAAACAGCTCATGGGCGGCATTGCGGCCCACCTGCGCCGCCTCGACGTCACCAAACCTGGTCGCATCAGTGCCAGCCCACACCGGCATGTCGTCTGGCGAAAGTCCGGCTGCTTCGAGCGCGTCGCAATATCCTCGATATCGCGCAGAACGGTTAACCGACCGAATCGATCCTGAGACGAAAGCGATCTTTGTGTGACCCAGTTCGAGGAGGTGCGAGGTGGCGATCTGCCCGCCGACGTTGTTGTCGATGCTGATGCTGACCACCGAGGCAGGGTCGTTCGGTTGCGCAGGGCGGTCGAACGTCACCAACCGCAGGCCTTCCTTGATCACGTGCCCCACGTGCTCCAACGAGGGCAGAGACGTACAGAGGATGATGCCCCGCACGCCGTCTTCCCACAGCTCTTCGACATACCGGCGCTCACGGTCGGGATCGCGCTCGCTGTTGCAGAGCAGAACGTTGCATCCCATCTCGAGGGCAGCAACCTCTACCTCTCGCGCGAAGGCCCCCCAGAACGGGTTGCCTACCGAAGGCACGACCAGGCCCATCGTCTGACTACGGCCGTTGCGCAGCTGACGTGCAGCGCGGTTGGGACGATAGCCGAGCTCCGCAATCGCTCGCTCAATGCGTTCGCGCGTCGCGGCGACCATGCGTTCGGATCGGTTGTTGAGGAAGTTCGAGACCGTGCTCGGCGACACCTCAGCGGCGCGAGCAACGTCTTGAATAGTGACTCTCGCCACGGCGGGCTCCGTTCTTTTGAGCGACCTGCGCTCTGACTGGAGTGTAACGATCTATCAACAAGCATCACAAGTTTTCTCGCCAAAATCCGGGCCACGCAAGAGTGTGCAGAATTTGAGGCTTGACGGTTTCCTCTGATTCTGCCTAGAGTCAGTGCATCGTTACACCAACCCAGCAATAGTGCTGGGATCAAAGACCACGGGATGACGACGACATCGAAGTCGGGACGACGAGGCGAAGATGCCATCCCATCGTCAGCAGTGAAAGGACAAGCACATGGATGTGAAGTCAAACCTCAGGCGGGGCGCGGCCATCGCGGCTGTCTCCGTTTTGGGTATCGGGCTCGCTGCCTGCTCCGGCGGCGCAGAGGAGAACCCGGCGTCAGCCGACCCCGATGACGTGTCAGGAGAGGTCACCCTCCTCACTCCGATCTTTGAAGGAACGGCCGGCCAGGTCCTGCTTGAAGAAGAGCTGCTCCCCCAGTTCTACGAGGAGTACCCGAACGTCAAGGTGAACGTCGACTACACGACGTACGGCAACCTGAACGAGAAGCTCACCACCGCCGTTGTTTCCGGTCTCGTGCCAGACGTCATGATGATGGGAGTCGGCTGGATCGAAGGGTTCGCCGACAAGGGCGTCCTCGCCGACCTCGGCGAACTGGGTCTCGAAGAAGACACCCTGAAAGAGACCTACAACGAGACGATCGTTGAAGCGGGCATGTGGGAAGACAGCGTGTACGGCGTGCCGATCATGCTCGACACCCGCTTCGGTGTCGCTCGCATGGACATCCTCGAAGAGGCCGGATACACCGAGCCGCCGTCCTCGTGGGATGAGCTGATCGAGATCGCCGAGGCGACGACCGTTCGTTCCGACAGCGGAGCCCTGGAGCGCGCTGGATTCGACCAGCTCTCGCTGGACTCGCGTCAGGCCTTCGAGACGATGCTCTTCTCCGCCGGTGGCAGCCTGTTCAACGAAGACGTCACGGAGCCCATGTTCAACGACGAGAACGGTGTAGCCGCGCTTGAGTTGATGACCGACCTCATCAACGAGTACGAGGTCGAAGATGTGGGATTCACCTCCACCGACGACATCGTCAACCCGCTGATCAACGGTCGCGCAGCGATGGGCATCGCCCACAACAACCTCTGGACGCAGGCCCTCGAAGCCAACCCCGAGGTGCTCGACAACCTCGAGCCGTTCATCATCGAAGACTCCGCACCTGGCATGTTCTTCGGTGGCACGTTCGCCACCGTGTCGAACACGTCAAAGGCACCGGAAGCAGCCGTTGCGCTGATGAACTTCCTCTCCAGCCCCGATGCGGCGCTGGCGGCTAACGAGCAGCGCGGTAACGTTCCGGCGCTCACCGAGCTTCTGGACTCCGACTACGTGCAGTCGAACCGCTTCGTGCAGTTCGCTATGGAGAACCTCGACGTCGCACAGCGCGAAGGCGGGCCGGCACAGTGGCTCGAGATTCGCGGCGACTTCGCCCCTGCGGTCGAGGCCGCACGTCTCGGACAGAAGACTCCCCAAGAGGCACTCGACGATCTAGCCGCACTCGTGCAGGCTTCCATCGATCGCTAGCGCCATTCGCTGCTCGGGTGGGGAAACCCACCCGAGCAGCCTCCGCTACCAATCAGACGCAATGAGGGCGCGATGACTGCAATCGACCACCGGGCACGCCGCGATAACAAGAAAGCGGCCAGGGCCACCGCAACGCAACCACAGCCGCAACGCGGCGGCCTGAGCAAAGCCGAACGATCAAAGCGCCGTACTGGCTGGCTGATGATCACCCCGGCGGTGATCCATATCGGCCTGTGGACCGCGATCCCGGTGCTGGCGACGTTCTACCTGTCGTTCACCGACTACAACATCTTTGCTGCCCCGCAGTGGATCTGGTTCGAGAACTACATCGAGATGTTCCAGGACGCCGTCTTCGTGCAGTCCATCTGGAACACCATTTGGTACACGTTCTGGACAGTGCCGGTGTCGATGGCGCTCGCGCTGATCGTTGCTGTCGCCCTGAACAAGGGCCTCAAGGCCCAGAAGTTCTACCGCACCGCGTTCTTCCTCCCCCAGGTCACAGCCACCGTCGCAATCGCAATGGTGTGGTTGTGGATCTTCAACCCGCAGTACGGTCTGCTCAACGCCTTCCTCGGACTGTTTGGGATTCCCAGCCAGGCTTGGCTCGTTGACCCGCAGTGGGCGTTGTGGTCTGTGATTCTCGTCGGAGCGTGGCAGGGCATCGGTATCAAGATGCTCATCTACATTGCTGCCCTGCAGAACGTCGACGAGTCGCTCTACGAAGCAGCCGCCCTTGACGGCGCATCCGGGCCCCGCACGTTCTGGAGCATTACTGTTCCGATGCTCAAGCCCGCCACCTTCTTCGTCTTCATCATCTCGATCATCGGCGCCTTCCAGGTGTTCGACCAGATCTACGTGCTGACAGACGGTGGACCAGCAAACGCGACGACCATGATGACCTACGAGGTCTACCGGTCGGCGTTCCAAGAGTTCCGTATGGGTATGGCCGCAGCGCAGTCCGTCGTGCTGTTCGCCTTCCTGCTCGTGATGACACTGATCAGTCGCCGTGCGACCAGAGAGGACGACTGACCATGACTATCGAAACAACACGAGCAATCGTTCTCGGCTCCTCAGCCACCGACGGATTCCGTGGCCAGTGGAACAAGCAGCGCCGCACACGCCACAGCATCCTGCTCAACGTCGCCCTTGGGCTCGGTGCCCTGACGATGCTCGTACCTTTCCTGTGGATGGTGCTCACGAGCCTGAAGTCACCGGCAGAGCTGGCGCAGTTTCCGCCGAACCTCCTGCCAGAAGAGTGGCTGTGGAGCAACTATGCCGACACTCTGAAGGCCGCGCCGTTTGCGCTCTACTTCCGCAACAGCCTCATCATCTCCATCGCCCACACGGTGATCACCCTGGTGCTCGGGTCGATGGCAGGCTACGCACTTGCGCGCATCTACTTCCGCGGAAGAGAGGCCATCTTCCTCGCCTTCGTCGCGATGCTGATGATCCCGACCTACACGAAGATCGTTCCTCAGTTCCTCATCGTCAAGTTCATGCCTCTGTTCGGTGGCAACGACATCTTCGGTCAGGGCGGCATCGGTTGGCTGAACAGCTGGTGGGCTCTGATCATCCCCGGCGGCCTGAGCGCTTCGGCGATCTTCCTGTTCCGCCAGTTCTACCTCTCACTGCCGAAAGAGCTGGAAGAGGCTGCCCGCCTCGATGGACTCGGTGAGTTCCGCATCTGGGCGCAGATCTACACCCCGCTCATCAAGCCGGCTGTTGCCACAGTCGGTTTGCTCACTTTCCAAGAGAGCTGGAACAACTTCCTCTGGCCATTGCTGGTCACTCAAAGCGCTGACCTCCGCGTTATCCAAGTGGGTCTCGCGGTGTTCCAGCAACTTGATGGCACGCAGTGGCAGCTCCTCATGGCTGGAACGACGATGGCGACAGTGCCCATGGTGCTGCTGTTCATCTTTGCCCAGAAGTACTTCATCCAGGGTTTCACCAATGCCGGCATCAAGTAGCCGCACCCGCCTCCACGACGATCTGAACGGAACTAACTCATGAGCACCAACCTCAACGGACGACGCGCAGTCGTCACAGGCGCAGGAGCCGGTATCGGCGCAGCAATCGCCCGTACATTGGCCGAAGCAGGCGCCGACGTTGTCGTGCACTATGCCCACAGTGAAGAGGGCGCGCACAGCGTTCGCGACGAGATCACGGCACTGGGACGGCGCGCAACCGCCATCCAGGCCGACCTGACCGATAGCGCCCAGGCCGACAAGCTCATCAATGAAGCAGCAGAATTCCTCGGCGGCATCGACATCCTCGTCAACAACGCAGGCCACCTGGTGGGCCGCGCCGCCACGGCGGAGACGACAGATGAGCGGTGGCACCAGATTATGGATGTCAACGTGTCGAGCACGTTCTACACGACACGTCGTGCGCTTCCGCTGCTCACCGCCTCGGGTAACGGCCGCGTCATCCAGATGTCGTCGCTCGCCTCGGAGAACGGCGGAGGAGCAGGCTCCACGGGCTACGCCACCGCGAAGGCCGCCGTCGTCGGCTTCACTCGCGCACTGGCCAAAGAGGTCGCCGGATCGCACGTGACCGTCAACGCCGTCGCCCCCGGCTTCATCGGCGAGACCGCCTTCCACGAAACCTTCACGCCGAGCGAGGCACAGAAGAACATCGTGGCTGGCATTCCCCTCGGCCGCGCAGGAACCGCGCAAGACGTCGCCAACGTCTGCCTCTTCCTCGCTTCCGATCTGTCGTCGTACGTCACCGGTCAGGTCGTCGACATCAACGGCGGACTCAACTTTCGATGAGCGTGATTCCTCAGCGTCCCGGTGGGTGGTGGCACGACTACGTCTGCCCCACCCACGGGACCGAGCTCGTGGGCAACGATGGCGACGACCATCTGTGCTCGGCCGGTTGCCGTCTCCGCGGCGACCGTTACGACGGGGCCTTCCTTGCACTGGAACACCAGAGCCTCGCACGCGAGGCCCGCGCCGCCGCACACCGGTTTCGTCGAGACGGATCTGACGCAGACCGAGATCGCGCCTGCGAACTCGTCCTCGCGTACGCCGATCTCGCCGCCAGAATCACGGCGCACGGCTGGAGCGAGAAGAGTGAGCCGTGGATGTTGCGCGGCAAGCTCTTTGCTCAAGCACTTTCAGAGGCGCAGTGGGCCGTCGGAATCGCCGACGCGATCATCGCCCTTGGACCGCTTTCTGCACTGACAGGCTCCGCGCGCCTGCGCGAAATGCTCGACGGGCTTGCTGCCACGATCAGTGACGCGCGTCGCATCCTCGTGGTTGACCGCGACGACCCCCGCAGCAACTACACGGCTTGGCTTGATGCAGCAGGACGCTTGATCGCTCTTGCCCAGCATCGCCTCGGTGGCCCGGCGCCTGCTCCGCAGTTCGAAGAGGCCGTTTACGCCCACATGCAGATTGCCGTGCACTCCGACGGGTGGGAGTGGGAGGCCTCGACCTACTATCACGTCTTCGTTTTGCGGGCGTATCTGCTTGCGCTTCGCGACGTGGATCCGGCCTCGATTCCGGCTGATTCACTGCGTGTGCTCCGCTCGATGGTCGACGTGCTCATTCTGATCGCCGCGCCAGACGGCTTTCTGCCCGCCATGCACGATGGGCCGTTCGATCGCGTCCTGATGCACAGAGAAGTGTTGGAGATCGCCGTGCTCTCCGCTCAGTTGCTCGGCGATTCGGGCATGGACACGATCGAGGCGTGGGCACGCGACCGCCTCGGTGAAGAGCACGATGGCCTCGAAGACACGCTCGACCAGTGGTTCGCGGGGGCACCGGTTGCCACCACCCCTGCTCGCGCTGGTTCCACCCACTTCGTTAATGCCGGCTACGTCGTTTTGCGCTCCGCCGATGATCGGTTGCACGCCGTTCTCGACGCTGGCCCACACGGTGGCGCCCACGGCCACCTCGACAAGCTTGGCCTCTATCTCTACGGAAATGGCGAGCGCTGGCAGCCGGCACCGGGCGTTCCGCCCTACGCCAGCGCGCTACGCCACGGCTACTACGCCCGCACAATCGCACACCCGACCGTGCGGGTTGATGGCGCCGATCAGTCAGAGGCCACCGCAGAAGTGATCGCATGGGATGCCGAGCGCTCCAGCGTCGTCACCAGGGCAGATGACGCAATCGAAGGTGTCGATTTCGGCCGCGCGGTGCAGTTACACGGCGACCTCCTTGTCGATGTTGTGCGTGTGCGCGTGCGCAGCGGCGCCGACAAACAGATCTCCCTCGGACTGCGCCCAGGGGTCGAAGCCACGGTCACCGCCGATGGCGACCAGTGGCACTCCACTTGGGGTGCGGGTTCTGAGCAGCTTGTCGGGGTGCACCGTGCGTCTGCGGCATCCGCACTCAGCCTCTCCCCCGGTCGCGGCCCCTCTGATGACCCCAGCCGGCTGCTGCACGTGGCAGATTGGTCGGCTCATACCTCAGCGATCGTCTTCGTGAGCGTGTATCAGCTCAGCAGCGCCGACCCTGCCCAAATTCTCCGCATCCGTGACGAATCCACGGCCGTGCACATCGACATTCACGCATCCGACTCCCCCACACAGATAGAGGTACCTCTATGACCGGCCCGATCCTGCTTCATGATCGTGAAGCCACTCTGCGCAACGAACTCGATGGTTCACGCAGCCCCCAGTTCCGTCGCCTGCTGGAGGAGTGTGATCGCGCCCGCGGTATGGAGCTTCCTCAGGAGCACCCGCTGGCATCGATCACCTACTTCGGCCCGGGAGCCGCAAACCTCGCACTCGCGTACCGGTTGACCGGTCAGGCGTCGTACCTCGATGAACTGCGGCGCTGGCTTGCTCCGCCGATCTCTTTCCCGCACTGGGGAAAGGCGAACCTCCCCGATCACGACCTGGACGCCGGGTGGATTCTGCACGGCTTCTCCCTTGCCTACTCCTGGGCGGGCGATGCCCTCCCCGAAGAAGAGCTCGCCGCCCTTGAGGCAAAGCTCCTGCTCCAGGGTCGCCGACTGTATGAGTTCGCTGTCGAAACAGAGGGCGCCTGGTGGTCTTCGTCGTACTGGCAGAACCACAACTGGATTTGCTACGCGGGATTGGCAACCGCCGGGTACGCGCTGCAGGAGAAGTACCCGGAAGCGCGCGAATGGACCGAGCGCGCGAAAGAGAACTTCGCAAAGGTCCTCGACCGGCTGCCAGACGACGGGTCAAACAACGAGGGCGTCGTGTACTGGCGCTACGGAGTGCCGTGGATCGCGAGCTACCTCGACATCCTCCGCGACCAGGAGGGTATCGACTGGTTTAACCGCGGCACCTACCTGCGTGAGACATTCTGGTACCGGCTGTACCAGGCGGCGCCAGACCTTGAGCGCATCATCGATCACGGAGACTGCCACGATCGCCGCAGCGGCCACCCGCTGGCGCTCTACTACAAGCTTGCCGCCGAGTACCGCATCCCGCAGGCACAGTGGTTGGCCGACAAAGTTGCCACCGAGTTCTTCTGGCGTGAGGCCTACGAGAGTGGCGTGCGCCCAGGCGTGCGACCAGAGGCCTACCAGGAGCTGCTCTGGGTCGACCCGAGCGTCACACCAGAGAGCCCGGAGACTCTTCCCACCAGCCGCTACTTTGCCGACCTCGGTCTGGTTGTCGGACGCACTTCGTGGGACGACCAGGCCCGCATGGTCTCGTTCAAGGCCTCTCCCGGTGGCGGTCACAAGGCGTGGGATGAGTCGCACCGAGAGAAGAAGGCCAGCGGCTGGGTAACGCTCAATGCCGGACACCACCACCCCGACTCCGGCTCCTTCGTCTTTGTCGGACACGGGTCGTACCTGGCGATCGACGAGGGATACTCGTCGCGCAAGCTCACCGAGCACCACAACAGCATCCTCATCGACGGTCATGGCTTCGTGAATGAGGACCGCTACCACGTCTTCGAGAACCTGGCTGAGGAGTACACCGCTTCGATCCTCACCACCACGCTGGGCGAGGGATGGACGCACGCGGTCAGCGAGTCCTCTGCCATGTACGACCGCGCGCTCGGCGTCACGCGAGTGCGGCGTCATCTGGTGATGACACCGCACGGTGACCTCGTGATCGTCGATGACCTGGCCGCAGACGAGCCACGCGAGTGGACCTGGCTTCTGCAGCTCGATCATGCGCCGTCGCACGCGGAGAGCGGGCAATGGCGTGCCGAAGCAGGGCACGGCGTGATGGATGTAAAGGCGCTAGACGCGAACGAATCCAGCGAGGTTGTTCGTACCGAAGTGCATGCCAACCCCACCTCGTCGACACCATCGCTGGCGATCGCGAAGACCCAGCACACCATCAAGCGGCATGCCGCCGCCAGCGCCACGGCGCGTTTCATCACCGTGTTGGAGGCTCGACGCTGGGATGATGAGACGGCCTCGGTCGTGCGCGCGACCACCAGTGAGCAGGGCGTCGAAGTGCAGATTGAGCGCGGCGGAACCGTCGAGCACGTATCCATCGGCTTCGAAGGGGTCGCACCCGCGCTGGAAAACGCAGACATCGAAGGAGACGGATTCAGTGGGCGGACTCGAGTGACCTCATGACGCCAAGCAGGGAGCGCAGTAAGCGGAAGCCCCGTTGGGAGCAGAGTCTCCTGGCGGCGCTTGCGTACCCCGCCAACCTCGTGCTCGGCGCGGTGGCCGTGCTCATACTCGCGCTCCCTGTGGTGACGGCTTTTTCTGCCACGATTGCGCTCGCCCGTGCTTTTGCTGCGTGGACGCACAATCGAGACGACGCCGTGTTCACCAACACGTTCCGTCAGTTCGCCCTGACCTGGCGCCGGTCGCTCCCGCTGAGCATCGCCAGTACGGGTGTGCTGGTCGTCGTGGCTGGCAACATCATCTTCCTCGCGATGCAGCTGGCGAACGGCTCCGATCCCTTCGGCCTGCTCATCGCGGCTGCCATGCTTCCGTTCACTCTCGTGCTGCTTGCCTACGCGTTGGCGGTCGCGGCAGCCTCGGCGCGCATCCCCGATGCCACCCGCAAGGAATGGGTCGCCGGCGGATGGGCACTGTTGTTGGGCCTACCGCGTCGCTCGCTCGGTGTGCTGACCGTGGCGATCGGTACCGGCATCGTGAGCGTGCTGATTCCGACAATGGCCCCCTTCCTCGTCTTCTCGCTTCCGGTGTACGCGGCGGTGCGGTTGTGGCCGACCGCGGCCACCGGCGAGAAGCAGGACGAAGGGTGATCGACGACTCTCGGCGGTCTTTTGCACTGAAAGTGCTCTACGGAAACACTTTCGCCATGGCCGTCGGCTTCTACATGCTGGTGCCGCTGCTCGCGTTTCACCTATTGAACGACCTCCTGCTCACCATCGCCGTCGTCGGCGCGCTGACTGCCGTGCGCACCGCTGCGCAGAATGGCCTGATGCCCATCGCCGGATGGGTGGCGGACCGCATCAACTTCCGCAGGGCAATCCTCATCGGCGTGCTCGTGCGTGCGGCAGGGTTTGCGTTGCTCGGAACGGCGGAGTCCATTCCCGCGCTCGCCATCGCCTCTGTTCTCACGGGCCTGGGCGGCGCGCTGTTCCATCCCGCCAGCTACGCCGCATACGCCGCACTCTCGACCGACGGCGACCGGGTGCGCATCTACTCCACCCGTGAGATGGTCAGCAACGTCGGCTTCATTGTCGGCCCGGTGCTCGGCGGATTCCTTGCCGGCGTCGACTTTGGCATCGTCGCGTTCTCATCCGCCGGTATGTTCGTCGCTGCGTTCTTCGTGAGCTTGTTTGGTCTCCCTGCCGACCTGTCCCACAACTCTGGCGGAGCACCACGACTGCGCGCAGCGTTCATCGACAGGCCGTTCCTGCGATACTGCCTTCTGGTGATCGGGATGTCGGCGCTGATTGCGCAGTTCTACCTCGTCATCCCATTCCGCGCCGGGGAGTTGCTCCCCGGGCCTACCGGGTTGGGCATGGTCTATTCCGGCGCAGCAATCGTCATGGTCGCCACCATGCTGCCTTTGACAGGGCTCGCCAACCGGCTGCTCCCGAGGTACGCCATCCTCGCCATTGCGGCCGTCGCCCTGGGGGTGGGCGTCGCCCTCATCGGCCTCGCCAACTCCGTTGCCTTCATGCTGGCAGGCGTCGGTGTCTTCGTGATCGGACAGATGCTCGCCCAACCAGTGCTGAACGCGGTCGTGTCGAACTTCGCGCCCGACGGCTCCGTCGCCAGCTACTTCGGCGTACAGGGATTGGCCACCGCGATCGGCGGCATCATCGGCAGCACAGCAGGTGGGCTCATCTACACGATCGCCGGATCCGCAGGACCAGCAGCGTTCTGGGTATGGTTCAGTTTTCCGCTCTGGGGCGCACTTGTCTGCGTGATGTTCGTCCTGTTCGGCCCGCGAGACCGCTCAACACCCGAAGCACCATGACGCACTTCGGGTGTTGAGTCTCGGCCGACCTGTTCTATAGCGCCTCGCCCAGCGAGGGCGACGGAGGACGCACAAAGGCACTCAGTCGATGCGCGATCGCATGAGCTTGCGCCTCAGCTTCGCGCTCCTGCAGCTCTGACTGCTCGCGGCAGGGGTACGCGTCCATCTCATCTTCATGCGCTGGCTTATCGGCAGGCTTCTTGAGCTGGTCGAATGTCATCGGCGCCCACGCACACCGCGAATGCCCACACAGCAGATGCGCGAGTTCGTGCACCACGACGTGGAGCTGATACCAGCGTGGATCCGCCATGCGCACAGCGATTCGCGCACTGTCACCATCGGCAAGTGCATACCGGGGAACGGCCGCCCACTCCGCCTCGTCCAGCACCTCTATTTCAATATCTAGACCCAACAGCACCGACGCACGCTCGACAATCTGGTGCGCGCTCGCGCCGTGCTCTACCTCCAACTCTTCGAAAAGCAGATCTAACCGTCCTGGTTGACTCGTCAACACGCTTCCCCTCATGTAGTCCGCCCGTGGGGTCGGGCAAACACCCCTTCACACCTAAGAGATGCAAATGCACGCCAAGTCATTACGCGGAAGCGTCGAAACCTTAGACCACTCTTCGAGTGCCCACCCCTACAACTATTGGTATTAGCACCCTCGACCCGAAGGCCCCGCCCCGATCCTCACCCCGATCCCCTCCCCCCGTCCCTCACTCCCACCCCCGACTCCCGAGCCAGATGTCGGGAGATTCTCCAGGTGGCGGCGGTTTCGGGGCCTTCGGCCCTACATCCGGACTTTCTCCCGACAGGTGCTCCGGGGAAATGTGCGCGGGGAATGAAAAACGCCCCCTGTCCCGAAGGACAGAGGGCGTTTCGCGAAGAGAATTACTTGGCGGCGACGACCTGCAGCGTGATGACTGCGGTGACGTCTTCGTGCAAACGCACGGTTGCCTCGTGATCGCCCGTCGACTTAATCGGCGTGGTGATCTGAACCTTGCGCTTGTCGATCGCGCCAATGCCGGCCGCTGCAACAGCGTCAGCGACGTGATCGGTCTTGACCGAACCGAAGAGACGACCAGCGGCGCCCGCCTTGACGGCGAGACGAACCTTGGTGCCTTCGAGAGCGGTCTTCAGGGCGATAGCGTCGTCACGATCGTGGATCGCGCGTGCCTGACGCGCGGCCTGGATCGAAGCAACCTGCTTTTCGCCACCGCGGGTCCACGCCGTAGCGAAACCCTGCGGGATGAGGAAGTTACGGGCGTACCCGTTCTTTACCTCGACCACGTCACCGGCGCTACCGAGCCCGGCGACCTCATTCGTGAGAATCAGCTTTGCCATCTCGATACCCCTTACCGGCCGGCGCCAGCGTAGGGCAGGAGCGCCATTTCGCGCGCGTTCTTGATCGCCGTGGCGATAAGACGCTGCTCCTGCACCGAGACACCGGTGATACGACGGGCGCGGATCTTGCCACGCTCCGAGACGAACTTGCGAAGGGTAGCGACATCCTTGTAATCGATGACACCAACCCGGATGGACTTCGCGGGAGCGGTGGGCTTGCCACCCTTCCGCGGCTTGCGGCGGTCGCCGCTCGACTTTCCAGCCATAGTTTTTCCTTAGTGATGAGCGGCCCTTCGACAAGCTCAGGACCCACGCGGGTCACGAGCTCAGGGCCAGAGAATTAGAACGGAGTGTCGTCGCCGAAGCTGCCAGGAGTGCTCCAGGCATCGGCGCTCGTCGACGAACCGGGGGTTGACCACGGCTCTTCCGACACCTGCTGCTGCTGCTGAGCGGGGCGAGACTGTCCGCCACCGCCGCCAGCACCACCGGTCGAGGCCGCGCGAGTAACCTGCGCTGTCGCGTACCGGAGCGAGGGGCCGATCTCGTCGACCTCCAACTCGATCGCCGTGCGCTGGTTGCCTTCGCGGTCCTGGTAGGAACGCTGACGCAGACGGCCCTGCGCAATGACGCGCATGCCCTTCGTCAACGAACCCGCCACGTGCTCGGCGAACTCGCGCCAGACGGATGCACGGAGGAACAGCGCTTCGCCGTCCTTCCACTCATTCGCGGCACGGTCGAAGTTCCGAGGCGTCGATGCGATGGTGAAGTTCGCCACCGGCAGCCCGTTCTGCGTGTAACGCAGCTCGGGGTCGGCCGTGAGGTTTCCCACCACGGTGATGACGGTTTCGCCGGCCATGGACCTTAAGCCTTCGCAGCCTTGGCGGCCTTGCGAGCAGCCTTCTCTTCGGAGCGCTTAGCCTCCGAAGCGACCATCGCCTGAGCCTCTTCCGAGCGGAGAACCTTGGTACGCATGATCTGCTCGTTCAGCTTGAGCTGACGGTCAAGTTCCTGCGTGGTCTCGCTGGTAGCGGTGAAGTTGACGACGGCGTAAATGCCTTCGTTCTTCTTCTGGATCTCGTACGCCAGGCGGCGCTTGCCCCAGATGTCGACGTTCTCAATCGAGCCACCATCGTTGGTGATGACCTTGAGGAACTTGTCGAGCGTGGGTGCAACCAGGCGCTCGTCGATCTCGGGGGTCAGAATGACCATGAGTTCATACTGGTGCGTCACTTACCCACCTCCTTCGGACTAGAACGGCTCTCGGGAATTTCCCGGGAGCAGGAGGGTGTGTGCACGTGCCTGCTCCAAGAATCCCGAATGGACGCCGGAAGGCAGACAACCTCGTCAGTCTAGCCGAATCTCTCCACCGCCGCGAACAGAACGCGAACGCTCTGCTGGCACTAGGGAGATGCAGAGAATTGGGCGGCGCTTTGGCATGCTGATAGGTGCGCCAGACGAGATTCGTCGGCGCGCGACCAGAGGGGGGACGCTATGCGCGTCAATAAATGGGGGGTCGGCTTCGTTCTCGTCGCCACCGCGCTTCTTTCCGGATGCTCAGCGAGCGGATCCGATACAGGACCCGACGGCGAGGCCGGCACAGGAACGACAGGAGCTGACGCCTCCCAGACAAACTGCCCCACCCTTGAGGAGGGTGCGACGGTCGCTGGTGAAATTCTCGGAACATGCATCACCGACGCGATGGAAGACACTGCAGGATTCGCGATCTCGATGAGCACGTTCGGGATGGAGTCGTCGAGCCGCTACAACCCCGCAGACCTTGCCTCCGAGACCACCACCTCGTTCGGATCCATCATCATCATCGACGATCAGACCTGGGTGAAGCCGCCGACGGGAGAGTGGCAAGTCGCTGACTCGTCGTCTGCCGACCAAGATGTTCTCGCGCTGAGTAGCGCAGCCGAGTCCATCGAACCGGCTGACCCGTTGGGCGTCGCCGGTGCACTGTCTGGCGATTTCACCGTGACAGGCACGGACTCACGTCTCGGTGAGGAAGTGTTCTTGGTCGAAGGCGTCACCACCTCAGGAGACGTCTCGGTGTCGATGGTGTTCGAGCTGACATCTGACTTCGTCGCACTCGCAGCAAGCGCATCCACCGAGGTGGAGGGTCAGAAGCTCGAGGCGGTTCAAGAGGTCACCGAGTGGGACGTGAAGCAAGACATCGTCGCTCCGCTCTGATCCCCCTCACACAAAACGGAGACCATCCGCGTGAGACACAGCGCGCCGCAGCGCGCCGTGCCGCACAGTGATCGGATGGTCTCCGTTTTGTTTGGTGTCAGTAGATGACGGGCGGGATTTCAGCCCAGATTGTGCGGTCGTTGACCGACGGGGCTGCGGGGATGTGGCCACGTCCATCTGGCTCGGGGATCGCGGCCAACAACGCCTGCGTGTATGGATGCTGCGGCGCGGCCCACAGCTGAGCCGTCGGACCAGACTCGAGCACCCTTCCGCCAAACATCACCAGCGTGCGGTCGGCAATGCGCCGCACTACCGCCAGGTCGTGCGAGATGAAGAGCATTCCCGCACCAGCTTCTGCCACGAGATCGCGCATCAAACCGGCGACGCTCGTTTGTGTAGAAGCGTCGAGCGCAGAGATGGGTTCATCGGCAACGAGGAGTGATGGTCGTGCCGCCAGAGCGCGCGCGATGGCGATGCGCTGCTTCTGTCCTCCCGAGAACTGATGAGGGAAGCGGGTACTCACATCTGTCGGCAGGCCCACGCGTTCTAGCCATTCATCGACGGTCGAGCCGGCAGCGCCTCTGGCCTTCGCTGTCGCGATGCCATCGGCAATCTGCTCACCCACTCGACGTCGCGGGTTCAGCGACGTTGCCGGGTCTTGAAACACCATCTGAATGCCGGTCATTGCTGTGGGCCGACGGCGGATTCCCAACGGCGCGACCGGGGTATCGCGAAAGCGCACCGTGCCGCCAGCGATCTTCTCAATGCCGACGACGGCGCGGGCGAGACTCGACTTGCCGCTCCCTGATTCACCAACCAGAGCCACGGTCTCCCCCGCGGCCACGCTGATCGACACACCATTTACCGCCACGACAGGCGGGTGTCCCGGGTACCGCACCACCACATCGTGCGCGTCGAGGACAGCGACCTCACTCATCTTCGACCTGCCCTTCCGGCGCCTTACCGGCCTGCGCGCCCGGCAGGGCGGCGAGCAACATGCGCGTGTAGTCGTGCTGAGGATCAAGAAATAGAGTCTGGCGATCGGCTAGCTCCACGATTCGGCCGTCTTTCATCACGGCGACCCTGTCGGCAATCGCGCTCATGACACCAAGGTCATGCGTCACAATCAGCACAGCAAGGTTGCGCTCCACGGCGAGGTCTCGCAGCAGCTGAAGAATGCCTGCCTGCACGGTGACGTCGAGGGCGGTGGTCGGCTCGTCAGCCAACAGCACTTCCGGATCACACGCAAGAGCGCAGGCGATCGCGATGCGCTGGCGTTGCCCACCAGAGAACTGGTGCGGGTAACGCCCCAACGCCTCGGCGGGGTTGGGCACCTGCACGGTTTCCAGCATCTCGATGGCGCGGGCGCGCGCCGCTTCACCTTTCAGCCCGAGGTGCACACGCATGTGATCGGTGAGCTGGCGTCCCACCGGCAGCTGCGGATGCAGCGACGCAGACGGATCCTGAAAAACCATGGCGATGCGCTTGCCGCGCACACGGTTGAGAGCGCGACGACGCAGGCCGAGCAACTCTTCGCCGCCGAGTGAAATTGATCCGCCGGTGCGCGCCTGCCGCGGCAGCAACCCCAGCACGGCGAGCGAGGTGAGCGTCTTGCCCGACCCAGACTCCCCCGCCAGCCCATGGATGCGTCCGGCTTCGAGCTCCAACGAGACGCCCTTGACCAGCGGACGGCCGATGTCGATTGTCAGGTCACGGATGCTGAGGACCGATGATCCCTGCACGCTCATGCGGAAACTCCCGTCGCAGAAGCTTTGTGCTCTGCTTCCTTCTCGTGCGTTACCTCGGCAGTTGGATCGAGCACATCGCGCATCGCGTCACCCAGGAAGTTGAAGGCCAGCACGACGGTAAGAATCGCGAGGCCGGGGAAGACACCCAGCCACCATGCGTCGAAGTTCTGCATTGCGCCGGAGATCATCGAACCCCACTCTGCCGTGGGCGGCTGTGCACCGAGCCCGAGGAACGAGAGTCCGGAGAGAAGAAGGATGGCGGCACCGATGTCGAGCGTCGCGAGCACCAGAATCGGGCCAGCGATGTTCGGAAGGATGTCGACGAACAGCGTGCGCGTGGGCGAGTGCCCGAGCAGTCGTCCGGCGATCACGTAGTTCTGCCCGCGCAGACCCAGCACGATGCTGCGCGTGATGCGGGAGTACTGCGGCCACGATACGACGATGGCGGCGATCACGGCGTTGAACAGCGAGGGTCCGAGCGAGGCAGCCACCACCATCGCGAGGATGACTGTCGGAAATGCCATGAACAGGTCGGTGATGCGCATCAGCGTCTCATCTACCCAGCCGCCGAAGTATCCGGCGAGCGCACCGATGAGCGTGCCGATGATCATCGCGGCGATCACCAGCATGAGCGCCAGCGGCAGGCTCACGGTGGCACCGGTCATCAAGCGAGAGAAGATGTCGCGCCCGTTGCCGTCTGTACCGAGCAGGGTTTCGACTCCCGGCGGTTGCAGTCGAGGAAGCACCTGCGCGTTGGGCGGATAGGGGACCCACCACTGCGCGGTGAATGCCACGATTACCCAGGCGCCGGCAACGACGGTGCCGATGATGCCGAGCGGTGTGCGCCAGGCGCGGGGCCACCGGAAGCGGAAGCGTCCGGCCGGGGAGGCAGCGGAGATACGGCTCATGCGATCCTCACTCTCGGGTCGAGCACGCCGTAGAGCAGATCGACGATGAAGTTGATGAGGAGGTAGATGACGCCGACGACGAGGCCGACGCCCATGATGCCGGGGAGGTCGAGGTTGGCGGCGGAGTTGTATGCGTAGGTTCCGAGTCCTGGCCAGGCGAAGACCGACTCTACGAGCACGGTGCCAGAGAGCAATGCGCCGAACGCGACTCCGACCACGGTGAGGATCGGGAGAGAAGCGCCGCGAAGCACGTAGTCGAGCACCACGCGCATGCCCGAAAGGCCTTTGGCGCGAGCCGCACGCACATAGTCGCTGCCGAGAACTTCCAGCACCGACGTGCGGATGAAGCGGGTGAGCAAACCGATCGTCACCAGCGAGAGCACCATCACCGGCAGTGCAAGGTGGGCAAGGGCGTCGAAGAATCCCACAGCATCGCCGTTGAGGAGGTAGTCGACCGTGTATAGCCCTGTCACCCGTGGTGGCGGGGTGATCGCCGGGGAGATCCGCCCAGACCCCGGGGCAATGCGCAGCTCAAGGAAGAAGACGTAGAAGCTCACGAGCGCTAACCAGAAGGTCGGCACGCTGAGCCCGATCAGCGTCACCACGCGGATGACTTGATCGGTCACGAGCCCACGGCGGTAGGCGGCAAGCGTACCGAGCACGATGCTGACCAGCAGGCTGACGATGATCGCTCCGATCGCGATCTCGATCGTTGCCGGCACCGCGGTGGCGAGGTCGCTGGTGACCGGGCGTCCGGTCACCAGCGACGTGCCGAGGTCCCCGCGCAGCAGGTTCCCCATATAGATGAAGTACTGCACGAACAGTGGCTGGTCGAGTCCTTGCTCCCGAATGAACGCCTCACGCGTCTCCGGGTTTTGGGATGCACCTTCGCCGAGCGCCGCCGATACCGGGTCTCCTGGCACCAGGTTGGTGAGCGCGAACGTCACGATCGTCACGCCCACCAACAGGAGCACGGAGGTGCCGGCCCGCCGCAGCAGGTATCCGATCAAAGGCGATCGGCGCCGTTGCGCCTGCCTCTGCACCGCCACTGTCGTCATGAGGTTGCCGCTCAGCCAGCCGGCGTGATCTCAGCGATGTCCATCTCCCACACGGAGTTGTACACAGCACCGGTCACGCTGTCGGCAGAAGAGATGTTGCGGCCGGGAACGATCATCGGCACGAACGGCCCTTCCGCCTGCATAGCTTCGGCGAACTCGGTGAATGCAGCCGTACGCTCGTCTGCATCGGTGGCGCTGGCCGCGTTTTCGGCGATGGCCGCGATCTCCGGGTTGGCCTCGGCAGCCCAACCTGAACGGAGGCCGACCTTCAGACCAGGTCCGAACGGGAGGAAGTTTGCGGAGTCTGCGTAGTCCGGGCCCCAGAACCAGAGACCGAAGCCCTCGGTGCCGTTGACGTAGGCGTCAAGCTCCGTGGCGAACGGTGCGGGGGCGAGCTCCACGGTGATACCGGCATCCTTCAGCTGCGCCTGCACACGCTCGGCGAGCGGAGTGAACTCCACCCCTCCGACCGGGTAGTCGTTCGGGAACTGCAGCTTCAGGGTCTGGCCCGTGTAGCCGGCCTCATCGAGAGCGGCCTGCGCCATCTCGAGGTCCTGCTCAGCGCCTGACTCCAGAGCGCCCTCGAATCCGGGCGGGATAACGCCCGTCGCCTGCACGGCGCCAGCACCTGCCAGCTCAAGCAGCGCGTCGTAGTCGAGCGCGTAGCGGATCGCCTCGGCGATCTTGGTGTTCGCCAGTTCACCGCCGACTTCTTCTGACTGGTTCAGCAACAGGAAGATGGTCTGCCCTGATGGCACCGAGTCGACGGTGATGCCGTCGCCGAGCCCCGCGACCTGGTCGCCGTTCAGATCCATCGCGACCATGGAGTCGTCGCCCTTGAGGTTGGCGAGCTGGGTGGCGCTCTCCGAGACGTTTCGTACGACCACGCGCGAGAATTCCGACTCTTCGTCGCCGTTGTACTCGTCGTTCTTGGTCAGCACGACCTGCGAGCTGAGGTCGAGAGTGTCGAGCACGAATGGACCCGAACCCGCGGATGCTCCGTCGAGGAAGCCCTGGGCGGAGTCGGTGCCGTCGATCGTGCCGCCGTTTTCCATCACCACGTCGGAGTTGACGATGCCGAGCGCCGGGTTTGCCAAGATCGCTGGCAGCTGAAGAAGCGGGGTCGCCGATGTGAACTGGATCGTCTTGTCGTCTACCTCGGTGATCGTGAGACCGCCGAGCAGGAAGTTCGGCTTCGCGTCGGTCATGCCCTGAATGCGCTGCAGGGTGAAGACGACGTCTTTCGCCTCAATCGGCGAACCGTCGGAGAAGACGCGGTCACCTTCGAGAGTGAAAGTGAACTCCGTCGCGGTGTCGTTCTGCTCCCACGAGGCGAGGCCTGCGACCGGAGTCGAGACGTCGGATCCTTCGAAGTCAACGAGGGTCTCGTAGAGCGCCTTCGCGATCATGTTGCCTGTGGGGTCGTAGGTGTGACCGGGGTCGGTGGTTTCGATCGAGAACGCGGTGTCGATGACGAGAGAGTCAGCACCAGAGGATTCTCCGCCGTTGTTGGCCGAGTTCCCTCCTGAGCATCCTGCGAGTGCGAAGAGCGCGACGGCTCCGAACGCGATGACCGACGTATTGCGGCGTGACGACATGAGGGCCTCCAAGGGCGAGGAGTACATTCGAGTGAATCGCCACCGATGTGGACGACCGTGCACCAGAGTCGCACCATATGCGACGATGTGTCCAGCGGGAGCGGGCCACCTCGGCACGCTCTGTCCAGAACCTCAGATTTGGAGAGCAAAATGTCCAGCAAGAATGCAGAAGAGTCAAAGCATTCTGGACGAAGTGCCGTCACATTGGATGAGACGGCATACAGAATGCTTGATGTGTTGCGTGATAACGGTCGCGTTTCAATCGCGGCCCTCGCCGACAAGGTCGGGATCTCACGCGCAAATGCGTACACGCGGGTCGAATCGCTGGTGCACGATGGCGTCATCACGGGCTTCAGCGCGCGCGTCGATCAGGCGAAAGCGGGACTCTCTATCGGAGCGCTCGTGTTCGTCACTGTATTGCCACAGGCGTGGACTTCGTTCCGTGAGCGGGTCTTAGAAATGCCAGATGTCGAGTGGTGCGCCATCACCACAGGCGAACACGACGCGATGCTACTGATCCGTGCGGTGGACGTCAGCGGAGTGCATGAATTCTCCACCGGGGTGATCGCGCAGCTCCCCGAGGTGCGCACTGTTGTCAGCGTTGTGGTGCTGGATGAAGTGATCCGCCGGCCCTATCTGCTGCCAGGTGATCTTCCGGAGCGCCGCAGCGAAACCGCTCCGCTCGGAATGACCAGGTGGACGCCAGCATCCCCAGGGCGCGACACGCTTCCGCCGCGCTGAGCTCGCGCGCCTAAGCGACGATCTCCTCGCACACGCTCAACTGCGGGAGCCCGTGCATCTCGTAGCGCTCGACCAGGCGAATGCCACCGTCTTCGGTGAGCTCGAGTGAGCTCTCCCCATCACCCGTCACGACGCTGCCGTCAGCGCGGAGCACATGCACGAACGACACCCAGATCGAATCGCCAGTGCGTGTGCCGACGAACTTCCCGAAGGTGACGGTGTCGCCTTCGTAGCCGCCCCAGATAGCGCCATCCCGTTCGAAATACTCAAAGATGCTGGGGGAATCTGGGTCAACCGCTGACGTCGTCGACGACACCATCCTGAAGCGGCGGCCATCGAGCGAGGGGATGGTTTCTGTCGAAGTCACACCTCCGAGTATGGCGGATACCGCCATACCGGCGGGTAGCGTTGGCGCATGGAATGGATGTCTGATCCCGCCGCGGGGTCCTGGTTGCGCGAGCGTCTCAGTGGGAACGATGACTCGATGCACGTCGTTGTTCCGCGGGGATTTCCCGCCTATGCGCGCATCCTGCACCCGGCCATTGTGCGGTCGGCACCCTCGACCGACGCAGAGGTCGTCAACGCAGAGGTTGTCGACGAGATGGCGACCTGGACAGACGCCGCTGCGGCGTTCGGAACGACGCTGCACCCCGCAGCACAGTGGCATCGCATCGTACGAACTCCGGCCGGCGATGACTGGCACACCCGCACGGCACCCGATGGCCGCGAGTTCTCTGCACCGGTGGAGGGCGACCTCGACCCCGACCTCCTCGCCGCAGTTGCCACCCACCTCGTTGACCACACCCGCACACCGGAGGCGGGTTTCGCCGCGCTCTGGGAAGGGTGGGGTGGCGTGCTCGGTTTCCTCGGTGAGTTGCCTTCGCGCTCCTTCCTCGCGACGTCACACGACCCGCACCATCAGGCGATGCTCGACCGCAGCACCCGGGACCCGTTCAACAACGTCTTCCGCAAGCCCAGTTGGCAGGAGGGGATTCTGTCGCGCGAGATCTCCGAAGGCCCACGGCTCACTCTTCCGCACCGGGATCATGTACTTTTCTCCGCCTCCCCCCGCGCCTTCACTCACTCAGACTGGGTCACACAAGTGCCGTGGAGCGAGCGCGCGCCAGAAGAGCTCGGCTTTTCGGCCACCGCACAGAGCCCGAGCATTCTCTGGCCGGAAGGTCATTCCTGGGTGTTGGTGACCGAGGTCGACTTCGACTCCACGATCGTCGCCGGATCTGCCGCGCTGATCGCGGCGATCTGCGCCGACGAGCGCATCGAGGCACTCGCAATCCCTGAGGACACAGATCTCCGTTGGGAAGCGGATGAGGTGAACAGATGACAACCCCTCAACCGAGCTTCGATGCGCGGCCCCTGACCGATCCGGTGAACGCCAAAGCGGTGCGCGCGTTTGCGACTGAACTTCGCGCGCGGCAAAAGACAGGCGCATCAGCTGCCACCGTTATCGGCATCGTCGTGGCCGCCGCGGTCGCAGCACTAGTGCTCCCCGGCATCGTGGGGGTCATCATCAGCATGGCGACGTTGAGTGGCTCCCCCGCCGCCGCCGCGATTCCCCTACTGCTGATCTTCTTGCTTCTTGCAGGAGTCGGGGTCACCATCTGGCTCACCCTGCGCAATCGGCAGGCAGTGCGTTACCGGCTGGATCAGTTCGCCCGAGCGAACGGCATGTTCTACGAACCAAAAGTCGTCTCTCCGCCGCTGCCCGGCATGATCTTCAGCCTCGGACACTCGCGCCAGTCCACCGACCTGCTTCGCGGTACCAGGCCACGTTTCGTCGAGTTCGGGAACTACCAGTACACGGTGAAGTCGGGCAAGAATTCGATCACCTACCGTTGGGGCTACGTGGCGGTAAAGCTCGACGTGCCACTGCCGAACATCGTGCTTGACGCAAAGGGCAACAACGGTTTCGGATCGAACCTGCCCGCCTCGTTCCGCAAAGCGCAGCGACTTTCTCTGGAGGGCGACTTCGATCAGCACTTCACGCTGTATTGCCCCAAAGGCTACGAGCGTGACGCTCTCTATCTCTTCACCCCAGACATCATGGCGCGTTTTATCGACCACGCGGCACAGCTCGACGTAGAGATCGTCGACGACTGGTTGTTTCTCTACACGCAGCGCAAGGTATCTACCCTCGATCCGGCTACATGGGCGTGGTTGTTCGGAACCGTCGGGGCGTTGCTGACGAAGTTCGATCAGTGGAGCCGCTGGCGTGATGAACGACTCCTCGCCGAGAGCGCCTCATCGACCGCGACGGCCCACACACTCCCGTTCGCTCCCCCGGCAGGACTCCTCACACCTCCGCAAGGCGTGGCACCTCAGGGCCGAAGGCTGAAAAGAGGCGGTTCAGTAGTTCCGATCATCATCGTGATCGGCTTCATCGGCTTCTGGATACTGAGCCGTCTGAACTGAGCTATCTGAACTGAGCTACGCGCAACCCGAAAGTGGGGGTGGGTGTCGGCTGGGGACCGAACTCCCACCCCATCCCCCCTCGGGATCGAAAGAAGATCAACTCTCCCTCCGCATGACGGCCTTGCCGTCTCGCTCGCGGTCAGCTGGGGACTGACGCCGCTGAGCGGATACAAGAATGGTATACCGGGCCACGTTGCAACGTGTTGCATCCATACAAAGGAATGCGCTTTCATTCCGGTGTATTGCTCAGTGGGTCTTCGACTCCAGTCCAAAGTAAGCGATCTCTGCGTCATTCAGCATCCGCGAACGGATAAGAAACCTCATCCCCGTTGGCCCTTCGACCGAGAAACCTGCCCCGCGCCCCGGCACGACATCGATGGTCAGGTGAGTGTACTTCCAGTACTCGAACTGCGACTGAGACATGAAGACCTCCACCGGCGCGTCGAGCCCCACATCAAGCTCGCCCAGCAACACGTCTCCCTGTCCGGTCACGAACATCCCCACCGGGAAACACATCGGAGCTGATCCGTCGCAACATCCGCCGGACTGATGAAACATGAGCGGGCCGTGCTGCGCTGTGAGGTCGCGCACGAGAGACGCCGCCTCCGCTGTGACCGCCACGCGGTCGTACGTGCCGATGCTGACCATGGCCGTCCTTTCGTACAGAACTGTGGGCGGGCGCGAAACCGCCCGCCCACAGGAATCAGAAGAAGCCCATCGGCCCTTCTGCGTATGAAACCAATAGGTTCTTCGTCTGCTGGTAGTGATCAAGCATCATTTTGTGGTTTTCGCGTCCCACTCCCGACTGCTTGTAGCCACCGAACGCGGCGTGCGCCGGATACTGGTGATACGTATTTGTCCAGACTCTGCCTGCCTCAATCGCTCGCCCTGCGCGGTACGCCGTGTCACCACTGCGGCTCCAGACGCCGGCCCCGAGACCATAAAGCGTGTCGTTGGCGATCGAGATCGCGTCATCGAAGCCGTCAAATGAAGTGACAGAGAGCACCGGCCCGAAGATCTCCTCTTGGAAGATGCGCATATCGTTCGTGCCCTCGAAGACGGTGGGCTCGACGTAAAAGCCCTCGCTGAGGTCGCCGCCAAGATCTACGCGCTCTCCACCAGTGAGCAATCGCGCACCACCTTGTTTGCCGATATCGATGTAGCTGAGGATCTTCTCCAACTGATCGTTCGATGCCTGCGCCCCGATCATCGTGGCTGGATCAAGCGGATTGCCCTGGATCACCTTTCCGACGCGCTCCAGACCATCTGCGAGGAAGCCGTCGTAGATGGAACGCTGAATGAGCGCGCGCGACGGACAAGTGCACACCTCGCCCTGGTTGAGGGCGAACATGGTGAAGCCTTCCAGCGCCTTGTCATAGAAGGGATCCGCTGTCGCGCGCGCCACATCTTCGAAGAAGACGTTCGGGCTCTTACCGCCGAGCTCTAGCGTCACCGGAATCAAGTTCTGCGAGGCGTACTGCATGATCAAGCGGCCCGTGGTGGTCTCACCCGTGAAGGCAACTTTGCGAATGCGCTTGTGCTGCGCGAGCGGAGCGCCCGCCTCGATACCGAATCCATTGACCACATTCACCACCCCTGCCGGAAGCAAGTCTCCGATGATGTCGAACAGGAACAGCAACGACGCGGGGGTCTGTTCTGCCGGTTTGATGACGACACAGTTGCCTGCGGCGAGCGCTGGCGCGAGCTTCCACACGGCCATCAGAATCGGGAAGTTCCACGGAATGATCTGGCCGACGACTCCAAGAGGTTCGTGGAAATGGTAGGCCACAGTGTTTTCGTCGAGTTGGCTGATGCCTCCCTCTTGAGCGCGCAGAACACCCGCAAAGTAGCGGAAGTGGTCGATCGCTAGGGGGATGTCGGCGGCGAGCGTCTCTCGCACCGGCTTTCCGTTTTCCCATGTCTCGGCGACGGCGATCTCTTCGAGATGTTGCTCCATGCGGTCAGCAATCTTGTTGAGTACGACCGATCGCTCCGCTGGACTCGTTTTGCCCCATCCAGCGAACGCCTTCCAGGCAACTTCCACTGCCCTGTCGATGTCTTCGCTCGTGCCGCGACCGACTTCGGTGAAAGGCTTTCCGTTGACGGGGCTGACGTTTTCGAAGTACTGGCCCTTGGCTGGTTCGACGAACTCGCCACCGATGTAGTGGCCGTAGCGGGAACGGTAGTTCGCCAGCGCGCCAGACTGGCCAGGGGCCGCATAGGCGAGGGATACGTCTTCTTCGACGATGCTCATGGAGGTCTCCTTCGACAGGCCGCGCGTCGATGCAGCGGCGATCCTCTGAAGGTAGGTCGGGAGAGGTTGCACCCTGGTGCGCAACGTTGCAAAAGGTTGCGCACCTACTCGACCTCGAGGCGCTCGATTCTTGCCACCAGACCGGCCCGCTTAGGCGATCGCGCTGGAAGCATCTTGAGCGCCAGGCTGAGCGCTTCGACATCGCTCTGCCCTTCCGGGATGTCGGCGTACGAGAGCAAGACATCGAGACTCGCTTCCGACAGCATCACCTCGCGCAAAGCCGCTCGTACCGTCTCACGAAAATCTTCTACGCCAGGGGACGGGCACTGCGGCAGCACCGGACCGCGATACGCGGTGAGGGCGACCCTGTGCGCACCGCGATCGAGCAACGAGAGCACGTCGTGTGCATCCGTCTCCAGTGCAACGGGAAGGCGGTAGGGACGGGACTCAGGAACGAGGTCTGGTGCCGTGCGTTCTAGCACTTTACGGAGCCGCACCATCTCGGGTCGCAAGGTGTCGGGTGAGACGCCTGGACCGTAAACAAGTTCGCACAGACGCTCCGCCGAAAGACCCTGTCTGTGCACGGACAGCATCAGCAGAATCGCCGCATGGCGCGCGCTCAGCTCGACGATGGACTCGCGGTCCTCGGATTCCGTTTCAAGACGCGCCCGATCACGGCCCAACACATGCAACACCGCACGCGCCGTGGCCGTAGCGCGCGATTTTGCTGGCGTTTTCGTGCGGGGAGCAGTGTTGCGCTCACGCAGACGCGTCACCATGAGCTCCGACTCGACCGCACGTGCCGTCGCATCAACCAACAGCCGCGCCTGCGGAGTCACCACCTCAGATCCGCCCGTGATATCGATCACTCCCAGCACACGTTGCGTCTCTGGGTCACGCACGGGAGCAGCCGAACAGGACCACGGGTGCGCCAAGCGGTTGTAGTGCTCCGCCCCTCGAATCTGCACGGAACGACCAAGAGCGAGGGCGGTGCCCGGTGCGCTCGTGCCCACGGCCCCCTCCGACCAGTTGGCACCGGCAACAAAGCCCATGCCTTCAGCGAGGGAGCGGAGTTTGTAGTCGCCCTCGACCCACAGCAGACGCCCGGCCTGGTCGCCCACAGCAACCACCACCCCGGCGTCACCCGACTCAGAGGGCAAGAGGAGCGCTCGGATCATGTCCATCGCCGAGGCCAGCGGATGGGCAAGACGGTAGCTTTCTAGCTCCTCGCTGAACAGATCAAGCGGCGGAACGCCCTCCGGATGAACGCGGCCGCGCCACGATCGCTCCCAAGACTCCCGGACGAAAGGGCGAACCTCTTGCAACCGGTGGTCATCGAGATGACCGGCCAGCATCTCTTCGTGTGCGCGCTCGATAATCAGTCGTGATGTCGCAGAACGCGACTCGCGAGATAACTGCCAAGACGCAGCCACAGCGGTCTCCGATCGTTGAGAACGTGCGTTGCCCCAGTGTATGAGTCCCACCGGCCCGACGGAACCCCGGTCCCTGAGCTTGTCGAAGGGTCCTGAGCCTGTCGAAGGGTCCTGAGCCTGTCGAAGGGAGATGCTTCGACAAGCTCAGCAACCTATGTCCGGTCCCTGAGCCTGTCGAAGGGAGATGCTTCGACAAGCTCAGCAACCTATGTCCGGTCCCTGAGCCTGTCGAAGGGCGGGTTAGCGCGCAGCCCACCAGTCGCGAAGGCGTTGTTCGACGACCTCGGCGCCGAGCACGCCTTCATCCAGGCGCAGGTCAAGCAAGAATTTGTATGCCTCGCCCACTTCGCGTCCCGGACGAATCCCCAGCACCTCCTGGATGCGATTGCCGTCGATCTCGGGACGGATCGAGTCGAGCTCTTCCTGTTCCCGCAGCGCGGCAATCCGCGATTCGATGTCGTCGTAGGCGCTGGCAAGACGGCCGGCCTTGCGCTTGTTGCGTGTGGTCACATCCGCTCGGGTGAGGATGTGCAGGCGCTCCAGCAGATCCCCGGCGTCGCGCACGTAGCGCCGCACCGCCGCGTCGGTCCAGGTTCCCTCGGCGTATCCGAAGAAACGCAGGTGCAGTTCGATCAGGGTTGAGACGGCCGCTGTCGTGTCGGTATCAAAGCGCAGAGACTGCAGGCGTTTGCGCGCCATCCGGGATCCGACGACATCGTGGTGATGGAACGTGACGATCCCACCAGATTCCAACTTGCGAGTGCGCGGCTTGCCGATGTCGTGCAGCAGCGCCGCGATGCGCAACGGCACGTCTGGCGCCGCATCGGGGTGTCTGGCGTGTTCCAGCTCGATCGCCTGGCTGAGCACTGTGAGCGAGTGCTCGTAGACGTCTTTGTGGTGGTGGTGCTCGTCCACTTCGAGACGCAACGCACTCACTTCTGGCAAAAACTCTTCGATCAGTCCTGTGTCGACCAGCACGCGGATACCGCGCACCGGGTCTTCGGTCTGCATCAGCCGCACGAGCTCTGACTGGATGCGCTCCGGACTCACGATGGTGAGCGTTTCACGAAGTTCAGTGATCGCGTCAGCTGTCTCTTCGTCGACACGGAAGCCGAGTTGTGCGCTGAACCGCGCTGCACGCAGCATGCGCAACGGATCGTCTCCGAAAGAAACTCGAGGGTCCGCTGGAGTCTTCAGAACACCGGCAACCAGGTCTTCCACACCGCCGGTGGGGTCGACAAGCTTGACGGCTGGCACGAGCAGCGCCATCGAGTTGACGGTGAAGTCGCGGCGAAGAAGGTCGCCGTCGATCGTGTCTCCGAACTCAACAGTCGGTTTGCGCGTCACGCCGTCGTAGCTGTCAGCGCGGTAGGTCGTCACCTCGACCTGTTCGCCCTGTACGCGTGCACCGATCGTCCCGAAAGCACGCCCGATGTCCCACTGAGCTGTCGAAATCGGCTTGACGATTCTCAGAATCTCGTCTGGCGAGGCGTTGGTGGTGAAGTCGAGGTCGTGCGTCTGGCGGCCCAGCAATGCATCGCGCACGGGACCACCGACGACGGCCAGGTCGAAACCTGCCTTCTCAAACGCCGTCGCGAGGGTGCGGACGACCGGATTCTCGGCGAGCGCACCGAGACGAACGAGCCCGTCGGCCATATTGAGCATGGGTTCCAGCGTACCGGGGAGTGACGCCGACCCCTCCTGACTAAAACGCAGACCATCCACGCCGCGCGCGGCGCGTCACCTCACAACACGCCGCGCGCAGCGCATCTGCTCTCCGTTTTGAGTTCGGAGAACTGGGATAACCTTCACCCGAGTCCGTCCAGGTGAAGGAGAGTCAGTGCCCTCGAACGATGTGATGGCTGACGAGACCGATCAGATCGTCGCCGCCGCCCTGCAGGTGAATGGTCGTGCGTCATGGGGAGAGATTGCGCGAGCGGTCGACTTGCCAGAGCGTACGGTGGCCCGCCGCGGGCAACGAATGCTTGATCGAGGGTTGGTTCGCGTCTCTACCTACGTGGATCCCGCCCGGGTGCTGCACGCTCGTGCCGTGCTGTTCCGCATCACCACAGAGCCGCACGCGTTATGGCACGTCGCGCGCACGCTGGCGCGGCGCTCAGACGCTTCGTCTGTGTCAGTGCTGGAAGGCAGTAGCGATATCGCTGGCATGCTGCTGCCGCACGACGACGCTTCAATCCGCGAGCTTCTCTTCACCGACTTTCCGGAGCTCGAAGGTATCGACTCGATCAACGTCACCACGGTTTTGAAGTTCTTCCGCTCCGGTCACGACTGGCGCGCAGAAGTGCTCACCGATGAGCAGGCGCGCATGCTCGATGAATCGTCTGGCTCGGAGGTTGACCCTGCCGACTCTTTGAGCGCCGAAGAGGACGCCCTCATCCGATTGCTCCTCGAAGACGGTCGCATGCCGGTCGCAAAACTCGCCAGGTCGCTCGGCCTGAATGTCACCACAACGCGCCGCCGGATGGAGTCGCTGAGCCGCCGCGGTCTGATGCATCCGCGCACCGAGGTTGTTCCGAGTCTGTTCGGGCTCGGTTTAGAAGCGCTCGTCTGGTTGCGCGTACCGATGGCACGACTCGAAAAGGTGGGCACGGCACTGGCTGCTGCGCCGGAGGTGAAGTTCATCGCCGCCACCACTGGCACGTCGCAACTTCTGGCGAACGTGTTGGTCAAAGATGCCGACGCGTTCTACAAATTCCTCACCGGACCAGCGGTAGCAGGGCACGAAGGCCTCGAGGTGGTGGAGTCACTGGTGGTGATCACTCCGGTCTTGCGCGGCTCGCTGATCCTCGACGAGGCACCGGAGGGATTGGCAAGCGATATGCCCACGGGAGCCATCCGCCTGTAGGCCGATTCTGTTACAGCCATGTAAAGAATTGGCGAGATAGTTCGTTTTCGCTTGACGCAGTGGCGAAATAGGGCGAGTATCCTCACCAGGGCCATCACCCCTGGAGAGGACGACCGTGTTTACGGCTACTGGAGACGACTGGGCAGATCGCGCGGCGAAACTACCCCTGCATACGCGCATGTTTATCAACGGCGCGTGGGAGGCTGGCTCTGCTGAGCCACTGAATCCCGTGAGTCCCCGAGACGGACGTGTGCTCCCGCAGATCACCGCCGCTTCGGCAGAAGACGTCGACCGGGCCGTCCGGTCCGCCCGCGCAGCATTCGATTCCGGCGTCTGGTCGCGGATCGCCCCCCGCGAACGCGGACAGCGATTGATCGCGTTCGCGCAAAAGATTCACGACAACGCCGAAGAGCTCGCTCTCGCCATCTCATTGGAGATGGGTAAACCGATACGCGAGGCCTTGCAGACCGAGCTCCGCGCTGTCGTGAACTGCTTCCGCTGGTACGGCGAGGCGGCAGACAAGGTTCTCGACGAGATGCCTGTCACTGCACCTGGCAGCCTCGCCATGGTGACCCGCGAGCCAGCCGGGGTCGTCGCAGCCGTCGTGCCGTGGAACTTCCCGCTGACGATGACCGCGTGGAAGCTTGCCCCAGCCCTCGCGGTCGGAAACAGCGTTGTGCTCAAGCCCGCAGAACACACCACCTTCTCAGCCCTGCGTCTGGCGGAACTCGCCTTCGAGGCAGGCATCCCCGCCGGTGTTCTCAATGTCACCCCCGGTACAGGTCAGATCGCCGGTCGCGCGCTGGGTGAGCACGTCGATGTCGACATCGTGACCTTCACTGGCTCCCCCGAGGTGGGACGAAAGTTCCTCAGCTACTCCGGTGCCTCAAACGGCAAGCGCGTCTGGCCAGAACTCGGCGGCAAGACCGCGAGCCTGGTGTTGCCGGATGCCGATCTCGAACGCGCTGTGCGCGCCACCGCAGATGGCTGCTTCTATAACCAGGGTCAGATGTGCACCGCGTCGTCTCGCCTGCTCGTGCCGCGCTCCCAGCGCGACCGTGCGCTGGAGATCGCTGCGGACGTCGCTCGCACCAGCCTCCCCGCCGACCCCTTCGACGTGACCACCTCGATGGGAGCGATCGTCAGTGAGAAGCAGCTCGCCGGGATCGCCGGATTCGTCGAGCGCGCGCAGGCCGAAGGTGGCGAACTCGCCGCTGGATCCGCCGAGCGGTTCCGCGCTGTCGATGGCGGTAGCTACTTTGCTCCGGTCGTTCTGGGGGTCACCCCGCAACACGAAGTTGCCCAGCGCGAAGTCTTCGGTCCGGTGCTCTCTGTCATCGCCTACGACGATGTCGAAGACGCCCTCGAGATCGCCAACGGCACCGAGTTCGGTCTCGCCGCCGCACTGTGGAGCACCGACCTCAATGCCGTACACAAGCTCTCGCGCCGTCTGCGGGCGGGCGTGGTCTGGGTGAACTGCTTCGAAGAAGGCGACATGACCATCCCGTTCGGCGGCGTCAAGGGATCGGGATTTGGTCGAGACAAGAGCCTGCACGCCATGGACAAGTTCACCGATCTGAAGACCACCTGGATCGAGCTCTCGTGACCCGCCCGTTTATCGGCATCACCACGTGGCGCCGACTCATCGACACCGACCTTGGCGCCGGACGCCCGGCGCACAGCCTGGGCACCGAATACGCCGCGCCTATCGAGGCTGCAGGTGGAGCCGTTGTGCTGTTGCCTCCGACCGGAGGTGTAGACGAAGTTCTCGACAGGCTCGATGGACTCGTCCTCTCTGGTGGTCAAGACGTGCATCCCTCGCACTACGGTGCCGACGCACAAGAGGGAAAGAGCTACGACGCCGATCGCGACGAGTACGAAATCGCACTGGCCATCGGCGCACGCCGGCGCGGACTGCCGGTGTTGGCTATCTGCCGCGGACTCCAGGTCTGCAACGTGGCGTTCGGCGGGTCGCTTGTCGTTGAGATTCCGAACACCGAAGATCACCAGCCGGTGCGCGGTGCCGACCAGCAGCTCGCCGCAAGACACCCGGTCACCTTTGCAGAGGGCAGCAAGCTCGCGGCGCTCTATGGCACCAGGTCACGCATCGTCAACACCATCCACCACCAGTCGATCGAGGTTCCCGCCCCCAACCTCCACCCGGTCGCCTGGGCTCCAGACGGCATCGTCGAAGCCGTAGAAGCCGACGACGAATGGCCTTTCTGGGCAGTGCAGTGGCACCCCGAAAAAATGATTGACCCCGATGAGGCCGCAGAAGAGATGCCGTTGTTCACGGCTTTCGTTTCGGCCGCCAGTGAACGAGCAGCGGAACAGTCCGCTGCAGAGAAAGGAACACGATGACCAAGCAGGTCTTCCTTGAATACGAAAACGGCGTGCGCGCCGTTGCCACCCTGTTCGAGGATCTCGCCCCTCGCACCTGCGAGGCTATGTGGGGTGCACTCGAGAAGCCCGTCACGATGCAGGCGATGCACGCCATGTACGCCGGACCAGAGGTCATGGTCGGTCTGCCGGAGGAAGCGCAGAACTTCGACCCGGAGGATGTACCTTACGAGAACCAGCAGGTCGTTCCCGCACCGGGAGATTTGCAGTGGTACTGGCAGCGCCCGATGCAGATGGGTGGCTTGCCGTTTGAGTGGTACGAGATCGGAGTCTTCTACGATCGTGGTGCCCGTACCCTTGGCCCGCTCGGCTGGACGCCCGTCAACATCTGGGGCGGGATCACCGAAGGACTCGCGGAATTCGCTAAGGAAAGCGCCGCGATCCGTATTGACGGAGCGAAGCAGCTCACCATCGGACGCCTGGTTTAGGCGTCACTTAGTGCTGGACCCATCCCGAAGGAGCAGTGCATGAATACCCGAAGAATTCTCACCACCGGAGCGCTCGTCGCCACCGGAGCCCTTGTCCTCGCCGGCTGCTCAGCCAGTGACGACAGTGCAGCAACCGACGAGAAGGAGTTCGCCGGCGAGACCATCGTCGTCACCTCCTTCGGCGGCGACTGGGAAACAGCCTTCATCGAGGCTGTCGTTGACCCCTTTGAAGAAGAGACGGGCGCAAACGTCGAGCTGATCACGCTCTACAGCGCCGACGCTCTCGCGCAGGTCACCGCCCAGAAGGCGAGCCCGCAGATCGATGTCGTGCACTTCTCCGGCGGGCAGGAGTTCACTGCTGCCGAAGACGGACTCATCGCGCCGATCGCGGCCGACGAGCTCTCCTCTTCTGATGACCTCATCGACCTGGCCACCGCCGGTCTCGAGCGAGGCGAAGGCCCCGTCATCCAGCTCGCCCCGATCGGCCTCGTTTACAACACCGAGGCAGACGCACCAGCGCCGACCTCGTGGTTGGACCTGTTTGACGAGGCCTATGCCGGACACATCGCCCTCACGGACTTCTCGAACACGTACGGCGTGCTCTCGATGCTCCGCGTTTCCGACGTTCTCGGCGGCGGCATCGAAGACCCCACAGAGGCGATCACCGACCTTGGTGCGCTCGCCTCGTCTGGTGACGCCATCGTCGTCCCCACCTCCCCTGACCTGCAGACGGCATTCGCACAGCGCGACACCTGGCTCGCACCGTACGCAATGGACTACGCAGGCACGTTGAAAGACGCCGGTCTTCCGGTGGAGTTCATCGTTCCCGAAGAGGGTGCAACGGCATCCCTCATCACCGCAAACGTTGTTGAGGGTCGCGAGAACCCCGAACTCGCCAAGCTCTTCATCGACTTCGAGCTGCGCCCCGAAGCGCAGACCGTCTTCGCGGAGAACATGCGATACTCGCCGGTGAACACAGCGGTAGAGCTCTCGGGCGACGCGGCAGAAGATGTGCTGACCGGTGACGACCTCGACAACGTCGTGGTTTACGCTCCCGGTGACATCGCCGCGGACCGCCAGTCCTGGACCGACGAGTGGAATGCGCTGATCACACAATGAGTGTAAGAACCCGTAGGGAGCCCTGGCTCCTGCTCCTGCCGGCGATCGTGCTGCTCACGCTCGCCTTCATCACCCCGGTGGCTGGCATGCTCCTCATGAGCGTGCAATCGTCGGCAGGCGGGTTCACCCTCGACAACTTCACCCGGTTGTTTACGAGTGAATATCACCTCCAGGCGGCGCTGCGATCGCTCCGCCTGGGGGTGACCCAGACGGTGATCACTTTGATCATCGCCATCCCGCTGTCATACGTGATGGCGCGTGCCGGTTCGAAGGTACGCTCCTTCCTTCTCCTCGTCGTAATCCTCCCCCTCATGACGAGCGTGGTTGTTCGCACCTTCGGCTGGGTGGTCCTGATGGGCCCCTCAGGACTCCTGATGGATATTCCAGGAGCAGAACTTCTCGTCGGTGGGACTCAAGGGTTCCTCGGCACGGAGACCGGCGTTGTCATTGCGATGGTGCAGGTTCTCCTCCCCTTCGCCGTCCTCAGCATCCTCGGCGTCATCTCCGGCATCAAGCCGCAGCTCGAAGAGGCGTCTCGCACGATGGGCGCCGGTTTTTGGCGCACGCTGTGGCACGTTGTTCTCCCGCTAGCTGTGCCCGGCATCGTCGCCGGTGCCTCGCTCGTCTTCGTCCTCTCGGTGAGCTCCTTCATCACGCCCCGCTTCATCGGCGGCGCACAGATTCCGGTGTTCGCCCAGACGATCTACGTCGACGCAACTACCAACCTCGACTGGTCGTTCGCGGCCGCTCAAGCCGTGCTGTTGTTCGCCGGGGTCATGCTCGTGCTCGCAGCGACATCGCGACTCGGGAAGCAGAAGGTGTGACCATGGTTCGTTCCGTTCCGATTCTCGGCAGAGTCCTCGCCATCATCCTCGGCGTCATTGTGACGCTGTACATGCTCGTTCCGTTGATGGTCGTCGCAGGCGCATCTGTCGGCGAAGACCGCTTTCTGACCTTTCCTGGCAAAGGCTTCACGCTCGACTGGTATGTCGATGCCCTCACCTCCGACACCTACCTTGAGCCGTTCCGGCTGAGCCTGCTGGTCGGCATCACCGTGGCGATCGTCGCGGCGTCGATCGGCACAGCGGCTGCCCTCGCGCTCACCCGTTTCAAGGTGCCGGGCGGCGCGGCCATCCAGGCCCTCCTGATGTCACCCCTGACGATCCCCACGATCATCCTCGCCATTGGCGCGCTGTCTGTTGCCTCTCTCACCATTGGTGCTCCGAATGTCGGCGTGCTGGTGGCGATCCACGTGGTGATCGCCATCCCCTACGTGATGCGCACCGTCACCGGGGTCATGGCACGAGCGGATCACTTCACAGAAGAGGCGGCGCGCACGCTCGGGGCAAGCACCTGGAGCCGCTACCGACTTGTGGTTCTCCCCATCGCCCGCCCCGGTATCGCTGCCGGAGCATTCTTCGCCTTCAACATCTCTTTCGACGATGCGGTCATCGCCCTCTTCCTGCGCACCCCGCAGCTTGAGACGCTCCCCATCGCCATTTACGGCCAGCTGGAGTTCAGCACGTCGCCCACCGTGGCGGCAGTCTCAACCCTGATGGTTTTGCTTACCGTCGTTCTTATGATCGTGCTCGAACGCATCATCGGCCTGGGAAGGTTGTTCGTCTGATGACAACACTCACCATTTCTGCTCTCACCAAAGACTTCAAGGGAACTTCGGTGCTCAAAGGCATCGACCTCGCGGTGCAGTCGGGGGAGTTCGTCTCTCTGCTCGGGCCTTCCGGCTGTGGAAAGACGACGCTGCTCCGCTGCATCGCGGGTCTGGAGTCACCCAGTGGCGGACGTATCGAGATCGCCGGCCAAGATGTGACCAAGCTGCCGCCGGAGAAGCGCCACCTCGGGATGATGTTCCAGAGCTACGCGCTCTTCCCGCACATGAGTGTGGTGGAAAACGTGCGTTTCGGTTTGCGTATGTCCGGCGAGAAGCCGAAAGCAGAGCAGAAGGAGCTCGCCGTGCGCGCCTTGGAGCGCGTGCAGATGGGTCACCTCGCCGACCGGATGCCTGCCCAACTCTCTGGCGGACAGCAGCAGCGCGTCGCGCTCGCCCGCGCCATCGCCTTTGAGCCGAAGGTGCTGCTTCTGGATGAACCGCTCTCGAACCTCGACGCGCGCCTGCGCGAAGACATGCAGGTCGAGTTGAAAGAACTCCACCGCACGCTCGGGTTGACCACGGTTTTTGTGACACACGACCAGGAGGAGGCGATGAGCCTCTCTGACCGCGTCGTGCTCATGAACGGCGGAGTCATCGAGCAGGAAGGCGCGCCGACCGAGCTCTACGGCACTCCGCGCACCGCCTTCGCCGCCGACTTCATCGGCGCGGCGAACCTGCTCCCCGCCAACCGCTCCGGCGCAGTGGCGACACTGGACGGAACCGCGATTCAGGTGCCGCTGACCATCGCTGGCCCCAACGGTGCGGGTGAAGTGGTGCTCCGGCAGGAAGACCTGCGCCTCGCCCCCCTCGTCGGCGGTGAAACCCCGGTGAGCGTTGAGGTCGTGACTCACGTGTACCGCGGAGCCGACATCGTCTACATTGTCGAACTCGCGGGCAAGCGCATGCGGATCGTGCGTCCTCGCCATGAAGAGCCGATTCCCGAGGGCACAGCCGGACTCGGGTGGCGCGAAGGCTCGGTGCTCTGGATCGCTGCGGCGTAACGGGTGATCCACGGGTCGAGCCCCGGCGACGGGGCGCCTGACCCGTGGATAGGCTGACGAGAATTTCTGGCGCGAGCATTCCGAGAGCCCCGGGGCTCTCGGACCCGACATGCCAGTCGCCTGAAACCGCCCAGCCATCTCGCCACGAATGCTGGCTGCGCGCACCCGTCCGCACTCGCGACGCAACTCCTGGTGCTGCACTGTAAATCAGACCACGGACAGTCGCCTGATCGTCGCGGCATAGGAATCGAGGATGTCTAAGATCTCGCGGTGCTGCCACACGCGGTTTCGGTTCCTGCCGGTACTCTCGAGAAGGACTCCACGGTCGGTCAAGGCGTCCAACGCACGAAGCGCCGCCATCTCCCCCAAACCGATACTGTCCATCAGGTATCTGGTGTTTATCACTGGTTGACCGATGAGCACGGGCAGGATCCTCCACGCCGTGGCATCGGAGCGCAGCCCCCGTAGTTTTCGACGAGCGTCTTGCAATTGCTCGGCAAGGTCATCGACGAGCTGAGTTCCCGTCGTCGCAGCGATTCTGCTGGCAGCAGCAAACTCTCGGATGATTGGCTCGGCGTCACCCGTGCGGAACGCGGTGAGCGCAGCAAAGTAGCGCTCCATATGAACAAGGAGTCCGGCCGAAATCGGCACAGCGGTCGAGCCCACGAGCCCTTTGTTGCGCAGAATCGACTGCGCGAGGGCGCGACCCGTGCGACCGTTGCCATCTGGGAAGGGGTGGATGGTCTCGAATTGGGCATGCGCGACGGCCATCTGCACAAGCACAGTGAGGTCCTCGCGCGCAATGAACCCCACCAGGTCAGCGATCATCTCCGGAATGCGGCCATGGTGCGGAGCGACAAAGTCAGCCAGCCTGGGGCCCGCCTCACCCGGCCCGATCCACACCTGCTCTGAGCGATAGCGACCTGCATCATTTTCAAAACCGCTCTGATGGATCATCAACGCGTGGTGCATAGCGAGAATCGACCGCTCGTTGACATCGTCCGAGAGTTGCAGCGCAGCCTCCATCGCACGGACGTTACCGATGACGGTGAGTGCGTTTGCTCTTTCAGTCTCATCGATTTCAGCAAGAGCGAGCTGCTTTGCCGACGTTGTCAGCTGCTCAATCTGCGAGCTCGAAGCCGACTCCGTGCGCAACAAGATTGCCGCCATCGGCCCGAGAGCGGGATTGTCGCTTCCCAGTCGGCTCCGCGCATGCCTGTCGAATTCAACGAGCGCTCGTGTTGCATCCTCGACGTCAGCCGCGACTTCAGCGGGAATCCGAGGTTTCCACCCGATGATCGGCGCAGTGACCGTCACTTCGTACAAACCCGTCTGGCGCAAAACTTCAGCACGAGAGTGCATCTCAGGCGCCCGAGGTTTCCACTCGTATGTCGCATACGAGACTGCGTCGATGGGGATACCCATGTCAGCGGAAGATGCGGGCATGGGGCAACTGTACCAACACTTATGGGCTTAAGTGTTGGTAAGTCGTGGTGCCACCCTGCGGCGTCTCGCTGGCCCGGTTGGGCCCAGGCCTGGACTTGCTCTGGTGAATAGTCAGCCGCGGCAGTCCTTGTGATCGCCGTCGCAAAGCGCCGCTACTCCGAAAGCGACCGGCTGAGAACAGACAGCGTTACTGCGCGCGCCTTGCGTGCTGCGTCTCCGCGACGTGCCGCGAGCAGCGCCACTACCGACTCGGTGACGAGCATGAGGGCGGCGCGTGAGGTGTGAACGAGTTCGTCTCGGAATGAGTCATCGATCGGCGCGACCACGAGCGTCACATCAGCGCGCTCGGCGGCGGCAGAACGCGGAAACGACGTGATCACCAGCACGGTCGCCCCGCTGGCTCGCGCGGCATCGATTACCTCAAGCGTTGCGCGGTTTGCTCCTGAGCCCGAGACAACAAGACACGCGGAGCCTTTACCGAGCTGGGCCGCCGTGATCTGCTGGCCCATGGTGTCAGACATATACTCGGCGGATCGCCCGCTCGACACCAGCCGCATCGCAAGGTCAAGACCGAGTGGGGCCGATAGACCATTCGCTGCTACGAGAACCCGGTGCGACTCGTCCAAGACCCGCACGAACTCTTCTAGCGACTCCTCAGTGAGGGCAGAGGTCGTTTGGCTGAGCCTGCCCGCGACGCGGTCAATCGACGCCCTCACGGCACCGAGCATCGTTCCATCCGAAGCATCCGGCGCTGACGGCCCGCCCAGGGCCACTTCACGCGTGAGCGCGACGCGTAGCTGAGGATAGCCGTCGTAGCCCAGCGATTGCGCCGTACGAATCACCGTAGCCCGCCCGACCCCGACAAGGTCGGCGATCTCTTGAGCGGTGCGTTCGATCGCATTCTCCGCGTCACCCGCTATTGCCTCGGCGACGCGCCGCTCACTGGGTTGCAGCGAAGGAGCGAGCATCGCGACCCTCGCGGTAGGGGGTACGTCAGCCGACCCTGTCCACATCGCGACTCCTTGTTCTCTTCGGTTTGGCGGGCGCCTTAGTCGACGTACGTGCGCCATTCATGATTCGACGTCGAATTGCTCCAGAAATAGCATCCATCAGCATTGTCACGACGATGACCACGATCAGCAGCATCCCGACGGTATCCCACTCGCGGAAGTTGGTGTAGTTCGCGAGCATCGTGCCGATACCACCGGCACCGACGAGGCCGAGAACCGCAGAGGTGCGAATGTTGATCTCGAACCGGTACAGCGCGAACGACATCAATGTGGGCGCTGCGGCGGGCCACAAGGCCCAACGCGTTACCTCGGTGGTACCACCGCCCGCGGCGCGGACCGCTTCGGACGCCCCTTCTTGTACAGACTCAACTGTTTCATAGACCCACTTACCCTGTGTTCCGATACCTGCGAGGCCGAGGGCTAGAGCACCCGTGAACGGGGTGAGGCCCGTGATGGTCAACAAGATCAGGGCGATGATCACCTCAGGAACGGCGCGGATCACTGCGAACAGCCAGCGAAGCGGCAGACGCACCCACACGGGCCCGACCGACCGGGCGGCCAGCATGCCTAGAGGAATGGACACGACCACACACATGATCGCCCCCACCCACGCCATCGAGATCGACCGCCACATCTCGAACAACGCGCGCGGCAGCTTCTCCCAGTTCGGGTCTTCAAACATCAAGACGGAGTAGTGCCACACCTGGCCTGGGACAGAACCTAGATCGCTCCAATCAATGGGCAGACCTGTGGCCGCTGCGAGAATGATCACCGCGGCAACGACTGCCCAAAGCGTCGGAACCAAACGTGACGGACGCGGTGGGAGGGCGAAGTCTGTTCGATGAAGACTCATACGAGACGCCTCCGGAGTGCGTTAGACGCGATTTCGATCAGGATCACCACGACAAGAATTTCGAGAATGATGATTGAGACGTCGTCATACGCATAAAACGCGCGTCGTTCGTCGAGAAGTCGACCGATGCCGCCAGCGCCGACGATTCCGAGGATGGCTGAGATGCGCACATTGAGTTCGAGCGTGTAGAGCCACTGGTTGGCAAAGAGTGGCCACGACTGCGGAAGCGCCGTCACACGGTTGATTTGCGCCTGCGTGCCGCCGGCGGCGTGACCCGCCTCCTTATAGTTGTGGTCGGCCGAGTCGATTGCTTCAGAAACCAGCTTCACGATGATGCCGATGTCGAACAGGAACAGCGTCATGAGGCCAGGCAGAGCACCGACGCCGACCATCGCGACCAAGATCGTGGCGTAGACGAGGTCGGGAACCGCGCGCACAATGTTGATGACCGTGCGAACGATGTTGCGGGTGAGAGTGTTCGGATTGGTCGGAGACGCCGCCCACAGCGTGAGTGGCACCGAGACAATCGAGGCCGCGACCGCGCCGACCACCGCCATCTGCAACGTCTCGATCATGGGCCCGATGGTGCGCGGGATGAACGAGAAGTCGGGCTGGAACAGTTGCGCCATCAAGCCCGAGCCGTTGTCCCAGTTGCGAACGAGCGCACCGAAGTCGAGGTTGATGCCGCCGATAGCGGGGAGGCAAGTCGCGACGGTAAAAGCAGTGAATGCTGCGACGATCAGGGCGACGCGCAGGCGCGCCGTAGGTTTGGGTGGAAGCGTGAACTCGCGAGTGGGTGCACTCACGAGCCCAGCCGATCGTCTGGCTGGATCGGCCTGCCGTAGATCTGCTCGAAATCCTTCTCGGTGGCGTCTGCTGCTGAGCCGTCGTAGACAATCTCGCCGTCACGCAATCCGATCATTCGCGTCGTGTAGGTGCGTGCAAGGTCCATCAGGTGAATGTTGACCAGCACAGTGAGGCCAGCATCGGTGTTGATGCGACGCAAGTCGTTCATCACGGTGTGCGCGGTCGGTGGGTCGAGGCTGGCAACCGGCTCATCGGCGAGCATCACGCTCGGCTCTTGGGTGAGCGCCCGAGCGATCGCCACGCGCTGCTTCTGACCGCCCGAGAGCTGGCCAGCGCGAATCCACACTTTCTCAAGCATGCCCACCGACTCGAGCGCGCCAAGTGCGAGCTCACGGTCGTGGTGAGTGGTGATGCCGAGCATCGTGCGGTAGCTCGGCGTATGAGCGAAACGACCGACAAGCACGTTGCGATAAACACTCGTGCGATCGGCGAGGTTGAATCCCTGAAAGATCATGCCAATGTGCCCGCGCAGGCGACGGAGCTCGCGGCCTCGCATGCCTGTCACCGTGTGCGGTCCGACGGCGACAGTGCCGCTGGTCGCGCCCACCAAACCGTTGATCGTGCGAATCAGGGTCGACTTTCCCGAGCCGGAAAGCCCGACGACCGAGACCATCTCGCCAGCGGCGATGTCGAGTGACACTCCGCGCAGAGCGCGGGTGCCGTTGGGGTACGTCACCGACACGTCGTCGAGACTTATGGACCACGACGCAGAGGCCGAGGGGTGAGCCCCGGCCTCCGCGCGATGCGGGTCAATGTGCATGCATCGACTCTTTCAGTGAGTTGTTCAGTTCGAGAACTGAGCGAGGATCTCGCCGTAACGGGCGATCTCGTCTTCAGCGATCTCGCTGGTCCAGTCCGACAGTCCGACGAGGTCGAACATCACGGTCGCCGCTTCTTCGGACGAATCGGCGTAGCCGTCCATCAGCTCGGTCAGGTCGGTGACGAGGTCGGCAGGCAACGTGTTCGAGACAGCCACGCCACCGTTGGGGATCATGTCGGTGTAGGCGAACGCGACGACCTTCTCGGCAATATCGGGTGCTTCTTCGGTGACCGTGGTGCGAGCGTCCCAGTAGGCGAAGCCGATTTCGGCGTCGTCGTTGTAGACCGCGAGCACCGCGTTGTTGTTGCCCTCGACGGGAACCTGTGTGATGCCTGCGTCGGTGTCGATGCCTGCTTCGCGCATGGCGACGACGGGGTATTGGTAGCCGGCAGGTGACGTCGCTGACTGCAGAGCAACCATGGTGCCGTCGCTGATTTCTGACAACGACTCGAGGCCCGCAGCACCCTGGCCCATGGCGGCCTCGCCGGCCGCTTCGATGCCGTTGCAGTACGACAGCTCGATGTCGCTCGCCGCATAGCTCGCCATCACTGGCTCATCAGCGCAGTACTTGTCCGGGTTATTCGTGAATGCGACAGACGCGTAAGAGGTGGCACCGAAGCGCACGTCCCGAAGAATCAACTCAGCGTCGTAGCGCTCGGTGGCGCTGAAGAGCGAACCGGCGTCGGTGATGATGACCTGTGCCTGGTCGGCGCCAAGAGCCTCAACCGTGGCGGCATAATCAGTGGCGACGACGCCGTTCACCTCGATACCGAGGTTGTCAGACAGATAGGTCGTCAGCGGGTCGAGCGCTTCGGCCAAATCTTCACCCTCGACTGACGGCACGAGCGAGATCGTGATCGACTCGGGCCACTCGGTGACCTCTTCGGTAGATGCGTTGTCGGTGCTGCTGCTGCAGCCGGCGAGGGTGAGGGCGGCGGTAGCCGCGACACCCGCGATGAGCAGGGACTTGCGCATGATCAGTTGGACCTTTCGGGGGACGTGGTGTTCGGGCTGACGGAAGAGGTAGAGGATGCGGCGACCCAGTCGACGATTTCGTCGTAGAGGTCGGCGAGGCTAGCGCCGCGCATCGTGGTGGCAACGGTTGAACGTGACGCGGTGGCGCCGACCAATGCAGTATCGGCTCCGAGGCTGGCCGCTGGTGCGAGGTCAAATTCGAAGATGTCGCCAATAGAAAGAACGGGGCCGCGATCGAGTGCAGCGGTCAGCACCGGCAGGAGGCCATCAGGCTTGCCCACACTGAAGTGCATGGCGTCGAACGCTTCGGCAACGCCCCATGATTCGAGCACAGCGCGAACGCCGCTCCCTGGTGCGTTAGTAGCCAATTCCAGACGCGAATCAGCGCCAACGCGTGCAAGAAACTCTGCGAGGCCAGCTGGCGGGGTGACTGCTGCACCAGCGGAACCCAGGATCGCGCGCGATGCGTCGTATGAGGCGCCGATGACGTCACGCTCGACGCCGTCCGCCACTGCGACACTCGTGACCGCGTCGTACCCGTCGCGGTAGTTGCGCTCTCCGCTTTCGAATGCTGTCAGTGCAGCATCCGCTCGGTCGATGAAATCTCCATCCTGTACTCGTGTTGCAATCTCGCGGGCGAATGCTCTGATGGGGCCATCGCCGAGGGCAAGAGTGCCATCGAAGTCAAAAAGTATGGTGGGGCTCACGGCTCTCCTTCTCATCCGGTCTGGACGTTGCGTCCATAGTCACCCACGAAGATGGACGAAGCGACCGTTCTGCGTAAACAGTGTGTGAACTCCGCCGCGCACGAAGCGCCGTACGCTGGTGCCTTGTGATCGACGTCCTGGATGCTGCCGCTCATCTCTCCGGGATTGATGCCGTAGCGGCACTCGACGAATACCCGTGGCTGGGTGCCGCAATCGACGCGGACGTCGTGGCGCGACGCTTTGCCGAGTGGGGTGCGTCTACCGTCATCGACGAGAACATCGATGCGGCGGTGATCAGTCGAGAGGTCTTCGATTCGCTCCACGACCGCGCTGGGCTATCGGCCCAGTGGCCGGTCGGCAACGCCGGAGTGTTGCACGTCTATGGCTACTTGCTCTCGAAAGTCGAGACGCCCTACGGCCTGAAGCGTGCTCGCTGGATGAACGGAAGCCTCGCCGCCGCTTACGGGTTGCCCACTGACGCTTTTGTTCCGTGGGCATCGTCTCGAACGTTGCTTGAGCGGGCGAGCGAGTCCGCGCGTTCACTGCTGTCACGCGCCGAGTGCATTCGGCGCACGAGCGGCGCAACACTTGCGCTTGATCGCTCGTCACGATCGGGTGATTGGGCGCTTGTTTATGTAGTCGATGGCTTGCTCGTCACAACTTTTCCGGTCGCGTCGGTCGAGCAGATCTTGGCCGATTGGGATGCTGATCCGGAGCGCCTCCGCTGGAATGCGGTGCGCTGAGTGCTATGCGCCTCAGGCGCTCAGATCGCGTAGCCCTCGACGGGGCCCGCTGTGTTCGGCTTCCAACCGAGCGCCGGCGCGACATGCTTCGCGAACGACTCCAGCACATGCAGGTTGTATTGCGCACCCAACTGGTTCGGACCTAAATGTGCTCTTCGTTCAGCAACTTGCGCATTCGATAGTTCACGAGCTTCACTCCCTGCTTGACAGGCTCCTGTCGGTGCTCGATAAAGAATCTATGTCTCTCGAAGAAAGGTCGAGCAGTGATGCTGACATTGGCAGTGAGGCTCGTCGCGTGGAGTTCTCTTGCTTGCCTTTCCGCCTCCTCTAGAAGAGCGCGCGCAACTCCTTGTCTCTGGTGTTGGGGGTCTACAAACATCATGTCGATGTATCCATGCTCATCGACATCGGAAAACCCAACGACCTCACCGTTCGCAGTGGCGACAAAACTATTCCGCTTGCGCATGGCGAGGTGCCACCCCGCGGCATCGCGCTGGCCCGGTTGGGCCCAGGCCTGGACTTGCTCTGGCGAGTAGTCAGCCGCAGCGGTCCTTGTGATCGCCGTCGTGAAAATCCTCAGTGTGCTGATAGCGTCGTCAGCCTGATATGGGCGGATGCTGGGGTGTTGTGGAGTTGTACTCATAGTGTCGTCAGACTATCTAGACCCAGAAGGACGCTGGTCTCAGATCGCGTATCCCTCGACGGGGCCAGCGGTATTCGGCTTCCAGCCCAGCTCAGGCGCTACATACTTCGCGAACGACTCCAAGATATGTACACAATAAGCAACTCCCAATTGATTCGGGATCGTCAACATCAGAGTGTCAGCGGCCATCACCGCCTCGTCGCGGCGCAGTTGCTCGATGAGCACATCGGGCTCAGCCGCATACGTCTTGCCGAACGTGGAACGGAATCCATCGATCACCCCGACCTGATCGCCGTTCTCTTCGCTACGCAACCCGAAGTACGCCCGATCCATGTCAGACACCAGAGGGAAAACGCTCCGGCTCACGGAAACTCGCGGAGTTCCGGTGTGCCCCGCATCTTTGTAAGCCGAGCGGAAAAGATCGATCTGCTCGCGCTGCAGTTCGTGAAACGGTTGACCCGTGGCCTCGGTAACGAGGGTAGAACTCATCATGTTGAGCCCCCTGCGTCCGGTTTCGACCGCGGTTGGGCGCGACCCCGAACCCCACCAAATGTGGTCGCGAAGGGTCGGGGACTGCGGCTCAATCGCCAGGTAGCGTCCCGCCCCCACCATGCGAGGATCCCCTGGAGCGATTCCTTCGCCATCAATAGCGCGCAAGAACAGCTCGAATTTCTCCCTGGCGAGCACACTGCCTCGCTCTGGGTCTTCTTCGTCGACGTAGCCGAACGTTTCGTAGCCGCGCAGTGCCGTCTCGGGTGACCCCCGACTCACGCCCAGCGCGATTCGTCCGTCGGCAATCAGGTCGAGAGCAGCGGCTTCTTCTGCGAATTGGAAGGGATTCTCGTAGCGCATATCGATGACGCCGGTGCCGACCTCAATCCGCTTCGTGCGCGCCGCCATGGCAGCCAGCAGGGGCATCGGCGACGCCGCCTGCCGCGCCCAGTGATGCACGCGCACGGAGGCACCGTTCACGCCTAGCTCGTCTGCACCTTCGGCGATCTCGATCGTTTGCTTCAGCATGTCACCGGCCGTGCGGGTCGCCGAGCCGTGAACGTCCGCGTAGTGCCCGAATGACAGGAATCCAAAAGCCTTCATGATCTATTCCAACGCATAGATTTCAAGCCTATTCCTGCGGCAGCAACATTCCGTGAAGAACCAGCGTGCGAATGCGGGGACCCAGGTCTTCCCACAGGTCTGCCAACGGCACTTCGAAGAGATCAGCCAACGCCGCCACAATCTGCGCCACGGTAAGTTCGCCGTCGCAGGCACCAACAAATCCGGCGAGCGCCGGATCAACGTTCACGGTTCGCCCGAATCCGCCGCCCTGGCGCAGTTCGATAACGCTCGGGTCGTCGTTTCCTGGCAGGAAGTGACGCGCTTCAGTGACGTCTGCCGCGACAACAAGTGTTGCGGGCATTCCTTCCGACAGCGCATCGTGGGCCGCGAGGCCGGCGCCCAGTGCTGCTCCGACGTGTGAGACCTGCTGAGCAACGCGCTCTGTGCGTCGCAGCGGCTCTTCCCCGCCACCTTTGCGCATCAACACATAACCGAAACCGATCGATGTCACCCCTCTCGCATCGAAGTCGTCGAGCCACGCGGCGAGCAACGAGACAAAAGCGGGATCTCTTGGGGTTGTTCCACCATCGCGAATCCACAACTCTGCGTACCCAAGCGGCGACAACTCTTCGCGTTGAATAACCCACAGATCGAGTTCTCTCGGTACCCACGCCTCCAACCGGGCGAGGCCCGAAACTCCGGCTCGAGATTCCCAATTGCCAAGTAGCTGCGCGATGCCGTTCTGTGACAGAAAGTCTGGCGCGCTGAGCACAAATTGCTCCACGAGCGCATCGCCCACCAACCCGCCGTCGCGATACTCGTACGCCGGGACGCCATCGACGCGCGGCGTGATGACGAAAGGTGGGTTGGAGACGATCAGGTCGAACGTCTCCCCTTCGACGGGTTCGAACATGCTGCCCAGGCGAAACTCGATGTTCGTTATGGCGTTGAGCTGCGCATTGAGCTCGGCGAACGCCAGGGCTCGGGCGGAGATGTCGGTCGCCACCACGGAATCTGCTCGCCGCGAGACGAGAAGGGCCTGAATCCCGCACCCTGTGCCGAGGTCGAGGGCGCGTCCTACATCTACAGGAACAACAGTGTCCGCAAGAGTTCGTGACGCTCGGCCCACCCCGAGCACATGGTCATCTGGCAGTGCCGTCTCCAGTGCAACCTCATCGAGATCGCTAGCGATCCACCACTCGCCCACCCCATCGGCGTCGACAAACGCCTGTGGGCGCAACAGCGCCGTCGGAATCACCGTGTCGCCGTCGATGGTTGCGAGCCCCAGCGACACGAGGCCATCTACGCCCACTCGTGGCAATGCGCCGGCTACCGCCGCTCGAAGCTGTGACATTCCGAGCACAAAAAGCCGCCCGAGAGTCGCGAGACCGCCCGAATCCCCCTCGAGAGCGCGCAGGATGGGCTCCCGCATTCCGCGTGCAAGCGCATCGTCTGCCTCCGATCCCCACAGGCGCCTCAGGGGCTCGGAACGAAGGTCCACAGCATCGAGATCCGCGGCGAGCGCGGCACTGAGAGCGGGGCGGGGAACGGGGGCGGGGGCGTCAGACACGGCCGTCACTCTACGCGTCTTCAGGGTTCTCATTCCCCTCTCCTCATAGAATCACTAGGTCAGTACTCACGATCAGCCCGTCTCCCGGGCGTTCGAGGAAGACCTTCATGACCGCGATCACTAACGAACACGGCCTCCGTGCGCGCCTGAAAAGGCTCTCCGGCAGGACCGCTGTTCTCGCGATCGTGCTGGCCGGTTGCTCGTTGGTTGCACCAGCGGCGGCGAGCGCAGCGAATCAGCCATCTGACGATGAGCAGAGCGTGAGTTTGCACGTCTCCGCCGGTCTGCGCGGCGTCACGGCGCCGGGTTCTTCGACCACCGCCATCCTCACGGTCGAGAACGACACCAATTCTGGGTTGTCGGCTGGTCAGGTCCAGGTCGAGATCAACAAAACCCCTCTCGCCGATGAGGCAGCGCTCTCTAGCTGGCTGGACGACAGTGAAGCCGCCGGCGATTTCGAGGTCATCGGGGCCGACGAAACTGGGGCCATCGATGCGGGTGCTGCGGAGACCACGACCGTCTTTGTCCCCGAAGACACGCTGCAAGATCTTGAGCCCGGAACATATCCCCTTCGTGCCGAGCTCACAGGAGCGTCACAACAGGACACGTCAGACATTGTCGCGACCAAAGCGACAAGCGTCTTGGTCGTCGCGGAGTCGCAGAGCACCCAGATTGGTGTCCTGGTACCTATCACCGCGACCCCCGCGGGTGGTGCGCTGCTTAGCGGCGACGAACTCTCGACCCTCACGGCGACCGACGGCACTCTCACGGCACAGCTCGACGGCGTCGCGGGCACCACGGCGGTCTTGGGTATCGACCCCGCTATTCTCACGTCGATCCGAGTGCTCGGCTCCTCCGCTCCCGACACAGCACAAGATTGGCTGGCTCGTTTCGAGAGCCTCCCTAACGAGAGATTCGCATTGCAGTTCGGGGATGCCGACGTGGCAGCCCAAGCACAGGCTTCGCTGCCCACACTGTTGGAGCCCACCACGCTCTCGCCGTTCATCGATCCCGCAAACTTCCCACAGGCGCCGGCAACCGTCGCGCCGACCGCCTCCCCCAGCACGACCACCAGCGCGGAACCGACGCCGACTCCCACTGAGATATCGGCCGTCCCCAGCGAAGAAGAGCTTCTCGCGGTCGCTGGTGCGATGCCGCAGATCGTCTGGCCAGACGGCGCCCTTACTCAGAACGATGTCGTCGCCTTCAGCTCGTATCTCGGTGAAGGAACAGCGACAATCCTCTCGTCCTCAACGGTGGGCGGCCAGAACGCCGCACATGCCGTCGTCGAAGGCGAAGAGCTCCTCGTTACCGATACTGCCGCCTCTGACGCCCTATCTGAGGTCGCGGCAGAGACAGACCAGGTGAGACGCCAGCGTTTGCTTGCTGAGTCTGCTGCACTGCTGGTCATGGCAGAGAAACGCGCACCAGGAGCACCACTGCTCGTCGGCCTTGATCGCGACGAGGATCGATCGGCCGACGCACTGCGCGATGCCGTCTCGGCTGCCGACTCCATTGGTTTCACGCTGTCGGCCCTGCGTGACACTCCTCTTGCAGCGGCCACTGTGACCGCAGAGGCGGATCCGGCCAGGGCCGCCGCTGTCATCAATCTGCTCTCTGATGAGGGGACGCTTTCCGCTTTTTCATCCATCCTCACTGACTCTCAGGTGCTCCTGAGCCCTGAGCGCATGCGCATCATGCGCACCCTCGCCGTTGGCGCATCGGCGGCAGAATTCTCCGAGCGCGTGCAAGCTCATCAGGCCAGAACCACAGGCACCCTTGCAGCCGTGAGCATCCCGCCGTCGAGCACCATTCAGCTGCTCACGGCGAACGCCGATCTGCCGATCGCGGTGCGCAATGATCTGCCGTGGCCCGTCACTGTGCAACTGTTCGCCTCGCCCAGCGATCCCCGTCTTGACGTCCAGCCCTTCGTGGAAGCCGTCGTACAGGCCAACTCCACCACGCGCGTCAAGGTGCCGGTTTCAGCGCGTGTCGGCAGCGGTGAGCTCGACTTGCGATTGAGTCTCTACAGTCCCACTGGAGTACAGATCCAAGACGAACAGATTGTGCGCGTCGCTGTGCGCGCAGAGTGGGAAGCCATCGGCCTCTTCGTCTTCGGTGGTCTCGTTGTGTTGCTGATCGGACTGGGCGTCTTCCGCACCATCCGTCGCAAGCGCCGCGAGTCAGCAGAAGAAGTTGCGATCGAAGACCCGGCGAGCACCGCCCCAGCAAAGGACCCGAATGAGTAGTCTCGGACGCGCGAGCGCCATTATCGGCGCTGGCACTCTGGTGTCTCGCCTCACCGGTCTGCTCCGCAGCATCGTGCTCGTCGGAGTTATCGGCTCGTACAACTCCGGGCCAGCCGACGCGTTTGCGGCGGCCAACACTCTTCCCAACAGCGTCTTCTCGCTCATCTCCGTGGGAATCCTCACTGCGGTCATCGTCCCGCAGATCGTCAAGGCGGCAGCGAACGCCGACGGTGGCAACGCGTTCATCTCCAAACTGTTCACGCTCGGCACGGTCGTTCTCGTCGTCGTTACCGCCATCGCGACGATTTCAGCCCCGTGGCTAGTTCAGCTCGTCGCCGGCGGAGTTCCCCCATCTACTCAGGCTCTGGCAACCGCTCTGGCGTACTGGTGTCTCCCCCAGGTGCTCTTCTACGGCCTATACGCCCTCCTCGGAGAAGCCCTCAACGCCCGCCGCATTTTCGGCCCGTTCACCTGGGCTCCGGTGATCAACAACATCGTCTCGATCATCGGTTTTCTCTTGCTGGGGTGGGTATTCTCCCCCGTCTCCCGGCAGTCCGAGGACTGGACTCCTGAGATGATCGCCATGCTCGGTGGCACAGCCACCCTCGGGATCGCTATCCAGGCGCTCGTACTCCTGCTCTTCTGGCGGCGCACCGGTCTTTCGCTTCGCCCCGACTTCCAATGGCGCGGCGTTGGGCTCGGTGGCGTCGGCAAGCTGGCTGGCTGGACCTTCTTGATGGCTCTCGCGTCGCTCACTGCGGGGATCGTTCAGGGTCGCATCATCAGCGAGGCCTCCGGAAGCGGTGCCTCACTCGCCGTCACGGGTAATGCCTGGCTTATTTTCATGCTGCCTTACTCCGTGATCGTGCTCTCGATCGGGACGCCGTACTTCACCCAGATCAGCGAACATGCTGCGGCCGGACGTCGCGCCGATGTTCTCTCCGACGTCTCCCGCAGCATCAAAACGCTGCTGTTTTTCATTGTCGCTGCGGTCGCCGCGGTGGCTGCAGCAGCGATCCCTGCATCGCGGGTTTTCACCGAGAATCCTTCTGATGCGCAGGGCGCAGCCCTCGTGTTGCTCTGTTACCTCGTCAGCCTCATTCCCCTCACGATTCTCTTCATCGTGCAGCGGACTTTTTACGCCTACGACGACACCCGCACACCCTTCTGGTTCACGATCTTCCAGTGCGTTCTGATCGTGGTGACAGCGCTCACCGCCGCCGCGCTCCTGGCAGCTGGCGTGCTCCCCCTGGTGCAACTTGCCGCCGCGGTAGCGCTCGGGCAGTCGATTGCCAGCATCTTGCAGACGATCCTCGCTACGTGGTTACTCAACCGCAAGCTCGGCGGACTCCAGGTGGGTTCCTGGATGTCTGCCATCGCCCGCTTCTCGGTCGCGGCTATCCCCGCCGGCTTTGCAGGATGGGGCATGTTCTTGCTGCTGGGCGGCACCACCGGCTGGGCGACGTCCGGTGTCATCGCCGCCACATTCGCAACAGCGTTGGTCGGCCTCACCGTAATCATCGTTTACATTGCCCTCCTGGCGGTGATGCGGGCCCCAGAACTCAAGGTCGCCGGCACGCTCGTTCGCCGCTTCCTGCCTGGTCGCTGATTCACGCGGTAGCTACCCCTTCGACACCTCATCGATGTTGTGAGGGAATGTCCCGCGGTTAGCATGGGTTGAAGCAGGCGAAGGTCAACCGACCACATTTTTCTAAGACGGAGAGCACATGCGTCAGGTCATCATCATCGGCTCCGGCCCCGCCGGATTCACGGCTGCGATCTATGCAGCCAGGGCGAACCTCAAGCCGCTGCTCATCGCGAGCTCGGTCGAAGTCGGCGGAGAGCTGATGAACACCACCGAGGTCGAGAACTACCCAGGCTTCCCCGAGGGCATCCAGGGTCCAGAGCTCATGGCGAAGTTCCAAGAGCAGGCAGAGAAGTTCGGCACCGAGGTGCTGTACGACGACGTCACAGAACTCGAAGTGGATGGCCCCGTCAAGAAGGTCACCCTCGGGTCGGGCGCTGTGCACGAAGCGCAGACGCTTATCTATGCCACCGGCTCGGCGTACCGCAAGCTTGGAGTAGAAGGCGAAGAGCGTCTCTCCGGCTACGGTGTCTCCTGGTGCGCCACCTGCGACGGATTCTTCTTCCGTGAGAAGACGATCGCTGTTGTGGGCGGCGGCGACTCCGCGATGGAGGAGGCAACGTTCCTCACTCGCTTCGCCAAGAAGGTCTACGTCATCCACCGCAAAGACTCGCTGCGGGCCTCGAAGATCATGCAGGAGCGCGCCTTCGCTAACGAGAAGATCGAGTTCATCTGGAACAGCGAGATCGCCGAGGTTCTCGGTGCTGACGCCGTCTCTGGTGTGCAGTTGCGCTCCACAGCCGACGGCACACTCAGCGAGCTCGCTCTCGACGGCCTGTTCATCGCGATCGGAAACGACCCGCGCACCCACCTCGTGCACGACAAGCTGGAACTCACAGCAGAGGGAACGATCTGGGTCGACGGACGCTCGTCTCGCACTTCCGTTCCCGGCGTTTTCGCTGCCGGAGACGTGATCGACCCGACTTACCGCCAGGCCATCACGGCTTCCGGCACCGGAACGGTTGCAGCCCTCGACGCGGAACACTTCCTCGCCGACCTCGAAGACGCCTCCGTTGAGGTGCCGGCCGCTGAAGCCGCCGAAATCATCGTCGCCTGAGGGCGGCGGGAACACTTTCCCCTCGCCGGCTGTTGTAGCAGGCGAACCTCGAACCAAGGAGAACTGTGATGAGTGCAAAAGCTACGAGCCAGGCAACCTGGGATCAGGACGTTCTGCAGGCAGACGGTCCCGTTCTGGTCGACTTCTGGGCCGAGTGGTGTGGTCCGTGTCGCATGGTCGCGCCGGTACTGGATGAGATCCAGGCTGACAACCCCGACAAGATCACCATCCTCAAGCTCAACGTTGATGAGAACCCCGAGCTGGCGATGAAGTACCAGATCACCTCGATCCCGGCGATGAAGGTGTTCGATGGCGGTGAGGTCAAGACGACCATCATCGGCGCCAAGCCGAAGTTCGCTCTGGAGCAGGACCTGGCCGCATTCATCGGCTGATCCTTTTCTCAGAGAAAGGGCCGCACCTCTCCGGAGGTGCGGCCCTTTCTCGGTGCCAGCTCAGGAAGCGTCAGCGACTGTCGGATCCCAACGGCGGTGGCGCTCTTTCTCGTCGAGAAGGCCCCACACCGCGGGCGTGAGTTCGGGGTACTCCAGTGCTATCTGCCGCAGTACGCGATAGTGCCGCGCCGCATTAGGACGCACACCGTCGTTTGCTGTGATGTTGTCGGCTCGCAAAAGATAGACAACCAGCTCATCAACACTCGGAAGCTCCTCCATGAACTCCCACGGGTCTTCTCCCCCGAGAAGTCGCTCCTGGATGAGGACCGCAAGCTCGTCAGCCGCTTCTGCCCGCAGCAACTCTAGGCTGGCGCGACGATTTACAGACTCGGTCATACAACAAGCCTACGTCGATCGGCGGCCCGTCCGGCGCGTCACCTTCATGTCTTCTGTCATCTCTTCGAGCTCCTTGCCCTTCGTCTCCGGCACCTTGAAGTACACGAAGAAGAACGACAAGAACGCGAAGAACGCGTAGAAGCCGTAAGCGAAGGTCAGGCCAATTTCTGCGAAGGTCGGGAACGTTGTGGAGATGAAGAAGTTGGCTGTCCACTGCGCCGCGGCCGCGACAGCAAGAGCTCCCGCACGTATGGAGTTGGGGAAGATCTCCCCCAGCAAAACCCAGACCAGCGGTCCCCAGGTAGCGCCGAAGAATACGACAAACCCGTTCGCGCAGATCAAGGCTACGGTCGCCCATGGGTCAGGCAACACAGCCGTTCCTGACGCATCGAGTTCTCCGAACGAGAACGCGAGAGCCATGAGCCCCAGCGTCACCGTCATACCGACCGACCCGACCAACAACATGATGCGACGGCCGATTTTGTCGACGAGCATGATCGCGATGATCGTGACCACGATGTTTGTCACCGATGTAAAGACCGAGGTGAGCAATGCGCTGGACTCGTCAAAGCCCACCGACTGCCAGAGGGTCGTGGAGTAGTAGAAAATGACGTTGATGCCGACGAACTGTTGGAACACTGACAACAGGATGCCGATCCAGACGATGGGCTTCAGACCCAGCCTGCTCCCCCGTAGGTCCCGCAGGGACTCCGAGCGCTCCGTATTGATCGTTCCGGTGATCTCTTTGATCTTGCTGTCGACGTTGACTGTCCCGGTGACCGTCGTGAGCACCTCAGCAGCACGCTTAAGCTCCCCCTTGCGCACGAGATAGCGTGGCGATTCGGGGAGACGTAGCGACATAATGCCGTAGACCACAGCGGGGATAGCTTCCGCCATCAGCATCCATCGCCAGGCGGTGAGACCCCAGAGAGGCTGGTCAGCCGCCCCGGCGAGTCCGGCCAGGAGGGCGTCAGAAAGCAATGCGGTGAAGATACCGGTCACGATCGCCAGCTGCTGGAGCGAGCCGAGACGTCCTCGGATGGCCGCGGGCGATATCTCTGCGATATATGCAGGAGCGATGACCGATGCCGCACCGACACCGAACCCACCGATCACGCGCCAGACGATGAGGTCGATCACACCGAAGGCGAGTCCTGAGCCGATAGCAGAGGCGAAGAACAAAGCCGCGGCGGTGACCATCACTGGTATTCGGCCGTACTTGTTCGAAACCGGGCCAGCGAACCATGCTCCGATGGCACAGCCGATCAGCGCTGATGAAACAGCGAATCCCTTGAGCCCCGTACTCAGGTCGAATCCGGAAACGTCGCCAGCGAGCGCGTCAACGGCGCCGTTGATTACCGCCGTATCGAACCCGAATAGGAACCCGCCGAGCGCTGCGGCGATGCTCACCGCTATGACGCGTCGCTGTATCCCTGCCGGACCTGTGACTTTCGACATTTCATCCCCCTGATCATCGAGATGACGAGAGTCTAGAGGAACGTTCGATAGTCAGGAGGCTACTTCTCGCTACCGTATCCGCCTTCACCGATCTCCTCGAGGATACGGTTCAGGTCCTGAATCGATGCGAAATCGATAGTGACCTGGCCCTTTCGAGCACCGAGCGCAATCTTAACGCGCGTGTTGAGTCGGTCGCCGAGCTTGCCTGCGACCTCATCGAGATAGGCGCGGCGTGCACCAGGAGTCGGCTTGGCCGACTTTGCAGCGCTCGGTTGCGACTTCGCAGCCTCCTCCGTAGCGCGCACCGAGAGGTCTTCATTCACGACCTTGTCGGCAAGGCGCTGCATCGCGGCTGCATCGTCGAGGCTAAGGATTGCGCGGGCGTGCCCAGCAGTGAGCACCCCGGCAGCAACACGTTGCTGGACCGGTACCGGAAGCTTCAGCAGTCGGATGGTGTTGCTGATCTGCGGGCGCGACCGGCCGATGCGTGTAGCCAGCTCTTCTTGCGTGATTCCAAAGTCGTCGAGAAGCTGCTGATAGGCCGAGGCCTCTTCCAGTGGGTTCAGCTCCGAGCGGTGGAGGTTTTCGAGAAGGGCATCGCGTAGAAGATCTTCATCGGCAGTGTCCCGGACGATCGCAGGGATCACATCTAGGCCAGCTTCGCGGGCGGCGCGCGTACGCCGCTCCCCCATGACCAGTTCGTACTCGTTGTCACTGTTCTTGCGCACGACAACCGGCTGGAGCACGCCGAACTCGCGCACGCTGTGGACGAGCTCGGCAAGATCATCGGGGTTAAAGTGCGTTCGTGGCTGACGAGGGTTAGCCACGATGTCGTTGGGGTCAACCTGAATCAGGTGGATCCCTGGCACGGTTTCCAGGTCAGGAGCCGCGGCTTGTGGCTCTGCTGCGGCGTCGGCGGCAGCCTGCCGCAAGCTCGCTCCGGGGAAAAAGACGTCGACGGGACGCTCTGCCTGATCAGTCGTGGGGATAAGGGCACCGATACCGCGGCCCAACCCAGTGCGCTTCGCCATCATTTCTCCTTGTTATGCGTCGTGCGCGACGCGATCTCGACTGCGGCCTCACGGTAGGCGATTGCGCCAGCGGATTGACCATCGTAGGCAATCACCGTTTGGCCAAAACTTGGCGCTTCAGAAACCCTCACCGAGCGCGGTATGACGGTCTCGAGTACCTGATCAGGGAAGTGCGTGCGCACTTCCTCTGCGACCTGCTGCGCGAGACGTGTGCGCCCATCGAACATTGTCAGCAGAATTGTCGATAGGTGAAGCACCGGATTGAGGTGCTTCTGGATCATCTGAATGCTGCCCAATAGCTGGCTGAGTCCCTCAAGGGCGTAGTACTCGCACTGAATAGGAATGAACACTTCGGTCGCCGCCGTGAAAGCGTTGATCGTCAGGAGCCCAAGCGATGGCGGACAGTCAATGATCACGAAATTCATCGGACTGTCGACGAGATACACCTCAAGAGCGCGCCGCAAGCGGTGTTCACGTGCAACCTGTGCGACGAGTTCGATCTCGGCGCCAGCAAGGTGGATCGTGCTCGGGGCGCAGAACAGATTGGGGTCCTCTGGGCTCTCCTGCACAATGTCCGCCAGAGGGACCTCATCGATGAGGACGTCGTACACACTCGGAACGTCCGCGCTATGCGGAACACCGAGAGCGGTAGACGCATTGCCCTGAGGATCGAGATCGATCACCAAAACTTTGGCACCGATAGCTGCCAGCGCCGCGGCTGTGTTGACGGCTGTCGTTGTTTTGCCTACGCCGCCCTTCTGGTTTGAGACCGTCAGTACGCGCGTGTCGCCGCCGAACTCCACAGAGGCAGCTTCGAGAGCCCGCTTCCGAGCAGAGAGGTCAGCGAGCTCCCGCGCAAGCGGCGTATCAATCCCGAACGACTCGTTCGCTGATGTTTTTTCGGATTGTTTCACGTGAAACATCCACTCCTTTCGGGGCCGCGTTCCACTCTAATCGCATCCACCGACGTCCGAGCACGTCGGTGACACATGAGGATCGTTCTAACCCGCAGATTCAGGCGACGCCGGCGGATACTTGGGGGCAACCCGGGGCAATTGACGGAAGTCCGGCACTGTTTCACGTGAAACAGTCACGCACACAACGCGGCAACTACTCGCAGTGCGCGGTCTCCATCGTGCGGGACAGGTAAAGCTGGAGCTCCGCACGTGAAGTCCATCAGCATGTAGCTGCCTTGACCCGGCTAGCACCGAGAATCGTCGAGGTTTCACGTGAGACATTGCTTCTACTCGCTCGATCCCGCGCCGTTGACCTACCCAGCCGCAGGACACACCACACCCAGTGATATCGATGGTGTGGCATGACGCAACCCGGATTCTGCCGGCCGTCAACGGCGGCATGTCTCCGTACTCTCAACCACATCACGCAGGCTAGCCACGGGTGTGGTCGGATAAACGCGTACTCTGCTTTGATGCGTGAGTGCGCGTTCCCCCGAGTAGGCAGGGGTACTGGCCACCGCTGACCGACACTGCTGCTGTTTCGCGTGAGTCGGGACGATCGACATCCGTAGACACAATGTGTTTCACGTGAAACGTACCTCTTGCTCACAACGCGCACACCGACATTACCCCCACTACGCCAGTGTCGCCGGACCGCTAAGCAACGCAGGCATCAGGCACGAGCTGAAGCCAAACCCGATGGGCCGCGCATCAAAAAATGTCGTAGAACCGCGACAGGCACACGGGTCTGACTTTGCAACACACCACGTTGTGCGACATCAGAGATGTTTCACGTGGAACAAACCTCGGTCTAGAAGTAACCGCCGCGATCTCATGCTGCCACGACGTCGCAAGGCCTGTCCCAATCGATGTTTCACGTGAAACATCGACGAGGAAAAGCACGAGTATCTATCTGACCTTGGCTCGGACAACCCGAGTGGCTTCGGAGAGCACATCCTCCCCGAGGATCTCTACTCGCACATCACTGAGTCTGAACTTCTTTATCTGCTTCTGTGCTGCATCGATCTCATCCGACGCTCGCGCGCCCTTGAGCAGGATGAGTTCACCACCGTCACGCACCAACGGAGCAGTAATCGGAATGAGCGTGCGTAGGGCACTCACTGCACGAGCGGTCACCACATCGAAGCTGCTGTGAGGGCGCACATCCTCCGCCCTCGCTCGAAGAACCGTCACGTTCTCGAGGCCGAGCGCATCGACCTGCTCGTTCAGCCACACAACGCGACGCTCCATGGGCTCAACCAGGGTCCACGTCACATCAGGGCGTGCGATCGCCAAGACCAAACCAGGGAGCCCAGCTCCCGACCCAATGTCAGCAACCGAACCAGAGAACAGGGGTGCCGCAATGACGCTGTTCAGTACGTGACGACTCCACAAGCGCGGCAACTCCAAAGGGCCGATGAGCCCGCGCTCTTCCCCGTGTTGGGCGAGTGCAGCCGTAAAGGCTCGCGCTACCTCGATACGATCCCCGAAAAGTTCCTCGGCGCCCGTAGGTTCACTTTCGACATCAGTCATATCGAGATTCCCGAAAAGCGATGTTTCACGTGAAACATCAACGACGACGAAGGACCGTGTGTCGGTCAGCACCCTCGCCGTACGACTCGGAGACCAGACCATGTTCTGCTGCGATGTCATGGACGAGCTTTCGCTCATAACTAGACATCGACGGCAACGAGGCCTGCGAAGAACCTTCATCAAGCTTGCTCGCAGCGGCGAGTACCAAGGTCTCAAGCTGGCGACGGCGGATGTCGCGGGAGCCGGCGATGTCCAGAATCAAACGCGAGAACGACCCGGTCTTGTTCTGAACTGCGAGACGCGTGAGTTCCTGTAGGGCCTGGACGGTTTCGGGCGCAGAGAGTGCAGAAAGCCCCTCCCCCTCAGCCTCGACGGAGACGTACGCACGTCCCTGCCGAACATCGAGGTTCAGGTCCCCATCGATGTCTGCAATATCCAGCAGCTCCTCGAGGTAGTCCGCGGCGATGTCGCCCTCGTTCTCCAGCTGCGCCGTCGTCGGCTCAACGTTCTCGGTAATTACCTCGCTCATGAACCGCTCCCCTTCTTCTTGGCGCGCTTTTTGCCCACAGGCTGCTGGCGCTTCGGTGCCTCTGCCTTGACCTTCTCGGCCTCTTCCAGCAAGCGCTGCTGCTCTGCTTCGTATACAGACATCGGAACAACCTTGCCCGAGGAGTCGATCGCCTTGCCCTTACGTGCAAGACGCTCTTCACGTGCCTTTGCGGCCTCTGAGCCTGGTGTGGGCATCTCGCGGATAACGAGGAACTGCTGTCCCATGGTCCAGAGGTTCGAGATGAACCAGTACACGACGACGCCGAGCGGGAAGAAGATTCCGGAGAAGATGAATCCCAGCGGCAGTACGTAGAGCATGATCTTCTGCATCTGGTACGCCTGGCCGGTCTTGGCCTCAGGGGAAAGGTTCTTCGAAATGATCTGCAGCTGGGTAAAGAACTGCGAGCCGATCATCAGGACGACGAGAGTAACCAGAATGACAATCGCGGTGGTGTTCTGCGCATCAACCGCGTCACCAAGAGTCTCGTGAAGCGAAGCAACGCCAAACAGCTTTGCGTCATAGAACTCTTGCGTAAGTTCCGGGCTCAGAAGACCAACCCCGCCGAGACCCTGCTCGGCATGTTTCCTCACATCGCTCAGCACACTGAACAGCGAGAAGAAAATAGGCATCTGCACCAAGAGCGGAAGACAACTCGACATCGGCGTCGTGCCGTGCTTCTTGTACAGCGCCATCGTTTCGCGGCTCATGGCCTCCCGCGAAAGCTGATCCTTCTTACCGCGGTACTTTTCCTGAACTTTTCGCAGTTCAGGGGCGATTTCCATCATCTTTCGCTGACTCTTGATCTGCTTCACGAAAAGCGGAATAAGAGCGGCGCGGACGACAATAACGAGGCCGACGATTGAAAGAACCCAGGTCAGACCTGAAGCGGCTGGCATTCCCACAGTCGTGAGGAGCGAATGCCACGCGACGAGGATCAGCTCGACCATCCACTTCAGTGGCCAAAGGATGGTGCTGATCAGGTCAAAGCCACCCTCCGCAGGTTCGGGGCTGGGCGTCGCACTGGCGAGCAGAAGGTCAAGACCCACCGATCAGTCCTTTCGGGAAGGGACAACAAAACCGTGAGCGGTTAAGTCGTAACGGAAGTGGTCATGCGGCCGAACGTCGTCGACGCCACCGCTAGTCCAAGGATTGCAGCGGAGAATGCGCCACGCAGAGAGCACCGCTCCCTTTGCCGCACCGTGTTGCTGCACCGCACCTACAGCGTAAGCGGAACAGCTGGGGTAATAGGCACAGACATCTCCATACATCGGAGAGATCACCTTGCGGTACCCAGCGAGAAACCCCAGAACGAGGTTGCGAGGTATCAACGGAACGCTACGAATCGCATCGCTCGGCTGCAACTTCGCGCCACCTATAGAGGATGCGGGAAGAGCACTCATGCGGAGCTCGCACTCGCTGAAGCCGTCAATTTACTAAGACAACGACTGACATCAGCTTCGAGATCGGCAAAAGACGCGCTCGCAGACGCAGGAAGGGCACGGATGACAACATCCGTGCCCTGTGGCACACGCGGCAGTGCCTCAGCGCAGACGGCCTTAAGCCGACGACGCACAGTGTTTCGTACCACCGCGGTACCTACCTGCTTGCTAATGATGAATCCGAACCGTGCGGATCTGTTCTCGCCCGTAACCAACATCGACGTAATGACCCTGGCCCCGCCACAGCGGGAACCACGACGAACGACGAGGCGATAGTCGCTCCCGCGGGTCAATCGATACGGGCGGGCGAGCACAGCAGACTACGCAGAGAGCTCGGTGCGGCCCTTCGCGCGGCGTGCAGCGAGGATGCCACGGCCGGCACGCGTACGCATGCGGGCGCGGAATCCGTGCTTCTTGGCGCGACGGCGGTTGTTGGGCTGGAAAGTACGCTTGCTCATGGAATCACTCCGGGAATACTGCCACCGGATTCACTTCGACCGGAGACATTGGGGAACTGCCAAAAATGGCATAAGTCAACCGACTTAGGGTACGTCTTACCGGCGCACAGAGCAAATCTGGACGCTCGCCCCGGTAGCCGAAGGAACCAACTCTAGGTAATTATCCACAACCTCTGCGCGATCCCCGGGCGCAACACGCGCGCGTCTTTCCGTGGGCAGGTTGCCGTTCACACCCCGGGTGACTACCGTGGCAAACGAAGTTATCCACAGGGACCACAGCCCAGCGGTCCCGCCCCGTTTCCTCGTTCGGAGCGTCATGTCATCACCAGCCCAGCCCGACGTTCCCATCTGGACCACGGTGCAGGAGTTGCTGGTCGATGATGACCGCGTCACTCCCCAGCTCCAGGGCTTCCTTAGCCTCGCTGTTCCTGCAGGGGTGATGTCGGCCACGCTGTACCTCGAGGTCCCGAACGACCTCACTGCAGCGCAGATCAATAAGCGGCTGCGCCTGCCCATCATGGAGGCGCTCGCCCATATCGGCGAAGAAGTGACGTCGTACCGCGTGGTTGTCAACCATGAGCTCGCAGAACAGGCCGCGGCTCCGATGGCCGTCAGCGACTTCGGACGCCACGAGCAAATCCGCGTTGAATCTCCGATGGAGCAGCCCACCCAGCTCCGTCACGAGTCCCGGCTGAACCCGAAGTACACGTTCGATAACTTCGTGATCGGTCAGTCGAACCGCTTCGCCCATGCCGCAGCCGTAGCTGTCGCCGAGGCACCGGCCAAGGCCTACAACCCGCTCTTCATCTACGGCGACTCTGGTCTGGGCAAGACACACCTATTGCACGCGATCGGTGATTACGCGCAGTCGCTCTATGCCGGAGTAAAGGTTCGCTACGTTTCGAGCGAAGAGTTCACGAACGACTTCATCAATTCCATCGCCAACAACCGAGGAGCAGCCTTCCAAGCTCGCTACCGCGATGTCGACATCCTTTTGATCGATGACATCCAGTTCCTTCAGGGGCGCGCCGAGACACAGGAAGCCTTCTTCCACACGTTCAACACCCTGCACGATCACAACAAGCAGGTCGTGATCACAAGTGATGTCGCTCCAAAGCACCTGACTGGGTTCGAAGACCGCATGCGCAGCCGGTTCGAGTGGGGCTTGATCACCGACGTTCAGGCACCAGACCTCGAGACACGCATCGCGATCCTCCGCAAGAAGGCACAGAGCGAGGCCCTCCACATCCCCGATGAGGTGTTGGAGTACATCGCAACAGTGGTGTCGTCCAACATCCGTGAGCTCGAGGGCGCACTTATCCGGGTATCGGCATTTGCCAGCCTCAACCGCTCCGCACTCGACATCTCGCTCGCACAGACGGTGCTTCGCGACATCATCGACACCGCAGAAGACAACATCATCTCCCCGACCGACATCATCACGGCCACCGCTCAGTACTTCAAGCTGACCGTCGATGATCTCTACGGATCAAGTCGTTCGCAACAGATCGCTACTGCACGGCAGATCGCGATGTATCTGTGCCGAGAGCGCACCAGTCTCTCTCTTCCCAAGATCGGGCAGCTCTTCGGAAATCGGGATCACACGACCGTCATGTACGCCTACAAGAAGATCAGTGAGCTCATGAAAGAGCGCCGCTCGATCTACAACCAGGTCACCGAGATCACCACACAGCTCGGGCGTCGATAATCCGATCGCCCGATAGATGCCTCTATGCACATGTGGATAACTTGTGGAATTAGAGCTCCAAAATCGGGACGAACGTGTGCGAAACGTCGAAACCTGTGGATAACTTCGACGAAGTCCCCTTCGCCCCAAAGGTCGAAAACCCGCGGATTCCCCAGGCATTCCACAACTGACAACCGTGTAGTTCCCTACTCGCGATTGATATCCACCGAGTTATCCACAGTATCCACAGCTGTTAACACTGTTAAGGAGTTAAGTCATTAAGGGCGAGATCCCATCACCAGACGATGGGGAGAACTGCTCGACGAATCCTCAAAAGCCCGGCGTAGGGATACACCGCGCTCTGGGGCTAGCATGGGAATCCCTGCACCGGCAGGGACGACGACAACGTGTCACAGATCGATGACAAGGGAGCACCAGTGAGGTTTCAGGTCAACCGCGATGTCTTCAGCGAGGCTGTCTCGTTCGTCGTCAAGTTACTTCCGCAACGAAATCCGCAGCCGATTCTGGCCGGCGTGCTGATCGAAGCGGGCGATTCAGGGCTCACGCTTTCTGCTTTCGACTACGAAGCATCGGCAAGAACCACCATCGAAGCAACGGTGGAGACGCCGGGCACGATCCTTGTTCACGGCCGTCTGCTCTCTGACATTGCCAACCGTCTTCCGAACGCACCAATCGAAATCGCTGTGGAAGACGACGGCAGCATCGCCGTTACCTGTGGATCCGCACGATTCACGCTCGCAGCCATGCCGGTAGAGGAATATCCCTCCATCCCTGAGGTGAACGGATCGTCTGGAGTCGTTCCTGCAGACGATTTCGGCACCGCGATTGCTCAGGTGGGCTTCGCCGCATCACGAGATGATGTGACCCCTGTGCTCACAGGTGTGCAGCTTGAAGTTTCAGGTCAAAGCCTGAGCATGGTGGCAACGGACCGTTACCGCGTCTCGCTTCGTGACGTGCCGTGGGATGGCGAAGCCGTCGAGGCGACCGCGCTCGTGCCGGCACGTACTCTCCTCGAAGTGGGTAAAACCTTCGGTCAGGCAGGCACCATCCAGATTGCGTTCTCTGGCGCAGGCGACCGCGAGATCATCGCCTTCACCGCAGGGAACAAAACCGTCACTTCTTTGCTGATCAAGGGCAACTTCCCGCCGGTTCGACGCTTGTTCCCTGAGCAGACCGACCACTACGCGGTCGTCAACACCGCCGACCTTGTCGAAGCAGTGCGACGAGTCTCGCTCGTCCTCGATCGCGCGGCACCGCTGCGGTTTACGTTCTCTCACGACAGCGTGACCATGGACGCATCCGGCGGAGACCACGCGCGTGCTTCGGAGTCGGTCGACGCGATTCTCTCCGGTGGCGAAGAAGTCACGCTGGGGCTCAACCCGCAGTATCTGATCGAGTCGCTCGGAGCGGTGAAGAGCGAGTTTGTCCGCGTCACTTTCACCTCGAGTGACAACGCCAACAAGCTCAGCCCTGTGCTGATTACCAGTCAGACGTCTGTGGAACAGGCTGGGCTCGACTCGTTCAAGTACCTGCTTCAGCCGAACCTGCTGCTGCGCTGATTGGCGATTACGCACGCACGGTCTCGTTGTCAGTGGCCGAAGGTAGGCTGACTCCGTGATTGTGGAGCACCTGAGCCTGGTTGATTTTCGCAACTACGCGACCGCCGAACTCACGCTCCACCGTGGGCCCAACGTGCTCGTTGGACGCAACGGACAGGGAAAAACTAACCTTGCCGAGGCTGTCGTTTTTCTTGCGACGCTTGGGTCGCACCGTGTGTCTTCGGATGCTCCGATGGTTCGTGACGGACAAGAATTCGCGGTGATCCGTGCGCGACTTTCGCACGGAGAGCGTCGGGTACTCACCGAAGTTCAGGTCAACCGACAGGGTTCGAACAAGGCGCGCATCAACGGCTCGCCCTCGAAGCCCAACGAACTCCCCCGTTACGTGCACGTCGTGCTTTTCGCACCGGAAGATCTGCAGATCGTACGCGGAGATCCCTCGGCCCGTCGGCGCTTTACTGACCAACTGCTTATTCAGCGCACCCCTCGACTTGCTGCGGTTCTTGCGGACTACGATCGCGTGCTCAAACAGCGCAATGCACTGCTGAAGTCGGCGCGAGCGCGCGGAGTACGCGGCGAGGGGCTCAGCACGCTCGAAGTGTGGGACGACAAGCTCGTTGCACTTGGCTCTGAGATCATCACGGCGCGTCAGCGTCTGGCGACCGACCTCCAGCAGCCAGTGGCCGACGCCTATGAAGCGATTGCTGGCGCCGATCATCGTCCGCAACTGCAATGGGCTCTGTCGGTCGGTGGCGGTGATCCGGAAGACGGCGACGATGACGCAGAGAGCGAAACGGCAACATCTTCCGCCGAAAAGCTGACCGATCCGCAGCGAATTGCAGAGCTGTTTCGCGCTTCACTTGCCGCAAAGCGCTCGAAAGAGCTCGAAAGAGGTCTCACGCTTACCGGGCCGCACCGTGATGATTTGGTTCTTCGGGTACGCGACCTGCCAGTGAAGGGCTACGCCTCGCATGGGGAATCGTGGTCAGTCGCGCTCGCACTGCGTCTCGCTTCGGCCGAGTTACTGAGGAGCGAGTCCCCGGCGGGTGACCCTGTTCTCATCCTTGATGACGTCTTTGCCGAGCTCGACGCCGAGCGCCGCCAGCGACTCGCTTCACTCACCGCCGGGTACGAGCAAGTCCTCGTCACGGCGGCCGTCGAAGAAGACATTCCCGAGGTGCTGCACGCGCATGTGGTGCGGATCAATGACGGAACGATTAGCGACGAGCGAACCGTTCAGGAGCAAGGCAAACATGAGTGACGCGCCGACTCCCGCCGCTGAGGTTCCCGAAACGGTGGCGACTTACCTGCGATTGCGCGGGCTGAAACCGAGTTCTCAGAGCTGGAAACGTAAGCGTCGCATTACGAGCGACGATGAAAATGCGCCGTTTACCCCTGGACGCGACCCCGGCTCGCTGGGGGAAGTTCTTGATCGCTTGAGTCGTGACTCTGGATGGCAGATCACGCTTGCGCGTGAAGATCTTGTGCGTCAGTGGGCGGATCTCGCCGGGGCAGACACGGCAAAGCACTCGGAACCGGTGTCGCTGGAGCGCGGTCTGCTCACGGTGAAGTGTGACTCCACCGCCTGGGCGAAAAACCTTCAGTTCATGCGGGCGACGATTCTCACCGAGATTGGGAGACGCTATCCGGAGGCCGGCGTCGAGAACCTCCGATTCATTGGGCCAGACGTACCCTCCTGGAAATGGGGTCCCAGAGCGGTTCCAGGGCGGGGTCCGCGCGATACCTACGGGTAGGACACCACGCAAGGGGTCCGGAACGCTCAGAGGGCCACACGGGGGCTTCTAGCCGTATCTTGCGAAGAAACTCCGCTAGAATGGGAGTTCGCGATACCGATGTGGAGAATGCCCTCTGATGACGCCTGAATCCCCTGCTGACGAGACGGAATCTTCGTCGGAGACCGAGTCCTCGACAATTTCCCCCAAGGTGAAGCAGCCCGGCGAGTACGGTGCCGACTCGATCCAGATTCTTGAGGGTCTTGAGGCTGTCCGTAAGCGGCCAGGCATGTACATCGGATCGACGGGTCCGCGCGGTCTGCACCACCTGGTTTACGAGATCGTCGATAACTCGGTTGACGAAGCGCTGGCTGGTCACGCCGACTCTATTTTCGTGACCATGCTCGCCGATGGCGGCGTACGCGTTGTAGACAACGGTCGAGGAATTCCGGTTGATCCGCACTCCTCTGACCCGAACAAGTCGACCGTCGAGGTGGTTTTGACCATCCTGCACGCCGGCGGCAAGTTCGGCGGCGGAGCATATGCGGTTTCTGGTGGCCTGCACGGTGTCGGATCGTCGGTGGTAAACGCGCTTTCTACACGCTTCGATGTCGAGGTGAAGCAGAAAGGCTTCGTCTGGCGGCACCGTTTTGCCGATGGCGGCATCCCGCAGCAGAAGCTGGAAAAGGGTGAAGAGACAGACGAAACCGGAACCAGCATCACGTTCTGGCCGGACGCAGGGATCTTCACCGAGACCACCGAGTTCGACTACGACACTTTGCGCACCCGTTTTCAGCAGATGGCGTTCCTCAACAAGGGACTGCGCATCGAGTTGCGCGACGAGCGTGAGTCTTCGGCATACGAGGTCGAAGAAGAAGGTGCTCCGGTAACGAAGCAGCCCGGTGATGTCTTCTTCTACGAGCGTGGCCTCGTCGATTACGTCGAGTACCTCAACAAGGTGCGCCGCGCTGAAGTTGTCAACGACGAGATCATCGCGTTCGAGTCCGAAGACACCGCACGGAAGATCTCGCTCGAAGTTGCGATGCAGTGGACCACCTCGTACACCGAGAACGTGTTTACCTACGCGAACACCATCAACACCCACGAGGGTGGCACCCACGAAGAGGGATTCCGCGCGGCGTTGACCACGTTGGTCAACAAGTACGCGCGGGCAAACAACCTTCTCAAAGAGAAAGACGACAACCTTTCGGGCGATGACGTGCGCGAGGGATTGACTGCCGTCATCTCGATCAAGCTGGGCGAGCCACAGTTTGAGGGTCAGACGAAGACCAAGCTCGGAAACACCGAAGCGAAGGCGTTCGTTCAGAAGGTTGTCGGCGATCAGCTCGGTGCCTGGTTTGAACGAAATCCAGCTCAAGCCAAGAACGTTATTCGCAAAGCCATCGATGCTGCTACCGCGCGCCTTGCCGCTCGCAAGGCGCGCGAAACGGCACGTCGCAAGAGCGTCTTTGAGTCAGCGGCAATGCCGGACAAACTCAAGGACTGCACCAGCAAAGACCCCTCGATCAGCGAGATCTTCCTGGTGGAGGGTGACTCCGCCGGTGGCTCAGCGGTGCAGGGGCGCGACCCGCACACGCAGGCGATTCTTGCCCTGCGAGGCAAGATCCTCAACGTGGAGCGTGCGCGTTTGGACAAGGCGCTCGGCAATAAAGAAGTTCAGGCGATGATCCAGGCTTTCGGTACCGGGATTGGTGAAGAGTTCGATATCGAAAAGGCTCGGTACCACAAGATCGTCTTGATGGCCGATGCTGATGTCGATGGTCAACACATCACCACGCTGATGCTCACCCTGCTTTTCCGCTACATGCGCGGGCTTATCGAAGCTGGCTTCGTGTACCTCGCCATGCCGCCGCTCTACCGGTTGAAGTGGACAAACTCGGCACACGAATACGTGTTCAGCGACGCGGAGCGCGATGCGCTCCTGCGCGATGGTCTCTCCAACGGCAAGCGCATCCCGAAAGACGCTGGTATCCAGCGTTACAAGGGTCTCGGTGAGATGAATCCGAAAGAACTGTGGGAAACCACGATGGACCACACCACGCGCACACTGCAGCAGATCACGATCGAGGATGCCGCCGCGGCCGACGAGATCTTCAGCGTACTGATGGGCGAAGACGTGGAATCCCGCCGCAGCTTCATTCAGCGCAACGCCAAGGACGTCCGCTTCCTCGACATCTGACCCGTTTCTGGCTCCCTTCGCATGCGCAGGAAAACGAACCAGAACCGAATGACCGGAAACTGAAGAGAACTTATGACTGACGAAGAACGCCCAGAGCCTACCCACGACCACGGCAAGATCGACCAGGTCGACCTCCAGTCGGAGATGCAGCGCAGCTATCTCGACTACGCCATGGCCGTGATTGTCGGGCGCGCGCTCCCCGATGTGCGCGATGGTCTCAAGCCAGTGCACCGTCGCGTGATCTACGGCATGTACGACGGCGGGTTCCGTCCGGACAAGTCGTTCTCGAAGTGCGCCCGTGTCGTCGGTGAGGTCATGGGGCAGTACCACCCCCATGGTGACTCGGCGATCTACGATGCGCTTGTTCGTCTGGTGCAGCCGTGGTCGCTGCGGTATCCGCTCGCTATCGGACAGGGAAACTTCGGCTCCCCCGGCAACATGGGCGCTGCTGCGCCGCGATACACCGAGACCAAGATGGCTCAACTCGCGCTGGAGATGGTGCGGGACATCGAAGAAGACACCGTCGACTTCGCCGACAACTACGATGGCCAGACGCAGGAACCGACGGTTCTGCCTGCCCGGTTCCCGAACCTGCTCGTCAATGGATCAGTGGGTATCGCAGTCGGAATGGCGACCAACATCCCGCCGCACAACCTTCGCGAGGTTGCTGATGCAGCGCTGTGGGCCCTGGATAACCCCGGTGTCAGCCGCGATGAGTTGTTGGATGGCCTCATTCAGCGCGTTCCCGGTCCTGACTTCCCGACCGGAGCCCAGATCCTCGGTACTAAGGGCATCCACGAGGCATACCGCACGGGTCGCGGATCGATCACGATGCGCGCGGTTGTCAACGTCGAGGAGATCCAGGGGCGCACGTGCTTGGTGATCACCGAGCTGCCGTACCAGGTCAACCCAGACAATGTCGCGGTGAAGATCGGTGATCTGGCCCGCGATGGCAAGATCACCGGCATTGCTGACATTCGTGACGAATCTTCTGACCGCACCGGCCAGCGTCTCGTCGTCGTTCTCAAGCGTGACGCGGTGGCGAAGGTTGTGCTGAATAACCTGTACAAGCACACGCAGCTGCAAGAGAACTTCGGCGCGAACATGCTTGCGATCGTCGATGGGGTTCCGCGCACGCTTGCGATCGACGGCTTCATCACTCACTGGATCTCGCACCAGATCAATGTGATCGTGCGCCGCACAGAATACCGACTCCGCGAGGCCGAGAAGCGCATGCACATTCTGCGCGGTTACCTCAAGGCGCTCGACGCGCTGGATGAGGTTATTGCGCTCATCCGCCGTTCGCAGACGACTCAGGATGCGAACGAAGGACTGCAAAAACTCCTCGACATCGATGACGTGCAGGCCGACGCCATTCTGCAGATGCAGTTGCGTCGTTTGGCTGCTCTCGAACGCCAGCGCATCATTGATCAGGCCAACGAGCTTGAGGCGCAGATCACCGATTACAAGGAAATCCTCGCGGACGAGGGTCGTCAGCGCACGATCATCCGCGAAGAGCTGACTGGCATCGTCGACCGTTTCGGTGACGAGCGTCGGACTCACATCCTGCACGGTTTCGACGGCGATGTGTCGATGGAAGACCTCATCGCCGAAGAAGAAATGGTTGTCACCGTCACTCGCGAGGGCTACATCAAGCGCACGCGCAGCGACAACTATCGTTCGCAGCATCGCGGCGGCAAGGGTGTGAAGGGCGCGCAGCTGCGGGCCAATGACATCGTCGAACACTTCTTCGTGACGACGACACATCACTGGCTGCTGTTCTTCACCGACAAGGGTCGTGTCTACCGCGCGAAGACCTATGAGGTGCCAGAGGCGGGGCGTGATGCCAAGGGCATGCACGTCGCTAACCTTCTTGCGCTGCAGCCAGACGAGAGCATCGCCCAGGTGCTCGACATTCGGGACTACCAGGTCGCTGACTACCTGGCGCTGGCCACGCGAAATGGCCTCGTCAAAAAGACGCGCCTGGATACATACGACACCAACCGTCAGGGTGGCGTCATTGCGATCCGTCTGAACGATGAAGATGAGCTCGTCAGCGCACTTCTCGTGAACGCGGAAGATGACATTCTTCTGATCAGCCGTCGAGGAATGTCGGTGCGCTTTGAGGCAACCGACGAGGCATTGCGGCCGATGGGGCGTGCAACCGCCGGTGTGCGCGGTATGAAGTTCAAGATCGACGAGGATTGCCTGCTCTCCGCTTCGGTTGCGGCACCAGGAAAGTTTGTCTTTGTCGTCACCGACGGCGGCTATGCCAAGCGCACAGCGATCGAGGATTATCGCGTACAGGGCCGAGGTGGAACCGGCATCAAGGTCGCCAAGTTGAACGACGATCGAGGCACGCTTGCGGGCGGTTTGATCGTCGCTGAGGACGACGAGGTCTTGGTGGTTCTCTCCAGCGGCAAGGTGGTACGCTCTGCCGTGGCCGAGGTGCCTGCTAAGGGTCGCGACACCATGGGAGTGCTGTTTGCACGAACCACGGAGGCCGACCGCATCCTCGCAATCGCCCGCAACGGTGAACGCGGCCTTACCGAAGATGAGGCAGATGCGGATGCTGATACCGAGGTCGCCGAGACCGTAGATACCCCCGAGGACACAGACGCATGAGCACAGTGGCTGACAAACTGGCGAAGAAGTCGACCAGAAAGACCAGCGGCAAGCAGGTACGGCTGAGGCTTGTCTACGTCGACTTCTGGTCTGCCGTGAAGCTCTCATTCCTGGGGGCAGTCGCGCTTGCCGTCGTTACCGTGGTTTCGTTCTTTCTGATCTTTTTGGTCTTGCAGGCAACGGACGTGCTCGTCACAACGGAGAAGTTCTTGATCGGTGTGACAGATAACACCTTCGTGCTTTCCGACGTCGTCGGCCTGCCGCAGGTGATGGCATTCGCCGCGGTCGTTGCGATCCTCAATCTGATCGTCTTCACTGTGCTCGGCGCTGTGATCGCCGGAATCTACAACCTTGCGGTGAAGGTCACTGGCGGACTGCTTGTAGGGTTCATGTCTAACTGACCATCGCGGAATGTTTCACAAAGGGCGGATGCTGCGGCATCCGCCCTTTGTCGTCCGATCATCGTTATTACGGAAAACCCGAACGGGAGTGTCTGGGTGACTCGGTGTTGAGCTGCGTTACCCCGCTCTACCTTGGAAACATGACGATTCAGACAGTGTCGCCGGCTTCCGCGCCGGCTCTCGCCCCGGCGCGGAAGCCCCCGTTGCGAATCTTTCTCACGATCCTGCACCTCGCAGCAATTGGCGTGGTGGGTGGAATCGTTTTCGGTACGCTCACCGGTCTTCTTGCCACCGGGTTGGGACTGCTTCTCGTTGCGGGCATTGGCGCAGTCTTCTTGGTCGGACTGGTTTACGCCATGTACGGACTCGGTTGGTTCGAAGTGGCACGCGTCAGTGCGCTGTACCGCACGCCGCTTGCACCGCTCAGCCCCCAGCGTCGCAACGCGCCAGGGCTTATGGGCTGGCTCCGGAGCCTCGGCCGGCAGTCGATCGATGGACGCATGTGGCGCGCCATCGCAAACTTCACGATCACCGCCGTATTGGGGTTCATCGTGCTGAGACTGTTCTGGGCGTTGGTCTGGTCCGTAGTGCTGTCCTTCTCCCCCGCCATCGCCCCACAAGGAGCATTTGAGCCGTTCGGCATTCCCGGTCTAGCAGCGGTCTGGTCGCCAGTGACAGCGGTGCTCATCGCTCTTTTCTGCGTCGCCGGAATGATCGGATTGGCACTTCTGCACCGGACTCTTTCGCTCGCGATCGTGGTTCGCAGCAGAGAGACGGAGCTCACCGAGCGTGTGCGCACCTCAACGGCGCAGCGCGAGGGTGCTGTGCGCGCAGCTGACGTGGAGCGCACACGCATCGAGCGTGACCTTCACGATGGTGTTCAGCCACGCTTGGTCTCGGTCGGTATGACGCTCGGCCTCGCTCAGACGAAGATTGACAACGACCCGGCCGCCGCGAAGAAGCTGATCGATGAGGCACACACCTCCACCAAGGCGGCCATTACAGAACTGCGGCAGCTGGCGAGGGGGATCCATGCGTCGGTGCTCGATGATCGAGGCCTCGACGCCGCACTTTCAGCGCTCGTTAGTCGTTCGCACATTCCCGTGCAGCTCGATGTACGTATCGATGAACGGTGCAGTCGTGAGGCGGAAGCCGCCGTGTACTTCTGTATCGCCGAATCATTGACCAACGCCGCGAAACACTCTCGTGCAAGCGAAGCGAGGGTGACTGTGCGCATGCGCGAAGGAAACACGCTCTGGGCTCGTGTAGAAGACAACGGCATCGGTGGCGCACAGATTCAGCCAGGAGGCGGCCTCGACGGGATCTCTAACCGCATCCTCGCCGCGCAAGGCACTTTCCGACTCGAGAGTCCGCACGGCGGTCCGACCAGCCTGGAGGTGAGCGTGCCATGCGCATCCTGATCTGTGAAGACTCGGTTCTGCTGCGGGAAGGTCTCGTGCGTCTGCTCGAAGATGCAGGTCACGAGGTTGTCGCCGCTCTTGCCGACACCGATGGCCTCGAAGCTGCTGTCGCAAGGACCGCACCTGACCTCTGCATCTTGGACGTGCGGCTTCCTCCGACATACACAGACGAAGGTATTCGGGCCGCGCTCGCACTGCGGGCGTCGAATTCCGCGCTCGCCATACTCGTGCTCTCCCAATATGTCGAAGAGCGCTACGCCTCGGAACTCATCTCTGCGCAGGGTGGCCCGCTGGGGTACCTGCTCAAAGATCGTGTCGCTGACGTCGCCGAGTTCCTTGGCTCGGTGCAGAGCATCGCGGAGGGAGCGACGGTCCTTGATCCTGAGGTTGTCGCTCAGTTGTTGATGAGACGCAACCGGGATGACCGCATGATGCGGTTGACAGAGCGGGAGCGCACGGTGCTTTCGCTGATCGCTGAGGGGAAATCGAACGGTGCGATTGCCGGGCTGCTCTTTCTCTCGGAGGCGAGCGTGGAGAAGAACATCACCGCCATCTTTCAAAAACTCGGGTTTGATCCCGACGAATCAGGAAACCGTCGTGTGCTTGCTGCCCTCGCACATATCGAAAACAACGGCGGTCATACCCCGCCGAACGGCCAGACAGGAGTGGCACGATGACCACCGAGAACAATGCCGAATCGCACGAACACACGTCGTTCACTCCTCCGCCTCCCTCACCTCTTCCTGAGACCGAATCGCCAGCGGTATCGCCTTCCGCTGCTGGCCGAGACAGGTCTTCCGGCGCCACAGCGATCTTGGTGTTGACCGCGGTTCTCGGCGGCATCGCGCTGCTCGCAACCGGAGGCACGGCAGCAGCGGCCGCGACGGTGAGTATATTTTCGTCGTCAGGCACCGACTCCAACCGCACAGTAAGTGCTGACGGTATCGAAGCGATCGCTGTTGAAGCAGACGCGAGCAATATGCGCGTGCGTTTCGATGACGTGGATGAGGCGGAGCTGTCGATCACAAATGGACGCGGCGCAGACTGGACGTTTGAGCGGGAGGGCGACGAGCTGGTCGTGCAAAGCCCGTCTGGTGCCTTTGGTGGATGGCTCTCTTGGTGGCCAGGAAGCTGGTCGATGGAAGATGAACTTGCCGTGCTGACGCTGCCAAACAGTCTTAGCAGCGAGGAAGTGGACGCGGATCTGACCCTGAATGCGGGTAGCCTCGACGTGCGCGGAGACTTTGGCGTTCTTGATCTCCGTGTGAGCGCAGGCACACTCAATGTTGAAGGCTCGGCAACGAACGTCGATGTGCAGATGAGTGCTGGCCGCGCTGATGTCGTTCTCGACGATGTTTCCGCAGCAGACCTGGGCCTATCGGCGGGAAACCTTGTGGTGCAACTCACCGGCACTCCCCCGAACCAGACCGCAGTCGACGTGAGCGCAGGCAAGGTTGAGCTGACACTCCCCGATGTGGAGTACGAGGTGAGTCAAGAAGTGAGCGCCGGCACGCTGAACGCCGAGATCGATGAGTCCTCACGTGCCCGCAGGACGATCGACGTCACTCTCTCTGCCGGTACGGTGATCATCCTTCCCGACCGCTAGAATGAATCGAGGGAGAAGCCGCTCTGTGGCTCTCTCCCTCGATTCGGATTTTCCGAGAATCTCCGGTAAAGTCTTGGAGGTTGACGGGGCTATAGCTCAGGCGGTTAGAGCGCTTCACTGATAATGAAGAGGTCCCTGGTTCAAGTCCAGGTAGCCCCACTCTGATAAGTTAATATTTCCCTTACGGGGCCTTAGCTCAGTTGGTAGAGCGCCTGCTTTGCAAGCAGGATGTCAGGAGTTCGAATCTCCTAGGCTCCACAGAAGAGAAGCCCTCGGATTAACGCACGAAACCGCGCGAATCCGAGGGCTTTTTGCTGTCCACTCCGGCAGGGCGTAGCTCATTCCGCAGGGCGTAAGGTGCGGAGGATGGTCGCATGGCGCACGAGAAAAGTGCGCTCGTCGAGCTTCTTACGACGCAACCATCCAGTGACTTCACTGTTGTGCTTGCTGGCATTGCAGGACGCACATGCCGGAACGACGTTCTCGAACGTGTACCGACCACCCCGGGAGATGGGTTGAATGCAGTCACGTTGCAGAGCGGCGCCATCACCGCCGCAGTAAGCGCATCCGCCCCACGCGTCCATCAGTTCGTACCATTCGAGGTCGGTGAGGTCGTTGTCGACGCGGGCAAGTCGGTTCTTCCGCCGCTTGGCATACCGCGCACGGGTCGCGGGCGACGCCGAGGCGGAGGAGACCTTGCGGGGGCGTCGCATGGGGCGATGTTATCGCGGAGTGCGGTCGGTTTGCCGCCTCAGCTCGCTCGAACAGCGCGCGGAGGGACTCCGTAGTGTGCGCGGAAGACTCTGCTGAAGTGCGCAGGGTCGACAAAGCCGGCGGCGATCGCGATCTCGGCGATCGAGCGATGCGCTTGATACGGATCGGTGAGTGCGTCGTAGCAACGCTGAAGACGTCGTTCGCGGATGACGGTGGAGACTGTCGATCCTTGCTCGCTGAACATCGCATGTAGGTGTCGCACGGAGATGTAGTGCGCTGCGGCGATGTGTGAGGGGGAGAGGGCGCTGTCTGAAAGATGGACGTCGATAAAGGTGAGGATGTGCGACAGCGTGGTGGAGTGCGCGCTCACCGGACCGGTGGTGGCGGCCAGGTTCGCCTCCAACACCGTGCTCAACATGTCGACGGCTGTTCGCAACATTCGCCGAGCGATGCGACTGTCGAGGTGGTGTGCTCCGCCGGCCAGGGAGTCAAGGTAGGGGCCAACCATTTCTCCCAGCGCTCCGCTGGCGTTCAGCCGGGTGGCTGTCACTCGGCTGGTGTCTTCTGCAGGAATGTCGAGCAACACCTTCGGGAACATGACCACCGACATCTGCACGGTGTCATCAAACAGGAGTGAGTAGGGGCGATCCGTGTCGTACAGCGCCATGTCGCCGCTGCGGAGCGCGGTCTCGCGGCCATCTTGGACGATCATTCCGCTGCCGCGTTCGATCCGCGAGAACTTGAAGTACTGCTGCGGGGCGCGCGAGATAAGACCGGGGGTGCGGTGTACTCCGTGACGATCCGCGTGGATCGCAAAGACATGGATATCGCCAGCGACAGTCGCGTCGATAGCTCCGCTGAAGCGGTCTTGCTCTGGTGCTGTCACATCGAGCGCGACGACGGCGCGCGATACGGCATGGCGGTAGTCGAGAAACGACAGGCTCTGCATTCGGGCTCACCTCACTGTGGCCGATCATATACGATGCGCCATTTTAGCATTTGCCCGCCGTGCCCGGGTAGACAAGTCTTCTGCTCTCGCGGTCAATCGATCGCAGCAGAGGCTCGCGAGTATGAGGAGATACCCGAGCATCGAAGGAGCTGCCGCCATGATGACGTCCCCCCCTACAACGTCGACAACAAGAACAGCAGAACACCGCCGCCTCGGCGTGTTCGCGGTCGCATTTATGATCATCGCGGCCTCAGCGCCGCTGACCGTGCTCGCCGGGGGAGTGACCAGCGCTTACTCGGTGACGCACGTAGACGGTATCCCCTTCGGCTACATCGTCTTGGCGATCGCCCTCGGAATCTTCGCTATCGGCTACGCCGCGATGAGTCGGTTTGTCACGAACGCAGGCGCGTTCTACGCCTACGTTGCTCAGGGCATCGGCCGCCCGACCGGTGTAGGAGCGTCCGTTCTCGCCTTCCTCTCGTATAACGCCATGCAGATCGGCATTTACGGGATGCTCGGATTCCAGATCAGTTCGTTCCTCGAATCCAAGACGGGCTGGGTCACTCCGTGGTGGGTGTGGGTGCTGCTGACGATCGTGCTTGTCGGCTTCCTCGGGGTGAACAGGGTCGATCTGTCGGCGAAGGTGCTGGCAGTGCTTGTCGCGCTGGAGTTCGTCGCGGTGATCATCTTCGACGTCATCGCATTCGGCAACCCCGCTGAGGGGTTCACGGCCGACCCGATTAGTCCTGCCGCGCTCTTCGTTCCTGGTGTTGGCGCCGTGCTGGCGTTCGGCATCGCCGCTTTCATGGGATTCGAGTCAGCAGCGATCTACGGTGAAGAGTCCAAGGATCCGAAGCGGACGATCCCGCGCGCGACCTTTCTCGCCGTGTGTGTGTCTGGCATCTTCTACGCGCTGTCTTCCTGGGCACTTGCTCTTGCTGTCGGACCCAGCAAGATCACCGACCCGACTGGCATCTCTGCTGAAGAGGCAGGACCGCCGCTGTTCTTCAACTTCATCGCTCAACACCTCGGTTTGATCTGGGTTGACCTGATGTCGATCCTTTTCATCACCAGCCTGTTCGCCGCGTTGGTGAGCTTTCACAATGCGGTCGCTCGCTACGCATTCTCGCTCGGTCGCGAGGGTGTGCTGCCTCGAGTGCTTGGCACAGTGCGCGTCAAGAGCGGCGCCCCGTGGGCAGGTTCGCTTTTGCAGTCAGCAATCGCCGTCATCGTCATCGTCGCATTCGCGATCGGCGAGCAGGGGTGGAATCCCGAAAACGGCCCATACCCCGTGATCACCCTGTTCACCTGGCTCACTAACCTCGGCGCCTTCGGCCTGGTGCTGCTGCTTCTGCTGGTCTCCATCGCGGTAATCGGCTTCTTCCGTCGAGACAAGCGCGGCGTCGGCGCTGGCAGCAGGCTCATCGCACCGATCATCGCCTTCATTGCGTTGGCGACGGTGTGGGTGCTCATCTTGATCAACTGGGATGTGCTGCTCGGTCAAGCCGAATCCACTCCCACGACGTTCATCCTCCCTGCCGTTCTGCTCGTTCCTTCTGCCCTGGCGGTCCTGTGGGCGCTCTGGCTGCGGCGCGCACGCCCTGAGGTGTACCAACAGATCGGGCACGGTGCCGAGATTGCCCAAAAGGCACACCTGTGATGACGACTGAATCGGCCGCCATAAGGAGAATGACGTGAGTACCACCGACACCAGACTGACGTTTCGTTACCTGTCTGAGCCAGACATGATCTCCGCAGGGGTCACCGACATGGGCCGCTGCGTCGATGTAATGGAAGAGACTCTTCGCCTGGTCGATGCAGGTGACTACCGAATGGGTGGCCCAGACGGGAACTCCCACGGATCTATGGTCACTTTCCCCGCGCAGTCAGACCATGATGGGATGCCGTTGGATGGACCGCACCGTCGGATGATGGCAATGCCTGCGTATCTCGGAGGTACATTCCAGACCGCTGGGTGTAAGTGGTACGGATCAAACATGGCCAACCGGGAGAACGGGCTTCCCCGATCAATCCTGATGCTCACACTGAGCGATAAAGACACCGGCGCTCCTCTCGCTCATATGTCGGCCAACCTCTTGAGCGCGTATCGGACCGGTGCCGTTCCGGGCGTGGGTGCCAGGCACCTCGCGCATCCTGAGGCGCGCAGCATCGGAATCGTCGCCCCTGGGGTGATGAACAAGACCACGCTGGAGGCCTTCGTGGCGGTGTGCCCGAAGGTCGACACCCTCAAGGTAGCCGGACGCAGTCAGGCAAGCATCGACTCTTTCGTCGACTGGGTACGCCGGGAGTACCCTCAGTTCACCAGCGTCACGGTCGTCGACAGCGTCGAAGACGCATTGCACGACAGCGACCTGGTCACGATCGCCCCCACGACACCTGCCGGCTCTGCCAACTATGTGCGGATCGAGAAGAAGTGGCTCAAACCAGGAGCGTTTGTCAGCCTGCCGGCCGACATCATGCTCGATGAGCAACTGCTGCTCGGCGCGCGGCACGTGGCTGACTTCCGTGGGCTCTACGAGGCGTGGAGCGAAGAAGTCCCACACCCTGCACACGAACACATCGGGCTCCACGGGATGTATCTGCTTGATCGCATTCGCGCTGGCGAGGTGCGGGACACTGCCTTGGAGAACCTTCCGGCGATCATGAGCGGAGAGGCAGAGGGTCGTCGCCACGACGACGAGATTGTTCTATATTCCGTCGGGGGCATGCCGGTGGAAGACGTCGCGTGGGGCACGGTCGTCTACCGCGAGGCCGTGGCTGAGAACATCGGCACGGAGCTGCTGCTTTGGGACACCCCGGCGCTGGCATGACCTTCACTCAGCAATCGATAAGCATCCGTCAGGAGTCAACATGGGCACGCAGGTGAAGAAGCGCATTGTCATTGTCGGACTGGGCGCAGTGGGTGCGCTCGCCGCGTGGCGACTGTCACAGCGTGAAAACGTCGAGATCATCGGCGTAGAGCAATACGGCAAAGTGCACGATCGCGGCTCATATGCCGGAGAGTCGCGGGTTTTCCGCACGGCCTATCACGAGGGTGGGCTCTACGTTCCGATGCTGCAGGAGTCCCGTCGTCTCTGGCGGGAACTGGAGGATGCGTCTGCGCGCTCGCTCTACCTCGAGGTGGGGGCACTGTCTATCGCGCAGCCGGACCGCGTAGAGATGCAGACGACTCTTGATACTGTGCGCGAATTCGATCTGCCGCACACTTTCTACGACACAGAGGAACTGCGCAGCGCGCACCCACAGCACAACGTGCACGACGGAGATGTCGGCGTCCTCGACCACCACGGTGGAGGTATCCGTCCGGAGGTATCGCTTCTGTCCGCCCTTGACCTCGCCGAAGCCGCTGGCGCTCAGCTGAGGTTCAACACCCCGGTCCTCGCGATTGAAGAGGAGCCAGCCGGGGTGGTGGTGCGCACGCCTGGTGAGGCAATTCGAGCAGATGCTGTGGTACTTGCCTCCGGGTCGTGGTCGACACGACTGGATGGACGTCTACGGGAGCTGCTGCGACTGCAAGTGCTGGGCCTTACGTGGTTCATGCCCAAAGATATTGCGGCCTTTGTTCCCGAGCGATTCCCCGCGTTCTTGCGCGATGTAGGGCCGGTTCATTTCTTCGGAGCTCCGTCCTTCGACGGATACTCCATCAAGGCGAGCAGTAACCCGACCTGGCCTGTGGTGCGCGATGTCGATGAGGTGCCTCGGGCCTACACCAGACAGGAGCTCGTGAAAATCGGACAGCAGGCTGCGGAGTTCTTCCCATCGCTGAACCCGGAGCCCGTGCGATCAAGCGTGCATCACTGTGCCTACACACCGGATCGCACCCCCATCGTTGATGTCAGCGAGAGTGAACGAGTGGTCACGGTGACCGGTCTCTCGGGACACGGCTTCAAGTTCGCTCCGATACTCGGAGAATGGGCTGCTCAACTTGCCACGCAGCCCCACGGTTCTGCCGTTGATCCACACTTCACAATCGATGCCCATCTCGCTCGTCTGGAGCATCGCGGGGCCTACCGCGGCGGTGGGCACTAAGCAATCCCCGCAGCGACGTTTGGTGGGTTCGCTCGCGGACCGGCAAAGGCGTCGCACGGGGAGTCAAATGACTCTCCGGCATCGAGCGCAAACTCGAACTGTACGACGAAAGGTGTCGTGCACCCCATCGTGAGGAGACAAGGATGTCGGAAATCGCTACGGTTCTAGACGAGGTCGCTCTGTTGGAGCGCGTCAGCGCACCGGCCGGAGAAGGACGCGAGGTTGTCGATGCGGCGACTCGCGAACCTATCGGCCGCGCGCCTGTGCACACCGTGGAAGAGCTTGACGCGGCCGTTGCTCGGGCGAAGGCTGCCCAGCCCGGATGGGATGCGCTGGGCCATGCTGAACGAAGTGCGCTGATGATGCGTGTTGCCGACGCGATCGACGCGAACGCAGAGCCACTCGCTCGGCTGCTCTCACGAGAGCAGGGCAAGCCTCTCAATGGCCCCAATGCGCGGTTCGAGGTCGGGGCCTGCTCCGCCTGGTTGCGCACGGCAGCATCCACTCCACTCGAGCCGGAGGTCGTCGTGGATGACGGCGAGACGCACGCTGAGCTGCACTACAGGGCGATCGGCGTGGTCGGGGCCATTGGACCGTGGAACTGGCCGCTGATGATTGGCATCTGGCAGATCGCCCCCGCACTTCGAATGGGAAACACAGTCGTCGTGAAGCCGAGTGGCTATACGACGTTGAGTGTGCTGGCGCTCATCGCGGTTATGAACCAGGTTCTCCCGGAAGACGTGCTGATCGGTGTGGCTGGCGACCGTGAGGTTGGCGCACGGATCGCCTCGCACCCCGATATCGGAAAAGTGATGTTCACCGGGTCGACCGCTACGGGGCGCAGCATTGTTGAGAGCTCGGCGAAGAACCTTGCCCGTCTCACCCTCGAACTCGGCGGTAACGACGCCGGAATCGTGTTGCCAGGCGTGGACGCAACCGCGATCGCCCAAGACCTATTCTGGGGCGCGTTCATAAACACAGGTCAGACCTGCGCGGCACTCAAGCGACTCTATGTACACGATTCGGTATATGAGGAGGTGGTGGAGGCGCTTGCAGCGGTTGTCCGCCAGACTCCGATGGGTAACGGCCTCGATGAGCAGAATGTGCTCGGCCCGCTACAGAACCATGCGCAGTTCGAAATTGTTCGTGATCTCGTGGATGATGCTGTGCGCCACGGTGGTCGGATCGTTACTGGTGGTGCGCCTGCCACAGATCTCGGAGAGCTCTTCTACCCCGTGACTCTCGTTGCCGATGTGGGTGACGGCGTGGGCCTGGTCGACGAAGAGCAGTTCGGCCCCGCTCTGCCGATTATCCGGTACAACGATGTCGATGATGCGGTGGCGAGCGCCAACGGTCTCGACGTCGGTCTCGGTGCCTCGGTGTGGGGCGAACGCGAGGAAGCGCGAAAAGTTGCGGCGCGGATCGAGGCGGGGACCGTGTGGATCAACTCACACGGCGGCGTTCATCCGATGATCCCGTTCGGCGGGCACAAGTCTTCTGGTTACGGTCTCGAGTTCGGAGTGGAGGGGCTGAAGTCGGTGGCTGTGCCCCAGATTATCAACGGCTGAATAGTGGGTGTGTGGCCCCCACATCGCGTGCGAAGGGGGCCACCGCCTGGTCAGACGGATAGTGTGTGAATCATGGACCTGCGTGTGGCGGCATATGCGGTCGTCACTGACACAGACGGACGACTGTTACTCGCTCGCTGGATCCAGGGGCGGCGAGTGGCGTGGACGATGCCTGGCGGCGGCCTCGAAGCAGGGGAGTCCCCGGAGGACGCGGTGCGTCGCGAGCTCCGTGAAGAGACGGGTTACACCGTCAAGGTGGGAGAACTCCTCGGGATTCACTCCCGAGTCATCCCTGCGGGGCGGCGAGTGCACAAGGCCGATGAGCCGCTCCACACCCTGCGGATCGTCTACCGCGCCGAGGTGGTGGGCGGCAAGCTCACCTTCGAGGAAGACGGATCGACAGACATGGCCGAATGGTTTCCTCTGGCAAGCGTCGCCTCATTGCAACGGGTGAAGTTGGTGGACATCGCGATGCGCATGGCCGACCTCCTCTAGCTCCCTGAGCCTTAGGTCCCTGAGCCTGTCGTGGGTGGTCCCTGAGCCTGTCGAAGGGTGGTCCCTGAGCCTGTCGAAGGGGCGGGGACGCTTCGACAAGCTCAGCGGCCCAGCCGTGGTCCCTGAGCCTGTCGTGGGTGGTCCCTGAGCCTGTCGAAGGGTGGTCCCTGAGCCTGTCGAAGGGTCAGCGACCTTCCGGCACCGAGATATCAGCGACAGTCGCTCCGTAGGCAGAGATCAGCGCGTCCGCATCCACAAACAGGCTGTAGCCGTGGCTGCCCGCTCCCATGGCGATGCGCTTACCCACGATGGATTCATCCGCGTAGATCGGCCAGTCGGTGGTGCTGCCGATCGGCACGATGGTGCCACGCTCGTACCCGGTGGCTGCCAGCGCAAGATCGGCATCTGGCATGCGCAACCTGTTCACGCCGACGACAGTGCGCAGCTTCGGCCAAGAGATGGAACGTCCTCCCGGCACGAGCGCAAACAGGTACGTGTCATCGGCCCGCTTGACGACGAGTGTTTTCACAATGCTCGATGCGGGAATCCCGAGTAGCTCTGCTGCCTCGAAAAGGTTGCCAGCAGTGGGCCGTTCGAGAATCTCTACTTCAAGCCCTCGTGCGCTGGCCGCGGAGAGCACCCGGGCATGCTGATCGCCTCCGCCACCAGAGGTGACGGAGGCGAGATCAGACAGGTTCACGCGTCCGGTGCTGCCAGCGGGTCGTCTGCTACCCAAAGCTCATCATCGGCACGCAGCGTCTGCCAGGCGGCGTAGAGCACACCGACAGCAGCAGCTGCACCAAGGATGATCGCGATAACCGAACCCAGACCAGGACCCGACTTCTCGGGAACAGCCTTACGGGCCTTCACCGCGACGCCGTGACGCTTGGCGTTGGCGACGTCCCAGGCGCTGAGCGCCGAACCGACGACTCCGCCCACCATCGGGACGAACTTGTCGTCAACGACGTGCTTGCTCATCTTGACGCCACGGTCAACGACCGGGGCGACTCGACGGTTGTATGTGTCCTGAACGACAGGCACAATCTGCTCACGATTCAAGCTTCCGAGCTGACGCCCGGCTTCGCGGGCTACGTCAGCGGCATGCCCGACGAGCGCCTGCTGATTCTCCCAGAGCTGGTTCGCGTCGTTCTGAAGACGACGCAGTTCCTTCTTCCGCTTGCGGCTGAGGCTCACGATGCTCTCCTGTCCGTTGGAGTACGAGATCCCTATCTTGCCACGAGTGGCTGAAAGCCGGGGAGGAATCGCCCGGGCCTTGCGTCATCGACCGATCGGATGTAGTTAACAGGGCGAACTCATCGGAAGCTCTGCGAGAATAAATGCATGGCTACCGCTTCTCATGTCGCAACTTTGCACACTAACCACGGTGACATCGTCATCAACCTCTTCGGGGACCATGCCCCTAAGACGGTCAAGAACTTTGTTGGCCTTGCCGACGGCACCCAGGAGTGGACTGACCCCGCAACTGGCAAGCCGGGCGAGGGCCCGCTCTACAAAGATGTCGTCTTTCACCGCATCATCCCGAACTTCATGATCCAGGGCGGCGACCCGCTCGGACAGGGCATCGGCGGCCCCGGCTACAACTTCGATGACGAGATCAACATGGAGCTGAACTTCAACGCTCCGTACATTCTCGCGATGGCGAACGCCGGCCTCCGCCGCAACTCCATCACCGGAAAGCCAGAGGGCACCAACGGCTCCCAGTTCTTCATCACCACCGACCCCACCCCGTGGTTGCAGGGAAAGCACACGATCTTCGGCGAGGTCGCAGACGATGCGTCCAAGGCTGTTGTTGACGCGCTCGGCGCAGTCCCGACCGGTGCGGGTGACCGTCCCATTGAGCCGGTTGTGCTGCAGTCGATCGACATCGTCGCGGCCTAACGAAAGCTACGGCCGATCCGGATGACCACGCCTGAGTTCACGAGTAATCGAGACAACTTCTGCTATCGCCATCCGGATCGGCAGAGCTTCGTGCTCTGTCAGCGGTGCATGCGCACCATCTGCCCTGAGTGCCAGACCCAGGCACCGGTGGGCGTCATCTGCCCCGAATGTATGGAAGCCGAGCGTAAGAACCGCACGCCGGCGCAAAAGAAGGCTGCTCGTCGGTGGGGTGCCCGCAGTGGCGGCACCATGGCGATGGCCCGCGGGGGCAAGCCCGTCGTCACATATGCACTGCTCGCAGTGACGTCCTTCATTGGTCTCCTGCAACTAATACCGGGTATCGGTGACCAGATCACCAGTCAGCTGCTGTTCGCGGCCCCGTATCTGTATCCGAACCTCTTTGCGCTCCCGTTCGAACCGTGGCGTTTGGTTACCGCGATGTTCGTGCACGGTGGCTTCATTCACCTTGCGTTGAACATGCTCGCGCTGTGGATGTTGGGTCAAAGCCTTGAGCCGATGCTGGGACGCGGGCGGTTCCTTGCGATTTATCTGATCAGCGGGTTCGGCGGATCTGTCATGGTCGCCTGCCTTGCGCCCTTGACCTCGACTGTCGGTGCCTCTGGAGCGATCTTCGGTCTTCTCGCCGCCTTGCTGATCGTCGGGCGCCACATCGGCGCTAACGTCACCGGGCTTCTCGTGATCTTGGGAATCAACTTCGCGTTTGGCTTCTTCATCGGCAATATTGCGTGGCAAGCGCACCTTGGTGGCGCGATCATTGGCGCCCTCGTGGCGTTCATTTACACGCGAACGAAGCGGCCGAATCAGCGCAAGTGGCAGATTTTGCTGCTCTCGGCCGTGGTCGTGGTGCTGATTGTGCTCGTCGCGTTCGTCCCGCCTCTGATCCTTTTGTCCTGATCCGGAGTTGTTAACAGGGTTGTTAACCCCTGTGAATAACACTGGTGTAATTCTCCCCAGGCTGTGGAGAGATCTGTGGATAACTTTCTGAGTAGTCGTTCAGTCCGGTGTTGCGAGCGCAAAAAAGGCCCCCCGCAGTGCGAGGGGCCTTATGAAGATCGTGGCGATTAGCGCCAGCGCGTGGTCATCAAGAAGCCAATAAGAGCGATGCCTAGGCCGATACCGAGGTTCCAGTTGCCGAGACCCGGGATCGGGTACTGCGTGCCGGAAATGTAGAACACAAGGATCCAGACGAGGCCCAAAAGCATGAAGCCGACCATCACCGGCTTGAACCAGACGGCGTTCGGAGCGGCGTCGCCTTCGGCGCGCACTTCGGCGGGTTCTTCAGTCTTTCGGTCACGTGCCATTCCCACATTGTACCCATGGCAGCTATCTTCTGACGAGGCGGCAGCACCAGTGAGCGGCCGGTAACTGAGGCTTGCACACAGCGATGCCGGATAAGATCGCGGCATGACTGCATCCGCTGCGCCTGGGGGGCGACGACAGCAGCGAAAGCGACCTCGCTCCCGCGCGACCTTCGCGAGCGTGCTGGGCGAACTGCTGCTTACGGCTGGTGCGCTTGTGATGCTCTTTGTCGCTTGGCAGATGTGGATCGGCGACATCATCATCAGTGCCCAGAAAAACAGCGAGGGCGCTGCTATCTCCCAGATGCTTGCCGAAGGGGAGGCGCCCGAGCTTCCGCCGCTCGTAGAAACGGACGACGGAGGGACTGCCTTTGTGCCGCCAGTACCCACTTCGCCAGAAGACGCAGAGTGGTTTGGGCAGATGCAGATTCCCCGCTTCGGCGAGGACTACAACTTCGGAATCTATGGCGGAACCAGTAGGGCTCGCACGCTGGACGAGAAGGGGATCGGGGTCTACTCCAATTCCAAGATGCCCGGCGAGGTCGGCAACTTCTCGTTGGCCGGACACCGCACCACTTGGGGTAAGCCCTTCAACCAGCTCGACAAGCTGCAAATTAACGACGCGATCGTTGTTGAGACTCCTGATGGTTGGTACACCTACCGCTTCAGGACCCTCGAGTACGTCACGCCCAGCCAGACAGAAGTTCTGGCCGATGTGCCGCAAATGCCAGACCAGCAGACTGGCGAGCAGTTCATCACCCTCACAGCCTGCTCTCCGCTGTACTCTCTCGATGAGCGGATCATCGCGTACGGAGTGTTTGATAGTTTTCAACCCCGAGCCGAAGGCCCTCCGTCGGCGCTAACCGACACCCCGCCGCCGCCGGCATCACCCTCACTGTGACCATGGACCGCTGTAAGGAAGAAGACTGATGTACGCCGCACTCTGGCGCTTGCTGCCCGGCCCGTGGTGGTTGCGTGCTGTCATTCTGATCGTGCTCGTAGCGGCCGTGCTTTATGGGCTTTTCTGGTACGTATTTCCGTGGCTGAGCCCGATCGTCGCCCCGGGGGAGATCGACGTCGAATGACGCGGGTTCTCGTGGTCGACAACCACGACAGCTTCGTGCATACACTCGTGGGCTACCTGCGCGAGCTGGGCGCCGATGCATTGATGGTGGAATCAGATGCGACCGACGCTGCGCAGCTGGAGCGGTCGCTGCCGACTTTCGATGGACTTCTGCTCTCGCCCGGTCCAGGAACCCCTGCGGATGCCGGAGCCTCACTGGACGCGGTGCGTATCGCCGCTCGACGACGAATCCCCACGTTGGGCGTGTGTCTCGGGCACCAGGTGATCGGGGCGATGTGGGGGACTCAGGTGTCGTCGGCCCCAGAGCTGATGCACGGCATGGTTTCTGCGGTGCGCCATGATGACTCTGCGCTGTTTGCGGGCATCCCTTCTCCGTTCAGCGCCGGCCGCTACCACTCTCTGGCGTTGGCTGCCGAGAAACTGCCGCCGGAGGCGCGCGTCACGGCGTGGAGCGAGAGCGGCACAGTGATGGCGTTGTCGCACCGCGATCTTCCGATCGTCGGTGTGCAGTTCCACCCGGAGAGCGTGCTTACAGAGGGTGGATACCGGCTGCTCGCGAACTGGCTTGAGATGTGCGGGGATCCGCACGCTGTGGCTCGTTCAAGGAGCCTGCACCCGCTGAGCTAAAGCAATGAGTAACCGGCTCAACCGCAGCTATCCGGTGCAGTAACGTAGCTCGACCGTGGAGGCGATCGGTACATCTCCTGGGGCCACCGACATCGAGTACACGGTTGGCGGATCGGTAGCGGGGCACTCCGCGGTCTCTGCCGTGGTGGGATTGAGCCCGAGGTCTTTGAGGTTTGTGGTCGCCGCATCGATACTCCAGCCGACCAGATCGGTGAGAGTCACCTCACCGCTCGCCACGACAAGGTTGACGACCGTGCCTGGTTCAACTTCGGACTCGGCCTCTTCGCTTGCCGAGAGCACAGTGTTCAGTGCCAGCGCTTTATCGTTGCGCTGAATGACGGTTCCGAGCTGAAGGCCAGCCGAGGTCAACGCTTTGGTCGCGTCGGCCAGCGCCATGCCTTCAATCTTCGGCATGACCACCGTTTCTTGACCGGATGACACCAACAGGGTGACTGTCGCGCCCTCTTCTACTGACGTGCCCTCTTCCGGATCGGTGCTGATGACGTTGCCCTCGGCGATCTCCGAACTCGGCTCCACCACGATCTTCGCGGTGAGGTCGAGCTCTGCGAGATCATCTTGAGCGCGCTCAGATGAAACATTCACGAGGTTCGGGACGATCCGAGAGCTGCTGGAAACGTCCGGCGGACGCATGCTGATCGTCACCACCCAGAACAGAACAGAAACCAGCAGGACCGCGAGAAGCGCGACTCCCGCCCACAGCCATGCGACCGGCGGGCCCGACTGGGTGCGCGTCATGGTGGTGTCGGTGCTGAGCTGGCGCAATGACCGTGCGGTCTCTTGTGCCTGACGAGGACTCGGTCCGTAGAGCTCGCTCGTGAGCGCCCCTACTTCTTTGCGACTGGGCGCATCACCATTTGCCGCGGCATCGAGTGCTGCGCGGAAATTCGCCGCGTCCGGATACCGCTGATACGGGTCTTTCGCAAGAGCGCGCAGCACGATGGGGTCGAGCGCTCGCGGAGCGTCTTCGTTTACCTCCGTTGGCGGGAGGGGCGTCTCGCTGACGTGCTGGTAGGCGACGGCCACCGGGGATTCTCCCCGGAACGGCTGACGACCGGTGAGCATCTCGTAGAGAACTACTCCTGCCGAATAGAGGTCGGCTCTGGCATCCACAGGCTCGCCCTTGGCCTGCTCCGGAGAGAAATAGGCGGCGGTGCCGATGATCTGCGTGGTCTCGGCGACCGTGGAGGAGGAGTCAGAGACAGCCCGGGCGATGCCGAAGTCCATCACCTTGACCTGGCCCTTGTCGGTGACCATGACGTTGCCCGGTTTGATGTCGCGGTGCACGACACCGGCACGATGCGAGTAGTCCAGGGCTTCTAGGATGCCGTCTGCGTAGCGCACCGCATCTGCCACTGGCACAGGACCAGCCGCGATGATGTCTTTTAGCAGCGTGCCCTTGACGAGCTCCATCACGATGTAAGGCGGCTCTGTCGTGTTCGCATCGTTGACGGAAGGGTCGCCCGCGTCGAACACTCGCACGATCGAGGGGTGCGACATTCGCGAGGCCGCCTGCGCTTCTAGACGAAAACGGTTGCGGAAGGCGTTGTCGCGTGCCAGATCGGGGTCAAGAATCTTGATGGCAACATCACGCCCGAGGGTGAGGTCAGATCCGCGATAGACCTTCGCCATGCCGCCATGCCCGATGAGCTCGTCGACGCGGTATCGACCCGCGATGACTTGTGGCTCTGTGGACACGTCCGACCCCCTGTTGGTGACAAAAAACTCGTTGGACTAAAGGTTAGCCGTCTGTGCCGCCACCATCACCATCGCCCGGGTCGGGCGCGGCGACGATCGCGACGGAAAGGGGAGGTGAAGCAGCCGACGTGCGCTCGTCTCCGCCAGAGCAGACGCCCTGGTAGGTGACGATGAGCTGTTGACCGGCAGCATCTGCAACCTTCACATCAGCATTGCGCTGAGTGGGCGGGAAGTTGGGGCCACCTGACACGAATGTGCCGTTCTGCAGCGAAACGACGTAGCTAGAGAGCGTTGTGCCGGTCGGGCAAGCGAAGCCACCACCCCAGGCGATCTTGACGGTCGATCCGGCGATCGGGTCGCCCTCGATCGTGGGGGCTTCTGTCGGGGTGGGGATGCCAGCTCGTGCCGCGTAGATCGTCAGCGTAATTGCCTGCGACGTCTCGACGTTGCCAGCAGGCGCAACTCGGTACACCTTGCCGACATCACCATCGGCGCGAGCGGCGTCGCCCTCGGCGCATGTGATGTCGCTGTCAAAGCCGGCATCCTTCAACGTCGATGTGGCTGCACCGCAATCCATGCCCTCGAGGCCCAGTGCTGTGACATCAACGCGGGTCACTTCTGGCGTTGGCGTCGGAGTTGGAGTCGGCGTTTGCGTCTGCGTCTGTGTGGCAGTCGGTGTCGGAGTGGGTTCTGCGTCGTTGCCCTGATTGAAGACCATCGCCCACACCGTGCCGCCGAGAACAATGACGAGCAGTGTGATGAGCGCGATCAGGGGCCAGGTCCACGGGCTGCGCTTCTTCTTCTCCTCTTCCTCCTCAGCGCCCTCGGTAGGAAGCTGAGCGGTGGTGGGAAGGATGCGTGTGGTGCCGTCGTCACCCGACGTGGTCATCATGCGCGTCGCGTCGTCAGCGACACCGCCGGTCGCGATGGCCGGAACGGCGATCGCCGCCGAGTTCAGGTCACCACGACGTAGGGCCTGTGCCGCACGCGCCACTGTTGCGGACGAGGACGGGCGATCGCTTGGCTTCTTGGCGATCATTGCCATGACCAGGTTCTGCACGGGAATCGGCACGGTCGGCGGCAGCGGCGGAGGCTGCTCGTTGATCTGTGCCATTGCGATGGCGACCTGCGACTCACCGGTGAACGGACGCTTGGCTGCGAGACATTCGTACGCCACGATGCCGAGCGAGTAGGTGTCGGTCGCGGGGGAGGCGGGGTGCCCTGATGCCTGCTCTGGCGACAGGTACTGCACAGTGCCCATAACCTGCCCGGTGGCAGTGAGAGGCACCTGGTCGGCGATTCTGGCGATACCGAAGTCGGTGATCTTGACCCGACCGTCTGGTGTGATCAGCAGGTTTCCCGGCTTGATATCGCGGTGCACGAGGCCAGCGGCATGCGCTGCCTGCAGCGCGGAGGCTGTCTGTGCCACGATGTCGAGCGTTTTGTCTGCGCTGAGCGCGCCATCGCGTTCGAGCACGGTCGAGAGCGCTTCGCCAGGCACGAGCTCCATGACGAGGTAGGCACTGCCGTTTTCCTCGCCATAGTCGAACACGCTGGCGATGCCCTCATGGTTGACGAGGGCAGCATGCCGCGCTTCCGCGCGGAACCGCTCGAGGAACCCTGGATCCCCCATGTACTCATCTTTGAGGATCTTGATAGCGACGGTACGTCCGATGACGTGATCCGTTGCTTCCCATACCTCGCCCATACCGCCGATCGCGATACGCGACTGCAGTTCGTAACGACTACCGAACGACACACCCTGCGTCGGCCTCATCTGCCCAGCACCGCCTCTATGACCTTCTTCGCGATCGGAGAAGCGATGGTATCGCCGCTCCCTGATTGTCCTTGTCCGCCGCCATCTTCGATAACGACAGCTACTGCGACCGCAGGGTCGTCCGCCGGTGCAAACCCGGTGAACCACAATGTATGCGGCTTATCTCCGTTCTCAGCGGTGCCTGTTTTACCGGCCACGTTGATCCCATCTATTCTTGCACCCTGCGCCGCCCCCGTAGCGACGCTGGCCACCATGGCGGCAGTCACATCGTTGGCGACATCCGGTTCCATCGCGCGGCCAAACTCGCTGTCTTCGAACGCTCGAATCACAGAGAGGTCGTTGCCGATAACCGCATCCACCATTTGCGGGTTCATGACGATGCCGTCGTTCGCAATCGCCGCAGAGACCATCGCCATTTGCAACGGGGTCGCGGTGACCTGTCCCTGGCCAAAGCCGGTGAGGGCGGTCTGCGCGTCGTCGAGCGCTCCAGGATAGCTAGAGGGGGTCGATACGAGGGGTGTTTCGAACGATTGGTTGAAGCCCATCTTCTCCGCCATTTCACGAATCACGTCGTCGCCAAGCTCGACTGCAAGCTCGGCCATGGGAATGTTGCAGCTGAGTCTGATCGCTTCAGCGATGGTCACTGTCGAACCGCTGCCACAGGTGCCGCCCCACGCGTTCGAGACACGGCTGGATGACCCAGGAAGTGTGTACGAAACGGGGTTGGGGAGGGTGGAATCTGGTGTCCACTCTCCGGTGGCGTAGGCGGCGGCCGCGACGACCACCTTGAACGTAGAGCCAGGAGGATTCAGGTCACCAGCGATCGCCCGGTTGTACAGCGGATTGTCTGGGTCTGCGACGAGCTTCTCGTAGGTGGCGTTGGCGGCGTCTGAGTTGTGAGTCGCCATCAGGTTGGTGTCGAAACCTGGGGTTGAAGCCATCGCCAGGATGCGCCCGGTTTGCGGGTTGATCGCGACGACGGCGCCCTTGAGTCCTTCCAGACCCTCATACGCGGCCTGTTGCGCGGCGGTGTCGAGCGAGAGTTCGACGCTGTAACCGCGCTGCGGCTGTCCGGAGAGAATGCGCTCGACCTCACCGAGGAACGCGCTGGAACCCGTGCCGGAGAGGTCGGCGTTCATTGCCTCCTCGATGCCTGTTCGTGAGCCGAGCCCCGGATTGAAGTACCCGGTGACTGGTTCCCACATGACCGCATCGGTGTAGACGCGCTGGAACTGATAGCGGTCATCGCTGGGTACGGAGCTTGCGATGCTGACGCCATCGACGATGATCGATCCCCGCTGAATCTCGTAGCTGTCGAGACGGGTGCGGGTGTTGTTGCTGTCCTGCGCCAGGCTGTCGGCTTCAACAACCTGAATCCAGCTGCTCGCAGCGAACAGGGAGAGGAACATGAACAGCAAGATGATGCTGAGGCGGCGGAGTTCTTTTGTCATGTCAACCGATCACGACCCTGGGCTGGCGACGGACACCGTCGGAAATGCGCAACAGCAGCGCGACGATGAGCCAGTTGGCGACGAGGGAGGAACCTCCGGCGGCAAGGAACGGGGTGGTGAGTCCGGTCAGGGGGATCACTCTGGTGACACCGCCGACCATGATGAACACCTGCAGGCCAATCGTGAACGAGAGGCCAGTCGCGAGCAGCTTGCCGAAGTCGTCTTGACCGGCCAGGCCGATGCGCAGGCCGCGACTCACGAACACCATGTACAGGCAAAGGATTGCAAAAAGCCCGATCAGGCCGAGTTCTTCGCCCAGGCTGGTGATGATGTAGTCACTGTGGGCGAGCGGGGTGACCTCCGGTCGCCCCTGTCCCCAGCCGGTGCCGATGAGGCCACCACTGGCAAGGCCGAAGAGCCCCTGCATGGGTTGGTATCCGGCGCCGTCTGGATCGACCTTGCTGGGATCGAAGAGGAACAGCCAGTTCACGAAACGCTCTTGCACGTAGGTGAGGATCTGAGTCGCGAGCACGACACCAGCGACGACCAGGGTGAGGCCGATGAGCACCCAGCTGGTCTTGCCTGTTGCCACGTAGAGCATGGCGACGAACATTCCGAAGATTAGCGTTCCGGTACCGAGGTCGCGCTGGAAGACGATGATGCCGAGCGAGATGATCCAGACGACAAGTACCGGGCCAAGTTCGCGCATTCGCGGCCAGGTGATGCCCATGACGCGCTTGCCGACCGAGGTCAGGCTCTCGCGGGTGCGCACCAGGTAGCCGGCGAAGAAGATCGCGAGGCAGATCTTGGCAAGCTCGCCCGGCTGGAAAGCGAACACCCCGCCCAACGAGACCCAGACCGCCGCGTTGGCGTCGGGGATACGAAGGCCTGGCACAAACGGCAACAGCAACAGCAGGATTCCGACGAGGCCGAAGATGTAGGTGTAGCGGAAGAGCACGCGGTAGTTGCGCAGCAGAATAACGACGGCGATGGCACCAGCGAGCGAGATCGCGGTCCAGGCGAGCTGCTTGGTGGAGTACGCGTTCCACCCGGTGTTACCGAAGGCAATGTCGATCCGGTAGATCATCGCGATGCCGAGCCCTGTGAGCAGGGTCGCGATGGGGACGACGAACGGGTCGGCGTCTGAGGCCACGAACCGCAGCACGACGTGCAGCGCGAATGCGAGGACAGCAAGGCCCCCGCCAATCGCGAGGATCATTGGGTCGATCACACCGAGCGCGCCCAACTGCACAAGCGTCAAAGCAGCACCGCTGATCACACAGGCGAAAAGCAGGAGCCAGAATTCGCGGTTTCGCTGCGTCTGCGGCATCCGAATGCGTTTGAGGGCCGTGATCACACTGGTGTCGGCCGATACGTCGGCACTCATCCGGCACCTCCTGCCGGAGTCTCACTCGGGCTAGGGGCCGGCGTTGGCATCTGTGTCGGCATGGGGGTGGGCAGCGGAGTGTGCTCGATGGCATTCGCGTCTGCGCCGGCGCGAAGTCGGTCAACGATCGCCATCGCATCGGCGAGGGATCGCGCGGTGATGGTGCGCTCGACGGAGGCGCGTTGATACGGCGGCAGGTTCGCCAGCAAAATGTCGGTGTCTTCGACGGGGGTCGACAACGTGATCGGGCCAATGTTCTGCTGCACGCCCTGGAAGATCACAACACTGTCTTCGTCTGCGCCGATGAAGTAGCGCGTCTGGGTCCAGCTGTAGGCAGCAAAGGCGGCGACGCCGAGCATGGCGATGAAGACGAGCACGCCAGCAATCCAGCCGAGCCGGCGACGTTTGGCGCGGCGACGATCCTCTTCGATGAGCTCTTCGAGGTACTCGGGAGCTGGCTCGAAGTGACTGGGCTCGTTTGCTGCCTGACGCACGGGGTGCAGCCAGCTGCTGCGTGCAGGGCGCACAGGCGGGACGTAGACGCCGTCGGGGTTTGACGCAGAGCCAACGATGGTCGGCGTGCCGGAGTGAATCGGATGCTGCCCGCCCACGTCGACGAGCACGATCGTGACGTTGTCTGGCGCGCCACCATCGAGCGCCTGCTTGAGGAGGTTGTCGGCAGTGCGGCCTGGTGCGAGACCCAGCTGCATCACTTTCAGAATGTGAGGCTCGTCGACTACTCCAGAGAGCCCGTCTGAGCACAGCAGCCAGCGGTCGCCCGGCTGGGTGTGCATCACGAACATGTCGAGCTCTGGATCGGAGTCCATGTCGCTCAGCACGCGCATGAGCACGGAGCGGCGGGGGTGATAGCGCGCCTCTTCCGGGGTGATGCGGCCAGAGTCGACCAGGCGCTGCACAAAGGTGTGGTCTGCGGTGATTTGCGTCAGGGCGTCGTCGCGGTAGAGGTAGATGCGCGAGTCACCGATGTGGCCGATGACCGCGTATTCGTTGACCATGATGATCGCGCTGACGGTGGTGCCAAGCCCGGCGAGTTCAGGACGATCTTTCGCGGCCCGGATGAGGTCGCCCGCCGCTGTCGTGACCGCCGCTTGAAGCGACGCTTCGGCATCTTCCGTCGAAGCGTACGGCTGGTCGAGTGGTTCGAGCCGCTGGATGGCGATGCTCGAAGCAACGTCACCACCAGCGTGGCCTCCCATGCCGTCAGCGACGACAAAGAGGTTCGCTCCGGAGTAGCCGGAATCTTGGTTGTTGGAGCGGACCTTCCCGGTATGGGAGATCGCGACGCTCGACCCTTCGAAGACCATGCCGGCGTCAGGCTCGCAACTCGAAGGTGGTGGCGCCCACCTTGATGGGGGTGCCGAGCGACAAAGCGACGGGGGAACCGGAGACGCGCTGACCTGCAACGAACGTGCCGTTGGTGGAGTCGAGGTCTTGGATCGCCCAGCTGTCGCCACGCAGCATCAGCCTGGCGTGATGGCTTGAGGTGTAGTCGTCGCGGATCACCAGAGCGGACTCACTGGAGCGACCAATCGTGAGGGAATCTGCGCCGAGGGGAAGTTCAAGACCTGCCTTGGGGCCAGAAGTGATGACGAGACGCTTCGCTGTGGCAACGGTCGCGGGGCCGGTCGAAGGACGCGCAGATGCAGGCTTCGCGGCGGGGGCCGCCGCCGGCGCAGGCGCCGGAGCACCAGCCGTCGCCTCGGCTGGGAGCTTGCGCACCCGCACACCGAACAGGTCGGCGCGCAGCGAGTACACGACACCGAACACGAAGAACCACATCAGGACCAAGAACCCGATGCGGAGCAGAAGAAGAATCAGTTCACTCATCCGAGGGCTCCGAACGCTCTGGTGGCGTCGTCGCCACGGGATGCGGGGCGCGTGGGCGCTGCGACGGGAACAATGCGAAACACGAGGTCGGTCCGTCCGATCGTGATGGTGGTGTCAGTGGGCAATGCCGCTTCACGCAGCTTCTGCCCGTTGACCTTCGTGCCGTTGGTCGAGCCGAGGTCGTGCATCATGGCGCGCTCGCCATCCCACAAGACCTCGACGTGCTTACGGCTCGAGCCGGCATCGGCGATCGTGATGTCGGCATCAGAACCGCGTCCGATTACCGTGCGACCGCTCGTAATCGTGTGACGACGCCCATCGACATCGACAACAGCTTGCCAACTGACGCGCCCCTCGGCAGTGCCGGAATTTACGACAACGGTGCCGGTGGCGACTTTCTCATCTGCCTCGAGATTGATCGACAGAGGACCAGCGAAGCTATACCCCTGCGACTTGGCATGCTTGGTGAGCAACGCATGCAGCTCGTCGGTAAGTGCGCTGCCGACACTCTGCATCCGCTCCGCATCGTCGGCGCTGAGGCGCACCACGTAGCTGTTTGGCGCGATGATGCGGTCACGGCTGACGACCGCGGCCTTAATGTCGGCTTCCCGCCGGAGCGCTGAAGCGATCTCCACTGGCTGAATGCCGCTGCGGAAGGTCTTCGCAAACGCACCATTTACGGCGCGCTCGAGACCCTTCTCAAAGCTGTCAAGTAGTCCCACTGGGCTCCTCTGGCATGGCGACCGGTAGGCCCATCGTAACCAGGTGCGCTGGGGGAACGCCGCCCAACCTCGATCTGGCGTGTGCAAAGAGACGAAAATCGGTGATATCTTTGGGAAGTTGAGTTCTTCGGAACAAGACGCTCGCGCGAGTGGCGGAATGGTAGACGCGCTGGCTTCAGGTGCCAGTGTCCTTATGGACGTGGGGGTTCAAGTCCCCCCTCGCGCACAGCGGCTGAATCATGGAATGATCCAGATCAGTTCATTTTATTGATAGGCGGCGGCCGGTTTCGAGGAATTCGAGACCGGCCGCCGCCTCTTTTGCCCCATCGACTGGCTTCTTTCTCCTTGATCCGCATCCGGAGCAACTTCCGTGCACGACGAATAGCCCCTCGTGGGGCTATTCGCTTCTGTTCGATTGCTAACGGGGTTGTGGCTTAGGCCGGTGGAGCAAGCGCGCCGTTGGCGACCGGTCGTGCGTTCTTGACCGAACGCGGGTCGAAGTTCGACCTTGGAGCACGCTTCCGATTCTTCTTCGGTGCGCACTCCTTGACGAGAGCGCGCACGAGAACCCGGACGTTGTATGCCACGGCCATCAACGCGGTCGCGATGCTCTGGTAGGCCTCGCCGCGGCCAGGCCGCTTGGCAGCCGACTCGAGGTCGGTGAACCGCGTGTGCTTGATGGACTTGTTCACTGACTCGACCTGGTTGCGCTGACCGTAGGCCGTCCGCTATTCCGGGGAACCCCACGGGTAGCGTTGCAGGTGGCGGACGACCTCGGCATACGGGTTCACAAGGACGGAACCGCGAAGCTCGTCCTTCGTGTGAGGGACCTTCTTGTTCGTGGCCGGGTCGAAGGCCATGTATGTTCTCGGATCCGGGTAGGTGAATCGCTGCTTCCCTCGGCCGGCCTCCTTGGGTTCTACGCCTTTGCGTGTCATGCCGATATCGCCCTTGCGCTTCATGGCGTACGGCCTGCGTGCTTCGATGGCGTCGCGCATCTCGCGTTCCGTGACGAGTTCGCCGGTCTCGGGGTCAGGCTCGCCCTTGTGGAACCAGTAGGTGATGTGCTGCAGCCGACGACCACCGCTGACTGCGCGTACTTCGCGCTGCGTGACCCCGCCCTGATGCCCCGGAAGGCGGGCGTCGGGCAGCGTCACGACTGCGGGTCGCTCGCTGTCAACCGCCGTGCGGTGGCACGCCGCAACGCCCTCTCGGACTCGCGTCGCGCCTACGAGTAGTCCGTGCGCGGTGGCAACCGCTCCGTGCACCGCCAGTTCCACGGGCGCTGACACTTCGTCTACAAGGTCATCTTGGAGGAGAGTGAACCATCGGCCGACTGCCACCACCGAGGCGCCCCCACCGTGCAGCTCGTGCCGCACACAGTGGGCGCCACGAAGGCCTCTCATTGCGCCCGCGAGAGCCGCTAACGCCACCTCCACGGGCGCCGTCGACACCCGTTGTCGGCGGTGCCCACTAAAGTGAAGCGATCCGCGGATCAGCGCGACACACCGCGAGTAGTGTTCGTTTTCTGTACGAACATGAAGTTATAGTGTTCGCGTGGGGATGAAAAGTGAAGGGGATGCGATGGAAGACAACGAAGGCCGCTTGTGGGCCGTTGAGGCGTTCGGAGCCGATGGTGTGCAGGTCCGGACCTTGGCTCCGGCCATCGTCCGTGAATGCCACGACAAGCTCGCCAACGCCCAGGTCGAAGCCGACATGGAGCACCAGGGTGTCTACGGCAACATCTGGCACCGATGCTTGAGAGAGTTCGCGTCGCAGCTGGGCCGCCTGCCCTCGGCGGAGCGTGTCCCGGTGCCCGGCGCTGGATACTCCGTTGTCGCGTTCGGCGACGTCGTCCTGTTCCCGTGGCGGTACTCCCGCGACGCTGGCGTCGAGGTCGGCTCTCGGAAGTTCGCCGTGTCCGACGCACGCGTCTCCCTCTTCCGTACGGCCAATGACAAGCGTGGGCAGCAGCTCGATCTGGGGTTCGAGCGCCCGGAGCTGACCGCCGAAGAGATGGAACTCGTCGACAAGCAGCAGCACGAGGCGCTGGACGCAGTTATGCGTCAGTACTCGCGGGTCGTGGTCGTCGGGTACGCGAGTAACTCCTCCGGCCTTCACAATGTCATGTGGGGTGAGGCGAAGCTCGGTCAGGACGGCTTCCTGGTCTTCTCTACCAGCGAATCGCTGATGGAACTCGCCTCGGCCGCGCTCGTCGACGTGAACGCCGGGGAGAGCTTCGACAGCGGAGACGTGCCCACCGCCATCCTGGAGGTGAAGGCAGCACAGGGAGGGTCCGATGACTGACTGGGAGCCACCACTCTCACTCTTCTCCTCCATCGAACCCGCCATCGCCGGCGGAACCTTCGACGCGGAGCGCCTGACGCAGGCCCGCTATGCCGCGGGCCTGTCCAAAGCGAAGCTGGCGGAGCAGATCGGAGTGACCCCCGCTGCCATCGGACAGTACGAGTCGCGGCAGATGAGCCCGAGGCCGGACGTCCTGGCATCGCTCAGCGACGTGCTCGACGTTCCTGTGGACTTCTTCACGCTCACCGTCGGGCGGCCGCTCACCCGCGTGGACGGGATGAAGGCGCACTTCCGGAGCCTGCGCTCGACTACCACTCGAGACCGTCAGAAGGCGCTGGCATTCATCGAACAAGTGTGGGAGCTCGCGAACGCGTTGGAGAGGCGTGTGCGGCTTCCCGGCCTCGCCTTGCCGCTCGACCTCGACACCACCAGCCCTGCCGCTGCCGCGCAGGACCTGCGGGCGCGGTGGGGGTTCGGGGCAAAGCCCATCAAGCACCTGGTCGCTCAGCTGGAGACCCGCGGACTCATCGTGTCGATCCTGTCGCTGGCGAGCGCCGACGTCGCGCGAGTCGGCGCCTTCTCCACCTCGCACCTACCGCGTCCGGTGGTCATCGTCACACCGGAGCGCGCGATGTCCGTGTATGTGCATCGGTTCACCGTCGCACACGAACTCGGGCACCTGATCCTGCACCGCGACGCGGCGCCGGGCGACCCACAACAAGAACGTGAGGCAGACCAGTTCGCCGCTGAGCTACTGACCCCCCGCGCGCAGATCACCAACATGCTGCCGCGCACCGTCAACTTGCCGAAGCTCGCCGCTCTCTCCCAGCACTGGGGTGTGTCCGTCGACTCTCTTCTGATTCGGATGAAGGAGACGGGAACGGTGTCCGAGGTATCGGTGCGCCGAGGCTATCAACGCCTGAACCAGCTCCGAGCGGCAGGTGGCGATCCAGCGGAGCCCGTCTCGAACTTCCCCGGGGAGATGCCGAGCATGCTCAGGCACGCGGCGACGCTCGCCGACGAAAGCGGGTACTCCATCACGCACTTGGCCCGGGAGCTCAGATGGAAGCCCGCACGCGTGCGGGAGGTGCTCGGCGAGGTCGACGAGCGTCCTCATTTGCGGATTCTTCCGCCAGTCGATTAGGCGTCAATAGCCTTCCGCCGGGAAGGGAATCTGGTCAGGGAGGTGTTTCGGGCCAACCCCGAAAACGGTCCAACCATGGTCGCTGCGATACACGAGCGTGATGAAGTACACCTGAACAGCGGCGCCGCCCGTGCGTCCTGTTAGCTGACGGAGCGATTCATCTGAAAGCAGCCTGGCGTAGGCCACTCGGGGAGACGAGTACCAAGTGAGCGCCGCCAGATTGCTGAAGTCCTGAAGGAGCTCACGCAACTGGTCGATGCGAGCGTTGTCCCAGCTTCCTCTCCAGCCTTCCGCGAGTGGGTCGAGCAGCGTTCGAAAGCTCTGCAGGTCAAAGGACGCGGGATCCGCCCACAGTTCCTCCGCAAACGCGTAGGCCACCGCCATCGGATTGCGATATCTGTCAACTGCCCCAGTCTGCGCAATCGCCAGTTCAGGCTCGTCCAGAGCGGAACGGAACGTGTCTTGTTCGTCCGGGTCAGCAAGTGTTCCGTCGAGCAATCGGCGCCACCGCTTCTGTCGAGAGTCAGTGAACGAGATGGCAACTCGAGGATCGGCGTTGTCGTCATACGCGCGGACACCAGTGGTGATATCCCACTTGAACTCCCGTCGAGGTGGGATGACGGGGATGAGTGCTGGGGTCGAGAGCGGCCCAATCAGCCGTGCTTCATCGCCTAGGTAAACACCGACAGCCACGTTCACGACGGGTTCATTGGACTCATTGGCGATGTGCAGCGTGACCGTCCGCACGTATGAGGAGGCTGCGGTGTCATAGGCGTAGGTGTCCGCTACCCACGCCGTGACCAGGCTGGCCACAGCGACACGCTCTGCCTCGGCCGCTGCGGCCGCGGCTGCCTCCGTCGACGCTCGAAGAGAGATGAGCTCACGACGATCTCGACGGGCTCGGAAGCCTTCGAACACGCCGAACGCCACCGACGTGATGACAGCGCCAACGGTGGCCATCGCTGCGATGGCCTCCCATACTTCGTTCAACAGGGCCCTTTCGTTCCGCACTCAGCCTATTGAGGGAGTTGATAGAAGTGGCCAACTCCTACGAATGAGGAGACGCAGATTGGTTGGCGGGCGACGGTTCTGCCAGGTCGTGCTTGCCGAACCCGATCTCGCCTCCTGTGCTGGCAGGTGTCAGACTCCGATGCGTTGTACGTGCCGGTCGCCGCGGGCGTCAGTCAAAGAGACGACCACCATCGGGCTTTCAGTGTTCCCCATGACTCGGTGGAGGTTGACGAAGAACGTTCCGCCCGCAGGGAGCACGAAAGGAGGGGCGTGGTGTCCGGAGATGTTCAGGCCACCTTCACCCGTGACCTCGCTGACGCCGAAGTTCAGGCCCGTGTCATTAGTGAACGTCAACCGATCCTGCGTCTGCGCGACAGTGAGCGCAGTCCGGTGCGGGATCCTTCTGGCAGCGTCTCGAGGCGCCTGTTCGCGTCGGCGAGCTGAGCGCGGAGGGTGGCGAGCTCCGCCTCGAGCGCGTGTGCGCGTGTGTCATCACCGTAGTTCGCAGCATTCACTCTCCACTGCTCATGCTTCTGGACCTCTGAGAGGATGCCTGCGATGGTCGCGTCAACCTCAGCGCGGGTGACGCTATCTGACGCTGCGTCCCGCGCGGCAACGGACTTTCGATGCCGGAGCCACGCGATGCCAGCGGCAAGCATCAGCACGATACCGAGGAGGAGGAGAGCTACTCCTGCTTCCGGCCAGTAGTGGAATCCGGACACAACATCCTGGGGTGTGCCGAACAGGATCGTCGCGCCGAGTCCGACCAATGCAAGGCCAGTCGAGAACGAGAGCACACGCATGGTCGAACCCTATCGGTGCGAGACGCCACGTACGGCGAGCAGGAAGCCGCCGGGTGCGCACGGCGAGAATCGCGGTGCTCTGTTCATGACCTTCGGACCCACTCAAGGTTTTCCAACGTCGCGGGGATAGAGTGAATGTGTGCTCCCTCTGGATCGGCTCGTATGAGTCACGTCGAAGGCCCGTACCCTAGCGCCCCCATCGTGGAGGCGGGTCTCTCGTTCGCGTTCGCTGAGCAGACCGTCTTTGATGTTGACGCTCTGTCGCGACGCTTCGACGCGCGCTCGCCGGAGTGGGAGGCGCACGGGATTTTCGATGTCTCGGGCACGTACGTGCCGGTTGAGGTAGGACAAGAAAGCACCCTCGGTGATGACCGCAAGCTGGTGGGGTTCCAGCGCTCTCGTGGCAAAGAGAAGTTGCAGTTCATTGAGGACGAGATCCGATACGTTCGCACTTACCGGAAGAATCTCTACACGGACTGGAGCGACTTCATCGCCGATGCGATGGGGCATCTGGCGCCGCTTTTCTCAGACAATCCCGACAACCTCGTCGTTGGCGCCCAGGCACGATTCGTCAACGAACTTCCGATCCCAGAGAGCGGCAAGTACGAGATCAGCGAGTGGGTGCACCTCGGCGTGGACGTTCCCAATGAGTTGCCGCAGGGCGTGAGCCGGATGTTCACGCAGGTGGATATTCCATTCGACAGAGAAGACACAGGCTTTGTTGACACTCGAAGCACTGTGTTTGCCGGGGCGCGAGAGAGGAGAGCGGTTCTCGTGCTCGATATCGAGGTGAGTAAGCAGTTCTCTCCACGAAGCCTCAATGGGCTGGAAGACATTCTCACTGTGCTACGTTCCGTTAAGAACGAGCTGTTCGAAGGCGCTGTGACTGACGGCTGCCGCACTCGGATGAGGGGAGCATCGGAATGACAATTGCATCTCTGAGCCCGTCCGAGAGAACTCGGGACTCGCGCGTTCACACGAACGCACCTTTTAGTGCGCACTATGTCACGATCCCCTTCTCGCCGTTCTGGGACAGTCTCGACATTTTGTCAAAGTGGACTCCATTCGCAGTAGAGACGGATGCGCCGACGGCATTGGCCCACACGCACATGACGGTCCCGGAGATCACTGCCCTCTTCTCGCGCGACCAGTTCGTGGACGTGAGCCCCAGCGATAACGACACCACATACATCGAGTGGGAAACCAGTGATGGGTTTTCTTCTCTGGAGATTGGCCACACCGAGTTTGCCTTCTCGTTCATCGCGGACGATAGCTCCCAGCGGGATTCCTACGGTGAGGGCGGGTCGCTTAAGGATCGCGCCCTGATTGCGTCACTCATCCGTACACACTCCTGACCAGCGCCGTGTCTGAGCAGCCCACGCCCTCGCCGGAGGTAGTCGACGTCGACTCGCCGACGGACCTGATGGTCGACGATGACGAGTACATCCTTCGGGCTCTGAGCTCCGACGATGTAAATGGTGCGAAGCGTGTGCGCTGGCAGGCAGTCGCACCGCGGGCGACAGAAGAGTCGGCTTCGGTGATACGACTGCGGCTCATGGGCGCGGAAAAGGCCAAAGAACAGGCGCTCGAGATCAAACACAACAAGTACTGCGGCTTTGGACGCGCGCTGGCCGAGACCTTCAGAGAGCACGCTCCCGACATTGTCGACTCGCGGCATCACTACTATGGCCACGCCGATCTGGAGCACGGATTTCCGCGCCCGCCTGCAGATCCCCAGCCGCCCCCCGGATCCCCAGTCCCGTCGTCAAGTGAGTATCGAGCCGCGATAAAGCACTACCGCACAATCGCCAACATGCTGTGCTTCTTCGAGGACACCCCGTCACCAGAGTCCTGGTCTGGCGCCGACCTCGAAGAACCATGCACCGAAGAGGGATGCGAGCCGACCTGCACGCATGCGACGCCGGCAGCCCCTGACTGACAGCGGACCGCTTCTCCCAGAGGTGTTCACTCGCCCAGTGGAAGAGCAACGGGGTCATTGTTCGCCGGGCGCCGGCACTGACTGTCTAGCCGTCGTCCTCAACAGCTCCACGCCCAAGCGTCGTGGCGGGCATCACGCAGCGCCTCCTCGAGGCGCCCGTCGCAGAGCAGCATGATGTTGCGGGGCGGGTCCTCGTCGGGCAATGCGACGTTCAACCACTGCGCCCAGGTCCAGGGGTCGTTCACGCCGGCGTGCAGGACGCGGAGGACCTCCTGCAGCCCTTCGACGATCTTTCCGTCCCTGAGTTGGAACGACGGGAACAGGTCGACGTCGTCGTCGGTGTGCAGCATGAGCAGGCGGAGATCGCTCCCGGCGGCCATGACCTCGACCTCCGTCCACCCGGCTGGAGGCTGGGAGCGGTTACGCGGAGGCTAGAGGCCGATGCGGATGTGGGCGCGATGCCCGCAGACCATGACACGTGGCGCGACGCCCGGGTGGTGGGAATGATGCCGATACTGGGCAGGACCCGGATCGGCATCGCTGAAAGCGCCAGGTGCGCTGGATGCGAGATGGCGAGAACGCCCAAGATGGTTACCGCGCACCCCAGGAGACTGAACGCGGCCTCCGACTTCGAACGTCCTCATACGCCACGCACGAGAATTCCGGTCCGCAGTAACGTCAACCATCGGTGCCTTGTCCTGGGCTCCGCACCAGTTGGGAGACGCGATGCTTGACATCGCCCCGTTCCTCACCGCCACTAGTGCTTCCTTGCTTGCGACGCTCACCGTGATTGTTCCCATCGCGTGGGTGGCCGCCCTCAATACGGGTCCTCAGGGGAGGACTGCCCGCAAAGTGCTTTCGATGATCCTTAGGAATCGACCCCCTGGGTGACCAGGAAGGGCCGACGAACTTGTACCGACTTTGTGTCTAGGTTGGAACTCGGGCCGCGGCAACGTCTGGAGCATCTGCGGGTCACTCATGGGGAAGCAGATCGCGGGAGGATGACAGGAAATCGACAGCGCCGCTGAGGTGGCCGCCAAATACGATGCCAGCGACCGCGATGATGCTGAGAAGTCTCACCGTGGGTCCCCAGCCAGAGTGAACGACGGCACCCAACATCGACCACATGCCCGGGCGAGGTTCAGGCTTTCGCTTCTTTCGCTCGCTCATCATCCACCACCTCTCTCGGCTTCTTTGGCTTCTTGGACTTCTTCTGCTTTCCAGGGTTGCTCGGCGAGGCCGCCGCACTGCTGGCGTCGCGGCGCTCGCGAGCCGCTTCTTGGAGATCCTGCCGGTAACTCGTGGAGAAGGGCGCGGCGAGCACGTGGAGAGAAGTGAGGCGACGACCTTCAGCGGCGTCGGGGTCAGTAACGAAGCGGTCCCTGCTTGTCAGGAAACCCTTGTCGCGCAGCCCCCTGAGGCCGTCCTCTGCGGTGGATCGAGAGATCCCGTAGTACTTCTGCGCGCGGTCTACCGAGAGCTCGGCCCATGGGCGTCCGCTTGACTCCTTGAGCAGGATGAGCAGGACAGCAAGCTCGGGCCAGCTGAGGGTCGCGTGCAGTTCCTGCGTCCAGAACTCATCCGGCAGAACGAAGTAAACGCTGCTACGGCTGCCGTCAGGGCTCGCGTAGCTGGATCCGGAGCCGGACTCCTGAAGGGGGGTGACCTTCTTGAGGCGATTCTCCAGCTTGCGAGTGACGAGCTTGTTGTCCTCGAGTACCTTCCAGGCATGAGAAAGCGACTGGGTCGTCCACGTCAGAGCATTCGCCTTGTCAGACTTCAGGAAGCGGATCCAGGCGTCCGCAGGCAGGGCTTCGTCGCTGCGTACCAACCAGGTCCAGTTGCGAAGTACGGCCAGGTACAACACGGCGGCGCGATGATTGCGGGCGAATGCCGGCAGCATCGCCGGCTTGCTCCCGGCTCGCGCCGTCGACGGTGGGACCTGCACGAAGGCGGATCGGATCTTGGTGTAGCCACTCCGGCTACGCTTAAGATACGTCTGTCGCGTCGAGGTAGGGTCCGCGGCGGGCGCGTCCTCGGGGAAGAGGTCGGAATCAGGAGACGTGAAGGTAGGGTTCGTCTTGGTCATGGGTCAAACCTAGACCTCACGTTTTGACCAGCCCGGGGTTTCGCCATCCGCCGATTCGCTCTTCGCGGCACAATATTGATAGAGCATTACGGTGTTGAGACAGAGTCGATACTGATTCACGGTGAAAGTTAGCCAGGTTCGCCCGTAGCCCGCTCAGGACGCAGTCCAGGCATCGGTTCGTCGACGTTGTCGCCGCAGGATTCCCGAAAAGTCCCTTGCGCCGCGTACATGGTCATGATGGCCAGCGAGACCGCGCATAGAGGAGCGGTGACTTGCCCCGACCTGCCCGACGGCTATGAGCATGGCACCACCCGTGCCTACCCTCACTGCCGTCCTGCGTGCGATGCGTGCAGAGCCGCGAACAGCGCTGCCGCCGCCGCGCGTCGTGCTGCGCGGCTCGCCGAGGGCATGCCCGAGAAGGCGCATGGGACACCGAGCGGGTACACGTTCTGGAGTTGCCGCTGCAAGCGCTGCAACAAGGTCTCCCGAGCGCGGTCGAAGACCCGCACTCGCGCACCGCGGGTGAAGCCTGACCTCAGCATCATGCCCGACGAAGAGCACGGCACACGCCGCGGCCACAACCACTGGAACTGCCCCTGCGCTTCCTGCCGCGCCGCCGGGCCGGAGATGCGTGCTGACGCACGCGCCCGGAAGCGCGCCGAACACGACGGCCCGGTCGACGTTCGTCGGTATAACTACCGGATCTACCCCGAGCCGAAGGCTGTCGACACTCTCCGGCGCGTCTTCGGATCGTGCCGGTTCGTCTACAACTCGTACATCGCGCTCGCCCGGGATTGATACGACGCAGGCGGAAAGCACCCGACCGGCTACGACGCGGCGAAGACGCTCGTCACCGAAGCAAGGAAGAACCCGGACACCGCCTGGCTCGCCGGGGTGTCACACGCTGCGCTGTCGGCAAGTGTTCATGACGCCGCGGACGCGCACCAGCGCTTCTTCGACTCCGCCGCCGGCAACATCAAGGGCTGACGCGTCGGGCGCCCACGGTTCAAATCGCGCCGCACCGCGCGCAAGTCCGCTCGGTACGCCGAGGACTCGTTCACGATCCGAGGCGGCTGGCAGAACACGCAGCGTGGCGGTGGCCCGATTCGCCTCGCGAAGATCGACCAGGACACCCACGTCAACTGGCATCGCCCGCTTCCCGGGTATCCGAGCGCCGTGACCGTGCGAGAGGATCCCGATGGGAAGTTTTGGGTCTCGTTCATTGTCCGTGTTCCCGTCCAAGCCTTGAAGCAGCCGACCCGCCGGGCCCGGGCGGCCGGCATCGACGTCGGCCTGCACGACTACGCTGCGATCTCGTACTCCGACGGCACCCGCGAGAAGATCGCGAACCCCCGCCACTACCGCCAGGCCGAACAACGTCTCGGCCGCGCGGACAAGAACCTCTCTCGGAAGACCCCCGGGAGCAACAACTACGCGAAGGCGAAGCGAGCGCGAGCCCGCGCACATCGTCGCTTAGCGCACCTTCGTGAGGACCATGCCCGTCAGCTCGCCTCGAAACTCAGCCGTGAGAACCAAACGGTCGTCATCGAGACACTGAACATTGGCGGCATGGCGCAAACGAAAATGGCCAAGCGCATCAACGATGCCGGCTGGGGCCAGTTCCTTCGATTCCTCGAGGAGGCATGCACCCGCAAGGGAGTCGACCTCAGCAAGGCGCCAAGGTTCTATGCCTCCACACAGGTCTGCTCGATCTGCGGAGAGAGCGGTGGCAAGAAGCCGCTGAGCATCCGTACCTGGCAATGCACTTGTGGCGTCACCCTGGATCGCGACTACAACGCCGCGACCGACATCCTTGCCGCGGGGCCCGCGGTCTACGCCTGTGGACGGGACGTGAGACTCCAGCTTGCTGGAGCCGTTCCGGATGAAGCAGGAAGCCACCGATCCGAGGCTGTCCCTCGCAGACGGAAGCGTGCCGCTCGCCAGCGCGTGCAGGCAAGTTCAGGTCCCCGGAAACTCAAGGGTTCTCGGGGGGTCGTGGAAAATCGGAGTGATTAGCGTGGAAAGCGCTGAGAACCTCCTTCTGCGAGCCCTACTCCTGACTGGGATCCGGAAAAAGCTGAACCACCCCACAAGCGGGCCCTGTTCGTTTATTCAGGGCAATCTGTTCGTAAATTGAAAGAGCCGGTCAGAAGCAATTCTCACCGGCTCTTCGTTTTCCGGCGTTCTACGTGAGCCGGAAAGCAGGGTCGTTCATTCGGACCTGCCAAGTGCTGGTTCCGAGCGTCTGACGAGCTTGAACATGACCGGCCTTGCCGGAACCATCTCGGAACTTGTTCCTCGGTTCGGCTCCGAAAAGACGAGAGGTCATCGTGACTTCCGCTTCATCGACAGGTGTGTCCGGCTGAGTGATGGAGACGCCTCGCTGGCGAGATAGACGATCCGCGATACATCAGCGTCCCCCGGGAGGTGGACGTTGCCCTGTCGGAAGGCGCGAGCACGGCCACAGGCTGCGTCGTGAGGAGCTCGGACCAGGTGCGGTCGTAGTGTGCGTTCCGCGAGCCATGTGAGGCACTTTGATCAAGCTCGCCTTCACCGACGGCTTGTGGGAAGCGTCTACTGCGACCCAGCCCATCTGTGCTGGGTCCGTCCACGTCGACGGTAGCCGGACGGTCTTCGTCGATGGTGAGAGCGATGGCCGCACCCCCGACGATCTGAATCGTCGCGGCGCTCCCGGCATCTCTGAGACGGGTGATGACCTCGTGGATGCCGCTGATGATGTCGTTGCGAGTGAGGATGGCAGTCATAACCCTTCCTTGCTGGGGGACGGGAAAACTAGGCGCTGATTAACTCGCCGCGCTCGATGGCGATGCCTCGTCGAAGGAACTCCGGGGGGACTTCTTCGCGGTCTGCGGATAGTGGCACTGTGCGCGAGCTACGCTGCGGCTCCCACACGGCGTCTGGGTGGCCAGCGCGTTCGGTCACCCATGCAGGGTTCGGAGCGGATGCTTCATTCAGGCGCACTTCCAGGAGAGCGGCGATAGCGTCTAGCCAACGGGAGGGGGAATCGTCTGGCCTCTCGGCAGCAAGGAGTACCCGTGTCACAGGGTCGGCGGATGCGAGATCGTCACCGAGCTGGAGGAAACGTCGATACGCCTGAGCGAACTTGCCGTCGGCCTCGGCGCTGGTGATCTCTTCGGCCGCGCGCAGCGGGAGAGCGTCCGTTTTGCGTCTTCAGTCGAGGTCGCCCACTGTTGGTACGACGGTGGCGTAGAGGTCGGCCATGCCTGCCAATGCGGCGCGATGCAGTTGTTCGGCTGACACGTCGCCGGCGACGGATGGCAGGCTGCGGGTCGCGGTGGCCGCGGCGACGACGGTCGGGCGGTTGCCGCGGAGGAACGCACCTTCTGTCGTGTAGTTGACGCACATGTGTGTCATAAAACCGGCGATGACCACATCCTCTTGTCCTGCCGCATCGACGAGCTCTCCGAGGTTGGTGCCGACGAACGAGTTCGGTGCTTGTTTGACCACGACAGCCTCACCATCGATCGGGGCGACGCGTTCGTGGATCGCACCGATGTCTTCGCGGATGTCGTACGCCGAGCCTGGCCCGCCGTCATGCTGCACGTGAATCACGGTCGCCCCCGCGGTTCGAGCCTTCGCGAGCAGATCGGCGGCGGCATCGAGCGCCACATCCCACCCCTCCAGTTCCATTTCGCCGCGGGTGTAGGTGTTCTGAAAGTCGATGAGCACAACGGTCGAGGAGGCGAGGGAAGCGGGCTTGTCAGCGATGCCGCTGAGTGAGCGAAGGGTGGCGGAGGTAGTCATGGCGAAGTCCTTTCACGGGGTTGTTTGTAGTTTCGTTGACCCGAACCCATCTGAACAGCTAGTTTCGGGTCAGGCATCGCCGAGATTGGCTCCGACTGAGCGAGAGAAGAGGAGGGCGTATGGCCGCTCCTCGTGTGACCGTGATTGCCGTCGACGGCATCAGCCCGTTTCACCTTTCCGTGCCTTCCCTGGTGTGGGGTGGCGAGACGCCAGCAGGCGAGATCGAACCGTGGCCGATCCGCGTTGCTGCACTGCGCCCCGGCACGCTACGCACCTCTTCTGATTTTGATATTGAGGTGCGTCACGGTCTCGAAGCCGTGCGCGGAGCAGACGTGGTGGTCGTCCCCTGGTGGGGTGATCCGGGGTGTGCCGCACCTGAGGAGATGTCGCTGGCTCTGCGCGAAGCCCGGGATGAGGGAGCGGAACTTGTCGGGCTCTGCCTCGGTGCGTTTCCGCTCGCCGACAGTGGGGTGCTCGATGGTCGATCTGCCACCACGCACTGGAAGTGGGCCGAGGTCTTTCGGCAACGCTTTCCGCTGGTGGCGCTGGAGCCGGATGAGTTGTACGTCGACGAAGGCTCGATCATTACGGGAGCGGGTGCGACGGCCGGAATCGATGCCTGCTTGTACCTGCTCGCGCGCAAGGAGGGGCAGCACGTCGCGAACCGGGTGGCGCGCCGAATCGTTACCCCGCCGCACCGGGCTGGGGGCCAGGCGCAATTCATCGAACAGCCGATTCCGGAGCGCGGGGGAGACCCCGTCGCAGAAGCGATGCACTGGGCAGTGCGGAACCTCTATGCAGAACTGACGATCGACATTCTTGCCGCCAAGGCTCATCTCAGCCGTAGCTCGTTCACGCGTGCGTTTCGTGCCCGCACCGGTGCAACCGTCGCGAAGTGGGTGCTCACGCAGAGGCTGGCAGCGGCGCGGGAGCTGTTGGAGACCACAGCGATGCCGATTGATGCAATTGCCGCGACGACCGGTTTCGGGGGATCCGCGCTGTTTCGCCAGCACTTTGGCTCGACGTTTGGTGCAACGCCGAGCCAGTACCGCTCAGCCTTCCGAGGGTCGTGACGTGGTGGCGGTGATGTATCCGCTCGATGAGCCGTCTGACACGAGGGTGTACATGAGCCGTTCGCCGAGTCGTTGGTAGGCGAGTCGCCATACCCGCTCGTAGTCCTCTTCGGAGTATTGCAGGGCAATGAACTCGGGCGCGAGGGCTCCTCGATCGCCCACTGCGTACGACGGGGATCCGAGGTGGGTTGAGCGCAACTCGGCGACGAATTGTGAGTCGTCGACGGATGTGGGTGGGGTGCGGAGCACGTCTTCAGGACGGAGACGGAGTGTGTGGATTGAAGTTCGGGCGGTCTCGTCCGGACGGCTTCCTCTACGCGTAGGAGCAAGGGGGGTGCTGGTCATTAGGTGTCTTCTTTCTCGTCGCCATAGCGGCTTCACTTCAGACCGTAGCACCTTATTTTGAGTCATTCAAAATAAGACGTTAGCTGGGTGCTCAGCTGAACAGCACCACGACGTAGACAGCGAACAGCGCCAGGTGTGCCGCGCCGTGCGTCGCGGTCACTCGTTTCGCCGCAAAGGTCGTGACAGAAAGAAGAAGTGATGCGCCCAGGAGTAGCAAGTTTGCCGGGGTTTCGGCGAGGAGTACCTTCTGGTCGGTGACCATTCCGATGATCAGAACGGCAGGGATGGTGAGACCGACCGTCGAGACTAAGGCGCCGTGACACAGGTTGCTGACGCGCTGAGCTTCGCCGCCGAGCGCCGCGCGTATCGCGGTGATCGACTCGGGGAGAAAGACGATAGCGGCGATGAGCACCCCGGCCAGCGCCACAGGTGCACCAAGGCGCCCTAGCCCGTCATCAAGAAGTGCGGCCATGTCGTGCGACAACAGCACAATCGGAAGGACAGTCAAAACCAACAGCCCAAGGCGCACCCACACTTCGGCGCGATGCTCGGCGAGAATCTGGCGGACACCGTCGCCCTGCGCTGCGGTCTTCTCTGCGGACGGTGCAGCGCGATGAAGGCGTGGATCAACCTCGGTGAAGTCGCTCGCCTGCGCGCCCATCTGTCGATAGAGAAAGAAGGCGTAGAGCCCGAGTGTCACGGCGATGATCGGGATCGCTTGGCCTGTTGTGTACGCGCCATCAATGCCAATGAGTGCAGGGATCGCGAACGCCACGCCCACCAGCACCACCAGCATGGCCAGGTAGGCCGATGTGCCGGTGCGGTTGTGCGCCATCCCGCCGTGACGCATCCCGCCGAGGAGAAGCGCGAGCCCGATAACCAGGTTCAGGATGATCATCGCCACAGCCATCACCGAGTCGCGAGCGATGGTGGCGTGCTCTCCGGGCCCGAGCATGACTGCCGATATCAAGATCACTTCAATGAGCACGATGGACAGTGTGAGCACGAGGGAGCCATACGGGTCGCCGAGTCGGTGGGCGAGGGCCTCTGCTTGTTTGACGACACCAAACGCACAGATCAGAATCACGGCAATGATCGCGCAGAGCGCGACGATAAGAATCGGCCACGGCGTGGGCGCGACCAGAAAAGGACGCGCCGCCAGCAGCGCCGCGAAGGCAACCCATCCCAGAACGATGCGCACGATGTCGGTGCGGTTGACCAGTTGTTTCAGCTCGGTGCGCGGCATCGCCGGACTCCTTCGAGGTGGGGCCGTCCCCGACTGATGATCACGTCAGGGTCGTCCCAGACGCGACGCTACTTCAGCGCGCTTACCTCGATCGTAGGTGATGGTGGTCAACGGAAGACGCGGCCGATGCTGCTTTCCAGCTGCGCCAGTTGGATGAAGAAGGCGAAACGGTAGAGCGGTCTCATCGGGATGCGCAGGACGCGTCGAGCGAGTGTGCGCCTGCGCCTGGACGTGTCGAACGTGATCGTCACTTGCAACTGCGTGCCACCCGCTGCATGTTCGATGACAAAGGCGATAACGCGCGGGTTGGAGCGTGACGAATCCGGGTGGCTAAAACGCCACGTGATGCGCGAGTGCTGTTCCTGTTCGACAAGCTCGACGCGTTGCCGACGGAAGTCCTGCTTGACGCGTATCGGTTTTCCATTAGGCGCCATTGTCAACGTCTCGGCAGTCCATGAATCTGCGGCGGGGTTTGCGGAATCAACTCGTGCGATGCTCTGATCCCACTCCGGAATCCTGGCCGGCGACGAGAGGAGTTCCCAGACGGCAGGGGGTGACGCCGGTACGAAGATTGAGCGGGGTCCAGACAAGTTCATCTCTTCGTGTGCAGTGGAGGAGGTAGGGGGAAGTAGTCGCTGAACCTCGTCCAGCCGGGATCTCACTAGGGCTGGGTCGACATTGAGCCTTCGCAGAATCGCTTCGATCAAACCGCTCGGCTCATCGACGAGCGCGCGCAATACGGCTGCAGAGTCGCCACGTTGGCGACCACTAGAGGCTTTCTTGAGCACGGTGAGTGCGCGATCGGTCCACTCGTACCCCGACGTTTCCTGAAAGATAATGCGACCCGGCCCCGAGTCTCCAGATGCCAGACCCAACAGCTGAAGCTGAGCCGCGTGCTGCTCAGACACTGCAGTTCGCGCTGCGTCGAGGCCCACCCCCATCTCGCGAAGGACCTGACCGCCAATATCGGGATCGATCGCTATTGCAAGTAGTAGGTGGTCAATGTCGGCATCACGCACGCCGAACCGAGAAGCTTCCTCCATCGATGCGAGGGAGAGCGTGTGCATCGTCGCCGCGGCGCGGGTGAAGCGGCTCATGAGTTTCCCCGCACTGCAGGGCGAGAGTTGATTCGCTTCGCGTATTTCTTGTGGACGGCCTGCCTGCTGACGCCGAGCGCATCTGCGACTGCCTGCCAGTTCATTCCTGACCGAAGCCCCGCCTCTACTTGACGAAGCTCGAGCGCGTCCGTGAGAGTGCGGAGCGATGACACTGCTCGCAACCCCGCCCGAGGGTCGGTGGTGTCTGAGGCGATTCGAGCTACATCGAGGGATTCCATGGTGTCAACCTAAGTTGCTCTCCCCGAATTTGTCAACCATGGTTGCTGCGCGATGTCACCGACTGTCCTCGCATCTGCGGGGTAGTGTCAGGAAAAATTTCCCGGTCAGCAGGAAATTTGACTTCGCACAGGTACTCGCTATGGTCAGAGGTTACGCCAGCCAGAGAAGGGGAAGCGAAAACCAATGTCTAACAAGTCCGTTCAGGGGCGCGCCAGCAAAAAGGCGCCACAACTCTCACTCAAGGAAAAACGAGCTGCGAAGCGCGAGAAGAGCGCACCAGCCGATTTCCTGAAGCCTCGCAAGGGTGCAAACGGGTAACGGAAAAAGCCGGAGGTCGACGCCCGATGTATGGCGTCGACCTCCGACTGTGCACCGGATCAGGTCGTGGGATGCAGAACGACCTTGATGCAACCGTCCGACTTCTCTTGGAAGGTGCGGTAGAGGTCGGGGGCATCGCTGAGCGGCGCATGATGGGTGGTGAGATCCATGATGCCGAGTGGATCAGCTGTGTCTTCGACAAGCGGAAGCAGGTCGTCGATCCAGTTCTTGACGTTGCACTGGCCCATACGCAGGCTGATCTGCTTGTCGAAAAGTGTCTTCATCGGCATCAGGTCGGCATCCCCTGCATAGACGCCGCTGAGTGAGACCGTTCCGCCACGGCGAACAGTGTCTATCGACGCGTACAGTGCGGCCAGCCGATCAACGCCCGCCTTGTCGAGCATCTGCCTGGCTGCCGCATCTGGCAACAGTCCGACCGCCTTCTGCACGAACTCCACGCCGGTATTGCCGTGTGCTTCGAGGCCGACAGCATCGACAACCGAGTCGGCACCTCGCCCGTCGGTGAGGTCGCGCAACTCATCCACCACAGTGTCGGTCAGATCGAAGGTTTCGATTCCGTGACGCTCGGCCATCGCCCGCCGTTCGGGAACAGGGTCGACCGCGAGGACTCGGTAGCCACGATGACGCCCGATGCGTGACACGAACTGACCGACGGGTCCGAGGCCCATCACCGCAAGCGTTCCGCCATCGGGGACCTGGGCGTACTCCACCCCCTGCCAGGCCGTGGGAAGGATGTCGCTCAGGAACAGGTAACGCTCGTCTGGAGCGTCTTGCGCGACGGGAATGTGGTTGTAGTCCGCCATCGGCACTCGCAGATACTCCGCTTGCCCGCCAGGAACCTGGCCGTACAGTTTCGTGTAACCGAGCAGGGCCGCACCGCTGCCGTATTCGCGCACCTGGGTCGTTTCGCACTGCGACTGCAATCCGCGCTGGCAGAAGAAGCACTCGCCGCAGGAGATGTTGAAGGGTATGACCACGCGATCACCCACCGAAAGCTTGGTGACGCCAGCGCCCACCTCGACGACAACGCCCATCGGTTCGTGGCCGAGAATGTCTCCGCGGTCAAGGAACGGCCCAAGAAGCTCATACAGGTGCAAATCCGAACCGCAGATAGCGGAAGAGGTGACGCGGATGATCGCATCTTCCGGCTTCTGGATTACCGGGTCGGCGACCTCTTCGACAGCCACCGTTCGCTTACCTTGCCAGGTCAATGCCTTCATGATTCCTCCAGTCCTTGTGGGCGAGAGGTCGAGCGTCTCAAGAGAGAGTGAATCGTCCAAGGGGGGCGCGATCGTGCTCCGATTGTGCTAATCGCGCGTTGTCAAGTACCTCGCCAAGATGACTGCGGCGCATCCATGATGCTGTGGAACGGAGGAATGATGGCGACAAATACTCGCGCGATGTCATGCACACCCGAAGATGTTTTTCGGGTGCTCGCCGATGGTTGGCTTTATCCCGGATGGGTGGTCGGCGCGTCGCGGATGCGCAACGTCGACGCGGGATGGCCCGAGGTGGGCTCGACCCTGCACCACTCCGTCGGAGTGTGGCCCGCGTTGCTCAACGACACCACGCAGGTTCGGGAGTGGACGCCAACCCACAGGATGGTGTTGCGAGCAAGCGGTTGGCCGATGGGGGAAGCGGAAGTCTCGGTGCGGGTGCGCACGACGCCTACGGGGTGCGAGGTGCGTATCGACGAGGAGCCAGTCAGCGGGCCAGCCGCGCTGATTCCTCGCTTTCTCACCACGCCCATGCTGCGGTGGCGCAACGCCGAGACCCTCAACCGCTTGGCCTACCTTGCGGAAGGCGGCGCAGGCTAGCGCGGTGCAGCGCGCATAAAGTCTTCGGCCGCCTGTACCTGATCTGCGGATGGCCGGATGCCCGTGTAGAGCACGAACTGCTCCAGCGCTTGCAGGGTGGCAACCTCTGCCCCGGTGATCACGACTTTTCCGGCGGAACGCCCCGCGGTAACAAGCGGAGTCTCTGCAGGCAGAGCGACCACATCGAAGACGACCGACGCCGCGGAAACGAGCTCGAGGGGGAAAGAGAGCGTCTGTTCGTCGGCACCGCCCGCCATTCCAAGCGGAGTCACGTTGACCAAAATGTCAGCAGTCGCGTGAGCGGTGTCTGCGCTCCACTCAAACCCGTAGAGGTCGGCAAGGGCGCGTCCGTTCGCTTCATTCCTGGCTACGACGGTCACGCGGGAGAAGCCAGCATCGCGGAAGGCTGCGGCCGTCGCCTTAGCCATTCCCCCTGAACCACGCAGTAGAACAGATGCGGCAGGGTCGAGGTGGTTGCGGGAAATCAGCTGCGCAATGGCGGAGTAGTCGGTGTTGTGCGCGGTGAGTACACCCCCGTCGTTGACGATGGTGTTGACGGAGTCGATTGCGCTCGCCGAAGGGTCCATCCGGTCAATAAGTGCGATCACATCCTCCTTGTACGGCATGGAGATCGCGCAGCCCCTGATTCCGAGGCCGCGAACGCCGGCGATGGCCTGAGCGAGGTCGGTGGGAGCGAAGGCTTTGTAGATCCAGTTCAGGCCCAGTGCCTCGTACAGGTGGTTATGAAAGCGGGTCCCGTTGTTGCTCGGCCGAGCAGAAAGCGAGATGCACAGCGTCATGTCTTTGTTGAGCAGCGTCACTCCACCAGGCTACTCGTGACAAAAGTTCATATGAGTTCGCCAAAAGTTGGGTCTTGTCCCCCAAAAGGGGGACAAGGAGATGAAAAAGGGGCTAGGCTATTCCTGACGCACCCTCCGGTCGTCTTCGGCCCTCATCGCTCCCCCCGCGGTGAGGGCCACACTATTTTTAGCGGCTCATATTTAGATACCCGTTGGCGTCGTGGCCCGGTATAACGTGCAGATTCCGCTCGTGCAACATTTGGATTACCTTCTGCAAAGGGCTATTCCGTTGCGGCCCTCCTCCACTAGCGTTAGCGGTGTCGGGGCACCCCTGCGTCGGCTTTTTAACCAGCAGAACAGGCAGTACATGAGCACCCAGGGCACGGTTAAGTGGTTCAACTCGGAGAAGGGCTTCGGCTTCATCTCCCCCGACGACGGAGGCGCTGACGTCTTCGCGCACTACTCCGCCATCCAGTCATCCGGCTACCGGTCTCTCGAAGAGAACCAGCGAGTCGAGTTCGATGTGGCGCAGGGCCCCAAGGGCCTGCAGGCAGAGAACATCACGCCCGTCTGAGACGAGGCGGGACGCAGAACTCCCCGACCGGATCGCATCGTTGATGTGTCATCCGGCGGGGAGTTTTGTGCTTTAAAGGTCGGTAGCTATCCCTGCAGAAGGGCGCGCAGCGCGTCAACGGAGGCGACACGGAACGCGGCATCGTCGCCCTCATGAGAGTCGCTGAAGCCCCATTCAACGAAGATCACAGGGACATCGTTTGCGTTGCCGCCCTCGACGTCGTGATGGCGATCGCCGATCAGCACAGGGCGTGACGTGTCGGCGCCGCGCTCGCGCAGCCGTCGCAGAGCTTCGGCGACGATATCGGTTTTCGACGCGAGGGTAGATTCATCCGGCGTCGCCCCGACAGTGGCCAAAAAAGCGGGGCGGAGCCCGAAGTGGTCAACAAGGGCGTCGACCTGGTTCTCTGGCTTCGAGCTCGCCGTCGCCTGCGGCACTCCAGCGGCGTGTAGCTCCTGGATAAGGTCGGTGACCCCCGGGTAAGTGGCGGCGTCTGTGGTGTATCCGTCTGCCTTGCCGAGTGTGCGGTAGAAGGCGACCGCTTCCGCAGACTCCTCTGGCGTCATGCCGGCCTGATCCTGGAAAGACTGGAACATGGGCGGTCCGATCCAGTGCACGAGATCGTCGCGGGTGGGCGCTGGCTTGTTGAAGTGAGTCAGCGCCGTGTTCAACCGTCGGAGGATTCCGACAGATGCATCGACGATTGTGCCATCGACATCCCACAGCACGCAGGAGTAAGGGGAGTGAGACATGGCTCCAGCTTATGGGCCGGAGATCGTACGATCTCTCCCCCTGCACAGGTGTGCAGTCTTTCGGGTTTCACACACCGCCCGTCGCAGTGCAGGGATGGAGCTTAGGGTCGTGACCGGGACACCGTCCCACGTGACAATGGGGGTATGTACGTGTCGATTGAGGTCATCACCATGCTGGCGACGTCGGCGACCATTCTCGTGGCAATCGTCTGCGGCTTCGGGTGGATGATCAACCGGATGGACACACATTCTGCTGCCACGGAAGCGAAGTTCGACGTGCGCTTCGACCGGATTGAAGATCGACTCGACCGAGTGGAGCACGAGGTCGGCGATGTCAAGATCGCGATCGCACGCCTAGAAGGCCCTACGCCTCGGCTGATGCAGGTTCGGTGACCGGCGGCTGAGTCAGAACAACCGGGGAATGCCTGACTCGATGCCCTTCATGTCGTCGTAATCGAGGACGAGGCAACGGATGCCCCGATCCTCGGCGAGCACACGAGCCTGCGGCTTTATCTCCTGGGCGGCGAATACGCCTTGCACGGGAGATAGGTGCGGGTCACGGCCGAGCAGCTCAAGATAGCGGGTCAGCTGTTCAACGCCATCGATGTCTCCGCGTCGTTTGATCTCGACGGCGATGGCGGCACCCTCGGCGTCGCGCACCAGCAGATCGACAGGGCCGATCGCCGTGGGGTACTCGCGGCGCACCAGAGTCGCACCCTCAGAGATGCGGTCTACCTGCTCGGCGAGCAACCGTTGCAGGTCGGCCTCGACTCCGTGCTTCTGTAGGCCTGGATCGACGCCGAGATCGTGCGCGCTGTCGTGCATGATTTCGTAAATCTGCACTCGCAGAGCGTCGCCCGTCTTCTTATGAGTGACGCGCCAGACCTCTACAACGCCGACGCTTGACTCTTCCTCGCCCGGCTCTTCGCTTGCCAGAGTGCAGGGAGGACTCATCCAGTTCAGCGGCTTATAGCTAAGCGAATCGGAGTGCACGAGCACGCTGCCATCGGCTTTGTGCACGAGCAGACGAGTGGCGAGCGGAAGATGGGCGTTGAGCCGACCGGTGTAGTCGACCGAACAGCGGGCAATGACGAGACGCACCCGTTGAGCCTAGTTGGTCACCCACCGAAAAACGCGCCGATGAATTCGAACAAACCCAGCTCGGTAGCAGCCGAGCGAGCGATGAGGAATCCGATGATGCCAATGACCCAGGCGGTGGTTTCTCCTCCTGTACGTTCCAGCCAGGCGGAGAAACGCGCGAGCGGGCGTTCGACGAGAGATGCGGCGACCACACGAACCAAGAGCAGTGAGAGTGCGGGCAGGATCATGAGCGCACAGTAGGCGACAAGCGAGAGTACGCGCAGGGGAGCGTCGATCTCCGCGTCCACCAGCATTGTCATGGCGACGATGTATGGCAACATCGTCGCCACTTCGACAAGGCCGGCAACAATCGCCACAGCCATGATCGCTGTTCTGCGTGTGCGCGGATCGAGTAGTTGATCACGCCATCGAGAGATGCGGCTGGGCGTGCGCACGATTTCAGTGGCTTCTTCCTGCGGCGCCCCTTTCGCTGGCGCCTTCTCGCTTGTGGGTATCGCGAATGATGTGATCAACAGCGCTGTGCCCACCAGGAGTCGCGCAATCAGCCCGCTGGGCGACGCGAGAAACTCCCCAGCGACGTCCACCAGGTTCACAAGACCCCAGAGAAAAAGGAGTCCGACGAGCAAGTAAAACGTGGCGATGGTGCCGAGGTAAAGCAACATGCGCCCCGCCGGCACGCGCCCTGGCCGCAAAAGCAAAAACAGGGGGATGAGGAGAGTGCCGACACTCAGCCCGTCGATCAACGCGAGCACCACGAGAACGAGGGGGAGCGACAGCCCGCCGAAGAGTTCCATAGCAACACGCTCGCTGACCCGGAGGCACAGCGGATCGGGCGAAAGTCGCGTCCTCTCCGCGCGACTCATCCCTTGGTTGGATGCGTCGTTGCGCTGGCCGTGGTTGCATGAGGCCATGCACGAGCAGGTCGATAGTGGTGTCGGCGACTGGAATCGCCGACACCGATGGTGGGTAGATCCGCTCGGGATGGCGATCCTTGCCACGGCGACGGTTGTGCTTGGTTTCCGCGGCCCTCCTGGCTCGTTCTCGATGCTCGAGTCGCCAGTATCTCCGCTGTGGGCTCTCGTTCCTGCGCTCCTCGCGTGTGTACTTGCGCTCGTCAAACAGCGAATGCCGATGACGGTGCTCGCGCTCGTCGCCGTACTTTTCGTGATCGACGTGCTCACGGTCGGAGGCATCGGAACACTCATCGTTCTATTGGATGTGCTGTGGACCGCGTCGTTCCGTGCCAGTGCGCGCGGACGGCTGGTACTGCTCATTGTGCTGGGCGCATCGACGCTCGCGCTGTTCGTGGCAGCGCTGGTCGTTGCTGCCGCGCCGCTATCTGTCGCCTTCCTTGCCGCAGTGCAGTTCGGAGCGATCTTCGGTGCGGACTACTGGTGGGCCGTCGCCGTCTCTCAGGCGCATGAACTTGCGGAACTCCACCGTCAGCGCGCAGAAGATGCCGCCGCTGTCGCGGAGCGAGATCGGGCAGCGGCCGTTCGAACAGAGAGAGAAACGATGGCGAGAGAGTTGCACGACGTCGTCGCAGGACACGTGATGGCGATGGCCATACGCGCGGAAGCTGCGCTCTCGACAGAAGCCGACCGCGGTAAGGATCGCGACGCATTGCGGGCAGTGCGTGACACCGGCCTCGATGCTCACGCCGCATTGCGATCGATGATCTCGGTTCTGCGACGCGGCGACGGAACGATCGCACCGACACCACGCTGGGTAGATCTGGAGGGAATTGTCCGCGAAGCACAGCAGCTGGGGCTTCACGTTCGGCTCGCAGTCGACGATGTTCCCGACCTTGGCGTCGGGCCGGAGCAGGCCGTCGTGCGCATCGTGAGGGAAGCGCTGACGAACTGCATTCGGCACGCCGCTGGTGCGGAAGTAGAAGTGGCGATCACAAGCGCAGATGCCGAGGTGCGGGTTCATGTGCGCTCCCGCGGGGGCGTTGCCCACAACGCGACCACACACGATGGGGAAGGGTGGGGCTTGCAGATGCTTCGCGAACGCGTGGACGCTCTGGGCGGCACCTTCTCGGCCGAAGAAGTTGCAGAGGGATGGCTTGTCGAAAGCGCACTCCCCATCGAGGCGCGGGTATGAGCGAGCCCACTGTGCTGCTGGCAGACGACCATGGCGCCATCAGGGTTGGTCTGCGCATCATGCTCGAGGCGCAGGGCATCACTGTGGTGGGTGAGGCCGCCGACGGCGATGTCGCTGTGCGCAACGCGGCAGCTCTCCGGCCAGACGTCGTGCTGATGGATCTACGAATGCCCGGTCGCGATGGCATCTCTGCGACTGCGGAGATCGTGAAGCGGGGCCTTGGGGACGTGTTGGTGCTGACGAGTTTTGACGAGGACGAGCTCGTATGGGGAGCGATCCGTGCGGGCGCTGTCGGTTTTCTTCTCAAGACGGCTGATGCGCCAACCCTCGTCCGCGCAGTGCGCTCTGTTGCTGCGGGAGAAGGCGCGCTGGACCCGCGGGTGACTCGTCGTGCGCTCGCCGCGGTGTCGGAAGCTCTGACGGCCCCCATGCAGAGTCTGGACGAGCATCCACAGCTGACCATCCGCGAACAACAGGTGCTCGATGGCATCTTGCAGGGTTCTTCAAATGCGCAACTCGCGATGGACCTGCGCATCTCTGTCCCCACGGTCAAGACCCATGTCTCGAACGTGCTGGCCAAGCTGGGAGCGCGCAGCCGCTCTCACGCGGCTGCGCTTGTCAGGAGCCGAGCGGACTGACAGCTATTGGTGCGCCGTGCGAACGACCGGAGTTTTCTCATCGTCGCGCAACGGACGTGCCGCACCAGAGAACAGCCCAGACATGACCACGAGAGCGACCAGAATGAACAGCGTGTTCAGGAGCCCGATGTGCTCGCTGATCAGCCCGAGCACTGGGGGGCCTCCGAGGAAGGCAATGTAGCCGATGGTGGCCGCGGCGCTCACCCGCGCCGCTGCCTTGACAGGGTCGTCTGCGGCGGCGGACATGCCCAGGGGGAAGCCGAGCGATGCACCGATTCCCCAGAGCGCTGCGCCGACGAGCACGAGCGGGAAGGTCGGCGCGAGGATGAACAGCAGAATCCCCGAGGCCGCAGCTGCGGCCAGAATGCGCAGGACCAAAACACGACCGAAGCGGTCGACGAGCGGGCCTCCGCACAGTCGGACCACTGTCATGCCGATAGAGAATACGGCGAGAGAAATCGCCCCTGTTCCTTCGCTAAAGCCGTGACCCTGCTCGGTGCCGAGGGCGATCCAGTCGTTGGCGCCACCCTCTGCGAACGACATGCCGAGCATGACGACGCCGATCAGGTAAGTGCGTGGTTCACGCCATGCTTCGAGCGCGGCGTGCATGCGCACCCGGAACGGCGGCTTTTCGTGCGCCGTCGGATCGAGTGCTGCTTCGCGCGCTGGCACGTGCATGAAGCACACGATCGCGATCACGGCGATGGCAACACCCATGATCGACGCATGCGTGGCGACATCGATCGAGAGCTGAGCCGCGAGCGCCCCGATACCGGCACCCAGTACGGTGCCGAAGCTGAAGAATGCGTGGAAGACCGGCAGGATCGTGCGGCCCATCTGTTGCTCGATCGCCGTTGCTTCGACGTTCATCATCACGTCGACCGAACCGTTGCCAAAGCCGAAGAGTGCCATGCCGACGAGGACCACCGTCGCGGAGCCAAAGACATTGGCGCCTAGCCCGACGAGAACAATCCCGAGAGCGAGGGTCAGCATTGTGATCAACATTCCACGCCTGGCGCCGGTGCGCGCCATCACCGCCGGACCGGTCGAGATGCCAATGATCGATGCCACTCCCATGCCCAGAAGGATGAGGCCGAGCTGCGCGTTATCGAGGCCAAGCGCTTGCTTGATGCTGGGCACTCGCGAAGCCCAGGTGGCGATAGAGAGACCGCTCGCGAGGAAGATGGCGAAGATCGCCGCTCGCCAACGGACGAACTGCGAGCGGGTCAAAGGGGCTTCCATGCGGGACAGCCTATCGAATCGTTTCGACCCGCGAGTGCCAAAGGGAGCTATCCTCGAAGTATGAGCAGTCAGGAGACGCCGCGTCGACCCACGATCGCTGACGTCGCACGCCAGGCTGGCGTGGCCACTTCCACAGCCTCTGTCGTGTTCAGCGGCAAGGCTAACGTCGCAACAGCCACGCGGGAGCGGGTGCTGAAAGCCGCGGCAGAACTCGGCTACGCCGGACCTGATCCTCGAGCTGCCTCATTACGGCGAGGACGCAGCGGGATTGTGGCTGTGGTGCTTGAGGGGCACCTTCGTGCGGCGTTCCTCGACCCGGTGACCACCGCCATGATGGATGGGCTCACCGATGGCCTCGCCGATCTCAGCGCTGGCATTCTGCTGATGCGCGATGAGTCGGGGGAGGAGGGGCCGGCGATCGCCGATGCGCCGGTTGACGCGTTCGTACTTATTGGTTGCTCTGGGCGCACGAAGGCTTCACTCGAAGTTGTCCTGGGGCGCGGGCTTCCCGTCGTTGTCATCGAAGGGGACGCAGGCGAGACCGTTCCTCGCATCACCCTGGACAACACCGAGGCTGCGGCACAGGTTGCGCGGCATGTGCGCGATCTTGGTCACCAAGACGTGGCCCTGGTCACTCTTCCGCTCGACAGTGAGCGCGAACGCCTGCCGGTTACCCCGGAGCGGGTTGCGAACGCCACGATCGACGTCGCCGTGCACCGGCTTTCCGGCACGCGTCAGGTGTTTCCGGATGCCCCGGCGATCTCCGCGTCAGGCAGCTTGATCGACGAGGGGGTCTTGGTGGGACGAATGCTCCTGGCAGATGCCGAAAAGCGGCCGACGGCAATCATCGCGCAGAGCGACCTTCTCGCCGTCGGCGTCATCCGCGCGGCAGAAGAACTCGGCTTGCGCGTGCCAGAAGACCTCTCGGTGGCAGGCTTCGATGGGATTGCGGTCGATGGGCTTAGCGACCTCACTCTGACGACCAGCGTGCAGCCCGCTGTCGAGAAAGGGCGGGCAGCGGGCGAGCAGATCGCACGCATGCTTCGGGGTGAGCCAGCGGTGACGCAACACCTCACCTGCGTGTTCCGTGCAGGGACCACCACCGCACGCGCGCCTCGCTAATCGAGGGCCGCGGCTCAGCTGCGTGCAGGGCCGAGGGGGAGCGATGCATCACCGAAGTCGAGAATGCGGTAGCGGCCGCAGGTCACCACCTCTTCAGGGGTGATGGGTACCGGAAGCGACCACGGGACGGTCTGGGCGTCTTCGATGAGGAACGACACCTCGCCGACGTCGAAGTCGTGGCGGTTAACGAGCCAGGCGTATCCGTTGAGCTCATGATCGACCTGCACCAAACGGGCCGCGTCTCCACTGTGCAGCTTCGGCAGCCGTACGCTCCAAAACTGGCCAGCGCCGGTGCGATCTGACGCGTCGACCCACTCCGTCACGCACGCGAGGTCAGGGTCGGGGGACTCTGCGGCTGTGATCAGTCTTGGCACGCTCAGGCCCCCGAGTACCGTCAGCAGTACGGCGGCCCCGCCCACAATTGTCGAGCGGACGCGGGACGGCATCGGCCACGCGCGCGGCATCGCCACGAGCGCGAGCATCGGTGCGAAGAGGAGGGGTTGCAGGTACCTAGCCGCATGGGTTCCGAGGGCAATCGCTCCGATCATCACCAGAACAGGGATTATCCACGCAACCTGAGCGATGAATCGTGAGCCTGCATCCCGCGTGCGAGCAGCCATGAGGATCGCAAGGCTGAGAAGAACGAGCGCGAGGAGGCCGCCGACTACCCCGGCAGGCGTCGAAAGCCGTGCAAGCACGAGGCCGCCGTAGTACTCCAGCGACTGCATCCACTGCGATGGCTCGGGGTAGCCCACGCCAGTGTTGGCAATCCATGCCTGAAAAGGAATGCGTGCAAGAAGCCCGAAGACCGTTCCTGCCAAAAGCACCATGATGAGCATGGCCACCCGGATTCTGTCGCGTGATCCGATGATCAGGATGCCCAAGACAAGCGAGAGGGGAGCTGTGGCCCATGCCGCATAGAGGGGATTCGACAGCGTAGACACGATTGCCGTGATTCCCAGAGCGACCAGCAGAGCGCTGCCTCCTGCCGGACGATCAATCACTCGTCGAGCAATGCCCACGGTAAGCACCGTCGCGACAACCGTGGCCGAGTAGTAGGTGGTCGTCAGGTACAGCGACGCGAGATCAAATGCGTCGCGCGATTCAGAGACGTCGGTCATGGCAAGCACACCAAACGTGGCCACGGCGATAAGCGACCATGCCACTGGAGCCATGTCTGTGCGTTGTCGACCAGCGGCGACTCTGACCGCGCCGTAGAGCATGAGCAGGTTGACGATGGCGCTGAGCACGAGAAGGCCGTTGAGCTCGAACGGAAACACCGCAGCCAGCACGATGAACAGTGCCGACTCGGGAACGAACAAAACACTCGACATTGCCCAGTCCAGAGGTTCGCCAGAGGCAACAGACTGTGAGAACAGAGCGACTACAAGAGAATCTGCGTCGCGAAAGAGCAGTTCAGCACGAGGAGATGATGCCACCTGGGCCACCGCAATCAGGGCCACCGCGAGCGCGCCACACCAGCCGGCAAGCTCCCGCACCCACACCCGCTGCATGTGCCCACTCTGGCATGTCCCTCGTGCATATGAACCTTGGGTGGCCATGAGAAAGGTAAACTGGAGTCACACCAGCCCGCCTGAGCCGAAAACGGCCGACGAGCCCTGAGGGAGCCGCGTATATGCTGATGCTCCTCGCTGTGTTCCTCCTGGTATCACTCTTGATGCCTGTTTTGGTGCGCTGGCTCGGAGCTCAAGCGTTTGCTATCGCCGCTCTCGTGCCCGCGGCAGCCTTCGTGCAGGCGCTTGTGATGACGCCACAGGTGCTCGATGGGCCTGTGCCGTTTGAATCGGTGGAGTGGATCCCCCAGCTGGGCTTGAACCTGTCGATGAACATGGATGTTCTCGGCTGGGTACTCACGCTGATCGTCACTGGCGTTGGCGCCTTGGTCTTGCTCTATTGCCGCTGGTACTTCTACGAGGATTCTGCCGGGGTCGGCCAGTTCGCTGGCGTGCTCCTCGGTTTCGCCGGCGCGATGTACGGCCTCGTGCTGACAGACGACCTCGTGATCCTCGTGATGTTCTGGGAGGTGACGAGCATTCTCTCGTACCTCTTGATCGGTCACTACCGACGCCGTGCCGCCAGTCGTCGTGCGGCCCTGCAGGCCTTGCTTGTCACCACGCTCGGTGGCCTTGTGATGTTCGTCGGAGTGGTGCTGCTTGTCGTTGACACCGGAACCTCAAGCATTCGCGTGATTCTCGAAGAGGCACCGACGGGACCCGTCGTAAATGCGGCGATTGTGATGCTTCTCATCGGGGCCATCAGCAAGTCGGCACTGTTCCCCTTCCACTTCTGGCTTCCTGGCGCGATGGCTGCGCCTACTCCGGTGAGCGCCTACCTGCATGCGGCAGCCATGGTGAAAGCGGGCATCTACCTGATCGCTCGCTTTGCGCCAATCTTCGCGTTCAGCCCCACCTGGCGCCCGATAGTCATCACGCTCGGCGTGCTGACAATGCTGCTCGGCGGCATTCAGGCACTGCGTGAAACCGACCTCAAGCGCATTCTCGCCTTCGGGACGGTAAGCCAGCTCGGTTTCATCGCGACCGTGATCGGCTACGGCACCCAGGCCGCTGCGCTTGCTGGCCTCGCGCTGGTGATCGGGCACGCCCTGTTCAAGTCAGCGCTCTTCCTGATCGTCGGCGTGATCGACCGTCAGCTTTCGACTCGCGACATAAACGAACTTTCCGGCGTTGGCCGACAAGCTCCCGTGATGGCGACGGCAGCATTCATCTCGATCGCTTCGATGGCGGGCATCGCTCCCACCATCGGTTTCGTGGCGAAAGAGTCAACGCTCACCGCATTCCTTGACGATGCTCAGGGCGGATCGGTGTGGGGATTGGTCGCTCTGATCGGCATCGTCCTAGGATCCATGCTTACTGCGGCATATGGTGCCAGGTTCCTCTGGGGTGCGTTCTGGAAGAAGCGCGACAGTGAGGGTCAGCGGGTACGAGACACGGCATGGCCGGATCCGCCGGTGGGCTTTCTCTCCGCGCCGATCATCCTTGCCGGAGTCACGCTGGCCGCTGGCATCGGGGCGCCGGTGCTCGATGTCGCGCTTCAGGGGTACGCGAGGACTGCTACCCCTGGCCTCGACAGCGAAGGGATAGCGGCAGAAGGACCAGGGCACCTCGCGCTTTGGCACGGATTCGAGCCTGCGCTGGGCATATCGGTGCTCTCGATTCTCCTGGGCATCGGGCTCTTCCTTCTCACCCGTCGCACCGGCTGGGACCGCAAACCACGAATGCTGCGGTTCACCGCTTCCGATGCCTACTACTGGGTGATGCGCGGGGTCGACCGCCTTTCCGTTCTCAGCACGACCCTGACCCAACGAGGCTCGTTGCCGGTCTACGTCGGAACCATCTTTGTCGTCTTCGTCGCAGCCGAGGCGACTGCCCTTATCGCCTCAGATATCGATCGCTACAACCTGTCGGCCTGGCACACACCCGCACAGATCGTCGTTGCTCCGATCATGGCGGCCGCCGGGGTGTTCGCCGTGCGAGCCCAGAAGCGCTACACCGGCGTTGTGCTGGTCTCGGTGACGGGTCTTGGCATGGTCGTGTTGTTTGCGACGAGCGGAGCACCCGACCTCGCGTTGACGCAGATCTTGGTCGAGACGGTGACCATGGTCACGTTTGCCCTCGTGCTGCGCCGACTGCCCGCGCGAATGGGACAGCACAATGCCTCGGTCGGACGCCTTCCTCGAGCGCTCCTCGCGATCGGCGTCGGCGTGACGATGGCCTTCATTGCCGTCGTTGCTACGCAATCGCGCATCACGGCCCCCATCTCCGAAGCCTTCCCACAGCTCGCATACGACATTGGGCATGGAAAGAACGTCGTCAATGTGGCGCTCGTTGACCTGCGTGGTTGGGACACCATGGGGGAGCTTTCCGTTCTCGTGCTGGCAGCGACGGGCGTCGCATCGCTGGTGTTCGTCACCCACCGCGCCGACCTTCTGGCCTCGACGAAGAACCTGCCGCGCGCGACCCGCAAAGCAGCGCGCAGTCGTCCACTTGTAGAGACGACGGACGGCATCCGCTTCCAAACCTCCGAGAATGAATCCAGCCCACGGGCGTGGCTCGTCGGGGGTCAGAAGATGAAACCGGAGAACAGGTCGATCCTGCTCGAGGTCATCGTGCGGATTCTCTTCCACACCATCATCGTGGTGTCGATCTTCTTGCTGTTCTCCGGCCACAACCAACCGGGCGGCGGCTTCGCTGGCGGCCTCGTCGCGGGAATGGCGCTGGTGATGCGCTATATCGCCGGCGGACGATGGGAGCTTGGCGCAGCGGCACCCACCGATGCCGGCCGACTCCTCGGCACCGGCCTCATCCTTGCCGTTGGAGCAGCGGTTGTGCCGCTCTTCTTCGGCCTGGCCCCGTTGACCAGCACGTTCTGGGAGTGGGAGATCCCAGGGATCGGCCACATGGAGTTCGTCACCTCCACGATCTTCGACGTGGGCGTATACCTCGTCGTGATCGGGCTCGTGCTCGACGTGTTGCGGAGCCTGGGCGCCGAGGTCGACCGGCAGGCCGCGCTTCGCACAACACCGGGCCCAGAGGGCTTCCTATCGCGCGAGGGGAGGAGTAGCTGATGGATGTGTCGCTCACCCTGATCGTGATTATGGCTGTGCTCTTTGCCTGCGGCGTTTACGCGATGCTGGAGCGTAGTCTTACGCGGGTATTGATCGGCTTCCTCCTGCTGGGAAACGCGACCAACCTGCTTCTGCTGATTGTGATGGGTGTTCCAGGCAACGCACCCTTCTATGGCACAGAAGGAGAGTTGAGCGACCCGCTCCCGCAGGCCCTGACGTTGACGGCGATCGTCATCACCTTCGCGGTGTCTGCGTTCCTGCTCGCTTTGATCTATCGCTCCTGGCAACTCGGTCAAGCCGACACTGTCGAGGATGACGAAGCCGACCTGGCACTTCGTGCGCGTACGGACGCCGACGAAGACGTCATGGACGATGAGTCGGAGGCGGACGAAGACGAAGCGACCACAGACTTCGTCGGTGTGCAGACAACGCCGATCACGGTGCTGCACATGCGGGATCACCCCGCTATTCACGACGATGCCCCGTTTGATGCACCGACAGGTTGGGGCACGGAGTCCTCAGCTGCCTCGGACGAGGATGAGGAGGAACGCCCATGACCGCGCTCGTGCCTCTCCTCGTTGCCCTTCCGCTTCTCGGTGCCGCCATCACGCTCGTGTTCGGCCGGAATGCGCGGCTGCAAATGGTCGTCACGGTGGCGACGCTCGCCGCCGTTTCGGTAATAGCCGCGGTGCTTTTGGTGGTCGTCGACGGAGGTCAGCCACTCGCAGTCTCGGTCGGTGGGTGGCCGGTCCCCTTCGGCATCGTCCTTTATGTGGATCGCCTCGCCGCATTGCTCGTGCTCGTTTCGAGCATTGTGCTCCTTGCCGTGCTCCTCTTTTCGGTGGGACAGGGCTTCGCGGACGGCATCGAAGAGACGCCGATTTCGATCTTCAATCCCTCGTACCTGATCCTCGCCGCCGGTGTTTTCAACGCGTTCATCGCCGGTGACCTGTTCAATCTCTATGTGGGCTTCGAGATCTTGCTCGTTGCCTCGTACGTGTTGATCACGCTGGGTAGTACCGAGTCCCGAATCCGCACCGGCGCCGTCTACATCGTGGTCTCGTTGGTCTCGTCGATCCTCTTCTTGGCTTCGATCGCGATGATCTACGGCGCGCTCGGCACGGTGAACATGGCCCAGATCGCCGAGCGGATGTCGGATCTCCCACAAGAGACGCAACTCGTACTGCACCTGATGCTCGTCGTTGCCTTTGGTATCAAGGCGGCGATCTTCCCGGTGTCATTCTGGCTGCCCGACTCTTACCCCACGGCTCCAGCCCCCGTCACCGCCGTGTTCGCGGGGCTGTTGACCAAGGTGGGCGTGTATGCGCTGATTCGCACGGAGACGCAGCTCTTCGCATCGAACAGCATCGATACTCTGCTGCTGATCATCGCGTTTGCGACGATGATCGTCGGGGTCTTGGGCGCGGTCGCGCAGGCCGAACTCAAACGCATCCTGTCGTTCACGCTGGTCAGCCACGTGGGCTACATGATCTTCGGTTTGGCGATCGCGACGCCGGCGGCGATTGGCGCGACGGTGTACTACATCGTCCACCACATCATCGTGCAGACAACGCTGTTCCTTGCGGTCGGCCTCGTCGAGCGACGAGCGGGCAGCACGTCGATTCTGCGCGTCAAGGGGCTGCTGAAGGTCGCGCCCGTGATCGCCGTTCTCTACTTCGTACCGGCAATCAACCTCGGTGGCCTGCCACCTTTCTCCGGATTCATCGGCAAGTTCGCGCTGTTTGAGGCCGCTGCCTCTGTCGGCACACCGCTGATGCTGATGCTGATCTTCGGCGGCATTATCACTTCGTTGCTCACGCTGTACGCCCTGATGCGCGCGTGGAACCTTGCGTTCTGGCGCGAAGAAGAAGACTCCGCTGAGACCGAGATTCGCATCTCATACCTCGGCAACGCACCGGCAGCCGATGAGCAGCAGGAACGCCGCCGCATTCCGAAGATCATGACCTTCGCCACCGGTGGCATGGTCGCGGTCACCATCTCGCTCACCATCTTCGCTGGTCCCCTTTATGCCCTGTGCGACCGGATCGGTGCTGCGCTGCTGGAGCCGGTCAGCCTTGTGCAGCTAGAGGAGGAGGTGGGCGGATGAAACGAGACACCAGACGGCATCTCTGGCGTGACGTGCGCGTGCAGCTCCCGTTCCTCGCCTGGCTGGTCGTGCTCTGGATGCTCCTTTGGGCACAGTTCACCGTGCTGTCATTCTTGACCGGTCTCATCGTGGCGATCTTTGTCACTCGTGTTTTCCGGCTTCCGACCGTAGGCCTCTCCGGACGGATCAACGTCTGGTACGCCGTGCTTTTCGTTGTCGAGTTTCTCTTCGCGGTGCTTGCCGGAGCGCTCTCCGTTACCGTGCAGGTTTTCAACTTCCGTCGTCAGCCGGGCACAGCGATCATTGCGGTGCCGCTGCGCTATGCGGATGATCTCGTCATGACCCACGTCGCTGTCGTGTCGTCGCTGATCCCCGGTTCCCTCGTCGTTGAAGCCGATCGTGATCGACGCATTATCTACCTGCATGTGATCGGGGTGCGAAGCTTCAATGACGTGGAGAAGCAGCGCGACGCCGTACTTCACTGGGAGCGGCGGGTAGTTCGCGCGCTGGGTGATCCCGCGCAATATCGTGCACTGAAGGCGGACGAGCGTTCGGGACCACGCGGACCCAAGAAAGGAGCTGTCTCGTGAACATGCTGCTCCTGGCGATCATGGTGGTGTTCGGCGTTGCCGCGATCCTCACAATGATCCGCATCGTGCGCGGTCCTTCGATCCTTGACCGCGCCGTTGCCTCTGATGTTCTTCTCACGGAGGTGATGTGTGTGGTCGGTGCTGAGATGGCGATCAACGGTCACACTCGCAACATTCCTGTCCTGCTGATCATCGCCGCCGTCGGTGTCTTCGGATCGATCTCCGTCGCGCGGTTCGTTGCGAGAAGGGACAACACGGCACCATGAATGTGTTCGATGTGGTTATCCCTGACGCCGTCATTGATGTGACGGTGCTGGTGCTGATTCTGCTGGGTGCGCTGCTGTGCCTCTCGGCCGCGGTTGGCCTGCTGTACTTCCGCGATGTGCCGACCCGGCTCCACGCGGCGACGAAGCCCCAGGTGCTCGGACTTGTCCTCATCTGCATTGCGATCGCGCTGTCTCAGCGTTCTATCGGTGGGCTCTTGCTGGGTTTCGTGCTCATCATTCCGATCATCCTGATGCAGTTTGCCACCGCCCCGCTCTCGGCCCACATGGTCGCGCGCCAGGCCTATCGCAACGGCACCATCGAGCAGCGCGGCCTCGTCGTTGACGAGTTGGCCGAGTCCAAGCAGACTCCCCCCGCCGCCGGCTGACCTCCCCCGTTCCTCCCCCCGGTCCTCCCCCCCGCTCCTCCGTTCACAATTCAGGAAAACCGACACCAAAACCTGAAGCCAGGGGTGTTGCCCGGCGTGCCGGGGTGTTTTTCCTGAAATGTGAACGGGTGAGCTGGTCTGCACAGGTCGGCGATCCGCGAATAACCGTCCACATTGCGGGCGAAGAGCCCAATCGAGGCCGAGTTTTCGTCACGATCGCTGGGTGCCCAGTCGAACTCCGAAAGAACGTGCAGCCGCCCTCTTCTGCACCATGCTGTCTTCACGAGACGATCTCCGTCATGCGGGGATGACACCGAGACAGATCACCGCATCCGTCCGATCTGGGCGCATGGTGCGGCTGCGAAGAAATAGGTATGCCCACCACGGCATAGAGCCCAAAGTCGCGGATGCCGCGCGCGTGGGTGGGAGGCTTACCTGTCTTTCGCTCCTGCAGGTCCTCGGGATCTTTGTGCTGCAGGCAGACGAATTGCATATACAGGTGTCGCGGAATGGGTCCCGTCTGGGAGTTGCGCAGTCGAGTCCGCAGCGCGTCCATTGGGTGGAACGGATGGAGCATGAGTTTCTTCACGCGACCTCGCTCCGAGCGGCGGTGGGACACTCTGTGCGCTGTCAAACACCCCGCGCTAGTGTGGCCACACTCGACAGCCTCGTGCACCACCGGCTGATCACTGTTGAGGAGTTGGCGTCGCTGTTCGAGGAACTCCCTGCCCGGTTTCGCACTCTCCTGCAGCTGGTGGATGCCTCATCTGCCTCGGGACCTGAGACGTTCGTCAGGCTGATGCTCCGCGCCATGGGTGTGCGCTTTGAAACGCAGGTGCGCATTGAGGGAGCCGGATATGTCGATTTTGTCGTCGATGGTTGGCTCATCATCGAGTGCGACAGCAAGGAGTTTCACGAGGGATGGGCGAAACAAAAGCAGGATCGCGGGCGAGATTTGGCGGCAGCGCGGCTCGGCTACGTGACGATTCGCCCGCTCGCCACCGACATTCTGCACCACACGGACACCGTCCAGCAGGCCGTGCGGGAGGTTTTGGCTGTGATGGGGCCGAAGTTCACCACGGGCGCCCGTTCACAACTCAGGAAAACACCGCCAAAACCGCCGGTACGGCCCCGAATCTGGGGCGCGGCACGCGCTGTTCCTGAATTATGAACGCGGGAGCGCAGGGAGGCCTGCTACAAAATCGTGGATGAGGCGCGCGGCGGGCTCGGAATCGCTGATGAGTGTGCCGTGGCCGTGATCGGGAATCACCTCTAGGTCGGCGCCGGGGATGGCGTCGATGATCTCTTGGCACCAGCTCATCGGTGCGAGTGGATCATCTTCGCCCCGCAGGACGAGCACCGGACACTCGATGCGTGCAAAAGCACGCTCCGGTCGATGCACAATTGTCGCCCGCATCTTGCGAAGGAGATGGGGGCCGCCGCGCAGGTACTCTCGTGCGCCACGCCAGATCACCAGTGGCCGTTCGCCGACGAGATCTGTCAGAAGGTAGCTCGCCTGTGCGCCGATGTTGCGCGCCGCCTTGTTCACCGTCGGCCCAGCGAGCACAACGCCGCGGACAAGGGACGGATGCCGGGCAGCGAGCTCCGCGCCGATCTGGCTTCCCATTGAATGGCCGATGATGACCACGGGCTCCGCCCCCACATGCCGAAGATAGGCAGCAACGAAGTCGGCGTGCCGTTCCATGGTGAAGGTGCGCTTGGGCTCTGGTGCCTCGCCGAAGCCGGGCAGATCGAGGGCAATCACTTTGCCCTCGAGTCGTTGCGCGATGTCGAGATAGACACTGCGTCCCATTCCGATCCCATGCAGCAACAGGAATGTACGCGAGCCCTCACCGAACGTCTCGGCGATGAGGGCGGCACCCTGGTGTTCGAACTCGAGAAGAGTCGCCGGGGTGCCCTTCGGGGCGAGGTAGCTAGATGGCACCCACCAACGCTAGCTGAGCTTTCTGCGGCGCGGACTCACCGTCGCGGACTCAAAGAAGCTCCGATCAGCTTCCAGGGGTCAGGATCAGGGTGTCGGCGGTAGCCGCCTTCACCGCCTCGGACGAGTATGCCCACGGCGTCTGGATGCCGGCGGCCCAGTCCTTCGTCTGATCTGTGTAGTTGGCATGGAACGCGTGACCGGAGGCGCCGGTGAGGTGGTTCCACGTCGAGGCATCGAAGTCACTGAGGTCGATCACCATGCGCATCGACGGCACGCTGGTGGTGGCGTACGAAACCCCGAGACTCCAGCCCGTAGCGTTCACGACGGAGGCACCACCGCCGACGGGGTATGGCCCGCGGTTGAAGAGCGCTTCGATGGGGGCGATACCGGAGGAACCGAACGTTTCGCTCGTAAGTGTGATGGCGTGCAGGTCACCCCAGTTCCAGCGGGAAACGGTGGTGCCTTGCAGCGCGGAAAGCTCGTCGTATGCCTGCTCGGCTGAGAGCGCGAGCATCTGCTCCATGCTGTCGATGTCGATCTGGGGGTTGGTCCAGAGCGGATCTGCCGGGTCGTCGAGCATTGCGGCGACGACGGTGAAGAGGCGGCTCTGATCGGCGACGGGGAGCGGAACCTCGCGCTTCACGAAGATGTTCTGCGCGAGGTTGGACCACAGCACGTTTGCATATGCGGCGGCGGGCGAGGAGGCCGAGTTCTGCGCGTCCCATGCCTCCAGCAACGCGACGGCCTCGGCAGTGCCTGCCCCTGTGACCTCGATGTCAGCCATGGCTGTTGCGAGCGGTGTGCCGACCCACATCTCGTTGTCCATCTGAATCTCGCGCATATCCTCGGCGGTGAGGGGCTCGATCGCTGAGCGGCGTTCGATCAGGCTCGCGATCCGCTCAGCGCGGTAGCCGTAGTCCCAGTCGCGCGTGAGCAAGTAGTCGTAATCGTCGGTGACAGCGGCGTTGTTCGCGGTGACGATGTACCCAGAGGCGGGGTTGTAGGAAACGGGCAGCTCTTCGAACGGAATGTAGCCCGTCCAGTCGTAGCTACTGTCCCAGCCCGGCTGCGGGAGCCAACCATCGCCTGCACCGCGAACGGGGAGCCTGCCTGGCGTCTGATAGCCGATGTTTCCTTCGGTGTCTGCGTACACCAGGTTCTGCGCAGGCACATCGAACAGTGAGGCGGCATAACGGAACTCGTCGAAGTTCTGCGCGGTCGACAGCGCGAAAATCGCCGTGCCTGCGGTGCCTGGATCAAGTGCAGTCCAGCGCAGACTGACGGCGTACTCGGCTTCGTCTTCCGCGCCGGGAACAGCGACGGCTGCGGCGGAATCCGCCTCCAGTCCTGGTTCTGGGGCGTCGGCTATTGCCGTGAAGTCTTTGGTGAGGCCAGAGATGATCGGACCGTGCACCGTCGAGCGAATGGTGAGGTCGATGTCGTCGCCACCGGCAACCTTGATCGTCTCCATGCGCTCTTCGAGCGGCACGAGCGCGCCATCTCGCCAGTACTGATCGCCTTCGATGCGCTCGATATACAGGTCAGTGACGTCGGCGCCGAGGTTGGTGAAGCCCCACGCAATCTGCTGATTGTGGCCAATGATGACCCCGGGCAACCCAGAGAACGAGAAGCCGGCGACATCGAACGGGCATTCCTCTCCCACTGTCGAGCACTTCAGCTGCACCTGGTACCAGACAGAGGGGAGGGAGGCGCCGAGGTGTGGATCGTTCGCGAGTAGCGGCAGTCCCGACTCGGTCAGTGCGCCAGAGACAACCCAGGAGTTCGATCCGATGCCCTCTCCCACATCTCCGACCAGGAGGCTCGCTGCTTCGACAACGCTGGAAGCTTCCTCCCATTCAACCGTCGTGATCGCTTGCTCAATAGCGGCGTCCTGCTCTGCCGGAGTGAAGGAAGCGGCGGTGGCATCGGTGCCGACAGCGGCGACGGTAGAGACCTTCGGCACGATCACCGGGTTCTCATCGAAGGGGTATTCGGGGTATAGCTTCTCGAGGATTTCGTTGGTACCGACGGAATCTGTCGTCTCGACACCGAGGTCGGCGGCGAGCAGGGAACGCTCGGTCTCATCGCCGATATTGGTGCGGAGGTCCCACGCCATTGCCTTGAGCCATGCGACAGAATCAGCCGGCTGCCATGGCTCGGGCGCGTAGTCAGCGTTCTGCATGCCGAGCACGGCATATTCCAAAGAGAGCTGTGCGCCCGACCGCGACGCTAGGTATGCATTGACGCCATCTGCATATGCTTCGTAGTAACTGCGAGTGACTTCGTCCATCGCCTCGACCTCGGCCTCGGCCACTGTGCGCCACCCCAGCGTGCGGAGGAATGCATCGGTGCTGGCTTGAGATTCTCCGAACATCTCCGCCACGCGCCCCGCGGTGACGTGCCGCCGGAAGTCCATTTCGAAGAAGCGGTCCTGCGCGTGCACAAAGCCTTGAGCGAAGAACAGATCGTCTGTGGTGTCAGCGGTGATGGTTGGAATCCCGAGTTCATCCCGCTGCACCGTCGCCTCAGACGACAAACCGCTGAGCTCGATTGAACCGCTGGTCTGGGGGAAGGACCGCTGAATCGTCCAGGTCACGAAGAACGCCGCAGCCACGGCTACCACCACGATGGCCGCGACAACGAGGAAGCTGATCCTTCCGATGCGGACCCCCAGAGAAGGGCGTGCAGAAACGTCGGAATCCTGTGGATCGGTCATCATCGTCGAGAACACTTTCGGGTAGGCAGGTGAGACTCAGTCCCACCGAGCCCCAGTACGCGTTTCAGGGTACGCGTTCTGGCATCTTATCTCGGGTCGTCCGTTGGGCAACAAGCGTCACCCAATCAGGCTCGGTTGCAGGTCTCGCAATGTGCGACGGTGCGTCATCCGTGTAACCCCGATCATCGCGAGTACGAGCGCGCCTCCGAGCCAGAGGCCGAGCACGGCGAGGTCCCATCCGGCTCGGCCGTAGTCACCGCCGTACATGAGCTGGCGCATTGCGTCGACGACGTAGCCCAGCGGCAAGACATGGTGCAGAGCAGCCAGCGGTGTGGGCAGCGTTTGCCAGGGGAAGGTGCCGCCGGCGGTCACCAGTTGCAGAACCATGAGTACGAGTCCGAGGAACTGTCCGACCGATCCGAGCCAGACATTGAGGGCCAAGATGATCGCGGCGAAGGTCGCTGAGGCGAACACCATCACCCCCAGCGTGCCCAGCGGGTAGTCGAAAGTGAAGCCGAGAGTGATCGCCAGAATCCCCATCAGCCCGATCATCTGCACGGCCCCGAGCATCGCGGGGGTGAGCCAGCCTGCAAGCGTGATGCGAATGGGAGAGTGCAGGGCCGTGATGGCGCGTCGTGAAATGGGCTTCACGATCAAGAACAGGGCATAGATGCCGATCCAAGCGGAAAGCGCGGCGAAGAACGGTGCGAGTCCTGCGCCGTAGTCCTCGGCAGAGGCGACCTTGTCGCTCGACACCGCAACCGGATCTGCGATCGTGTCGGCCTGCAGCGATCGCAGATCCGGCGTGGATGAAGGGATCGCGTCGACCCCGTCAGAGAGCCCATCTCGCAGCTCGGTGGTGCCGGAGGTGAGGGTTGCGAGTCCGTCGCGAAGCTGTGACGCCCCGTCGTTGGCTGACGCCGCGCCGGTGGCAATCGTTCCCGCGCCGGTGGCGAGGTCGTCTGCTCCTGACGCCACGGATGCTGCGCCAGCTGCGAGTTCGTCAACTTTGTCGACGGCGCTCTGCACGCGGGTGTTTCCGTCTTGCAATCGAGCGCCGAGCGGATCAAGGGTGGCGAGCACCTCGTCGATCTCTTCGGGGGTGAATCCGCGCTCCGTCAGCACGGCGGAAATATCTGTGCGCACCTGGGGAAGAGCGTCCGCGGCCTGCTGCACCGCGGATCCTGCTCGATCGGCAACTTCTGCCAGTTGCTGATTGCCTGCACTCACCTGCTGAGCGCCGCTTGCGAGTGTCTCTGCCCCGCTTGCGAGCTGCGCCGTGCCGTCGGCAAGCGAGGCGGTGCCATCTGCGAGCGTGGAACTGCCGGAAGCTGCGGTCTGTGCTCCTTCGACCAGTTGCGTGGCGCCGTCTGTAGCGGTGACCAGATTGTCACGCACATCGCTGAGTCCTGTGAGCAGCCGCTCAGCCGCTTCGCCCCCGACCAACCCCGCGACCGAGCTGCGGATCTTTTCGACGGCTTGCGTGCCCATCGAAGAGGCGAGGTAGTTGTTCGCGTCGTTCGTTTCCAGCTCGATGCGGGCCTGGTGTGGGTCATCGCTCGCCGCCGAGGTGAGTGCGGAAGAGAAGTCAGCCGGAATCGTCACGGTGAAGTCGACGTCGCCATGGCGAAGAGCCTGCGCAGCACCCTCAGCGGTCATCCGTTGCCAGTCGAAGGCGTTGCCGTCGATGAGGTTCTCGGCCACATCCTCCCCGTAGTTCACGGGTTCGCCGGTCGAAGACTCCGAGTTCGTCGCGGGAGCGGGCGCACCCTCATCGGTGACGACAAGGGCGACCGGAACTTCGGAGAACTTGGCGTACGGGTCTTGATTCGCCCAGAGGTACAGGCCGCCGTAAAGAATGGGCACGCAAATCAGCGCAACCAACGCAAGCAGGCCCATTTTGCTGGCTGTGAGGCGACGCAGCTCGGCGGCGATCATGGCCGGTACCTTCATCGCGTCCCTCCGTTGTCATCTGTTGGCACCAGTGGCTGGACCGGCCCGGAGGCGTTGATCGCTTCATATTCGCCCATGCGCTCGAGGGCAACGGCGGCTGAGCCACCCACGACGACGAGCATCGCGTAGCCGCGGTCTGCGAACTCGCCCGCGATGCGCCACCAGCCATCGGGGCTTCCCCCGTGCCGATCGGGTGAGACAAGAACGATGCCATCGACCCCCGCCCGCAGCACAGCGAGCTCGCACAGAATGCGCACCCGCACAGCGGGATCGATGTTGCCGATGGGCACAGCGCTCAGTTCCGCGAATCCCAAGCGGGCAAGCCACCGTTTGGCGTGCAAGGGCGTGGCACCCACACCGGCAAACATCAGTTCTTCACCGACGACACCGGAAAGCGCGATGTCGGCATGTGGATCGCTCACATCCGGGGCATCGACAAGCGCCACTCGCTGTCGCAACGCTTTCGTGTCTGCATTGCCGTCGATGCTCACCCGCCCAGAGTCCGGCCGCATTCGCCCGCTCGCGATGAGGCCCAGAACGGTGGGCCGCTGCTCGGTCTCGGCGATAGCGAACCGCACAGCGCCTGTGTGAAATTCCAACGAGGTGGGGGGGAGTGCCCGCGCTTCGCGTCCTTTGCTCACCTCGTGTAACGCGATCCTCATGCCCGGCCTGCCTCGGCGTGGATATCGGGGTGGGCCGCAAGCAGCGCATCCGTTTCGCGCCACGAGAGCCCGGCGATACTGAGCACTGTGCGAATGGCGAGGTCTGCGGCGCCGCTGCTGCTGCCGTCAGCGGTAGAGACGACGGTGCGTGCCACCTCTTCGATCAACCGCGCCAGGGTGGGGGCGGCGAGGTCAGTACGGAAGCTGCCGTCTTCCTGACCGCGTCTCACGAGAGCGGCGACGGTGCGTCGCAGGGGGGCGAGTGCGATGGCGGTGTGCTCGACGTGGGCGGCGTCGAGCGCGAGCGCGGCAGAGACCTGCACGTGCGCGGCTTCGTCCCAGAGCAGGGCGGCAAGCCGGGCGAGCGCTAGGCGGGCATCCGCATCATCGATAGAGGTCGCGATGGCGTTGAAGCGCTGCGCTCCGGTCGAGATGAGCTCCCGAATCAGCACATCGCGATCATCGAAGTGACCGTACAGCGTGCGTCGAGAGAGACCGGCGCCGCGCGCGATGACGTCGACGGATGCACGCGGGTCTTCTGCCAACGCCGAGAGGGCGGCAGACAGGATGCCTGCGCGGTTTTCGGCAGCATCGCGTCGGGGCGCACGAGTAGTCATGCTCCCCATCGTAGTTATCTTGCACAAGAGTGTGCAAGATAACTACGTTCAGTCGGTGCCGGAGTCGAATGCCGCGCCCTCGGAGGCGGAGTCGACGGCGTTGGCCAGCGTCTCATCGATGTCTTCTACTGCGCCGGTGATCTCGCCAGCCTCACCAGCGGTCACGCGTCCGACGAGCTCGCCGGTCGCGCCACCGACGAGGCCGAGCCCGGCGTACTGCTCGAGACGTGCGCGCGAGTCGGCGATGTCGAGGTTGCGCATGGTCAGCTGGCCGATGCGGTCGACTGGGCCGAACGCCGCGTCGCCCACGCGCTCCATCGACAGCTTCTCCGGACCGTAAGAGAGGTTGGAGGAAACGGTGTCGAGGATGCTCCAGTCGTCACCACGGCGCAGGCGGATCGTGACGGTTCCGGAGATCGTCAGGCCGACCCAACGCTGGATCGACTCGCGCAGCATCAGGGACTGCGGGTCAAGCCAGCGTCCCTCGTACATCAGGCGGCCGAGGCGGCGGCCCTGCTCGTGATACGTGGCGAGGGTGTCTTCGTTCAGGATGCCGTTGACCAGGCGCTCGTAGGCAATGAACAGCAGCGACATGGCCGGAGCCTCGTAGATGCCGCGCGACTTCGCCTCGATGATGCGGTTTTCGATCTGGTCGCTCATGCCGAGACCGTGACGACCACCGATGGTGTTCGCCTCCTGCACGAGCGCGACGGGATCGGAGTACTCGACGCCGTTGATGGCGACGGGGCGGCCAGCTTCGAAGGTGACGGTGACGTCTTCGGTCTCGATCGCGACCGACGGATCCCAGAACTTCACGCCCATGATCGGGTCGACGGTTTCGAGAGAGACGTTCAAGTGCTCGAGCGTCTTTGCCTCATGGGTCGCGCCCCAGATGTTGGCGTCGGTCGAGTAGGCCTTCTCTGCAGAGTCGCGGTACGGGAAGTCGCGGGCGATGAGCCAGTCGCTCATCTCTTTGCGACCGCCGAGCTCGGTGACGAAGTCGGCGTCAAGCCACGGCTTGTAGATGCGCAGACGCGGGTTGGCGAGCAAGCCATAGCGGTAGAACCGCTCGATGTCGTTGCCCTTGTAGGTGGAGCCGTCGCCCCAAATGTCGACGCCGTCTTCCTTCATTGCACGCACCAGCATGGTGCCGGTGACGGCGCGACCAAGAGGCGTCGTGTTGAAGTACGTCTTGCCACCGGAGCGAATGTGGAAGGCGCCACACGAGAGAGCAACGAGACCCTCTTCGACAAGCGCAGACTTGCAATCGATCAGACGGGAAGCCTCGGCGCCATACTCCAGCGCACGGCCGGGAATCGACTCAATGTCGTCTTCGTCGTACTGACCGAGGTCGCCGGTATACGTGAAGGGCACTGCACCCTTTTCGCGCATCCAGGCGACGGCGACGGAGGTGTCGAGTCCTCCGGAGAAGGCGATGCCGACGCGCTCGCCGACGGGAAGAGACTGGAGGACCTTGGACATGTCCACCAGTCTATCGGCGGTCGGCGTGTCGCTTTTCAAACCCCCCTCACCAAAACAGAGAGCGTGTGTGTTGCGGGCGGCGCGCCGCGCGCGAACACACCCCGCACGCCAACATGGTCTCCGTTTTGGAGATCAGTAGCCCGGATACTCCTGCAGCTTGGTTTCGAACTCTGCGCGATCGGCCTCGCTGAGAACTTCTCGGCCGAGGACGGAAAGCTGCAACCCTTCGAGAGGCTCTCCCGTACGGGCGTTCTGCGCTTCCCGTTCCGCAAGAAAACCGCCGTCTTGGTCGTTGGAAAGGTCGTAGATGTTCGCATAGAACCGCAGCGGCTCCGGGTAGTTCTCGGTGTAGTACTCCCACGTGGTCTGCGTGCGGGGGTCATCGCTGCCGTAAAGCTTCGCAACGACCGTTGGATCGAGGCCTGATTCCGAGGGGTCGTTGAAGGCGTAAAGGTCCCAGAGTCCGTGCTCGACAACGACCTCGTTGACCGCCGCCATCACTTCGAGTTTGCGATCGTAATCCTGGATCGGCTCGTTAGTGGCCCAACGGGCAGAGGAGTAGGTGACGAGCATCGACTCGCCCCCGTAGCCGTTGCGTTCTGGGCGCAGGTCTTCGTCTTCTACCTGCGTCCACGTGTAACCGAACTCCTGTGTGAGCCGCTCGCGGATATCGGCAAAAAGGCTGTTCGACTGCTCACGCACCTCCTCCAGCGACTGCTGCGCGAGCGTCTGCTGTGGATCCGTCCCCTTGATGCCGGGGTAGGCCTCCGCATGCTTCTGCTCGGCGGTCTTCACGCCGTCGTAGTTGCCGGATGCCGAGGTCTGCAGCGCGCTGAGACCGCCGACGGTGGCGACATTGAACAGTACGGTGATGATGAGGGCGATGGCTCCCAGCTTGCGCCCTCGCGCGGAGAACAGGGCGGCAACGACTGTGCCCACCACCACAAGTTGTACCGCGAGCATCGTGACGCCGTAGAGCAGATCGGTACCGCCAGCGACCAGAGTGCCGAGCAAGATAAGGGCGAACAGAATGGCGACGCTCAGCGCTATCCAGCCGAGCGTGTTGGAGCTTTTCGCTGAGGAGTCAGCTGATGCGGGTAGACCGGTGGCGGCGGGCGGTGGCGGGGTGAAGGCCTCGCGTCGCGCGCCGCGGTACCCACCAGCGGGCGGAACGGGCGGCGCGCCTTCGGTGTTCGAGACGTAGCGCGCTCGCTGCCTCTCGTTATCCATCACCACGGCTTCTCCGTTCCCGTGCCACCTGGCTCATCGCCCTGCTGCTGGTCACGTTCCTGCGTGCCCTGCTCCAGCTTTTCTTGAAGGTCTTGCAGTTTGCTGTCTGACGGCTGATCTTCGTCTTCGTCGCCGGGCTGCGGTTGTGGCTGTTCCGCTTCCTCCTGCTGCTTTTGCTTCAGTCGATCCCCTGCGCTTTCCAGAGTCTCGGCCATGTCACGCTGCGGGTCGGAGGATTGCTGCTGTGCCTCTTCGCTTTGACACTCCGCCGGGGTCTCCGCCGTAATCGTCAATGCCTCGTCGTAGAGCTCAGCCGCGGTCGCGCCGTCGCCTTCGGTTCCCGCAGCATCTCCCATGCGCTCGATGACAAGTGCCAGGTTGATTCGCACGCCACACACTTCCAGCCCTGTCGCCAGGTCGAGTGCCTCTTCGAGTTCCGCTCTGGCCTCCGGAAGCTGCTCGGCAGCGCCGAGCGCCGTGCCGATGTTGAACGGAGCCTTGTAGGGCTCGAACCAGTTGAAAACGTCTTGACCGCGCGCCGATGCTTCCGATCCGGCGAAGTCGTCGACCACGTAGGCCGTGATGGACTGATGGGCGAACGCATACATGCTCAACAACTTGCCCACGAACAGCAACGCGACGAGCGCGCACGGCATCAGTGCGATGGTCACCCATCGACGAACGCGGCGGCGTCGCCGGTTGGATCGCAGTAGCGCGGCGGCAACATCATTTGTGGCGATCACGCGACACCTCCTTTGCGGGAGGGATTGCGCGGTGCGCGCAGGCGTCGCAACTGCGCGACCAGCGTGGCAGCGCGCGCGAGTTCGATGCCGAGGATTCCCATGATGACGAGCGCGGCAACCCAATACAGCTCCGTCACGTTGCCGACTTCGCCAGATTCGGCATAGTTGGTTGTGACGGTGGGGGCCTCAGGGAACGCAGGCGCTGACTCGGCCGTGCGTCGTTCATAGGTCACTCCGAGCTCGGTGGCGATGGTCTCGAGGTTCGTCTCGTCGATGACCGATAGCGCATCGGCGCCTTGGTATTGGATGTACTCGTTGCCGGTGTCGGCGAGCACGCCGGAGGTGACGCGCATCGGCCCGCCTTCGGCAGTGCCGTATCCGAAGACCGCGCCGGAGTCGGTGTACTTCGCGCTGGAGCTGAATGATTCTGGCTCTGCCTGGACGGTCTGCTCGCCGTCGCCGAAATAGAACACCATCCGCGAACGATCGGGAGATGATTCGGCGGCAGAGGCGAGCGTTTCTGAGAGAAGCGCAGCGGCGACGCCGATTGAACTTCCCTGGGACTGCCGGGTGACCTCGGGCCGCAGCACTTCCATCGAACCGAGCAGTGCGGTGGTGTCGGTGGTGAGCGGCATTCGCAACTCGGCAGCCGCATCAGAGGTGATCAGAGCGAAACGGGCTCCTGGGTACTCCGCAACGAGAGCCTGTACGTCGCTGCGCACACCATCGAGTCGCGGTTCGTCGTCGCCCCAGTCTTCTGCCACGATGCTGGCGGTGGTGTCGACGACGAGAACGATGTCGGTATCGGTCGCGAGTGACTGTGTCGTGCCGCCGGGAATGCCAGGTCGCAGCAGCATGGCGAAGCACGCCAGAACCAAGATCAGCCGCATCGCCCACAGCGCTCTATAGCCCGCGGTCTGCGATGGACGCACAAGCACCCAGATGACAAGGGCGACGATGGGGGCGCAGAGCAGCGCGATCAGCACGGGGTTGAGGACAGGTTGGAAGATCACAGTCGCACCCTCCACAACACCACGACGAAGCCGAGGAGGCCGATCGAGAGCACGACGATCCAGAAGTTCGGGGTGTCTGTCCACACGACCTGCGCCGCCCCCCGCAGTGCTGTCGCATCTTGCTCTTGCACCTGGGTGACGATGTCGGAGACTGTTGTGGTGTCGCGCAGACCGAAGGCTGCACCACCGGTCGCCTCCGCTGCGGCGCTGAGTTCGGCACTGACCTCGGCATCTTTGCCCTGCACTGGATTCACGGCGAACACGCGCACATCTTTCGAGGCTGCGTAGGCCGCTGCTTCTTCCAGCGTCACGATCGAGGCTCCGTTTACCTCGTTGTCTGTGGCGAAGATGACGGAGCGAGAGCGCTCGTCGTCGAGGCGATCGAACCCCATCGTGCAGGCAGCCAGGCCGTCGCCGATCAGGGAAGCTCCGTCACCGTTGAGGGTGCCGAGCCAGTGCTCCGGAATCTGGTCGACGTAGTCGAAACTGCGCGTCAACCGTTCCAGGTGCTCGCGGATGAAGTCGTAGTCATCGGTCAACGGGAAGATTTGCACGGGGGAGCTGTTGAAGATCGTCAAGCCGATGCGCTCTCCCTCGAATCCCTCAAGAAGCTCGTTAAAGACGGTCAGCACTTCAACGTCGACGTCCGTCATCGAACCGGAGACGTCGAGGCACAGCATGATGTCTCTGCTGGAGTTTTCGGGTTGGATTGTCTGCGCCGACATCGGTCGTGCGGCCACGACGCCAGCCACAATGGTGGCGGCTGCCCCCAGCGCGAGAATGCCAGAGAGCGCGACCGCGCGTCGAGCAAGCGCGCTACGGAAACTGGGCAGCGTGCGCAATCGTTCGGCGCGAGCGATGCGAGCAGTTTCGCCACCGCGAGCGCGCCCGCCACGACGGAAACCTACGATGAGGCCGACCGTGAGTGCGAGGAGAACGATGACGCCAGCGGCCACCAGCATCCAAATATTCGCTAGTGCCATGTGCGCACCACCGCTCTGGCCGCTTCTGCACCGGCAACGGGATCGATCGAGGGCCCCTGACGGAAGATGCTCGGATAGTAGTGACGACCCATCGCGTCGATGAGAGCGGGGTGCACGCCGCGTGCCACCAAATCGTCGAGCGAGAGGACGGGTGCCTCCAGGCCGCTGTATTCGTTGACGAAGGTGCGAACGACGCGGCTGAGCTCAAGGTTGGCCTGTCGTGGCGACAGCCGACGCTCTAGGTAGTCGGTCTCGATCTGCTGAATGCGCGCGAAGTATTCGGTGCGCAACTGCGAGAGCACGTCGACGGTCAATGGCGATGGCGTTGCATCCGTGCTCGATCCGGGGAGAGAGTGGCGCGGACGCGTCAAGACGATCAGCAGCCAGGCCGCGAGCACCAGGAGGGCGAGGATGCCGACGGCAAGCAGCATCCATCCCCAGCCGTACTGCGCCGGCGGGTACAGCTCATCAGAACCGGACATGGGACCTCCGGTTCAGCAGCTTGAGCAGTTGGGAGACCGCGTCATCTTGACCGCTCAGTGACGAGTGGCTGATCTCCATCCGAGTGAGGAGGTCGGCGAGGTGCGCAGCGTCTGCATCGCGTTGCGCTGTGAGTTCCTGCACGATGCTGCGGTCGCCCTGCACAAAGTCGGGAACCTGCCACCGGCTATCCACATCGCTGCGGGTGCGGCCGGTGGCGTGATCCAGCACGGGGTCCGCATCACGAAGAGTGAGCCAGAGCACGTCGTGTTGCACCCGCAGGCGCCGCAGCAGTCGCTCCGTTTCTGTGGTCACGGGGGCTTCGTCTGTGACCACGACCACGATCATGCGCCGAGGGATGGTGCGCGCAACGAACGACAGCAGCGCATCGCGGTCGCTGGGGGCAGCGCTCTCGTCGATCGCCCTGTCGATGGTGCGCAAAGCGTGTTCGAGTGCGCCCTCACTGCGTCCAGGTGCCAGGCGGCGCACCTTCGACGCATCGCCGTAGACCGCGGTGAAGTCATCGCCGTGGCGCAGAGTGAGCGTTCCCAGAACACCGGTCGCGAGGATCGCGAGCTCTTTCTTCGATCTCTCATCGGCAGCCAGCGCCGACATCGAGCGGCCGGTGTCGACGACGAACATCACGGTGTGCATGCGGGTCGCACGCGAGCGCTTGACCAGTGGTGTGCCCAGTCGTGCGGTCGCCCGCCAGTCGATATCGCGCACCTGGTCGCCGTATTCGTAGCCCCGCAGGTCTTCGAAGTCGAGGCTTCGCCCGTGCAGCAGCGACGCGTAGGCGCCATCGAGCGCATGCAATGACTTGCGCTTCGAATGAATGAAGAGCTTGCTCTTCACCTGCGTGATCAGGCTGGCCATAACCTCTCTCTATTCCCCGTTAGGTCCCTGAGCCCCGTAGGTCCCTGAGCTTGTCGAAGGGCCCGTAGCCCCGTAGCCCCCTGAGCCCGTCGAAGGTCCCTGAGCCCGTCGAAGGGTCAGGGCGTGGGAACCGACGCGAATATCTGGTCGATGATCTCTTCACTACGGACCCCTTCGGCGTCAGCCTCGAAGGTCAGAAGCACGCGGTGCCGAAGGATCAGGTGGCGCAGTTCTCGGATGTCTTCCGGAAGCACGTGCGAGCGCCCCTTCAGCAGTGCGAGCGCCCGCGACGCCTGCAAGAACGCGATGCTCGCGCGTGGACTGGCACCGTACTTGATGAAGCGCGCCCGCTCCTCGCCGATGTACGGCGCCGGGTTTCGGGTGACGTAGGCGATCGAGACGATGTAGTTGCGGATCGCCGGGTCAACATAGATACGGCTGGCGACGTCTTGCAGCAGGTGCACATCGTCGAGGCTGACGGCGCTGGACACGTGCCGATCGGGATCGAGCACACCGGAGTCGATGCGGCTGAGAACTTCGAGTTCTTCGGCGGGGCTCGGGTATTCGACGATCTCTTTGAGCAGGAAGCGGTCCATCTGTGCCTCTGGCAGCTCGTAGGTGCCCTCCTGCTCGATCGGGTTTTGTGTCGCGATCACGAGGAACGGCTTCGGCAGGTGGTGCACTTCGCCGCCGATGGTGGTCTGGTGCTCCTGCATCGCCTCAAGCATGGCGCTCTGCGTTTTCGCGCTGGAGCGGTTGATTTCGTCGAGCAGTACGAAGTTTGCGTGCACAGGGCCGAGCACTGTGCGGAAGGATCCGGTCGCCGCGTCGTAGATCTGGTTGCCGGTGATATCGCTGGGGAGCAGGTCTGGCGTGCACTGGATGCGCTTGAACTGCGCCTTCACGGTGTCGGCGAGTGTGCTGGCTGCCGTGGTCTTAGCGAGTCCTGGCACGCTTTCGAGCAGGATGTGCCCGCCGGCGATGAGCGCGATGAGCAGGCTCGTGCGAAGCCGGTCTTGGCCGACCATCTTGGCGGAGTACGAGGTCGAGATGACGCGGAGCACCTCCGCAGCTCTAGACATCTCCCCGTCCGTGGGGGCGCTGGTGCTGGCAGGCGCAGGCGCGGGTGAGGGCGGTGGCGGCGGCGCGACCTGGTGCGGGGATGCGGCGTTCGGATCGTGCATGCTCTCTCCTCCTGGGGAGCGCGGCGATTCTCCCCCCGGGGCTAGGGTAGTCGCCCGACCTGAGCGGAAATGACGGCGCTTTTGGTCGAATCACGCAGTTTGCTCTTCGGTCACCTGCCCGGTGCGTCGACGACCGACCCTGCTAACGTCGAAGAACAGCCGCTTTCTGGGCAGGTCGAGCTTTTCGCTCCCGCCAAGACAGAACTGTTCCCGCTCGGATACGGCTGCGCCCGATACATGACTGAAGAGTATGAGGAATATACGTGACGAGCAGAGAACGAGTAGCGATCATTGGCGCCGGACCTTCGGGGATGGCACAACTGCGGGCCTTTGAGTCCGCGGCCCGCGCAGGTGCCGATATCCCCGAGCTGGTGTGCTTCGAAAAGCAGGCCGACTGGGGTGGGCAATGGAACTTCACTTGGCGCACCGGACTCGATGAGTTCGGCGAACCAGTGCACTCCAGCATGTATCGCAACCTCTGGTCGAACGGTCCGAAAGAAGCTCTGGAGTTCGCGGACTACAGCTTCGACGAGCATTTCGGTCGCCCCATCTCCTCGTACCCGCCACGTCCGGTTCTGTGGGACTACATCGCTGGTCGTCTGAAGAAGACGAACGTCCGCGACCTCATCCGCTTCCAGACGGTGGTGCGGTGGATTGAGTTCGACGAGGAGCGCGAGGTCTTCACACTCACCAGCGAAAACCTGCCCACCGGGGAGACGGCTGTCGAAGAGTTCGACAGGGTGATCATCGCCAGCGGACATTTCTCTTTCCCGAACATGCCGGACTTCGCTGGAATCGAAACGTTCCCTGGCTACATCAGCCACGCACACGACTTCCGCGGTGCCGAGGCGTTTGCCGACAAAGACGTCCTCGTGATCGGTTCGAGCTACTCGGCGGAAGACATCGGCAGCCAGGCATACAAGATGGGTGCACGCTCGGTCACCGCCAGCTTCCGCACCGCCCCCATGGGGTACGACTGGCCAGATGGCATCGAAGAGCGTCCGGTGGTTGAGCGCTTCGAGGGCAGCGTCGCGCACTTCGCCGATGGTGCATCGAAGCACGTCGACGCCGTCATCATGTGCACCGGATACCTGCACAGATACCCCTTCCTTCCCCAGAGCCTCGCGCTGTCTTCGCCGAACAACGTCTACCCGGATGGGCTCTATCGCGGAGTCGTGTGGCAGGGCAATCCGCGTCTCACCTACCTCGGAGCGCAGGACCAGTGGTTCACGTTCAACATGTTCGATGCGCAGGCTTGGTACGTGCGCGACCTCATTTTGGGGCGAATTGCGCTCCCCGATGAGGAAGGGCGCGCAGCCTCCATCACCGAGTGGCGCACGCGTTTTTCGCAGATCGATTCGGCGGCGACAGAGATCCGTTTCCAGGCGGACTACATTCGCGATCTGCTGCAGCTCACGGACTACCCGGAGTTCGATATCGATCGGGTTGTCGAGATCTTCCTCGCCTGGAAGACCGACAAGAAGAACGACATCATGGGGTACCGCGACCGGAGCTACGAGTCCGTGATGACGGGGACTACCGCTGTCGCCCACCACACATCGTGGCTCAACGAACTCGACGACTCGCTCGAGCGCTACCTCGGCGACAATCGCGAAGCTCTCACCGCCGTCTGACCCCTCTTCGGACGGGGGCATTGTTGTCAGCTGCGCTGGCGCCATCTCATCCGGGTGATGAGCACGCCGAGCAGGCAGAGTGCGCCGCCGAGGAACATCAGCGGAGTGGGGACTTCGCCGAGGATTGCCCACGACATCAAGATCGCGATTGCGGGGACGACGTAGGTGGTGGCTGAGGTCTGCCCTGCCGTGCTGCGCTGCAGCACATATGCCCAGGTGGTGAAGGCGATCGCAGTGGGGAAGATGCCGAGGTAGACGACCCACACAGTCGCATCTATCGGAGCGGTCTGAAGGGCGTCGATGACCCCGCCGATCCAGGGGAGCAGGGCGATTGTGCCGACAATGGCACCGAGCCAGGTGAGGGTGGTCGCATCGACTCCTGCGTTAAGAAGGCGCTTCTGCACGAGTGTGCAACCGGCGTACATTACGGCGGCGAGAAGGGCGAGGAGGAGGCCGGTGAGGTCGGAGCCGGTGCTGGTCGAGGAGTTCATCCCGATCAGAACGACTCCGAGGAAGGCGATGGGCGCTCCGATCACGAGCGGGCGCGGGAACCCCTCGCGCAGAAACAGCCCGCTGAAGACCACGACCATCAGTGGAGCGAGATTCACGACCATCGCCGCTGTGCCAGCGTCTAGGGTGAGCTCTGCGCTGTTGAGTGCCAAGTTGTAGACGCAGAACCAGCCGACGCCCCACGCGGCGACGAGCAACCAGTGCCGCCGTTCCGGAAGTCGGATCCCGTGCCGCACGGCGATGATCGACAGCACGACCGTCCCGACTGCCATTCGCAGCAGTGCAAGCGCGCCAGGGTCGTAGTGCGGACCAGCGCCTCTGATCCCGATAAAAGCGGAAGCCCACAGCACCACTGTGACGACGGCCGCGGCGAGTACCAACACTCCCTGTCGCTGCGGCGTGGTGATGGTGGTGCGATTTCCCGTTTCGCCGGGCGTGGCTTCTGGCATCCCTCGATCCTGGCACCGACCTCCGACACCCTCGACCGCCCGAATCGCCATCCTCCAGCGTTTTCCTGCCGCCCCGCTTCTGCCCAGTAGGTTCGACAAGGTAGTGCTCATGTTGGTGAGTGGAGGGGAGCTGGAATGTCGTACGACATTGAGGTGTACGGACGCGTTGAATTGACGACGACTGCAATGGTCGAGTTCGCGCTGGCTCAAGGGTTTGTTCCGTGCCGAGATGTGGGGGCAGGTTCTCCGGCTGTTTTGGAGCTGGGGCATGCGGGGTCGCAAGATTACGTCTTCACTTTCGCTGGTGCGTACGGCGTTGAGCCTGAGGACCTCCCTGAGGTGCAAGCGCTAGATCTGTCTGGTGCAACGGTGCTGTACCAGATCACTGTCGAGGGGAGTCGGGGTCAGGATGTGCCTGCGGCGATGGAGTTCGCGAAGATGCTCGCCGTCCACGTCGGGGGAGTGGTAATCGATCTTCAGACGGTTGAGGTTTCATCTGGCGATGCGCCCGAGAAACCGAAGGCTCGCCGTTTCCTTCACGCCAGGTGGTTTTACATCTCGGGGGATGAAACTCTCGCTGCAAAGTATCTGAGCATGGCACGAGAGTTGCTGCCGCAATCGGTTCCGTTGAGATTTGGAACGCATGATCCCTTTTCTGGAAAACTCCCACGCGATGGCGATGACGGGTTCGACCGTTACTACCGGGAGCACTGCGCCCATAGTTATCTCATCATCAAGGGGAAAGCGCCACTCATTCGGGGTCGTGTTTCAGAATGGTTAGACCCTGTCTGGCCTTCGGTCAAGCTGACATTTGCGTTGGGTGATTCGACGCCAGTGGAGATGCGTGAGCTGGAAGATTTTTTCGTAGCCTTTGCGCGCAAAACTGGGAGCTTTTTCGCTCATGTGGAGCTGAATGAACGGGAATACAGGTCCTCGGTCGCTCGGAGTCTTGTGGGTTTGTGGCCCGGGCTTCCGCGGGTTCCGCAGTGGCTAACGTGGTTCTCTTCCGGCTATGACGAGCTCGTGCGCCCCTACTTAGCGGACGAGCGAATTCAGGTGTACCCAGAGGGGATCGTGCACCGGTGGTCGGCGACGCCAGTGTCAGCGGACGAGATCGCGCCGATGGTCGCTCGAAGAACGTGGCTCCCGGAGAAGTTTCTCCCGAAGCAGCGGGATCCCGAGGACCCAGCTATCGCGACGACCCCCGCGCGCGTTGTGCCTGAATCGCTCCCCGGAGCCCACCGGCATCGAAGGCGGTCCTTCGGATCGCTGTTCAGATAGCTGACGAGAGACTCCCCGCCCCAACCTGATTGCTCCCGTCGCACTTTCTGTCGCTTTCGAGCGCATTTGGCGACAGAAAGTGCGACGGGAGCAACTTGGGGGGGAGCACGTAGAGAGGGGGTGGGGGAAGCCTTCGGTAGGATGGGAGCGCCCGAAGAGGGCCAGCTCATCGGCCGGTGCAAACCCGGCGAAAGCCAGGGGGATACCCATGCCAGGAATCGTTATCGTCGGCGTGCAGTGGGGCGACGAAGGAAAAGGCAAGGCCACCGATCTTCTCGGTGAGCGCACCGACTGGGTGGTGAAGTTCAACGGCGGCAACAACGCCGGGCACACCGTCGTCGTCGGCAACGAGAAGTACGCACTGCACTTGCTGCCCTCCGGCATCCTTTCTCCCGGTGTCACCCCGGTGATCGGCAACGGTGTGGTCGTCGACCTCGAGGTGCTGTTCTTCGAGTTGGAAGCGCTCGCCGCTCGCGGCATCGACGTCTCGCGTCTCAAGGTCAGCGCCAACGCGCACATCATCACGCAGTACCACCGCACGCTCGACAAGGTCACCGAACGCTTCCTCGGCAAGCGCATGATCGGTACGACCGGTCGCGGCATCGGACCCGCTTACGCCGACAAGATCAACCGCGTCGGCATCCGGGTGCAAGACCTGTTTGACGAGAACATCTTGCGCCAGAAGGTCGAGGGTGCTCTCGACCAGAAGAACCACCTGCTGGTGAAGATCTTCAACCGTCGCGCGATCACCGCCGACGAGATCGTCGAAGACCTGCTCTCGTATGCCGAGCGCCTGCGCCCGATGGTCGCTGACACCGGCTTCCTGATTGCCGAAGCCCTGGGTCGCGACGAGGTCGTTGTCTTCGAGGGTGGCCAGGCCACCATGCTCGACATCGACCACGGAACCTACCCGTTCGTGACTTCGTCGTCGGCCACCGCCGGCGGCGCTGCGACCGGAGCGGGTGTGGGCCCCGGCGCCCTCGACCGCATCGTCGGCATCGTCAAGGCCTACACAACTCGTGTCGGCTCTGGGCCGTTCCCGACAGAGCTCTTCGACGAGCAGGGTGACTGGTTGCGCAAGCAGGGCTTCGAGTTCGGCACCACCACCGGTCGTCCGCGCCGGGTGGGCTGGTACGACGCCCCCATCACGCGCTACGCGACGCGCATCAACGGCATCACTGACCTGGTGCTCACCAAGCTCGACATCCTCACCGGTCTTGAGCGCGTGCCGGTGTGCGTGGCCTACGACGTTGACGGAGAGCGCTTCGACGAGGTTCCCGTCAACCAAACCGACTTCCACCACGCGAAACCGATCCTGGAGTACTTCCCCGGCTGGACCGAAGATATCTCGGTTGCACGCACCTTCGAAGACCTGCCGCAGAACGCTCAGGACTACGTGTTGGCGCTCGAAAAGATGAGCAACACACGTATCTCGGTGATCGGTGTCGGCCCGGAGCGCGACCAGGTCATCGTCCGCCACGACCTGCTCGACTGACCGGGAGCGCTATGACGCGGTTCTGGCTCGGTGGCTACAGTGCCGCGCGTGAAGGTTCGGCTGAAGGCATCGGCCTGCTCGCCGGCGATGAGGGCCGCGAGGCCTCGACGCTCGCGTACCGCGGTGCGGTCGTTGGGGTGCCATCGCCGTCGTGGCTCGCGCAGCACCCCACTGCCGATGTCGTGTACGCGGCGCTTGAAGGTAATGCCGCCGTGCAGGCCTTCGCCCGCTCGGGGGAGACGGCGCTTGCGCCCTTGGGTGCCCCGGTCGCCGTCGGTCAAGACGTGTGTCATATCGCCGTTGCCTCCAACGGCTCCGCGCTGATAGCCAGTTGCTATGGCGACGGTCGGGTGGTGCGTTTCGCTCTCGATGCAGAAGGCCGCATTCTGCCGGCGAAGCCGGATGCCGCGGCGGCGCTCCGTGCCGCGCTTTTCGGTGAGCCAGATCCGGATGCCCCCGCTGCTACTCCGCCAGGAGACGGCATTGCGGCGGTCGATCCATATGCCGCCGGAGGTGAGCGGAGCTCACACGCCCACGCGGCTGTCTTTCTCCCCGACGGACGCATCGCGTCGACCGACCTGGGGTTTGACCTCGTGCGCTTCTGGCGTCAGGGCGGCAACGGGCTCGTGCTCGACCAAGAAGTCGTCCTCCCGCTCGGCACCGGCCCACGGCACATGGTTATGCATCCGAGTGGCCACCTGCACGTGGTCACCGAATACTCCTGCGAGGTGTTCACGCTCGCTTCATCCGCCGACGGCACGTGGCGCGTGGTGTCATCGACCCTCGCGAGTCCGATCGCACAGGTCGGCACTGATTTTCCTGCCGAGCTCGCACGTTCGCGCGACGGACAGTTCCTTTACACCGCATTGCGCGGCAGCAACACGATCGCGGCGTTGCGGGTGCGTGGGGGAGGCGAGGCGCTGGAAGGGGTGGCGCTCGCCGATTCCGGTGTGGACTGGCCCCGCCACCACCTGATCTACGAGGGCAAGATGCTCGTCGCTGGCCAGCGCTCCGACACGATCACGCTGCTCGACCTTGACGAGCGCACCGGCGCACCCCTGGGCGTTCGCCACGAGGCGCAGGTTCCGACGCCCTCGCACTTTCTTCCGGTGCGCTAGCCGCGAAGCGCAGTTGCCCCCTGGTGGGCCGCGGTTGTGTTCTGGTGAACGGTATCCTTCTTGAACAGTGTTCAGGTGAACACCGTTCAAGAAGGATGCGAAATGGTTTCTGAATTTCCAGACAAAAGCGCGCTCATCGGTCGTGTGGCCGTCTTCGCTGCGCTCATCATCGTGCTCGGAACCGTGGCGATTCCGCTGCCGACCGGAGTGCCGATCACCGCGCAGACTCTCGGTGTGATGCTCGCTGGTCTCGTGCTGGGGCCTCGTGCCGCACCGTGCGCGGTGGCCCTCGTGCTCGTTCTCGCAGCCGTCGGTCTTCCCGTGCTCTCGGGCGGTCGCGGAGGGCTCGGCGTTTTCGTCGGACCAACGGTGGGCTATCTGATCGGATGGGTGATCGGGACTTCGGTGATCGCGCTCATTATGCGCACTGGTCGTTTCGTGTGGTGGCGCGCGGCCATCGCCGCATTGAGTGGCGGGGTGCTGGTCGTCTACGCCGCCGGTATCCCCATCCAAGCGCTCGTAACGGGGGTGCCTTTGGGGCTCACCGCGCTTTCGAGCCTGGCCTTCCTCCCCGGCGATCTGATCAAAGTGGTGGCGGCAACGCTGGTGGCTACCGCGCTCCGCCGGGCCTACCCCCGCGCATTTCCCACCCCGCCCACTCCCCAGCCCACGGCCGTCGCCCCATAACCGGTGCACTTGTCGGTCGATTGTCCGGATGCAGGGAGAAAACCCTGGTTTTCGCCGTGCATCCGGGGATTTATCCGACAAGTGGACGGTGATCTGGGGTGCGTTGAGGGAACGGGAAGTGCGGCGTGGGAACAAGAACGACACGTTGTGACGTTTGCCCTCAGTAAGACTGGCGATCGAACCAGGCGACGGAAAGGTGCGACGCATGACTGCTGCGGAGAAGACCGACGAATACGACCTGATTGTCTTGGGCGGAGGAGCGGTAGGCGAGAACGTCGCTGATCGCGTCGTGCAAGGCGGACTCACCGCGATCATTGTCGAGAGTGAACTCGTCGGCGGCGAGTGCTCCTACTGGGCATGCATGCCGTCGAAGGCGTTGCTGCGTTCGGCACAGGCGCTTCGCGCGGCGAAGCATGTTCCTGGCGCGGCCGAGGCCGTCACGGGAACGCTCGATGTGCGCGCTGTCTTCGAACGGCGCGATTCATTCACCAGCAACTGGTCGGATGCCGGTCAGGTGCGCTGGCTGAAGTCGGCCGGTATCGATCTGGCCCGCGGCCACGGACGCATCACCGGCGAACGCGAAGTAACGGTGAGCGATGCCGACGGCGCAGAGCGCGTTTTGCGCGCGCGCCACGCGGTAGCCATCAGCACAGGATCCGACGCCGTCATTCCCCCCATCGACGGGTTGCGCGAAGCGGCTCCGTGGACCAGCCAAGAAGCGACAAGCGCAGACTCGGTGCCAGAGAGCCTCGCCGTCATCGGCGGAGGAGTCGTCGGCGTCGAAATGGCGACTGCATACGCCGCACTCGGATCGAAGGTGACGCTGATCGCACGAGGCGGCCTGCTCGGCGGAATGGAACCTTTTGCAGGCGAGCATGTCGCCAAGGGGCTGAAAGAGTTGGGCGTCGATGTGCGCATCAACACCGAGACGACAAGTGTGCGCCGCGCAGAGAGCGGCGTCACCCTCACCCTTGACGGCGGCAACGGCAGCGAAGAGATCGTGGCCACCGAGGTGCTGGCAGCGACCGGCCGATCGGCCCGCAGTAACAACATCGGACTCGACACGGTTGGCCTCAAGTCCGGCGGCTGGATCGACACGGACGACACGCTCCGCATCCCCGGATCGGAGTGGCTCTACGCGGTTGGCGACGTCAACGGACGAGTGCTGCTCACCCACCAGGGCAAGTATCAGGCCCGCGCAGCTGGCGATGTGATCGTCGCGCGCGCCAAGGGAGAGAACGTCGATGACGCGCCATGGGGGCGCCACGTCGCGACGGCCGACCACGCTGCTGTGCCGCAGGTGACGTTCTCGATTCCTGAGGCTGGCTCCGTCGGGGTGACCGAAGAAGCGGCGCGCAAGGCAGGGAAGTCGGTGAAGGCTGTCGATTACAACCTGGGCTGGGTGGCAGGAGCAAGCCTTTACGAAGACGGCTTCAGCGGACAAGCGCGCCTGGTGATCGACACTGACCGCGATGTGGTGCTCGGGGCGACGTTCGTCGGGCCAGAGGTTGCAGAGCTGGTGCACGCAGCCACGATCGCGATTGTCGGCGAGATTCCCATCGCGCGCCTCTGGCACGCGGTGCCCTCGTATCCCACCATCAGCGAGATTTGGCTGCGGCTCCTGGAAACTTACGGACGCGACTCCGCTTAGCCACACCTCCACAATCCGTTCGGGCGATCGTGCCGAACAAATCGGATTGTTTCTCACATCTGCGCCCCACGCGCAACGGGTCTGCACGATGTCGCACCCGTCTTATACGCTCGAACCCACAACCGAGGAGACAGAACTATGAAGGCTGTACTCGCAGGAACCGTTATTGCCGAAGCAGACGAGAGCGATCTCGCCCGCATCGAAGGGAACTGGTACTTCCCGCCCGCATCGATCACGCCAGGCGCGCTGGTCGAGACTCCGACCGCCTACACGTGCCCGTGGAAGGGAGCCGCCCAGTACTACTCAGTACAGGTCGATGGTGAGCTCCACGAAGATTACGCATGGGCGTACCCGAACCCGTTCCCGTCTGCTTTCGATCGCGTCGGAAAAGACTTCTCCGGCTTCGTCGCCTTCGATCGCCGCGTCGAGGTTGGTCCGTAGGCTCTTCCGTCCTTACATCGATCGCCCGACTGGAGACCAGCCATGATCGAGTTCCGCAACGTCACGAAGAGGTTCCCCGACGGCACGCTTGCTGTCGAAGACTTCAGCCTCGTGTTGCCCTCACATAAGACCACCGTTTTTGTCGGCTCATCCGGCTGCGGCAAGACCACCCTGTTGCGCATGATCAACCGCATGGTTGAGCCGACATCCGGCGCCGTCGAGATCGACGGCGAGAGCGTGCACGACGGCGACCCAGTGGCCCTCCGGCGACGCATCGGTTACGTCATGCAGAACTCTGGTCTCATGCCGCACTTCACGGTTATTGACAACGTGTCGACAGTTTTGCGTTTGACGGGGGTCAAGAAAGCGGCAGCGCACGAGCGCGCCCGCGAGCTGCTCGACACAGTGGGGCTCGATCGCGCTCTCGCTGAGCGGTACCCGAGTCAGCTCTCCGGTGGGCAGCAGCAGCGCGTCGGAGTGGCGAGGGGGCTCGCAGCAGACCCGAACATCTTGCTGATGGATGAGCCTTTCGGTGCGGTCGACCCGATCGTTCGCGCCGACCTTCAGCAAGAAACGTTGCGACTGCAGCATGAACTCGACAAGACGGTCGTCTTTGTGACGCACGACATTGACGAGGCGTTCCTGCTCGGAGATCAGGTGGTCATCCTCGACAAGGGTGCTCGCATCGTGCAGGTGGGGAGCCCGAGCGAGATTATCGAGAACCCGGCAGACGACTTCGTCGCGGCGTTCATCGGCTCTGATCGAGGTCGCAGAGCTCTGCACCTCAAGCAGACGCCGCGGGGCACCGTGGTGGTCGACTCCGAGGGCCGCACCCAGGGTGCGGTCGTCGATGTGCCTGCTTCCGTCACCGATGCGCTCCTGAGCGAGGAGAGCGTGACGAAGGGCACTTCGTGAACTGGATCGTCGACAACTTCAGTCTCATCCTCGAGCTGACTGCGATTCACCTGCAGCAGAGCGCTGTCGCGATCGTGCTCGGCTTCTTTCTATCGTTGCCGCTGGGCTGGTTCGCCTGGCGCTACCAGCTGGTGAAGGGGCCAGTGATTGTGCTGACGGGGCTGTTATACACAATCCCGTCGTTGGCACTGCTGATTCTGCTGCCGTCGGTGGCTGGTTACCCCGCGCGAAGCCCCATCAACCTCATCATCGGGCTGACGATCTACGCGGTTGCCATTTTGGTGCGCGCCGTTTCTGATGGCTTGGACTCCGTCGATCCCGCGATCAGGCAGTCGGCCACCGCGATGGGCTACGGCGGATTCCGCAGGTTTTGGACGGTCGACTTTCCGCTCGCAGGACCTGTCGTCCTTGCCGGACTGAGAGTGGCTGCGGTCAGCACAATTTCGCTCGCCACCGTAGGAATCCTGGTGGGGGTCACCAACCTCGGATATCTGTTCACCAATGGTCTGCAGCGGCGCATCTTGGCTGAGGTGTTCGCCGGAGTTATTGCGGTCGTCGTCATCGCTCTGGTGATTGACCTGCTGCTGTTGTTGCTCGGTCGTGCGCTGATGCCGTGGACCCGCGCCGCGAAGACGCCAGCAACCACACAGACCACCACCATGAGGTCTGCCGCATGAACGTCTTCGCAGATGCCTTTGCCTGGCTGTTCTCTCCCGATCGATGGGAGGGGGCGTACTCGCTGCCCATCCTGTTCGGTCAGCACATGTACTACACGCTGATTTCTGTCTTGATCGCCGCTGCTATCGCGCTGCCGATCGGCTGGCTCATCGGCCACACCGGCAAAGGCCGCGAGGTGGCCGTCGCTGTCGCAGGCGCTGCCAGAGCAATCCCGTCGTTCGGGCTCATGGTGCTGTTGGTGTTGCTGCTCGGCGTGCTGCGGATTCCGGAGGCGGCGATCATCACGTTCGTCCTCCTCGCCATCCCCTCCCTCCTTGCCGGCGCGTACACCGGACTGGAAGCGATCGATCGTCGCGTACTCGACTCGGCCAGAGCAATGGGTATGACCGAGTGGCAGGTCTTCTGGAAGGTCGAGGTGCGCCTGGGGCTCCCGCTGCTCGTCGGCGGGGTTCGTGCCGCACTCCTGCAGGTGATCGCGACCGTCACCATCGCCGCGTACGTCAATCTGGGCGGTCTCGGCTGGCCGATCATCCAGGGCATTCCGCTGAGCCGATTCGATCAGGTCTTGGGCGGTGCGATTCTTGTCGCCGTTCTTGCGCTGATCGTTGACCTGCTCCTCGCTGTTGCTCAGCATGCTGCGGTCCCCGCTGGCGTGCGCCCGCAAACGACGCGACGACGTTCGCGTTCCACCGCGCCGCAACCGGCGCCCACTCCCACCTGACCATCACACAGCCTTCATCCCCGTTGTCCCAGAAAAGAGGAACCCCCATGTTCACAGCACGCAAGTCCCGATTCGCTCTCGCCGGTGGTGCGGCGCTCGCCGCAGCACTCGTTCTCACCAGCTGCGCGAGCAGCAACCCGCTCGACGCTCCGAGCGACGACTCGAACGCCAGCGGCGAGACCATCGTCATCGGTTCGCAGGCCTACTACTCGAACGAGATCATCGCCGAGATCTACGCCCAGGCGCTCGAAGCAGCTGACCTCGACGTCGACCGCCAGTTCAACATCGGACAGCGCGACGCGTACATGCCAGATGTCGAGTCCGGCGCCATCGACATCTTCCCCGAGTACACCGGCAACCTGCTCGAGTACCTCGATGACAGCGCGACGGCCACGAGCCCGGAAGACGTCTACGCGGCCCTCGAAGAGACGCTGCCAGACGGTCTGATGGCACTGGACTACGCCGAGGCCTCGGACCAAGACACCTACACGGTGCTAAAGAGCTTTGCCGAGGAGAACAACCTCACCTCGATTGCCGACCTCGCCAGCGTCACCACCCCGGTCACGATCGGTGGAGCACCAGAATTCGAACAGCGCCCGTACGGCCCGGCAGCGGCCAAGGAGGTCTACGGCGTCGACCTCGGTTTCTCGGCTACCGGTCCGACCACGCTGGAGTCGCTGCTTGCCGGTGAAATCCAGGTCGCAGACATCTACTCGGCTGACCCTGCGTTCCAGACCGAAGAGATCGTCGCCCTCGAGGACCCGGAGAACATCATCTTGGCTTCGAACGTCGTCCCGATCGTCTCTGACGATGTCGCAGACGAGGTCGCTGATGTCATCAACGAGATCAGCGCCAAGCTCACCGCAGAAGAGCTCGTTGCTCTGAACGTGATGAGCACGGTTGACCAGAAGTCGGCAGAAGAGATCGCCACCATGTGGCTCACCGACAACGGCCTCATCTAAGTCGTAAAAGAGAAGCGCCCGGACTCCTTGGCTTCAAGGGGTCCGGGCGCTTCTGCTATGCGGAGCGGCGTTAGATGCGAGCGTCCTGTTTTGGCACCACGACCTGTTTGATGATGATGAGGATCGACGCGGTCACCGGCACGGCCACGAGGGCGCCGAGCAAGCCCAGCAACGTACCTCCGGCGAGGGCACCGATCACGACGAGTGAACCAGGAACCGATACAGCGCGGTTCATGACCTTCGGCGTGATGACGTACGCCTCGATCTGCATGTAGATCATGTAGATGATCGCGAAGATCAGCGCGCTGATGGGGCTGGCGAAAAGGGCGATGCCGGTGCCGATGATCCAGAACAGCACAGATCCGACAAGCGGAATCAGCGTGACGCAGAACGCGATGGCGGACATCAGCGGAGGGAACGGCAGTCCGAGGATGAGGTAGAGCAAGAACACGAGCGTCGCGTTACAGAAGGCCAGAATCACCATGCCCATCACATACCCACCGACCGCATCGGTGATCTGGTCGGTGATGTCGCCGGTGCGTGCGCGGTCGCGGGCGGGAATGAGGCTCAGCATGCCCTGCTTCATGGCCGGCAGCGAGGCAAGGAAATAGAGCGTCAGCACCAACACCACAATGGCGCCGGAAATGCCGGTAGCGATCGAAGCGCCGACCTGCACCGCACCGCCGCCAATGGAGGCCAGGTTGCCGAAGTCGGTGAGGAACTTCTGCACCTCTGCGACGAGATCTTGGAACTGGGTTCCGAATTGGTTGTTGAGCGTCGCGTAGAGGTCGCTCTGCGAGAAGTCTTTGATCATGTCGGGGACGGACCGCACAAAACTCGCGATCTGTGACACGACGATCGGAATGATCATCCACAGCACAAGCGCCACGATCACGATCAGGCTCAGGATGACGATCACAACCGACTTGCCGCGGGAAACGCCACGGCGTTCGAGCAAGCGCACGGCCGGGTTGAGGCCCAACGCACCGAACAGCGCCAACGCGATGTAGATGAGCACCGTCGACAGGCTGGTGAGCGCGAGCCCGATCACGATGGCGCCGAGGCCGCCCAGGGTGACAAGCAGACCGAAGACGAGCGGACGGTCGACGCGAGTCCAGAACAGACGTCCCGTTGCCGCAGGCTCGACGACGGCTGATCGCGGCGCGTCGGGGCTGGAGGGGGCGTCGGCAGACGCCGGTGATTCTTCGTTACTCATATGCTCACGATAGCGGGGTCTCTGTTCAAAACCCGGCGGCAGAGCGGCTCTAGAGTAGGGGCATGACTGCCGCAGAAGATCCGAAGGCCGAACTGCTCCGGCTCCGCGCCACCATCGACAACATCGACGCCGCGTTGATTTTTATGCTGGCGGAGCGTTTTCGCGCGACTCAACAGGTCGGGCAGCTGAAGGCCGAGCACGCCATGCCCGCCTCCGATCCGAATCGGGAAGAGCAACAGGTGGCGCGCCTGCGCGCTCTCGCCGAAGAAGCGCATCTTGACCCTGAGTTTGCGGCGAAGTGGTTCAACTTCGTGGTGGCGGAGGTTATTCGCCACCACACCGAAGCCGCAGAAGGACGCTGAGAGAGGTGCCGGACGGGCGACGGTGTGTGCAGCACTCGCCCGTCCGGAGCTTGGTGGGGCCAGAAGGCCAACTAAGTTCAGTGATTAAACTTAGTAGAAGGTTACGGATCGTGCGATGAGCTGTCAACAGTTCGCACGCGACGCTTTCCGAAATGGGAACTCATGCTGACAACCGATGAAGGTCTCGACACTCAGGGAGCGGTTCGGCGGGCGAATCTGCGCCGCGCATTGCAGCTTGTCTTTCTGAATTCTGGTGCCCAGACTCGTGCGGGCATCGCGAGAGCGACGGGTCTCACAGCGGCCACGGCTTCCTCTTTAGTGGCCGAACTCATCGAGAGTCGCCTGGTCGCCGAGGGCGAGCAGGCGGCGAGTACCGGGGGCAAGAGAGCAACCACGCTCAGCGTCGACGCGGGTCACCATCTCATTCTGGTGCTGGTGATTCAGCCGCTGCGCGCGAACCTCGTGCTGGTTGCCCTCGATGGCACGCCGGTCGCGAGCAGGCGGGTCGATTACACCGAAGCCACGCGCGACAAGATTCTGGATGAGGTGGTGACCTCTGTCGTGACCGAGTTCGGGGATCGCCTCCTCGCCGCCGGGGTGCAACTGCCAGGGACGACAGACGGCAGAGTCGTCTTAGAAAGCGTGCAGCTGGGGTGGGAAAGCGTGCCCCTCGCCGAGCGGTTCGAGCACGTGCTGAGCGTACCGGTGCTGTTGGTCAACGATGTCGATGCAGAAGCTGTCGCTGAAGCCGGTCTAGAGGAAGCGCCCTCTGGCTACCGGCTCTTTATTCACCTCGGCGGCGGTGTGGGCGCCGCGGTCACCCTCGATGGCGAGCTCGCCCCTGGCCCCCGAGATCGGGCGGGTGAGATCGGCCACGTGCAGGTGGTGTTCGGCGACTCAGCGCGCGTGTGCCGGTGCGGACAGCGCGGGTGCCTCGAATCGGCCGCATCCCTGGAGGCCATGCTCGGCGACCAGTTTTCTGATGCTCTGGATGTGTCAGAGATCTGTGCGCTCGTGGCCAGCGCCAATGGGGGCGACGTGGATGAGGGCGCGCGTGCGCTCGCCAGAGCGATCAAACTCATCAGTGCGCTCCTTGACCCGACCGAAGTTGTGATCGGCGGACCGGCGGCGCACCTGGGCGCGCGGTTCCTTGACCGTGTGCGCCAAGAGAGTGAGTACCCCGCGCGGGGAACCGCGCAGGTGCCCATCCGGTACGCCGATCCGCGCGCGTCGCTCGCCGCCGGAGCCGCCCAAGCAGTGCTGACATCCGTTCTTGGCGTGCGCTGGAATCCACAGCAGCTGCGCGCCGTATCCCCCTCCGTATCCGCATCCCCCGACTGAATCGGTCCACCTGTCGGGAGAAAAGACGAATGCAGGGCGCCGCGCCGTGCGCGGGCCCTGCATCCGTACATCCGCCCGACAATTGCGTGGGGGCTGGGGGCCGAGCGGAGTCTTGGGGAGGTCTACTTCACGCTTCCTGCTGTCAAGCCGCCGACAAGGCGCTTCTCGATCAGCATGAAGAGGATGACCACGGGCAGGATGGCGACAATCGAGACGCCGAACACGTACTGCCAGCTGGTCTCGTACTGACCGACAAACTTCGTCAGCGCGACCGAGAGCGGCTGGTTCTTGTCTGTCGACAGGATCACGAGCGATGCTGCAAACTCGTTCCAGCACGAGACAAAGGTGAACACGATCGCGGTCACGATGCCCGGCCACACCAGCGGCAGGTTGATCTTGAACAGCACCGTGAAGCGCCCTGCGCCGTCGATCTGCGCTGCTTCGTCGATCTCTTTCGGGATGCCGGCAAAGAAGGAGTGCATGATCCACACGGCGAACGACAGGTTGAACGCGGCGTTGATGAAGATCATCGCGACCCAGGTGTCGCCGAGTCCGAGCGTCGTGAACTGCCGGAAGAGGCCAGAAGTCAACACGGCTGGCTGCAGCATCTGGGTGACGATCACGAGGAACAGGAACACCATGCGGCCGGGGAACTTGAACCGTGCCGTGTAGTACGCGGCGGGCAGTGACACCAGCAGCACGAGCAAAGTCGCACTCACCGCGATCACGATCGTGGAGATCAAGTTGTACGGCAGTGGCGTCTCCGGGGTCGACCACATCGTGATGTAGTTGTCCCAGTTCCACTCGATGGGCAGGTAGGTCGGATCGACCGAACGAATCTGCGGCTTGGTTTTTACGGAGCCGAAGAACATCACCAGGTACGGCAGTACGAAGATAGCCAGCACCAGGAACCCGGCGACCATACGCAGGATGACGCGGGGAAGTGTGACCTGATCTTCGGTGTAGCGGCGTTTGCGGCCGGGCATCTTCGGCGCCCGACGCCCGTGGTTGTCTGCGGTGGTTACGAGGGCAGTCTCGGTCACGGTCATGATCAGACCTCCTTCATGGGCTTGACGATCTTCACGTAGGCCGCGACGATCACGATGACGATGAGGAAGGCGACGACCGAGAGGGCGCTCGCCACATCGACCTTCTTCTGCAGTTCGATGTACTTGAAGATCATCGTCATGATCGTGTCAGCGCCGTAGCCGGGGATCGATCCGGTCATCACCTTCAAGATCGGAAGCGAGTTGAACACGTTGATGATGTTGATGAGTACCGCGACAGCGAGGGCGCTCCTCAGCTGCGGCAGAATGATCGACCAGTAGGTGCGGGCTGGCCCAGCGCCGTCCATCTTGGCTGCCTCGATCGCGTCAGCAGGGACGGACTGAAGCCCGGCGAGGATCGTGTATGTCGTGAACGGCAGCGAAACGAAGATCGCGATCACGATCGACCAGATGAAGGCCGTGGTGGGGTTCTTGGTCCACCCGAATCCCACCGCATCGTCGGTGAGGCCGATGTCGTAGAGGAACTTGTTGAAGATGCCGAAGTACGGCTCCAGGCTGTAATAGAAGACCATGGTGGTCATCACCACAGAGGCAGCCCACGGCACGATGACGGCCATGCGCACGAGCTGTCTTCCCGGAAACGCCTTGTTCAGAATCTGTGCGAGACCGAGCGAGATCACGACTGAGAACAGCACAGTCGCGACGACCCAGACGATCGTGCGGAAGAAGATGGGCCAAAACTCGGCGAAGGTGAAGACGGTGACGAAGTTGTCGAAACCGACCGATCCTTTGTCGAGACCGGAGAGGGAGATGTCTCGGGTGGCGTTGTAGAACATCACTCCGGCGGGGAACAACACCACACCGAAGATGAGGAGCAGGGCGGGGGCGATCCACGGCAGTGCCTGGACCAGATCCTTGCCACCGGGTCTGCCGTGAGCGGCACCCTGGCCCTTTCGGGGGCGGGGGCGGCTGGTAGCCGCCCCCGCGAGGTTCGAGGACTCTGTCTTCTGATTCATTCGGGTACCCGAACCTCTCCGTTTAGCGGGCTCAGCCCGCGTCGACCTGCGCCTGGATCTCGGTCAGCACGTCCTGAGCCGGCTTCGACTGGATCTGGCCGAACAGTGACTTGAATGCACCATCTGCGGCAGACCACTGCGAGTTCGTCGACGGGTAGAACTGCGCGTCTGGCAAGACGTCGAGGAACGGCTTGAGAGCCTCTTCGCCAGCGAGCTCTTCCGAGCCGGACTTGGTGACGGGAAGGAAGCCTTCTGCCTGCACCCACGGCACGTACACGTCGGCCGAGTAGTAGTAGTCGAAGAACTTCGTGATGGCGTCTTGCTTGTCGCCGTCGTTCTCGAAGGCCATCAGCTGGTCCATGACACCGAGGGTGAACGGCGAGCCGTCTTCGGTCGGGATCGGGACGATGGAGTAGTCGAGTTCTGGGTTACCTTCAGCGATCTGGCCGACTGTCGGCGGCAGGCCGACCTGCATGCCGATCTTGCCCTGGATGAAGATGTCCATCAGCGGCGAGCGCTGCGTCGAGCCGGGGTCAGCCTGCGTGGCGCCAGCGTCGATCATCTTTTTGATCTGCTCGGCACCGGGGAGGTTCTCCGGAGTGTCGATCGTGATCTCTGTCTCGTCGCCGAATGTGCCGCCACCGCCCCAGATCCATACGGCCGCCTCTGCCTGTGCCTCTTCAGAGCCGAGGGGCATTCCGTAGCCTGCGACTCCGCCGCCGAGCTCGGAAACCTTGGTGGCTGCATCCAGCAGTTCAGCCCAGTCGGATGGTGCCTCAACGCCGGCCTGGTCGAGCAGAGCGTTGTTGACGAACAGGGCACGCGCCGAAGCGATCAGTGGCAGGGCGTACGCGGTGCCGTCGATCTCGGCGTTCTGCAGGAACGCGTCTTGGAAGTCGGAGTAGGTGTCGTCCGAGACGACCTCTTCGACAGGGTAGAGCAGTTCATCTCCGACGAAACCGGCGAATGGTCCGCCGTTGTAGATGTCGGGAGCCTCTCCACCCTGAATCTTGGTGGAGACAACCTTTTCGAGGTCGTCCCACGACTGCACTTCGAGCTTGACCGTGATGTCGGGGTTGGCCTCTTCGAACCCGGCGATCACCGTTTCCCAGTTCGCCTTGGTGTTGTCGGAGTAGCTGGGGACGAGGAGATCGAGCGTTGTTGATCCGTCGGCGTCGCTGTCGCCAGACGAACCGCCGAACCCGCACGAAGCGAGCGAGAGTGTGGCGACGGCCGCAATGGCGGCGGTGCCAAACCGCAGTGACTTCTTCATGTGTATTGCATTCCTCACTGTGATGTCCGATTCCTCCACGGGGGGAGTGAAAGAAAAGGGGTGGTGGTGCACAGTCGCAAGCACAGAACGCGACGGTGCGTTGTGATCGTTTCACCAGGGGCGGTAGCCACGATCTTTTAAGCCAGGGGCTCAGGATGGAACTTGCTCGATTATTTGTCAGGAATACAAACAAATCAAGCAATGGAGGGTTATGTAGTTGTTTGACGCCATACTATGATCGATTTATACTTCAAACGATCACAACTGTGCAACATCTTGTAGGAAGGCATCTCGATGACCGACTCGCTGCCCGGCGCATACATGCGCGAAGAGCTCAACTCCCAGCCCCAGATGTGGGCAAAGGCTGCTGGCCTGAAAGCGGAGCAGAGCCTGCTTCCCGCCACCGGAGCGCGTATCGCGGTTGTCGGCTGCGGGACCTCCTGGTTCATGGCGCAGTCGTACGCCGCGCTGCGCGAGAGTGCAGGGCAGGGTGAGACCGATGCGTTCGCCGCCTCTGAAGCATTCATCGACCGTGGCTACGATGCCGTCGTCGCCCTGACACGTTCGGGCACGACCACCGAGGTGCTGGAGTTGGTCGAGCGCATCAAGGGGCGCATCCCGACCATCGGTGTGATCGGGGATCCGGACTCGCCGCTCGTCTCGCTTGTCGATGAGGCAGTGCTGCTGCCGTTTGCTGACGAGACTTCGGTCGTCCAGACCCGGTTCGCCACCACAGCGCTGGCGCTTTTCCGCGCCTCACTCGGTGAGAATCTCGATGCGGCAATCGCCGACGCCGAAGCTGTGCTCGCCGAAGCAGGCGATGATGAACTGCGCGACGCCGAGCAGTACACGTTCCTTGGGCGCGGCTGGACGATCGGGCTGGCCCACGAGGCTGCGCTCAAACTGCGCGAATCATCGCAGTCGTGGACCGAGGCATACCCGTCGATGGACTACCGCCACGGCCCGATTGCTATCGCGGCTCCCGGCCGGGTGACCTGGCAGTTCGGCGCAGCGCCGGAGGGACTGTCTGGCCAGGTGGAGGCCACAGGTGCGCGTTTCGAGCAGCGAAACATCGACCCGCTCGCCGATCTGGTGCGGCTGCACCGCATCGCGCTCGACCGTGCTGTCGCCAAGGGACTCAACCCTGACCTGCCCCGCAACCTCACCCGATCCGTCATTCTGGATTCATGACGCGATCGCTTGCTGGACTAGGAGCCGGTGCCCGGGTGCTGGCTTTTGACGTGGGCGGCACCGACATCAAGTCGGCGCTGTTTGACGCCGAAGGTGTGGCGCTCGGGCTTCGCCGTACTCCGACGCCGGTGGTGGAGGGCGACCGAACGCAGGTTTTGCTCGAGCGCCTCGAAGTGCTCGCAGCCGAACTTCGCGCGGCGTATCCCGACGTGATCCCCGAGGCTGTCGGCCTGGTGGTGCCAGGGATCGTAGATGCCGATGCGGGTCTTGCGGTCTTTGCCAGCAACCTGGGCTGGCGGGATGCACCGTTGCGCGATCTTGCCGCGGAGCGGCTGGGACTGCCTGTCGCCTTCGACCACGACGTGCGCGCGGCCAGCTGGGCCGAGCGTCAGCTGGGCGGAGCCCGCGACTACGCCGACTCGGTGGTGCTGGTCATCGGCACTGGCATCGCCGGCGCCATATTTGTCGGTGGAGTGCCGCACACCGCTGGCGGATATGCAGGAGAGATCGGACACTCGCCGATCGCAGACGCACCGGAATGCCCGTGCGGCGCTCGAGGGTGCCTAGAAGCGGTGGCCTCTGCCGGTGCCATCGCCCGGCGATACCGCGACGCCACAGGGATCGAACCAGATGGGGCGAAGGATGTGATCGCGCGCGCCGCGGCTGGCGACCAGGTGGCCGCAGAAATCTGGAACTCCGCCCTGGATGCGCTCACGCTCTCACTTGCACAGCTCGCGGCCGTGGTGGCACCGCAGGCCGTGGTCATCGGCGGCGGACTTTCCCGTGCAGGAGGGGCGTTGTTTGACGAGTTGCGTGAGCGTCTCGCTGCGCGCCTGAGTTTCCAGCGTGTTCCCGTGTTGGTGCCCGCCGAGCTCTCCGGAAACGCGGGGTTGCTGGGGGCAGCGCTGCGCGCGCGGGAGCTGGCATGATCCTCACCGTCACCCCCAACCCGGCCCTTGATCTCACGTGGCATGTTGAGCGACTCGTCGAAGGTGGCACCCACCGTGCCGATGCCGGAGTTGCACGCGCAGGCGGCAAAGGGCTCAACGTGGCACGCGTGGCCCACGCCGAGGGTGCAGAAGTGCTGGCCCTCACGACCGCTGGAGGAAAGGTCGGCGAAGAATTCGCGACCGAACTCCGGGCTAGCGCCGTACCGCACGTGCTCGTGCCTGTGGCAGCAGAAACCCGTCGCAGCATTGCCATTGTCGATGAGGCGCGCGGCGACACCACGATCATCAACGAACGCGGAGCGAACCCCTCAGACACCGAGTGGGCGACGCTCTTCGCCGAGGTAGTGGAAAGGGTGCCCACCGTGAGCGTGCTGGTGGTCTCCGGCAGCGTGCCACCCGGGGCACCAGAGTCGCTGGTGCCCATGCTCCTCGCGGTCGCAAAAGACGCAGGAGTGCCGGTAATCGTCGACACTTCTGGACCGGCACTGTTGCGCGCCGCAGACGCAGGCGCGACCGTATTGAAGCCCAACGCTGCCGAACTCTCCGAGGCGACAGGCATCGCCGACCCGATCCAGGGTGCACGATCGTTGATCGCGCGCGGCACCGAACTGGTGCTCCTCTCCCTCGGAGCAGACGGAATGCTGGCCGTCACTGCCTCTGACCTCGTGCACGCACGCCTCGACCAACCGCTCGCAGGCAATCCCACAGGTGCGGGTGATGCAGGCGTCGCCGCCTGTGCCGTGCTCTATGCCGATGGCGTGCGTGATCCTGAGCAGATTCTCCGCCGGGCTACTGCGTGGTCGGCTGCGGCAGTGCTCACGCCGCTCGCTGGCGACATCTCCCCGAGGTGGACGGACCTCGAACAGCAGCTTCTGCTCTCACATCCTGATTCTGAATCGTTCCGACCTGATTCTGAATCGTTCCGACCTGATTCTGAATCGTTCCGAAAGGACCCTTCGTGACCCTCGTCTCTGCCCGTGACCTCGTCTCAAACGCTTCTGCCGCTGGCACCGGCATCGGGGCTTTCAATGTGATTCACCTGGAGACCGCGGAAGGACTGGTGCGAGCAGCATCGCTGGCGCAGCTACCCGTCATCCTCCAGATCTCGCAGAACTGCGCGGACTATCACGGCGGATTGGAACCGATCGCCCTCGCCACGCTCGCGATAGCGCGACGCGCGCACACTCCTGTTGCCGTGCACCTCGACCACGCAGAACGCCCAGAGCTGGTCGACGAAGCCATCGAACTGGGCTTTGGGTCTGTCATGTTCGACGGCGGTGCACTGCCGTACGACGACAACGTGGCACTCACCGCGGCGGTCGCTGCGCGCGCCCATGCCGCCGGTGTCTATGTCGAAGGTGAGCTCGGTGAAGTGGGCGGCAAAGATGGCGCGCACGCGCCGGGGGTGCGCACCGATCCAGAGGAGGCACGAGAATTCGTGGCAGCGACCGGTGTCGATGCGCTCGCCGTCGCCGTCGGATCGTCACACGCGATGACCGACCGCACGGCCTCGCTCGACCTCGATCTGATTGCACGGTTGCATGCCGCGCTCTCGGTGCCGCTGGTGCTGCATGGCTCCTCTGGTGTTGCAGATGCGGTGATCGCCGATGCCGTCAGAGCGGGCATGACAAAAATCAATGTCTCTACACACTTGAATGGATTCTTCACGCGGGCCGTGCGCGAAAAACTCGATGCCGACGAGCGTCTCGTCGACTCGCGCAAGTACCTCGCTCCTGCACGGGAGGCGCTGGCCGATGAGGCCGCGCGCATGCTGCGGCTTTTCGCTCTGCAGTCAGCCAGTACGGTGGCCTAATGAAGCGCGCCGCGCGGTTACACGCGATCCTTGACCTGCTGGCTAGCAGCGGCGAAGTCACCGTCGATGAACTCGTTGATCAGCTCGGTGCCTCCGCCGCAACAACCCGGCGCGATCTCGACACCCTCGCAGAGCAGCGGCTGCTCACGCGCACGCACGGCGGAGCGGTGGCGCAGACCGTCGCCTACGAACTCCCGATCCGGTACAAAAGCCACCTCCGTGCTCACGAGAAGGTCGAGATTGCGCAGGTTGCCGCTGCGCTCGTTACGCCGGGCATGGTCGTTGGTCTCTCTGGCGGCACCACCACCACGGCGATCGCGGCAGCGCTCGCCGCGCGTGACGACATCGCCGCGAACGGCGGCATCACTGTCGTCACGAACGCCGTCAATATTGCCGCGCAGCTTGCCACCAGGCCAGATATCAAAGTCGTGGTGACGGGAGGGGTGATCCACTCCCGCAGTTATGAGCTGGTGGGGCCATTCGCCGAGCAGCTGTTGCGCGGGGTGCGGCTCGACATCGCGTTCATCGGCGTGAACGGAATGGACGCTCATGCAGGCGCGACCACCCAGGATGAGCGCGAGGCGGCGGTGAACCGGATGATGGCAGAGCGCGCGCGTCGTGCCGTTGTCGTCACCGATTCCAGCAAGCTCGGCATCGAGGCTTTCACAAGCGTCGGAGGGGTGGAATTCTTCGCCAGCGTGATTACAGACGCGGGGGCGAAAGCGGAGACACTCGACGCGCTTCGCACTGCCGGGTACGAGGTACTCGTCGCCTGAGCGCGCCAGATTCGTCCTGCTTGCACGCTCGTTGTCTCGGTATACTCAAAGTATGACCACCACAATCAAGGTGAGTGACAGCCTCCGTGACCGGCTCAAAGAGCAGGCATCCCGCGATGGGCTCACCCTGGGCGCTCACCTTGCGCGTCTGGCCGATGCCGAGGATCGCCGTCACAGGCTGGAGTCTTTGAAGACGGCCATCGCGAAAACCTCCACTGCCGACGCAGAGTCGTACGCTGCAGAGGTAGCGGTGTGGGAGCGCGCGGAGCTGACTGACGCGTCTTCGTGAGTGCTGTCGAGCTCGCCCAGGGGAGCGTGGCATGGGCCGTGCTTGAGCCGGTGCACGGGAGGGAGCAGGGTGGTCATCGACCTGTTCTTGTCGTGGCGTCAGCGGGATATCTTGAAGCTGTCACGACATTGGTCATTGCGTTGCCGATCACGACGACTGACCGCGGATGGCCGAACCACATCCTTCTCGACGGACCGAGTGGACTCGACCGACCGTCATGGGTGATGACCGAGCAGCCGCGTACACTCTCGCGCGAGCGCATCACGGGGGTTGCCGGCGAAGCATCCCCGGAGTGCCTCGCCTCTGTGCGCGCCTGGTTGGGTGACTTTTTCGACCTCTAGGTTCCCGGCAGGAGGGCAGACATCCGCATAGAACCCCGACGTCCCCACGATGTCGAAGCCCCATGCGGATGCCGCGGCAAACTGCACCGCAACCCCGAGCAGTTGGCGTCCGTGCCGTACTCACGCTCCCCAGCGCGTGTGTGAACCGACTCCGCCCCTCGCGCTTCCGCCTCGAGACCCTTGTAACGCACCTTCCGAATATCAAGAGCGCGCAGAGGGCACGGTGATACATCGAATGGATAAATACTCAAAAACCATCGCCGTGGCACTGAAAAGGTGCCATGAGGCCTGTCGTTTCCGTTGCCTGCGCAAGCGCCTCCGCGGGAGAGACGCCCACGGCGAGGCCGTTGTGCACGGCGCTCAGCAGCCCGGCAGCGACATCGTCTGGCACCGCCACCGGAGCGGCGATCACACAGCGCGTGCCCGCATGCAACCACACCCTGGTCATGCCCAGCGCCTCTTCTCCCCACCGCACAGAGGAACGCCCGAGCTCGCAGGCCGAGAGGATCACCGTTGCCGGTACGCGGGGGATCAGATCGACGTCGTATCCGAAGAGAGTGCCATCGTCGAGCTCGAAGCCAGAGAACAGCGGGTTATCGACCGCATGCTTTCCATGCGCGGCGATATGCAGCACATCCACGTCTGTCGCGAGCGCGGTGACCGCCTCGACCGAGGCCGCTGAGGATTCGAGTACCCGCGGCTCCTGGCCTTGATCTCGCCAGGCGGTCGCGGCCAGAGCGATCTCATCACTGGCACGCGGAACGCGCGGACCACTGGCGAATCCGATTGCCCTGTGTGCGGGGCGATCCCCAGTATTGCCCGCCAAAAGTCGCGATACCGAGGTGGCCAGAGTGAAGGGCGTGCCTGACATTCCGGGCAGCATCGCCCAGGGAACTCCGCCGAGCACGCCGGGCACGGTGATCGCGAGTCGGTGCGCGGCGGGGGCCATGCGCCGCATCGGTGCAAGAAGCTGCGTATCAAGCAGAGCGAGTCGCGCAGCGAGGGCGGACGCTGTTACTTCGCCCATCGCACCACCACGGGTGAGCGCCGCCACGTCGAGATCAGCGCGGATACCGTCGAGTGCCGCCTGCACGCGCACCCACGAAAGCTCCACCACGGTCGAGCCGGAAGATGTCACCACAATGCCGTGCAGTGTCGTGCCGGTGAAGACGTACGACAGTGCGGCGGTGTCTGGATCGAGCAGGGCCGTCGCCTCGGCAAGGCCCAACCTCTCGCGGGTTCCGCCGGAGGTGGTGGCCGCCCACTGTCGCTCACGTACCCTGCCGCGCAGCTCGCGCACGGTGGCGTTGGTCGTCCAATCGGCGCCGGCCAGATCGGCGCGCAGCATGCGCAACTCCGCGAGATCGCTGGCGAGGGCCTCATCGTGCGGCGGTCGCACGGGGGCGACCTGCTGGCTGAGATGCCGAGCACGCTCTGACCATTCGAACAGCGTGGCCGGATCGCCCAGGCGCGCGGCCGCCGAAAGGCCGGTGAACATCAGGTCACTCCCGTGCATGGCGACCGAGGCTTGAAGGTCGAGGGCGCCGAAAGACTGTTGCCAGGTGGTGAGGAGATCGAGGCCGTCGGCGGCGGCACGGAGTGCGTCGCGCTCGCGTCCGTTGGCGATGGCGCGCGCGGCCCGTACCTCGTGCGCCCGCAGGCGAAGGGTGGTCGGAGCGGTCTGCTCGACGCGCGGTAGCCGGCCAGCACCCGTGCGTTTGGCGCTGAGGCGGAGCCCGGTGGCTTCGGTGTGAAAACCGGCACGATCCAGGGCCTTGGCTGTGCGGGCGAAGTCGTCTTCCCGGATCGGGCGATGAGGTTTCGCTCGCTGCTGTGCTTCCAGCCTCGTCGCATCGGCGCGCGCAGCCCAGGCATAATTTTCCAGCGTCGCGAAGCGCCGCTCCGCGCCGCGGGCTACTCGTTCTGCAGCCACCGGATCATGGCGCAGCAGAGAGCGCGCCAGATGGAACTCGGCCTCAGCGCGTGCTTGCTGCATGCGCTGAGCACCGAACTGCGCAGCGACTTCGCTCAACAGCGCTTCGGCCTCGGTGGTGAGCCCTGCGTCACGCAGCACCTCAGCGCGATCGAGGTCGCTAATCGCCGCGGCGAGGTCGCTGGCGGCGGCGAGTGTCGGGCGCGAACGGGTCATCAGAGTGAGGGCAGTCACAAGGTCGCCGCCGAGCAGCGCCGCGTAGCCGAGGTTGTGCTGGGCTTCGGCGAGAGATTCTTTGTCGCCGCTTGCCTCATACATGACGATTGCTTTTCGTAGATCGTCGATGCAGGGCTCGAGCTGGTGCCGCTGCATGCGCACCACCGAGCGGTTCAGCAGGCAGTTGGCGAGCTCTGTGGTGTGCTCGTTCAGCGGGCTGAGCGTGTCGATGGCGCGGGTGAGGGTGGTTTCCGCTTCGTCCAACCGTCCTCGGTGTACCAGGAGCGTGCCGAGCTGACCGCTGACCAGTGCGGTGGTCTCTGCCCGCAGCCCCGGCCGGTTCAGAGCGGCCCTGCACAGTTCTTCGGCGGCAGTCGGTTCTCCCTTATGGGTGAGGACGTAGGCGAAGGTGCCGTCGATGCGCGCACGGAGGTCCGGGTCGTCTGTACGAGACGCGGCAGCCTCGAGTGCCCGCTTCGCCTGCCCAAAACGCTGCGCGTTGGCCGCTTCGACACCGCGTTGATGCAGTTCGACGGCAGACAGGCGCATCCATCCAGAATGCCCTGCGCCGGGTTCGTTCGGAAGCCTGCGCCGCACACCTGTCGGGAGATTGTCCGCCTGTCGGATGGATCAGGGCCTTCGGCCCCCATCCGGGCGTTCTCCCGACAGGTGTACCCCGGGTTACGACGAAACTGACGGTGTCGGGAGGGAATTGATGACGGCGGTGACGGCTTTGTTCGCAGCGCGGGGGGCGACGCCAGCCTCTGGCACTGCCCCGAGCTGTGCTGCGATGCGGCCAGCCACGTATGGTGCAGAAAAAGAGGTGCCGCTCCACACGGCGAAGCCGCCACGGTAGTCGTCTGGATCGATGGTTTCTCGCGGGAGCCCGTCGACATCGGCCTTCGTCGCGGCCTGCATCCCTCCGACAAAGGTAGGAGACGTGCTCACCACCGCAGCACCCGGCGCATAGGCATGCACCCACGGCCCGACGTTGGAGAAGAGCGCGACCGAGTGTGATGAAGGATTCAGGGCCCCCACCGACACGAGTGGCGCGTATCGGTCAGCCGAAATGCCATTGTCGGCGCCCGGCCACGGCCACAAAGAAGCGGGAAAGGATGGACGGTCGATCGCATCGTTGCCGGCAGAGCAGACGACGACGCACCCGAGTTCCCGCGCCTTCGCCAGCAGGCGGTGCAGGGTGAGGCTGAAAAGTCCGTCAGTCGGGGTCTCGTGGTAGTAGCTGAGGGAGAGGTTGAGAACGTCGATCGGGAACCCGGTTTTGGGGTCGTCGCGGTGCCGACTCAGCAGGGTGACGACCTGCGCGACAGTCTCCAGCAGAGTGCTCTCATCCACCACACCGAGGGCTCCGGCCACGCGGATCGAGAGAATGTCGGCGTCCGGGGCCGCCTGCCGCACGAGTCCAGCGATGAAGGTGCCGTGCCCGGCCACTGCGTCGATCTCGCCGTCAAGCTGGCCATACAGATCGGGGTAGCGCTCCGGATCTGCGTCATCGGTGAGGCCCACCGGAACGCCATCGAGATCCACCTGACGCGTGACGATGTCGGCGGGCAACCAGGAGTGCTCCCCGCATCCGGTGTCGAGCACCGCGACGACAGGTCGTCTTCCCCGCTTGGGGGCTGGGCCACGAGCGGGCGCGGGGCCCAGCCAGGTGACGGGCTGCCTGGCCCCTCGCCCTGGCGCGAGGTAGTCGTCGCTGCCGCCAGCTCCGCCGATCGCCCCTCCTCCCCGCACCGGGTTGGTGCGGGTGAAGGGATTGGTGCGCGTAAACGGGTTCGTCCTGGTGAAGGGATTGAGTCCAACCGGATCGATTGACAGCACGTGATCGAGGCTGGTGCGCGGCATGGTTGACCTCGACATGCGCCGCGCGCGCTGCAACACCCGCCATGCATCCGGGGCAATGGGGGACTCGCCTCGCACCGGTTCGTCTGGTGTCGTCAGCCGGGCACGCAAGAAGCCCGGAACCCCTGGTGCGATCTCGCCTTCGGTTGCGGAACGCCCGGAACCTTCCACCTCGAGGTGCCAGCCAAAGGTGTCTGCCGCATCGCGGAGTGTGCGAACCTCCTGGTCGTAGGAACTTTTGTCGTCCAAAACGTCGCCCAAAACGTTGGTGATCAGCAATCGCTCCGGCAAGTACGCCGTCGGGAACGCACGGATCCCGTCCACGGGTTCTGTGCTCGGATCAAGGGCAGTGCCTCGACGAATCGATCCCTCCGCGCGGTCCTGCCAGGTCCATCCTTTGGGCTGATCCATGCTGATCCTCTCCGAGCGGGCTACCCCGCGGCGTCATCGACGGGCGGTGCCCGCGGTCACAATTCGAACTGCGGGGTTGCGAGCGTGCGAGTTTTGTCTCCTACCCTCGTCTCCAGTCGCACTCGTGTGAGGCCGGGCGGCACTTCATCGAATACGAAGCGCCCTGTGACCTCAGGGGTCGTCGAGCGGGAGCGTTCCCCCTGGGTCAACACAAGGGTGGCTGCGGCGGTATCGACCCATCCGTCGACGCGGCGGCGACCGGCAGCAGTGCCGGTCACGTGCAACAGAATGCTGGTGGTGCCGTCACTGAACTGCAGGGTGAGAGCATCCGCTTCCCCGCGCACTGCGGCAAGTTCTCCTTCAACCAGGGTGAGCAACGCATACTCCTGGCTGAGCCCTGCGGCAGCAACAGCGGCGACCATCCGGTCGATCAGCCCCGCAGGAACGGGGTCGGCCTCACGCCACACCGAGCGCAACTGTGCAAAAAGTTGGGCGTCTTCGTGGTCGGCCATTTCAGCCCTCACTCCGTGTGGTCGCTGGCACGTCTAGCAGTGTGCGCAACTTAGCGAGGCAGCGATTTCGGGTGGGCCCGATGCTGCCGATGGGCATGGCAAGGTCGTTGGCGAGGCGCGCGTAATCCGGGCGGTCGTCGAAGGCGATCACTCGCAACAGCCGCTGGCACCGCTCGTTCAAGCGGCGAACGGCCCCCCACAGGCGGCACTTTTCCTCGCTGATCGCGGCGTGGTCTTCTGCTGATGCCTGTTCAGGCAGGAGGGCATCAAGATCGTCCGCCTCTGCGGTGTCGACCTTTCCGTGTGCCTTGGAGACCTTCCAGGCCTCGCGGCGAGCGGTGGTCGTCAGCCAGGCAGAGACGGCGCGCGAATCGCTGATCGACCCGTGCCCTCGCACCAGTTGCAACCAGGTGGTCTGCACCACATCTTCGGCGAGCGTGCGCTCCAGTCCGTACGCGCGCACGACGTGCCAGAGCACTGGCGTCATCAGGCGAACAAGCTCGTCCATTGCGCGGCTGTCGTTCTCGCACCATGCATCAAAGAGGTGAGCGGCACGCTCCCAGCGTGCACGCCCGTCATCCGAGGCAGGATCGAGAGCGGCGCCAGGTGCACCATCGATCATGAAGCCCATTGTGATCACAACTAACAGGAGCGCGGCAAGGGCTTCTTGATACATCCGCCTCCTGTTGCGAGGCTGCTATTCCTCTGGATCCTCCGCAGCGCCGCTCAGGATCAGGATGCGGCGCAGGTGCATTGCCGTCAGAACGCCGGGACCCATGGAGCGACGGATGTTGATGGTGCGCTCGTCGATCGTCTCCAGAAGCAGACGGATCGTTCGGGCAGCTTCGCCCCGTGCTCTATGGTCTTCGCTGGATGTGATCTCGCCCCGCGCAATCACATCGGCCACGGCGTGGCACGCGGCCGAGAGTGGTTCGGGGAGGGAAGGGTCGATGGCGAGGCCGCCAGGTCGCTCCCAAATGGCGTCGGCAATTTCGTCGGAGACACTGCGAATGAGGTGGGCCATGCGGTCCAATGCGGCGAGCTCTTCGTAGCTCTGCTGCACTCGAATCTGATGCCCGCGCGCGCGAGGATTGCCACGCCGGCTCTCATCCGCTTCTGCCAGGGCCGTGCTGAGAGCCGCGGATGTGTCGGCCAGCGACGCGGCATCATCGGCCCATTGCGCATGCTCTGGGGGCCACGATTCCGATAGTGCCGAGCCGATATCGTGCAGGTGCTGTGCCAGTTGCGCGCGGAATTCCGCCACCCGCCCTGCCGCGGCGACGGTGAGTGGTGCTGGCGCGATCAGCACGTTTACCAAGAGCCCGATGATCACCCCGACCGCCATCTGCGTCAGGTAGCCCACGGAGTAGTCGTCGGCGTCTTGGCCGCCGACGATGAGCACAAACAGCGCCGCCATCGGGACGTACTCTTTTCCCGATCCGAACCAGCCGGTGCCTGAAATGAGCACACCCACGCCGACCACCAGCGGGATCGCCCACCACGATGGGCCCATCGTCAGCACCACCACGACAGCGAGCCCGATACCGGTCGCGAGCCCGAGCAGGGTCTGCAGGCTCGACTTTGCCGACCCCATCAACGTCGGATACATGCTGACGAGGGCCCCGAGGGGTGCGTAGTACGGATAGTCCTGCGTGACGCCTGGCATGTGTGGTGCGATCAGCCAGGCAAGGCCGACCGCCAGCATGGTTTTGGCAACCAAAAGCAGGCGGGCCGGCCTGACCGCGTCGTGCAGCGCTCGCGCGATGCCGCTTCGGTGTACCCGGAGGCGGGGGTGGCTCTGCGTCACGGCATCCTTTCCGTCGATGGTGAACGTCGAGATCGAACAGTAAGGCGAGACTATGCGGCTGACGCCCCAGCGACGAGCGGGTTGCTTCCGAGGTTCCCGTTCCGATAAGGGCTTAGGGGATCGCTCGGCGGAAAGCCAAGAATGACACGGCGCTCAGTGCCGCGACCACAACCAGTCCCCAGAGGGCGAGTCCGAGAGCGCCGAGCGCACCGATCGTCTGTCCGACTTCCAGCCAGAGCTCGAGCTTGGTCACGACAAACCCGGCGCCGACGAGCAGCACCGCGAGTCCGATGCTGACGATGGTCAGCACCAACGGGCCCCAGCTCTTGTAGATCGTTGCCCCGGTGAAGCCGATGACGAAGAGCAGCATGGCGAGCGCGAAGTAAGAAAGGAAGGCCCCGAAGAGCCCGGCCTCCCACAGCCACGGCAGGTAGAACATGTAGCCGTTCACGCCGTAACCGTTCGTGGCGATCTCGATGCCGCCACCGATCAAGAAGACCACCCCGAGGAATATGCTCCCCAGAATCGCCGTTAGCAGCGTGCCGATGAAGAACTCGCGTCGAGTGATGCTCATCGCCTGCGAGAAGGGGAACGTGAAGGTCATCGCCGAGATCCCGACGGCGAAGAAGTACCAGAGGGGTGCTTGGCCGCCGCCGCCGTAGATGGGGGTATCGACAGGGATCATCGCGAAGATCAGCACCGAAATGATGGTGGTTGCGCCGAGGATGATCAGCGGCACCCAGATAAAGGTTTGCCGGTTGATCAGCTGCAACCGGATGACGTTGAGTGTGCGTCGCATCAGCGAACCTCCTCTTTCGAAGCGGATGGTGCCCCCGCCTGCTGGGTGAGTCTGACGATCAGTTGCTGCAGCGAGACCGCGCCGATGTCGAGCCCGGACGCTGTCAATGAAGCCCGTTCCGCGGGAGAAAGCGTGCCGACCACGGTGGCTGAGACCACGCGGCCGAGTGCCTCGCGGTGCAGTACCTCGCGCGATCCGATCCAGGCTTCGACCTTCGCGGCATCGCCCACGACTGTTACGGCGCGATCGCGCATGGCGTCGGTGTCTTCGTGGAGGAGAATCGTTCCGTTGTCGATCACGATCACCTTTTCGATCAGGTTCGAGACCTCGTCGATCAGGTGCGAAGACAAAATGATGGTGCGCGGGTGCTCGGCGTAGTCCTCGACGAGACGGTCATAGAAGATCTGCCTGGCGACGGCATCGAGCCCCAGGTACGGTTCATCGAAGAAGGTGATCTCGGCGCGCGAGGCGAGACCGATGATCACTCCGACAGCCGAGAGTTGGCCGCGGGAGAGTTTCTTGATCCGCTGCTTCATCGGCAGCTGAAACTCTTCGACGAGCCGGTCAGCGAGGGCCTGGTCCCAGTTCGGGAAAAACAAGCTCGCCGCTTTGAACGCATGCTTGGGGTGTGCATCGTCTGGATACTTCTGGCTTTCGCGCACGAAGCAGATTCGCTTGAGAACTCGCGAGTTCTCGTACGGGTGCTCTCCGAAGACTTTGACGGTGCCGCTGGATTCGAAGTTCTGGGCTGTCAGGATCGACATCAGCGTCGTTTTTCCTGCACCGTTGCGGCCGAGGAGGCCGTAGATCGCGCCGCCCTCGATCGTCAGTGAGACGTTGTCGAGCGCCCGCGTTTCTTTGTAGCGCTTGGTGAGGTTCTGCACCTCGATGACGGCGGTCATGCGGGGGTCGTCCCTTCTGTGGTGATGGTTTGTGTGGCGCGCTGCCTGAGCAGGTCAGCGAGGTCTTCGGCACCGAGTCCGAGCGTGCGTGCTTCGGCGAGCAGTGGATCGATGTAGCGGTCGGCAAAGATGGCGCGACGCTCAGTGAGGAGCAGTTCTCTCGCGCCAGCTGCAACGAACATTCCGATGCCTCGACGCTTGTTCAAGACGCCTTTTTCGCTGAGCATGGCGACTCCTTTGGCTGCAGTTGCGGGGTTGATTCGGTAAAACGCGGCGAGCTCATTTGTGGAAGGCGCTTGCGCTTCCTCGGCGAGAGAACCGTCGACGATCGAATCCTCGATCTGTTCGGCGATCTGGAGAAAGAGCGGTTTGCCTTCTTCGATCACGAGTCCTCCGCCTGGTTAGCTGGTTAGTTACTCGACTAAGTAACCATGTAACCCTCTCGTTTGTCAACCAGCCGCGTACAGTGGGCTGGTGTCGGAGTTCCCATATAGTCGCCTGCGTCGCCTGCCAGATGTGGAAGCAAAAGACCTCCAGGCTCACGACGCCACTGACGTGCTGCTTGTCGAACGGGCCATCGGTCTCGGTATTGATGGCGCACAGACGGTGGTGATCGGCGATGAATACGGTGCGATCACTCTGGCGCTGACGCACGCTGGCCTGCACGGGCTGCGGGTGCACCAAGACCTCGCAACAGGGCGCCGGGCGTTACTGCGCAATGCGGAAGAACTGATGGGGCTTGCAACGCCGATGCCTTTTACCTCGCACGAGTTGGATGCCGAACTTCTTGCGGGGGCGAAGCTCGTGCTGCTGCAGCTTCCGAAATCGCTCGCCGAACTCGACGAGATCTCAGACGCTGTCGCACGGTGGGCGGCATCAGATGTGGTGCTCATCGCCGGCGGGCGCGTGAAGCACATGACCCTAAGCCAGAACGAGGTGCTCGGCAGACGGTTCGCGCACGTTCAGCCGCAACGAGCGGAACGCAAGTCGCGCCTCATCGTCGCCTCTGAGCCATTGCCCGTGAGCGACGAGAGCGACTATCCGGTCACCGCGCAGCACGACGGGCTGGTGTTGATGGCGCACGGCGGGGCCTTCGCTGGTGCGCGCCTCGACATCGGCACGCGGGTATTGCGCGACGCGCTCGGTCTGGATGGGGCCCTTCGACAAGCTCAGGGACCCACCCCCTCGGTCGCTGACCCGTCCGACCCGGTCGCTGACCCTCCCGCCCCGGTCGCTGAGCCTGTCGAAGCGTCCCCGTCCGCCCCGGTCGCTGACCCGTCCCCCTCGGTCGCTGACCCGTCCCCCCCGGTCGCTGACCCGTCCGACCCGGTCGCTGACCCGTCCGCCCCGGTCGCTGAGCTTGTCGAAGCGTCGCACGACGTGCTCGACCTCGGATGCGGCACCGGGGCGCTCGCCGTCGCGTACGCGCTCACCCACCCGACGGCCCGCGTCGTAGCGACTGACCGCTCTGCGGCGGCTGTCGCTTCGGCCCGCGCTACCGTCGTCGCGAACGCGGTCACGGAACGCGTCACCGTGACGCACGACGATGCCGCCTCGGATCTCCCGGATGCATCCTTCGACGTCGTGCTCTTGAACCCGCCTTTTCACCTCGGCTCGAGCATCCACACTGGCGCGGCCACGCGTCTGTTTGAGGCTGCGGCGCGCGTGCTGCGGCCGGGTGGAGAACTCTTCACCGTATTCAACTCTTCGCTCGGTTATCGCCCCGAACTCACCCGGCTCATCGGCGTCACAGAACAACTGCAGCGCACCTCGAAATTCACCGTAACCCGGAGCGTTCGACGCGCGTCCGACCTCCCAGCCTGACGCCAAATAGGCCCAAAAACGCCCGCTCGCAGGATTCTCGCAGACTTACGCAATCCCCCGGTCAGGTATATAAAAACGCGCACCACAGAAACCTGGGATTTGCCCCTGATCGGCCATTTCGTTACGTTGGAATGCGGACCTGACGGTCCGAAGACCAGTCCGCGGTCGCGTCTTTCGTTCGATGTGCTGTGTTGCGAAGAGGCGCGGACGTACGGTCGATGCTCTCTGCGGTGGATCCGAAATCCGCCGCCTGTGCCGCCACAGCAATCATGTCGAACGGCCTCGTGAGAATCACCCGGGCGTAACCGAAGCAGGACCAGCCACCCGAAGGCTGGCCGCGGGGGAAACGTGTCCGAAATCGCACTCGAAGCGCGCAATCTGTATAAGGTTTTCGGAAAAAATCCGAATGCCGCCGTCCGCCGGCTGAAAGCTGGTGAAAGCCGCACCGCCGTCACCGACGCCGGCACCGCAGCAGTTATTGACGCCAGCTTCACCGTTACCCGCGGTGAGATCTTCGTCATCATGGGGCTCTCCGGCTCCGGTAAATCCACAATCATTCGCATGCTCAACGGCCTGCACGACATCACCGACGGCACCGTCACCATCAACGGAGACCCGATCACCGGTATCCCTGCAGCACGGCTGCGTGAGATCCGTCGCGACCGGGTCTCGATGGTTTTCCAGCACTTCGCTCTGCTGCCGCACCGCACGGTGGCCGCGAACGTCGCCTACCCGCTTGAGCTCAAGGGCACGCCCAAGGCAGAGCGACTGGCTAAGGCGGACGAGATTCTCAACCTGGTCGGTCTTGAAGGCCAGGGCGACAAGCTCCCCTCCGAACTTTCCGGTGGAATGCAGCAGCGCGTCGGCATCGCCCGTGCGCTCGCCGCAGACAGCGACATCCTGCTGATGGACGAGGCATTCAGTGCGCTCGACCCGCTTATCCGTCGCGAGATGCAGGAGCAGCTGCTCGAACTTCAGCAGAAGCTGCAGAAGACAATCGTCTTCATCACTCACGACCTAAACGAGGCGATGTTCCTCGGTGACCGGATCGCCGTCATGCGCGACGGCCGGATCGTGCAGATCGGCACACCAGAAGACATCTTGATGGACCCGGCGAACGACTACGTCGAGCAGTTCGTGCAGGATGTCGACCGCGCTCGCGTGCTCACGGCAGCGAACGTCATGGAGCGTCCGCGCCCGGTCGTCCCCGACACCGCTGGCCCTCGCACCGCCCTCCGGCAGATGCGCGACGCCTACATGTCGGCGACGTACGTGGTGGGCCGGGACCGCAAGCTCATGGGTATCGTCACCGACCGCGACGCCGTCAAGCTCGTCCGCCAGGGTGTGACGACGCTCGCGTCGATCATCAAGCCAGTGATGCAGAGCGTTCGTGAAGACGACGTACTGATGAACCTGTTTGTCCCGTCTGTGGAGTCCTCGGTGCCGCTGGCCGTCACCGACAACGAGGGGCGCCTGGTGGGTGTGATTCCTCGCGTCACGCTTCTCGCCGCTCTCGGACCAGGACCGGGCGCAACGGAAGAGATCACCCTCCCGCTTATGCCGATGCCGCAGGCCGAGATCGACGCCGTGCTCGACGACGGCTGGACAGCCGAACCAACGGACGCTCCCGCGGGAGCCAATGATGCGTTCGGATCGGACGCCTCGACCACGGAAGAGGTGCGCTGATGGACGGCTTCCGTATCCCGATCGGGATCTGGATCGAGTCGGTAGTCGACTGGATCAAGGAAAACCTCGAAGGTCTGCTCGACTTCATTTCCTTTATCGTCAGCTTCCTCGTTGAGGGTGTGACCGACATTCTGTTGGCACCGAACTTCGCGGTCGTCATCGTGATTGCAGCGCTGATCGCCTGGGCGGTTCGCTCGTGGAAGCTCGCGCTGGGCACCATCGTTTCGTTCGCTCTCGTCGTCGGTATGGACCTGTGGGTCCCCGCGATGCAGACGCTCGCGCTGGTGCTCGTGGCCGCAGTGGTCGCGGTGCTTATCGCCGTGCCACTGGGTATCTGGTCGTCGCGCAGCTCGACGGTGCGTGCCGTACTGAAGCCCATCCTCGACTTCATGCAGACGATGCCCGCCTTCGTCTACCTGATCCCCGCGATCGTCTTCTTCGGCATCGGCGTGGTTCCCGGTCTGGTCGCTACCGTGATCTTCGCGCTCCCGCCTGGAGTGCGCCTCACGGAGCTCGGCATCCGCGGAGTCGACTCTGAAACCGTTGAAGCAGGACACGCATTCGGCGCTAAGCCGGGGCAGATCCTCCGCGGTATCCAACTTCCCCTGGCGATGCCGACCATTATGGCCGGCGTCAACCAGGTCATCATGCTCGCCCTGTCGATGGCGGTTATCGCCGGTATGGCAGGCGCGGACGGCCTCGGAAAGATGGTCGTCGAAGCGATCTCGACTATCAACATCCCCAAGGGTGTTGAGGCGGGTCTCGGCGTTGTGCTGATCGCTGTGTTCCTTGACCGCGTTACTGCGGCGCTGGGAACGCCTGGCGAGAACCGCTCATCGTTGATCGCAATGCTCGGTCGGCGCCGTTCGCAGCAACGAACGGCGCAGGCAGACGCAGCGCGCGAGGAAGACCGTGCAAAAAATTCTCGCCGCGCAGTTCTCTAACGCACCAACAGCACGCAGTGCTCAGAGAACACCAAGAACGAAATCCATACGAAACGTAAGAGAGAGATGATCATGAAGAAGAAGTTCCTGACAATCACAGCACTCGGCGCCGTCGCAGCCCTGACCCTTGCTGGTTGCAGCAGCGACGGTTCTGGCGGAACCAGCGACAGCGACAGCGGAGACGACAAGGGCACGATCACGCTCGGCTTCCTGCCAGCGTGGACCGACGGCCTGAGCACCGCTTACCTCCTGCAGAACCAGCTGGAGAAGATCGGCTACAACGTCGAGATGAAGACGCTGACCGAGGCTGGTCCGCTCTACACCGGCCTCGCCCAGGGCGACGTCGACATCTACCCTTCGGCATGGCCTGAGCTGACCCACGCTTCCTACATGGAAGAGTACGGCGACGACATCGAAGACCTTGGCACCTACTACGAGAACGCCAAGCTCACGATCGCTGTTCCGGAGTACTCCGAGCTCAACTCGATCGAAGACCTCAAGGGCATGGGTGACCAGTTCGATGGCAAGATCATCGGCATCGAGCCCGGCGCTGGCCTCACCGCTCAGACCGAGGCAATGATCCCGGCTTACGGCCTTGAAGATGAGTACGAGCTCATCACCTCGTCGACCGCCGCGATGCTCACCGAGCTGAAGACCGCAACCGACGCACAGGAAGACCTCGTTGTCACCCTGTGGCGTCCGTTCTGGGCCAACGAGACCTTCGCAATGAAGGACCTCGAAGACCCGATGGGTGCCATGGGCGAGCCTGAGGGTCTGCACTTCCTCGGCACCGCTGGCTTCGCAGAAGAGAACCCTGAGGCCGCTGAGCTGATCGAGCAGATCATGCTCGATGACGCACAGTACGGTGCACTCGAAGACCTCGTGGTCAACGAGTACGGCGAGGGCAACGAAGCAGAGGCTGTCGACGCTTGGCTCGACGAGTACGGCGACGAGTTCGACTGGGTAGTCACCAACTGATCTAACCCACCAAGTGATCTGACTCACTAAGTGATCTAACCCACCGAGTGATCTGACTCACTTCGCATAACCGTCTCCGCACGGAGATTCGCTCCCGTCGCACTTTCTGTCGCACTCAGCTCCGCTGGGCGACAGATAGTGCGACGGGAGCTTTGCGTTTAGGGGTGGATGCGGGCGGTAGCGACCATACCCGCGAGAAGCGGGAGGGTGCGGGCCCGCTCTGGGGCGGGGTTGAGGCCCAGTGCGCGTGCGAGATGGAGGGTGATCGCGGCATGGCCGACGGCTCCAGGATGGATCGGATCGTTCAAAAGCCCCCACGCCAGGCCACCGGCGCCGAGCTCGGCGAAGTGGGCGTACTGATCCACAAGGATGGTGTCTTCGTCGGCAGCGACCTGGCGCACCGCATCGACAAAGTCACCAATCCGAGCGCGCTCCGGGGCATTCCGGATGTCGATCGCTGGCGGCGTCTGCAACACAGGAATGGCGCCCAGCGCGCGCACCCGCGTCACGAAGTCCCGCAACGATGCGGCGTACTCCGCGGGGGAGACGAATTGGCTCGGCTTGTCGTCGGCAGCATCGTTCGTACCGATCATGAGGGTGACCACATCCGGCCGCCAGGATGCGACTCTTCTGTCCCAGTCGTCGAGGATTTCGGTGATCCGCGTACCGCTGACGGCGGTGTTCAGCACGACATCACGCACGCGTTCCAGCTCGCCACGGATCACCTCATGCAGGTGCTCCTGGTAGCTGCGCCCGCCCTGCGTGTGCACGACACCGTGCGTGATCGAGTCGCCGGTAATCACCCAATTCAGCGGCGTCGGCTCCGCAAGAGCGGCGGCGAGACGCCGAAGGTCAGCAGCGGCAGGGGCATCTTCAACATTCACCCTCCGACCCTACCCATCCTCCCCCAATCTGCTCCCGTCGCACTTTCTGTCGCTCAGTTCGGAAACAGGCGACAGAAAGTGCGACGGGAGCAGGGGGTGAAGTGGGTAATGGGGGAGGAGAAGGACGGGAGAGGGTGAGGAGGAGGACAGGAGAGGGTAAAAGTTGACGCGACAGCACCCGCGGAACGATCTGATGCGAAAGACTGGTGGTATGAACTCGCCTGCGCTTGACGCCCTTCTTGCCCGGATCGTCGAGAGCGGACTGCTTGAGGATCCCACCACCGAAAACGGGCTCGTTTACGGGCGTGCAAGCATCGACGCTGCCGGCACTGTCGTGAACGTCAACGTCGATCCGGAGCTGGAAGATGACGACGAGCAGAGCGAAGAAGACGACCAGGAGCAGCTGATTGCCGCGGTAACGCGAATCCTCTCGGTCGGGGAATCCACCTGGCGCGCCGTGCTCGACGAGGTTGCTGCAGAGATCGATGACGCTGTGGGCGACGACGAGGAGCCGGCGATCGAACAGCGTGACCTGCGCGACGACCTGGAAGCGACTTCGGCTGTCGTCTTCGCCGATGCCGTACTGCTGGCTTTCATCGCGCCAAAGAGGTTCCCTGATTCACGAATCCTGGTGCAGCTGAACGAAGACCACGAGGTCGATGGGGTCGAAGTGCGGGACCTCGACGGCACCGCCTGATCTCTATAGCCACTTCTTGTACTTGAAGATCCCAAAAAGCGCGATGGCAAAGAGAGCCATCCCGCCCAGCGCCATCGGGTAGCCAAACGCCCAACTCAGCTCCGGCATCACCTCAAAGTTCATGCCGTACACCGTGCCCACCAGCGTCGGGGCAAAAATGATCGCTGCCCACGACGAAATCTTCTTGATCTCGTCGTTCTGCGCCAGACCTGCCTCGGTCTGACGCCGAGCAACGAGCGCCGAGTGCACGGTCAATGCGTTCTCGAGGATTGCGCGGAACGAATCCACCCGCTCGTTGACCCGAATTGTGTGATCGAGCACGTCGCGCAGCGAGCGCTGCAGCTCTTCGTCGATGCGGTACTTCTGCGAACCTCGCCGCAACCATTCCAGCATTCCGTGCAACGGATGCACCGCCCGCTGAAAGTTGATTACCTCACGGGAGAGCTCGTAGATCCGTCGGGAGAGGGCGCTGTCGTCGTCGCCATCACCGAAAAGCTGGTCTTCGATCTCGTCGATGTCGTTCAGCAATCCCGCCACGATCGGCTCGTAACCATCAACGACCTCATCAAGAATCGCGTACAGCACGGCCTCCGGCCCCTTCGCGAGCAGATCGGGGTTGGCTTCCATCCGCGACCGCACCGCGCCGAGGTTCGGGGACTCCGCGTGGCGGATCGTCACCACAAAGTCGGGCCCGACGAACAGGTGCAGCTCACCGAATTCGATCGACTCCTGCTCGTCGCGGTATCGGGCAGGACGCAGCACGACGAAGAGCGTGTCGCCGTAGCGCTCTACTTTCGAGCGCTGGTGGCCGGAGAGCGCATCTTCCACAGCGAGCGGATGCAGATCGAACTCGCGCGCCACAGACTCGAGCTCTTCGGGGCTCGGTCGGTAGAGACCGATCCAGGCAATACCGCCGGCGGCATCGAGTATCCGATAGGTCTCGTCGAGGTTATTGGGAGTCTCTACGCGACGTCCGTCGACGTACACGCCGTTGTCGATGAGTGCCATCATGTGGTTCCGTTCTCGCTGGCGCACGACACGGCGGTGCGGTGCGCGGGTTCGTCAGGGGGCGAATGACGCCGCCGACGGCTGCGGAGAAGGACGTGCGTGTGCGGACCGGATGGTCAACGCGTGAACGCAGAGAGTCGCGACGCAGCGAAGGCGGCGTCACTACTATCGTCGGACATCGCCATCACCGCCTTTCGGAACTCCTCGGGTCTCGTGACCCACGCGCCAGCATATCGCGCCAACTCCCCTCCTGCACCCCGCTCCTCTCCTGCACCCCGCCCTGCCCTGCCCCGCGACCCTGCACCTGCCGCCCCCTGCTCCCTGGACACCACGCCCCCACGCCCACAACACCACGCTCCCGTCGCACTTTCTGTCGCTAAAAGCGGATCGAGGCGACAGAAAGTGCGACGGGAGGGGGAGGGGTTAGGGGGTGGGGAGGGAGACGAGGGAGGCGCTGCGCTGCCAGAGAGCTTCGGCGAGGGCGGCATCGTTCACCTGCGGGTTGACCTTCGTGGAGAGCACGCGCTCGTCGTAGTAGGCGCCAGAGAACCAGGTGTCATCCGGGGTGCCCTCGATGAACCACCGCAGCGTTCCGCCCGCCTTATCGGTGCCGATCAGGAAAAGACGCTTCAGCGGGCTGCGGTACACGAACCGCATGACGCTCGAAGAGTCAGATGCAAAGTTGGTCTGCACGGCGCCGGGGTGAAAGGCGACAGAGGTGAGTCCTTCGGCGTGGAACTTCGTGTACAGACTCTTGGTGAAGAGCACGTTGGCGAGCTTCGCGTCACCGTACGCCTTGTTCGCGCTGAAGCGGCGAGAGTTGTTGAGATCTTCCACGTCGAGGTGTGCGAAAAGGCGATGCGCAACGCTCGAGGTGTTGATGACTGCCCCCTTCTTCTGTAGCAGCTGTGGCAGGAGAAGGTTGGTCAGCAGGAACGGCGCCAAGTGATTGACCTGGATGGTTTTCTCATGACCGTCGACGGTGGGGGTCTGATCGCCGAAGATGCCGCCAGCGTTGTTCGCGAGCACGTCGATGCCGTCGTCCCCCACGGTATCGGCGAGTTTTGTCGCCAACTCCCGCACGTCATCGAGCTTCGCGAAGTCGGCGGTGAAGTACTCCGCTCCCGTCGCTTCGGCCACGGCGCGCGTTTTCTCGGGGGAACGCCCGACCAAGATGAGGCGGTGCGCGGGGCCGGCCAGCTGCTCCGCGGCGGCAGCTCCAATTCCGTCGGATGCTCCGGTGATGATGATGGTCTTCGACGGCATGGTGTCACTCATTCTCTGGATTAGGCGTTCGCGCCGCGACTGCGCGCGACGTAGACGGTGTTCGACGAGGTGCCGCCGGTGACGGCGTTGTCGAAGTCGACGATGTGTGCGGATGCGTCGTCGAAGACGCTCCTCAGCTCCACCATGAAGTCTTCGTCTGGCGGATCATCGGACCACAGCGCGAAGATTCCTGCATCGGCAAGGTGACGGTCGAGCGCCCGCAGGCCCGCCGCGGTATACAGATCGGCGTGAGTGGGATCCAGCTGGTGGCGCGGAGAGTGATCGACGTCCAACAGGATGGCGGAATACCCGGCACTCCCAGCTGGCGGCGCAGACCGCATCACCGCGAAGAAATCGTCTTCTACAAGGCTGGTGCGGGGGTCATCGACGAGTTCCGCCGAGACGGGAAGCAGCTTGCGTTCATGCCAGCCGATGACCGCGCCGAGCCGGTCGATCACCGTAAGTGCCCCCACGCGCTGATCACGGAGCGCCGCTACAGCGGTGTATCCGAGTCCGAGTCCGCCGACCAATACCGCAAGATCCGCACCGCTCGCGGCGGCGAGACCCAGGTGCGAAAGCTCTTCTTCGGCGACGGTAAACAGGCTGGACATGAGGTACTCATCGCCCAGCTTGACCTCGTAAATTTCTTGCCCGACGGCCGGCTCCGTGCGCCGACGGAGAGTGAGTTCGCCGATCGGTGTCGCCTGCCAGTCGAGCTCTTCGAACCGGGTGATCACTGCGGCGTGCCTCCATCGTTGGTCTTCGGGGTGGGGGTGGGTGCGGAAATCTGCTTCGCTACCTGCTTCTCCAGCACAGTGACGGCGTCGTCAGAGAGCAGAATCAGGCCGTCAAGCTCTTCGCGCACACGTTTGTATGCCAAGCCTCTTTCCGCCTGCGTGGCAGATTCGTCGACCGCGACTTTGAGCAGTTGCTGCGCCCGATCGAGACGCTTGCGCTCCGGCTCGGAGAAGGTCGAATCCCGCAACCTTCGCGCATCTTTCTCCGCGATCTCGAACGCGACGGCGTAGTCGCCCACTGCCTGCAGGTACTCGGTGATCTGCTGCTCAGAAACAGGGGCGTCGGCGGAAGCAGGCCGCAAGGCATCTGCCGTCTTCTTCGCGCGCAAAAACGCGGCGGTCAGCGGTTGGCGGCCATCGCTCATCGCAGGGAAGGCGATGAGCTTCGCAACGTCGAGCTCGTAGTCGAGCCAGCGTGCGGTGATCTCGTCGTGCTCCGCAAACAGCCGCGCAACCAGATCATTCGGCACGACAGAAGCCGTGGTGTCGACGACCGATGGTCCGCGAATCGCTCCCTGCTGCTTGAGCGTTCGCGCCTCGAGCTCAGCGGTCTTCAGCTGAGCTTTCATCCGCATGGTTTCGAGTCGCCGTTCATGGCGACGCTTAGAGCTCTGCTCCCACGCCTTCGCGGCTCCACCGGCCATGCCCATCACCGGGAAGATGAGCCACCAGTAGTTTCCTGCGAAGTTCCAGAAGCCCTGGATGAACTCGTCCATGATGTCCTCAGCCTACTGCGCGAGAGTTCGTGTGCGGAGGCGCGCTCCTCGCGTTAGCGGCCAAGCTTCTCGGCGCACGCGACGCAATGCTCCGCGAATGGCCGCACTTCGAGTCGCCCGGGTGGAATCGGCTGTCCGCAGTTCGCACAGAGGCCATATGTGCCGGCATCTACCCGTGCCAGCGCCTCATCGACCTGATGGAGTTCGGATGCTGCCGCCTCGGCGAGCCCCGTCAACCGTGACCATTCCGACGACAGGGTGACGCCCTCTGGGTCATGCTCGTCGTCGTCGTTTGATCCCGCGCGATCGTGTGTCAGCTCCGCGAGTATGGCAGCTGTTGACCGCACGCGTTCCGCAGCCTGAGCGCGTAGCTCGCACAGGCGATCGTGCGCATCCTCATTCATGCGCCCACTCTAGAGCGGGCCTCCGACGCTCACCCCCGAGCGCGCTACCCGAGAATCAGGGTCAGCACTGTGGCACCGCCACCCGCGAGGATCAGCGCAACGATGACCGTCCAGGCGATCACACGGATGCGCCGATTGCGCTTCTCGCCGAGGTCGCCGTAGTCCTCTTCATTCGGGTTCACGTTCGGAGTCTGGTTCTGGCGGTTCAGTTCGCTCATGCGGAAGTCTCCGTGACGGTTGGGCCGAAGTACGAGGGGAGGGTGGCCTGCGAGCGCTCGCGCAGCTCCGCCGCCGACACCGTGAAGACGTCTTGTACTTCGAGTTGCGGTTCGGTGTCTGTCACGCCGATGCGGGCGACCGAGTAGCCGCGGCCCTCGCACAGTCCCTGGAACTTGACGTCGTCTTCGCGCGGCACGGTCACCAGCACGCGGCCGGTCGACTCGGAGAACAGGGCGGATGCGGCATCCACTCCATCGCGCTCGATGATCTCGTTCAGCCACACACGCGCACCCACACCGAAGCGCATCACGCCTTCAGCAAGTGCCTGGGCGAGGCCACCTTCGGAGAGGTCGTGTGCAGAGGAGATCAACCACTCGTCGCGGGCGGCGGAGAGCAGACCGGCGAGACGCTTTTCGCCTGCGAGGTCGACCTTCGGGGGGAGCCCGCCGAGGTGCTGGTGAACGACCTCGGCCCACGCCGAACCCGAGAGCTCGGTCGAGGTGGTGCCGAGCAGGTAAATGTTCTGTCCGACGTCTTGCCAACCAGAGGGGATGCGGCGGGAGACATCGTCGATGATCCCGAGCACACCCACGAGCGGTGTCGGGTGGATGGGCACGTCGCCGGTCTGGTTGTAGAACGAGACGTTTCCGCCGGTCACCGGGGTGCCGAGTTCGTAGCATCCGTCGGCCAGGCCATCGACCGTCTGGCCGAACTGCCACATGACCTCGGGGTTCTCTGGTGAGCCGAAGTTGAGGCAGTCGGTGATCGCCGTGGGCACCGCGCCGGTGACGGCGACGTTGCGGTACGCCTCGGCGAGGGCCAGCTGCGCACCCGCATACGGGTCGAGCTGGCAGTAGCGGCCGTTAGCGTCGGTGGATACCGCGAAACCAAGGCCAGATTCTTCGTCGACGCGGATCATGCCGGCGTCGTCGGGGAAGCTGAGGGCCGTGTTGCCGAGCACGAAGTAGTCGTACTGGTTGGTGATCCAGCTCGTGTCGGCCAAGTTCGGAGAGGCAACCAGATCGAGGAATTGCGTGCGCAGCGTTTCTGGATCGTTGGCGCGGGGGAGGTTCTCGGCGGCATCCGCCTGCAGAGCATCGATCCACGTCGGGTATGCGACCGGACGGTCGTAAACCGGGCCATCAACAGCCACGGTGGAGGGGTCAACGTCGACGATGCGCTCGCCCTGCCAGTCGATGATGAGGCGTCCGTCGCCGGTGACCTCACCCAGCACGGAGGTCTCCACCTCCCACTTGTTCACGACATCAAGGAAAGCGTCGAGCTTCTCGGGCGCCACGATCGCCATCATGCGCTCCTGCGACTCCGACATCAGAATCTCTTCGGCCGTGAGTGACGGATCCCGCAGCAGCACGTTGTCGAGCGAGACCTTCATACCGCTGTTGCCGTTGGCGGCGAGCTCGCTGGTTGCGCAGGAGATACCAGCAGCACCGAGGTCTTGGATGGCCTCGACCAGCTCGCCGCGGTACAGCTCCAGACAGCACTCGATGAGCACCTTCTCGGCAAACGGGTCGCCGACCTGCACGGCTGGACGCTTGGTCGGGCCGGTGGAATCGAACGAGTCGGAAGCCAAAATGCTCGCGCCGCCGATGCCGTCGCCACCGGTGCGGGCGCCGAAAAGTACCACCTTGTTGCCGACGCCTGTCGCGTTTGCAAGCTTGAGGTCTTCGTGGCGCAGCACGCCGACAGCGAGGGCGTTGACGAGCGGGTTTGCCTGGTAAACCGAGTCGAATACCGTCTCGCCGCCGATGTTCGGCAGGCCAAGGCAGTTGCCGTAGAAGCTGATGCCGCTCGTTACGCCGTGCACGACGCGGGCGGTGTCTGGGTGGTCGACGGCACCGAAGCGCAGCGCGTCCATGATGGCAACGGGGCGTGCGCCCATCGAGATGATGTCGCGGACGATGCCGCCGACGCCCGTTGCTGCGCCCTGGAAAGGCTCGATGAAAGAGGGGTGGTTGTGCGACTCCGCCTTGAAGGTGACGGCCCAGCCTTCGCCGACGTCGACGACGCCCGCGTTCTGGCCCATGCCCACCATCAGGCGTTCCTTCATCTCGTCGGAGACCTTTTGGCCGAACCGGCGCAGGTAGTTTTTGCTGCTCTTGTACGAGCAGTGCTCCGACCACATGACGGAGTACATCGCCAGTTCACCAGAGGTGGGGCGGCGGCCAAGGATCTCCTTGATGCGCTCATACTCGTCTGGCTTGAGTCCGAGGGCGCCGTACGGCTGCTCCTTCTCGGGCGTAGCTATCGCGTTCTCGACAGAGTCGGGGACGTGCTGGTGGGAAGGTGCAGGGGCGGTGGTCACGCGCACTCCAAAGGAAGGGGCCGGCGGGGCTCCCCCAGTCTACCGTCCACCCTCCACCCCCTCCCTCCGCCCCCCTTCGGTCCCTGCCCCCTGCTCCTAGCCCAGGTCCCTGAGCCTGTCGAAGGGCCCGTCTCGCTCCCCCCCCGTTCACAACTCAGGAAAACCACCCCCACCGCCCACCAACCACACCCCCACACCCCCGTTCCAACAAAACTTCCTGAGTTACGAACGCGCTCCCGGCGTGCCCGCGCCCCAAGACCTCCCAACCCCGTCCCTGAGCCTGTCGAAGGGCCCGCACCCTCCCAAAGGCCGGGTCAAATACCCCCAACCGGCACTGTCAAGCCCCTCCACACCTCCTCCACAGCGTCATAGAAAAGAGGTGAGAGAAGGGATTCCGCATGGCCGCAGGTGACATCGAGACGTTCCATCGCAACGGCATCTGGTTCAACCGCATCGAAGGTGAGTCTCAGACGCTGGGAAGCGGGTTCGAAAGTGAGGCCGAGGCGGTGAAGGTCGGGCGCGGAGCAGCGGTCGCCCGCCAGGTAGAGCACACGGTTCGTACGGAGGAAGGTCCATCGCACGATCCCCGTCCATACGACCGGCATCCCCGCGATCTGAGCGATTGATGAGCACCCCTTCCACACTCACACACCCGTCAACGAAGAGGATGCAGCTTCAGGCATGTGTCAACGGTGCGCGGGATGCGGCTGAGCATCCGTGGTTGAGTGCCGATGCCACGGTGGTCGCAGATGATGCCGCCAGGGCGATTGTCGCGGGTGCCCGAGAGATTCATGTGCACGCGAAGGACTCCCGTGGTTACGACAGCATCGCTCCCGACGATGTCGCTCGGTGGATGCGCGCATTGCGTGAAACCTGTCGCGGCGTTCCGCTTCAACTGATTGTGAGCAGCTGGGCGGAGCCGAAGCTTGAGCAACGTCTTGCGGCGATCGAGTCCTGGACGGAGTTGCCAGATTCGGTATGTCTCAACTGGCATGAGTCGGGCGCTGACGAGCTGGCCACTCTGCTCATCACCCGAGGCATCAAGGTGGAGGCCGGTTTATGGGACGCCGGTGGTTTCGAAATGTGGAAGCGATCGCCGGTGAGAGGAGACTGCGCGCGCGTGCTGATCGGACTTCCGGACGAGCCGCGTGCGGTGGTGCGAGATCACGCCGAGGCGATGGTTGCGCATGTCGAGATTGAAGAACCGGGCATGCCGATCCTGTTGCATGGTGAGGAAGGGTCCGCCTGGTCGGTGTTCGACCTGGCCGTTGAGCTTGGGCTCGATGCGCGTATCGGGTTGGAAGACACGCTCCGGCTTCCCGATGGCACGCCCGCGCCGGGCAACGCTGCCCTCATCAGGGCGGCAGTGGCGCGGATGCGGAGAGTTTGATTGGGATAGATGATCCCATGCGGCAGTCTGAGGTCATGTTCCTCGGAGACAGCTTTCTGTTCATCATCCTTTTCTACGTCGGCATCATCCTCATCAGCATTCTCGTTACATGGCTGGTGATTTACTCGGCCGTGCGCGCGGCACTCACTTCGCACCGCCAGGCAATGATCCGTGATGACTGGACCGGCCGGGTCTGACGCACTGACCCCAGGGGTCGCGCGGACCGCCGAATGAGCCCCTTCTGGGCGTGCTGACTGCCGAACTGGTCAGCCCGCGTTGACCTTCACACCTTGGGCGTCGCCGCAGGGGTCTTTCCGTCGGCGAGACGCGAGTGCGCTCGGTTGTGCACGCGGCTCACTTCGACGATCTCCGTCGCTTTCGGGAGTCCCATCGGCTTGGTGGAGACGTAGACGCTTTCGGCTCGGTCGACCAGGAAGGTCTCATGCCAGACCCCGACCGCGCCTGGCGCCTTGCGGGCCGCGCGGTTGAAGGCCGTCCATGCAGGGCGGTGCTCTTGGGAGGGGGCGGATGCGTAGGCGTAGAGCTTGTCGATAGACGACCAGTACTGCACGATGTACGGACCGCCGGCTCCCACGAGAATTTCGTAGCTGAGAAGCCCGGAGTCGGGGTCTTTCGAGAGTTCGCGCAGCATGCCCGGCATCGCGGCGGCGGCGGGAATCCACAGGTCAGGACGCCACCACCTGTTGATTTGCATGCCGATGTGAAAGACGACGAGTTCGCCGTCGTGACGGTGGGTCATGCGCCCCGGGATGACTTTAGACATGGGTCCTTTGACTTGATAGCCTCGCTATCCATAATGGAGAGCGCTACTATCGAAGTCAAGAGGTGGCCATGAGAATTTCCGGACTGTCTGCTCAGACAGGCGTGACCGTACCGACGATCAAGTATTACCTGCGCGAAGGGCTGCTGCCCGAGGGTGAACGCAGCTCGCCCACGCAGGCCTCATACAGCGAGAAGCATGTGGAGCGGTTGCGGGTGATCCGCGCGCTGCTTGACGCTGGCGTGAGCATCGCAGAGACGCGTCGAGTTCTCGCCACCCTCGATGATCCGCCCGAGAGCGCGAACGATCTGCTTGGCACCGCGCACGCCGCGATCACGCCAGAGGTCGACGAAACGCTAGACCTGACCGATGCGGAACGTCTCGTCACCGCACTCGGATGGAAGCCAGGCATGTGCGACGTAGCCGTGCTCAACGCGGTCGCCCGCGCGATGCAGGGGCTCGAAAGCGCCGGATTCGTCGTGCCAGAGAGCGTGATGCCCGAATACCTTGCGAGCATGCGGCGCATCGCTGACGCCGAGATCGCTGCGGTGCCGAGCGAATCGGCCGAAGCCGCTGTGCGGTACGTGGTGTTGGGGTCGGTGCTTGTCGAGCCGCTGTTGTTGGCGTTGCGACGCGTTGCACAGCAGGTCGCCTCGGGCGAGCGATTCGGGGAGTAGATCAGAGCTCGCGCGTCAGAAGAGCGGAGAAGCGTTCTCTCAGCGGAGGGTCGCACACGTAGATGTAAGTGCCCAGCATCCCTCGGGTCAATAGAACGCCATAGATATTTCGGATGAACGTCAGAAGATCGTCATCCGTAAAAGCGCCCTTGAGATGCCCGGTGTTTTCCTTGCCTTTCTTGTCGCGATAGTTCTCACGGTCCGCGACGATCCTTCCCGTCTTAGAATCGAGGCGAAGATCGGGCCCGATGATGACGCCTGCGTAGTTGAGATCGTAGCCCTGGACCGTGTGGATTGAGCCGACCTCTTCGATCGAGCCCGAGGAGTTGATCCAGTCTTTGTCCGTACGGTTCCATTGCATTCGCTCGCCATCGAGCTCGATATCGAAGGCCTGTGGCTGTTTCTTTGACAACCAATCCCAGGCATAGCCCGCTACAAGGCGCGAAAGCCCAACCTCGGTGTCACGGCTTCGGATTGCGGCGCGCATCTCGCTGAGGTCCTCGAAGAGTCGAAGGTCGTATTCGCCGAAAGATGGGAGCGCAGGAGATTCGTCGCGCAGTACCCCTCGGACGAATTCGACGTAGTCGGTTCCTGCTCGCACACGCATCTGGGTGGTCAGACGGAAGAAGCGGTGAGCGCTCTGTGCAGCACGCATTTCGGAATCGAGAGCCGCAGGGGAAAGGTCATGAGGTCGAACGCTCTGTGCACCATCAACGAGGAGGAGTTGGTGCTTGCTGCGTGCCTTGATCCAGTCAAGTTGGTTATAACGCGGGTCATCTGTGCCGAACAGAGCAGTGTTGATATCTCGAAACTTCTTGTTCTGCACCCCCGACGCCTGATTGGCGCGTTGCCCGAGCCGGTGTGTCTCGTCAACCAAAATGAGGTCGAATTCACCACCGGATTCGCCGATCTGAAACGGTGACATCACCATCCCCGGTTCAAGCTTCGGCGTCTTTTTGAATACACGCTTCACCGACTGTCGCAGCGACTGTTGCGGGATCACAAGCGCCATGCGCAAGGTTTTCAAAAGCTCGCGGTTCTCGGGTACGAAGAACTCCGAGAACATGGATTCCGGTCCGACCCCGTCGTTGTCCTGATGGTCACGGATGTCGGCGAGGAGCTTCATCAAGAAGATCGCAATGATCGTCTTACCCGTCCCTGGGTTGCCTTCGACGACGAGTGTCGAGCGGACTTTGGGGTGCTGGAGGTCTTCCAATAGACCTTCGACGATGTCCACGATCGCAATAGCTTGGTCATCGGTCAGCGCCTTGAACGGTGACAGCTTAAAAAGGTCGGAGTTCTCGATTTGCGGGATGCTCCGGGAGAAGAGACCTTCGGCTCTCAGCGCTTCGAACACGTCCCGGAAGGATTCACGGTAGAGCGCACGACCGTAGTACTGTGCATCGGTCAAACCGTCGTTGCCATTCAAGATCCGATATCGGCCATCGCCAGAGAACCAGCGGATCAGATGAGACTCCAGATCAAGGCATACCGACTTGTTGAAAGTGTGGTCAACAACTACCCGGATTGATTCGAGCGTCTCGTTCCGTTTTGGCCCTGCTAGATGTTGGCGCATCCTGCTGGCCGCACTTACGGTCTCCCCCACGTACAGTGCAGGCGAGCTACTACGAGCGTTGCCCTCGATCACGTACACCACTGGCCAGTTGGTGTGACGCTCGCTGCTACGCGCCCACGCATCGACGGCGTTCCGCTGGAACGGTAGGCGTTGGATATCAATCCGGCTCATTACGCGTCCGCGGTGAGTTCGGTGTATTTTATCCTGTTGCCCTTGGCAAGTTCGATCGGGTATTTCGCCTTTGTCGCGTTCAACTTCTTCGTCACGATCTCATCTATATCTACGTCGAGTTTGTTGGCCAGAAGAATGCAGTAAGTGAGGACATCCGCAAGCTCCGTTTCCACCTGCTCCTTGTTAAACTCGGGCGACCACTGAAAGCACTCGAGAAGCTCGCTCGCCTCGATCGCAATACTCTTCGAGAGGTTCTCAGGGGAGTGGAATTGATCCCAGTCACGCTCGGCGACAAACGTGCGGAGGGCGGCGAGAGTTTGTTCGGACGGCATGATAGTGACGCTAGCAGGCGCGGTCAGGTGTGGCTCGCGTGCCCTCCTGCTGTCCACGCTCCCGTGCGTGCATGTCGAGATACCGACGAGGTTAATGCTACGAACTGGTTCGCCAGAATCCCAGCCGCTGAGACTGGTCAGGCAGGTCTTCCATCACGACGCTCCGTCGAGTCATTTCTAGTCGAGTACATGCTTGAACACTAGAATTGAAAGCCTACGATCCGTTGTTGTCTGCGGCCTGGCGTAAGCTGCTGTCTGGACGATCGTTTGCACTTCGGCACCTCCCCGCCGTGCGCTTTTTCGAGGACAGGTACTGCTGTGACTGTGACATACAAGATGGGCGAGCTGTTCTCCGGGCCCGGAGGGATAGCGCTAGGCGCGCACGCCGCAGCCGCGGCGACTGGGGTCGATCTCCGCCACGCATGGGCGAATGATTATGACGCAAGCGCGGTAGAGACGTATCGCGCGAACATCCCGGGAGCTACCGCTCAGTCGGTCATACATGGTGACGTGCGCGACCTCGACGTCGAATCACTTCCGAAGATCGACGGTTTCGCCTTCGGGTTCCCGTGCAACGACTACTCGATGATCGGGGAAAGCAAGGGGCTCGATGGTAACTTCGGCCCACTATACAAATACGGCGTGAATGTTCTCGACGCTCATCGTCCGAACTGGTTCGTGGCCGAAAATGTTTCCGGACTGCAGACTGCCAATGCCGGTCTTGCTTTTCCTCGGATTCTTGAAGAGCTTCGACATGCGGGACCGGGATACGAGCTGACTCCACACCTTTACAAGTTCGAAGAGTACGGCGTTCCGCAACGACGCCACCGAATCATCATCGTTGGTCTTTCGAGAGAGAACGGCGCGAGGTTTGCCGTTCCGGCCCCGACTCACAAGGATCCGACAACTTGGAAGTCTGTCCGTAACGCGCTGGGCGGTCTTGTTCAGTCGGCTCCCAACAACGAACGGACCCGTCAATCGAAGGTCGTCGAGGAACGCCTCGCATACATCAACCCGGGGCAAAACGCGTTCAATGCTGCGTTGCCTGACCATCTAAAGCTCAACGTTAAAGGTGCGACGTTCAGTCAGATCTATCGCCGACTTCATCCGGACCTTCCTTCATACACGATCACAGGTTCCGGGGGCGGCGGTACTCACGGATACCACTGGGAAGAAGTGCGGGCGTTGACCAACCGGGAACGCGCGCGTATCCAGACCTTCCCGGACACTTTCGTTTTCAAAGGGTCGAAAGAGCAAGTCCGCAAACAGGTTGGCATGGCAGTTCCACCAGACGGGGCAGAGGTGATTTTTTCTGCACTCTTCAGAACGTTGCGCGGCGAAGATTACGACTCTGTGCCTATGAATCTTACGCAAATGGGCGCGCCCTCTCGTCCCTAGCGTATTTCGGGGACTGTGCTCGACTGAGCTCCTGCCCATGCTGTTCAGGACATGTTCAACTCGCGCGCAGTCCGCACCGGTTGTGGTCAGACGAGATACCCCGAGATTCCGAACGCGCGCTGTCTCGCCAAGGCCCCTACATTCCGGTAAGAATGGAATCAGGATGCTGACGAGGGCATCTCGGAACGCTAGGGGATGCTGTGGCAGTATTTGAGTTCGAACAGTTGAAGACGATGTTCGAAGCTGTGCAAGTAGGGCAGCCCGGGCGCGATTCGGAAACACGCGATGCGGAGCTTCTCGCGAGCTTTGGTCAGATGAACCCTGATTTTCCGGCTCAGTATCGTGCATATCTCGCCTCTGAACGCGAGCGTATCGAAGACCTAGCGACCGACAACAACTTGATCGGGGACCGCGCGCGTGCCGCCTGGTATAGCGGTCCGAAAAGCTCGCGAGGCATCTGGCCTGTGTACCGCGCGAGACTGGACTCTCGCCTACCAGGGAGCGCAGTCGACGGCGTTGACGAATCAACGTCGCAGATTTTGTCGCAGTGCGCGAACCCGCTCGAGCGAGGGGACCGACGCAAAGGGCTCGTTGTCGGATACGTGCAGTCTGGAAAGACAGCAAACTATGCAGGCCTCGTTGCCAAAGCCGTTGACGCAGGCTACAGGATCGTTATTGTGCTGGCGGGCATGCACTCGAATCTTCGGGCGCAGACCCAGGCTCGCCTAGACGGCGACCTGCAACTTCGGGAGCTCAAGAACGGCGGAGTGGCATGGTACCCGCTGACTGATGTCAACTCGGATCTAGCGCCCAACAATCCAGTGGCCCCTGTCGGGAACCAGGCGAACGCGATTGTCATGGTCGTGAAAAAGAACGAGAAGCGTCTAGCAAACGTGCTCACATACCTGCGGAGTATCTCGAAACAGGATCCCAAGATGCTCTTGTCCCGCGCGGTGCTAATCATCGATGACGAGTCGGATCAAGCGACGCCGAATACAAAGGGAGCTAAAAACCTAGTATCGGCGATCAACCAAAGAATTCGAGATATATGGGCCGAGGTTAAAACAGGAACCTACGTCGGATATACGGCCACTCCATTCGCCAATATCTTCACTGACCCTAACAACGAGAACGACCTCTACCCAGATGATTTCGCCGTGGTTCTGCCGCGCGCAGCTGGCTACATGGGGGCAGACACGTATTTCGACACGTCGACCATCGACGATGAGGAAGGCAGCTCGTCAGCGGCGTTGGCACGCACAATCCCGGAGGAAGAGGCTGCAGTTCTCGCTCCATCCGGGCGAGACCTAACTAACTACGATCCTCATACCACGTCGTCACTTTCCGAGGCGATTAGGTGGTTTCTCATCGCGACAGCGATCCGGCAGATTCGCACGGGAAGCCCGGAACACTCGTCGATGTTGCTTCACACATCACACCGTGTTGAGGCGCATGCTCGTTTGCGCGATGCTGTTGTCGACTTCCTCAAAGACATCGCGCTAGAGAGCGATCGTCGTCACCACACCTTCGAAGCCACCTTCAATGCTGAGATTGATCGCGCGCAGGAGCTTCGAGGCGACGAGATCTTGCCGCTCTGGGCGGATATCTGGCCCGTCATTGATGACCTAATCTCGCGCGTACAGGTTCGCGTCGACAACGGAACCTCTGACAACCGTGTCTCCTACCCGGACGGCGACCCGCAGACCGTGATCGCAATTGGCGGAGGAACTTTATCGCGTGGTCTCACACTCGAGGGCCTCGTCGTATCCTTCTTCCTTCGTACGTCGAATGCGTATGACACGCTTCTTCAAATGGGGCGGTGGTTCGGATTTCGCCCGCATTACCGTGACCTTGCCCGTGTCTGGGCGGCCTCCGGAATGTTGGAAGACTATGCGCATCTCGCCCTAGTTGAGCGGGAGCTTCGCGGGGACATCGCGGTGATGATCGATGAAGAGATGACGCCTCGTGATATTGCTATTGCAGTTCGGGCACACAAAGGGCGTCTTCAGATTACCGGCGCAGGGAAGATGGATTTCGTCGACCTGGTGCACACCGGGCTTGGCGGCAATCGTCGACAGACCATCTACCTTGACCGTTCGCAAGCAGGCATCGACCGCGCGCAGGCGGCTGCGAAAGAGGTTGTGGGACGCGCGGTTGAAACGTGCACGAGCTTCGATTCCCTTGGCGGAGCCAACGGCTCCGCTGCGTCTCATCTTTTTGAGGGTTTATCGCACACGGACCTTGTCACTTTTCTCGAGCAGTACGGTCTCTTCTCGGTAGATGCCGCGTTGCAACCAGCTGCGATGAAGAAGTGGACCGGAGAGCATGGGGAAGGCAAGACCTGGGATCTCCTTCTCGTGTCGGGGCCGGCTAGTAACGGGGCCAAGTTTGAGTACGCGCCAGATGTCCGAGTGAACGTCGTGAGCCGCGCACCTTTAAGTGTCGAGTGGGATAAGTCTCGTTTCGAGGAAGCGATCAGCGCGGGCGCGGACGTCGTGAACATCCGCGCGCTTATGGCAAGTACAGATTCGACAGCAGACCTTGCGATTCTTAACAAGAACGGCCGACTGGACGCCGCAACTCAGGGTGAGCTGAAGCAACTCAAAAAGAGCGACGCGCAGGCCGTCAAGAGCTTCCGACGCAGGGTTCGCCCCGATAACGGTCTCGTGGTGCTGTACGCCATCGGGAAAGATTCAGAGCCGGTAGCGGCTTCCGCGAAGACCAGAGGCCCTATGGGGGCGCCTGATCACCTGATCGGACTCGCTGTGGTGTTCCCATCCTCCGAGTTCGAGCGGGACGGTGACTATTACGCGGTGACGCCCAAGTCGATCTTTGATCCGGGCGATGAGGAGACCGACGACATAGACAGTGAGATCGTTGACGACGAGGCAGATTTTGCGGCTCAGGAGGGCGTGTCGTGAGTGGTGGCTTTTCGAGGGCCGAGGCGGCGCTGAGAGCTTTGTTGCAAGAAGTGCCTACGCTCGAAGTCAGTAAAGCCCGCCGATTGGGTCCTGACTGGAACATGCGGGAAGCGCTTCTGGTCGTTGATTACCTAGGCCAGCTGTCGTTCGTAATAGAGCGTCCAGAAAGCATCCCGCGGATTGAACCCAGGCTGGGGGACACGTTGCCGGTTAGCTGGATACCGGCGTCCGCAGATAGTCCACGCGAGCGCATCAAGATCGACTGCCCGGATCCCGCCCTTCGCGCGACGTTCCTGTCTCTTATCGGAGAGGTGCTTGACCGCGTCGATGCGGAACGCGGCACCGTCTATCTTGAGGTGTCGAAGGTCGTTGAGGACTGGCGTCGTGCTTTGCAAGCAGCCAGATCGGGTGTTAGCCGCCAGGGGTTGATCGGTCTGTTTGGGGAGCTCACAGTGCTTCGATCCTTGCTGAATATTCATGGCGCCGAAGCGCTTTCGTTCTGGCGTGGTCCAAGTGGTCACCGGCACGACTTCGCCCGGACGAACGCTCTCGAAGTGAAGGCCTATAGCGGCACTGGAAGCCCTAGCGTCACTGTGCACGGAGCCTACCAACTCGATCCTCCGCACGGACATGACCTTCACCTTGTCTCGTTCCGTGTGGAGGAATCAGTCGACGGGGAGACTATCGCTGAAATCGTGCGGGAAATCGGCGGTGCGGGGATAAGCCTAGATATTCTCCGCGAACGCACGGATGACAACGAGCCGCTCGTTCTTGATGAGTCACTCCGGATGGTGGTAGCGGAGCGCCGGTTGCATCATGTTGACGATCGGTTCCCCGGTATTCGAGCGTCTCGACTGAACGACACGATGTTGAAAGGCGTTGATCGGCTTACGTATGAGCTCTTGCTTGACGCGTGCGCCGCTCCGCTGCCAGAAAGCGACTATCAAGGCGTGCTGGGGGCGCTGTGAGCGCGGACGTGGCGATTGAGCCGCTCGCTTGGTTCTCGAAGCAATTCAAAGCCGGCGACATGGATGGCACCGGAGGAGATCGACTGCTGGGACGTACCGACTTGGCCCCGCTTGAGGTGCTACTTCGTGAGACTGCGCAGAACAGTTGGGATGCTCGCATCGACGGGGAGACTCCGTTATATGGCGTGCACCTGCGACGAGTAGATTTCCGGCTTCGAGCCGATATTGATCGTCTTTTCGCGGCGGGATCGCAGTGGGCGGGAAAGCACCGTGTGCCGGCGGTAGAGAACATTCACACCTTAGAGGTATTCGATCGACGGACCAGCGGGCTTGACGGTCCAATCGATCTCTCCCCAACGCCTGCTGGGCAACCCTGCAACTTTCAGGACCTCATTCTTAAAGTTGGTGTGCCTCGCGACGATGGAAAAGGGGGCGGCACGTATGGATTCGGAAAGACAGCGGCCTACGCATTTAGTGGACAGGGAACCGTTCTCTTCTGGACTCGTTGCCGGAACCCCGCGGGCGAGCTTGAGCATCGGTTGATCGCGTCGGCTTTCCATGATTCCTACGTGTCCGAAGGGAAACAGTTCACTGGGCGGCATTGGTGGGGAGCGGGAGAAGGGGACCTCGTGTCGCCCCTCACTGGCGACGTAGCTCAGGCGTACGGTGAGCGCTTCTTCTTGCGCCATTTCGAAGGTGATGAAACCGGTACATCGTTGCTTATCCTCGATCCGAGGATTAGCGCTCTGAGGGGAGAGGAATCCGATGTCCTTGATCTCGGTCAGCTTCGTCACGGGGATGCAATGGCGCTGGAGGGGCAGTTCGCCAGGGAAGCACGGAGCGCCATACGCCGTCACCTTTGGGCAAAGCTGATCGTGGAGCCAGGGTGCGTCCAACCGCCGATGCCCATCGAATTGCATGTGCACGATCAGGAGATCGGCCTGATCGATGAGGAGGCAGGCGCGCTGGGCTTCTGGGGGGCCGGACTAAATGCGATCCGATTGCGAGCGCGCGGTGATGAGGCGCCTGTGCTCTCGCCGTCGGGATTGCCTGTCGAGGTGCATGAAGTTGTGCGTAACCGAAGGACCATCGGCCACCTCGCAGTCGTCAAACGGATAAAGGCGCTCGAGGCCGCTGTGGAAGGAGATGACCTAGATCCAGCGTGGGATGAGGACTCTGTCAAACGCATCGCAATGATGCGCGATCAGGCCGAGTTGGTTGTGACCACCGACGATTGGTCGGACCATACGGCGTCACCCGTCTTCGACTGGATCGCCGTGTTCAAGTCCGCAAGAGAATGGGATCGAGTGTTCGCCGATGCAGAGCCGCCAGCGCACGACATGTGGGTAAGCAATGCCGGCGGTGAGACAGGGCTCGTGATTCGTGCAATGCGCAACAGAGTGCGCGCGATTCTTCGCCAGACCTTCGCTGTCCCAGAACCCGCAGCGGTGCCCGCGCCGGATACGGCCCGTCGCGGTGTCGGGGCGGTGGCACGCATGTTCGGCATGCTTCTCCCTGTCGCGACAGAAGAGGCACCCGAGCGCGGAACGCGGCCGTCTCAGAGCCGCGGACGTCGTAGTGCGCGCCGACAATTGATTTCGATCGAGGCTTCCCGGTTGCTACTGACCCTCGACGACGGCCGTCAACGGCAACAGGTTTCTTTCGTTGTGAACGGTGACGGAGATTTCGATGTCGACCTCGCGGTCGCTGTTGTGGGAGATGACGGGGCGCGCACGCAGGTCTCAGGCCAAGCGTTAGATACCGAGTGGGAGCGGGCAACGGATTTAGGGAACGGCCGCGCAAGAGCGACCGGAAACGTACTTCAAGCGGCGACCTTTACTGGGCCCGCCCGTCGTGCACTCCTCATCGAAATGAATGCGAGCTCTGCAGATGCCAGCGATTGAGTCGCGTCCATACCGAACTCCTGCGCAAGCGCGAGTGGTGGTGGATGTCCGATCCATCGAACCCGCGGTCGACATTGACGAACTTCCCGATGTATGGGAGCCAGGGCAGGACCTCGTTCTTCGGATCACAGCCGAACTAGCGCATGAGTTCTGGAACGAAAGCGGAATTCCAGAGGACGAATCGGTGACCCTTGTCGGGACCGTAACCTGCCTCGCGGCGCGAACTAAGTGGCGTGCGGTAGCGCCATTCGAGCGCGTGGGGGATTCGTGGTCGGCTGTCGTCGATATCGAGGTCGACGGATCCGCGGTAGCGGTCGAGGCGCTTGTCGATGCCGCGGTCATCGGGGCTGGGCGCACAGGCCATCCGGACCCCGCCAATGCCTTGCATCGGTCCGCCAGGCTCTGGCGTCTACCGGTTCCGGTCAAGCTACCGTTCGAGAGACTTGGCGAGGCGTTCCCGACGTCGGCAGTGAGCTTTTCGGAGACTGGGCGGCGGCGAGTTCCATGGCGAGTAGATGTCGCGCATGACGCTGAGCCAGACTGGGGGTTCACCTCCGCAGTGCGGCTATACGTAAACACTGATCTTTCCGTCGCGTCACAAATCCTTGAGGGTACCGCTGCGCGTTGGATCTATCAGGCGATTCAGGCAGACATTTACACTGCGCCGCTGTTCCAGCTTGCTGCCGTGCGCGATGGATACTCGATGAGAATGATCGCTGAATATGCTGATTCTGACCTGACGTCCTTTGCTGCTTTCGGCGCGCACGTAGCTGCGGTGCTCGGCTTTGATCTCGAGATCGCGTTGCGGCTCGCCAGTGAGGAACCAATGCACTTGGTAGAGCGCGCGCGTGAGGCGAGCATGTTCATGACCGAGGAAGGCTGACGTATGGCCGCGATCTATCCGCGTTTTTCAGCCGAAGACGCACGTCGGGCTTTCGCTGACCTCGAGGTTGCGGCAGCAAGCGGGCAAGAGCTCCCCCAATATACGAGTACCGCACATCACCCGAGGGCCTACTTCGGCATCGGGGGAGCAGGCATGGTCCCGGTAGCAGACCTCGCTCGCCTCCGGGGTGAGATGCAGGAGGTGCTCTCGACAGTTTCCTCGCTACAACGAAAGCACGACCGCAAATTTGATCTCCTTGCGGGCGCCGCACTCGCTCGATGGTTCGCGGGCGACCTCCGTGGACAGGCGGCTAACCCTGGAATGTGGTCGTATCTTACGATCGCGGTGCTTCCAGACTTGGCAGTCGGCCGCTTCCCCATTGATAAAAGCGGTCGACTCTCCCCGGAGCGGTTCCTCGCAGGCCGCCGCAACGTCTTTTATCGCGCCTACTTGCGCGCGCTGGTTCTAGGGGCTCTACTCAACGATCCTGAGGTTGAGCTCTTCGAAGATGATCTTGTCGGGCTCATTGACCGCAATCTGTCTTCGGACCACAGGCTAGCGCGCTTCATCAGTGAGCAGATCGCATCGACTCCAAAGGAGCTCCCGCGACGAGACATTGTTCGTGATGGGCTCAAAGCGGTTCAATTTGAATCTAGGGTGACAGATCTCGGATCACTGGCTGACGGAGAGTTGCGCGATATGGTCGCGGTGCTGTTTGCAAGTTCGCGACAACAATCAATCTGAGCAGAGCGCGACTTAGCTCACTTGTCGTGATGTTTCGAAGCTATGTCACGGTGCTCTAAGAAGCATGCCTTGAGAGTGACGACGCGCCACGTAGCACTCAGTATCGTTTGACGTGCCATGACGAATGTTTCGTCACTCGATTGTGATAAATCTGGCACTGTGGGCATCTCGTCGTTCGATAGGTTCAAATTGGGCCCGTATGGGGGCACCTCTAGCAGCATGGAGTCAGCGTGAGCAACGTCCCCGCCGGGTGGTACCCGAGCCCCGAAGATTCGAATCAGGTTCGCTACTGGGATGGCGCGCAGTGGACCCAGAGCACGGCGCCTGCCGCCGCTGCGCAGGCCGCTCCTGCACCCGAGGCCGCCCCAGCTTCAGCGTTCTCCACCCCGCCAGCACCCGAGGCGCCTTCCATCCCGCCGCCCCCCGCGGCGCCGGACGCGCCTGTGGCAGAGTCTGGCTCATCGGGCTCGAAGAAGAAGTGGCTCATCGGAGGTGCGATTGCGGCAGGTGTGATTGTCGTCGGATCGGTCGGTGCTGCGATTGGTGGCGGAGATCGCCCCGAACCCGTGGTCGAGGCGAGTGTTGCCCCCGTGGTGGAGACCACCCCGCCTGCCCCCGTGGTGGAGGAAACTCCGACGCCCACTCCTACGCCGGTGGTGGAGGAAGTTGATGCTGTGGCATTCCGTGCACAAGCGGGCTCCCACTTGGATGACATGGTCAAGGACATCGATGACATCGTCGCCACGGTGAACGAGGGGGGATTCTGGCGCCTCATCAGCAACAGCGGCGAGATCGCGTTTAACCAGGGCCAGCTCGAAGCGCTCGACGTTCCTGTCAACATCGCCACGACCTGGCCAGCTTCCTTGGTCGTACTGGAGAGCACGGAAGATGCGTTGACCGATGCGATCTCTACCCAGGATGGTCCCTCGATTCTTTCAGCCGTAGACGTGATGCGTGCTCAGGTCGAGGCGACTCGTAGCGTCGCGAACACCGCTCAATAGGTCATGCCTATGCCCTTCCGGGATAGCTCTAACTTTCTGCAAAAGCGCGACGAAGTGGGAAACCTCGACCCGGCCTGATGTGACCTTCGCAGTCGCAGTCGCAGTCCGAGATCGAGAGTGCTTCCGACTTGCGCTCTGCGGATAGGAACGTGCCAGCCAACAGCGTCCGAGTCGCCTCACGACGCTTTGTCGGGACGACCTCCCGAGCACTTTCCCTACACAGGCTGATAGGCCACCGACTTATCCCCAATCAGCGAAAACTGGCATAAGCCAGCCCCCGCCACGACCTAGCGTGGCGCGAATGAACATCTCTAGGCATATCCGTGTGACGTGGACTCTCCGTGTCGAGATGTCTGTTGCCGGCCGGTCAGACCTCCGCAGAGTCATTGGAGTCCCGCGTGATTCTCCTTCTTATTGGGCGGTGGAGGCTTATCGGCTGAGCCTCGGGATCGAGCCAGAAGGCCCGTGGGATGAAGACGTAGACGAGTCGGTTCCTCTGATCGATCTGGATCCGTGGCGCCGTGAGCCGCAGCGCGTCTCCATCGCGGGCATAGCGGATGCGATTGACGTGGTCGTTACCGGCCCGTTCGAGGCGCGGATGGGCGAGCCGCGCGTCACGATCATCGAAGCCGGAAGCGCGATGGCGAACGACGAGAACGCGTCGCTGGGGTGGCAAGTGCGAAGGCCAACGTATCGAGGCGAGCATGTGGCACTCGAACTTGCTCAGCGCTACGGCCTCGTGCAGCCCCTTTTCGATTCGTCACTTGCAGAAGGGCTCGACACTGGGCTGCAAGCATCTGCACAGCTCGCCTCGCTCTGCGAATCGCTCACTCCTGTGCGCCGGCTCGCGTTTCTCGCGCATATAGAGGCGAGTGGCGTTCTTGACACGGCCACCCCAGACCCTGCGGTGATGGCGTCGGCGACCGCAAGCCTCAGAGAATTCATCGCGCAGCTCGGCACCGATGGCGTTCCGCAAGATGGGATGCAGGGGTGGGTGCCGCGTGCTTTCGCGACGACCGTCGCCGGAACCCTCGGGTGGCCAGCAGTGGCACCGCCCGATCTTCCAGACCCCGCCGACGCGCTGGTGATGCTCGCCAGACGCACCAAGGCGATCCGACGCTTCCGCGGCCGCATCGTGGCAACCAACGTCGGCCGCGCGCTCGCCGCAGGAGAACTCGCCGCGTTTCCGCGAATCGTTGAGGTCGTAAAAGACAACGGCAAGACGGGACTGTTCTCCAGCGGCCATTCACGCAGCATCACGCTCGCGCTGCTCGCTGTTGCCGACGGATCTGCCGCCACCTTCGATCAGATCCCTGAGCTGGTCGCATTAGGAGAAACGGCGGTCGAGGGCTCGCGTCACGAGCCGTGTCGGACGCTGGAGTGGAGCCCCCGATCGATGGGGGATGCGCGCCGAAAATTGAAGCCCGAAGATCGAAGCACCGCGCGGCGTGTGGTGGAAGATCTGTGCGCGGTGTCTTTGCCAGAGAGGTTCGGGGTGATCACCCCGGCGATGCGCGTCATCGCCAGCGCGGCCCTGCGATGAGCGCGGGTGGGAGTTTTGGGCACGTTTGGCCCGAAACTCTCACCCGACACACAGGGCGAACGATATATCGTTAAGTATCGTTCACCACATCAGGAGGTCACTATGAACAACGCATTCCCCTCCAACCCGTTCGGCAACGCCAGCGGAAACGACAACAACGGCGGATTCGGATCCCTGTTTGGCGGCACTGGCTTCAACGCAAGCCCAGGTGGTCCGGCGTCCGCGATCTATGACGCGATGGAACAGCTCCGTAAATCGTTCGAGTCTCGCCCATCCGGCGGCTCGCGCATGGCTCGCGGTGACGTGCGAACAGCGGTTCTCTCCCTGCTCGCCGAGAAGCCGATGCACGGCTACCAGATCATCAGTGAAATCGCCGAGCGCAGTGGCGGCACCTGGAAGCCCAGCGCTGGCTCGGTTTACCCGACTCTGCAGCTGCTCGCCGACGAAGGGCTCATCGAAGCCGAAGAGCAAAACGGCCGCAAGACTTACTCCCTCACCGAAGCGGGCCGGGCTATCGCCGACGAGTACGCCGAAACGCGCGCCCCCTGGGAGTCCGCCCCCGGCAAAGAAGGTCGCCGTGACAACGCGCGCTTCAGTGCACTGCCAAAAGCAGGAGTCGATCTCGCCGCTGCGGCAGCGCAGGTAGGTCGCAGTGGATCAGCGGAGCAGGTACAGCAGACCATCGAGGTGCTCGACGAAGCCCGCCGTAGGCTGTACACGATCCTCGCGCAGGACTGACCGCGCAGTGCGGCACCGAGTGGGGGCCTGCGAGAGGAACACACGATGACCGATGCTGCGGCACAGGGTGCCCACCGCACCAGATACCGCCGTATCTTGTCGTTCGCTGGCCGAGAGCTTTTCAAGATCTGGTGGTTCGAGCTCGTTCTGCCGCGCTTCGGCATGAGCGGTATCGCGGAGCGCACACGTGGAAAGCGGATGCAGAAGTTTGCACGCCGCTTCCACGTGCTCGCGGTCGAGCTTGGCGGGCTCATGATCAAGGTCGGACAGTTCATGTCGTCCCGCCTCGATGTGCTCCCGCCAGAGATCACCAAAGAGCTCGAAGGGCTGCAAGACGAGGTCCCCCCGGTGCCGACTCCGGCGATCCGCGCCCTCGCCGAAGCCGAGTTGGGCGTTTCAATTGAGCAGGCCTACGCATGGTTCGATGACACCCCGCTCGCGGCCGCCTCTCTCGGACAGGTGCACCGCGCTCGGCTCTCCGCGCTCGACGCCGCAGACACAGGGCTCGACGAAGTTGTGGTGAAGGTGCAGCGCCCCGGCATCGACGAGATCGTTGCCGTCGACCTCGCAGCACTCCGGCGGGTGGCCCGCTGGCTGACCCACGTGCGGATCGTCGCCGACCGAGTTGACGCGCCAGCACTCGTGGAAGAGTTCGCCGCAACCAGCCTCGAAGAGATCGACTACCTGCACGAAGCCGCGAGTGCCGAGCGGTTCAGCGAGAACTTCGCAGATGACCCGAGGGTCAGCACTCCAGAGATCGTGTGGGAACGATCGACCAGGCGCGTGCTCACTCTTTCTGATGTCACCGCCATCAAGATCAACGACCTGGAAGGTTTGCGCGCCGCAGGCATCAACCCGTCGGAGGTCGCTGCGGTTTTCGCCGAGGTGATGTTCGACCAGGTCTTCACCCACAGCTTCGTGCATGGCGACCCGCATCCGGGGAACATCTTTGTGACGCCGGTCCCTTCGACAAGCTCAGGGGCCCGAAGTAGGGAGAGCTCAGGGGCCGAGGGTAGGACCGGGGGCGGGCAGGGCTCAGGGGTCGAAGGGGCGGCGTTCCGGCTTACGTTTATCGACTTCGGGATGATGGCGGAGATCCCCGCGAGTCTTCGCGATGGACTCCGCACCCTCCTCATTGCCGTGACCGGGCGCGACAGCCGCGGCCTTGTCGCAGCGGCGAAAGAGATCGGCGTGCTGCTGCCCTCTGCCGATACGGCAGAACTCGAGCGGGCGCTTTCCACGCTGTTCGCGCGCTTCGGTGGAATGGGATTTGCGGAGCTCAGCAAGGTCGATCCTCGGGAGTTCCGCGATTTCGCCGAGGAGTTCGGCGACATGGTGCGCTCACTCCCGCTGCAGCTCCCAGAAAACATGCTGTTGCTGATCCGCGCCGTTTCGCTGACCTCAGGCATGTGTAGTGGGCTCGATTCTGACTTCAATGTGTGGGACGCCGCGGAACCATATGCAATGCGCCTGTTGCGCGATGAGAGCGGCAACATCGTGCAGGCCTTCGCCAGCCAGGCGGTGGGCGGAATGAACACGGCCATGCGGCTACCTGGCCGGATCGACGACATCATCACCCGCATCGACCAGGGCAACATAGCGTTCGACACCACACGTCTCGAACGCCGACTAGAGCGACTCGAGTCAATTGCGCGCCGCATCGCATCAGGGGTGCTTTTCGCCGCCCTGCTCATCGGTGGAGCGCTTCTGGTCCCGCTGGCTCCACCTTTGGGTATCACCCTGGTGTGCGTCTCCGTGATCCCGCTGCTGCACTCACTCTTCGCCCGCCGCGCACGCTAACTGCTCGCGATCGCTTTCCACCCCGGCTGATCACGCATGACAAGATGGGGTCTCATGGAGACTCCCGACGAAAGACCTGCCGATAGTGCTGCAGGCAAAACGCCTCCGCGTAACCGAACGGATGCCGCCACTGGAACGAATCGGCTCCCTGTGAAAGCATCTGAGACCGCTCGAAAGATCGTCCGCGACATCACCGTGAGCCCGCCTCGCAGTTTTCACCCTGCGCTTGTGCCGGGCGTCGGTGTTGAAGAAACGGGACGCACCTACCGCACCGACCCACTGGTTTTTGGCGCCGCCGTCGCCTTTACCCTCGCCTTCATCGGCTGGGGCGTGTTTGCCGGTGACAACCTCGCTGGCACATCAGAAACGGTGCTCAACTGGGTTGTCGAATACTTCGGCTTCTTCTTTACGACAATCTCCACCATCATCCTGGTGTTCATGCTGTTCGTCGGCTTCAGCCGCTTTGGACGCATCCCGCTGGGCCGTGACGACGAAGACCCCGAGTTCTCGATGTTCTCGTGGATCTCGATGCTTTTTGCCGCTGGCATGGGCATCGGCCTGGTGTTCTGGGGAGCCGCAGAGCCGCTCAACTTCTTTGAGAGCCCGCCGCCAGGCACCGTCGAGGCGAACACTCTCGAAGCGATGCAGACCGCCCAGACTCAGGTGCTTTACCACTGGGGCCCGCAGGCATGGGCGTTCTACGCGCTCGTGGGCGCCGCCATCGCGTACGGAGCCTTCCGTCGCGGCCGCACGCCCCTGATCTCCTCGATCTTCGCGCCGTTGCTCGGCGAAGGGCGCACCACCGGCCCCCTCGGCCGCACCATCGACATCTTCTCGATCATCGTCACCCTGTTCGGAACGGCCGCCTCACTCGGCCTCGGTGCGCTTCAGATCGGCCACGGTGTGGAGATCATCAGCGGCGTAGGGCCCCTCGGCAACGGCATCTTGGTTGCCGTCATCGCCGTGCTCACCGCCTGCTTCATCGCCTCGGCGGTCTCTGGAGTGTCGAAGGGCATCCAGGCGCTGTCGAACATCAACGCAGTGGTCGCGCTGTTGCTCGCCTTCTTCGTGTTCTTTGTCGGACCGTCGTTGCTGATCCTCAACATGATCCCGTCTGTGGCTGCACAGTTCATCGGCGATCTGCCTCAGATGATTGGGCGCTCCTCCGCTCAGGGTGATGAGACGCAGGCGTTCCTCTCCGGCTGGACCATCTTCTACTGGGCCTGGTGGATCTCGTGGTCGCCGTTCGTCGGTATGTTCATCGCGAAGATTTCCCGCGGCCGCACACTTCGCCAGTTCGTTGCTGTCGTCATTTTGGTGCCCTCGGTCATCTCGCTCGTATGGTTCTCGATCTTCGGAACCACGGCAATCCAGCAGCAGATGAGCGGTCAGGGGCTCGAAGTCTCGCCGCCAGAATCCGTGCTGTTCGGCGTGCTCGACAACCTGCCGCTCTCGATGGTCACCAGCATTGTGCTGATGATCCTGATCGCCATCTTCTTCGTGACAGGCGCCGACTCGGCGTCGCTCGTCATGGGTACCCTTTCGCAGCAGGGACGACCCGATCCGTCGCGCTGGGTGACGATCACCTGGGGTGTGCTGGTCGGTGGTATCGCAGCCGTGCTGTTGGTCATCGGTGAAGAAGGCAGCGGGTTGCAGTCGCTGCAAAACGTGACCATCATCGCCGCACTACCGTTCGCGATCATCATGGCGTTCATGATGGTGGCGTTCATGAAAGACCTGCAGCGCGACCCGCTGATCTTGCGCGAGCGCTATGCGCGCGCCGCAGTGCGACACAGCGTGATGGCTGGACTCGAGGAATACGGCGACGACTTCGCCCTCGTTCCTGTGGAGTACGACCACTCCGAAGACGACTTCGGATGGATCGATGAGTCCACCGTCGATGACAGCCTTGCCGAGGTCTACGCGACCGCGACTGAGGCGATCGACATCATCCAGCCACCGGATGAAGAGTCTGCCGCAGAGTCAGACTCGCCAGAGAAACCCCGCTCCGAGTAACAAAAAGACGCGGGCCGCGATCACGCGGCCCGCGTCTTTTTTGTGTGATTAGGCGTCGCTCGACGCTTCGGCTTTCTCTGCCTTACCGGCTTCTTCAGCGGCACCGGCTTCTTCTGCGGCACCAGTCAGCCGTGCGGCCATGCCGGCGAAGATCAGCCCGTGGAATGGCAGTACAGCGAGCCAGTACAGGCGTCCGAAGAGTCCGCGCGGGAAGAAGATCGCACGCTGCTCGTAGCGCGCGCCACTCGGGGCATCTTTGTCTGGCAGAGCGCGCAGCTCAAGCCAGGCTTCGCCCGGCACCTTCATCTCGGCGCGAAGGCGGAGGAGCGATCCCTCTTCGGCCGTGTCGACCGCTTCGACGCGCCAGAAGTCGATCGCGTCGCCGACTCTGGCATTTATGCGGCTGCGACGTCCGCGCCGCAATCCGACGCCTCCGACAACCCTGTCCATCCAGCCGCGCACCGCCCACAGCAGCTGTGATGAGTACCAACCGTTCTCCCCGCCGATGCCGAGGATCACGCGCCAGAGTTCTTCCGGTGAGGCTGTTGTGGCAACCGATCGGGAGTCGGTAAAGACGGTGCGGCCGGCCCAATCCGGGTCACTCGGGAGGGGATCGCTGGGAGCACCGGAGACCTCTGAATCCTGCCAGCTCGTCTCAATCGAATCGGCGTTGACGCGGCCGAGTGCCTGGGCCACGGCGCTCCGGTAGGGGGTGAGTCCCTCCGCCGGGCGCGGAATCAGATCGTCGACATCACGATTCTTCATGATGCACTCGTTCTGCAGCGAGGCCACGAGCGGTCGCGCAATAGATCGCGGCACGGGTGTCACCAGATTGACCCAGTGCGAGGCAAGACCGGGAGTGAACACCGGAAGAGCAGCGATCGCTCGCTGGCGAAGACCGGCCTCCACTGCATAGCCGTTCATCATCTGGCCGTATCGCAAAACGTCGGGCCCACCAATGTCGACGGCCCTGTTCACGTCTGCCTCGATGTGGGCTGCCCCCATTAGATAGTGCAGAACATCGCGCACAGCGATCGGTTGAATGCGGTTGCGCACCCACTTCGGCGCAGGCATATAGGGCAACACATCGGTCAGGTGTCGAATCATCTCGAACGACGCTGATCCAGACCCAATCACGACTCCCGCCTGCAACACGATCGCCGGTACCTCAGAACTGAGGAAAATCTCTCCGACATGAACGCGAGAACGCAGGTGAGGGGACAGCTCAACATCCTCTGGATGCAGGCCACCGAGGTACACGATCCGTCCAACGCCCGCTGCTGCGGCAGCTTCCGCCACGGTAGTCGCCGCGCGCTCGTCGCTCTCTTCGAAGCCTTTGCCTGCCGACATCGAGTGGATCAGGTAGTAGACGACATCGACGTCTTCCATCGCCTTGGCGACAGCTTCTTTGTCGTCGGCCGATCCCTCGACAATCTCGCACTCGTCACCCCACGGGAACGAGGCGGCGCGGGCGGCATCACGAGCCAGGGCGCGCACGCGATAGCCCGCGTTCACGAGCCGCGGCGTCAGGCGCCCGCCAATGTAACCGGTCGCCCCGAGCACCAGCGCGCGAGGCGCACTTCCATCTTCGCGGGGCACGGCACGCAGTGCTTCTTCACGGCCGGTGGGCTGGGTGAGCTCTGTCATGGTGTGAGCGTATGCCGACCGTGCGACATCGCAAACGGGGTTGCGCGCACCCGCGTCGTTCACTACGGCATGCGGTCGCATTCCTCCCGCACTTGTCGGGAGTTTGAACGGATGACGGGGCAAAAGCCGTGCATGCTCCCTGCATCCGTCCAATCTCCCGACAAGTGGACCGAGAACCCGGGATCTCGGTCGGGGGCCTGGGATCCGGGATCCGGAGACTTAGGGGGCGGTGTAGCCGCCGTCGACCAGGTGATAGCTGCCCGTGACGAAGCTCGCGGCGTCGCTGGCGAGGAAGGCGATGAGGTTCGCGACCTCGTCTGCCTGGCCGAGGCGGCCGATCGGGTGTTTGCTCACGAGGAACTCGCGCGCGGCGTCATCCATGCTTGCAAGCAACGGAGTGTCGATGAAACCGGGACCTACGGAGTTCACGCGCACGCCCTGAGCGGAGTATTCGAGGGCCGCCGACTTGGTCATGCCGACGACACCGTGTTTAGCGGCGACATATGCGGGAGAGCCAGCGAAGCCGACACTGCCGAGGATCGACGCGACGTTCACGACCGAGCCGCCGCCGTTCGCGAGGATCGAGGGGATCTGCGCCTTCATGTTGCGGAAGACGGCGTTGAGGTTGATCGCGATGACCTTGTCCCACTCGTCGTCTTCGTACTCGGCAGATGGGGCGCTGGCGCCGCCGATTCCTGCGTTGTTGACCCCGATGCGCAACGGCGCGAGGGAGTTGGCGAGTTCGATCGACGATGCGACCCAGTCGGCGTTGGTCGCGTCGCCGACGGAGGCTTCGGCGACGCCGCCTGCTTCGCGGATCTCTTCTACGACCGCTTGTGCGTGCTCTGCATTGAGGTCGTTCACGACTACAGAGGCGCCGTTCTTTGCCAGGAGGAGAGCGGTGGAGCGACCGATTCCGCTTCCTGCTCCTGTCACGATGGCCGAGCGGTTCGAGACGTCGTACTGAGCCAAGAGAGACTCCTTTTCCGGGCGGGCACTGTGCCGGGATATCTTCACGGACGGTCCGTCCTTCTCTTCCACCATATGCCCATACGGCTAGGTGCGTATCGACTAAAGGCCCCCATTGACACTCCTTACGCCCACGCGTAACGTACAACCAAATGGTTATACAAAACGCACTGAGTGACGCGGAGGTCGACCGCGTCTTTCACGCACTGGCGACGTCGACGAGGCGCGACATTCTGCGCCGCACCATCGAGCGTGAGCAGTCTGTGTCTGCCCTAGCCGCCGAGTACGAGATGTCATTTGCCGCAGTGCAGAAGCATGTCGCAGTGCTGGAAGCCGCCAGCCTCATCGTCAAACGTGCAGACGGACGCGAGCGACTCGTGCGAGCGAATCCCGAGATGATCACCCGCGCTAGGGTGCTGCTTGGTCGATACGAAGAGCTCTGGCGGTCGCGCATCGCCCGGCTAGATGATCTGTTGGGTGACCCTTCGACAAGCTCAGGGACCGAGGTGCGCTCAGGGACCGAGGTGCGCTCAGGGACCGAGGTGCGCTCAGGGGCCGAGGTGCGCTCAGGGACCGAGGCGCGCTCAGGGACCGCAAGCGCGGGCCCAAGGGGCCAGGACGATAAGAACACGAAACAAGGAGAATGACATGCCTGTCACCGAAGTCGTCACCGACGCCGAGAACCTCACCATGACGGTCATCGCTGACCTTGCTGCACCGATCGAGCGCGTGTGGAGCGCTTACACCGATCCGGAGCAGTTGAACAGGTTTTGGGGCCCTCCAGGATGGCCGGCCACTTTCACGACCTGGGATCCCACGGTAGGTGGGCGCGCGGTGTATTCGATGCACGGACCGCGTGGCGAGAAGTCGTCTGGGGCCTGGGAGTTCCTCGCTATCGAGGCGCCGCACCGTTTCGACGTCATCGACGCTTTCGTCGATGACGACGGCAATCCGCTCGAGGGGTTCCCCGCCATGCGGATGACGTTCACCTTCGAGTCCACTCCTGAGGGCACCAGGATGATCAACACCAGCTACTTTGATTCCCTCGAAGCCTTGGAACAGCTCGTGTCGATGGGTGCTATCGAGGGCACGAAGATGGCGATGGCGCAGCTCGATGCCGTGTTGCAAGACCTCCGCGACTACGCGCAGGGAAAGGGCACGCGCGTAGAACTGCTCGACGATACTCATGTGCGCATCACGCGTCTGGTTGAGGGGCCGCGCGAGCTTGTGTGGCGGGCGCACTTCGCACCAGAACTCATCCGCAAATGGATGCTCGGGCCAGACGGCTGGGAGATGACGGAGTGCGTCCCGGCGACCGAGGTGGGTCAGTCGTTCCGCAACTCCTGGGCACCCGTCGGCGAGACCGAAGGGGAGGCGTTCGGATTTGAGGGAGAGGCGCTCCTCATCGATGCTCCGCGCCGCGCGGTGACGACAGAGCGAATGCAGGGCATGCCTACCGAGACGCTCAACGATCTGAACCTCTATGAAGAAGACGGCGCGACCCTCGTGACGGTGCTGATCGAGTATCCAGACAAGGAAACGCGCGACATGATCCTCTCGACCGGCATGGCAGACGGCATGGAATCGTCGTTCGCCCGCTTGGAGCGAGAAGTTCTTGACCGCTGACCGTTCATAACTCAGGAAGAACAGCCCAGATCCACCGGATCCGGGCTGTTTGGCCGCCTCCGGCCGGGTTGTTCCTGAGTTATGTCTGCCCGATCCCGCCGACGATACGTGGCACAAGCCGAATGGTCGGATAAAGTGGCGTCACAATGAGGATCACCCGCCGCTCTCTGCTCCTCGGCGCCGGCGCCGGCGTCGCTTCGGTGCTTCTCGCGTCGTGCACACCGGAACCCGCCCCGACACCGACGCCCACTCGCACTCGCGAACCAGAGGTTCCCCCCGGCGTGCCCGCACCTGCCGGCAGCATCCGCAGTACCTGGACGACCGATCCGTTCTCGCTCGGCGGGGCCAGTTTTACCCCGGTCGGCGTGCTCGCTGGCACCCGTCTGGCGCTCAGCAAGCCCGTCGACGGGCGGATCTTTTTTGCCGGTGAGGCGACGAATGAAGACGCACCGGGGACCGTGCGCGGAGCAATCAGCTCCGGCACTCGCGCTGCTGTCGAACTCATGATTCCGGGTCAACCGGACGAGCGGGTCGCCGTTGTGGGCGCCGGTCTTGCGGGCGCTACCGCCGCGGCAATGCTCGCCGATCACGGAATGCAGGTCACCGTCTTTGAGGCGAGAGATCGCGTCGGCGGACGCGTGGCTTCGCGCGTCGACGACGCATGGCCGGTGCCGGTGCAACTTGGCGCGTGGCTCTTCGGAGAAGACGATGCCGAGGTGCTCGAACGGCTCGACGAGGGCGAAGTGGGCATCGTCGATCTGGCTGGCGGCCTTTGGCGCACACCAGAAGGCGACATCGAGCCCGTCGATTCGCAACCGTTCTCGGCGGCGATCGCGACAGCGCAGGCCGCACCAGAAGACACATCGGTTGCCGACGCTCTTACCGCAGCCGGTGTCGATATCGCCGACCCATCCACGGCCGCGCTCCTGGGCATCCTCGCCACTCAAACCGGCGCTGGATCGGATAAACTCTCTAGCTGGTTCGCACCGGCGCTGCCTTCCGGCGAGCCCAAAGCAGCACGCGACAGCCTTACGCCTTTCATCGAGCAGGCGCTCGACGGGGTGCAGGTTGGCCTCAACTCTCCCGTCTCACTAATCGCCTACGACGACAGTGGAGTCAGCGTGCGCCTCGGCACGGGGGAAGCTCTGTCGTTCGATCGAGTGATCGTCACCGTGCCGCTCGGGGTGCTTCAGGATCGCAGTATCGAGTTTGACCCGCCGCTCCCGTTCTCCAACCGCGGCGCAATCTCTGCGCTGGGCATGGGGGCAATCGAAACGGTCTGGCTGCGCTGGGATGAGCCGTTCTGGGAGAACGAAGAGGCGATCTGGCACGCCGTGGGCGCCGATGTTCTGATCCCGACGTGGATCAACCTTCGCCCGGCAACCGGAGAAAACGTGCTCGTCGGGATCGTCGGCGGCCCCGCCGCAGCCGATTTCGCCGCGCTCGATGAGGATGCCGCTCTCGACGCCGCCCTCGCTTCGCTCGCGCTCTACGTCTGACCGACCCGTTCGCGCACCGGTTCTGGTGCTGCCTCCGATGCTTCTTCAACCGGGGGCTGTCGAAGCATCGGCGGTAGCGGCATCCGGCTGATGAGCACCAGCATCGTCGCAACGATGGCGAAAGTTCCGAGGGCGATCGCCGACGAAACGACGAACTCCGAAGGTCCGCTGACCTGACGAGGATCGAGGAAGTAGTAGGGGTACCACCCGATTATCGGCCCACGAATCAGCGTCGCGATGCCCCACAGCACAGGGTAGATGAGCGACGCCGGAATCACCCTCCACGGCACCGACCGGTGGCCAGGGGCAAGAGCCCAGGCGGCGACAGTGCACGCGGGCAACCAGAAATGCAACACCTGATCAGACCACGGCACGTCGATGCGGATGCCGCGGATACCTGCCTGCCACACCAAAATCGCGAACACGATTCCGGCCGTAATCGTCCAGGTCAGCACCAGCGCGAGCGCGACAGTGAGCCACCGAGGGTCTTGCGCAGTGCGCAGCGCCAGGATCCCCGCAATCGTGAGGAGCACGACAAACGCAATGTTCGACTGATTGGTCAGGTAGGCAAAGAAGTTTTGGCTGGCGATCGTGTTCGAAGCCAAGCCCCAGGCAAGTCGATGGATGAGCGCCACCAGACAGATCGCCGCAGCGCTAAGGCGGAGCACGCCAAACACGGTGCGGGCCTTCACCGCCGTGTCACCGCCCATTCCCTCACTCGCTGATTCTACGGAGCAGGCGCTATATATCGCCTCAGATCAGGCGGCGAAGTGCGTCTTCCAGTGAAATTCCTTGCGCTTGGGCGCGGCCGCGCAATCGTGCGTGCTCATCTGCGGTGAGAGCGAGACGGAGCTCGATCGGGTCGTCGTCCTGGGTGTCCAGACCGTCGAGAAGATCGGAGGCTTCAGCCCACAGCGGTTCGGCAACGGGCGCAACAGGCGCAGCGGGTTCAACGGGTGCCGGAGCCGCGGCCGAAGTGCCGAGCGTGAACCCAGGGCCGCGGTTCGGTTCCTGCTTCTGCTGGTATGCCTTTGCCGCCCCGTTTGCGCGCTCGTCTGCCGCCTCATTCAAGGGGTGCCCCGCGTGGCCTTTCACCCAGGTGAACTCGACATCACGACCACGGATCGCCTCGTCGATGCCCTCCAGCAGATCCCGATTGAGCACGGGTCCGCCATCAGACTTGCGCCAGCCTTTGCGCTTCCAGCCGGGCATCCACTTGGTCACCGAATCGATCACGTACCGGCTGTCACACTCGATCATCAGCTTCTCGTCGATGCCGGCTGTGGCGACCAGCAACTCAAGCACAGCGCGCAGTTCACCCTGGTTGTTGGTGCCGTGCGGAGATCCACCTGCTGCCCAGTTCGCGTCGTCGATGTACCAAGCCCAGCCGTTTGGTCCGGGGTTGCCCAGGGCGGAGCCGTCTGCGGCGGCGGTGATCGTCATCCCTCAACCGTAGCCGCGCGCGGGCGGCTCGCTGATCCGCGTGCATTCGCATCGTTCAGGCACGCGGCCTACTGTGGGTAGATGCCTGGCTTCGAATGGGAATCCTGGGTCGGCACATCTGTCGCCCTCACCGTCGCGCTCGTGGTCGTCGCCGCTGTGCTTGCGCTGCTTGCACTCGTTGCAGCTCTCGTGCGCGGTCGTGCGGTGTGGGTGCGCGACTTCGCCCGCCGCGTCAGAAACGCGGTGGTGGTAACCGCGTTGGTGGTTGCTGTGTGGGTCTCGTTCTCGGTGAGCGAGCCCGCGACGCAGGAATGGTGGCCGGCGATTGCCCGGCTCTTCCTTATCGCCACCATCGGTACCGGTTCGTGGTTGCTCGCCGCTTCGGTGTCGTTCGGGTTCGAGCGCCTCATGGCCCGAGAAGAAGAGTTGCTGGTGGGCCCGGAAGCGCGACGTCGGCGCACTCAGCTGCTCGTCTTGCACCGCCTCGTTCTGGCGACGATTGCCGTACTCGCGCTCGGTGCTGTGCTGTTCACCTTCCCCCAGATGCGCGCAGTGGGCACCAGCATTCTGGCGTCAGCCGGTATTGCCAGCATCATCGCCGGTCTCGCCGCACAGTCCATCCTCGGCAACCTCATTGCAGGTGTGCAGGTGGCATTCACTGACGCGATCCGGGTGGGCGATGTCGTGGTGGTCGAAGGCGAATGGGGCCGGATCGGAGAGATCAATCTCTCCTACGTCGTCGTGTACATCTGGGATGAGCGGCGGCTCGTCGTCCCGTGCAGCTACTTCACGACGAATCCGATCGAAACATGGACGCGAACCTCGGACAAGATCCTCGGGACGGTCTACTTCGATCTCGATTGGCGCGTGCCGATGGACGAGCTGCGCACGGAGTTCGAGCGCATCGTGACATCGTCGTCCTCCTGGGACGGTCGGTCTTTGAGTGCGCTGGTCACCGACGCGCAGGGCGGGTTCGTTACGGTGCGCCTTGTCATGTCGGCGAAAGACTCCGACGACCAGTGGAATATCCGCTGTGAGGTGCGCGAAAAGATGATGGCGTGGTTGCAACGTGAGCACCCGGAGGCACTTCCGCGCACGCGCGTGGATGTTGTTGACGGACCGAGCGACAAGGACTGATCAACCTCGGCTGATCGGCATCATTCGTCTGGATCATCCTCTGGTGCGGGAGCCGTCGTTTCCTCGCTGAGAAGCGGGGTGGCGGGGAGGGCAACCGAGCTCACCGCAGCCCCCAGACCGATAGCCATCGGATCGACAGGCGGTGGCGCGTCAAGCACGTCCGCGCCTTCGCGCTCGAGCGGTTCGGATGGAAGACCCGCCCACTGATTCTCTTCATCTTCGGGGCGGTGCTGGAACAGTCCCATGGCCCTATTCTCGCCTCATTTTTCGCGTCGCGCCGCATCCCGCACGGCATCGACTAATGCGAGCCATGGTCCATCGATCTGCGAATCGTTCAGTTCGCGTTCTCGGCGTTCGGAGGGGGTGCGGGCCTCGATGCTCCAGACAAACCGGTCGGCTCCCTCGTCGGTGTCTGTAGTCTGATCCCAGGGGCAACGGTCGATCAGGTCTATCCACGCTCCGGCGGTCTGCGGGTCGGCCTCGACCTGCCAGTGTCTGCGCATGCCCGCGATGCCCCCAGAGCGCACCACAGCGATCACGACCTGCGCGTTGGTGTGCGCGTTGGCCTGCGGGGATGACTCGCTCATCTTCATAGACTCGCATGGCTGCGCGGTGGCGTCGAGCGGATCCGGCTGGTCATCGGAGCATTGACACGAGTAGTCGACCGGCCTCTTCCCTGGATAAGTCTGCGAACAATGGCAACGCGAGAACGTACCGCCCAAACAGAAACCCGATGGTCGCCGTCGCAATGCGGCGCGCGTGCTCCTGGCCGAAGTCTTCGACCAGTGGGGCAAAGACGGCGTTGTGAATGTAGTCAGCTATCGAAAGCGCGGAGCTGTCGTCGCTTGCCAGGCGTCGTGCGAAGGCGACGAGTTGCGCGCCGTGTTCCTGGTGCTCCCAGATCGCGAGTATGCCGTGAGCGAGGCGGGGGAGATCGATGCGCTGGTTGTCATCGCGTGACAGTGCGATGACGTCATGAGGAGCTGCGCGCAGCGCGACGGCGGCCGCGACAAGCCCGTCGCGCGATCCGAAGTGATAATTGACCAGCGTGTGACTGACGCCGATCTCGCTTGCCAGTTCCCTCGACGATATTGTGCCGAGGTCTCCGGCAAAAAAGTGCTGTTCCGCGGCAGAGAGAAGTTGCTGCCGTGTGTGGGAAATGCCTCGAGGGCGTCCGCGTGTTTTATTGACCACACTGGCAGGATCCCATGCCGCACGGAACTCTAGAGCCATGGACACACAAGGCGAAGTTGATTGCGCGATCGTCGGCGGCGGACCTGCCGGGCTCATGCTCGGGCTGCTGCTGGCGCGGCAAGGGCTCACCGTCACCGTGGTGGAAAAGCATGCCGACTTCCTTCGTGACTTCCGGGGCGACACGATTCACCCGTCTACGCAGCAGCTTCTGCAGGAACTCGGGATGCTCGATGCATTTCTTGAGCGGCCTCATGCCGACATGTCACGCGTCACCGTGAGCTGGCAGGGAGCGGAGTTCACTCTCGCTGACTTTTCGAAGCTGCCCACCACCCGCAAAGTGATGTCGTTCATGCCGCAGTGGGACTTTCTTGACCTGGTGGCAGAGACGGCCACACAGTACGACGGGTTTCAGTTGCTGCGGTCGACCGCGATCACTGGCTTGATTCGAGAAGAGGGGCGCGTCGTGGGTGTGGCGGGCGAGGGGAGCGAGGGGAGCGAGGGGAGCGTCCGAATCCGCGCGCGTTTGGTGGTCGATGCGTCGGGTCGTGACTCGGTGGTCCGCGGCCTGGCGGGGTTGAACCCCGTGGGGCGCGCTTCTTCGATGGACGTGCTCTGGTTTCGTTTGCCCAAGCACGAGGGCGAAACGTACCCGTTTATTCAGGCCGGTGCGGGGATGATCATCACGATCGATCGAGGTGACTTTTTCCAGATCGCCCACGTGATTCCGGCCGGAACGTGGTCTGGCACTCCGAGCGATGTGGCGCAGATGAATCAGCGTCTTGTGCAAATCTCGCCGCGCCTAGGGAGGGCCGCCGTCGGGCTCAAGCCAGACGGCGTGCACCTGTTGAGAGTGCGGCTCGAGCGTCTTCGTCGATGGGATGCCGATGGTCTGCTGTGCATTGGTGACTCCGCGCATGCGATGTCACCGGCCGGGGGAGTCGGCATCAACCTGGCGATCCAAGATGCGGTGGCGACGGCGCGCATCCTGGGGCCGGTGCTTCAGCGGGGCGTGCCGCGCACGAGCGAAATTCGCCGGGTGCAACGTCGGAGAAACTTCCCTGTGCGCGTGACGCAGACTGTGCAGCGTCTTCTTCAGGGTCCATTGCTTTCGACGACAGTGGCAGGCTCCGCCATGCCTCGTCCATTGCGAATGCTACGTGATCACCCGAGGTTGACGAGCGTCACGGGGCGTTTCGTTGGACGGGGAGTGCGACCCGAACACCTGAGCTGAGAGTCTCAGCTAGCCGTAGCGCTGTCTTGTTCGCCATACACTCCGACGGTTGTCCACGCCCTTCGAGCAGCAGCAGCCGTGCTTTCGTCGATCGCGCGCGCCGCCGCCACCGTCGCGTCGGCGAAGTCAATAAACGTGGCTGTGCTGGAAAGCTCTCCGGTAAGGGCGCGGTACCAAACGGTGCCAGCTCGCTCCCACGCCTTGCCGCCAAGGTCGCGCGCAAACAGGGCGAACGCGCGGTTCGGGATTCCGGAGTTGAGGTGCACGCCACCGTTGTCTTCTGTCGTGCGCACAAATCCGCTCATGTGATCGGGCTGCGGGTCTTTCCCAAGTTCGTCGTCGTCGTACGCCGTGCCAGGGGCGATCATCGATCGCAGTGCCGCACCTTCGACGGCTTCTGTAAAAATCTCGGAACCGATCAGCCACGACGCTTGGTCAGCGGTTTGCCCCAACGTGTACTGCTCGGTGAGTGCCCCGAAGACATCGGCGACCGATTCATTGAGCGCGCCAGGCTGGCCCTGGTACTCCAAGTTGGCGGTGTTTTGCACGAGCCCGTGCGCGAGCTCGTGACCGATCACGGTAAGCGACTCAGCGAAACCTCGGAATACCTCGCCATCGCCGTCTCCGAAGACCATGCGTTCGCCGTCCCAAAACGCGTTGTCGTAGTCAACGCCATAGTGCACCGTCGCGTTGAGCGGTGCACCCGCATCGTTCAGAGAGTTGCGGCCAAACGCGGCAAGCAACATCTCGAACGTGGCGCCGAGTCCTTCGAATGCCGCGTTTGCGGTGGCATCGGCAACTGCGGCATCGTCTTCGCTGCGCACAATCGCTCCAGGCAGCTGCTGCGTGTTCGCGGCGTCGCTCACCGTGCGGTTGGGGGCATCAGAGAGCTGTGCGACGAGGTCGCCGTTCTCATCGATCGATAGGTCGATGCGCGCGCGATACGGAGGGCGCCCAGCAGTCAGGGTTTGCCGTGCGGCTGCCGCGGCTTTAGTAAAACGGCCAGACTCGGCGAGGCGCGCAAGCAAGTAAGACGGGACTACTTCGTGACGTTCTCCGGATGCTGTGCTGCTCATGCTGCGACCCTACGCCGGGGCGCAGACCTTGGGCTCATTCTGGTCCGATCTGGGGATATCTTCCGCACCGGATCCCCTCAAGCATCAGCGGAGGAACTCTTCGCTTCGGGCGGAGTCCTACCTGGCGCGCCGCCTCCCGAGACGAGGTTCTCCTCCCGGGCGCACTCGCCCTTAACTTGAGAGTGAGAATCGTTATCAATAAGGTGTGAGTGTCATGCCAAACATTCCTTCTCGCCGCGCTTTGCGCGCGGTCGCCCTCGTCAGCTCGGCCATCGTGCTCGCTGCCTGCGCAGCGCCGGCTCCGCACTCGCCTGCCTCGCCGAGTGCGTCTGCGATCGGCCACGGGCTCGGCTCCAGTGGCGGGGCAGAGGTGTCCGCTGCAGCCCTCGCATTGGTGGTCGCGGAGGCGGACGGCGCACTGATCGTGCTCGATCTCGCGAGTGAGAAGCGCACGGATCTTGGTCACGGGTATGACCCGTTGCACTCTGTTTCCAGCGACGGTCGACATGTGTACCTCGCCCACGGAACGGAGGCACGCACGACGGTGACGATTGTCGATTCCGGTCGGTGGACTGTTCCCCACGGCGGTCATTCACACTCGTTCCTGGGCCAACCGCGCGTTGTCGGAACAGTTGAAGGGCAGGGCACGCCCAACGTGCATGTGGGAGATCTCGCAACCCTCGTGCGCTTCGAGAGCGACGAAACCTTCCTTCTCGAGCACGAAGCACTCGCAGAGCCGTTTGATACGCCAGACCCGCTGCCTCTCACAGCCCAGAGTGGCGCAGAGCCCAGCGATCCCGCCGTGCCTTTCGCCGACCACCTTCTGCTTGCGACGAGCGCCACGACCATCGAAGTTCGCGACCTGGAAAGTGTGCAGACCGCGAAGGACGCAGTGCCCTGCGAGCGCGGGACTGATGTTGAGGTCACCGTTGTCGGAGCCGTCTTCGCCTGCGCAGACGGGGCTGTGTTGTTCACCCGAGAGGTCGGCGGTGCCATCGCTGCGGAGGTCATCCCCTACCCCGCAGATGCAACTCCCGCGACACAGCTCGCTGGCCGTTCTGGTCGACCGGATCTCGCCGGAGTGGCGGGAGAGCGGGGGGCATGGCTGCTGGATGTGCGCGAACGGCAATGGACATGGCTTTCCTCCGACGTGCCGCTGGTTCTGGCAGTGGCCATCGGCGACGACGACAACCGCACCATCGCGGTGGACGTCGAGGGGCGAGTGCGGATCCTCGATGCCGACGGGGCGGTCCTCGTGCGCACAGATCCGCTGGTGGCCGCTTCTGTGGCCGATGCCGCGCTGCGTGATCGTGTGCAACTGATCGTCGACGCGCAGCACGTGTACCTCAGCGATCCGGCGAACCGCGCTGTGCACGAAATCGACCACGGTGACGGCCAGGTCACCCGCAGTTTTACCGACGTGGATCCCTGGTCAATCCAGCAGGTCGGTTGATTCTTCGACGGCACGGCCGTCGCCGCGCGCCCTGCGCACCCACCCCAAAGAAAGAGGAACACCCATGCCCATTCCCCACAAACGTTTTGCGATTGGCGCCGTCGGCGCAATTGCAGCCTTTGCATTGGCGGGATGCGCCAGCGCATCCCCCGCCAGCGAGCAGAACGAAGACGCCGCGACGGATAACCACCACGAGGCAGACACCCGAGTGGCGGTGACTTACGACGGCGGTGTGATGGTGCTCGACGGCGACACATTGGAGCCAGTGGGAGACGCAGCGCTTTCAGGTTTCTTGCGTGTCAACGGTGCGGGCGATCACGACGGTCATGTCTTCGTCACCGCCGAAAATGGCTTTCACGTGCTCGACTCCGGGTTGGCGTCGGACACCGTGGAGTTCACCGGGGAGCTTTTCCCCGCGGCTGCCGCAGGGCACGCGACCCCACACGCAGGGCGCACGGTGCTGTTCGACGATGCGACAGGGGAGTCGCAGGTATTCGACACCGACGACATTGGCTCAGGCACGCTGCCGGAGATCACCACACTCACGTCGGAAGCCGCGCACCACGGAGTCGCTATTGAGTTGTCGGACGGCACGACCCTCTCGACCATCGGCACATCCGAGTCTCGCAGTGGGGTCAGACATCTCGCCGAAGATGGCACCGAGCTTGCGCGCAACGAACAGTGCCCGAGCGTGCACGGCGAAGGCGCGTTGCAAGACGAAGTTGTGATGTTTGGCTGCGAAGACGGCGTACTGCTCTTCGATAACGGGGCGCTTACGAAGATTGATGCGCCAGACGAGTTTGGCCGCACAGGCAACGCGTACGTGAGTGACACCAGCCGTATCGCGTTCGGTGACTACAAGACCGACCCCGATCAGGAGGGGTACCTGCTTTCCCAGTTGGTGCGCGTTGACACCGAATCCCACACGATGTCGGTTGTCGATCTGCCAGACGGCGTCGAGTACACCTGGCGCGGTGTGGGCCGCGACGACCTTAACAATGTCGTCGTGCTCGGTGCCGACGGCACACTGACAGTGTTGGATGAGAACGGCAGCCCCCAAGATTCCTGGAGTGTCATCGATCCGTGGGAGAGCCCGACCGAATGGCAGCAGCCCCACCCAGGCCTGCGGGTGGTGGGCGACGTCGCCTACGTGACGGAGCCGTCGAAGGATCGCATCCTCGCGATCGACCTGCACTCGGGTGAGGTAACGGCAGATGTCACGCTCGACATCGTGCCGAACGAGTTCGTCGTGGTCGGCGCCTCAGGGCACTGACGAGGGCACTGAATAGGCGAAGGGCGAGCTCTCAGTCCGAGCTCGCCCTTCGTTTCATTCGCTAGAGCTTGTCGATACGCAACACCGTCGTGCGCAGCCCGTCTGACTCATGTTGCACCGGCATTCCCGGGTACTCCGTGGCGAACCAGAAGACGCCATGCGCCGCGTCATACCGCTGGCAGTTCAACTCGCCGAGTGGAGTTTGCAGGGTTACGGTCGTCACGCTGGTGGTTTCCGCATCGAACGCCGCGTGACCTTGCAACTCGGTCCAGGTGACCTGGTTCGACACGACAGTGTGCGGGTCTGCGACCGCCCAACGATCCAGGGTTGCGCCGTCGCTGCCTGTGCCTCGAAAGCGGTTCACATGTTCGCCAAGCGGGCCGTCTGGCCCTTCGAGAAGAAGGTGGATCACCAACCCCGATCCAGTAGCTTCGCGGATCTCCGCCGCGGTGAACGGGGTAGCAAGCAGACCGGGGCCGATAACGTGCGGGTCGAGAGTGGTCATGCTTCTAGTCTGGGCCCCCGCTGCCGCTCATGCGCATGAGCCGATCACAGATGGATGACGAAACGCGCGCGGCGCGTCCGCCATCCGTGGTTCGTTCATGCAGGTGAACTGTGCTGGCGGGAGGAGGTGGGCGGGCACTCCCCGGTCGCGTAAAATTGGCACAATGACCGACGCACCCGGACCCTTCGACGAGCTCAGGGACCCAGATTCCGAGGTCAGGGACCCAGATTTTGAGGTCAGGGAACCGGGAGCCGAGGTCAGGGGACCAGATTTTGAGGTTGGGGAACCGGGTGCCGAGGTTGGAGACCCGGGGGCCGAGGCCGGGCCTGGTGTCGACCCAGACGATCTCGCCACAACTCTTCGCGTACTCGCCGAGTTGCATCAGATCGACAACGAGCACCCGGACTTCGTCGCCGTGCGCCATGCGACGGCAGCGATGTTCAAGGCTGTTAAGCGTGTGCGGCGCAAAGAGATTCGTGATGCGATCGCCGAAGCAGACAAAGCCGTCGTCGCCCGCACAGCCACGGGCGCGCCCGACCGCATCGACGACGAAACGCGCGGGCACGAGCTCGCCACCAGCGTTGTCGACGCCCCCATCGCTGGCGAGTTGCTCAAGCCCCGCAACTGCTACATCTGCAAGCAGCCCTACACCGTGGTCGACGCGTTCTACCACCAGCTCTGCCCCGACTGTGCGCGCTTCAGCCACGGCAAACGCAATGCCCGCACTGACCTCACCGGCAAGCGCGCACTGCTCACCGGTGGTCGCGCAAAGATCGGCATGCACATCGCGCTGCGGCTGCTGCGCGATGGTGCGCACACGACCATCACGACACGATTCCCTCGCGACGCCGTCCGGCGCTTCTCGGCGCTGCCAGACTCGGCTGACTGGTTGCACCGCCTCCGCGTCGTCGGCATCGACCTGCGCGACCCAGCTCAGGTGATCGGCCTGGCCGATTCCGTGGCAGCACAGGGACCGCTCGATATTCTCATCAACAACGCAGCTCAGACGGTGCGGCGTTCGCCCGGTTCGTATTCCCTGCTGGCTGATGCAGAACTGCAGCCTCTGCCTGATGGTCCGCTGCCAGAGATGGAAACTTTCGGTCACACCGCAGACCCGCACCCCCAGGCGTTGCAGGCCTCGGTTGACGCGCACCCCCTGCTTTCGGTCGCCGCGCTCGGTGGCACCGTCGCCGAGCAAGGTGGGCAGGCGCTCACTGCCGAAGACCTTGCGCGTCTCGCGATGGCACCAGGCTCTTCATCTCTGGAAAAGCACGCAGACGGCTCCGCGATCGATGCGGGCGGGCTCGTCCCAGACGTCAACAGCACGAACAGCTGGGTGCAGTCGATTGACCAGGTCGATCCGCTGGAGATGCTCGAGGTGCAGCTCGCGAACACGACGGCACCGTTCCTGCTGATCAGCCGCCTGCGTGCGTCGATGGCGGCGTCGAGCGCGCACCGCAAATATGTGGTGAACGTGTCGGCGATGGAAGGGCAGTTCTCCCGGCGCTACAAGGGCCCAGGGCACCCGCACACGAACATGGCCAAGGCCGCGCTCAACATGCTCACCCGCACGAGTGCCGGTGAGATGCTCGAGACAGACGGCATCTTGATGACCGCCGTCGACACCGGCTGGATCACCGACGAGCGCCCGCACTTCACCAAGGTGCGTCTCGCGGAAGAAGGCTTCCACGCGCCACTGGATCTGGTCGATGGTGCCGCCCGCGTGTACGACCCGATCGTGCGCGGCGAGGCCGGCGACGACGTCCACGGCGTCTTCTTGAAGGACTACGAGCCCAGCCCCTGGTGAGCCCAGGCTGGACGCTTCGACAGGCTCAGCGACCCAGGGTAGGGACGCTTCGACAGGCTCAGCGACCCAGGGTAGGGACGCTTCGACAGGCTCAGCGACCGAGGCTCAGCGACCGAGGGTAGGACCCTGAGCTTGTCGAAGGGTACGACTACAGCCGGTCGACGGCGGTTACGGTGACGACCGCCTGACCTGCCTCATCGGAGGCAGCGAGGTCGATTGTTGCGGAGATGCCCCAGTCGTGGTCTCCCGCAGGGTCGTCGAAGATTTGGCGTGCGGTCCACTCCGCCGCGCCTTCGGTAAGCATCAACAACTTCGAACTGCGGGCATCGCCACCGGTAAGAATCTCGTCGTGATCATCGAAGTATCCATCGAGGGCGTCAGACCACGCATCGGCACCGAATCCGGCGTCGAGTTCGGAGAGAGCCGCCACGTCTTCGCGTGCGGCGAGTTGCACCCGGCGGAACAGTTCGTTGCGCACGAGGATGCGGAAGGCGCGCGTGTTGCTGGTGAGGCGTTTGGGCGCAGGCGGCACGATCGGCTTTTCGGTGGCGTGAGGGTCGAACTGGCCGTTGTCGACGCCGGCGATCAGCTCTTCCCATTCGTCCAACAGGCTGGAGTCCACCTGGCGTACGAGCTCTCCTAGCCATTCGATGAGATCTCGTAGATCTTCGTCTTTAAGGTCTTCGGGGATTGTCTGTGAAGCCGCACGGTAGGCGTCAGAGAGGTAGCGCAGCACCACACCTTCGGAACGCGCGATCTTGTAGTAGGCGACATATTCTCCGAACGACATGGCGCGCTCGTACATGTCGCGGACGACAGATTTTGGATGCAACTCGAAGTCACGAATCCACGGCTGAGCCGCACTGAACGTCTCGAAGGCGGCTGTGAGGAGCTCTTCGAGTGGCTTCGGGTACGTGATCTGTTCGAGCAGCTCCATGCGCTCGTCGTACTCGATGCCTTCAGATTTCATCGCGGCGACTGCTTCGCCCCGTGCCAAAAACTCTTGCTGGCTCAGCACGGCTCGCGGGTCGTCGAGCGTCGCCTCGACGATCGAGATCATGTCGAGGGCGTACGGCCCCGTACCGACGCCGTGGCTTCCGGGCCCTCCGGTCCCTGAGCTTGTCGAAGGGTCAGGATCCAGCAGCTCAAAAGCCGCGAGGGCGAAGGGGGACAGCGGTTGGTTGAGAGCGAAGTTCGGTTGCAGATCTACGGTGAGGCGGATGCCCTTCGACAGGCTCAGGGACCCACCTTCGCTCGGGGACCCAGCGGCCGGGGTCGCTGAGCTTGTCGAAGCGTCGAACGTCTCCACGATCCCGGATTCCAGCAGGGTGCGGTAGATGCCGATGGCGCGCAGCGCGAGCTCTCGTTGACGCTTCCGAGGTTCGTGGTTGTCGTATACGAGCGAGCGCATGTTCGCGAAGACGTCGCCGCCGCGCGCGATAACGTTCAGCATCATCGCGCTGGTGATCTGCATGTGAGACGTCAGCGTCTCTGGCACCGCATCGATGAGCTTGCGGAACGAGGGCTCTCCCCATGACACAAAACCGTCTGGCGCCTTCTTCCGCACCAGCTTGCGTTTCTTTTTCGGATCATCGCCGGCCTTACGGATTGCGGCGATGTTTTCGCTCTCGTGCTCTGGTGCCTGCGCGACGACCGTGCCTGCCGTGTCGTAGCCCGCTCGGCCCGCTCGTCCGGCGATCTGATGGAACTCTCTGGCGTTCAATTGCCGCATGCGCGTGCCATCAAACTTCGTCAACGCGGTGAGCAGCACAGTGCGGATCGGCACGTTGATGCCGACCCCGAGGGTGTCGGTGCCGCAGATCACACGCAGCAACCCGCGCTGGGCGAGTTGCTCGACCAGACGCCGATACTTCGGCAGCATGCCCGCGTGGTGCACGCCGATACCTGCGCGCAGGAACCGCGAAAGGGTCTTTCCGAACGCGGTTGTGAAGCGGAACTCGGCGATCAGTTCCGCGATCTGGTCGCGTTGTTCTCTGGTGGCGACCTTGGTGCTCGATAGTGCTTGCGCGCGCTCCATAGCGGCAGCCTGGGAGAAGTGCACCACGTAGACCGGAGATTGCGCGGTGTTCAGCAGATCGTCGATGGTCTCGTGAATCGGCGTGGTCTCGTAAAAGAAATGCAGGGGAACCGGACGCTCAACGCCAGTGACGGTCGCCGTTTCGCGTGTCGTGCGACGGGTGAGGTCGGCAGAAAGCTGCGTGACGTCGCCGAGCGTCGCCGACATCAGGATGAACTGTGCTTGCGGCAGTTCCAGGAGCGGAACCTGCCACGCCCACCCGCGGTCAGGGTCGGCGTAGAAGTGGAACTCGTCCATCACGACCTGGCCGACGTCAGCGCTTGTCCCCTGACGAAGGGAGAGGTTGGCGAGTATCTCGGCAGTGCAGCAGATGATCGGCGCATCGGCGTTCACCGAAGAGTCCCCCGTGATCATTCCGACGTTCTCTGCCCCAAACACGTCGACCAACGAGAAGAACTTCTCGCTCACGAGCGCTTTGATCGGTGCGGTGTAGTAGCTGCGCACGCCTGCATTGAGAGCGGCGAAGTGCGCCCCGATAGCGACAAGTGATTTTCCGGTCCCGGTGGGGGTAGAGAGGATCAGGTTGTTGCCTGAGACGATCTCGATGACGGCTTCATCTTGGGCCGGGTACAGGCTGATGCCGGTGGACTCTGCCCACTCGACGAACGCCAAATAAACGGCGTCCGCATCGGATCCGTCGGGAACAGTGGCGGGGTCGAGGAGGGATGCCATGATCTCTCGATCATCCCACCGTCGCCGGTCTGCAGGCGCATTTCGAGGCGGCGGGCGATGTAACAGCGAGACATCGATTCCCCGAGATACCGGAATATACCCGGTGAATATTGCCCTCCTTTGACACACTCGAAGGACGACCGAGGCACCGAAGCCCGGCGAGAGGGAGACCATGTCAGATCAGTTCTTCACGTTCGGAGCCCTGGGGCTTTACTTTGCCGGGATGCTCCTCATCGGTTGGCTCGCCTTCCGGCGCACCGCCAACCACGAGGATTACATGCTCGGTGGGCGTGACCTACCGCCGTGGGTAGCCGCGCTCAGCGCGGGTGCATCCGACATGTCTGGCTGGCTGGTGATGGGCCTCCCCGGGGCAATCTACGTCTCTGGTCTGATCGAAGCGTGGATCGCGGTGGGTCTGACCATCGGCGCCTACCTGAACTGGCTGCTCGTCGCGCCGCGCTTGCGTGCGTACACCGAGGTGTCACGCAACTCGATTACCGTGCCGAGCTTCTTCGAGAACCGGCTGCGGGACAACACACGCCTCCTGCGCATCATCTCGGGCGTCGTGATTCTGGTGTTCTTCACCCTTTACATCTCTTCGGGAATGGTCGCGGGTGGAGTCTTCTTCGAAAGCTCCTTCAACGGCGACTACTTGACCGGCATGCTGCTCGTCACCGGAGTCACGCTGGCGTACACGCTGTTCGGCGGGTTCCTCGGTGCATCGTTCACCGACGTGGTCCAGGGACTCATGATGTTGATCGCACTGATCGTCGTGCCGATCGTCGCTGTGACTTCGATCGGTGGTCTCGACGAGACCCTCACGCTCATCACTACCGTCGCCCCTGACAGCTTCTCCATGCTCGGCGGAGCGGCATTGACCGGGGGCACAGTGCTCGCGATTGTGTCGTCGCTGGCCTGGGGCCTCGGCTACTTCGGCCAGCCCCACATTCTCGTCCGGTTCATGGCACTGCGTAGCCCTCAGCAGGCGAAGAGTGCGCGTCGGATCGGCATTTCCTGGATGGTCATTGCACTCATCGGCTCCATCATCTCGGGCCTTGTGGGCATCGCGTTTATCGCCAAGAACGACATCGACCTCAGTAACCCCGAGACGATCGTGTTGCTGATGTCGCAGACACTGCTGCACCCGTTCGTCGCCGGCTTGGTGCTGGCGGCAGTGCTGGCGGCGATTATGAGCACGATCTCCAGTCAGCTGATTGTGACGTCTTCTGCTCTGGTGGAAGACCTCTACCAGGTGTTCCGCAAGACGCCGCCATCGAGCAAGACGCTCATGATGCTTGGGCGTGCGGCGGTGCTCGGCATCGCCGTCGTTGCGGCGCTCCTCGCGGTGACCCCGAACGACACGATCCTCGGCCTCGTTTCCTTCGCATGGGCAGGCTTCGGTGCCGCCTTCGGTCCGATCATCCTGCTGAGCCTCTTCTGGAAGCGCCTCACCAACTGGGGTGCGCTGGCCGGAATGGTCGTCGGAGCCGGTACCGTCTTCATCTGGAAGGCGCTAGACACCGGGCTTTACGAGCTTCTGCCCGCGTTCATCCTCGCGTTCATTGCGGCACTTGTCGTGAGCATTTTCACGTACAAGCCCAACGCCCAGATCCAGCAGGAGTTTGCAGACACCGGCGCGATGATGGTCGTGCCTCAGCCACGGATCGTCAACGACACGCCATAACGGTCGGTCCACAAAGCCGCTCCCTTCGGGCTGATTTTCATCGGCCCGAAGGGAGCACCACTTTGTGGCTACTTTGATCCGCCTGCTAGTCCCAGCGCAGTGATCAGCTCGTATGCGGCGGAACGCGCCTGCACAATGACTGTTCCCAGCTGCACTCCGGTCGCAGAGACCGACAGAAGCAGCTGGCCGTATGGCGCCAAGACGAAGCTCAGCAGCGAGAGCTGGCTTTGTCCGATTGTCACCGAGACCACAGCAGAGAGGCTCGGCTCTTTTCCGCCCGAGATAATCTCGGCTTCCGCTCTGGCTACGCCAAAGAGCGAACCGTTCATTGCGGATAGGCGATCGCCGGTGTCACCCGTCGTGCCTACCGAAGCAATGTGCAGCCCATCAGCAGTGGAAAGCACCGCGGTGGTCAGCTCAGGAAAACGCTCTTCGAGGCTGCGCAGCCGGGTGAGGGCTGCTTGGTTGACGACCCCAGACCACAGGGCCCAGTCGGCGGCGATCTCGGGGTGCATAACTCCGTGATCTGACAAGTGAGCGGTCTCGTGCGTAAGGGCGTTGTTGTCCGCCCGAATATCTAATCTCATGACTCTTCCTCCGGAAGGTCGAGCGCCACGCAAGCGACCCGCAAGACGCTTTCGCGGTCGCGGGCGTCGGCGGCGAAGACGCGAGTTTCAGGTATGGCGTGTCGTTGTAAGACCTCGGCCAGAGAGCCCAGGGCAGTGTGGAACGCGTCGCTGCTGCAATGGCTCACAGCGACCACAATTCGATGGCGATCGCCATCGAAGCGGGTGATCCACGCATCAGCATCGGCCACGATGTCGCCGCGGTCAGCGCGCAGCCAGAGCAGGATGCGCGTGTCGGCAGAAGACGGGCTTCGCCGCGCTGACGCGAATCGATCCTGGCCTGGCACTCCGACCAGTGCGACCGAGATGTCGGGTGTGGGGCTCCAGTGACCGTAGTCCAGCCCCACTGTGGTGGTCTTCTTGTCGCCATCACCGTACTCCGGCGAACCAGGAGAGATGGGGACGTCAGTGTCGACGGGTGCAACATCACTCAACGCACGAACAGCGGTTGTCTTTCCTGCCCCGACGGGGCCAGCAAAGATGAGCCGAAAATTTGTACGTCGATCGACGTGCCGCGAGCGTGGACGCCTCAACTTCTCGTGAAAAGACGACGCGCCCACTCGCGAACCACTACCGAGGCCGTTGTTCTGGACGGCCTCGTTCTTCAAGCGTTCAGGTCCGCTACGTGACGATTCACCGCAGAGCGAAGCAGCGCGATGTTCGTTGCCTGGCGGTCAGCCGCAAGGTAGATGAACGTGTCGTCGTTGACCATCTTGAGCAGGTGGAGCTGCGTGTCCAGCGTCAACAGCATGTCTTCGAGCGTCGCGTCGAGGCGGAGGGCAGCGATCGTCTTGCGCTTGCTCTTCACCATTTCGCTGTTGTACGCGCTGGCGACATCGAGGTCGAAGTCCGGACGGACCGAGTTCGATGCGAGCGGTAGACCAGATTCGACATCGACGACAGAGGCGCCGATAAAGCCGTTGATGTCATTCGCAATGTTCGCGATGAGTGCGTTCAGTTCGTCTTGCGTAGCCATGTGTAAATCCCCAAAGTTTGCTCTTGTACGCCAGAGACCACACTTTGCGGTCACCCCCAGTGCGCACACGAGTGACAAAAGTATATAACGATAGCGTCTCAAATCCACAAATGGGAGCACGACACGCCTGCGAAATTATCCTTCGCGACGTCGCACGATCTCGCCGATCCAGCTCGGGGCGTAGGGAGAGGTGCACCCGGGCGCGGTGGGGTAGTCGGCCAGAACTTGCAACTGCTCACCGATCGCCAGAGCACGCGCTCGGTGCTCAGGGTGAAAAATGCCGATGTTGGCGAGTGTCTCATTCATCGCCCACTGCGGCCGCTGGGGGGCATCCCTCATGTCGCGCTCGATGAGGTCGAGGAGGTGGGAGAGGTCGAGGCCGTCGGGCTCTTTCATCACCCGCACTGTCGTGAGCGACCAGGCGGCCGCGGCCACAGTGGGGTCGGCGTCATCAAACCACCGAACCCGTAGCTCTTCGGCAAGCGGTGTCTTCTTGGCGACGTAGTTGACAAACCAGTCGTTGACTTTAGGCACCTGCGTCTCACGCAGCATGGCGTCGAGTTCGTCGGCGGTGAAGTCTTTTGGACGGCAGATCAGCAGGGCGAGCAGTTGCGCCGAGGTCTCGTGCGTCGCCCAGAGCTGCTGGGCGAGCAGTTGATCGGTCTTGATGCGCTTCGCCAGCGCGCGCATCCTGCTGAGGTTGATGCCGTGGTCATCACCGCGCTTCTCGTTGGCAGCGCGCATTTTTGGGTCTTCGAGTGCCGCCAGCTCCGCCAGCGCCTCAGTGATGTCGGCCATGTTCACCAGAGTAGGTGGTCAGTCTTCGTCGACGAGCTCTCCACGAATCCGGCGGAGGTCTTCCATCAGTGAGCCGATCAAAATCCAGTGCGATGACGATGGTGGCCGGATCACCAGCGGCGCAGTGAGTGCGGGAATCGCAGAAGTCATGATCTCGGGTTCTGGCGAGGCCTCGGCGACCTGCACGGCAAGGCGTACATCGTGGCCGGCGCGTCGCAACTGTTCTGCGATTGCCACCACCGCTGGCTCTTCGCCGATCGTGTCGTCGTAGTGATCGAAGTAGGCACGTGTCATGCCAATGGTCTGCGTGACGATAGGGGAGATCTGGTCAAGGAGCGCGCGCATCTCTCGAAGGTCAGCACGGTGGGTCGAGCGGCGTGGATTCAGAGTGAGTGACTCTTCTCCGGCAGAGATAGAGGCCTCTGCGGCATCTTTCATCGGACGCAAGAGTCGTACTTCCAGCATCAACTCCTGGAGCTTCGCCGGAGTCTGCGCCTCCGGAAGAGCGTCCGCAAGGCGGTCGAGGCTTGCCGCGATCTCGCTCCCCAGCAGGCCGACGTCGCGGCGGGCGGGGGCGACGAGAACCGGGGGCACGATCAGCGCATTGACGACGATGCCGATCACCACGCCGATGAGTGTCTCGCCGATGCGCGCGACGGCGTACTCGGGGCTTGAGGATCCGAGAGCGAGGACGAGCATCGCCGAAATCGCGACTTGATTCGCCGTGCCTGGTGAGGCTCGAAACACCCACGCCACGAGCATCGCCACCACGATCGCGAGCAACACGATCCAACTGGGCGAGCCCAAGAGCAGTCCGAGTGCGACGGCAATCACCACCCCAGCAATCACACCGATACTGCGTTCGAGAGCCTTGGAGAGCGACTGATTCACGCTGGGCTGCACGACGAGGAGTGCGGCGATCGCGGCGAAAACCGGCAGTTGGGCGGGGAAGATCCACCCCGCGATCATCCACGCGGCGATAGTGGCCGCGGCCGATTTGACGACCTGCAGCAGGGGGGAGCGCTGGGACGCGCGGATTGCGGCAGAGATGCGCATGTGTCAACGCTACTGGTGTGGATGTCAACCCCGTCGCGCAACCACATCGATTGCTCCTGAATAGACATACACGACCCACGAATAGTGAGGAGCAACTCATGGTGCAGATTATCGAAACCATCGATGTCGACGTCCCGGTGCGCACGGCGTACAACCAGTGGACGCAGTTCGAGAGCTTCCCCGAGTTCCTCGATGAGGTCGAATCGATCACACAAGTCGACGCCACACACACCCGCTGGACGGTGAAGGTGGGTGGCGCCACACGCGAGTTCGACGCAGAGATTACCGAGCAACACCCAGACGAGCGCGTCGCGTGGAACAGTGTCGGCGGCGACACAGAGCACGCGGGAGTGGTGACGTTCCACAAACTCACCGACACCTCTACGCGGGTGACAGTGCAGATTGACTGGGAACCAGCCGGAATGCTCGAGAAGATCGGCTCTCTCGTCGGAGTTGGCGGGCACGCGGTCAAGCAAGACCTCGGCAACTTCAAGAAGTTCATCGAGAGCCGAGGAGTCGAAAACGGCTCGTGGCGCGGTGACGTAGACGCCTGATCCCGCCTGTGTGAAAAGGCCAGGAGGAGCTTCGGCTGCTCCTGGCCTTTTTCGTGCTTGCATGGGCGTATGGATCAGGATGAAAAGCTACGCGACCTGACCAGAGCGGTATGGGCCTCCGTGCTCTGCTTCGTGGCGGGAGCCATCGTGGGGGCTGTCATTTTGCGCGGCGACCCGCGCCCCCTCACCGGTGAAGGATCGATCGCGCTGCCGATCGCGGCGATCGCCGGCATCATCACTGCGCTCGCCTTCGCCGCCAGTTCGTTTTTGCATCGACAGGGTGACAGGCATCCGATGCCACGCTGGCAGTCCCTCGTGTCAGACCTCTCGGCAGTAGCGCTCACTCTTGCGCTGGGCGCCGTCACCTTTATGGGGGTGTTGCTTGCTACAGAAGTGCTCGATGCTGGCCTGCAAGGAGTGCAGCTGGCGGCTATCGGGGGCGGTCTGCTTGCGGGCGTTGCGGCAGCCGTCGGCGGACGGTTCGCGTTCGAGGCAGGCGTCGGCTTAAACACCACCGTGTTGACCGGGCTACTGTTCGGGTTCATCGTGATCGGCACACTCTTCGCCATGATCACGGCAGCAGACCCGCGTTGGTGGGAGGCAAACTTCTCCCAACTGGGCACCGGATCATGGGCCTTCAACGGAACTCTCGTGGTCGCAGGCCTCCTCGTCGCGACCGTGGGGTCGTACATCGGTCGAGACCTGCACAGAATGCTCGGCGACACTGCCCTCCCTCGCATTGCGGTGGTGGTGGCGCTGTGGGCTGCCACAGGCATGGCGCTCGCCGCGGTGGGACTACTGCCGGTGCACGTGACGCCGACGCCACACAACGTGGTGGCGATCGCAACGCTCGTACTATTTATCGCCGCGGCGATACTCACCGTCACGACCGTGCCGGGGCCTCCGGCTGTGCTGGCGGTGACGTCTCTCGGGGTCGGCCTACTTGTGGCGATAGCGATCGTGCTCTGGAAGCCATTCAGTATCTATTCGCTCACGGTTTTCGAAGCGATTGTTATCGGCCTGGGTCTGCTGTGGATGACGACGCTGGTGCGCGTGCTGGCGATCCTTGCGCCGTCGCATTCGCGTCCGTCATCACGGTCGTCGCTGTTGCACGCCGCCTGATGGCGGCACTCTCGCAAAAGAGTCGGATGCTCAGTGCGGATACGCAGTCTGGCGTGGTACGGTGACAGAGCGCGCGTGCCGGACGTTCCGACACGGCGTAGGCCGTGTAATCGGCTAAGTCAACAGAAAGTAGAAACACATGGCCACTGGCACTGTGAAATGGTTCAACGCGGAAAAGGGCTTCGGCTTCATCGCTCCCGATGACGGCTCGGACGACCTCTTCGCCCACTACTCGGCTATCGCCGGCTCTGGTTTCAAGGAGCTCCGCGAAAACCAGAAGGTCGAATTCGACGCTGAGCGTGGCCCCAAGGGCATGCAGGCGGCGAACATCCGCGCTCTCTGAGCGCGCGCTGACTTCCTGAAACCGGTCGGATCCTTTTGGATCCGGCCGGTTTTTTGCGTACCCGGTCGTCACGGTGGTGGAGAAGATCACGGGGTGAGGTCACCCTAACTTTCTGTTAGATTAGGCGAGGCTTACCAAAGGCTGAGTGCGGTTCTCGCGCTGATCTTTCTCCCCAATCACGAAGGGCACGCCTGTGCGCACCTCTCGAATTCTTGCCATCGGCGCAGCAGCAGCGCTCGCTTTCGGGCTCTCCGCTTGCGCGTCTTCCGCTCCGGAGTCGGCGTCGACTGCCGACAGCAACCCGGCCTCCGACGACGCGTTCCCCGTGACGGTCGAGCACATCTACGGCGAGACGACCATCACCGAGAAGCCAGAGCGGGTGGCGACCGTCGCCTGGGCGAACCACGAAGTGCCGTTGGCTTTGGGAATTGTTCCCGTGGGGATGAGCAAGGCTACCTGGGGTGACGACGACGATAACGGCGTATTGCCGTGGGTCGAGGACAAGCTCGACGAGCTCGGTGCAGAGACGCCGGTGCTCTTCGACGAAACAGACGGCATCGACTACGAAGCCGTTGCTGACACAGCGCCGGACGTGATTCTGGCCTCTTACTCGGGGCTGACGCAGGAAGAGTACGACACGCTCTCCAAGATCGCCCCGGTTGTTGCCTACCCAGAGGTCGCGTGGGGAACGTCGGTTGACGACATGATCGCAATGAACTCGAAGGCGCTCGGACTCGAGGCTGAAGGGGAGACCCTCATCGAAGACCTCCAGGCCGAAGCCGAAGCTGCCCTCGAGGTGAACAGCGCGTTGAAAGACAAAAAGGTCTTGTTCTCGTACATCGATCCGACCGACCTCAGCCAGATCGGTTTCTACACGGCGATCGACACGCGCCCCGGCTACCTGCACGACCTGGGTCTGCCGTTCCCCTCCATCGTGGAGGAGAACAAAGACAGCGACCAGTTCTACCTGTCGGTGAGCGCGGAGGAGGCGCAGAAATTCGACGATGTCGACCTGTTCATCACCTACGGCGACGAGTCACTCATCGACACACTGCAGGCTGACCCGCTGCTCTCCAAGATCCCCGCAATTGCGGAAGGACGCATCGCGATCCTCCCCGATTCCACGCCCATTGCCGCTTCAGCAAACCCCACACCGCTGTCGATCCCGTGGGGACTGAACGACTACTTCGCGATCTTGGCTGCCCCGCTCGCCCCGTAACAGTGTGATCCGCGTTTGCGGAGTGAGTAACCACGTGACTTCAGCCACCGCCATAGCACCGGGCACCGCGCACCTGCGGCGCCCGGTGCTCGTGCGCACGCTGTGGCTCGTTGCTGGGGTGGTTGTGCTGCTCATTCTCAGCGTGCTTTCGATCTCGTTCGGCGTGCGGGCAGTGTCGTTCGACGACATCGTCGCAGCGCTAAATGGTCAGACAGACACGATCGAACAGGCTTCGATCGTCAAGCGGATTCCCCGCACCGTCCTCGCCATTCTTGTCGGCGCAGCGCTCGCACTTTCGGGGGCGACCATGCAGGCCGTGACGCGGAACCCGATTGCCGATCCAGGCATCCTGGGGGTCTCAAACGGAGCCTCCCTCGCCGTCGTGCTCGGCATCGCCTTCTTCGGGCTTTCGAATCCGTATGGCCAGATGGCATTCGCAATTGCGGGAGCAGGAGTCGCCGCCGTGTTTGTCTACGCCGTCGCCTCTCTCGGACGCGGTGGGGCGACTCCGCTCAAGCTTGCGCTCGCTGGCGCCGCGACCTCTGCGGCATTCGCGTCGCTCATCAGCGCTGTTATGTTGCCGCGGGTTGACCTGTTGCAAACATTCCAGTCCTGGCAGATCGGTGGCGTCGGTGGTGCGGAGTGGCCGCGCATCGCGATCACTGCGCCGGTGCTCGCCCTCGGTGCGCTCATTTGTTTTCTGAGCGCGCGCGGCATGAACTCCCTCGCGTTGGGAGATGAAATGGCCAAAGGCCTGGGCGAAAACGTGTTCCGCACCCGGATGGTCTCGGCGCTGGGCGCGGTGATCCTTGCGGGAGCGGCAACAGCGATCGCCGGGCCGATCGGCTTCGTCGGGCTGGTGGTGCCGCACATGTGTCGCATGCTGATCGGCACCGATCACCGGTGGTTGCTTCCGTTCTCCGCCGTTGTCGGTGCCGCGCTGCTGACGGCCAGCGACATCATCGGACGTGTGATTGCCCCCTCCTCGGAGGAGATTCAAGTCGGGATCATCACCGCCATCATCGGTGCACCCTTCTTCATCTGGATTGTGCGCAAACAGAAGGTGCGTGAGCTGTGAGCACGAGCGAACACACTCTTGATCGGGTAGACGAATCGGCAGCCGCACGGATCACGCGCATCGTTGCGGGACGACGTGCCCGCCATCGTCGGCACGCCGTCGCGACGATCGTGCTGAGCATCTTGCTTTTCGCCCTGTTCGCTATCGCGCTCATGGTGGGCAATACCTTCTACACTCCGGCTGAAGTGATGCGCGTCATCTTCGGCGAAACTGTTCCAGGCGCATCGTTCACTGTGGGGGACTTGCGGCTTCCGCGTGCGGTCCTTGCCGTACTTACCGGTGTCGGTTTCGGCATTGCCGGTGTCTGTTTTCAGACGATGCTACGAAACCCGCTGGCATCACCAGACATCATCGGCATCTCGAACGGTGCCAGCGCGGCGGCGGTTTTTGGCATTATTGTGCTTTCGCTCGACGGGCCGGTTGTCTCGCTGTTCGCGCTTGGTGGAGCCCTCATCACCGCTTTTGTGATCTACCTTCTTTCGATCAAGGGGGGATTCGCCGGCACACGATTGATTCTGATTGGCATCGGCGTTGCGGCCATGCTGCACAGCGTGGTCTCTTACATGTTGTCGCGTGCTCCGAGCTGGGATATCCAGACCGCCATGCAGTGGCTGGCTGGCAGCCTCAACAACGCGTCGTGGGAGCGAGTGCTGCCCGTCGCGATCGCCACGGTGATCATCGTTCCGTTGATGCTGGGAAACGGGAGAGCGCTGGGTGCTCTTCAGCTGGGCGATGAGTCGGCTGCGGGGCTGGGGGTCAGGGTCAACGCCACCCGGCTATTGCTCATCGTCGGTGCGGTCGCGTTGCTCGCGTTCGCGACGGCCGCTACCGGACCGATTGCTTTCGTGGCCTTTATGGCGGGCCCGATCGCCGCTCGTCTCACCGGCCCAGGCGCAAATCTGCTGCTGCCGTCTGCGTTGGTCGGTGCGGTGCTGGTGCTTGGAGGCGACCTGATCGGCCAGTTCGCCTTCGGAACCCGCTATCCCGTTGGTGTCGTTACCGGTGTGATTGGCGCGCCCTATTTGATCTACCTGCTCATCCGTACAAACCGCTCCGGGGGTTCGCTATGACCGTCTCGCACAGCCTGTCGGCGGAGGGCGTGACCCTCGCCTACGGCGATCGCACCGTCATCGACGGACTCGATCTGACCATCGCGCCCGGCCGCATTACGACGATTGTGGGAGCGAACGGCTGCGGCAAGTCCACGCTGCTGCGCTCGCTGGCTCGGCTGCTTTCGCCGAGCGCTGGGCAGGTCGTCCTCGACGGCAAGTCTGTGCACGCGCAACCCACCAAAGAGGTCGCGCGGGTGCTCGGGTTGCTTCCGCAGGCGCCGGTCGCGCCGGAAGGCATCGCGGTCGCCGACCTTGTGGGAAGAGGGCGGCACCCGCATCAGAAGATGTTGGCGAGATGGAGCGCGCACGACTACGAAGTGGTGGCCGATGCGCTCGACGCGACCGGCGTCTCCGATCTGGCTGACCGCAGCGTCGACGAGCTATCCGGCGGGCAACGGCAACGCGTATGGATCGCGATGGCGCTCGCCCAGGAGACCGACATTCTGTTGCTGGATGAGCCCACTACCTTCCTCGATGTGGCGCACCAGGTCGAGGTGCTCGATCTGCTGACCGACCTGAGCGTCTCGCGCGGCACAACCATCGTCATGGTGCTGCACGATCTGAACCTGGCTGCCCGGTACGCCGATGAGCTGGTTGCGATGAAGGACGGCCGGGTGCATGCGACCGGTGCTCCGCAAGAGATTGTTACAGCGCAGCTCGTCGAAGAGGTCTTCAGCCTCGCCAACCAAATCACCATCGACCCGGTCTCCGGAAAGCCGATGGTCACACCGATCGGGAGGCACCATGTCCGCTAAAGCGACAACGACCGAACGTCCGACTTACATTCTCACGCGTGCCGTGGTTCGTGCCGTCGCGCGGGTATCGCCATCTTTTGTGCGGGTGACTTTCGGCGGTGAAGAGCTCTCCGAAATCTGCACACCTGGCGAGGTCTGCGACAGCCGTATCAAGCTTGTCTTTCCGCCGGCTTCTGGGGTGCTCCCCGAGCTCGATCGAGAGTCGGACAGTTGGTGGCAGACGTATCTCGCGGTGCCGGAGGAAGAGCGCGGGTCGATGCGCACGTACTCGGTGCGTGATGTTCGCATCGATGACATGGCAGGCACCGAGGTAGACGTTGACTTTGTCTTGCACCTCGAACCTGGGCTCACCGGGCCTGCGTCGCTGTGGGCCAGCGCCGCAGAGGTGGGGCAGGAGCTTTATTTGGTGGGACCGCGGCGCGGACTAGGCGTTGATGTTCATGGTGGGGCGGAGTTTGCCCCCGGTGCGGCCGACTCGATTGTGCTGGCTGGTGACGAAACCGCGGCACCGGCGATCGCGCGCATTCTGGAAGATGCCCCGCGTGACCAGCGCGGTGTCGCTTTCATCGAGGTGCCGTCTCCCGCCGACATTCTGCGGATCGATGCGCCATCCGGCATCGAGATTTGCTGGTTGCCGCGTGATATCGGAGAGCCGCACGGTTTGCGTCTGATTCCTGCTGTGCTCGAATACCTCGGTGATGCAGACGCGACGGACGAGATCCGCGTGAATGACATCGAGGGTGACAGCCTCCTGTGGGAGACGCCAGGCTACTCCGGGCTCGGGGAAGAGATTGCCGGGCCGCGCGCTCCCGCTGAACGCTACTTCTGGATCGCGGGGGAGAGCGGTGTCGTGACGACGTTGCGCAGGCACCTGGTCAAAGACCTCGGGATCGACCGCAGCCAGGTGGCCTTCATGGGCTACTGGCGCCGCGGCGTCGCCATGCGCGGCTGACCCCCCCCCACCTGCCCCATTCCGCTCCCGTCGCACTTTCTGTCGCTCTGTTGCTCAAGAAGCGACAGAAAGTGCGACGGGAGCGAGGGGGGGGTAGGGGTGACGCGGGTGGGTGGAGGGGGAGATTGCTTACCTGGTTAGCGAACTCGCTGTCAAGGTGCGTGCGTTTTGATCTGCATGAACGTAATGTGCGGGGCATGGACTCACGAACGAAGGGCATCGGCCGCCAGTCTCTGATCATCGCCGCGGCCAGCTTTATGCTGGCTGCCGCCACAATCGGGGCAGGGGTGTTCGGCGGAACATCCGTCGACAACTTGCAAGACGGAGCGCTCTCGGAGCAGGGCTCGTACCTTGCTCCCGCCGGGCCAGCGTTCTCCATCTGGTCATTGATCTACCTCGGACTCATCGCATACACGGTGTGGCAGGCGCTGCCCGCGCAGCGGCAAGACGCGCGCCAGGAAGCGGTCGGCGGATGGATCGCCGTATCCATGGTGCTGAACGGGCTATGGCTCGTCACGGCGCAGTATCTGTCGTTGTGGCTGACGGTGGTCGTGATCGCGCTGTTGCTGGCTTCACTCGCCCGCGTGATCGTGATTCTCGGGCGCTTCCCGGCGCGAAACCTCGCCGACCGCATCTTGACGGACGGTGCCAACGGCCTCCACTTCGGTTGGGTGACGATCGCAACTGTCGCGAATGCGACCGCGTGGCTCACGCAGATTGCCCCGGAAAGCTGGGGAGAAGCCGCCGATGCATGGGCTATCGCGGTACTCATCGTCGTACTCGTCATCGGATCGGCAGCGGCGTGGGTGACTGGCCGGGTTGCACCGGCGCTCGCCACATCGTGGGGCCTGGCCTGGCTCGCCGTCGGCCGGTTGGCTGGGGAGCCGGAGAGCACCCCGACCGCGATCACCGCGATCATCGTCGCGGTTGTTCTGGTCACGGTTGCCGTGGTGGCGGCGGTACGTCGACGCCGTTCGGTCTGAGGCCGCCTCCTACGGCGTTCACAACTCAGGAATACTGTTCCGTCAGCGCAGAAAACGCTGCGCGTGACGTGTTTCGGTGGCAGTCTTCCTGAGTTGTGAACGGCATGCGACGGGAGCGATCCGTAGAGCGGGCATGGCACGTATTGCACAGTCGCGGATGCCTACCGTCGAAGGATGACGAATCCACATTTTTCGACGAACGCACCCTTCACCGTCCTCGGCTATGCCGTGCGCACCGACGGACCGGGTTCTGCAAACGCCATCCCGTCGCTCTGGAGTCGCATCTACGGCGAAGGATTGCTGGATGCTGTTCCTGGCCGCTCCAGCGACGAGGTGTATGCCGTATATACGCACCTCGAGAATGCCGGCGCTCACCGTGACGGCTGGTTCACCTTCCTCATCGGCGTCCAGGTCGACCCGGCAACGCCAATTCCGGAAGGCATGACGCTGGTGGGTGTGCCGCAGTCCGCGCGGGCCATATTCACCGTTCCGGAGGGCGACCCCACCCGGGTGCTCGAGGCGTGGACGGAGGCCTGGGCATTCGACGACGACCGCAAGACCTTCCTGTGTGAGTATGAGCAGTACGGATCAGAGGGTGCCTTCGTGGCCCTCGGCGTGCACGAAGAAGGCTGAGGCCAGAATGTCTACTCCGCTCCCCGCGATGCCTGAGGAGGTCGCCGCCGCTTTCGCAGACTTCCCTGATCAGGTTGCCGAACGGCTGGCGGCGGTCCGAGCGCTCGCATTCGCCGTTGCGGCGGAGATCCCTGAGGGTGGCGGCTTGCGAGAGTACCTCGCTTGGGGTGAGCCCAGCCTGCGCCCCGTTCGCGAGCGCGTCGGAACAGCGATTCGGCTGGGGACAACTCGCGATGGAACGCCGGCGGTATTCGTGCACTGCGGCACACCGCTGATCGCCGAATCGAGGGCCACAACCAGCCATCTGAGTTACGAGGGTAACCGGGCAGTGTTGATACCGGACGACGGCCCTCTTCCTGAGGCTGAGCTGCGGAGCCTCATTGAGCGCACCTTTACCCTCCATCTGCGGCAGCACTAGATCATCGTGCGACACTGAGGCATCGTCGTGTGGCGGTCGCCCACGCCGAAGCTGACGGTCGAGGAGATGCGTTGTGGAGCGAGAGCAGTTGTTTTCGTACGAGGAGCGCTTCGACGTCGTGCTCTCCTACGTCTACGATCATCTGGACCAACCGCTCGACCTTGTGAAGCTGGCTGAGATTGCGGGGATGTCGCCGCGGCATTGGCATCGGATTTTCGCCGCTGCCTTCGGTGAATCGCTTCCTGCCCTGATCAAGCGGGTGCGACTGCAACGAGCGGTGGCGATGCTGGCCGACAGTGTTCCGGTTCGCGAGGTGGCCGAGCGGTGCGGGTATCCGAACGTTTCGTCGTTTACACGGGCTTTCCGGACTGCAATCGGGACCACGCCAGCGGAGTACCGCACGAGCGGCAGTCATGCTGACCTGCGGGTCGCCCGTGTGGCAGACGATCCGCGTCGCTATCCGGTTCGTGAGACAGAGATTGCGAGCGTTCGGTGCGTCGCGGTCAGACATCGTGGGTCGTTCCTCACCATCGATCGAGCGTTTCACGACCTTCGAATCTGGCTGCTCGCGCATGGCGTCGCTGCCGATGAGTGCGAGATGTATGGCGCCTACCTCACCGATCCGACGCTTACCCCTGAGTACGAGTTGGAATCGCTGGCATGCATGAGGGTGCCGGAGGGGTTCGATCCTGAGCTGCGTGCGCTCGCGCCAGACGCACCGAATCCGTTCTGGTTTTCGGTGCGCCCAGGTCGCTACGCGGTCTTCACGCACGTCGGCGCATATGCGGATATGCCCGAAAGCTATGCGTGGTTGCTGGGGTGCTGGCTTCCTCAGTCCGGGCGGCAGCTGACTAACGATCCGGTCATCGAGCAGTACGTAACCCTCCCTCAGGGAAGTTCCCCAACAGCCGTGCGCACCCACCTCATGCTCCCCCTCCACCACGCTTAGCCCCACCCCGTCTGCTCCCGTCGCACTTCTTGTCGCTTACGAGCGTTTGAGGCGACAGAAAGTGCGACGGGAGCAGTTCAGTTGAGGGGGGAGAGGGGGGAGAGAAGGGAGGTCCACAGGGGTTTCTGATGACGGGAGCGTAGCGTCATGAATATGTCGACCGTTCACGTCACTGAGGACACGATCAACCAGGCCCGCGAGCTGCGTGACGAGCTCCAGCGGTTCCTGCGCGAGTACGAGTTCGGAATGCGCGAGGTTGAGACAAAGATCTCCATCCTGCGCGACGAGTTCACGCACGATCACGCGTATAACCCGATCGAGCATGTGAAGAGTCGGCTGAAGACGCCAGACAGCATCGTCGAAAAAATCGCCCGCAAAGGGATGGAAGAGCCGGACTTCGATCAGATCCGCGCGGAGATCACCGACATCGCCGGAGTTCGCGTGACGTGCAGTTTCGTCGCCGACGTGTATCGCCTGTTCGACCTACTCACGGCGCAAGACGACGTCACTGTGCGGACGGTCAAGGACTACATCGCGCAACCGAAAGCCAACGGTTACAAGAGTTTGCACGCGATTATCGAGGTGCCCGTCTTTCTTTCCACCGGGGCGCTGTCGGTGCCCGTGGAGGTGCAGTTCCGCACAATCGCGATGGACTTCTGGGCCAGCCTCGAGCACAAGATCTATTACAAGTTCTCCAACCAGGTGCCATCGCACCTGGTCACCAGCTTGTCGGATGCCGCTGACGCAGCCGCCGAGCTCGACACTCGCATGGAGCGCTTGCACAGGGAGGCGCACGGGGTGCCGCAACGCGAACTCGCGCCACCGCCACCTCCTACCCCTACGGTGCCGCCCGCGTCTGGTGTGGTGAAGGTTTAGTCAAGAAACTCCCGCGCAGCCGAAGAAAGCGCCGTGACGCCGACGTCGATTGTCGGATGGATCTCCGGGGCAAAGAACGGGGAGTGGTTGGTCGGAATGTCCTGAGCTACGCGGCCAGCGGCCGATGCCTCAGCGAAGCGTGCGGGGTCGACACCGCCCCAGAACCAGAAGACGAGCGGTGCTCCGGCATCCCGCGCGAACCAGGAGACGTCTTCACTGCCGGTAAACATGCCGGGGTCAATGACAGCGTCGTCGCCGAGGGCGCGTTTCAGCGCCGACGTCACTCTGGCTGTTGCTTCTTCATCATTGATCGTGGGCGGCAGGGTGTGATCGGTGCGGATCTCGGGTTCGCGCTCGGCGCCCGACGCAGTCGCCTCCGCGCGGATGATGCGCTCGACGCTCGCGAGCACCTTCTGGCGCGACTGTTCATCGGGGTAGCGGAGGCTCAGTTCGAGCGTCGCCTCGGCGGGAATGATGTTGTTTTTGAGGCCAGCGTGGATCGATCCGACAGTAACGACACCGACCCCCTGCGGATCCACTTCTCGCGAAGGAATGGTCTGCAGTCGCATGATCGTTGCAGCGGCCATCACGATCGGGTCGATGGTGGAGTGAGGGCGCGAACCATGCCCGCCTCGACCGTGCAGGGTCACGGTCAGGCCATCGGATGCCGCCATCTGTGTGCCGGTGCGCACGCCGATAGTTCCAGCGGCCAGCGGGGTGACGTGTTGGCCGAGCACGACGTCTGGCTTCGGGTAGCGGTCAAGGATGCCGTCGTTCAGCATCGCTCTGGCTCCTGCGCCATACTCCTCGGCAGGCTGAATAAGAACGACAAGCGTTCCCGACCATTCGGCGCGCTCGCCTACGAGCTTCTCGACCGCACCGATCATCGCGGTGACATGCATGTCGTGGCCGCAGGCATGCATCACGGGAACGGTCTTGCCCGCACGGTCGACCCCCTGAGCGGTGCTCGCATAGGGGAGCCCTGTCAGCTCTTCGACCGGTAGTGCATCCATATCTGCCCGCACCCAGACGACCGGTCCATCATCGTTGCGCAGTACCGCGACGATGCCCGTGAGTCCGACACCTTCTTCCACCTCGAGTCCGAGGTCGCGGAGATGCTGGGCGGCGATGCCGGCGGTGCGCGTCTCTTGGAACGAGAGCTCAGGGTGCTGATGCAGGTCGAGGTAGAGCGCTTCGAGATCGATCGTCATGGGCCGAGCCTAGCTGGGCGTTCGCGCGTTTCCGAGACCCACCTTTCCCGCAGATTCCGCCCCTCGACCTGCTGTGACGTTTTACGGTTGTCGAGTAGCCCTCTGCGGACTGCTCGATAAGAACGAGGAAAAGCGTGACCCGAACGAATCCCCCTCAAACGCCAGCCACGCCCGTGCCGACCACTGTCGGTGAGGGGCTTAAGGATGCGTTTCGCGCGCACCCGGCCGGGGTGGCGATCATCACCGCGAGCACGAGCAACGGTCCAGCTGGACTCACGGCGTCGAGTGTGGCATCGGTGGCCGTCGATCCAGCCGCCATTGTGTTTTCGGTGACGCGCGCCACGGGCAGTGCGGGGGCGATTCTGGGTGCTGAATCAGTGTTGGTGCACCTGATTGATGATGAGCATTCCGATTTGGCGCAGAGTTTCGCGGTGAGCGGCGCCGAACGTTTTACGCCAGGCCAGGGGTGGACGACGCTTCAGACGGGCGAGCCTCATCTGCCTGCGGCCAGGGTGGCGCTGCGGTGTCGCGCGATTGAGACGGTGGCGGTGGGGTCATCCACTGTGGTGATCGCCGAAGTGCTTGAGGTTCTGCCGGGGGAGCAGGGGCGTCCGTTGGTGTACCTCGATCGACGTTTTCACGCGCTTCCGCACGACGCGCGCGACTAAGAGCTGCCAGCCCCTCGGCTTCAGGCGAGGGAAAGAAAGAGTTTCTCCAGTTCGGCCAAAGAGAGTCCTTCAGTGTTGTCGCCTGACTCGCCCTCCGCTGAGGGGTCGACGACGCAATCCTTCATGGCCGATGCGATGATCTGGAATCCTGCTTTGTCGAGCGCGGACGACACAGCCGAGAGCTGGGTGACAACGGCGCGGCAGTCACCTCCGCCTTCGACGGCAGCAATCACGGCCGCGAGCTGCCCCTGAGCGCGCTTGAGGCGGTTGACGATCTTGCGCTGGGTCTCGGCGTCTGTCGGTGCCATGTCTGCTCCCTGAAAGTTGACTGCATTGATCACTATACCCCCTGGGGTATAGTCGAACGCATACCCACCGGGGTATCAGTGAGGAGTGAATGATGTGCCAAGCAGTCCGATGCAAGACCTGCGGTAAGACGACCTGGGCGGGCTGTGGTCAGCACGTCGACAGCGTTCGGCGTTCGGTGCCGGCGTCTCAATGGTGCTCTGGACATGCCAAGGAGCAGGCTCAGGGCGGCTTCTTCTCCCGTCTGTTCCAGCGATGAACGCCGTGCCTCGCACCGTTGTCATCGTCGGTGGTGTCGCTGGCGGAATGTCGGCAGCCGCGCGGCTGCGGCGACTCGACGAGTCAGCGAACATCATCGTCTTCGAGCGCGGCCCCGAAGTCTCGTACGCCAACTGCGGTCTGCCCTATTACGTCGGTGGCGTGATCGAGGAGCGAGAATCGCTGTTGCTGCAGACGCCAGCATCGCTTTACAGCCGGTTCAGGCTCGACGTTCGGGTGCGGCACGATGTTGTCGAAATCGATCCAGCAGGGAAGACGATCGAGGTCGTCGACCTGGAGAGTGGCACCCGAAGCGTGCAGCACTATGACCATTTGGTGTTGGCCACAGGAGCACGCCCTCGTCGTGACGAACCCACCTCTGACGTGGCCACGAGAAGCCTGCGCACGGTCGCCGATGCAGACGCCATCGATGCAGCGCTTTCGCGGACTGGCCTTCCGGTCGTGGTCGTCGGCGGCGGGTACACCGGACTCGAAGCGGTGGAAAACCTGGTCGCCCGCGGTGCGAAGGTGACCCTGGTGCAGCGCGGAAGTCAGCTGCTCTCCCCGCTGGATGAGGAGATGGCTGGACCGATCGCCGCAGAAGTCAGCGCGCACGGTGTCGATGTACGCCTCGGTGTCGAGGTGGTGAGTGCGCGTTCTGGTGCAGTGCAACTGAGTGACGGCTCATCCGTGGCCGCCGAGTTCATCGTCGATGCGTCTGGAGTCGTGCCAGAGGTGGCACTCGCTGAGGGTGCAGGGCTCCGGATCGGAAGCACCGGCGGCATCTGGGTAGACGACTCCTGCCGCACCAGCGCCCCACACGTGTTCGCCGTGGGCGACGGTGTGGAAAAGAACGAGCTGATCGGCGGCGAGGCCGCGCTGATCACGATGGCAGGCCTGGCGAATCGCCACGGGCGGATGGTGGCTGACCTCATCGCGGGCAGGGAAGAAACGGCACGGCCAGCGATCGGCACCGGGATCGTGCAGGTGTTCGGACTTGCCGCTGCGAAGGTCGGGTGGAGTGAGAAGCAACTGCGTGCCGCAGGGCGGGAGTTTTACACGGTGCATGTGCACCCTGGCTCGCACGCCGGGTACTACCCCGGGGCCGAGGTGCTGTCGCTGAAACTGCTCGCAGACCCGACATCGGATCAGATTCTCGGTGCGCAGGCAGTGGGCCGTGATGGCGTCGATAAGCGCATCGATGTGACCGCCACCGCGATGCAGGCCGGCATGACCGCGGCGGCACTCGCGCATCTCGAACTGGCCTATGCGCCGCAGTTTGGGTCGGCGAAAGATGCTGTGAACATTCTCGGATATGTGGCAGAGAACACGCGCACGGCCACGACGCCGACGATGCAATGGCACGAGCTCGCCGCCGCTCAAAAAGCGGGCGTGGGCCTGATTGATGTGCGTTCGCCCGCAGAGTTCGACGCTGGATCGATTCCCGGCGCCGTCAATGTGCCGTTGGATGAGCTCAGAGATCGCCTCGACGAGCTGCCAAGTGGTGCTCTCGTGGTGCACTGCCAAGTAGGACTACGTGGGCATGTGGCTACGCGGCTGCTTCTGCAGCACGGTCGCGCAGTACAGAATCTCGACGGCGGATATCGCACCTGGCGCGACGCCGCCCTCACGAATTAGCTCAAGAGATTAGCGCAGGCGGGCGGTCGTGCCGCGCACGTTCAACTCATACGGCAATGCCGAGGGGATGTGCACGGCATCGGGTGTGGCAAGTTTTGCGAGCACAGCTTCGGCCGCCCGTTCCCCCTGCTCAAGTGGGAACTGATCGACGGTGCTCAAACGGAAGAATTCGCCGAGCTCGTGACCATCGATTCCTACGACTGAGATGTCGCCAGGCACGCTGAACCCCAGATCGCGCGCTGCCAGGATCGCCCCAATCGCCATCTCATCCGACGCGGCGAAAACCGCGGTCGGTCGTACCCCCGGACGGCCGAGCAACTGCTTGGCCGCGCGGTAGCCGCCTTCGACCGTGAAGTCGGCGGGCTCGAGAAACGCATGGTTGAGAGGAATGCCAGCCTTCGACAGCGCCTTCTCAAAGCCCAAACGGCGATTGGTGGGAATGTGAAAGTCGATGTCGAACTCGGGGTTGGCGCCGATATGCGCAATATCGGTGTGGCCGAGGCTGATGAGGTGCTCGGTGGCGAGCTGAGCGAGGGCTACATCGTCGACCGTAAGAGTGTCGAGGTTCGCATTCGGGCCGCCGATGGCGATCACGGGGAGCCCGAGCTCGAGCAATTGCTGCGTCTCATTCTCATCGAGTTCGATCGCGACGGCGATGACAGCATCGACTCGCTGACGTCGCAGGAACGTGTCGAACACGTGCCGTCGCACGTCTTCGTCTGCGGTGATGTTGTAGAGCGTGATGTCGTACCCCGCGCGCATGAGCGCTGCGGAGACCCCGGAAAGCACGGTGCTGAAGAACCATCTGTCCAGAAAAGGGACGACGACTCCGATGTTGCGCGTGCGGCCGGAGGCGAGGCTCGACGCGCGAGACGAGACGACATACCCGAGTGACTGGGCGGCCGTGTGTACCCGGTCCCTGGCAGATTCCGAGACCTGGCCTCGGCCGCTCAGCGCACGCGAGACGGTTGCTGTCGAGACCCCGGCAAGCCGGGCGACTTCATCGATGCTCGCCATGCGTTCCTCTATCAAGATCCGCTCCCGTCGCACTTTCTGTCGTCTCGCAGGGATGCGAGCGACAGAAAGTGCGACGGGAGCAGGTTAGGGGTGGGGTGGGGTGTGGGGTTAGGGGGTGGTGTACCAGACGGCGGTGTCGGCGGGGATCGCCGCACCGTCGAACGGCTGGCTCTGCAGCATGATGAGCGCGTTAGCTGGGAGCTCGATCGGCTCGGTGCCGAGGTTCGCGATCACGTGCACATCGCCACGTCGGAACGCCACGGCGTCAGCGCCCGCATCTTCCCAAACGAGGGAACCAGTACCGAAACCATGCTCACGACGCGCAGCGAGGAGCCGCTTGTAAAGCGCGAGCGTCGAACTCGGATCGACCTCTTCGACATCGCGCGCGTAGCTTGACCAGTCGGTGGGCTGGGGGAGCCAGGCGAGTCCCGTTTCGTTGAACCCGAATGCAGGCGCATCCGCTTCCCACGGCAGGGGCACGCGGCAGCCATCGCGACCATAGCGCTCGCCATTTGTGCGGAACCAGGTCGGATCCTGACGGAACTCGTCGGGAATCTCCATCGCCTCTGGCAGCCCGAGCTCTTCACCCTGGTACAGGTACGAAGATCCGGGAAGTGCGAGCATCAACGTGGTCGCAGCGCGAGCACGAGCAAGGCCCGTTGCGGTGTCTGGCTTGTGCGGCGTGTTCGGTCCGATGCCCTCACCCTGCGGGTTCTCGGCAGTGAGTGCGAGGCGCGAAGCGTGCCGCACAACGTCGTGGTTGGAAAGCACCCACGTGCTGGGAGCGCCCACGGCCCCGAAGTCATCGAGAGACTCACGGATAACATCGCCCAACGCCTTCGCGTTCCACTGCGTCATTAGGTATGGGAAGTTGAAGGTCTGGTGCATCTCATCCGGACGCACCCAGAGTGCGGTCTGCTTGAGCGTCGGCATCCACGCCTCGCCACACAGCGCGCGGTCTCCGTCGTACTCGGCGAGCACCTGGTGCCAGTCGCGGTAGATGTCGTGCACGCCGTCTTGGCCCCAGTACGGCACGTCGGACTCTCCGCCGCCCATCGAGTCGGAGTCAGTCGGCGGTACATAGTCGGGGAGGCCTTCGGCCTTGATCATGCCGTGGGCCACGTCAACGCGGAAGCCGTCGACACCGCGGTCGAGCCAGAACCGGAGGATCGAGCGGAACTCTTCGCGCACCTCTTCGTTGTTCCAGTCGAAGTCAGGCTGTGTGGCATCGAAAATGTGCAGATACCACTGCCCCAGCGTGCCGTCGGCCTCGGTAACGCGCTCCCACATTCCGCCGCCGAACACGGACTCCCAGTTGTTCGGGGGGATCTCGCCGTTCTCACCCTTGCCGTCGCGGAAGATGTAACGGGCGCGCTCTGGGCTGCCAGGAGCGGCCTTGAGCGCCTGCTGGAACCAGACGTGCTGGTCGGAGGAGTGGTTCGGGACGAGGTCAACGATCACCCGGATGTCGCGGGCGTGCGCCTGCTCTAGCATCTCGTCGAAGTCGGCGAGCGTGCCAAAAAGCGGGTCGACGTCGCGGTAATCCGCCACGTCGTATCCCGCGTCGCGCTGCGGGCTGGTCATAAAGGGACTCAGCCAGATGGCGTCGACGCCCAATTCTTGCAACGAGTCGAGTCGGCTGGTGATGCCTGGGAGGTCACCGATGCCGTCGCCCGACGCATCCGCGAATGAACGGGGGTAAATCTGGTAGATGACGGCGCTGCGCCACCACTCGGAACCTGGGGCTGCGATCTGCTCTAGCTGTGCCATGGGAACAGGCTAATGCAAACGCTTACACTCATGCCAGAGCGCGGATCGAATCGGTTCGAATCCGTTCGCCGGCGGCTTCTTTCTCCCTTCACTTGCATGAAGTTTCGCCATTCGCATGAGGGTTTTGGGGGCCTGAGTCATGCATGTGGCGGATCCTCATGCAAGTGGGGGAGAAATTACCTCGCCGAATGGAAGGGCGGCCGTAGACTTTTGCCACTTTCCCCGTTCCATTGGTCATGGCAAGCTCAGAATGTGACCTCCAGGTCGCCTGCGCGCCGATAACCGGCGTGCAGCTTCGACTAAGAGGTTCGTCCATGTCTGGTAGTCCACGTCGCTCAGCGTCGTGGATCGCCGCAGCCGCTTTGGCCGCCGTGGTCGTGTTTGTGGGAGCGACACCTGCGGGGGCGGGTGTCATCGTGTCGCCAGCGGGAGATCCGATGCCGGAGGCGAGTGAAGTGAATGCCGCGCAGTCTGTCGCTTTGGCGTACGAGTTCCTTGATGAGCGCGTCGATGAGTTTTGCGACGACGCGGGGCGTTGCCTGCCGCGCAGCTACGAAGGCGGCTTCTTCACCACGTCGAGCTGGGATTTCACCCCCTCATTCGTGTACGACGATGCGTTGGTCATCATCGCCTACGCCGCTCGCGGCCTGCCGGAAGACATCCGTCGCGCAAAATCAATCGGCGATACGTTGCTTTTTGTGCAGGCAAGCGACCCGCTCGGTGATGGCCGCACGAGAGCATCGTACGAGCCGCACGGCGTGCGTGATGGGCGGATGGAGATCACCGGTCCTGGCACTTTCACCGGCAATCAGTCCTGGGTGGGGTTGGCACTTGCGCGGCTCTTCCATGTGACAGGCGAAGAGAAGTACCTTGACGGCGCAGTGCAGATTGCCGAGTGGATCCAGACGAACACCGCCGACATGAGCAGAGCACCATACGGCTACACCGGCGGACAGACAGAGGATGGCGCTGCGCTGGAGTGGAAGTCCACCGAGCACAACAGCGATGTCGCTGCTTTCTTTTCCCAATTGGCGCAGCTCACCGGCGATCAGGCGTGGGCGGCGCGTGCGGCCGTCGCCGCCGATTTTGTCGCCGCGATGCAGAGTGCGGACGGTCACGTAAACACCGGCACGCTGCTGGATGGTGCAACGCCCAACACTCGCCCGATTCCTTTGGATGCGCAGACGTGGAGCGCCCTTGCTACCGGCGATGAGCGGTACGGGGCGGCGTTGGACTGGACTCTCGCCAACCTGATGGCGACGGACGGCCCGTACACAGGACCTTCGATCAGTGAGGTCGACGTATCAAAAGCGTGGTTCGAGGGCAGTGGACATCTGGCCCTCGCATTGCAATTGCGTGATGGGGAGGGCGACGCCGACCGCGTGGAGACTCTCCTCAGCAGCATCCGTGTGGCGCAGCGTGACGCTCCGAATGGCGATGGCAAAGGAATTGTCGCGACGTCGAGTGACGGCCTCGAGTCTGGCTTCGGCGACTATTACTACGCAAGCCTGCACACCGGCGCAACCGCGTGGTACCTGCTGGCGGCGACGGGGGAGAACCCCTTCCGCTTGCCAGCAAGCTAACGAGGCGACTCTTACGCGGCGACTCTGGCCACTGCGGCGATGGCGCTGGTGAAGAAGTCGAGCCCATCGACCCCGCTGCGCATGGCGACAGACGTGTCTGGTCCGAACCCTGGCTCTGTGGCGTGTTCCGGGTGCGGCATGAGGCCAACCACATTTCCGGCTTCGTTCGTCACGCCAGCGATGTCACGCAGCGAGCCGTTTGGGTTCACGCCGGCGTAGCGGAAAGCTACGAGACCTTCGCCCTCGATGCGATCGAGGGTCTGGTCGTCGGCAATGTAGCCACCGTCGGCGTTCTTGAGGGGGATGACGATCTCTTGACCGTTGTGGAACGCATTGGTCCACGCGGTGTCTGAGTTCTCGACCGTGAGCTTCTGGTCGCGACGCACAAAGTGCTGGTGGTTGTTGCGGATGAGTCCGCCGGGAAGCAGGTGAGCCTCCACAAGCATCTGGAACCCGTTGCAGATGCCGAGCACAGGCATGCCCTTCGCGGCGGCATCTTTGACCTCGGCCATGATCGGCGACAGTGCGGCGATGGCGCCAGCGCGCAGGTAATCGCCGTAGCTGAAGCCGCCGGGAAGAACGAGGGCGTCGACACCTTCAAGGTCGTGCGATCCGTGCCAGAGGGCGACGGGCTCCGCGCCGGCGATGCGCACCGCGCGCTGGGCGTCGCGGTCGTCGAGCGAGCCGGGGAAAGTAATGACGCCGATACGGGCGGTCACTCGGAGACCTCGATGCCGACGACATCTTCGATCACAGAGTTGGAGAGCACCTCATCGGCGATGCGCTTGGCCTCAGCGAGAATTTCGTCTGTGACCTCACCCTCGACGGTGAGCTCGAAGCGCTTGCCGATGCGAACGTCGGTGAAGCCCTCCACCCCCAGGCGAGCGAAAGCGCCGGATACGGCCTTCCCCTGCGGGTCGAGCAGTTCGGGCTTGGGCATAACGTCGACGACGATAGTGGGCATGAACGGCTCCGGAAGTCGCGGGCGGAAGGTCTCCCCCATGCTACCGCCCCTTCCTCACCTTCCCCGCCCGCCCGCCCGCCCGCCCCGCCCCTTCCTCATTCGCCGAGTGCACGGCTTCGTATCGAGCGCACGAGGTGTTCACGTGCGCAGGCCGTGCGCTCGGCAGCAACCCGTGCACTCGGCGGCGGTATGGGTGCGGGGTTAGGCGGAGTGGAAGACGGTGTGGAGGTCGCCGACGGCTTCGCGGCCGCCGAGGCCGTCGATCTCGAACAGCACGGAGATGCCGACCACGTGGCTGCCGAGGCGCTCGATGATCTCGCGGCCGGCGGCGAGCGTTCCACCCGTGGCGAGGACGTCGTCGATCAGCAGCACACGCGAGCCCTGGGGGATGTCGTCGTGCATCTCGATCGTGGCGGTGCCGTACTCCAGGGCGTAGTCGACGGATGCCGCTGGACGCGGAAGCTTGCCCGCCTTCCGAATCGGGACGAGCCCTACTCCCGCGGCGATGGCCGCGGCGCTGGCAAGAATGAAACCGCGCGCTTCGATGCCAGCAATCACGTCGAACTCACCGGCGAACGGCTCGATGATGGCCTCGGTCGTGACGCGCAGAGCCTCGGCATCGGCGAGAAGTGGGGTGATGTCGCGGAAGATGATGCCCGGCTCCGGGTAGTCCGCGATGTTTCGGATCAGGGACGCAGCGCGGACGAGGGCGGGGGAGAGGTCAGCTTCGGGCACCGGGCAAGGTTACCCCGACGATGACACTTGACACCGTGGGAGCGCTCCCATAAAGTGATATACCAGTTCGTGGGAGCGCTCCCACGGCCCTGATGCATCACATCGCACAACCCACCACAAAGGAGTGAATTGTGAACACCCGCGCCCGCAACCGGGTCCTCGTGACTGCCGCCCTGGCATCCGTCTCCGCTCTCGCCCTGGCCGGCTGCTCTGCCGGCACCAGCGACAACGGTGAAGGAAGCGCCGACGAAGAGGTCACGCTGACCGTCACCACCTTCGGCACCTTCGGCTACGAAGACCTTTACAAGCAGTACGAAGAAGAACACCCCAACGTCACGATCGAGGCGACCAACATCGACACCGGCGGCAACGCCCGCACCGATGCATTCACGAAGATCGCCGCCGGCTCGGGACTCAGCGACGTCGTCGCGATTGAAGAAGGATGGCTCGGCGCCATCATGGACGTCTCTGACACGTTCGTTGACCTGCGCGACTACGGCATCGAAGACCGCAAGGACGACTGGGTTGACTGGAAGTACGGCCAGGCAACCGACGCGGAAAGCCGCGTCATCGGTTACGGCACCGACATCGGCCCCTCCGGCATTTGCTACAACGGTGCGGCCTTCGAAGCCGCTGGCCTGCCGAGCGACCGCGAGTCCGTTGCTGAACTGCTCAACGGCGACTGGGAGAACTACTTCGCAGTGGGCGAGGAGTACACGGCCGAGACAGGCAAGGCCTGGTACGACCACTCCGGATTCGTCTGGAACGCGATGGTCAACCAGCTCGACGAGGGCTACTACACCGCCGACGGCGAGCTGAATGTCGAAGGCAACGACGAGCTCCAGGAGCGCTTCGAGCAGCTGGGCGCCGCGACCGAAGGCGGCCAGTCCGCTGCCCAGACCGCATGGGACTGGAACGGTGGCAAGTCGTTCGTTGATGGCACCTTCGCTACCTTCGTCTGCCCCGGCTGGATGCTCGGCGTTGTGCAGGGTCAGGTTGAGGCCGGCGGCGGCGACGCATCCACCGGCTGGGACTTCGCCGATGTGTTCCCCGGCGGAGCAGCAAACTGGGGCGGCGCGTTCCTCGCTGTTCCGGAGAGCTCGGAGCACAAGAAGGCCGCAGCTGAGCTGGCCGACTGGCTGACGCAGCCTGAGCAGCAGGTTCAGCAGTCCGCCGCGGCGGGCAACTTCCCCTCGACAATTGAGGCACAGGAAGAGCTGGCCGCAGACGCGACCCCGAACGCGTTCTTCAACGACGCTCCGACCGGTGCGATCCTCGCTGAGCGTGCCAAGGGAGTTGTTGCTCAGTTCAAGGGCGCCGATGACTCCGTGATCCAGGAGAACGTCTTTGGTCCGGCGCTCAGCAGCCTCGACCGTGGCGAGCAGGACACGCAGGGCGCTTGGAACCAGGCTCTTCAGCTCCTGAACGACCTCGTCGGCTGACACTTCGACAGGCTCAGTGACCTTCGACGGGCTCACACTTCGACAGGCTCAGTGACCTTCGACAGGCTCACACTTCGACAGGCTCAGTGACCTCTGGGTTGCTGAGCCTGTCGAAGCACGCCACACACCACCCCAGACGCCAAAGGAAACGTCATGACTCTCACCGCCCCGCGTGCGGAGCAGCAGCCGCCGAAGCCCTCTTGGCGTCACCGCTTCTCGCGTTTTGACCAGGGTGCCTCGCCCTACCTCTACATCTCCCCGTTCTTCTTGCTGTTCGGCCTGGTGGGTCTCTTTCCGTTGCTGTACACCGTCTGGGTGGCCGTGCACGAGTGGGACCTGCTCAAAGGCGAGGGAGACTTCGTCGGGTTCGGAAACTTTGCCGAGATCCTCGGCGATGCGATGTTCTGGAACTCGATCGGTAACACGCTGAGTATCTTCCTGCTCTCGGCGATTCCCCAGCTCGCGATCGCGCTCGCGATCGCCTACCTGCTTGACCGCGGCCTCCGGGCCCCCACGTTCTGGCGGATGAGTGTGCTCATCCCGTTCGTGGTGACGCCGGTCGCTGTCGCCATCATCTTCTCGAGCATCTTCAACGAGGCAGATGGATTGGCCAACAACCTGCTCAACCTGATCGGCATCGCAGACCAGGAGTGGAAGCACAACACTCCGCTGTCGCACATTGCGATCGCCATCATGGTGAACTTCCGCTGGACGGGCTACAACGCCCTCATCCTGCTTGCGGCCATGCAGTCGGTGCCGCGTGATTTGCACGAGTCGGCGGCGCTGGATGGTGCGGGCAGCGTGCGACGCTTCTTCTCCATCACGATCCCCACGATTCGTCCGACCCTGATCTTCGTGATCATCACCGCGACGATCGGCGGTTTGCAGATCTTCGCAGAGCCGCGCCTGTTCGATGCGTCTACGGCCGGCGGGATCGGCGGGAGCGACCGACAGTTCCAGACCACAGTGCTGTTTCTCTGGGAGCTGGCGTTCTTCCGCCGCAACCTCGGCGAGGCGTCTGCCGTTGCTATCTTGCTCTTCCTCCTGATTGTGGGAATCGGCGTGATCAACTTCTTGGTCTCCCGGCGAATCTCCACCGGCGAGGCGCCGAAGAACCGCGCGGCCCGCCGCCGTATCCGCTCAACCACGAAGGAGGAGGCGCGATGACCGCCACCCAGGCACTCAGCGTGCCAGAGAAGATCCGTCGTCGCCGCGGGGCGGCCTCCGGCACGGCGGGTATCGGTAGCAGGCCCGGCTTCCTCACCTATGGGCTTCTGACAGCGTTCATCATTGGCAGCGTGTATCCGCTCTGGTGGTCGGTGGTTGTCGCGAGCGGTACGAACGCCACTCGTGGTGAAACGTTGCCGCTGATTCCCGGCGGTAACTTCTTCACCAACGCGGCCCTGGTGTTCGATGCGATTCCTTTCTGGCTGGCGCTGGCGAACTCCGTGCTCATCTCGTCGATCATCACTATCTCGGTCGTCACGTTTTCGACCCTGGCGGGCTACGCCTTCGCGAAGCTGCGCTTCAAGGGCCGCGACGGCCTGATGGTGTTCGTGATCGCGACGATGGCGATCCCCACCCAACTTGGCATCATTCCGCTGTTCATGCTGATGCGTGAACTCGGATGGACAGGCTCGATCGGCGCGGTCATCGTGCCCACCCTGGTCACAGCGTTCGGCGTGTTCTTCATGCGGCAGTACCTGGTCGACGTGATCCCGGATGAGCTGATCGAAGCGGCGCGCATGGATGGAGCCAACCAGTTCCGTACCTTCTTGACGGTTGGAATCCCTGCCGCACGACCAGCCATGGCGATCCTCGGGCTCTTCACCTTCATGACGGCGTGGACCGACTACCTGTGGCCGCTGATCGTACTTTCCCCCCAAAACCCCACATTGCAGACGGCGCTCAGCCAGCTGCAGTCCGGATATTACGTCGACTACTCGATCGTGCTTGCCGGTGCGGTGCTCGCGACTCTCCCGCTTCTCGTGCTCTTTGTGGCGGCGGGTCGTCAGTTGGTCAGTGGCATCATGGCTGGCGCGGTGAAAGGATGACCCCTATGACTCGCCCCTTCCCGGAGAACTTCCTGTTCGGCGCCGCAACAGCGGCCTACCAGATCGAAGGTGCCGCGTTCGAAGACGGACGCACCGCGTCGATCTGGGATGCGTTCGCCAAAGTGCCTGGCGCGGTGATCGGCGGCGAGAATGGCGACGTCGCCTGCGATCACTATCACCGGTACCCGCAAGACGTGGCGCTGATGAAGCAACTGGGACTGCAGACCTATCGATTCTCTACATCGTGGTCACGCGTGCGCCCAGACGGCGGAGCGGTCAACACCGCAGGCGTTGACTTCTACAAGCGTCTGGTTGATGAGCTGCTCGACGCCGACATCTTGCCGTGGCTGACCCTTTATCACTGGGACATGCCGCAGGCATTGCAGGAAATCGGAGGGTGGACGAACCGCGACAGCGTCGACCGCTTCCTGGAGTACGCGGGCACGATGCACGATGCACTCGGTGACCGAGTCAATGTGTGGACCACGCTGAACGAGCCCTGGTGCTCTTCCTTCCTCTCTTACACGGGCGGAGAACACGCACCTGGACACACCAGCGTCGCAGAGGGCCTGCTTGCTGCTCACCACCTGTTGCTCGCCCACGGCGCGACGGTGCAAGAACTGCGCGGGCGCGACGCCTCACTCAACCTGGGCATCACGCTGAATCACACGGTCGCCGATCCCGCAGACCCACAGAACCCTGCGGATGTTGACGCTGCGCGCCGCGTGGATGGTCAGTTCAACAGGTGGTTCCTCGACCCGATTTACCGGGGAAGCTACCCAGCCGACATCGTCGAAGACATTCGCGCAGTGGACGCAGATGCTGTTGCCCGCTTCGAGGCGGCCGTGCACGATGGTGACCTCGAAACCATCTCGCAGCACATCGATACGCAGGGTGTGAACTACTACCACGGCGACTTTGTGTCGGGCACAGCTCCGGCAGAGGCTCCGGTGGCTGGCGGGCCAGAGACCGAGCGTGTGGGGCGCAGTCCGTATCCTTCGAGCGAGGGAATCCACTCGGTAGAGCGTGGCCTGCCGCGCACGGCGCAGAACTGGGAGGTGCAGCCGGAAGGCCTCACCCGTCTGCTGCACCGTGTGTGGGATGACTATGCGCAGCCGGCTGGCACGGTGCTCTACATGACCGAGAACGGTGCGGCCTATAACGACGTAGCCGTGGTCGAAGACGGCGAAACTCGCGTGCACGATGCAGATCGCACCGAGTTCTTGCGTCTGCATCTGGGCGCAGTGCTCGACGCGGCAGAGGCCGGGGTCGATGTGCGCGGCTACTTCTACTGGTCGCTCTTTGACAACTTTGAATGGGCGTGGGGATACGACAAGCGCTTCGGCATTGTGCGCGTTGACTACGAGACCCAGGAGCGTTCTCTCAAAGATTCTGCGCATGAGTACGCCAGGGTGATCGCTGCCAGGTCGCTCTGAACCGCATCCCCTTGCGCTCGGATCACGCAAGATTGTCAACGGCAATGCTGATGACCGGTGAGAATAGGGCGATGAAAGAATGCACGCGGTGATGTCTCCCCGAGCGACCATTGAAGAGGTTGCCTCTGCCGCAGGAGTCTCCAGGTCGACAGTCTCCAGGGTGGTAAACGGGTCAACAGCGGTGAGCCCTGAAGCTCTGGCTGCCGTGCGGGTGGCGATCGATGAGCTGAACTATGTGCCTAACCGCGCGGCGCGATCGCTGGCCTCACGGCAGACGCATGCCATCGCGCTGATTGTGCCGGAAGACACCACTCGCTTCTTTGGGGATCCGTTCTTCGCCGCCATCGTCGCCGGTATTACCGGTGCGCTCGGAGGATCCGACTACCTGCTGAACTTGCTGATCGCGAGCGATGATCCGGGCAACAAGATGACAAGCTTCGTGCGCAACGGCGGCGTCGACGGAGCCCTCATCGTTTCGCATCACACGAGTGACGCCTTTATCGACCGCATCGCCGAGGCCATGCCTGTCGTCTATGGTGGTCGGCCGGTGCGGCGACGCGAAGGCGACTACGTGGTCGATGTGGATAACGAAGTCGGCGCGACTATTGCCACCCAGCGGCTGCTCGATATCGGACGCACGCGCATCGCGACCATTACCGGTCCGCTGACGATGGTCGCCTCCGTCGATCGTGTGCAGGGTTTCCGCTCCACGCTCTCGGCCGCAGGACTCACTCCCTTTGCGGAAGAGGAGGGCGACTACAGCGAGGCGAGCGGTGCTGAGGCTGCTCGACGGATTCTCGAACGCGGACGCCCAGATGCGATCTTTGCCGCGAGCGACCTGATGGCGCGCGGCGCTTTGACAGTGCTGCATGCAGCGGGCATCCGGGTGCCAGAAGACATTGCGCTGATGGGGTTCGACGATTCTTCCGTCGCTGTGTCAACCGATCCCCAGCTGACAACGGTGCGCCAGCCGATGTACGCCCAGGGAGAGGCGATGGCTGAGGTGTTGCTTTCGCGCCTTGCGGGCGACGAACCCCCGACGACGACCATCTTGAAGACAGAGCTCGTGGTGCGGGACTCCGCCTAAGCGCGTCAGGCGTGGCCCATGCGGGCGAATGCCCCCAGAACACTGCGTTCTGACGCAGTGAGGTACCGCTCCAACTCATCGGCCGCCGCGTCTGGTCCTTTGTCGAGCAGCGTGGTGAGCACGGCTCTGTTGCGGCGAACGTACGGCTCGTGCAGGGACCGCGGTTCGTCGATCTCAAGGAAGACGAGACGAAGTTCTGCGGCCACATCGCGGTAGGTGCGAGCGAGGCGTGCGCTGTCGGCGAGCGCAACGATGGCGTCGTGGAACGCCATGTTTGCACTGCCGATGCGTCGCCAATTCTCTTGGGGTAGCTGCTCTTCTGCCTCGGCGAGCGCATCACGCATGCGCTGGACGGCGGGGTGTTCTGGCTCTGACTGGCGGAGCGCCGCGCATTCGATCACGCGGCGGGCGCGATAGATGTCGATCACGTCGGCGATGGTCGGGGAGGCGACGGAGACGCCGCGGTGGGGGATGTGCTCAACGAGTCCCTGCTCTGCGAGCACGCGGAAGGCTTCGCGCAGGGTGTTGCGTGAGACATCGAACTGTTCGGCGAGCGCTGCTTCCGATAGCCGCGACCCTGGCGCGAAGTCGCCATCGATGATGCTCTGTCGCAGCACATCGGCGAGCGGGCCCTTCTGGTTCATGCCTTCATCGTAGGTGGCTGATCACGAAAGGGTGCATGAAAGCAATGTCGCTGTAGCGCAATCGAAACAAAGTTGTTGAACAATCTAGAACTATCCGTTCTACACTGGGAGTCATTCGACACCCACCAACGACGATGGGATCCCCCTGAGATGTCTGAACAGTCCACCGCTTCCCTTTCCCCGGAAGACGAATCCCGCCTGAGCGCAGCCAAGAAGCGGGCAGGGCGCAGCGCCGTCCTTGGCGCGATCTTCCTGATGGCGACCAGCGCCATCGGCCCCGGTTTTATCACCCAGACCGCCACCTTCACCGCCACGATGGGGGCAGCGTTCGCCTTCGCTATTCTCATCTCGATCATTGTTGACATCGTGGTGCAGCTGAACGTGTGGCGCATGATTACCTCTTCTGGCAAGCGCGCAGGAGAACTCGCCAACAGCGCCATCCCCTTCTCTGGTCACCTGGTCGCCCTGCTCGTGATCATCGGAGGGTTGGCGTTCAACATCGGCAACATCGCCGGTGGTGGGCTGGGCATGAATGCGCTGCTCGGTATCGACCCCAAACTCGGCGGCGTCATCACAGCGGCCCTCGCGATCATCATCTTTCTGATCAAGAAGGCCGGCCCTGTGATGGATGTGGTGCTGATTGTGCTCGGCATCGGCATGATCGTGATGACCTTGATCGTCGCCTTTATCTCTCAGCCGCCGATTGGCGAGGCGCTGAGGCAGACGTTCGTGCCAGACGAGCTGAACTTCGCCACCATCACGACCATCGTGGGTGGCACAGTCGGTGGATACATCACTTACTCGGGGGCGCACCGCTACCTCGACTCCGGCCACACGGGGCCTGGTGCCACACGTCAGGTGATGCGCGCCGCGACCACGGGCATCCTTGTCACCGGGATCATGCGATACGTGCTGTTTCTTGCCATCCTCGGCGTCGTCGCTTCTGGTGTGGCGCTTGACCTCTCAGGTCAGGCAGCGAACCCTGCTGGCCAGGCGTTCGGCGCGGTGCTGGGCGACGCAGGCTTGCGCATCTTCGGTGCGATCTTCTGGGCAGCCGCGATCAGCTCGGTGATCGGGGCGGCATACACCTCCGCCACGTTCCTCTCGACTTTCACCAAGAAGCTCGCTGGCGGTTGGTCATTGCAGCTGGCGACGGTCGCATTCATCGTGGTGTCACTGATTGTGTACCTCTCGATCGGTACAGCGCCCGCCGCGATCCTCGTCTTCGTCGGCGGGTTCAACGGACTGATCCTTCCGATCGGTCTCACCGTGTTTATGTACATCGGCTGGTTCCGCCGCGACCTTCTTGGCACGAAGAAGTACCCGCTATGGCTGCTGATCGCCGGTACGCTCGTGACGCTCTTGACCTGGTACATGGGCATCGTCTCGGTGGGCCCCATCTTTGCCTTCCTCGGAATCGGAGCGTGATCGCATGACCTCGATCGACCTGAACTCAGACCTCGGCGAGAACGTCGCCGACCGCATCGTGAGTGACGACGAGAGCATGCTTCGCCTCGTCACGAGTGCGAATGTGTCGTGCGGCTTCCACGCAGGAAGTCCGGAAGGAATCCGAGAGACCCTCGCGGCCGCGGTGCAGGGTGGCGTGGTGATCGGGGCACACCCCGGTTATCGGGACTATGAGAACTTTGGACGCACCAAGGTTGATATCGACGCGGCAACCCTGCAGGCCCACGTTGAATACCAGCTCGGTGCCCTCATCGGGCTCTCGGCGGCCGTCGGCGGACGCGTTTCATACGTCAAACCGCATGGAGCTTTGTACAACACGATTGCCCGTGATGAAAAGCAGTCCGCGGCAGTGGTCGCAGCGATCAAAGCGATCGACCCGACCCTTGTTCTTCTCGGGCTGGCTGGCGGGGTGGTGCTCGACGTCGCCGAACGAGCGGGGCTTGCCGTCGCCGCGGAGGCCTTTGCCGATCGGGCCTACCAACCAGACGGGCAGCTTGTGTCTCGCACCGAAGAAGGCGCTGTTCTACACGACCCTGCGTTGGTGGCTGAACGCATGGTGCGGCTTGCCGCAGACGGCGTGATTCGTGCGATCGATGGCACGGATGTGCCGGTTGCGGCACAGTCGATCTGCGTGCACGGCGACAGCCCAGGATCCGTAGCGATGGCAGCAGAGACAAAGCGCATGTTGCAGGCGGCGGGGGTCACCATCGCGCCGTTCGTGCGGGGCTGACATGGCAGTGCAGGCTACGGAGGATCAGCTCGTTGCGGCACGTGCAGCGCGCGCGGCGTACCGTGCTGGCTTTGCCGAGCCGACCAGCGGGGTGGCCGTTGGCCTCACGCAGGCGAACCTCATTTCTGTGCCAGCGGATTGGGCGTTTGAGACCCTGCTCTTTGCGCAGCGGAACGCGAAGCCATGCCCTGTGCTGGAGGTCATTGAACAGGGCGAGGTGGAGTCGAGGCTCGCGCCGGGAAGCGATATCCGCACCGACATCGGGCGTTACCGTATCTGGCGAGACGGCGGGTTGGCCGAAGAGGTGACCGACGCCAGCGCGGCATGGGCCGAGCATCCAGACCTGGTCAGCTTCTTGATCGGCTGCAGCTTCACTTTCGAGAGCGGCCTGATGCAGGCTGGCATCTCTATCCGCCACCAAGAACTGGGACGCAACGTGCCGATGTACCGCACTAGTGTGCAGTGCGCGCCCGCTGGCCGGTTGAGCGGTGAGATGGTCGTCTCGATGCGTCCGATCCCTGCAGGGCGGGTGGCAGATGCAGTGCAGATCTCGGGCCGCACCCCGGCAGTGCACGGTGCCCCAGTGCACATCGGCGATCCGTCATCGCTCGGGATCGTCGATCTGTCGCGTCCTGACTTCGGCGACGCACCAGAGGTTCGCGCAGGAGAGGTCCCGGTGTTCTGGGCATGCGGCGTCACCCCTCAGGCCGCGATCATGGCGTCGAAGCCCCCGTTTGCGGTAACCCATGCACCCGGTTACATGTTCATCACCGATGTGCCAGATGCGGAGTACGTTCTCTGATGCGTGTCTTGACAGCATCCGACCGGGCACTGCTGGTCGAGGCTTCCGACCTCGACGAAGCAATGCGTCTGAATCTCGCGTGGGAAGGCGTGCCTGGCATTGTCGAGCGCATCCCCGGCGCGCGTACGGTGCTGGTGCGGTTTGATCCCCTCCGCATCTCGGCTTCCGAACTTGCCAGCGTGCTGGTCGAAACCGAGGGGCAAGCGGGTGAGCTGCAGAGCACGGGCGAGGTCGTCGTGCCGGTGCAGTACGACGGCGAAGACCTGGAGGAAGCAGCCGCACTCGTGGGAGTCAGTGCCGAGGAGCTGGTGAACCGGCACCTCGCTGCGGACTGGAGGGTCGCCTTCTCTGGCTTCGCTCCCGGGTTTGGGTATGTCGTGAGCACGGATCCTCTCTTTGACGTGCCGCGGCGCGCTTCCCCACGCACGCGAGTACCCGCAGGGTCGGTTGCGCTAGCCGGAGAGTTCACCGGCGTGTATCCGCGTGAGAGCCCGGGCGGGTGGCAGCTGATCGGACGCACGGACACGGTGATGTGGGACATCGACCGCACCCCACCCGCGTTGCTGTCTCCCGGCACTTTGGTGCGTTTTGAAGCTGCGCGCCCGAAGGTTCAACTTTCCCCAAACGGAGATGATCGCGCTTCGCGCAGGAGTGGCGCAGAGCGCCACGCCGGTGTGAATTCGGATGGTCCGGGTTTTGGTGCGCGGAGCGCGATCGAGATCATCCGTCCGTCGCTGCAGTTGCTGGTGCAAGATGCCGGACGACCTGGATATGCGGCGCTCGGTGTCTCCGGATCAGGGGTCGCTGATCGGCGGGCGATGCATGACGCGAACACCGCCGTCGGCAACACCCGTACCGCCGCGGTGCTGGAGAGCGTGGGAGGAGCGGAGCTGCGCTTCCGCGGCGACGGGGTGGCGGCAGTTGCCGGTGCGGTCGGCGCGCTCACGTTGACCGACGCCGACGGCGTACCCCGCACGGTGCGGCACGGAGAGCCGTTTGCGACCGCTGACGGTGATGTGCTCAACCTCGAATATCCGGAACGCGGCATGCGATACATTCTTGCTTTCCGCGGTGGCCTTCGTGCTGCCCCTGCGCTGGGTAGTCAGTCGGGTGACACCCTCGCCGGACTCGGTCCTGCTCCGCTTGCGGCGGGTGATGTGCTGGGCATCGGCGACGAAGCGCCCTTCCCCGTTGAGCCATATGCCGTAGAGCGCATGCTCCCTGAGGTGGGTGGCCTCGTTGAGCTGGAGATCACTCTCGGACCACGTGATGACTGGTTCACGCAGGAGGCCATCGCTGCGCTCACCGGCCAGGAGTGGACGGTCACCCCCCGCGCTGACCGCGTCGGTGTTCGGCTTCACGGCGATGTCGCCCTGGAACGGAAGGTCGGGGGCGAGCTACCCAGCGAAGGCGCGGTCACCGGTGCGATCCAGGTGCCGCCGGATGGACAACCTGTGCTGTTCCTGCCAGACCACCCGCTCACCGGGGGGTATCCGATCATCGGCGCCGTCACCGACCGCAGTCTCGACCTCGCGGGGCAGCTGCCACCTGGTGCGCGCATTCGTTTCGTCGTCAAGGAGAATTCATGACCAAGGTGCTGATCGCAAACCGTGGCGAGATCGCGGTGCGGGTAGTCCGCGCGTGCGCGGAGGCTGGATATGCGTCGGTTGCGGTCTATGCCGATCAAGACGCAGATGCGCTGCACGTGCGGCTGGCAGATGAAGCGATTGCTCTGGGCGGAGCGACCGCGGCCACGACGTACCTCTCGATCGACGCGGTGCTCGCCGCCGCGCGGCAGGCGCACGCGGATGCTGTGCATCCCGGCTATGGCTTCCTCTCAGAGAGTGCAGCGTTTGCGCGCGCCGTTGAAGAAGCAGGGTTGGTCTGGATTGGTCCAGCGCCGGAGAGCATCGACGCACTGGGGGACAAGATGACCGCGCGCCGCATTGCGCAGCGCGTCGGCGCTCCTCTCGCTGCGGGAACGGATGAGCCGTTGGCTGGGCCGGAGCAGGCGGTGGCCTTCGCCGAGGAGCACGGTCTTCCGATCGCCATCAAGGCTGCGTTTGGTGGGGGTGGCCGTGGGCTGAAAGTCGTGCACGAACTGGCAGAGGTGGCCGACTCTTTTGACGCAGCCACCCGCGAAGCCGTTGCGGCGTTCGGGCGCGGTGAGTGCTTTGTCGAGCGTTTTCTGGAGAGCCCACGCCACATCGAAGTGCAGATTCTGGGTGATGGAGAAGGCGGCATCGTGGTGGTCGGCGACCGCGACTGCTCGATGCAACGCAGGAATCAGAAACTCATCGAAGAAGCTCCTGCACCTGGGCTGTCGATAGAGCAGCGCGCAGAGTTTCATGCGGCGGCGCGCGCCGTGTGCGCCGAGGTGAACTACCGCGGTGCGGGGACGGTCGAGTTTCTTCTTGCGGCCGATGGCACGATCTCTTTCCTTGAGGTCAACACGCGGCTTCAGGTGGAACACCCTGTGACCGAAGCGGTGACCGGCATCGATCTGGTCCGCGAGCAGTTTCGGATCGCGTTCGGCGAAGGGATGTCGTTCACCGAAACACCGCCCCCGTCTGGCCATGCGTTTGAGTTTCGGATCAATGCGGAAGATCCGGGGCGTGGCTTTCTCCCCAGCCCTGGGCGCGTAGCGGCGCTACGCACGCCCGGCGGTCCAGGGGTGCGTTGGGATAGCGGAATCGAGGCGGGTGACACCGTGCAGCCGGCGTTCGACTCGATGATCGCCAAGCTCATCGTGCATGCCGAATCTCGGGATGCGGCGCTCGTGCGGGCACGTCGAGCACTGCGAGAGACCAGCGTTGATGGCCCCGCGACAGTCATCCCTTTCGATGTTCTTGCGCTGGACGACGAGGCGTTCGCGACCGAGACCTTCGCGGTGCACACACAGTGGATCGAACGCACCCTGCTGCCGAAGCTGGAACCGCAGTTGCGTCCAGCCGCAGCCCCGGACAACGCCCTGATGCGGTTCCCCGTCGAGATCGACGGACGGCGCGTCGTTTTGGGCTTGCCGCCGCACCTGCTTGCAGGACTCGCGCGACCGGCAGGTGCCGATGCGGCGCCGACGGCAACGGAAGACGCAGCATCAGATCCGGACCAGCTCCGATCTCCCACCCCCGGTACGCTCGTGCGCTGGCTGGTAGATGACGGTGAGACTGTCGCAGAGGGCGACCCCGTCGCGGTGCTCGACGCCATGAAGATGGAGACCACTGTGGTCGCCCATCGTGGGGGCACGCTGTCACAGCGGGCCGAGGTTGCAGCCGTGATTGCGGCGGCTGGTGTGCTCGCTGTCATCAGCTGAGGGCCCGCTCCTCACGGAACGGGCCCTCAGTCTCAGCCATGGTGCGTGACTAGGCGGGGTCGCCGCCGAGGGGACCCACGGCTTCCAGTGGGCGCGGGTCGTCGGCTCCGGTCTTGCGCAGCCGGGCGACGAGGTTGCCGAGGTGGTAGATCAAGATGGCAGCGACAGTGGAGATCACGATGCCACCGAGCTCGAACCCAGACGCCTCGTCTTTGATCATGAATCCGCCGACGGCCATAATCAGCGCAACGGCAGCGGTGTACTGGTTGACCGGGCGGGAGAAGTCCACGCGGTTGTCGACCCAAATCTTGATGCCGATCACGCCGATCAGGCCGTAGAGCGCAGTGGTCACGCCGCCGAGCACGCCGGAGGGCACGGAGTTGATAACCTCGCCGAACTTGGGTGAGAGGCTGAGCAAGATCGCCGCGAAACCGGCGACCCAGTAGGCGGCGGTGGAGTACACGCGGGTAGACGCCATCACTCCGATGTTCTCGCCGTAGGTTGTCGTTCCCGAACCGCCGAAGAAACCGGCCAGGGTGGTGGAGACGCCGTCTGCGATCAGCGCCTTGCCTGTTTGCTCGTTCACGGCGGCATCGCCTGTCATCGTCGCCACACCGCGCACGTGTCCCACGTTTTCGGCGATCAACACGAGCACGACAGGCAAGAACATCGCGAGCGCGGTCAGGGTGCCTGGCTCGGTGAAGTTCGGGAGGGTGAAGGTGGGAAGACCGATCCAGTCGGCTTTCTCTACGGCTTCGAAGCTCAGCTCCCCGCGGAAGGCCGCGAAAATGTAGCCGGCGATCACACCGAGGAAGATCGAGATTCGGCCAAGGAATCCGCGGAATACGACGGCGAAGAGGATCGTGATGGCCAGGGTGAAGGTCGCCGTCACCGGAGCCGCAGCGTAGTTGGTGTGCGCGGCTCCTGCGAGATTGAACCCGATCAGGGCGACAATCGTGCCCGCGAGAACGGGCGGGAGGAAGCGGTCGACCCACTTGACGCCCACGGTGTGCACGACAACGCCGATGATGGCCAGCAACACACCCACAGCCACGATGCCGGCAAGGGCCGTGCCCATGTTTGCCGATGCTGTCGCCGCCGTGACAGGGGCGATGAACGCGAACGATGAACCGAGGTAGCTGGGGAGCTTGTTGCGGGTGACGAGCAGGAACAGGATCGTTCCGACACCGCTGAACAGCAACGTGGTGGCGACGGGGAAGCCGGTGATGATCGGCACCAGGAACGTGGCACCGAACATGGCCACAACGTGCTGGAGTCCGATCGCGATGGTGGCGGGCCAGTTCAGGCGTTCATCCGGACGGACGACGGCGCCGGGTTCGACCGTGCGGCCGTTTCCGTGCAGTTTCCACAGGGCCATGCGGGCTCCTCAGGGGTTCGGGGGATGTTGGGAGTGCTGGAGCAACACTACCGATTCCTGAGTTTTCGCTGGACGCTTCGACAGGCTCAGCGACCACCCTCTCGCCCCCTGAGCTTGTCGAAGGGTCCGCACCTTCGCCCCCTGAGCCTCCCCCCTCGGTCCCTGAGCTTGTCGAAGGGTCCCTGAGCTTGTCGAAGGGTCAGGCCCCGAGGCGCGTGATCAGCTCACGGTAACGGGCGGCGGTGCGCTCAACGATCGAGGAGGGAAGCGCGGGTGGCTCTCCCTGCTTGTCCCAGTTGGCTGCCATCCAGTCGCGCACGATCTGCTTATCGAAACTCGCCATCCGCATGCTGGGGGTGATGCCGGTGCGCCAGGACTCTGCATCCCAATACCGTGAGGAATCGCTGGTGAGCACTTCGTCTGCCAGGCGGAGGGTGCCGTCGACATCTGTCCCAAATTCGAACTTGGTGTCGGCGAGGATCAACCCTTTTTCTTCGGCGATCGCTGCGGCGCGCCCATAGATCGCGAGCGAGGTGTCGCGCAGTTCGGCCGCGCGCTCAGCCCCGACGAGTTCGACGGCACGCTCGAAAGTGATGTTCTCATCGTGTTCGCCCATCGGTGCTTTGTAGGCGGGCGTGAAGAGTGGCTCGGGCAGGCGGTCGCCGTTCTGCAGCCCGGCTGGCAGCGGAATGCCGCAGACGGTGCCGCTCTCCTGATATTCGACCCAGCCGGAGCCGGTGATGTAACCGCGCACGACGCACTCGATCGGCAGCATCTCGAGCGACTGCGCGAGCATGGCCTTGTCGGCGACGGCTTCGGGCAGGTCACCATCGGCGAGGTGGTTGGGAAAGTCTGCGAGTTGTTCGAACCACCAACGGCTGAGCCGTGTCAGCAGTGCGCCTTTGTCTGTGATGCCAGGGGAGAGCACAAAATCGAAGGCGCTTACGCGGTCGGAGGCGACGACGAGGATGCGGGTATCGGCCGGATCTTCGCAGGCGTACAGATCGCGGACCTTTCCCGAATAAATGTGCCGCCAACCGGGGATGCTCTGTGCCGTGCCTTCTGATGGAGTGCTCACTCGCCCATTATCCCGGTTGCGCGTGGCTCGGGTGGATCGGGCCCTTCGACAAGCTCAGGGACCCTTCGACAAGCTCAGGGACCGGGGTGGGCCCTTCGACAAGCTCAGGGACCGGGGTTGGCCCTTCGACAGGGTGGGCCCTTCGACAGGCTCAGGGACCGGGGTGGGCCCTTCGACAAGCTCAGGGACCGGGGTGGGCCCTTCGACAGGCTCAGGGACCCTTCGACAGGCTCAGGGACCCTGAGCCTGTCGAAGGGCGCCGTGGGGATCAGCCGTTGAGGTTAGCGATCGCGAAGTCCGCTTCGGCGACGGTGAACTGCTCGCCGTACTCCGAGGTGAGCTGATCGTGAATCGCGGAGGGCGACATCGCCATGGTCTCCTGATAGCTCTTTGCCTTCTCCAGAGCGTTGGCGTTCCAGTCCGCATCGACGTTGTCGACGGCATACTGTGCCGCTTCTGGTGTGAACTGCTCGCCGTACTCCGAGGTCAGCTGGTCGTAGAGACCGGCCTTGCTCATGTGCATAAAGTCGGAGTATTGCTGGGCTTTCACCAGCGCGGAGGCGTGCTCGGCTGGCACGGCAGGCGCAGCGGGCTCCTCCTCTTCGACAACCTCTACTGGTTCTTCCGCCGGCTCTTCGACCGTCTCTGTGGTGTCGTCGGCGACGGTTTCGGCTGGGGCGCTCGCCGCAGGTGCATCAGCGCCAGAAGAGGACGGCTGCTGGGCAGAGTTCACACCACCGCTGATCATGCCGATGATGATGACCACGCCGGTCACGATCCAGGCGATCTTCTTGTGCTCTTGGTACCCGGCGAGCGCGCGTCCTTTCGAGTCTTTGGTGGCGTTTGTCAGCACCAGGATCAGGTCGATCAAGGCCCAGATGCCGAGACCTCCGAAGGTGAGGAGTTTGAGGATTCCGGTGCCGACTTTGCCGAGATAGAAGCGGTCGACCCCGAGAACCCCGAGTAACAGTGAGAGCAACCATGTGGTGAGGAATGACTTCTCGCCGACCTGAGCAGTCGTTGCGGCAGGGACCGGTGCGGCGATGGGGGCAGAGGCTGCCGGCGTCGTGGGCATCGGTGCGGGCGGCGGCGGGGGTGTCTGGTTGCTGTTGTCGAAAGTCATGAGTGCGTTCCTTGGATTCGTGTGGATGGATGCTTGGTGTGTGATCCGCTGAAATACAGCGTCGCAATGGCGGCCGGCCCCACGGATCGGTCGAGCGGCCACGGTTGCCTCCGCCGATCGGCAGAGGCAAGCATCGCCACTTGGAGGGCGTTATCGGTGCACGGGAGCAATACGCTCAGAGGATGACTTCGCCACCCCTGCCTGAACCACGACCTCTCGCGCGTCGAGCGCGGTCGGTCGGCCTGGGGATTCCGTTGATCGCGGTGGGGATCGTGATTGATATCTACGGTGTCGTCAATGTGCCGGGGGCTGTGACGTTTTCGAGCGCGAACGGCGGAGAGGCCAAGGTCACGGGGCTGGGAACGTGGCTGGCGCTTATCGCTATCTGCGCCTGGATTACCGCGATATGGCGACACCGCCGTCCGGTGATTCCGATGGTGGCGGGCGGCGTTCTCGCGGCGATCGGCCTGTCGTACATTCTGCTTCTTGTGGGAGCGGTGCATTTTGTGCGTCAGCGGCCGGATCGCCTTCGTCTGACAGCGACGCTCGTCAGCATCGGGGTTGTCTTGTTTGTGGTGCGGGAGGCATTCACGCCCTGGGGTGCGGCGCTGCCGTGGTTATTCACCACAACACAGGCCTCGTTAGACGACCCGGGATGGGGCCTGGGGGCTCTCGTGTTGGCTGCAATCTCGCTGGGGGTTGCGGCCAGTATCGTCGCTGTCGCTCGCAGCAGGGCGCGCGCGGAACAGAGCGATCAACGAGCCGATGCGCAGTTGCGCCGAGCCGATGTGCTCACAGAGCAAGCGGCCAGGCAGGCAGAGCGGGAACGGATTGCGCGGGATATGCACGATGCGCTGGCGCATCGCCTCTCTGTTGTCTCCCTCCACGCTGGCGCGCTTGAGGCGGCGGCTGGGCAGGGGGATGCGAGCGAGATGGCGCGAACGGTGCGGGAGCAGACCCATGCGGCGCTGCAAGACATGCGGGGCCTCATCGGGGAACTGCGCAGTCCGGACGAAACCGTCTCGCCAGCGCCGGCCACGATGCGAGCGATCGGGGCGATGCTGACCGAGATGCGCACCGGAGGTCAGGCGCTGACGTCGTTCGTCATGATCGAATCGGCAGAGCGGGCCGGTGCGCTGTTCGACAGTGCGGTCTACCGGATCGTGCAGGAGGCGCTGACCAACGCCATCAAGCACGCATCCGGCGATGCCGTCGACGTTTTTGTGTACGTTTCCCCTGCTGACGGCGCCCGTCTGCGCATCGTCAATCCCGTGAGCGCCGCCGGGTCTGCGGGGATACCCGGCGGCGGCAATGGCATCTTGGGGATTCGCGAGCGTGCTACTGCCCTGGGCGGAGAGGCGTGGATCGGTGCGTACGAGGGGTCGTTCATCGTCGACGTCAGCCTCCCGTGGCAGGAGCGCGGCTGAGCGCGTCGCTAAGCTCGGTGCGTGGATACAGCCGAAGGTGACTCTCGCGTCAGGGTCTTGCTCGTCGACGATGAGCCTCTGATCCGCAACGGATTTCGTTTTGTTCTCGCGGTCGAGCCGACCATCGAAGTCGTCGGCGAAGCGGCAGACGGCGCAGCGGCGATTGAGATGGTGCGCAGGCATCGCCCAGACGTCGTGCTGATGGATGTGCGCATGCCTGGCGTCGATGGTCCGCAGGCGACGACCACGATCGTCGCGGAGTCGAGCGCGCGTGTTCTGGCGATGACGAGCATCGATGCAGAGGGCCAGCTGATGCGCATGCTGGTTGCTGGCGCGAGCGGCTACCTCTTGAAAGACGAAGCGCCGAGCAGAATCATCGACGCGATCCGTCGCACGGCGCTGGGCGACACCGTGTTCTCGGCGCAGAGCACAGCGCATCTTGTGCGTCGTGCCGTTGAGGCCGAAGGTGGGGCGGGGCGGTATGCCGCCAATCAGCGCATCGCGGGTCTTACCGAACGTGAGCGTGATGTTGCCGTGCGAGTCGCATCCGGGGCGACCAACCAGGAGGTTGGTGGCGATCTGCACATCTCCGCCGGCACGGTGAAAACGCATTTGGAGCAGATCTTCGCCAAGCTCGGAGTGCGCAATCGCGTTCAGGTGGGCGTCATCCTCGAGCGCGCGGGACTCGGCCCCCTCGACGTCTGACACCGCTCTGCTGGCGCTGTGTGGCCGAAGAAGCGGATTGGGCGTATAGTCCACATGGACTAGTCGAGGTGGGTTATGAAAAAAGATGCCGTCAGCCGGCTCACTCCTATGGGGGTGATGGTGCTCGCGCTGCTCCGCGAGGGCGACATGCATCCATACGAAATGGTGCGCCTGCTGCGTGCCAGGCGCGCAGAACGCCTGATCAGCATCACAAACGGCACGCTCTATCACACGGTCTCCCGGCTTCACGAAGCCGCCCTCATCGAAGAAGTGGGCATTGACCGCGAAGGCAACCGCCCCGAACGCACGACCTATTCACTGACAGAGGCCGGACACGATGCGGTCGTCTCCTGGGTGCGGCGACAGTTGCCGCGCATCGACCGACCAGCCGACTTTCGGGTGGCGCTCGCCGAGGCGCACAACCTCGATCGCCGTGATGTCATCGAACTTCTGCGAGAGCGTCACGCCTCCCTCTGGGCCGATCACGGCGGGCACCGCGACGACCTCCTCGTTGCCAAAAACAAGGGTGTTCCCGAGCAGGTGCTGGTCGAGTTCGATCGTCAGGAGGCACTGCTTGACGCAGAGCTGCGATGGCTCGACTCGCTCATCATTCGCCTCGACACCGAAGACTTGCCGTGGGGTCCCGCGGCGTTCCAGAACTCAGACCGCTACCGCGCTCAGCGAAAGGCCGCACAGCAATGACCGATTCCCCCCGAGGGCCGTCGACCGGCACTTACTCAGCCGGGCAGAAGCCGAAGAGCCCGTGGCCTGCCCTTTGGGCGCTGGTCATCGGCTTCTTCATGATCCTCGTCGACACGACGATCGTCTCGGTCGCGAACCCCGCGATCAAGGCTGCGCTCGATCCTGATACGAACAACCTCGACAACGTGGTGTGGGTGACCAGTGCCTACCTGCTCGCCTATGCCGTGCCGCTGCTGATCACCGGGCGCCTGGGTGACCGGTTCGGACCGAAGAACATCTATCTGATCGGTCTTGCGATCTTCACTCTGGCCTCCCTGTGGTGCGGGTTGTCGGGAGATCTCGGCATGCTGATCGCGGCTCGCGCCGTGCAGGGTCTCGGCGCCGCCTTCATGACGCCGCAGACGATGGCCGTGATCACTCGCACCTTCCCGCCAGAGCGCCGCGGGACCGCGATGGGGCTCTGGGGGGCCACCGCTGGTGTCGCGACCCTCGTCGGTCCGCTGCTGGGTGGCCTTTTGGTGGATGGTCTCGGGTGGGAGTGGATCTTCTTCGTCAACATCCCCGTCGGCATCGTCGCCTTTGTGCTCGCGTGGATCCTGGTGCCGAAGCTGGCGACGCACCCGCACCGGTTCGATGTGGTCGGTGTTGTGCTGAGCGCCGTCGCGCTGTTCCTGATCGTGTTCGGGCTTCAAGAAGGCGAAAAGTACGACTGGGGTGTCATCTGGGGCCCCATTTCGGTGTGGAGCCTGATCATCAGCGGTGTCGTCGTGCTCGCGCTCTTCATCGTGCAGCAGGCCCGTACCCGCAATGAGCCGCTTGTGCCGCTTGATCTCTTTCGGGACCGCAACTTCTCCGGAGCAAACGTGGCCATCGCCGCCGTCGGCTTCACCGTGACAAGCATGTCGCTGCCGTTGATGTTCTTCCTCCAGACCGCGCGCGGACTCACCCCCACGCAGGCGGCCCTGTTGCTGGTGCCGATGGCCGTTTTGTCTGGGGTTCTTGCTCCCTTTGCCGGAAAGCTCCTCGACCGTGTCGATCCCCGCATCATCCTGATCCCGGGACTGCTCTGCGTCATGGTCGCTCTGGTCTGGTACTCGGTGCTCACGAACATGGATACCCCAATCGGCATGTTCCTGTTCCCCTCGGCTCTGATGGGGATCGGCAACGCAGGCATGTGGGGGCCGCTGGCGACCACCGCGACCCGCAAGCTCCCGCCGCGCCAGGCGGGCGCAGGCGCTGGTATCTACAACACGACGAGAACGATGGGCTCGGTGCTCGGCGCTGCCTCTATCGCCGTGTTTATGCAGTCGCGCCTGGAAGCGAACCTCCCAGGACTTGCCGATGCCCCCACAGGCATATCGAGCGGAGGCGCGCTCCCTCCGCAGGTCGCCGAAGGCTTCGCTGCCGGAATGTCGCAGGCGATTCTGCTCCCGGCTGGCGTGATGGTGATTGCCCTCATCGCTGCGCTCTTCCTTGGCCGCTACGACAAAGCGGAGAGCTAAGCGCGGAGCCGCCCCAGTTTGCTGGGGCGGCTTCGGGGCGGTGCTGCCCGCCGGATACGTGCCATGCGATCACTTCTGGATTGCCGAGGGCGGCCAGGTGGTCGGCTTTCTCTCTTTTCGCCGAGAAATCAACGACTACCTGCGTCGGTTCGGTGGCCACATCGGCTACTCCGTCGTCCCCTCCCGCCGCCGGGAAGGGATCGTGCGTGAAGCGCTGCGACTCACGCTCCGCTTCGCCAGAAAAGAGGGCTATGACCGCGTCATGCTCACCTGCGATGACGACAACGTCGGCTCCATCCGCACGATTGAAGGCGCGGGCGGAGAGCTCGAAGACGTGATCGACGCTCCAGAGGCCGGTGACCCGCGGGTACGGCGGTACTGGATCGAGCTCAGAGCGACGAACTAGTCGGCGACGCGGGCGGCGATGTCGGTGCGGTAGTGCGATCCGTCAAGACGAATGTGGCTGATCGCTTCGTACGCACGAGCTCGTGCGGTGGCGAAGTCTGAGGCGACGGCCACCACGTTCAACACGCGACCACCGGTGGCGATGAGTGATCCCCCCGGCGCGTCAGGGCTGGAGGTTGCGGCATGCACGAGGCGCACACCTTCAACGGCTGCCGCACCGGCGAGGCCTTCGATCAGTCGGCCGGTCTGCGGAGCCTCGGGGTATCCCTCGCTCGCGAGCACCACGGTGATCGCGACGTCGTCGCTGAAGACGGGCTCCGGCTGGTCTTCGAGGGTGCCAGAGGCCGCAGCGAACAGCAGCTCAGACAGCGGAGTGCGCAGTCGCGGCAATACGATCTGCGTCTCTGGGTCGCCAAATCGTGCGTTGAATTCGATCACGCGCACGCCAGCCGGGGTGAGGATGAGTCCGGCGTAGAGCAGTCCGATGAACGGCGTTCCTTCAGCATCGAGCTGGCGCACCACTGGCATGGCCACATCGCGAGTGACTTCTTCGACAAACGCCTGCTCGCTGCCGAACTGCTCGGCGAGCCAGGGGAGTGGCGAGTATGCGCCCATGCCGCCCGTGTTGGGTCCGGCGTCGCCATCGAGTGCGCGCTTGAAGTCTTGGGCGGGGCTGAGCGCACGCACGGTGTCACCGTCGCTGAGGAAGAACAGTGAGACCTCTGGGCCAGAGAGGAACTCTTCAATCAGCACAGGGCCGGCGGGAAGGTACTGCTCAGCGTGAGCGAGTGCCTCTGCGCGGTCTGACGTGACAATGACGCCCTTTCCGGCGGCCAGCCCATCGGCCTTGACCACATACGGAGCGCCGAGATCGTCAAACGCGGCCTCGACCTCAGCCGGGTTGGCTGTCCGCACCGCGCGACCAGTGGGAACGCCAGCGGCATCCATCACGCGCTTGGCGAACGACTTCGAGCCTTCGAGCTGTGCCGCGGCCTTGCCTGGACCGAAGACCGGGATGCCGCGCACGCGCAACGCATCGGCGACTCCGGCGACCAGTGGTGCCTCCGGCCCCACCACGACCAGATCGATCGCATTCTCGCGCGCGAAAGCAGTCACCGCTGCCCCATCGAGCGGATCGACCGAGACGGGAGTCGCATCCTGGGCGATGCCAGCGTTGCCTGGCGCGACAAAGATGTCGTGCTCCGCCTGCTCGGCGCGCAGGCCGAGGATGATCGCATGTTCACGGGCACCGGAACCGAGGACGAGAATCTTCACAATTCCAGACTACCGAGCCTTGCGCGCTGGGTGTCGGCTGCGGGTGGGGACGGTCAGAGTTCTACGGGGCGTTTCACTGTCGCGTCCCACGGCAGCGTCCACCCTGCGGCGTCGAACAGCTCATTGAGCACCATCGCCGTGAAGCCCCAGACGATCGTGCCGTCCACATCAAAGGCTGGTCCGCTGAACGTGTGGCCCATGCGGGTGATGGTCGACGTGAACCGGGTGGCCGGGTCAAGCAGCTGCGCGACCGGCACGCGGAAGACTTCGACTGTCTCGGCGTGGTCGACAGCGGCAACTTTTGAGGGCGACTGCCACCACGCCAGCACAGGAGTGACCAGGTGGTTGCTTGCCGCAAGAGGGATCACCGGCAGCGTCGCCAGCACCTCGACTCCGCTCGGGTCGAGCCCTGTCTCCTCCTCTGCCTCCCGCAGCGCCGTGGCTACCGCGTCAGCATCGTCATCTTCTGACCGGCCGCCGGGAAACGAGACCTGACCAGGGTGAGACGAAAGAGTGGATGCGCGTCGTTGCAGCAGCACATCGAGATCGCGCGCGACCGCCGCGTCAGGGGTAGAGGCGGGGATGCTGTCGAGCACCCCGAACAGGATCAAGACAGCGGCATCGTTCGCAGTCTCCTGGTCAGCAAGCGCGGGAATCCGCATGCTCCACGAGTTGTCGGTCACGGCCGCGAGCAGCTCGGCGCGGGCGCCCTGCGGATGCATGCTCATGTCTTCGAGCTTAGAACCTGGGGCGTGCAGCTGGCTCGTGTATGCGATCGCAGTAGGCTCGGCGAATGAGGAGAAGGCGCGCTCTGGTGCTCGGAATTGTCGTGATGGCGGCCCTGAGCGGATGCTCATCGGCACCGGCGGTCGATCCCGTCGCTGTGCAGAACTGGCTAGAGGAGCAAAATTCGCTCGACGTTCCAGGTTCGCTGGCCACGCTCACCGGACCCTCTGCACCATTAGAGGCAGAGGGTGAAGCCGACCAGTCGGTGACCGTGTCGTTCGACGAACCTGTGGCCGTCGCCTCCCTATTGTTCACGTGTTTTGGACCCGAGACGATGAGCGCCGAGATCACGCTGACGGGGGCGGATGCGAACGGAACGAGTACTTCCCAGACTCAGCGCACCGACGACCTCCCCTGCGACGGAAGCACCCAAACCCTCGGCCTGACGCAGGATGCGGTGACCGAGGTGACGGCCTCCGGGCTGAGTGCAGACGCTGTCGGGGCGTGGACGTTCTTTGTTGTGGGAAAGGACTGAGATGGCGAAGAAGATCGACATCATCGACGGTCGGACCGCGCTCGATGCGGTGCGCTCGGCAGAAGCCGCTGGCACGAAACCGCAGCGGAACGACCTCGCTACCGCCGTGCGGTACCTCTTGCAGTTGCTTGACGAAAAGGCCCCTGGCAACAGTGTCGAGGTTCGGGTGCCGCCGTTCGGTGCCGTGCAGGTCATCCAGGGCCCGCGTCACACCCGCGGCACTCCGCCGAACGTGGTGGAAATGGATGCCGCGACCTGGATCCACGTCGCCACCGGCCAACAAGCGTGGGCGGATGCCGCAGGATCCGGTCGTATCCACGCCTCCGGCGTTCGCGCCGACCTCGCCGACGTCCTCCCCCTCCGCCCCTAGCCCGCCCCGTATCGGCCGCCCCGTATCCGCGTCCACTTGTCGGCGTCCACTTGTCGGGAGTATGTCCGCTTGTCGGCCCAAAACCCGTGTGTGCCCCGTGCATTGGGGAATTCTCCCGACGGGTGCGCCGCCTCGGATGCCTACTCCGCCGACGGGATCGTGGCGGAGGAGCACCGCGGACACGGGCTCGGCAAGCACATCCCACACGGTCGTGAGGAGGAGACGCATCCACCGTCGGTCCATATGTCGGGACAAAGTACGGATGTCGGGAGTAAACGGCCCAGCCGCGGGTATCGAGCCAGAATTCCCGACAGGTGCGCGTGCGCACGGGAACCAGGGCGCGCGCAGAACCTGAAGGCGGTGGGACAATAGAGGCATGGCCGCCACTGATTCCCACCAGACCGTCGAAGCGACCGTGCGCCGAGTGCCGCGGTACGGCGTGCTCATGGCGATCGGGGTTGTGCTCGGCATCATCGTTGCCGCCATCCTCACCTGGGGTGGCAGCTTCGAGCAGTCGCAGGCGCTTGACGTCGTCTACCCACCCGGTCAAGTCTTCGGGTTCCTGCTGCTGTGGACGGTGCCGATCGGGATCGCGCTCGGCGGTGTCGCCGGCCTTCTGATGGAGCGGCTCGCGCGACGCCACGACCGCGTCGTGCAGGTGGATCGCGAGACCGTCGTCGAAGACGACTGATCAGGCCAACTCAGAAATCAGGCCAACTCAGAAATAACCGGACGGATCGCGGCATCGAATGCCGAGACATCTCTGCGGAGGCCGTCTGTCACCGCGACGGTGAGCGCTCCGATCCACCAAATGCCGCGCTGAGTGAACGGCAGCACCTGCACGTTGAGCTCAAACGAAAGCGCGCGTCGCCCGCCTTCGCGCTCAAACTCTGCAATCGCGCTCGCGTAGGCCCGATACGCGTCGCCTCCGGTGTTGTTCTTCATTGAGCTGACATACCTGTCGTGCTCGGCTCGTGCGTACAACAGAGTGGACGTCGCTTCCGGCGCGATCGCTGTGGTGAGTTCCTCCGCGCCAGAAGCAGGGAGTGCCACCTGGGTGTCGAAACCGTCAACGAGTTCTAGGGGCCCCGCAGCGGGATGTCCGCGCGGTTCCACTGTCATGTTCCAGTAGTCCAGCCACTGCGCTTCGAGGGCAGGGGAGGCCTCGTCGGCATCCGGCGCCCGCACCGCAAGACCGCGAAGACTCGGAAGATCTTCCGGGGTGCGAATGCCGAGTCGTTGGCGCAGGGCGAGCGCCACGAGCACGGGAACGCTCGCGTCTTCGCGGATGAGCCACTGCGGCTTGTCGGCCATGGCACCATCGTAGGCGGATCGAGCCCATGAAGCCGAGGGGTACGTGGGAGAGCATGGTCGGCCGCGGGCGGTAGGCTGGTGCTGTGGCTGCCTCCCCCACCAATCCCTATTCCGAAGCTGGCGTCGACACCGCTGCAGGTGATCTTGCCGTCGAGCTAATGAAGTCGTCTGTGCGCGCAACGCACGGCCCTGAAGTATTGGGCGGTGTCGGCGGATTCGCCGGACTGTTCGATGCCAGCGCGCTACGTGACTTCCGCCGCCCACTGCTTGCGACCAGCACCGACGGTGTCGGTACCAAGGTCGCGATTGCGCAGGCAATCGACAAGCACGACACGATCGGGCAAGACCTGGTCGGCATGGTCGTCGATGACATTGTCGTGGTCGGCGCGAAGCCGCTCTTCATGACCGACTACATCGCCTGCGGCAAGGTTGTGCCTGAGCGCATCGCCGATATCGTCCGCGGCATCGCGCAGGCCTGTTCAGACACCGGCACGGCGCTCGTCGGTGGCGAGACAGCGGAGCACCCGGGACTCCTCGGACCGCGCGACTACGACGTTGCCGGTGCGGCGACGGGTGCCGTCGAGGCAGACGCCATTCTGGGTGCCGAGCTCGTCCAAGACGGCGACGCGGTGATCGCGGTCGCCTCCAGCGGACTGCACTCCAACGGCTATTCCCTCGTGCGCCACATCGTCACGAACGCCGGCATCGGATACGGCGACAACGCCGCCGACTTCGGCACCACCTGGGGTGAGGCTCTGCTGGAGCCGACCCGGCTGTACACGCTGCCGTTGTTGCGGTTGATTGATGCGCTGGGCCCTTCGACGGGCTCAGGGGCCCCGGGCTCAGGCTCAGGGACCGGAGGGGTGCATGCGCTCAGCCACGTCACCGGAGGCGGCATTGCGGCAAACCTCGCACGCGTGCTTCCGCAGGGCAGTTGGGTAGAAGTGGACCGTGGCACCTGGTCGCCGAGCCCCGTATTCCGGGTGCTCAGCGACATCGCTGGATCAACGCTGGAGTCGGCTGAGGGCACCTGGAACCTCGGTATCGGATTCCTCGCTGTGATTGCGGCAGAGAAGAAAGACGCCGCTATCGCGGCGCTGAACGCCGAGGGCATGCCCTCCTGGCAGGTCGGAACCGTGGGCTTTGGGCCGCGTCCTTCCGGAGAATTCGAACAGGGCGCCAAGGGCGTCAACGGCGGAGCGGTGCGCCTCGTCGGTGCATACGCGGACGGAGCGAAGTAAGAGTCCATGTGCGGCATCGTCGGAATGGTGGGGACAGCCCCGGTCAATCAAGACATCTACGACGCACTCCTGCTGCTGCAGCATCGCGGCCAGGATGCGACAGGTATTTCCACAGCCGAAGCCAACGGCATCATGCACAATGCGAAAGCGCAGGGCATGGTGCGCGAGGCGTTCCGCACCCGCGACATGCGTGCGTTGCTCGGCAATGTCGGGCTCGGTCACGTGCGCTACGCCACGAAGGGCACGGCATCGAACGAAGAGGAGATGCAGCCGTTCTATGTGAACGCGCCGTACGGCATCATCCTCATTCACAACGGCAACCTCACCAACACGCGTGAGCTCACCGCAGAGATGGCGAAGCGTGATCGCCGCCACCTCAACTCATCGAGCGACACGGAGCTGCTGCTCAATGTGCTTGCGGGCGAGCTGCAGAACACCACATCGGCTGTCGACCTCGAACCCGAGCGAGTCTTCGAGGCTGTGGCGCGCACGCACGAGCGTATCGAAGGCGCATACGCCGTAATCGCGGTGATCGCGGGGTATGGTTTGCTCGCTTTCCGTGATCCGTTTGGCATCCGTCCGCTGATCCTTGGCCGTCGTCCTTCGACGGTGGCTGGTGCCGAAGGACGCGACGAGTGGGTCGTTGCTAGCGAGTCGCTGGTGCTGGAAAACGGTGACTACGAGGTCGTCCGCGAGGTCGAGCCTGGCGAAGCCGTCTTCATTACAAATGAGGGGGAGCTGCACTCGAAGCAGTGCGCGTCCGCCGGAACGCTGGCACCTTGCGCGTTTGAATATGTCTACCTCGCTCGCCCAGACTCCGTGATGAACGGGGTTTCGGTCTACGAGTCGCGTCTACGCATGGGCGACCGCCTGGCAGACACCATTGCGAAGCACGTTCCGATGGACAAGATCGACGTGGTGATGCCGATCCCGGATTCTTCGCGGCCTGCGGCGATGGAAGTGGCCCGCAAGCTGGGCATCGAGTATCGCGAGGGCTTCTACAAGAACCGCTACGTTGGCCGCACCTTCATCATGCCGGGCCAGGCGGTGCGCAAGAAGAGCGTGCGCCAGAAGCTCAACGCCATGTCGACCGAGTTTCAGGGCAAGAACGTGTTGCTGATCGATGACTCCATCGTGCGAGGAACGACGTCAAAAGAGATTATCCAGATGGCCAGGGACGCCGGTGCTGCCTCGGTGACTTTCGCCTCTGCTGCCCCGCCAGTGCGGCATCCGCATGTCTACGGCATCAACATGCCATCGCGTGACGAGCTGATCGCCCACGGTCGCACGATCCCGGAGATCGCGGAAGAGCTGGGCTGTGACCACCTCGTTTACCAGGAGGTCGAAGACCTCAAGGCGGCCATTACAGATGGGTCGATGCTGACCGATCTCGACATGAGCTGCTTCGACGGAAACTACGTCACTGGCACCGTCTCCGACGAGTATCTCGCCTGGGTAGAGGGATCTCAGACCTCCTGACATGACTGGGTCCCTGAGCCTGTCGAAGGGCCGCCCACTGTGGCAAGGTCGAACTCTCGCGCTTCTCGGAATCGTGCTGGTGGCGTTCTCGCTACGCTCTGCGGTTGCTTCCCTCTCGCCGGTGATCGACCACGTCGCAGAAGAGTTCCCGGTTTCTCCCGTGGCTATCGGTCTGATTGGCGCCGCACCTCCCGTGTGTTTCGCGATTTTCGGGCTGATCACGCCACTGCTTGAGCGGCGTTTCGGCATCGAGCGCGTTGCTGTGGGGGCCATCACATTCATGGCCTTGGGTCTGCTGCTGCGCGGCTTTGCGGTCGACTCAACGAGCTTGCTGCTGGCGACGGCTGTTGTTTTTGCGGGCGTGGGGTCGGGCAATGTGTTGTTGCCGCCGCTGGTAAAGAAGTACTTCCCCGATCGTCTCGGCATCATGATGACGGTTTACTCCACCACGATGGCGGTGTCGACGTTCTTGCCGCCACTGGTGGCCGTCCCGGTGGCCGACACGCTCGGATGGCGGGTTTCGCTCGGTATGTGGGGTGTCGTCGCGGCGATGGCCCTGGTCCCGTGGGTGGTGTTGCTGGTTCGTCACGCGACCGTTGGCGAGCCGATGAAGACGGAGCTCCTGGTTCCCGATCCGACAGACGGCGTCAACGATCTGCAAGATGCAGTGGCGGCCGCCACCGGACCAATCACGACGGCGCCAGCGAACCGGCGTCTGTTTGCGCGCCTGTGGCGGCTACCGCTCGCCTGGGCTCTGGCGATCGTCTTCGCGACCTCTGCCACCATGGCCTACGTGTCGTTCGCGTGGATGCCGACCATGCTTGTCGATATCGGTGGGGTGACCCCGGCAACAGCGGGCTTCTTGCTCTCGCTCTTCGCTTTCGTCGCGTTGCCGTGTTCGTTGCTGGTGCCGATCCTCGTCGTGCGATTCCACGCGACCCGCATCCTGGTCCTCATTGGTGTGACGGGTGGACTCATCGGGCTTCTCGGACTCCTGTTCGTCCCCACTCTCGCGCTCCCGTTGTGGGTGAGTCTGTTCGGTGTCTCGGCCATCATGTTCCCGCTGAGCCTGGTGTTGCTCAGCATCCGAGCGCGCACGCCGGAGAGCGCGGTTGCGCTGAGCGGGTTCGCACAGAGCATTGGGTATGCGATCGCTGCGGTCTTCCCGCTCCTCATTGGGTTGCTTCATGAGACGACGGGCGGCTGGCAGGTTCCGCTCATCGTGATCGGTAGCGTGCTGGTCATTGCGATCCCCGCAGGCATGATCGCTGGTCGGCGAAGGACTATCGAAGATGAGTGGGAGCTGCGTTACGGTCGCTGGTGACCTGCACCTCGTCACCGATGCGGATAAGTCCGCCAGCGTGAGTGTCGCCTTCCGCCCAGCCGGGGAGTAGCAGTCGCCCGAGCGTGGGTTTCTGCTGTGCAAACGAGCTGGTGAGGGTGGTCAGCACTTTGGCGTCCCGCACACCCGTATCCGGGTTTGCGTGGGTGGCGAGGCAGCGCACGATCGGTCCGGCGGCGCGGAACGACACCTCTCCGATGCGCACATCTCCTGTCCACTCAAGCTCATCCCAAGGTCCGACACCATCGATGACGACGTTGGAGCGAAATCTGCGAGCATCGATGCTCATCTGCAGCGCATCGCCCAACGCGTGTACGCTCGCTTGTCCGTGCACGGAAACATACCCCTCAGCGCGATCCTGAAAGCGGGAGGTTACGCCGTCGCCGACGAGAGTGAGCGGCAGCCGTCCAGGTCGTTCGAGTCGTTGGGACTCGGGGGTTTCCCTGACGAACTGTGTGACGGCCTCGGCGAGCTGTGCGCGACCATCGGAGTCGAGGCCAGCTTCGACAAGCAGTTCCCCTTCGAGATCGATCCGTACCCGACGTGCCACCTCGTCGTAGCTCACCTGCAACCGAGCAAGATCGGGGAAATCTTGCGAGGCGAGCCCCTTGGCTTTCGGCCAGTGGTCTAATCCGTCTCGCTCCTCCGGGTGGGTGGCGTCAGCGAAACGGAACGCAAGTACACGATCTCCTGCGACCCGGCCATCCGGTTGCACGGTGATCGCCTCGACCAACTCGGGCGTAAAGCTCTTGATGGGATGGCGGAACAGCGCAACGACCCGGGGCATGGGAGAACTCTCTCACACGCCCACGGCGCTGGAGTACGAGAAATGCCCCCGTGGAATGCACGGGGGCAAGAGAGCGGCGGTTAGGCCGTCTCTAGCTCGTCCTCATCTTCGTCGGCATAGTCATCTGCCCACTTGTCGACGTAAGCGTCTTCGTCGGTCGGTTGTGCCAACTCGCGCTCGAGCGCCGAGTAGTTCACCGACGGACTGAACGACTTGAGTTCGCGGGCGATTTTGGTGTGTTTCGCCTTCTGACGGCCACGGCCCATGCGCGAGACCCCCTCACGATTTAAGCTGCGAGCGACCAGCGCCCGAGACATTCACGACACCGGTTCGAGGCCGGTAAGAGTAGCATTCAGAATAGCACGCGGGTAAGCCCCTCTGGCTGACGCCAGGCAGGTGAAGGGAACGATCTTCATGACTGACAACACTTCCGCTCCTTCTGATGAGGCCGCACAGAACGCGGCGCTGCAAAAAGCCGTCATCGTCGGCATGCAGGCAAATCAAGACAGACACGTGATTGACGAGGCCGTGCGCTACGCCCGGCTGTTGAGCGCACCGCTCGTGGTGGCACACGTCGATGTCACCCGCTTCGTGACATACGAAGACCCGGATGGCTATGCGCACTCCGCCCCGATTGACATCAATTTCGACGCGGGGGCTGCGGAGTTCGAGGCTGTCGAAGCAGCGGCCGCCACGATGTTGGCCGGCACTGACATTACGTGGACGGCTCGGCAGCTCGTTGGAGACCCCGCATTGGCGATCAAACAACTTGCCAACAAGCTCAATGCACAACTGATTGTCGTGGGAACGCGTAAGCGGGGTCTCGGTGAATCGATCAGGGAGTTCTTCACCGGTTCCGTGGCGGCAAGGCTGGCGCACAGGCAACATCGTTCGGTGCTCGTGGTGCCGCTCGGTGAGTCGGTGCCCGATGAGCAGAAAGAGATCTGGACGGAGGAGTAGTAGCCGCGAGCTACTACTGAGCTGTCACGATTTCGAACCGCTCACGATTTCGACATGCTCAGAGCCACCGTCACCTGACGAGCGGCGGCATCCAGTGCCGACTCGAGTTCAGTAACAACCGAGCTCGGCAGCGGGCCGCCCTTTGCAACGTGTGTGCGCAGGTCGGTGCGCACGCGCGCGCGAAACGCGTTGATCAGGGCGTCGGCGCGATGCATCTCTTCTCTGCTCGTCGCGCGCACGTCGTCACTCGTCGATCGAGGGCGGGTCTTTGCCTCACTGCGTTCACTCTTTTCGGCGGCGGCGAGGTCTGCTCGCAGGCTCTTCATCGCGTATTGCACGCTCTGCCTGACGCCGCTGGCAATGAGTCGCACCGAATCGGTGATCCCGGCTTCGATTCCGGCGAGGTCGCCCTCTCGTGAGGCCAGCTCAGTGCGGCCAGCGTCGGTGATCGCGTAGACAGTGGTGCGCCCGTCGACCGTCTTGGTGACGAGTCCTTCTTCTTCGAGCTTGGCGAGGCGCGGGTAGATGGTGCCGGCACTGGGGGTGTATGTACCGCCGGTGCGATCGGTGAGCGACTGAATAATGCCGTAGCCGTGCTGTGGTGCTTCGGCGAGCAGTGACAGCAGGTAGAGGCGGAGGTCGCCGTGTGAGAAAACTGCGGGGCTCATGCGTCCCACTCCGCATCGTCGGTAATTGAGGCTGGCGTGCGGCGGAGGATCGTGACGCCGCCGGAGACGGAGTTTGCACGCAGGTCGACGAAGCGGCCTGCCAGCTCGCCTGCCGTGCCGGTGTAGTTGCTGGGTCCGGATGAGCTGCGCTCGACGCCATCGATCAGCAGTCGACCGCTGAGTGAGCGGATGACGTAGTTGGCGGCAAGGGATTCGTCCAACCGCACCGTCGTTCCCCCAGAGACGGAATTTAGGTTGATGGTGTTCACGTCGCCAGCTGCATCGACCAGGGTCGAGCCAGAGACGGTGTCGACGGTCGCGCGACGCACAGCGCCGGTGACGGCGACGTCTCCCGAGACACTGTTGGCGTTGATCGAGCCGGTGAGGCCACGTACCTGTACGTCGCCAGAGACAGAGTTGACGGTGAGGTCGCCGATGAGCGTGTCGACAATGATGTCGCCAGAGACGGTGTTGAGGCGAGCATCGTTGCGCAGGCCAGACACCAGTGCGCCAGCGCTGACGACACCCAGGTTCAAGGCAATAGCGCGGGGAACAGCGACGCTCACTTCGGCGCGGGGGCCGCCGGAGCCGAAGCTGCGGAAAACTTCGAGAAAGTTGTCCCAGCCGAGCTGAGGGTGGTCAATCTCTACTTCGCCGTCGTGCGATTCGACGCGGAGGTCTTTCGCGGTGACGCCGTGTACTTCGATCCGAATGCCGGGTTCGTCGTGCGCGATGACGTCGATCTGACCGCCGACCAAACCTACCTTCAGGCGGGTGACGGATTCGATATCGATCACGCGTTCTTCGCCCGGTGCGATGAGCCACTTCTCGGTCATGTCTGCTTCTCCTGTGTCGAAAGTCAAGATATATCGCGTGTCGACACGGTAACACGATATATCTCGAAACTGTTGGACCCTTCGACAAGCTCAGGGCCCAAATCTCCCTTCGGTCCCTGAGTTCGGTCCCTGAGCTTGGCCACCTCGGTCCCTGAGCTTGTCGAAGGGCTAGCTGACTGGCGCGTCCGAGGGCAAGGGGGCGGACGAGGTTGGTGCCGGGGGCGTAGGGTCGTGCCATGAGGCGCCGGCACAACGACAGCAAGAGTGTGGTGTCGCCGTTTATCGCAGCAGCCACGGCATACGCGGCGAATTGTGCTTTGGGTGCCTCGGTCGCGGTTCGCCTCATAGACACCAGTCACTTTCGATGGGTGCACCACGCGCTGTACATCGCCACGTGCATCACCACTGCGTCGGCAATCGTCGCCGGTTGGTGTTGTGGCCAGAGCACTCGCGGCCGCCGAGCGGCTCGGGCACTGGCCCCCGCCGCGGTGCCGCTGGCCGCCATCCCCTATCTCGGCACCCGCGGACGTCGGCATCCGCTCGTCGCGCTCACCGCTGCCCCCTTTATCGTTGCGGGGCTTGTCGTCTCGCGCCCCACCGCCCACCGGAAGTGAGTCCATGGAACTGCTTGATGCCATCCGCCGCCGAAAGACCACGAATGGCGCGTTTCTGCCAGATGCTGTTACCGAAGAACATCAGCGCATTCTTCTGGAAGCCGCCGGACGCGCACCCTCGCAGCTGAATAGTCAGCCGTGGAGATTCGTGGTGATTGAAAGTCGCGACACGATCGAGAAGATCGCGAGCATCTCGGGCGAGAGCATGACGGATGTGATGTCGAACGGCACGTTCTTTGAGCGGTACAAGCCGTACTTCCGCTTCAGTCAGGCGGAGATGGACGAGAAGCGCAGCGGGATGCTGTTTGACAAGTTGCCTGCCGCTCTTCGCCCGTTCACGAGCCAGGTGTTCACCAAGCGTGGTCAGACGCTGATGAACACCTTCGGGGTGCCGAAGACCCTCGGGGCAGAGAACCGCAAGCTGGTCTCGGGTTCACCGTTGCTCTTGGGTGTGATGCTCGATCGCAGTGAGTATCGGCCCGGACAGTTGTCGTCGTTCTACTCGGTGTTCAGCATGGGCGCGGCCATGGAGAACATTTGGCTGACGACGGTGGAACTGGGCATGGGTATTCAGTTCATCTCTTTCCCGATGGAGTCCCCTGGTCGCTGGGACGAAATCGTGAAGCTCCTCAAGGTGCCAGATGATCTCGAGCTGATGGCGGTGTATCGGCTCGGGTATCTGCCGCCGGAGCAGCGTCGCCCGGCAATCGACTGGTCAAGCAGTCAGCGCAAGCTCGCCTCGCAGTACGTGTTCCGAGAGAACGTAGAGACACCGCAGGAGGGGTGGGACTCTCCGCCTCCTGCGGGGGAGATCACTCCCGGTCCTCGTGCTCAGGGTCCTTACTCGTCATAGGGGTCAGGTCCCGCAATGCGGGCCCCTCGATCCGAGTGCCGTCTGCGGCAAACCGCGAGGCGTGCAGTGGGCAGTCCCAGGTGCATTCGGCGTCGTTCCAGGCGAGCACTCCGCCGAGGTGAGGGCAGACGGCGCTGACGGCGCGCGTGACTCCGTCGACCGTCGAAATGGCGGCGGGAACACCCGCGCGGTTCGCGACGACCCCTTCGCCTTCGGCAGGCTGTGGAACAGGGGTGCTCCGGCGCTCCGCGTCGACCCAGCCGGAGGCGAGGGAGGCGGCTACCTTCCCTCCTTCTGTGGCACCGCGTGCGAGGTCAGCCGGTACGGTCAACCGCGTGCCGATGGTGTTCATCCAGGCGGGACGGTCACGACGCGGGGTGCCCAGAATTTCAGCAGTGAGGCGCTGGGCGGCCGCTGGCGCGTTAGAAAGGCCCCACTTCGCATAGCCGGTAGCGAAGCGGATGCGGCCGAGTCCGCGCGGCATCGCCCCCACGAAGGGGATGAGGTTGTGGGACTCGTAATCCTGCGCCGACCACCGGTGTGTCTCTTCCGCGCCAGGGAAGTGCAGTTGGGTCCACGAGACGAGGTCGTCGATGGCGGCGGTTTCGCTGTCTCCCCTCCCTACGGGATGCCCGTTGCCGCCGACCACGAGTTGCGCCTCGCTGCCAGGGCCGTCTTCCACGGTCACCGGGCGAAGAGAGCGCGTGGGGCCGTCCACCGAGAGGAAGGTCTCGGTGGGGGCCCCATCGGGCAGACGGAACGACACGCAGTATGAGCGCAGGCCCCGCACCTTGGTGAAGTAGAGGCCACGATCGGTGATCGGTGTTCCGGTGGCGAGCACGATGTGGTCGGCGAACAACGGGCCAGCGTCGGTATCAACGCGACCGGCAAGCGCTCGGGTCCCCGTCGCCCGCACTCCGGTGTGCAGAGTGCCGCCGCCGGTGAGGAACTCTGCGGCGAGAGCGACAGTGACATCCACCGGGTCGATCGTGATCTGCTCGTCGAGCGCGACCGCAGCGGCGATAGGGAACGATGTCGATGGGACCTGCGATGCCGGCAGCCACCGCGTGGGCAACCCCGCTTCGCGTGCTGCGGCGTGCTGCTCCTGCACAGCGTCGACGCCTTCCGGTCCCTGGGCATAGGAGTGGTCGGTGCGGCGGACGAAAGAAACTCCTGCGCCTTCGGCAAAGCCAGCCAGCCACTCCATCCCCGAGCGGTTCGCGTCAACATAGGCCCGCACGAGGGATGCGGGGTGGTGCCGCCGAATCTTGGCAAGGTGCTCCCCTTGCAACAGAGAGAGTTTGCCGGTGTTCGCGCCGGTCGCGAGCTGTGCAATCTCTCCCGCCTCGATCACGGCGACATCGAGCCCTGCCCTCGTGAGCAGCACGGCCGTGGTGAGTCCGGTGATCCCGGCGCCGACGATGACAACGTCATGGTGCGCGCCCGCTTCGAGGGGGGATCCAGTTGGCAGGGTCTGGTCGAGCTTCCACAGAGGCTTCATCTCGATAGTCAAGACGTCACAGTGCAAGGAATACACCGCCTTGACATTCGCCCCGTCCGCTGGCACACGGCGACTAAAGTGGCGGATGTGCACCTCCGCCGCATCCTCCTCGTCGCGCTCGGAGGTGCGGTGGGCACAGCGGCACGCATCGGACTCGAGCTCGCGGTTCCCCACCACGACAGCTTCCCGCTGGCTACGCTGATCGCCAACATTCTCGGCGCCCTATTAATAGGTGTTCTTGCTGCCCGTCTTCCTGCGTCCGCTGACCTCCGAGTCATGCTCGGTACTGGCGTGCTCGGCGGGTTCACGACCTACAGTGCCTTCATGACCGGAACTGTGGCGCTGTGGACGGATGCTCCGCTGGTGGCAGTGGCATACGCCGCGGGCAGTCTTGTGCTCGGCCTGGCGGCGGCCGCCCTCGGACTCCGGCTCGGACGACCACGCATCGGGGTAACGCCATGAGCCCTCTGATGTTCGTCGCTGCAGCGCTCGCCGGAGGGCTCGGCGCGGTGCTCCGCTACCTGGCTGACCTGTGGGTCGCGCGCTTCGCCGGGCGTCGGTTTCCCTGGGGCATCCTGCTGGTAAACGTCACAGGGTCTTTCGCCCTTGGCGTGTTGACAGGCGCTCTGCCAGACGCTGCGTTTGTGCTCGGCGCTGGATTGCTGGGCGGGTTCACGACTTTCAGCACCGCGATGCTCGACACGGTGGCGCTGTGGCGCGATGGTGAGCGTTCCGCCTCGGTGTTCAACGCGGTCGGTGCCTTGGTGCTTGGCCTTGTTGCGGCTGGCCTTGGACTCGCGCTCGGTGGGGCGATTTAACCCGCTCTCAGCCTTCTCGCAACCCGTAGAATGTACAAAAGTACATGTACGAATGTCCAGGAGGTGCTCGATGAGTGATGGTTCGCGCCGTCGACGCGATCCTGAAGCGCGCCGTCGCGACATCGTGACTGCCGCCGCCGAGCTCATCGTCGAGGTGGGGGCAGACGCCGTCACGCACCGCATGGTCGCCGCGCGGGCTGATGTGCCACTCGGTGCGACGACCCAATATTTCGACACCCTCGACGACCTGCGCGCCGCGGCCTTCCGCACTCTCGGGGAAGAGGTCGATTGCCGCCTCGATGGCGTTCGTCTCACCATCGCCGAGCATGGCGACTCCGCGGCAGTCCTTGCTGGCATCGTGCACGCGAGCCTGGATGACGCGCATGCTGTTCGCGCCGACCGTGCGGTGGTCACCGCGGCAGTGCACGACCCCCGCCTGCGCGAACTCGCACGCCATATGTCGGACCGGCTCGTAGAACTTCTCGAACCCACCTACGGAGGAGATCGGGCCAAAGCGGCCGTGATCTTCATCGATGGCGTCATGTGGAGCATGCATGTCCGCGACGACCGCCTTGCACAATCGTTTATCGAGACCGCACTGGAGCGGATCCTCGGAGATTCCGTCTCTCCCCCTTCCGCAGCGCCTGCCACACCCTAATACCGAGGAAACCCGCCTTGTCGAAACTTGCAATCCTGAGCCTGAAAAACCGTGCGCTCATCGCCCTCGTCACCATCGTTGCGGCGGTGTTCGGCGGGCTCGCGCTCACCAACCTCAAGCAAGAGCTCATCCCTTCGCTCGAGCTGCCAGTGCTCGTCGTGATGACCACTTACCCCGGTGCTTCGCCCGAGGTCGTGGAGAACGATGTCTCGACCCCCGTGGAGTCGGCCATCCAGGGGGTTCCCGGCCTGGAGTCGACCACCGCTACCAGCACGACGAATGCCTCGATCGTGCAGGCGTCGTTCGCCTACGGCACGAACCTGGCCACAGCTGAGCAGAAGATGCAGCAGGCGATCAACCGCATCTCCTCGCAGTTGCCAGACGATGTGAGCCCGCAGGTGCTCTCGGTCTCTATCGACGACTTCCCCGTGATTCAGGTCGCTGTGACGGGATTCGAAGATGCGGAGAATGCACAAGCCCAGTTGGAGAACGTCGCTGTCCCAGAACTGGAAGACGTCGATGGCGTTAACGCCGCGGCAATCGTCGGTGGAGTAGGCCAGCGCGTCACGATCACGCCAGACAACGCAAAGCTCGCAGCTGCGGGTCAGAGCACCCAGGCGATCACCTCGGCGCTCGACCAGAACGGCACGCTGTTCCCCGGTGGCGACATCACCCAAGACGGCGAAACCTTCACGGTGCAGACCGGTGCGAAGATCACCTCCGTCGAAGAGATTGCGGCGCTTCCGCTTGTCGGCACCGACCTCACGATCGCTGACGTCGCAACCGTGACGCAGGAGGCAGATCCTGTCACTTCGATCTCCCGGGTCGATGGCAATGACGCACTCTCCATCTCCATCACCAAGCTGCCCGCAGCAAACACCGTAGAGGTCTCGAACGGCGTCATCGCCGCCCTCGATGAGATCGGCAAGGCGTTCCCTGACGCTGAGTTCACCATCATCTTCGACCAGGCACCATTTATCGAGCAGTCCATCGAGACTCTCGCGACCGAGGGAATGCTCGGACTCGTTTTCGCGGTGCTGGTGATCCTGGTCTTCCTGCTGTCGATCCGCTCGACTCTGGTGACCGCCATCTCGATCCCCACCAGCGTGCTGATCACCTTCATCGGGCTGCAGGCGTTCGGGTACTCGCTGAATGTGCTCACGCTCGGTGCCTTGACGATCGCGATCGGTCGAGTGGTAGATGACTCGATCGTGGTGATCGAGAACATCAAGCGGCACTATGTCGGCGATGCCGATAAGGGCGATGCGATCAGGCTGGCTGTGCGCGAGGTCGCTGCCGCGATTACCGCCTCGACTATCACGACCGTCGCCGTGTTCCTGCCGATCGTCTTCGTGGGCGACATGGTCGGAGAGCTGTTCCGACCATTCGCCGTGACCGTGTCGATCGCGATGGTTGCCTCGCTCCTGGTCGCGCTCACGATCGTGCCGGTGCTCGCGTACTGGTTCTTGAAGCCGGGCAAGGAGCTGCTCGACGACAACGGCAACGTAATCGATCCAGAAGATCCTGCTGCTCCGCCGACGCCGTTGCAGCGCATCTACCGGCCCATCCTCGGCTGGACGCTGAAGCATTCGGTCGTCACCGTGATTTTGTCGGTAGTCGTGCTCGGCGGAACGCTTGCGGCCTACCCGCTGATGAAGGTCAACTTCTTGAGCGACTCCGGTCAGAACACCATGACCGTGACGCAAGACCTCGGTCCGACCGCCAGCCTGGAAGCGAAGTCAGAAGCGGCAATCGAAGTCGAAGATGCTCTGCTGAACATCGATGGCATCGAGCACGTGCAGGCATCGATCGGCACCACCGGATCTGCCCTCAATGACGCATTCTCGGGCGGCGCAGGCGTAACCTACTCGATCCTTACCGACGGTGACGCCGATCAGGAAGAACTGCGCGCCAACGTGCAAGACGCGATCGACGACCTCGGTGAAGGAGCGGGTGAGGTGTCGGTAGCGGCATCTGCCGGCCTCGGATCCAGTGACATCGAGATCACCGTTTCTGCGCCGACAGGCGACGACCTGACAACCGCGACCGCCGCTGTGGTCGAAGAGCTCGATGGTCGAGAGGGCATCGGCCAGGTGACAGACAACCTCGCCGCAGCGTTGCCGTACATCGCTGTGGTAGTTGACCGTGACGCGGCAGCCCAGCGCGGACTGTCTGAGGTTGCGGTCGGCTCGATCGTGTCGAACACGATGCGTCCGCAGCAGGCTGGATCTGTGGAGATCGACGACACCGCGTTGACCATCTACCTGGTCAACCCGAACCCCCCGGCCACGGTGGATGCGCTCAAGCAGCTCGCCATTCCGACGGCACTCGGTGTGGTTCAGCTGCAAGACATTGCTACCGTCGAACAGCGCAACGGACCGACCTCGATCACCACAGAGCAGGGTCGCCGTACCTCCACGATCACCGTGCCGCCAGCATCAGACAACCTGGCAACGGCGACACAGTCGGTAAACGCCGCGCTTGCCGCAGCCAATCTGCCAGACGGTGCTTCGGCAGAGGTCGGTGGCGTCGCATCTCAGCAGGCAGACTCGTTCTCCCAGCTGGGACTCGCGATGCTTGCCGCCATCCTGATCGTCTACGTGGTGATGGTGGCGACGTTCAAGTCGCTGCGCCAGCCTCTGCTGCTGCTCGTATCGGTGCCGTTCGCGGCGACCGGCGCGATCCTGCTGCAGATCGTCACCGGTGTGCCGCTCGGCGTCGCCTCCCTGATCGGTGTGCTGATGCTTATCGGCATCGTGGTGACGAACGCCATCGTGCTCGTCGACCTCGTCAACCAGTACCGCGAGAAGGGGCTGTCGACAGTCGAGGCGGTGAAGGCCGGTGGTGAGAAGCGTTTGCGACCGATCCTGATGACGGCGCTTGCGACCATCCTCGCGTTGACCCCGATGGCGCTTGGCATTACGGGTCACGGCGGGTTCATTTCGCAGCCGCTGGCGATCGTCGTGATCGGTGGATTGATCTCTTCCACAGTGCTGACGCTGATCGTGTTGCCGACGCTCTACAACCTCGTCGAGGGTGCCAAGGAGCGACGGGTGGCTCGTAAGGCCGGTCGGGCAGAAGAAGATGACGCCGAGACAGTCGGTGATGCGTGGGATCGTACCGACGGATCCGGTCTGCCGCACGCGCCGCAACTGACACGGCGAGAGCTGCGCGACCGCGGGGAGTAACCTTCCTCGCTCCGCACTCGCTCCGCACTTAGTGGAAGGTGATGCCCCAGCTCAGGGTCCACGTTTCGTGCGGAGCGAGGCGGCGCATGCCGATGCCGCTATTGAGCGCATCGGCGGGCGCCGTCATCGGCTCGATGGCGACAGCGAGGCTCTGGCCTGGATATGTGGGCGTCGTGAAAACCTGCACGTAATCGAATCCTTCGCCCTGCCACAGCGTGACGCATCGGCCGTCTGGTGCGGTGAGCGAATGTCGCACGCGTCCGTCTTGTGCGCGGTCGAGGTCGGTGAAACCCGTGTCGAGCACGATGTCGCCGAGTCGTACTCCCTCGCGGAGGGCGGCATCCGCTGGGCGGGTGCCCACAGGAAGCATCCGCTCATCGGTCTCGAATGCTGTCATAGCGGGAATCCGAAGAACCAGGTCGTGCGGGTCCACGTCTCCAATGGTCACGAACGGGTGTGTTCCCAGAGCGACCGGCGCCGCAGTGGCGGAGTGGTTGGTGAGCGTGTGAGTGACCTCGACCCCATCGGCCGTGAGCGTGTAGGTCACCGCGGTCTCGATCAGATACGGGTACCCGGGCTGCGGCACGACGGTCGCGCGCAACGTGGCTTGCGCCTCGGCAGACGAAACTTCGTAGGCCGTGAACTGCAGCAGACCGTGAATCGCGTTGTGCAGGTCCGGCTCCGAAATAGCCAGTGCCCGCGCGGTGCCGTTGTCGTTCCACTCACCGTCGCGTACGCGGTTCGGCCACGGAGCCAGGACAACACCGGAGCATGACGGTGCTGGCTGGTCGGCTGGATACGGCGGGACCACGTCAACTCCGCCAATGCGAAGCGCGCGCAATGCCGCGCCCACCTGGGCGATCTGCGCGGTCACGTTGCCGCGTTGCAGGGTGATTTGGTTGCCAGTGGGAGAGACGGAGGTCACGTGATTAGCGTAGGGGTTGGGGAGTCTCTCAGGCGTGTCGGCTACACTTGTTCGGTCGGCTTCGGACACCCGCAAGGTGCGGACGTTTTATGTGTGTGAAGTGTGAGTCCAGGGGCCGATGGTGAGCGTCCATCGACGCACATGAACCATCACATGAATGGCCCCGGCTACTCCCAACCGGCCCCCTGAGCGTTGCTCACGGTGCGCGCGTGTGCGCGCAGTGCTGTTCTCGTGCGAGAACGAAAGCAGAAACTCATGCCTAAGAGCAAGAAGCCCCAGGGCGGTCGCGCCGCTCGCAATTTCGAGCCGCGATACGGCGCGAACAAGACTTCCTTCCACGACCGTCACCACGGCGCCCCGTCTCGCGACGGCGCCCGCGACGAGCGTGGAGGCCGCGCGGATGCTGGCGACCGCCGCTCCGCCCCCGCAGCAGGCGGATACGACCGCCGGCCCGGTAGCCGCAGCGCCGGCCACCGCGGGTACCGTCCAGAAGAAGCGGAGGCGCGTGCCCCGAAGCAGCGCTGGAATGCGTCAGAGCGTGCAGGACGCGACGAAGCCCGTGGCATCCGCAACCGTGCAGAATCCGGTCGCCGCGAGGCCCCGCACCACCGTGGCGACGAGCGGTCAGACCGTCAGCGCCCTTCGACAAGCTCAGGGTCCCAGTACCGCGGCCGGGATGAGTACCGCGGTCGGGACGAGTACCGCGGCCGGGATGACCGGGGTGGACAGCGTCCGACCGGACCAGGCACCTACCGTGACGAGCGCGGTGGGCAGCGCCCTTCGACAGGCTCAGGGGCCCAGTACCGTGACAACCGTGGCGCAGGAACCCAGCGCCAGGGCTTCCGGGATAACGACCACCGCGATGGTGGACGCCCAGGACGCGACGACCGTCGTGGACAGCGTCCTTCCGGTGGCGGCGGATACCGCGACGACCGCGGTGGACAGCGCCCTTCGACAGGCTCAGGGACCCAGCGTCGCGATGCAGGGACCCAGCGTCGCGATGCAGGGACTCAGCATCGTGGTGCAGGGGACCAGCGTCGTGGCGCAGGGGACCAGCGCTCCGAGCGCTCGTTTGATGCTGACCGCGCGCGTCGCGCATTTGACCGTGACCGCACCCAGCGTTCGTTCGAGGGCGGCCGCGACGAGCGTTCGCGTCCGTCGACCGGTGGCGCGTACCGCAACGAGCGCCCCCGTCCGCTGACGTCTGACACCCGTGGGCGTCCGGCGCGCAACGAGCGTCCGAGCCGCAATGACTGGAACGCCACCAGTCGCCCGGCCCCGGCCGCCGCGAAGTTCAGCCCCGGCGACGACGTCGTGCACGACCGCCTCGAGGCAAAGTCTGTCGCGGCTGTTGAGGTCGATGGCGTGACGTTCGGTGACCTCGGTCTCGGATCCAACATCGTCGAGACTCTCGTCGGCATGGGCGCGGCCACACCGTTCCCGATCCAGGCTGCAAGCATCCCTGCTGTACTGGAAGCCCGCGACGTGCTCGCTCGTGGTCGCACTGGTTCCGGCAAGACCATCGCCTTCGGTGCTCCGCTCGTCGAGCGCGTGCTGCAGTCGCAGGCTGGCAAGCGCCGCGAGTTCGGGCGGTCGCCGCGTGCGATCATCCTCGCTCCGACCCGTGAGCTCGCACTGCAGATCGACCGCACGATCCAGCCGATCGCCCGCAGCGTCGGTCTGTTCACCACGCAGATTTACGGTGGTGTGCCGCAGGGTCGCCAGGTGGGTGCGCTGAAGAAGGGCGTCGACATCGTGATCGGTACCCCCGGTCGCGTCGAAGACCTCATCAATCAGGGCAAGCTCGACCTCTCCGATTGCCGCATCGCGGTGCTCGACGAGGCCGACCACATGTGCGAGCTCGGATTCGTTGAGCCGGTGCAGCGCATTCTGCGTCACACAGCCGATGGCAGCCAGAAGCTACTCTTCTCGGCAACGCTTGACCGTGAGGTCGCTGCGCTGGTTGACGAGTTCCTCGTTGACCCAGCCGTGTATGAGGTTGCTGGCGAAGATCAGGACTCCAGCACGATCGAGCACCGCGTTCTTGTGATCGAGCACCGCGACAAGGCCGAGATCCTGACCTCGCTCGTTGACCGTGCGGGAAAGACTCTCGTCTTCGCGCGCACGCGTGCCTACGCCGACATGCTTGCTGAGCAGTTCGACGACGCCGGCATCCCCGCGGTGTCGCTACACGGTGACCTCAACCAGGCCAAGCGCACGCGCAACCTCGAGCGTCTCACCTCTGGTCGCGTCAGCGTGCTGGTGGCGACAGACGTCGCGGCGCGCGGTATTCACGTCGATGACATCGATCTGGTTGTCCAGGCTGATGCTCCAGACGAATACAAGACCTACCTGCACCGCTCAGGTCGCACCGGTCGTGCCGGTCGTGCAGGTCGTGTCGTCACACTGATCACGCGTCAGCGTCAGCGACGCATGACCGAGCTGCTCGACCGCGCCGAGATCGACGCGCCGTTCGAGAGCGCACGTCTCGACGACGACATCATCGAGGAAATCGCCGGTCGCATGCCGACCGCCGCAGACCTCACGGCCTAATCCGCCTCGAAAGGCCCCCGCTCCGCTTCGCGGCCGGGGGCCTTTCCCGTCCCCAGTCCCCCCGTCCCCTCCCACTTCGGCGAGTGCACGGCTTGCGCCCGAGCGCACGGGGTATTCGCGTGAACACGTCGTGCACTCGGCAAGAAGCCGTGCACTCGGCGGGAGTGTGGGGGGAGTTAGGGGAGGGGGTGTGTGTTAGGGGAGGGGGTGGAGGAGGATGGGGGAGGACAGGCTTGTGCCATTTAGGTCGAGGTAGAGCACTTGCTCGGTCACGGTGAGGGTCATGGTGTTGCGGCGTTCGATCAGGGCGGACGAAGAGTCGATGAAGCCTGGGTCGAAGCTGTAGACCTGGATGTCTTCGCGCCGGTGGATGCGCTTATCTGCCCACGGCGCCATCACCTTGGCCGGATCACGATGGGTATAGACAGCGGTGCGTTCTGCCAACCGGCTGCCGTAGTGAAGTCGTTCGGCATCGGGGGCTCCGATCTCGATCCACGCAGTGATCAAGCCGGTGAGGTCGCGCGCGAGCACCGCTGGCTCCTCGGTCGACGAGACGCTGCCGCCGAACGCGATACCTTCGGTGAACTCCAACCCGTAGGCGAGAACTCGGGTGAGCATGTATGCATCAGTTTCCGATGGATGCCGCGCTACCCGCAGTGAATAGTCGTCGTAGACGCCGCGATCGGTGTCAGCAAGCTGCACCTCGAATGTGTGAATTGTTGAACCGATCGCCATGGTCCCGAGCCTACGCGGCCGCGGGAAAGCCTTAGAACAACATCGGCTGCGGCGTCGCGGGCATTGCGGGTGTAGGCGACGGGGCGAATGCCGGACCAGGTAGCTGCACATGGCCCTGACCGCTGCGGGATGCGCGCCGGGTGTAGTCGTCTTCATGGCGTCCGTCGAGTCCGTGCGTGCGGATCAGCGGACGGGCGCGTTTGGCAAGCCACTGTCTGTACCCCTTCGGCGCCTCTGCGGAAGCGCCGGGATAGAGGCCGCGATAGGAGGAGACTAGATCGGGTCGATGTGCGCCGAGCCAGTCGAAGAACCACGGCTTTACGCCGGGCCGCAGGTGCAGTGCCCCGTAGATGACACTGCGAGCTCCCGCTTCTTTGATCCGCAGGAGGCCGTGATCGATTGCGGCAATCGAATCAGTCATGTGCGGCATGATCGGCATCAGAAAGACAGTCACAGGAAATCCGGCGTCAGCAAGCGCGCGCACCGTGTCGAGCCTGGCTTGAGTGGTGGGAGTGCCTGGCTCGATCGCCTTCTGCAGGTCGTCGTCGTACATTGCGATCGACATCTGCACGTCGATCGGCACGCGCTGTGCCGCCTTCACGAGCAACGGAATGTCACGCCGGATCAACGTTCCTTTGGTGAGGATCGAGATGGGAGTACCCGATGTTGCCAGGGTTTCGATGATGCCTGGCATGAGTTTGTAGCGACCCTCGGCCCGTTGATACGGGTCGGTGTTGGTACCAAGCGCGACGGTCTCGTGCTGCCAGCTCCCTTTGCGCAGTTCTCGTTCGAGCACCTCGACGATGTTGGTCTTGACCACGATCTGCGAGTCGAAATCGGCCCCGCCGTCGAGGTCGAGATACTCGTGTGTTCCGCGCGCGAAACAGTAAACACACGCATGGCTGCACCCTCGGTAGGGGTTGATCGTCCAGGCGAACGGCATGCGGGAGGCGCCGGGGACATGGTTCAGCGCAGACTTCGACAGCACCTCATGAAAGGTCATGCCCGCGAACTCGGGCGTGGTCACTGACCGTAGAACGCTCGAACGATCTTCGAGGCCTGGCAGCGCGGCGGTATCCGCCTCCCCGAGTTTCTGTCCTTGCCAACGCATTCCCTTATTCGAACATATCAACCACAAGCATGCAAGCGGTGGTTCGAATTTAGTTTCTAACTGTCGCGGTCGTCATCGGTTGCAGGTTTGCCGTTTACGCGGAGCACGGGAAGCCACAGCGCCAGCGACTTTCCCAGGGTGTCAATGAGGCGGTCGCCCATCACGCAGAGTGTCTGTTCCCAGGGGTGACCGAACGTCCCCTCGGACATATCGGTGTTGAGGAAAGCGAAGTAGTCACCGTCAGGAAACACTGTCGGTTGCGAGCGTTCCAAATCATCCCACTGTGTGGGTGCGTCATCGAGTCTTGGGTTAAACCACCACGCCGTATGCTGCCAATCAAGGGCTGACAGCTCTGAGATTTCAGGGAGCGCCCAAACGAAGCACCGCAGTGCCTCGGCGTTGAGCGCGGCGAACGCAAGGGGCAGGTCTGGTCCTATGGAGGGTGCGGACAGGTCGAAGGTCACAGACGGAGTCGGCTCAATAATCGAAGGCCAATCCGAGGCGTAGGGCGAGGCGCGGAAGTCAAACTTCTCGTAAAACCGGTCCCATGTGTGGTTCTTTTCTTCGTCGCTCATCGCGCGCCACCCTGGACGAGGTTTCGGCAGAAGGCTCATGCCGCAAGCGTAGTCAGCGTCGCCCGGTCGGATGCGCTTCTTCTGTGGAGAAGGTGGTGACATCTGAGTGACCGGGAGAGAATGGACTAATGCCCTTCTTGCCGCACGCTCAGCACGCGGCACCGCGCTCCCCACTGCGAGGGCCTGCGCTCCCCTTGGGCATCGCGATCACGGCGATCGGAGTTCTGCTTTCGGTTGCGTCCGCCCCGGTGCCTTCGCCCAGCGAGGAGCCGATGCCGGTTCCGGTGGCCGTCTTACAGGTCCCCCCGGTGCAGGTAACCGAGACTACGGCCGTCGACCCGTGTGCCGAGCCCGCAGTGGTCGAGGCGATCGCCAGCGGTGATGACACTGCCACCGTGGCAGCTTTCGGTGGAGGAGCGGCGTTCCGTGAGTCTGTGGTGATGGGCAATGCTCCCTGTATCTCGCTCAGTGACCCTGCGCGTGTGTGGGTGGTCGTGAATAAGTCTCTGCCGCTGGACCCGCCGGAGTATGAGCCGACAGATCTGGCCGCTGTGCCACTGCAGGTGACGACGCTTTCTGGGCAGGTGCGTGCTGATGTCGCCAACGCGGCTGGGCAGATGGCCGACGCCGCTGCCGCCGCCGGTGTCGGCCAGGTGGGTGCCAACAACGGCTATCGCTCTTATGGTCTGCAGGTCACGACCTACGACTCTCATGTGCGTGCGCAGGGGCAGGCGGCGGCAGACGCCGGTTCGGCCAGGCCAGGCCACAGCGAGCATCAGACCGGGCTCGCCCTCGATGTGGTTGCCTGCGGATCGGGGTGCGGCGGTCTCGACGGATTCGGTGGCACGGCGCAGAGTGACTGGGTCGCGGCGAACGCCTGGCAGTACGGATTCATCGTGCGCTACGAAGACGTCGGTACGCCCATCACGGGCTACGCGCCGGAGCCATGGCATCTCCGCTACATCGGTGTCGACCTCGCAACCGCCTATCACGATGGCGGATTCCGAACGCTAGAAGAGTTCTTCGGACTCCCGGCGGCCCCGGACTATTTGCCCTGAGTGCGTGTGGAAGTGTGATCTGCGGCATTCAACAATCGCGGTACCCAGTGTCACGACATATGGGACGCATTCTCACAATCTCCTGTCTTGAGTGCGCTCTGCGACGTAGAATCTCCGGAGCAACGATGCACGAAACGTTCAGGAGGACGGCATGGAACGCGACATCTACGACGAGGATCACGAGGCTTTCCGCGACCTGGTTAAAGACTTCGTCAAGCGCCAGGTAACCAACGAGGCGATTGAGAAGTGGGACGCCGATGGAGAGGTTGATCGGGCCACGATGCTCGCCGCCGGTGAGGCCGGGATCATCGGGCTGTCTGTGCCGGAGGAGTTCGGTGGTGCAGGAATGCTCCAGGACTACCGTTTCCGCGCGGTCGTGAACGAAGAGATCATTCTCGCGGGCGCAGGCTCGCTCGCCGGCGCCTTCGGCATTCAAGACGACCTGGCTGTGCCTTACCTCGTGCACATGGGTACGCAGGAGCAGAAAGAGAAGTGGCTGCCCCGGATGGCTACGGGTGAGGTCATCGGCGCGCTCGCCATGACAGAGCCGGGTGCGGGTAGTGACCTGCGCGGCATCAAGACCACGGCGAAGAAGGTCGATGGTGGCTACATCGTCAACGGCGCAAAGACGTTCATCTCGTCTGGCGCAACGGCAGACCTCGTTGTCACCTTCGTCAAGACCGGTGAGGGCAATCGCCCAGACGCATTTAGCCTCGTGCTGATTGAGAATGGCATGGAAGGATTCGATCACGGCAAGAAGCTGCACAAGATGGGCTTCCAGGGTCACGACACTGCCGAGCTCTCGTTTACCGATGTCTTCGTCCCCGACGAAAATCTCATCGGTGGCAAAGAGGGGATGGGGTTCATCCAATTGATGATGAACCTGCCGCTTGAGCGTTTGTCGATCGGTGTCGCCGGTGCGGCTGCAGCGCAGGCTGCGCTCAACTGGACCGTCGCCTACACGAAGGACCGCGAGGCTTTTGGCCAGCGCATTATCGACTTCCAGAACACTCGCTTCAAGATCGCCGACATGGCAACCACCGTCGATGCGCTTTGGGCATACATCGACCGGGCGCTGCTGGCCTACAAGGACGGCAACCTTTCGGCAGAGGAGGCTGCGAAGGTCAAGTTCTGGGCCACGGAGCGTGAGTGGGAAGTGCTCGACACTGGCGTGCAGCTGCACGGCGGCTACGGGTACATCACCGAGTACCCGATCGCCCGTGCGTTCCTCGACGCCCGCGTGCACCGCATCTACGGCGGAACGAACGAGATCATGCGCGAGATCGTCGGAAGGCAGATCGCTGGCAAGCGCTAACGCTATAAACCAATGGAGGCCCCGGGTGTTAAACTCGGGGCCTCCATTCGTTTGACTAATAACCGCGCCAGATTCTGCATAAGTTTGAGCGCATTGCTGTGTAACTATTGTCAACTCCGAATTGGACCTTTGTTTGTTGCAATATTCTAATGCAACCGGCATGAATTCCCTGTCCAGGCTCGAGGATCGTTGACGCTGAGCCGAGTCGCCCTCAGAATTGTGGAGACGTTCTCGCGTAATTCAGGTGAACGTTTTCATGCAAGAAACGCCTCGGAGGGTGAATATGTCTAAAGAAATGAAATACGAAGGACTATCGCGGAAAAAGGCAGCGGCCGTACTCGCGGCAATTGCACTGTCTGCAGGAGCAGTGGTCGGCTTCGCCGCCCCAGCCTCTGCAGCCGAGAAGGGCGATTGCCCCAGTCACTGCGCTGGCGCGGGCGTTGGCGGCGCAGACGCCGATGGCGGCTACGGCGACGTTGATGGTGGCGTTGGTGTCGATGGCGGCGTTGGTGTCGGTGTTGGTGTCGATGGCGGCGTTGACGGCGGCGTTGGAGTCGGTGTCGGTGTTGGTGTCGACGGGGGCGTCGGTGTAGATGGTGGCGTCGGAGTTGGCGTTGACGGTGGCGTCGGAGTTGGCGTTGACGGTGGTGCCGGAGCTGGCGTCGATGGTGGCGTCGGCGTCGATGGTGGCCTCGGTGGCGGCGTTGGTGTTGATGGCGGCCTTGGTGTCGGCGTTGGCGGCGGCCTGAACCCAGGCGTCGGCGTAGGCGCTGGCGGATGGACGCATGGGCACGGAGCGAACAACTCCGGAAACTGCGGCGATGTAACGCACCTCGGATACTTCAACAGCTACCCAAAGATGTCGACGACGTACCCCGGGATGTACAACGGCGGTTGGTGACAACCGCAGCCTATTTACTTTGACGTTTGATAGCGCATTAAGGCTGTCGCGTTGAGGCGTAAATAGCAAAGAACGGCCATCCTCAGGGGTGGCCGTTTTTTGTGCGCGGACACCTCCGGTCTGCCAGCAGCATTCTGGTCAGACTGGGATGTGATGCGGCCAGACGGTGCGGCTGGCTTGACTTGGATACAGCCTCTGTCGAGGATCAGATTCGGCTACGAGCCGATCAGTGTCGACAATCTAATCAGAGGACGAGTGTCTCCCATGCCTGCGATGAACCTCAACGGGACTCGCTCCTACAGGTCAGTTGCCCTTGCACTGATCGTTGCTGTGAGCGTTGTCGGTTGCGCCGCAGCGAAGACCGACGAGAATGCGACGACTAAGAATCAAGCAATGTGGGCGATGCCGCTCGACGAGTTCTTCGTGTACTCGCCTCAACTCGACAACTATGCGGAGCAGCTGCTGATCGCGGATTGTCTTACGTCGAAGGGTTATCAGTGGCCCGTTCCATGGCAGGACACTGAGTTCTCGGAACCTGAGGACTTCAATCGGTTCGGAACCCGGCTGTTCACGCTGGATTTGGCTAATAAATATGGGTATCGATTCGCTCCACCTGCACACGAAGAAAGCGCGACACTGTGGGCGGATTTCAGGGCCACTGCTGATACATATTTTCCTAATGCCGAGCTGGAGACGGAATTTGACAAGTGTAGCGATAGTGCCCGAGCTGAGGACCCGGATTTTTCCTCCAATTTTGATGGGGTGAATTATTTAGCTGAGCTTTCTGCACAGGCGGATGAGGTTGTGAAGCTTGATGATGAAGTTGTGAGCGCGACCGCGGATTGGCGTGCGTGTTTGGAGCCGCAAGTGGATTTCACCTTGCCACGAGATCCGTGGACGGAGATGCCACCGCAATCTGTGAGTGACAATTGGGCGCTGGTTGGCGGGAAGGTGTCGGCGGAGGAGGTTGCTGTTGCTGTTGCAGATGCGCAGTGCCGTGAATCCAGTGGGTTGAGTGCTCTGATGTATGAGAAGAACTGGGATGAGCAGAAAAAGTTGGTTGACGAAAATCGCGATGAGCTCGACCGTATTCGTGCGGAAGCTATCGAGCGAAAAGCAGAGTTGCTGACCGTCGTGGCCGAGAACTCACCCAAAGCGCCGTAGCCGGGTTGCTCGCCGCGAACTAGTGCGCGTGGGCGATTCAGATGTTTGAAGAACAACGAGAGATCTATGACTGAAGTGAGCACGCCAGAAAAGTCCAAACGATCTCGTTGGGTCGTGATGGTTGCTGTGGCTTTGACGGTGGCGATTATTCTCGCGGGGTTCTGGTTCGCCACCCAGTTCCAGTCTTCGGCCCAGCGGGAAGCGGATGCGAAAGCTCCTGCAGCTGGGCCCGTCGTTGCCGAGGTGACTCAAGGAACGTTGGCTGGCGAGGTGAGCTTCACAGGGCAAGCGGGTCCTCTCACTCAAACTCTGGTGTCGGTTTTGGCGGCGGAGGGCGCTTCGCTCTCCGTCGTCACAGGACGCCCGTTGAAAGCGGGGGAGACTGCCTCCTCCGGCCAGGTGCTCACCGAAGTCAATGGGCGACCTTTGTTTGGCGTGTTGTCTGCCTTCTCGTTCTACCGTGACATGGGCGTGGGCGATCGTGGGCCGGACGTCGAAGCGCTCCAGAATGCGTTGGCGGCGCGTTCGTACGGGGTGACGGCCGATGGGCTCTTCGGTAAGGAAACGGCGGCGGCCGTCAAGCGGTGGTACGACGATAGTGGCTATGTTCCGCCTACTCGGGACTCGGCGAGCGCAGAAGATGCGAACGTTGCCGAGCGGGAAGAGTCGAAGGGCACCGAAGCGCAAGCCCCAGCGCAAGAGGTCTACGTGCCTGTCCCTGAGCTCGTAGCGATTCCTGCAAAGTCGGCGCAAGTCATCCAAGGGGTGCAGATCGGGCAACGTGTGGCCGGGGGAGAGCAAGCCGATTTCATTCTTGGATCGGCTGACATCGTCATCGCCATCACCGTGCCCGTCACTGCTCTTGGCGGAGTGGAAGCTGGAGATACCGCCACCATCGCCATTGAAGGCGTCGCTGTGGAGGGGACGGTGGGCGATATTCGCTCCACAGACGCCACGGACGCCGCGGGTTCTTCGGACTCACAAGATGGCGATGGGCAATCAACTTCCGATGGCGCTGATGGAGCGTCAGAGGTGACCTTCACGGTCACGCCCACAGCGGCCTTGACCGTGAAGAGCGGCCGTGCGCGCGTGACGGTGGTGAAGGAAGTGATTGCGCAGGATGCTCTGATCGTTCCCGTGCTTGCCGTGTCGGATCGGGGGCCCGACCAGAACGTCGTGACGAAGCAAGCGCCCGACGGCACGTTTGTTGAAGTGCCGGTGACCGTTCTAGGCACTCTGCAGGGTGAGGTTGCTGTGGAGCCCGCGAATCCAGGTGCCCTGGAGCCCGGCGACCAGGTTCGGGTTGGTTGACGTGGCTCTTATCCAGCTGCGAGATGTTCGTCGAACTTACTCTTCAGCAGGTCGCCCCGAGGTTGAAGCGCTACGCGGTATTGACCTCGACATCGCTCAGGGGGAGTTCGTTGCCATCGTCGGGCCCTCCGGCGGGGGTAAAACCACGCTGATGAACGTGCTCGGACTTCTCGACGACGCAACGGCCGGGACGTACTCCCTTGATGGCGAAGAGGCGCGAGCGGGCGATGGAGGTCGTTCCGCGAGCGTGCGCGCCCGCAAGATTGGCTTCGTGTTTCAAGCCTTCCACTTGCTCGATGCCAGACCGGCCATCGACAGCGTCGAGTTGAACCTGCTCTACCGAGGCATTCCACGCGCCGAGCGCAGGGAGAAGGCGCTGCGCGCGATCGACTCGGTCGGTCTCAGCGGGCGCGCATTTCAGAGCACCTCGACACTGTCTGGCGGCCAACAGCAGCGCATCGCAATTGCCAGAGCGATCGCCGCCGACGCCAAGCTGATCCTCGCGGATGAACCGACCGGCAATCTCGACTCCGCCAACGCGACGCGGGTTCTAGATGAGTTGCAGCGGATCAATCGCGAGGGCGCGACGGTGATCGTCGTGACGCACTCTGCCGAGGTGGCTGCTCGTGCCCGCCGAGTGATCCAGATCGAAGACGGCAAACTCGTCTCGGATGTGCCGCAGGCGGGCTTTTCGGCAGACGCGACGCACTTGGACTCCCCTATCGAATCGCTTGTTCAACCGTCGCGCAAGGCGGGGCGCATTCGACTCCCCGACATGCTGCGCGACGCCTGGGCGTCGGTACTGTCGCGAAGATTTCAGACGCTGGGGCAGGGGGTGGCTGTCACCATCGCGGTGGCACTCACGATCACCACCCTCGGCCTTTCGACATCTGCCAGCGCTCAGGTGTCCGCTACTTTTGACGCGCACTTGAACCGTGAGGTCTCTGCGAACTGGTCGACGGGAGTCGATCGGTCGCTCCCGATCGAAGAGATCCCAGAAAAAGTCGAACAGCTGAGTGGCGTAGAAGCGGCAGCTGTTGTCATCAACCTCGATGTCAGCACCACATCGACTTTCGCCGAGGCGCGACAGATCCGGCCCCACATTGTTGTCGGAGACATCGTGGCGGCGGCCCGTCTCACTGTTGATGAGGCAGCGTGGCACGAAGGAGGGCTTCAGACGGGAGAGGCGTACATCGGCGACCTCCTGGCGAAAGATCTGGAGCTCAGCAGCATCGAAGGCGCGCCGACGATCATGGTCGATGGCATCTCGTACGTGGTCGCGGGCGTCATCACCGAATCGTCACGGCTTCCGCTCCTGCGAGGTGAGGTCGTGATCGGGCCTCCAGAAGACCTCGAAACGGCCGGCCCCACCGAGGTGGCGATGCTGGCGATCACTTCTGCCGGGGCCGCGCAGCAAGTCGCCAAGCAACTACCAGCTGCGTTGAATCCGTTTCAACCCGAGCAGATTGCCGTTGCAGCGCCGACCGATTCTGCTCAGCTGAGAGGGCAGGTGGAACAGGGAGTGCAGGCGACTCTCATGGCGTTCACGCTACTTGCTCTGATTGTCGCCATCGCTGCACTGATGAACGCCACCCTTTTGGCGGTGAACGCGCGTCGAGGAGAGATCGGTATGCGCAAAGCACTCGGTGCTCGCGACCGACAGATCGGCGCGCTCATCACTCTCGAGTCTGCCTACATCGGTGTGGTGGGAGGCGTCGCAGGGCTCTTTCTCGGCATGGCGGCGATTCTCATCGTGACCGTGACACAAAGATGGGCACCCGTGTTCGATATTGTGCTGCTCCCGCTGGCCATCCTCGTTGGGATGATTGTCGGAGCGGGCGGTGGCGGATTGGCGTCGATTCGAGCGGCGCGCCTCCGCCCCGCGGAGAACCTGCGAAATTAGCTGATGTGGTCGCAAAAGCGGCGCTCTAGGAGAGCAGCCAGGGGAAGAACGCGATAAAGATGGCGATGGATGTCAGCACACTCGCGATGGTGAAAACGGTGTCTCGTGTGCGGAACGGAACAAGGTGTCGCTCTGTGCGTTCTGAATGTGCACCGAAGGCACGGGAGTCCATCGCGAGTGCGACGCGTTCGGCGTGACGGATTGCGCCGGCCAGGAGCGGCACGATGTACCCCCAACCGCGGGCGATCCGCGCGAAGGGGCCGCGCCCTCCGTGATATCCACGTACGCGGTGCGCTGCCCGGATAACGGCGAGCTCTTGCCCGAACCGCGGCACAAAGCGAAACGCCGCAAGCGCCGTGTAGCCGATGCGATACGGCACCCGAAGTTGCTGCACGCTGGCGCGCACGAGGTCTGGACCGCTGGTGGTGAGGCCGCCGATGAGTGCGAGGGCGACGATGGATCCGAGGCGCAGCGCGGTAGCGAATCCAATCAGCAGCGCTCCGCTGTAGAGCGTCCAGCCACCGATCTGGAGCACAGGAGCAGTGTCATCGACCAGGGCAGCATCGACCCACAGCGAAAACCCGCCGCCGATGAGCACCATGCCGACCGGGAGTGCGACGAATAAAAGCGCGAGGAGCCGCCAAGTCAGCCGCGCTCCGATCAGGATGATGACGTAGGAGAGCAGGAGAAAGGCGATGGGGGTGGCCAGGTCGCGCACGAAGACGAGCAACACCATCGCGGGGGCGAAGCCGATAACTTTTGCGAGCGGGTTCAGCCCGTATAAGAACTGCCAGCGCGCGCTGGCCGCGACCCGCGCGTAAGGATCGATCACAGCGGCAGTCACATCGCCACCTCGAGGCCAGCCGAAGCCAGCACGCGCTGCAGTGCAGGTAGGCGGAGTCCCGCCTTGGCGAACAACTGGTCGTCGCGGAACAGATCGGCGGTGCGGCCAGCGGCTCGCACTTCTCCATCGGCGACGAGTACGACGTGGGTCGTGTGCTCCGCCACGAGTTGCAGATCGTGCGTGACGATGACGATCGTCGTGCCCTCATCGCGCAGGCTGTGCAGGAGGTCGAGAAGCTCTGCAGCCCTGGCTCGGTCCTGCCCGAACGTGGGCTCGTCGAGGGCAAGAACGCGAGGTCGGGTGATCAACGCGGTGCCCACAGACAAGCGTCGCTTCTCTCCACCGGAGAGGAGGAAGGGGTGCACGTGCGCTTTGTGCTCCAACCCGAACCGGGAGAGCATCTCGCCGACGCGCGTCGAGATCTCGTCGTCTGCCACATGGCGTAGCCGCAAACCGTGGGCGAGTTCGTCGAACACCGTGTGTGCGATGAACTGATGCTCCGGGTTCTGGAACACGAATCCGATGCGGGCGGCGAGGTCGCGAGGCGAAGCCGTTCCGGGATCAATGTCGTCGACGGTGACCTGGCCGCGCGGTGGCGGAACGACGCCAGCGAGCGCCTGGATCAGAGTGGTCTTACCTGCCCCGTTCGCCCCGATGATCGCGGTGATGCTCCCCGCCTCCAGATCGAGGTCGATGTTGTGCAAGATCTCGGTTCGGCGCCGGCGTACAGTCAGTCCGCGAGCACGGATGATGGGGGGCCCGGCATCGGCTGCTCCCGCGACGCGCAATCGTTGGGGTGCTTTTCCTGTGGGCGGAACGAGACCTTCGGCGTCGGTGAGCGCGGCCGCAAGCTCCTGCGGCGAAAGTGGCAGTGGGTCAAGCGTCAGGCCCTGAGCCTGCAACCGGAGAGATGTCAGGGTGGCCGCTGGTAGCCACACTCCCATCTCGACCAATTCTTCGGCATGCGCGCGGATGATCTCAGCGGCGGGTCCATCGAAGACGACGCTTCCTTCCCCATCGAGCACGATCGTGCGCGTGACGAAGTCCATCGCTGCGTCAAGATTGTGCTCGACCAACAGGATCGCTCGATCGCCCGCCGAGACCACATCTGCAAGCGCGGCGTACACGTCGTCGATGCCCTGCGGGTCGAGGTTGGCTGTCGGCTCATCCAGCACAATCAACGGCGAGCCCATCGCCAACGCGCAGGCGATGGCGAGGCGCTGGCGTCCGCCGCCGGAAAGGTGGTCGGGGTTTTCGTCTCGGCGCTCCCACAGGCCTACCCTGCGCAGCGCCTCTTCAACTCTGCGCTGCACCTCATCGAGCGGGAGCATCAAGTTTTCCGGTCCGAACGCGACCTCGTCGTAGGCGCTGCCGGTGACGATCTGCGCGTCAGGGTCTTGAAAGACCATCGCAACACGGGTGCTCAACGTCGCCGTGTGTGCGGAGGCGGTGTCGATCCCCCCGGCCTCGACAGTGCCGACCATGCTGGCGGGCAAAGCATGCGGAATGAGGCCGTTGAGCGCCAGCGTGAGCGTCGACTTTCCGGAGCCGGAAGGTCCGAGGAGCAACACCACTTCTCCCGCGTCGATGTCGAAAGTGACATTGCGGGGCGAGGGGTTCGCCGCATCTGCGTGGGTGAGAGAGAGCTCACGCACGCGAAGCAGGGGCGCGGATGTGCGCACGGCGGAGTCCCGGGTCGGTGGATCGTACCCTTACAACTTAGTCGAGCCTTACTTGAACCGCCATTGAGGGCGTTGCGCCTCGGTAGTTATCGCGGCGCGACTCCGGCCTTGCGCAGAGACGAGCCAATGGCGAGGCCGATCGCTGTCCAAACGACGGGCCCGAGCACGGAGATGGTCAGGTACATGATCTGTGCCCAGAGCGGCATGACGGCCAGATGGGCGGCGAAGAACACCACGATGGCGACGAAGAAGCCGATCACGACGGCAGAAATAAAGAACCGCCAGGGGCCCCACGAGCGGTAGCGGGTGAGGGCGGCGATGCCTTCTTGGATGAGTCCGAACAGGAGTGCCGTGCCGATGAATCGCAACGACCATGCCGGGTTGAATGCGCTGGCAATCAGAGCGGCGAACAGGTGTGTGACCAGGGCCACAAGCGGCAAGCGCAGCACCTCTTGCGCGATGATGCCAGGCAGCACGTGCGAGCCGAGCAGGAGTCCGTAGAGGAACATCAGCGGACTTGCGAGGAGCAGCGGAGTCAGCCAGCCAGCGATACCGCCAAAGATTCCGGTCGCGACCCCGATCGCCGCGCAGACAAGCAGAACGCGCGTCGATAGGACAGAGGTTCGGGCCACACCTTCAGCTTACTGGCGACTAACTGAGGGTCAGGCCGTGGACGCTGGCGCCTCTGGCCAGCGAATCTCCGCGCCAGGGATCTCATGTGTTTCGAGGTACTTGGCGATGTACGGGCAGAGCGGAAGGATCGTCTCCCCGCGCTCGGCGGCATCCGTCAGAGCCGACGAAGCCAGTTTTCCCGCGATTCCCTGACCTTGAAACTCCGAATCGACTTCCGTGTGCAGGAAGCGGATCGACCCTGGACGCACATCGAATGTGGCGAAGCCGGCGGGCACGCCGTCTGCCATGATCTCGTAGCGCGATGCCTCGTCGTCGCGCACGACGGTGATGTCAGCCATCGGATTCTCCTCCTGGGTGTGTGTATAAACCTACGCTCGCTGAGAAGGTGCAGGGCCGGTGAAAACGCAGACCAAAGTGTGTGGTGGCGGCGCGGTGCCGCGCGCCGCGCCGTGTGTAGGGCAGATGGTCTGGGTTTTGTCTCCACGTCGGCGGGGATGGCTACGCTGGGGGGATGCCGCAGCCTCCCCGAGACGCCTCCTCGGTCCCTGACGCTTCTTGGGCCCCTGACGCTTCTTGGGCCCCTGACGCCTCCTCGGTCCCTGAGCCTGTCGAAGGGTACCGAGACGAGCCGTATGACGATGGCTGGGAGCCGTCGGAACCGCCGGAGCCGATGGACTGGGAACCGCAGGGCGCAGGCTTCGAACCGCCCCTCGACTGGGGACAGGGTCCGGTCACTCCCGTCAATGCAGCGCAACGCCGCGCCGCGCCACCTCGCTATCCGTCGGCACAAGAAGCACTGCACACGGTTTTCGGTTACGACGAGTTTCGCGGCGACCAGGCCGACATTGTCGAGCAGATGATTTCGGGCGGCGATGCTGTCGTGCTGATGCCGACGGGTGGCGGTAAGAGCATCACCTACCAAGTGCCAGCGCTTGTGCGTGAGGGCACAGGCCTCGTGGTTAGTCCTCTCATCGCGCTGATGCACGACCAGGTTGATGCGTTGCGGGCGAACGGTGTGAAGGCGGCATACCTCAACTCCACGCAGGCGATCGATGAGCGGCGGGAGGTTGAGCGCGCTTATGTGGCTGGCGAGCTTGACCTGATCTATGTCGCCCCAGAGCGGCTGTCCAATGCGCAGACAACAGCGCTTCTTCAGCGCGGCACACTCAGTGTGATCGCGATCGACGAAGCGCACTGTGTGTCGCAGTGGGGTCATGATTTTCGTCCCGACTACCTCGCGTTGGGTGACCTGGGCGAGCGATTCCCTGGTGTTCCGCGCATGGCGCTCACGGCGACGGCCACGGCAGCGACGCACAAAGAGATCACAGAACGTCTGCAGCTCAACACGGCTAAGCACTTTGTGGCCAGCTTTGATCGGCCGAACATCCAGTACCGGATCGTTCCGAAGGTCGACCCGCGCAAGCAGCTCGTCTCCTTCATCACGTCTCAGACGCCGGTGGCCGATGACGGTGCACAGCCGGCGGGCATCGTCTACGCGCTCAGCCGCAAATCCGTTGAGCAGACGGCGACATATCTGGCGGCGCAGGGGATCGATGCGCTCCCGTACCATGCGGGTCTTCCGGCCGAAGTGCGAGCGGCCAACCAGTCGCGCTTCCTGCGGGAAGACGGTGTGGTGATGGTCGCGACCATCGCCTTCGGAATGGGAATCGACAAGCCAGACGTGCGCTTTGTGGCGCACATCGACCTGCCAAAGTCGGTCGAGGGGTACTACCAAGAGACGGGTCGTGCGGGTCGTGACGGTGAACCGGCCGTGGCGTGGATGGCCTACGGGCTCGGCGACGTGGTGCAGCAACGTCGACTGATTGACCAGAGTCCCGGCGACCGCACGTTCAAGATGCGTCTGGGGCAGCACCTCGATGCGATGCTTGCTCTCTGCGAGACGGTGGAGTGTCGCAGGCAGAATCTGTTGGGCTACTTCGGGCAGGCATCAAAACCCTGCGGCAATTGCGACACCTGCCTCAACGACACCGAAACGTTTGATGGGCTCGTGCCAGCGCAGAAGTTGTTGTCTACGATTGTGCGCCTGAAGCGTGAGCGCAACCAGTCGTTTGGAGCAGGCCACCTCATCGACATCTTGCGGGGCGCATCGACGGAACGGATGCGTCAACAGGGTCACGAAAAGCTCGCCACATATGGCATCGGCAACGATCTCTCTGATCAGGATTGGCGCAGCGTTGTGCGGCAGTTGTTGGCTCGCGGCATCCTGGTGGCGCAGGGCGACTACGGCACGCTTGCTCCGGGAGAGCAGGCGGCTGGTGTGCTCAGGGGAGAAACTGCCGTGCCGTTGCGCAAAGACACAATCGGGCGTGCGTCGTCCACTCCTCGGGCGCGGAAAGCGAGCGCCGCCGATGCGCTGGATGCGGGAGACCGCAGTCTGTTTGAAGCGTTGCGGGCGTGGCGCGCCGAGACGGCACGCGAGCAGGGGGTTCCTGCGTACATCGTCTTCGGAGATGCCACTCTTCGTGCCCTCGCGGAGCATCGTCCGGCTTCGCTCTCCGACCTCGACGGCATCACCGGCATCGGTGCAAAGAAGCGGCAGGCCTACGGCGATGGCGTGCTCGCTGTCATCGCCTCGGCGTAGCTACCGGGGCCTCTGTGCACCGACGTCGAAGGCCTCTCCTGTCGTGAGGCGACAACCCGGGATAGCGACGCCCCGGCCTCTAATTAGAGGATGCCCACAGCGGAGTTCTTGCAGGTTTGTCGCAGACCTACCATGGAGGCATCCCGACTCCCCTGGAGGAATCTCATGGTCGACGCTGCTGTCCGTCCTTCGACGACATCCGATGAAGCGCGCGAGAGTGTAGCTACGCCGCAGATCGATGTTGCCCGCGTAAACGATGCCCTGATGGGCACCTGGGGTGACATTCGCCGCACAGCGCGCGAGATGATCAAAGACTCCGCGTTCTGGCGCGACGACTCGCTGGGTAAAGACGAGCATCGCGAGCGCGTGCTGAACCAGCTCCACTTGCTGGTCGAGAACAAGGCAGTGCACCGCGCTTTCCCGAAGTCGCTCGGCGGGGAAGAGAACAACGGCGCCAACATCGCAGGCTTTGAAGAGCTCGTGGTCGCTGACCCCAGCTTGCAGATCAAGTCGGGGGTGCAGTGGGGGCTCTTCGGGTCGGCGATTCTGCAGCTCGGCACCCAGGAGCACCACGAAAAGTGGCTGCCAGGGGTGATGGATCTTTCGATTCCCGGCGCGTTCGCCATGACAGAGATCGGGCATGGATCTGACGTTGCCTCCGCTGGCACGACCGCGACCTACGACCCAGACACTGAAGAGTTTGTGATCAACACTCCGTTCCGTGGCGCGACCAAGGAGTACCTCGGAAACGCGGCGCTGCACGGCGTCGCAGCCACGGTGTTCGCGCAGCTGATCACCAACGGTGTCAGCCACGGCGTGCACTGCTTCTACGTGCCGTTGCGCGGTGACGATGGTGTTGACCTGCCAGGCATCGGCCGGGAAGACGACGGGCTCAAGGGCGGACTCAACGGCATCGACAATGGCCGGCTGTCGTTTGATCACGTGCGCATTCCGCGCACCAATCTGCTCAACCGCTACGGCGATGTCGCGGTTGATGGCACATACTCCAGCGAGATCGACAGCCCCGGTCGCCGCTTCTTTACGATGCTCGGCACCCTCGTTCAGGGGCGCGTTTCGCTTGATGGCGCTGCCTGCTGGGCATCTGCTCTCGGCTTGAACATCGCGATCACCTACGCGAGCCAGCGTCGCCAGTTCGATGGAGCTAACGGCGAAGAGGTCGTGCTGCTCGACTACGGCAAGCACCAGCGTCGGCTGTTGCCGCGTCTGGCTACGACGTACGCTCAGATTTTTGCGCACGATGAGTTCCTGCAGAAGTTTGACGGTGTCTTCTCCGGACGCATCGACACTCCCGCCGACCGGGAAGACCTCGAAACTCTTGCCGCGGCCCTCAAACCGCTGTCGACCTGGCACGCGCTGGACACGTTGCAGGAGGCCCGCGAGGCCTGCGGCGGCGCCGGGTTCATGTTCGAGAACCGTCTGGTCGGGCTCCGCGCTGACCTCGATATCTACGTCACGTTCGAAGGCGACAACAACGTGTTGTTGCAGCTCGTCGGCAAGCGTCTGCTGACCGACTACGCCAAGCAGTTCCAGGGCAAAGACGCGGCAGCGCTCGCGAAGTTCGCCGTCGGGATGACCGCTGGCAAGCTGTTCCACGGTGCTGGACTGCGTCAGCTCGGACAGGCCGTTTCTGACTTCGGTCAGGTGGGCCGCTCTGTGGAACGCGGGCTGCGCGAAGAGCAGCAGCACGACTTGCTCGCCGGTCGCGTGCAGCAGATGGTGGCAGACATCGCTTCCCGTCTGCGTCCTGGTGCGAAAGACAAGGTACTCGGCGCGCGACTGTTCAACGAAAACCAGGCGGAGCTCATCGAGGCGGCGCGTGCTCACGGCGAGCTGTTGCAGTGGGAGGCGTTCACTGACGCGGTCAACCAGATGCAAGACCCAGACACCAAGACGGTCCTCACCTGGTTGCGCGACCTCTTCGGTCTGCAGCTCATCGAGAAGCACCTCGCCTGGCACTTGATCAACGGCCGCCTGTCTACCCAGCGCGCCGCTGCGGTGTCGAGCTACATCGACCGTCTGTGCACGAGACTGCGCCCATACTCCCTCGACCTCGTCGAGGCATTCGGCTACGAACCAGAGCATGTGCGGGCACCGATCGCCAGTGGTCTGGAGCAGCAGCGCCAGGATGAAGCCAGGGCCTACTACTCCGACCTCGCGGCCTCCGGCCAGGCGCCGCTCCAAGAGAAGGCGATGAAAAAGAAGCGCTGACGCGATGCCAAGGTGTGCGGTGTAACCTCGTGCGGGCGTCCAGCCAGGGCGCACGCACGACAGCAGGGAGCATCACATGAGCACCGTTCACGCCTACGCCGCACCGAGTGAGGGCGCGCCGCTGGAGCGCACCACCATCGAACGCCGAGAACTCGGCCCGCTCGATGTGCTCATCGATATCGCCTTTGCCGGCATCTGCCACTCCGACATCCACACCGTGCGCGGCGACTGGGGTCCGCAGACATACCCGCTCGCCCCCGGCCACGAGATCACCGGCATCGTCGCGGCGGTAGGCAGCGATGTCACCCGGCACGCAGTCGGCGACCGCGTCGGAGTCGGATGCATGGTGAACTCGTGCGGCGAATGCCGCAACTGCCTCCGCGGTGACGAGCAGTTCTGCACCGCCGGTGCGGTTTTCACTTACGGCGCCATCGATCGCGACGGCACGGTGACCCAGGGCGGATACTCCGACCAGGTCGTCGTGACAGAAGGCTTCGTGCTGCGGATTCCTGATTCCATGCCCCTCGACACGGCAGCACCGCTGTTGTGCGCCGGGATCACGACATACTCCCCGTTGCGGCACTGGAACGTCGGCCCCGGCTCACGAGTCGCTGTGGTCGGTCTCGGTGGGCTCGGACATATGGGTGTGCAGATCGCGCACGCGCTCGGCGCCGAAGTCACTGTTCTCTCGCAGACGCTGAACAAGAAAGACGACGGGTTGCGGCTTGGAGCCGATCACTACCGTGCAACGAGTGACCGTGAAACCTTCCGGGAGCTGCGTTCCTCGTTCGACGTCATCCTGAACACGGTGAGCGCAGCGATCGACCTGCGTTCTTACCTCAGCCTGCTCGATGTGAACGGCTCGATGGTCTGTGTCGGTGCGCCTGCTGAGCCGCTCCCGCTCGCGGTCTCGTCGTTGATCGGCGGGCGGCGTTCGCTTGCTGGTTCTAACATCGGCGGTATTCGCGAGACGCAGGAGATGCTCGACTTCTGCGCTGAGCATGGCATCGCCTCTGAGGTAGAGGTAATTGCTGCCTCCGACATCAACGTCGCGTACGAGCGAGTACTTGCCTCTGACGTGCGCTACCGCTTTGTGATTGACGGGACCACTTTCGCCGACTGATCGCCGGCAAAAGTGGCCCAGCCACTTTTACTTGCGGCGCGTTGGCAGGTCGATCGGCCCTGTGACGGAGAGCTCGTCTTCCCAGACTTCGATTCCACGAACTCCGGGGAGGCGAGCCTTCGTGAACACCGGGTTGAGGCCTTCTCTGCGCTGCTGCATGTAGTCCTTCAGCAGCTTGAAGGCGACACCGGAGAGCAAACCGATCGCGATCAAGTTCACGATTGCCATGAAGCCCATCGCGCCGTCGGCGAAGTTCCACACCACATCAGCCGAGACGATCGCTCCGGCGAAGACCGCGACGATGGCGAAGACGCGGTAACCGAGAAGGACGCCGGGCTTTGACGTGATGAACTCGATGTTGGTCTGGCCGTAGTAGTAGTTGCCGAGGATCGAGCTGAACGCGAGCAAGAAGATGATCACGATCAGGAGGATGTTCGACCAACTGCCGAGTGCATCCACCACCGCGCCCTGAGTGAGATCGATGCCACGCTCGGCGTTCGCGAGGTCGGGGACCGATACCAGGATGATGAACGCGGTAATCGAGCAGACGAGGAACGTGTCGAAGTAGACGCCGAGCGTCTGCACGAGACCCTGCTTGACGGGGTGCGTCACGGCGGCACTGGCTCCCGCGTTCGGTGCAGATCCGAGGCCGGCCTCGTTAGAGAACATGCCGCGCTTCACACCGGTCAAGATGATGTAGCCGAGCGTGGCTCCGACGACCTCGTTCGGGCCGAATGCCTGGGTGAAGATGAGGGCGAACACCTCGGGGAGGCGCTCGATGTTCATCGCGACAATGACGAGTCCGAGCAGCAGGTAAAGCAGCGCCATCACCGGAACAAGCGTCTGGGTGACGGAGGCAATTCGTCGCACACCACCGAAGATGACGAGCCCCATCAGCAGTGCGAGCGAAGCGCCGATGGCGAAGGGCAGCCATGCGGCAGTGTCGTCGCCGAAGCTTCCCGAGATCGTTGCCTTGATGGTGTTGGCCTGCAACGAGCTGAACGCGATCGGGAAGCAGATGATCAGGATGATCGCGAAGACGATGCCCATCCAGCGGGCTCCGAGCCCACGCTGCATGTAGTACGCGGGGCCACCGAGGAAGCCATTCTTGTCTCGCGTTTTGTAGAGCTGGGCAAGCGTCGACTCGATGAATGCCGAAGCTCCACCGATGAAAGCCATGAGCCACATCCAGAAGATCGCTCCGGGACCACCGATGGCGATAGCGGTACCGACACCGGCGATGTTGCCGACGCCGACCCGTGACGCAGCGGAGATCGTGAACGCCTGGAACGCCGAAACGGACTGCGGCTTACCGGAGTCGTCCAGCGGGGTGCGGTCCTTCAGGGTGCGAAACATTTCCGGGATCAGCCGGAACTGCACGACACCGGAGCGCAGCGTGAAGTACAGCCCGAGGAGGACAACGATCGGCAAAACGATCCACGTCCACAGGTTGTCGCCCCAGGTGAGGAGCCATTCGTTCAGTTCATCCATCCGCACAGTCTGGCGGACATACCCCGGGCAGACCAGTATTTCAGTCTCTAAACGCGAGGAGAGTTCGTTGTCGGTGATCGTGCGTAGGGTGAGCGCATGACATCGTTGCTCACCGGCCCAGACGCTATCGACCGTTGTGCCTGGGTGGGCGACGACGCGGAGTACCGCCGCTATCACGACGAGGAGTGGGGTTCGCCGCTGCACGGCGACAGACGGCTCTTCGAGAAGATGTCGTTGGAGGGCTTTCAGGCAGGGTTGGCGTGGATCACGATTCTGCGCAAGCGCCCACGGTTCCGCGAGGTGTTCGCGGCGTTTGACCCCGCCACCGTGGCCTCGTTTGGTGAAGACGATGTCGAACGGCTGATGGCGGATGCGGGAATCGTGCGTAACCGCGCGAAGATCGAGGCAACTATCGGGAATGCTCGCCTCGTGCGCGACATGGCCGATGGTGAGTTCGATGAACTGATGTGGTCGTTTTCTCCACCCGCGTCTGGCGCCAGCCCTGCATCCATGGCCGAGGTGCCCGGTGTCACACCAGAGTCAACGGCGATGAGCAAAGAACTGCGTCGGCGAGGATTCCGGTTTGTGGGTCCGACCACCATGTACGCCCTGATGCAGTCGGCAGGAATGGTCGATGATCACATCGTGGGGTGTTGGCGCGGCTGACACAACGATGGGCGACCACACGACTTATCGAGACGGTCGATATAATCGCTCTGGGGGGATCGTTCGGCGCGGAGCGTCTGACGAAAGTTGCATGCGGCCTCCCACCTGACCGTGAGGAGTACGAGTGGCTACGCGCATTGCTGCGACACCGCCGACTCTGGCCGGCTACAGCTATGTGCGCCCGCTCGGTTCCGGAGGCTTCGCTGATGTCTTTCTCTACGAGCAAGACATGCCGCGCAGAGTCGCCGCCGTGAAAGTGTTGCTGGCCGATGCCGTCAACCCTGAGGTGTTGCGCACTTTCAACGTGGAGGCAGATATCTCTGCGCGTCTGAGCGCGCACCCTTCGATCGTCACGATCTATCAAGCGTCGATCTCGGCCGACGGTCGACCGTACTTCGCCATGGAGTACTGCCCCGACACGATGAGCGCGCGATACAAGAAAGCACCACTGCAGCTCGCGGAAGTGCTCGACATTGGGGTCCGTATTGCGGGTGCATTGGAGACAGTGCACAGGGCAGGTTTGCTTCATCGCGATATCAAGCCGTCAAACGTGCTCGTCAACTCGCTCGGCGCCCCCGTGCTCGCGGACTTCGGTATTGCCGCAGCCGTGATCGATGAAGGCGATGGAGAAACCATCGCGATGTCTGTGCCGTGGAGCGCTCCCGAAGTGCTTCAGGAACGGGTATCGGGGTCTGTGCCCAGCGAGATCTGGAGTTTTGGGGCGACGCTGTACACGCTGCTCGCCGGACGAAGCCCGTTTGAACGCGATGATCGGGGTTCGAACTCGCGGGATCAGCTCACCGACCGGATTATCAAGGCTCGGTACACGGCGGTCCCGATCCACGGGGTTCCGCCCATCATCGACGACATCTTCGCGAGCACTATGCACAGGGATCCCGCGAAGCGACCGGCCAGCATGGCAGACCTTGCGGAGCGGTTGCGTTGGGCGCAGTACGAGCTCGGTATCGTGCCGACGGCCTTCGAGGCGGCGTCGGCAGAATGGGCGGCTGCCGCACCGGTGAGCTTCGCGGACTCTGCCGTTCGCGGCCCCGTCATCACGACGGTTGCCACAGAATCCCGCAGAGCGGCGAGGGCGGCTCGACCACAAGTGGCTCGAGAAGAACGTGACGAGCTTCCGTCTTCACCGCGCAGACGACGTTCGTCTCTCTCTGCCGGCATCGTCGGGGCACTCATCGGTGCCTCCGTGCTTGCAGCGGTCGGAACCGCTGTGCTCTTTCTCACCGGGGTTCTCTGATGGCCGTTGGTGACCGCCGCGTAGCCGAGGCGAAGCCGCGATCGCGCGGTCGGTTGATCACAGCGATTTCTGCGGTGTCCGCACTTATCGTGGTTGTGACGCTCGCCGTTACGGCACAGGGGTACGAGTCACAAGAGGTTCCTCGGCTCGATTCGTCGGTCTGGGTGATGCGTGAAAGTGGCCAATATGCGCGCGTGAACACCGAGCTCGCCGAGATCGACACCGTGCGAACCGTCGATGACCCTGAGGCTGTGTGGCAGAGCGGCTCGGCTGCGGTGCTGTATGCGCAAGGAAACAGGCAGCGCTGGGACCTCGATCCGGCGAACCCTGCAGATCTTGTCGCCGATTCTTCCGACGAAGGAACCCCGCTGGCCTCGGAGCCCACACCGGCAGGAACACGAGAGATTCTCTCCGCTGGTGCGTATGTGGCCTATCGCACCGACACAGGTCAGGTTTCTGTCTCAACCCTCGATGCGGGGGCGGGAACAGCGCTGGTCGATCCCTTCGCCGAGGTTGAGGTCGAGGAGGGTGAAGACCCGCCGACCTACACGGCGGATGCGGTGGGACTGTCGCCAGACGGATTGTTGGTGCTCTACTCCGCAGACGAGGAGGCGGTACGCCGTTTCAGCATCGCTGAGCACCGGTTCCTGGGTGATCCTGCGACCGTAGCTGAGGCTCCCGATGCAGCAGACGGGCTGGCTGTTGCTGTCGTCGGTGATCGCTGGGCAATGCTGCAACCTGCATCTGGCGAGCTGTGGCTTTCTGGTCGGGATCAACCACTCGCGCTCGACATTGCGGAAGACGCAAAGTTGCAGGGTGGCGCCGCAGAAGGCGAGACGCTTTTCATCGCCGACTCTGCTGGCCTGATGGCCGTCGAGTTTGCGTCTGGCGATTCCGAACGGGTGGCTACGGAGGAAGGCGTGCCAGCTGCCCCGGTTGTGGTGGGCGGCAAGACGTACGCCGCTTGGCTCGACACGGCAGCCGGAGCGCTGTGGACTGATGGCGAGACGACATCGTTGCGTGTCCCAGACGACACCCTCGATTCAGCGGCTATCACTCCGGTCTTCCGGGAGAACGGCGATCGCGCGGTCTTGAGCGAGATGAGCACTGGACTCATCTGGAACGCCATGGATGGCGTGCTCATTCCGCTCGAACAGTGGAAAGTCGAAGACGACACCGAGGAGCAGGAAGGCACGGTCGTCGTCGAAGATGTGGCGGAGCAGCTTCCACCCGTCGCCGTTGACGACGCTTTCGGGGTGCGTGCAGGGGAACAAGTGATCTTGCCTGTTCTGCTCAACGATCACGATCCGAACAAGAAAGACGTTCTGACGATCGACCCTGAGTCGGTTTCTGGTGAACTCGCAGACCCCGCCTTCGGAGAGTTGTCGGTCGTCGCCAATGGGCAGTCCCTGGTTGTGAACGTAAAAGCAGGATCAGGGCAGACAAGCTTTACGTACGCGGTCACAGACGGTGCAGCGGTGTCTCAGCCAGCGACGGTGACGCTCAGCGTCGTCGACCCGAGTGTGAACTCGGCGCCAGTGTGGTGCGGCGTCGAGGCATGTAAGCAAGAATGGCCGACGCCTCAGCTTCTTCCCGGAGGAAGCACAGTCGTCGAGGTGCTCTCCGCGTGGGTCGACCCCGAGGGGGACCCTTTCGTTCTCAGTGATGCATACGAGACAGACCCGTCGGCCCCCGTGATGGTGGTGCCGATGGCGGACGGACGTGTGGCTGTCCGCCATACCGATCCGAACGCGACGGAGGCTGTCGTTGCGATCACGGTGGTCGTTCAAGATGTGTATGGAGCGACCGCAGAAAAGACCCTCGATGTGCAGGTCACAGGGAGTCCCGCGCTCTTGGCCTCGCCGGTCGCGCTGACCGCCAGGGTTGGCGAGCTGCAGTCTGTACGAATCTCGGACCACCTGTCGGGAGGGTCAGGGTCGTACCGCCTAGTTGACGCTGTGCAGACGGCGGCAACGGCGCAGGGACTGGAGGTGAACCCGAATCCTGCTGCGGGGACGGTGGAGATGACCGTCGACAAGCCAGGACAGTATGTGGTGACCTACACCGCGCAAGACGTCTCTACTCAAGCGGAGCAATCAGCGGTGATTCGCATCACCGCGGTGGATGGCTCGTCCGCGCTGGCAATGGCTCCGCTCACTGCTTTCGTGCGCGAGGGTGAAGACACTACGGTTGACGTTCTTCGAGCTGTGCAGAACACCAGCGGGCGGGTGCTGTTGCTGGCAGACGCGGTCAGCTCTACGCCCCAGCTCAACGTGCGGGCAGTGGGCAACGAGAGTATTCGCATCAACGGCACCACCGAAGATGGTGAACCGGGCGCGATAGGCAAAGCGCTTGTGACCGTCGCGGACGGATCAGGGGCGGCAGTGCAGGGGGCCGTAACGGTCTTTCTCACCCCACCGTCGACCGTCACAAGGCCCATCGTCTTTTCTGACGCGATCACTGTTCGTGCGGGTTCCCTCACGCGCATAAATGTCACGGCCAATGACGTCGCGCCGCGTGGTGAGCCTCTCGTCGTGCTCCCTGAAGTGACGGGGTCTGGTGAACCGGACGAGCTTGTCTTTGCAGACAGCAATGCGCTGCGCTACCTCGCCCCGACGACCCCCGGTACCTACCGCCTGACGTACTCGGTCTCGCTGGAGCGCAACCCTTCGCTGTATGACGATGGCTTCGTGACCGTCACGGTCGTCCCGCCGGGGACCAATCGTGCGCCCACACCCACGACGCTCACTGGGCGGGTGCTGAGTGGTCAATCGGTGTCGCTTCCTGTCCCATCGACGGGGATGGACAGCGACGGTGATCGCGTCGTGCTGGCGGGTATCAATCAGCCAGACAAGGGTGCGGGGACGGCGACGATCTCCGCGAGCGGGGAATCCATCGTGTACCGGGCGCCGGCAGATGGCGTGGCAGGCGGACAGGTCGCTTTTCAGTACACGGTGCGTGACCCGCAGGGCGAAACCGGAACAGGAACTGTGCGGATCGGGGTGCTCGACGCAGATATCGAAGACGCGGCACCAGTGACGTTCAGTGACTACGTTCGCGTCGAAGCTGGTTCGAAGATTCCGATCGTGCTGGACCCGAGGTCGAATGATCTTGATCCGGCGCAGAGCGAGCTTGAGATTACTGAGCTCGTGCCCAATGCGCCCCCGGTAAAGGGCAACCCGCTGTACGAGCGGCTGAATGCGCTGATTGATTCTGATACTTCATTGGATGAGGGGCGCGTGGTGTTGCGTGCCGGTGACACGGCTGGCACGAACTCATACTTCTATACCGTCAGGTCGGAACGCACGTCGAGCACCGCACAGGGGCTCATCGTGGTCACGGTGACCGACGAATCCATTGCAGACCAGCCGAGTGTTGCCGATACCGTGCTCACCGCCCGAGACCGTGACGACCTTGCCGATGCAGGCGTCGACGTCGTGACAGACCGTGTGAGTTGGCCTTCGGGCGACACATCGTCGCTGAAGTTGGCGCTGTGGGGAGACCAACAGGGGTATACGGTGCAGGGCAACCGCATCGTTGGCGAAGCTCCGAAGGAAGGTGCGTTGGTTCCTTTCCAGCTCACCGGTTCAGCGGCGGGCGGCCGCAATGTGGTCGCTTATGGATTCCTGCGCATCCCCGCCTTCGACGACATGCAGGTGCAACTCAGACCAGGGGTTACCCCTGTCGTGGTTGACGAAGATGCCTCTGCATCCTTTGTCGTCGGCGATTACGTCGACTTGGTGAAGTCTGACACCGTAGAAATCGGCACTGGTCAGTTCTTGGCGCAGCGTTCCGCTGCCTCCTGTTCCGCCGAAGGGACGGACGGTGCCGTCTACAGCGCAGGCCGAGAAGCACCGTGGTCTGACAGTTGCTTGATTCCTGTGCGGCTTCAGGGGCAGAAACGCTGGTCCTACATCACCGTGCCCGTCAGTATTCGCCCGGCAGAGCCACAACTCCTTCTCTCCTCCATCTCGCGCACGATCGCGCCTGGATCAACGGAAAGCGTTGATCTCTACGCCAACATGGCGGCATGGGAAGGCGGCAGAGAGGGCAATGCCGGTTCGCTCGACTACCGCATCGTCCACTCGGGCTCTGCGTTCATCGTCACCCAGAGCGGAGCGAAGCTCACCGTTGAAGCGCGCGCTGATGCCCGGCCAGGTAACGCCGAAAACGTCAGCATCACGGTGGCGCAGTACGGGCAACCTTCGGCATCGGTGCGCCTGATCGTTGGCGCGGCACCGCCGGATGCCCCTCGCGGCGCCACGTTTACAAAGCAGTGCGTTGTGACGAGCTCGAATTGCACCATCGACGTCGTCGACATTGCTGGCGAGTACGATCCGTTCGCCGGTAAGCCAGGATCAGGGCTTCGATTGGTGTCGTTGGGATCGGGCGCCCGGTGCGATGTCGCATCCATTGCTACCTCCGGAAGCAAGGCAATCACGGCAAGTTGGCCAGGTGGCGGACAGGCTCCTGGTGGTCAGTGCATCGTTCCGTTTGTGGTCTCTGATGCTCAAGGTCGTACCGGAACGGGAACGCTCACCCTCGACCTGCAAGGTTTCCCGCAAGCTCCGGCGAGTGTCACCACGGTCGGGTTCACCCGTTCAACTGTCGTTCTTGAGATTCCGCTCGGAGAAGCAGGGCGAGCTCATCCTGCGGTCTCTCGGCTGGCGATCCTCCAAGATGGATCACCCGCGAATGCCTCATGCAGCGCGGCCGGGAGCGTGTATCGCTGCACGGTGAGTGGGCTGGTCAATGGTGCCCCACACGTGTTTACGGCTTCGGCGGTCAATGCTGTCGGCACCTCAGCGGCCACATCTCCACACACAAGCTGGGCCTACGCTGCGCCTGTCGTGTCGAGTGCATCGGCTTCCCCTGTGTACCGCGCCGGTGTGACCGATCGCAGTCGCGGGGTAGCGGCGTTGTCGATTAGTTCTTCCGATGACGCGGTGTCGTTCCGCGTCGAAGAGACGGGAGAGGTCATCAACCGCACCGGTGCGACCACCTCTGCCGACGTTGCTCTGCAGCCAGGAGCGCAGACGATCAGAATCGTGCCGATCAGTCAGTTCCAGCCGCCCACCGGTGACGCGGGGAACGAGGGCGGTACGTTCCCCGTTTCGGTCACGGTCGCGGGCGCGGTCTATTTTGATCCAGCGGGGACTCGCGCTGACGCGGCTTCGAACACCTCAGTGAACGTCTCAGGCATCAGCGCGAAAGCGAACGGCAGCGCGCTCAATGTTGAGGTGGTGTACGTCGCCTGGCGTTCAGGGAACGTCGTGTGCAGTGCGGATGCGGCCGGACGCCTCTCGGTATCCGGCGCCGAAGTGAGCTCAGATTCCCCTTCGATTCAAGGGCTCCAGCGTTACCAGAGCTATAACGTCAAGGCCTGCGCATCCAATGGGTATGGGGTCGCCGAGTCGTCGACGACATCCGTATTCACTTTCACTTTCCTTGATGGGCCAAGCGGCAATACGGCATACAAAGTCGCGACCTCCCCGACACGAGACGGCGACAGATACGCGTACGGATTGGAATCGGCGCCGCGCCTAGACACAGAGCCGGGGTTCGCAGCGCAGTACAACGTGTACGGCTCATGGCAGAGCGACTTCTCACTCAGCCCAGAGTCCTCACCAGCACAAGTGCGTGCACGAGAGTGCCACCAATCCCAGGGCAACTCCTGTTCGAGCATGGTGAACATCACCGCGACCACGGCGCCCACCGTCGTTAATGTCGCCTTTGAGGCGTGCATGCCTGCCCGCGAAGAAGATGTGGTGACGGTGTCAAGCGCCGCACGAGGCGCGTACACCCTTGTGTCAACGCCGGTCGTCGACGAACCAGACACTTTTGACGTGAAGATCACCTGGACGAGAGATTTCGCAACCTTGTCTTCGATCGAACACCGCGTCACTGGTGTGTGTCCCTAACCGCTGCGCCTCGAACGCGCCCTACACGAATACTCTTTCCCTATGCCAGCTTCTTCAGCAGCACCCGTGACCATCGCTCCCGAACAGGCAGCGTGGTTCGCTGAAACATTCTCTATCCTGACCGGCAATATCGAGCAGGCGATCCTCGGCAAGCGGCATGTGGTCGAGCTGGTGCTCGCCACTGCCGTCAGCGGAGGGCACGTGCTGCTGGAGGATTTCCCTGGCACCGGCAAAACAGCCCTTGCTCGTGCGGTTGCTCAAACCGTGACAGGCACAAGCACGCGCATTCAGTTCACGCCTGACCTGTTGCCAGGAGACGTGACAGGGATCACCGTGTATGACCAGAAGGCGGGAACCTTCGAATTTCACGCGGGACCGGTGTTCGCGAATATCGTGCTGGCAGATGAGATCAACCGTGCAAGCCCGAAGACGCAGTCTGCTCTGCTTGAGGTAATGGAAGAGGGAACAGTCACCGTCGATGGAGTGACGCGTCCCGTGGGGTCGCCGTTCCTCGTGATGGCGACGCAGAACCCGATCGAGCAGGGTGGCACGTATCGCCTGCCAGAGGCTCAGCTCGATCGATTCATGATCAAAACGTCGATCGGCTATCCGGATGAAGCAGCGACCATGCGTATTTTGCAGGGAGCCGGTCGTCCCCAGGTTGTACTCGATGGAATTGTCGGCACCGACACCATCCTGACAATGGCCGAGATGGCGCGCGGTGTGTATGTGAATCCGCTCGTCTCGGACTACATCATGCGCATCGTCGATGCCACGCGGCGTGCGTCAGAAGTGCGGCTCGGGGCCAGTGTGCGAGGCGCTCTGGCGTTGTCTCGGTTGGTGATGACGTGGGCGGCGAAGAACGGCCGCACGTTCGCGACTCCAGACGATGTGCGCGAGCTTGCCGTTGTGGCACTTGCGCACCGTCTCGTGCTCGAACCAGAGGCAGAGTTCGATGGCGTCACCGCGGTGGCGGTGGTGGGACAGATCCTTCTCGACGTCGAGCCCCCGCGTGAGAACGGCACTGCGTGAGCACCAGCTCCGATTCCCGGCTGACGCGCACGACCGCACGTACCAGCACGTCGACCAGGACGAGCACGGTCACGCGGTACGACAGGACGCATCGTGGCCCTGTTCGTGGAGCGGTGTTCGGAGCGCGTCGAGCCGCTCGTCGCACAGGACGTGCGGCCAGAGCGGCTGTCGGATGGGTGCGAGAGACGGTCACGCAAGCGGGAATGCTGGTGGCTGCAGCATTCGTGGCTGGCGTCGCCGCCGGGTACCTCCTCGGGTGGGTAGAGGCCTGGGCGGTGGCAGCCATCGCGCTTGTACTCCTGCTCGCGTGCATCCCGTTCGTGCTGGGAACCCACGATTACCGAATCGACCTCGCGCTGGATCGTGACCGTGTGGTCGCCGGCACAGAAATCGGGGCCACGCTGGACGTGCGCAACAACAGCGCGCGGCTTTCTCTGCCTGGGGTTGTTGACGTACCGGTGGGGGAGGGGCTTGTAGAAGCGCACGTGCCGCTGCTGCGACCAGGGGCGCATCACCGGGAACAGCTTTCGATTGCCGCTCATCGCCGGGGCGTGATTGATGTGGGCCCGATGACGATCACCAGAGGTGACCCGATTGGGATCCTTCGTCGCGAGTTGCAATGGCCAGACGTGCAACGTATTCACGTTCACCCGGTGACTGTGCGTCTTCCGAGCACCAGCGCTGGCCTCATCAGAGACCTGGAGGGAACCCCGAGCACCACGCTTGTTGACGCCGACCTGTCGTTTCATGCTGTGCGGGAGTACGTCATTGGCGATTCTCCACGCCACGTGCACTGGAAGTCGACGGCGAAGACCGGAAAACTCATGGTGCGCCAGTACGAGGAGTCGCGCCATGCGCGAATCGCGATCATTCTCGATCTCGATGTCGACTCCTATGAAAGCGACGATGAGTTCGAGAACACCGTGAGCGCGGCAGCATCACTCGCTCTTCAAGGTGTCCGCGATGGTCGAGAAGTGCTCTTTTCTACAAGTAGCGAAATCCCCGAGCATGATCGTGCGGAAGTGTTCTCCATTCGCACTCTGCCGACCGTTACCCCCAAAGCGCTGCTCGATGCCACATCAACGATCGATATTGGGCCACGTGTGATGCGGCTGGAGGCCGTTGCCACACTGACGGCACAGTCGTACCCCGACCTTTCCATTGGCTTCTTGCTGACCGGATCCCGCATGCCGTTGGAGCGTCTCAGGCACGCCGCGGTGAAGCTGCCAGCGGCCGTCGAAGCGGTGGCGGTTCGCAGCGAGCTCGGTGAGCAACCCACCATGCGCACGGCGCGGGAGCTTTCGGTGATGACCCTGGGCGCCCTGGGTGATCTGCCGCAGATGCTCGCACGAGGAGCACTCAAGTGAGCGGGGCAGGCTCCAAGAGAGGCATTGCGGGATCGCGCCGCGCGCTCGTTCCCTCTGCGCTCACATTTTGGTCGCTTGGCTACGTGCTGTTCGGTGTTCTCCTCGCGACGGCAGCGGCCTGGCCTGTGTACGAAAGCTCGCGTGCCGTCGTGGTGGGTCTCGTCGGTGGGGGACTAGGGATGGCCATCGCTATCACCGCCAGGGCGCTTCGCTGGAGGATGCTGGTCGCTGCGCTCGCCGCCGCAGGCGTCTACCTGCTGGTGGCGGTGCCGCTCGCTGTGCCTTCTGCGCTTTCTTCTTTTCCCGCTTTCTTCGGCGGTGTCCGTGATGCGGTAGCCGGGATCGTGCTCGGCTGGAAGCAGATGCTCACGCTCAATCCGCCGCTGGGGGAGTATCAGGCCGTCCTCATTCCTCTCCTCGTCGTCACGCTCTTCGGCTCTTTCCTCGCAACTCTGCTCGCCCTCGAAACCGGGCGGCGCGCCACCATCGCAGTGCCCGTCGTTACGGCGATGAGCGTCTTCGGTATCGCCTTCGGTATCAGCGGAACGACGACCGCAGTCTCCGTTTTAGGGATGACCCTCCCCGCGCCGCGCGAATGGGTGATCGGCGTTTCACTGTTTGTCGCCTCGCTCGTGTGGCTCGTCGGGCGGGCGAGGTTGCAGAGGGCGGCGGCGCTGCGCGTCGTCGCGGCCGCACAGATTTCTCGCAGCGCAGCCCCCGTCTGGTTGACGGTGCGACGTCACGTTCTTGCGGCGGCGCTGGCCGCTGTGGCGATCGTCGCAGGGTTTGTGGTCACTCCGGTGGCCGCCGGATGGTCAGACCGTTCGGTGCTGCGCGATGAAGTTGAGCCGATGATCGTCGTGCAACAGCAGCCGAGTCCGCTGAGCTCGTATCGATCCTGGTTTTCGGGCGACACGCTCGATCAGGTTGTGGTGCAGGTGCAGGGTGATACTGGCGCGATCGATCGCCTTCGACTCGTCACGCTCGATGCATACGACGGTGAGGACTTTCATATTGATGCAGGCGACCGGTTCAGCCGACTGCCGCTGACTGCCCTTCCCGCTGCGGGCCGGGTATCTCTTGATATAACGATCGGTGAGGCCTACCGGGGCATCTGGGTGCCATCGCCGACTGGCCTCGCAGAAGCACCCGACTTTTCAGGTACACGCGCTGACCTCCTTGCCGACGGATTCCATGTGAACACCAGTGGTGAAACAGCCATCACCATTGCTGAGGTGCCGGGCGGCGGCGAGGGGCTGGTGCCAGGAGACCGATACACGGTGCTCCTAGACGCGCCGGAAGATCCGAGCGACATCACGGGGCTTCAGGGTGGCGCCCCAACTCTTGATGCCGAGCTGTACCCCTCGCTCGTCGAATGGGCCGAGCTGCAGCAGCAGCCGCGCACCGGCGCTGGCTATCTCGAAGTCGTGCAGCGCCTGCGCGACCGCGGCTACCTCAGCCATGCCTTGCTCGACGATGACGCGGCTGCTGGTTGGGTTTCCGCACTCAAAGAGGCGGAGGGATACGCGTTTGCGCCGAGCTACGCTGGCCACTCTGCGGCTCGCATCGAAGAACTCTTCACTGACATGGTCGAGCAAGAACTCAGGGCGGGGGCTGACGCTGCGCCGGAGTCGCTGGTGGCGGCCGTAGGGGATGACGAGCAATTCTCGGTGGCTGCTGCCCTCCTCGCGCAGTACTGGGGTCTGGATTCCCGTGTCGTGATTGGTGCACGGCTCCCGGCAGCAGAGGAAGTGCCAGGGATCCCCGCGTGCACCGACACGTGCGCTGGCGCGAACATGAGTGCCTGGGTAGAGGTGCGCACGGCCGATGAAGACTGGACCCCGGTCGACACGACGCCGCAGTACGCGATGCTGCCCAGTGCAATAACCGAGGGAGAGCAACTCCCAGAGCAGCCGACCGTGCCAGAGCAACCGCGCTCAGAGGCACTGGACCCGCCGGAGGCGCAAAGCGACTCGAACAATGATGCTCCTCCGTTGGAAGAGCAACAGTCGGAGATCCTCGCGATCCTCCTCCCCATTCTTACCGCCGTCGGTCTCAGCCTGTTTGCGATCGTGCTTCTTGCGCTCCCCTTCCTGGTGCTTCTGCTGGCGAAGTGTCAGCGGGGGCGCGTGCGTCGTGCCGCCGATGATCCGGAGGTTCGTCTCGCAGGGGCATGGGAAGAACTTGCTGATGTGTATGGAGACTATGGCGTTGCGATGGATGCCAAGGGCACCCGCGCGCAGCGTGCGCAATCGACTGACCGAGAAGCAGCCGACCGGTTGGCGCTGCTTGTGGACCGTGCCGTCTTTGCGGGATACCCTCCAACAAACGACGACGCGACCGCGGCGTGGAAGATCGTAGATGCAGAGCAAACGGAGCTCGCCAGCGCGGCAAAGCTCTGGCAACGGCTGCTCATGCGTGTGCGACCGACATCATTTATTGTCAGGACGCGGACCGGCGGTAGCCGGAGCGTGTTTGGAGCGTGGCCCTTGCTGGGTACGCTCAGAGGGACCGGTTCGCTTAGCGAACGGAAGAAGGGGGACGCATGACTGCGTCAGCGGAAACCAGTCTCGTCACGGTGCTTGTCGTCCTTGGCGTTCTTGGTCTGCTTCTCTGCATTGCCGTTTACCTCTGGTACGCGCTTGCGCTCTCGCGGCTTTTCCCGCGCATCGGTGGCGAAGGGTGGAAAGGGTGGGTCCCGATTCTCAACGAGTCGGAGATACTTGCGCGAGGCGGAGTTCCCGCGTGGTCAGTGGTGTTCTATTTCATCCCCCTGGTGCAGATCTATGGTCTGTACCTGAAGTTCGTCGCCACTCACCGCATCAACGCGATGTATGGTCGGGGCGCCGGGATGACAGTGTTGGCCATTTTGCTGCCGCCAGTGTGGGCCTCAGTGCTGGCGTGGGGAGCCGCTCCGTATCCGGAGGGCGACCGCTTGGCAGCCATGCAACCCGCTCCTCGGCGCACGGCCCCTGCCGCTGCCGCACCCGCGCGGGATGCATCGGGTTATACGATCCCTGCTCTCGTTCCCTCCGGCAGTATCCCGGTGAGCGCTCCTCCCCTTATCTTCCCGGACTATGCGCCGCCGCAGCCCGCCGAGCCACGATCATTCGCTCCACCGCCCGCACCGGTTGACGCTCACCCGACGACCGGCATCATGGCCGCGATGGGAGGCGACCCGTCCGAGTCGCCCCAGGTGCCTGACGAGTCGCCGCAGGTGCCCGACGAGCCGCCCGTTCCTGAGGTGCAACGCGTGGTGAGATCCGTCCCGCCGACGTTCAGGGATGAGCAGAGTCAGGGGGCAGAGGCGCCGATGCCGACCATCCGTCCGGCTCCTGACCTTTCTCTTGCGGAAGCTCCTGCCAGCGACCCATCAATACAAACGATGGAACCCGCGGTTTCGCCGGTTGCCGGGCTCGCTGCAGACGTGGACAAGACTGTCGTCACCCCACGCCAGACAGATGACGACCTCGAGGCCACTGTCGTTGTTGCTCGCAAGCGAGGCGTGCGACGGGTGCTGGTTTTGGATGATGGCCGTAGGTTCCCTCTTTCCGGGGCGAGTGTGGTGATCGGTCGCAACCCGGTCGGCGAGCCTGGTGAGCAGCGGTTAGCTGTTTCTGACACCACCCGCACACTGTCCAAAACCCATGCCCGTCTCGTCGTGCTGGAAGACGAGTGGCGTTTGACCGATCTCAACGCAACGAATGGTGTCGTGGTGGTCGCTGACGACGGCGCCGAGATGCTGCTCGATCCGGGTGAGAGCGTCGTCGGCACCGGCCGCTTCATCCTGGGCGAAGTGGGGATGCATGTCGTCGCGGAGCGTGATTCGTGACTGTCGCCTCTGTAATCCTCAACGTCGCGTCGCTGACTGACACCGGGCTCACGCGAACCGCGAACGAGGATTCGGTGCTCGACGCATCGCCAGTGTTTCTCGTCGCAGACGGCATGGGTGGGCACGAGGCGGGTGACAGGGCGAGCGCAGCCGTGGTCGCGGCGTTTGAGCCTCTGCGTGGGTGTGCAGTAGACGTCGGCGACATTCGTGATGCCTTGGGCCGAGCATCCGCTGTGGTCGACGATATCGCCGCCGGGCACAAGCGCGGTGCTGGCACGACGGTTACCGGGGTCGCGCTTGTGGAACACGAAGGCGCCCCGCATTGGCTCGTCTTCAACGTCGGTGATTCGAGGGTTTATCGGCATCATGGCAATGAGCTCACCCAGCTCACGATCGATCACTCTCTGGGACAGGAGCTGGTCGACGCTGGCGAGTTGCAAGCAGAAGACCTCGCCTCGTTTGCGCAGCGCAATGTGATCACGCGAGCCATCGGTGCCTCTGACAGCACGGCAGACAGCTGGCTGCTGCCTGTCGTCAACGGGGAGCGACTGTTGCTGTGCGCTGACGGACTCAGTGGCGAGGTCAGTGATGAAGCAATTCGTGCCACGTTGACGATGAACGGAAGGCCGGAGACTGCGGCCGCGGCGCTGATTCATCGGGCGTTGCAAGCCGGAGGGCGCGACAACGTCTCGGTTGTGGTGATCGATGTCGTCGCCGGCGGTGCGAGTACGCGACCGGAAAGCGGCACAGCTGGTCGGGTCGCCGCATCTGCATTCACCGACTCGATGCTCGAAGGCACAACCATCCCAGTGCGGGCCAGATGACCGACGAGAACGAAAACGAAGAGACCGTTGTTCTGAGCCGTCGTGACCGGCGGCAGGCGGGCGCGGACCAGCCAGACGAAGCCACAGTCGTCGTTTCTCGTTCGGTTCGTGGCCTTCGTCGCACGCGTGGCGACGCGGAGAGCACAAATGCAGAAAACCCAGACGAGTCGGCTGCCCCGCCGCGTGTCGCACCATTCGCCCCGCCGCACAGCGGCGCTACTCCTCTGATTTATAAGCCTCGCCCCGCACCGCTCGAGCCCGTCGACCCACCGATTGTGGTCGGCGCTGCGGCACCCACGCGCACCGAGGATCAGAATCTTCCCTCTGTCGTGAAGCAGGGGCAACGCTGGAGCGTGATCGCGCTCGCCGCCGCGGCTAGCGCGTGTGTCGTATCCGTGCTCGGCCTGGTGATGCTCGGGTTTTTCGTTCTCGTCTAGAAAGCAATTTGTCTGCCCATCGGTGTCCCGTATTGTGAGAGCATTTGTTATTCTCTTCACTCCCGCCGGCATCACGTCCTGGCCGTCGATTGCCATAGCGTGATAGACAGCGCCCCCTCGACAAACAGCACGCGCAGGCCGCGCGTTGCAGCCGTGCTCTCACTTGTATTCGGTGGCCTGACGACGATCGTTGCAATAGCGTCGCTCGTCGCTTCGTTGACCGATCCGAGTTTTCTCTTCGTGGGTATCGTCGCGCTGGTTGTCACAACGGTGTCGTTTTTCTTCGCTGGCTTCGCCTTCCGATTCCTCCGCGACCCCTCGACGAGACTCACCGCGATGACCCCCCTGCTCTGGTTGGTCGCCGCAGCATTCTTCATCGGCGTGTTCGGCAGCATGGGAGCCTTCGTCTATGGTCAGGTCGTCCTGAATCAGGAGGCCGCAGCCGTCGGACTGCTCCTGCTGCCGTTGGCTGGAGGCGTCATGGTCACCGGTGCGGTGCTCCTCGGGGCCGTTGTGAGAGCGCGCCAGTCGGTATGAGCTCCGGCCCGTCGACCTTCAGCGACGAGCCTCGACCGCGTATCCCCGAGAGGCCTGAGCGGGGCGGGGCCTAGCTGTTCTTTCCACGGAGGTTGTGGGCAGCGTGGGAAGAACGCCTAGTCCTCCGGATCCGGCTCTTCGAGGAGCCCGCCGGAGCGCTCGCTTTCCGCGGACTCCTCCGCAGGATCATCCCTGCGTCGCCGCAGCACGATGACGATGCCGAGCACGCCGAGCAGAGTTGCTCCGCCAATGGCGACGAACACGGTTGCTTCTTGCGTGAGGAGAAACGGTGAGCCCTCGCTGTCGGGGTCGAGGGATGCTGCGGGCGGCCGAACCGCGCTCTCCGCTGTATCGAAGAACGGGCTGACGGGTCCGCGGGTGGTCGCGTCAGGCAAGAGTTGGATTGCGGCGGACGGCTGAATGAATCCCCACCCGTTCACGTCGTCGCGGTTGTCCGCATCTGCGCGCAGGGCGGTCGCAGCGAGCCGGTACGCCCACCCCGCCGGGGGATCCTCCGGGTGCGCCTCGGCCACCAGAGCTGCGGCCGCACTCGCGTAGCCGGTCGCAAAGCTTGATGCGGGAGCATCCGAGGCGAAAAGGCAGTCGCCTCCACCGGTTGCCGCTGTGAGCACGTTGCTCCCCGGTGCAGTGACGCCAACCTGGGGGCCGTGGATCGAGGTGTCGGTAGCTACACGGTTCGTGTCGGCGGCGCTCACGCCGAGCGCCTGCTCGTAGGCAGCGGGGTAGCGGGGGCCATTCTCGCTCTCGGAATCGGAGGCTCTGTTCCCTCCGCTCGCGACCACCAGAGCACCGACCGCAGCGGCGTGCTCAACAGCGTCGCGCAGGTCAGCGGAGTCGGCGGCCTGCGACAACGACACATTGATGATGTCGGCGCCGTTGTCTGAAGCCCAGCGGATGCCATCAGCGATGCGTTGAGACGTTGGACCAAAACCCTTATCCACGTCATCTTGCGAGTCGCTACGAAAGACTCGCACAGAAAGCAGACGTGCGTCAGGGGCGAGCCCCACCACTCCCGACCCGGCAACAGGCTGCGCAGCTATCTGTCCTGCAATCGCCGTGCCATGACCGGTGGTATCGCTCATGCCGTCGCCGCGCTCGCCATCGCCAACGAGGTCGATACCGCCGACTACCACTCCGGCGAGGTGCGGGTTGCCCGCGTCGATGCCGGAGTCGACGACAGCAACCACGACACCGGCGCCGGTCGCGAGCCGATTCGCTTCTTCGGCGCCCAGCGCAACAAGCGCAGATGGTGCTTCCTGGGCGAGCACCACGTTGCCGGGCTCGCACGCTTGGGTCGCCGTTGAGACGATCGATCCAGAGACGCTGTTCACTGCCAGAGCGGGCATGGGTGCGCCAAAAGCGAGCGTGCTCAGTGCGAGCACGGTCACGGCTGTGCGGCGATACATCAGTTCGTCCCGGAGCCGGGCGATTCTCTCGCAGCTTCAACGGTCAGCGCTGGTCCTGCGGCGAAAAACTCGATCCACGCGTTCGATGCGCGCCCCACGTCAGCGGGGGAGTAGCCGAGCTGGGCGATGGGGTCGCTCGATGTGTCAGATTCGCTTTGTTCGACAATCGCTCCGGGGATCGCGTAGGCCGTGCCAGATTCGTCGACGAGCACTGCCATGCCGACCGCATCGTCTGACGACCCGCTCACCTCTACGAGCGCTCCGCTGTCGACCGCAACATTGACGCGGGAGCGGTCTTCCGGCAGCTCGGCAGTAGTTGCACCGAGCACTGTGCCCGCGTCGTCCGTCAAGACGGCGCACGGCGTTTCGTCAGCGGCGATCGGTGCCAGCGGCTGCAGAGGCCAGTCGTCACCGCCTGCATTTGCAACGGTCGGCACATCGGCGACATCGGCTGGCGAAACTTCAACTTCTGCGCCGGCGTCTTGCCCGCTTCCCAGGAGGTAGAGCTGGTACGCGAGAGGGCTGAGACGAGCAAGCTCGCCGGTGGCGAGGGCCACGTAACGCTCGTCGGCTGGGCTACCTTGCACGTGCACGATAGTTCCCGCGGTCAGGTTGGTGCCATCAATAGAGGCGCCCATGCCGTTGAGGCGGATCGGTTCGAGATCTGCCCCTGCCTCGAAGAGGTTGAGCCAACGTCCGTCGACTTCCAAAACGTCGCTCGTGCCGAGGCCGACGGCGCGAAGCACCGCATTCGCGTCTTTCGCAGGAACCGCGTACCGGAGGCCATCGGCGACCACAAACAGTTCGTCGCCGCGCTGCACCACGGCACCGGCTCCCGGTGACGCCGAAGCGATCGGGGTATTCGCTATCGACACGGCGGCGCCAGCGGTGTCGTCGACGCATGCCGTCCAAGACGAATTGATGAGCGCGTCAGCCGACGGTAGGTCGTCTGGTGCACCGAGGATGCCCACAGAGGGGCCTACAGGAATGTCGTCGAGTGCGCCTTGATCAGTGCGTACCACCTGAAACTCGCCAGCGGGAATCAGCAGGCGGGCGCTTGCGGTGTTGATCACGGGGTAAAGGGTGCCCTCGACAGAGACGTAGCGCGCCCCGGTGTCGGTGGCGATGATGAGGCGGTTGTTTTGCCAGTCATTCGGAAGGCCCGGCTGCATGATGCCCCAAAAGACTCCGACAAGAATGACGGCGACAGTAAGCGCGACGCCGGCAACCACAGCCCGTAGCGGCTTTGCAGGGTCGAGCTCTTTTCCACCGGGGGCTCCGCCAGTGAAGGCAGAGAGAAGGCGTCTTCTGCTGAAGCCCTGGGCTTCGATGAGATCTTTCTTAGTCGCCATCGGTCAGACGAGCCCTGCGGTGATGACCCCGAGCGGCAACAGCAACGCGAGCGCGAAGACCTCGACTGTGTCGCCGAGCCGCGTCAGCCGCAGGCGAGCCTTGGGGGTGAGGAGTGTGAGTCCGACGAGCATCACCGTCGCGACGACGAGGATGAGCAGCATCCAGGTGCGCACGTCTGGGAGTGCAAGCGCAACGGTGATGCCTGTCGCGGCGAGACCAATCGCACCGATCGCCATCAAGACGAGCACGCCGAGGCGTGCGTAGATCTGGCGCGACTGGAACATCATCCCGATGAAGGCGAGCAGGCAGAGCAGTGCGCCCGAAACACCGCTCGCCGCGACGAGTGGTGTGGCGATGAGGGCGGCAAGGCCCAACGCTGCGCGTAGCGCGATCAGTGTTCGGGTGCCTGCGGCGGCGCGACGCTTCACTTCGTCAGCATCGACGGGGTCTGGAACCGAGAACATGTCGGCGTCGCTCTGCGGCGAGATTACCCGGATGCGGGTGGAACTCAGTGCCAGCCACGGAATGCCGTTTGCGAGAAGGGCGGTTGTCGCGAGCATGATCGCATACGGCGCGGTCGGGTTGCCGAACACAGCGGCAGCGGTGGCCGTGATGCCGATTGAAGCGCCGAGCGCGATGGGAACGAGGTGAATCTCCGGCTTGTCTTGGGTGACGGCAAGACCCAGGCCGCCGACAATCACGAGCCCGAGTCCCATCGCGGCGAGGGGCCAGCCCCAGATGCTCTGTGCTGGCACCGCGAGGAATCCCGTGAGTCCGCCATATGCCGCGGCGGTGAGACCGAGTGCGTGCCCGGCCTCGGGTTGCTTCAGGCGCATGAGAACTGCTGCCGCGACGCTGAGGACTACGGCGCCAGCCCCGGCGATGATTGCGGGCAGAAGAGAGGTGGGAGGTGTGGCCACAAGAAGCAAAGCACAGAGAGAGAGGAACGTCAGGCTGACGAATAGCGCGGTGCGCGAGCTGTCGGCGGGCGTCCAGGAGCCGTGTTGCTCTGCGGTGGCATCGATGACAACTTCAACCACGTCGTCGTAGATTCGAGGTTCGTGCATCAGCCCGCCGCGCACCAGCGTCAGTAACTCGCCGTCGTGAACGCCCTGTGCAGCGGCACCGCGGGCAGGGTCAAGTGGGGTGCCATCCGCACGCTGCAGGGCATAACCGCCATGCGTGAGTGTCGGATCGAGCACGCCAAGACTGCGCGCGAAGCCCGGGATGATCTCGACGAGCGGGACCTGCGACGGTACACCGACGTCGAGCCTTCGGTCGTCGCTGACGACCGAAAGCCGCAGTACTGTGCCTGCCGCTGCGCTGCCCTGAGTCATGGAACGATGCCCCCTCCATGGTGTGCAGTCGAACCGGAGGAAATCCGGGACTGCGCATTCCGCCTTTTACCCTAGTTGAGGTGAGCGACAGACCGTAGCCGTCGAGCGGATTGCTTGTGCCTATACTGAGCGCGTGAGTCCCGCTAAATCATATGAGCCGGGGCGAATTCGGGTTTGCTCGTTGCTATCGGGGGTGTCGTGATGAGCGTTATTGGAGTCGTCGAAGTACTGATGACGTCGACGCAGAATACGTCGAACAAGCTCGATCAGTTGAGTGGGAAAGCTCTGGAATGGGAGGCTCCCGACTATGCGATCGTTCAATAGGCGGTCTCGGATCGCGGCGTGTGCGTTGAGCGCGCTATTGGTTGCGGTTGTTTCTGGCTGTAGTGCGATGCTGCCGGGGGGTGAGTCGGGTGCTGTTTCTCAGCGCCCTGAGCCGACAGAGGTGGTCACGGAGTACTTGACGGCGATCGCTGAGGGTGATGCGGCGACTGCGCATGCGCTCGATGCTGCTGCGATCGAAGAGGAGCTCGGAGACTCGGTGCTTGGGCGGTTCGGTGATCGTGACATGCTCCGAAGTGATGAGGTGCTACTAGGGGCCGTGGAGCGTATCGATGATGTGGTGGTGAAGCGGGCGATACCCATCGACGATGACGTCGATGTGCAACTTGTCCTGTATGCGTACTCTCTTGACGGCGAAGTTTTTGAGAATAGTCTGCGTGTGCGGTGGGATGAGGAGTCCGCAGACTGGGAACTCGAAGAGTCTCTGACGATGTATATGTCTGTCGTCGCGGCTGTGAACTCGGTTCGCCGGGAGATGCCACCATTTCGGATGGGCGGAGTCGAGCAGACTTTCGCTGCCGATGCAGAAACCGCTCCTTTTGCATACATCGCGTACCCGGGGGTGTATCAGGTGACGGCGGCGTTTCCACCTGAGTTTCTCGTTGACCCTGACGACACGGTGAAAACTGTTGTCGCGACCTGGCGGAGCAACGTCTCAGTAGAGTTCGAGGTCGTGGCGTTGCCCTCGGAGTGACGGAGGCGTTGCGCGCCAAATGAGGGCGCTTCGGTGGGGGTGGGTTTTTCTATCGAACGTATAAATTTGGGGTGGGGTGTGGAGATGGGTGTGTTTGTGTTCTAGCCTGTTGGGTGAAGCAGGTTTGTGGGGGTTGTTTCGTTGTTGTCCCGGTTTTGGGGTGCGCTCCCCCGCGTGTGTGTCCTTTGGGGCTGGAGGGAGTGGGTTTTATGGTTGATGTCATTTCCGCGGAAGAGGGGGCTCTGCGTCGCGGGGCTCAGGCGGTTCGTGAGACGAAGACGGGGATTGATCAGCAGGCCAAGAAGGTCCGCGGTGAGATTGAGCAGTTGCGTGGTTTTTGGACGGGTGCGGCTGCGGTGTCTTTTACGACGTTGATGTCGCGTTGGGATGAGCAGGCTCGTCAGTTGAACGAGGTTTTGGTGACGCTTGAGGATGCTCTTGCGGGCACTGAGCGTGATCAGGCTGCGACTGAGGAAGCGCATCAGCAGACCATCTCGGGCCTCGGCTCGATGATGGGCTCTTGAGTGGTGTCGGTAGAGATTTTTAGGAGAGCATGATGCAGTCGATGTCAGTTCGTCCGGAGCAGGTTTCTGCTTTGGCGGGTCAGATTCGTAGTGGTTCGCAGGGTATTCGTTCGGAGCTTGATCGTTTGGAGTCCGAGGTGGGTAAGTTGCGGGCGTCGTGGGATGGTGCTGCGCAGCAGGCGTATGACCAGGCGCAGGCGAAGTGGAATCGTTCGTTGAGTGAGATGCAGCAGTTGTTGACGCAGATCGCGGGTAAGACGGAAGAGATTTCGGGTCAGTATGTGTCGACGGATCGGTCGGCTGCGGGGCGTTTCGGGGCGTGATCGTGTGGCGCGGGCCTGCTGCTGTTGTGGTGGGTCCACGCCGTTTGCTGTGAATAGCTCGGAGCAAGCGTGATGACAAGAACATCGCGCGTCTTCGCCGACCGGCGAATGCCCCAGGCAGTGGATAGGGTGCAGGTGTGTCAGTCGAAATCGTAGAGCGGCGTCGAATCGTGCTCCAGAGTGAAGATCGTCGTGTCGATCTTTCACTCCCGCTCGACGAAACCCTCGAAGACGCCCTGGTTTTGAGTGGACTCTCGACGGCCGAACGATTCATCACCATCGGCCCAGGTGGGTTTGAAATTCCGGGCGACACCGAGTGTGAAGACCTCGTCGATGGCGGCCTCTACGCGCTGATCGACCGCACAGCGCTCGCACCGCAAGCGCGCACTTCGCAGGCAGCTCACGGCGCGACCCGCGCCGACCACGGGACCCGTTGGTGGATGCTCGCGGTCGCCGGGCTGCTTCTTGTCGCGATCTTCGCGCAGGGCGTGGGCGATCCCCTCCTCAGGTTGCTTGTGGCGCTCCTTGTCGCTGTCGGTGCGATCAGTGGAGCGGTGGCATGGTCGCGCCGAGATGCGGCGGCAGGTGTGCGCGGCATTCTCGGGGTGCTGGGCCCTGTGATTTTGTCGTTCGCCGTCGGCGCTCTCCTCGTCCCTGCTGGTCTTGAGGCGAGCGCGCACCTGTCGGCGGCTGCGGGCTTTCTTGCGGCGAGCACGACGATGGCGATCATCGCTGTCAGTGCAAAGGCGCGCCCCATGCGTGCTGCGGCTGGCACCGCCACCGTGCTGCTTGTTGTTCTCGCAGCGGTGTGGGGGCTCACGCTGTTGATGCGATGGGGGCAAGCCGAAGCTGCGGCAGTCTCGCTCGGACTTATCCCGCTCGGATTGCGCGCTTTGCCGAGCAGTCTCGTCAACCTGCCTGAGGGTTACTTCATCGACTACAAGCACTTCATGACCAGCAGATGGACAGTGCGCGGTGCCATCCCCGCTTCGGTCGGCTTGCTGCGTCCTGAGCGCATCGTGGCCGTCGTAGATGACTCATCCGCCAGGCTCATCGCCGGAACCGCGGTCTTGAGCAGCGTGGCCGCGCTGATGGCACCGATCGCTTTTCTTCGTCCGTGGCCAGACGATCCTTTCGTGCGTGCTGGCGGAATCGCACTGTTCTGCTGTGTAGGTCTCGCGCTGCTGCTCACACCACGGCACACCACCTCGCGTATTCTCCGGTGGTTCCCGCGCGCTGCGGCCGCTGTGGTGTTCTTCGTTGCAGGCTTGCAAGCCGCCGTGGCCCTCGGGAGCAGCTTTCACATCCTCGCCGCCGCTGTGCTTTTTGCGGTAGGGCTGCTCGCCGTCGTCGTCATCGTCCCGATCTCTCGCGGCGCAAGTTCGCTGGTCTGGTCAAGATTCGGAGACACGTTTGAGTGGCTTGCCGTCGCGCTGGCGCTCCCCTCCGCCTTGCTCTACGCCGATGCGCTCTCGTTCCTTCGTGGAATGATGGCGGGATGAGCGGGCACGACGAACCTCAGCCCTGGCCGGGCAGTGGTCACGTACCGTCGGTGCGCCCTGGAGGCGTCGGCGCTGGCGAAATCCCGGCGTTGCCGCCCTCTTTGATTGCCGTCGCGCCCGGCGTCGACGGATCACCCCTGCAACAGGCGCCACCAACACCGCTGCGATCAGATTCGCGACGCCCGGCACAGCGTCGGCCTGCCGATGGGCTCGGGCCCGCGTTCGTGGGCGAACCCGCGGGCACCGGACAGCGCATCGCCGCGTTCACGCTCGATACTGCAGCCGTGGTTCTGTGCGCGGCGGGAGTATTGCTCCTCTCCCACAGCCTGCTGCTCGCGGGGCTCACTGTATTTGAGCTTGCACTCTTCCTCTGGGTTCTTGAAGCCCGCACAGGGATCACGCTCGGCAACGCTGTTCTCCGCCTTCGTAGCGCGCGCGCCGATCGTGCCTACTCACCAGGCATCGGACGGCAGCTGGTACGTGGCATCATCACTGGCGCGGGATTTTTCGTAGCGGTGGGTAGTTGGATCGTCGTCGCCTCCAGCGCGTGGGATCGCGGGGGCAGGCGGCAGTCATGGGCTGATCGCCTTGCGGGCACCGTTGTCGTGTCTGTTCCCGTTCGTCCTGCGTCACAGACGCCCGCTCAACTACCTCTCGTGGAGGGTGCCGGTCCGCTCGCCCCGCCGCAGGTGATGACGCTCGGTACCCCTTCCGCTGCGGTCGACGAAGACTCTGAGCCAACCGATGCGCGCGCTGCATCACACCGCACGGCAAAACCAGAACCTGCGGTAGCGGGAACCGATAAGCCGCTGTTCACTGTGGCGCCGTCGCCTGCTCAGCAAGCGAGCGGCGATGCAGCCACACCAGCGTCTGAGACCGGGGCGCTGCTGCTGATTTTCGACACGGGACAGCGTGTGCAACTTTCTTTGCCTCTCGCCGCGAACCTCGGCAGGGCTCCTGTCGCCAGCGCACACGACGACCGGCTCATTATCGTTACCGATCCCGACGCGTCGGTCTCCAAGACGCATCTACGCATTGAGCATTCGCGGGGTCGTACCTGGGTCACCGATTTCGGCTCGACCAACGGCTCCGACATTCGTGCCGATGACGGCCAGACAACCGAGCTCGTATCGGGGGAGCGCGTTCTCCTCGACGACGCAGATCGCGTCCGGATCGGAAACCGCAGCTTCACTATCAGCCTTCTGCTGGCTTCTGACAGCAGCGCAGGAGAGAGAGCATGACAGGACCCCGCCTCGCCCCGCCCCGCGTTCCCTCAGGAAAGCTCCCCGTGCAGGCGCCTCCGGAGCTGCAACCAAACGACGGCGGCATGGGAATCCTCGGTTCGTTGCTCCCGATGCTCGGCAGCGTCGGGGCAATCGTCATGGTCACCATGTCGAACCAGTCGGTGACGGGCCTGCTGACTGGCGGCATGTTCCTGCTCTCCTCGCTCGGGTTTGTTGCGGTGAACGGCTGGCGTCAGCGTGCGCAACGGCAAGCTGCCACGCTCAGTGCGCGCCGTGAGTACTTGGCATACCTGACCGAGCTGCGCCAGACTGTGCGTGTCGCGGCCCGGCAGCAGCGGCGTGCAGCCAACTGGCAGCTTCCGGCGCCAGAGACACTCCCCTACATTGCCGAGGAGCGCACCCGCGTGTGGGAGCGGGGGGTCAACGATCCTGACTTTCTTTCGGTGCGCGTCGGCACGAGTGATCAACCGCTGTGTGTCACGCTCGAGGCGCCGGAACTTCCGCCCCTCGCTCAGCTCGATCCGGTTGCGGCGTCGGCTGCGCACCGGTTCATGTTGACGCACGAGACTCAAAAGAACCTTTCACTCGGCGTCACCCTGCGGGACTACGCCCGCATCGAAATCACCGGCGACGAAGATGAGACGCGTGCTCTCGCGCGGGCAATGCTGCTGCATGTGGCCACGATGCACGATCCCGACGTCGTTCAGATCGTCATCGCCGCCGATGCCGCTGTCTTGCCTCAGTGGGAGTGGGCCAAGTGGATGCCGCACACGCATTCGCGGAGCGTCAGAGACGGGCTAGGCGCTGCACGCATGATCGGCTCGCAGCTGTCGGAGCTTGAAGACATGTTGCCGGCTGAAGTGCGCGAGAGGTCACGCTTTTTGCGAGACGGGTCCGGCGCGAAGGTGCCGCACATCGTCATCGTCACAGATGGTGCCGCCACTTCGTTCAACGACATGCTTGTGAGCGGCGACGGCGTGCAGGGCGTGACCGTGATCGATCTTCCTTCCCGCTGGTCCGACCTTGACGACCCGAACGCATTGCGTATCGCTTTCGAGACCGGCGGCAAGAACGCACGGGCCGAGCTTGTCAGTCTTCAGATTCCTACGCGACCGTTCCACGCCGACGCGATCAGCATCGTTGAAGCGGAAGCAACCGCACGACGGCTCATCGCCCTCTACGCCGGCGGCACGACCATCACCAAGAAAAAGAGCTCCACCGATCAGGCGGAGCTGGTTGAGCTGCTCGGGCTTCCCGATGTGCGAGATCTCGATCTTGACGCGGCGTGGGCGCCGCGGCTTGAACGCGACCGCCTTCGTGTGCCGATCGGCCAGACCGAAGACGGCACTCCGCTCATCCTTGACATCAAAGAATCGGCGCAGCAGGGTATGGGTCCGCACGGGCTCATTATCGGCGCGACCGGTTCGGGAAAGTCCGAGGTGCTGCGCACACTCGTGCTCGCGCTGGCGATGAGCCACTCTCCCGAGCAGCTGAACTTTGTGCTCGTTGACTTCAAGGGTGGCGCAACGTTCGCTGGCATGGCAGACATGCCGCATGTGTCGGCGATCATCACCAACCTCGGCGAGGAGATCTCGCTCGTTGACCGCATGCAAGATGCGCTTCAGGGTGAGATGGTGCGCCGACAAGAGCTGCTTCGCGCGACAGGACCGTTCGCGAACGTGGCCGATTACGAGAAGGCGCGACGTGGCGGACGCACCGATCTGGCACCGCTTCCCGCGCTCCTCATCGTCGCGGACGAGTTCTCAGAGCTGTTGTCAGCCAAGCCCGAGTTTGTTGACACGTTCGTCAACATCGGTCGTCTTGGCCGATCGCTTCAGGTACACCTGCTGTTGTCTTCGCAGCGCCTGGAAGAAGGCAAGCTGCGCGGTCTTGACACCCACCTTTCTTACCGCATCGGTCTGCGTACCTTCTCGGCTGCCGAGTCGCGCACCGTCCTCGGTGTGCCAGATGCCTATCACCTGCCGACGCAGCCCGGTGCCGGAATTTTGAAGTCTGACACCGAGACGATGACGCAGTTTCGTGCGGCATACGTGTCCGGTCCGCCGCCGCGCCGCCGTCGCCGTGTGTCGTCCGGTTCACGCCAGAACTCAGGTTCGACCGCCGTTGAGCTTTTCACCGCTGCGCCCGTATGGCGTGCCGAGGCGCCGGTAGATGAGCCGGAGATTGTTGTTGAAGCAGAGGTCGAGCAAGAAGAGCGCAACACGTTCGAGCTCGCCGTCGAGATGATGAGTGGACGCGGCCCGGCCGCACACCAAGTGTGGCTTCCGCCGCTTGAGACACCGGCGACTCTCGACCAGCTCTTTGGCGATCTGGTGGAAGACCCCACGCTGGGCTTGATCTCTCCGCGTTGGCGTGAAGCGGGCGCGCTCACTGTGCCGCTGGGGATCGTAGATGTCCCGCTCGAACAGCGGCGAGAGAACCTGGCTATTTCGCTCGGCGGTGCCGCAGGACACATGGCAATTGTCGGGGCTCCGCTCAGCGGAAAGAGCACGCTCGCTCGCACAGCGATGGTGGCCCTCGCGCTCACGCACACCCCGCAAGAGGTGCAGTTCTTCGTCATCGATTTTGGTGGTGGCAGTTTCACAGGGTTGCAAAAGTTTGCCCACGTGAGTGGTCTCGCTACCCGATCAGAGCCCGCTGTGGTGCGCCGCACGGTCGCCGAGGTCACCAGCTTGCTGAACGCGCGCGAAGAGTACTTCCGTCAGAACGGCATCGACTCGATCGATGCGTACCGTCAGCGTCGAGCGCGCGGAGCGGCCGACGACGGCTACGGCGATATCTTCCTGGTGGTTGATGGCTGGGGCACCTTGCGTGCGGAGTTCGAGATGCTCGAACCTCAGATTCAGGCAATTGCCGCGCGCGGTCTCACCTACGGGGTGCACGTGGTGATTACCGCCGCGCGATGGATGGAGATTCGCGCCAACATCAAAGACCTCATCGGTACTCGCATCGAGCTCAGGCTCGGTGACCCGGCAGACTCCGAGGTCAACCGCAAGGCAGCCGAAAACGTCACAGCGATCCCCGGTCGCGGTCTGAACGACCGGGGCTTGCAGATGCTCACCGCGTTGCCACGCGTCGATGGTGTCGATGATGCATCATCCCTCGCCGATGGCATCGATGATTTGGTGGCGAGGGTGGCGGCGGCCTGGCACGGACCAGCCGGTCCCAAACTGCGCTTGCTGCCTTCGCGAATTAGTCATTCCGACCTGCGAGCGGTCGCGGCTGCTTCCACGCAGGATGGTTCCGAACCGCGCGAGATGCTGCTCGGCATCGACGAAGCGAACCTCGCACCGTTCTCGATCGATCCGACGGCCGAGTCCTTGCTCTATCTCTACGGTGACGCCGACTCGGGCAAGTCGTCGATGCTCCGTGGAGTCGCCCACGAAATCATGCGTCTATATGCGCCCTCGGAGGCGAAGATCTTCGTGGTCGACTATCGACGCGCGTTGCTGGGGGAGGTTCCGCAGGAGTACCTCGGCGCCTACCTCACATCGCATGAGATGGCAGAGGGCGGAATGAACGAGCTGGCACAGTTCTTCCAGGGTCGTATTCCTGGTGCCGACGTGACGCCGGATCAGTTGCGCCATCGGTCGTGGTGGAAGGGAGCCGAAGGCTTCGTCCTCATCGATGACTACGACCTCGTCTCCACCTCCCAGGGCAACCCCATCGCGGTGCTCGCGCCGCTTCTCGCGCAAGCATCAGACCTGGGGCTTCACGTGATCCTTACTCGCCGCACCGGCGGCGCCAGCCGTGCCGCGTATGATCCGATCATCCAGCGCATGACAGACCTCGGCGCTACCGGCATTCTGTTGTCCGGTAACCCGGAAGAGGGACAGCTCATCGGGAAGGTCAAGGCGGTCCCCGCTATCCCCGGTCGTGCGCAGATCGTCAGCCGGGATCGTGGCCTGGTTGCCGCGCAGCTGCTGTGGGTGCCGCCGAGCTACGAGTAATCGTCCGGTCATGCATTTGGCCACCCCACATGCATGAGTGGCTGCCATATGCATGACCTGCGGGCTGTGACTGGTCCGGCATCCGGCGAGGGCTCATGCAGGTGAGCGGGGGTGAGGTCAGCGGGCGGCCGCTAGGCCGTAGCGCGGGTGGCGTCAGCGAGGTGACGGGCGTCGTGGTTGACCACCTTGACGATGATGCCGTGACGGCGGAGCTCGCTGAGAGTGCGAGTGCCCTCTTCGGAGTCCCTGCCCAGCGCCTTCAGATTGGCGACAACCAGCACATCGCCGGGTTGCAGGGTCGCGATCAGCCGCGTGAGCCTGTCGTTCCAGCTTTCCAAGATGTCGGGCGCCGGATGACGGAATCCTTCAATGGGCACGCCGAAACGAGTGAGATCCTCGCGCTGTTCGACGACAGAAGGCATACCCTCGCGGGAGACGACGAGACCAACGAGGCGCGAGCCGTCGGGCCGAGCTGTCCAAAAGTTGCGGTTCTGCTGCAGCTCCGTGAAGCACTTGGGGCACTGCGCGGCAAGATGCGGCAGGTGCAGGGGGCTGGTGAGTGCCTCCTCGACCGTTACTGCAGGTCGGGTGGGATCAGTCATTTCGCTCATCGGGCGCCTCCGACTCTATTCTGCCCTGTCGGACGCAAGAATGAACACGCTTCACAACAGGCCGAGCCCTCGCACTGCTTCGCGCTCTTCGACCAGTTCGGCCACGGTGGCATCGATACGTGCGCGCGCCCAGTCGCTCACCTCTAGCCCCTCTACGATCTGCCATTCGCCGTCGACGGAGCGCACGGGGAACGAGGAGATGAGCCCGGCAGGAACCCCGTACTCGCCGTGCGACACAACGCCGGCCGATGTCCACTCCTGGGTGCCGCGCACCCAGTCGCGCACATGGTCGATGGTGGCGCTCGCCGCCGATGCGACAGACGAAGACCCGCGCACCGCAATGATCTCGGCCCCGCGCTTCGCGACCCGAGGGATGAAGGTGTTCTCTAGCCAGCTCGGCACGTCGCCGACAATCTGCGTGAGTGCCTCCTCAACCGGACGATCGCCCACGGTCGCATGCGTGATGTCGGGAAACTGAGTAGCGGAGTGGTTGCCCCAGATCGGAACGCGGCGCACAGTGTGCACCGGAGTGCCGAGGGTCTGGGCAAGCTGAGCACGTGCACGGTTCTCATCGAGGCGGGTCAGCGCGGTGAACCGCTCTGATGGCACGCCGTCTGCAGAGGCAGCAGCGATCAAGGCGTTGGTGTTGGCGGGGTTTCCCACCACAGTGACGCGCACGCCTGGTGCAGCATGCGCGGCGATCGCCGCCCCCTGGGGGCCAAAGATGCCGCCGTTGGCTGCAAGCAGATCTGCGCGTTCCATTCCTGGGCCGCGCGGACGCGCACCGACGAGGAGCGCGATGTCGCATCCGTCGAAGCCGACGGCAGGATCATCCGTCACCTCGACGTGGTCGAGCAGATCGAAAGCGCCGTCTTGCAGCTCTAGCGCTGCGCCCTCCGCAGTACCGAGTCCTGTGGGGATCTCGAGGAGGCGCAGCCGCACCCTCTCGTTCGGTCCGAGCAGGTCGCCCGCGGCGATACGGAACAGCAGGGCGTAGCCGATCTGGCCGCCGGCTCCAGTGATGGTGATCGTTGTCGTCATGCTTTCAGCGCCTTCGTCAGGGTTTTTACAAGCCCGATGATGCCACCTTCTGCACGGTGTCTGGTCAGACCTTCGCTCACGGCAGCGCCAGAGCGGGCCGAAACGAACCATGGCGGCTTGGGCAAGATCGTGATGCGGTCGGCGCGCTTGCGTGGGTTCAGCACACCCGGAATCCACCGGGGGAAGGGGCGGAACGGCCCACGGAGCACAGAGCGCTCTACGCCGTCAAGAAGAAGCGCGTTATGGACGACCCCGATCCCGCTGCCCACGTCGTTGATGGCACCGCCGGGGAACGCGCCCCACGTGAGAGTGGGAATGATGAAGCCGATCGCGGTCCAGCCGTTGATCGCGATCGATCCATAGTGAAGCGTGGCGATCGCCCGCTCGAACCCAGAGCCGAGCGCCTTCTCGGTGTCAGGGTCGATCAGCACGTTCGCGCCGAGGGTGCCCTGCAGACGGTCGTTGGCGTGGGCGACGGCGGCGTCCAGAAACTGCTGACCGGTGCCTGGCACGGTGACGACGCCCAGCACCGGGGCGAAGTACTCGGTGGATTGCAGTGCTGCAGGGTCATCGCCCTCTTCGATCTCGACCAGCAAGCGGTCGCCCAGCACGAGTGCGTCGGGGTAGGCGTCGGCTGCGAGATCCATGCGCGCAGACGAGCCCGGGTACCAGGTTGGGCGCTCAGGAGCGTTAGCGTATGCCCGACGCAACGCGGCGCGGAACACATCGGCCTGCTTCCAGTCCGATGACATGATGACCACCTGACCGGCGATGCAGTTATGCCCAGAGTTCTGCAGCCGCATGGTCGCGATGTGCTCGGCTTGGTAAGTGATGTCGGCGTCTGTCCATTGTCCTGGCACAACGATGATGGGGGAGACGCCGCCGAGTTCCGCTGTGATCGGCTTCTTCAACTGCGGACGATTCTCTCTCCTTCGCCGCTTTGTGGCGGCAGCGCCTTCGCCTTTCGAAGGCCCCCAGACGATGGTGTCGAACGTCGCAGCTGAACCCGTGATGTGTACGTGTGAAAGGCCAGGGTGCCCGGTCAAATAGGCGCCGACGGCTGGTCCTCCTCGCACGATGCGCAACAGCCCTGGCTCGATGAGGGGCGCGAGCGCTCGTTTGTAAACCGGCACCAAAGCATCTTGCGTGGGGTTAACTTTCAGCAGTGCGGTGCGGTTGTGGGCGAGCAGTTCGTAGAGCACATCGAGCACAGGAATCGAGGTGATGTTTCCTGCCCCGAGTACGAGCCCCACGCCACCGGACTCAGCCGGAGCGCGCTGTGCGAGGCCAGCCGTCGCGCGCGCAGCGCGGGGTGTCACCCCTGGCTCTAGCCAGACTTCGCCAGTGAAACCCGAAAGAAGAAACTTGTCGATACCGGTCAGCGGAAAGGCATGCACGCGTGTGCGGCCGCCGGGCGCTCTGCCCAGCGTGATCCCATCGAGCGGGTTGGTGCCCTGCGCCAAACGGGAGAGGGTTTCGATGTACGCGTCGAGTGCACCGAGAACGCTGTAAGGGCCGCTGAGCCACTCCTCGCCTCGGAGCGGATGCGCGACGTCGAGCTGCTTCGAGTCTGCCGCGGTCTCTGCCCAATCTTCTGCTGTGGCGGCGACGCTCGTGCGAATCGCTCGCAGCAAGGTGACCCGTTGAGCAACGGTAAAGGCAGCCCAGCTGCGCGCGCCCGCCTGAAGATCATCGATGTCCGCGTCAAGCGAAGCCTGTTCGGCGCGCTCCAGAATCGAGGTCTTGGTGGGAGTGCCTGAGGTACGCGCAGAAGTCATCGAGTTCTCCTTCGGACGGAATCCCAGCTTAGGCGGCGAGACCTATCAAGGCACTGCTGGCTCTGCGTCGATGTCCGCTCTGCGCAGACGGTATCGGCGCAAAACGAGCATGCTTGCGACCATGAGTACCGCGGGCAAAATGCTGAAGCTGAGTACGATGCCCGTGACGGCGGCGGAGGGCTGTTCGACTGTGGCTCCAGCAACCGTCGAGATGTATCCCGTTGCTGCGAGCGTCAGGGCGACGGAGGTGGCACCGAGGGCGAACCCCACTGTCTCGCCCGCCGTCCAGATGCCGGTGAATGTGCCAGCTTGTCCCGGTCCGCTGACGCGCTCGTCGTGCGAAATCACATCGGGCAACATCGCCATCGGCAGTGATTGCAGTCCCGCATAGGCGATGCCAGCGACCGCTATCGAGGCGTACATCCAGTTGCCTGGCAGCCACACAGCGATGATGAGCGACGCCGCAGCGAACGTGAAAATAAGGCTAGCGATCGCAAAGGCGCGCTCCTTGCCGACCCGGCCGGCAATGAGTGTCCACCCCGGTGTCGCGAGGAGGGCGGGTCCTACGAGCGCGACGAAGACGAAGGTCACCGCATCTTCGGATCGCAGCACCCAGGTAGCTACATACTGAGCCCCGGCGAGCATGGTTCCGGTGGCCAGGGCCTGCAGTACGAATGTGCCCAGTAGTGCGCGGAAAGGCTGGCTGCGACCCAGTGTCCGAAAACCAGACATGTACTGATCACGCCAGGTGGAGGAGATGACAGGGGGAGCGGCAGGGTCCGCGGCGCGCCGTGTGGCGACTTTCGCCGTTCGGGAGGCAACCAACATGCCGATCCCGATGAGGACGCCCGAGACGATCCCCATCAACAGGTAGCCGGCGACCGGGTCGGCCCCGGCCTTGCGGAGGGCGGGCCCGCCGGCGCCGAAGAGAAGAATCGCCGCAGTGAGCACCACGACGCGCCACCCGAGCAGGCGCGTGCGCTCGTCGTAACCGCGGGTCAACTCCGCTGGCAGAGCGACGTACGGCACCTGAAACATGCTGAAGGCCGTCGCTGTTGCGAGAAAGGCAAGTAAGACGCTGATCGCCCCCGCGACCGGACCCCATGACGGAGGAACAGCGAACGTGAGGGCGAAGAACAACGGCAGGGTCAGGGCGCCTGTCACCATAAACCCGCGGCGCGAGCCGGTGCGTGCGAGCTGCCGGTCTGATGCTGCACCGATCAACGGATCGATGAGCACGTCCCAGATCTTGGCGGCGGTGACGATCACCCCGGCCGCCAATGCAGCGACACCCAGATTGTCGGTGAGGAAATACGTCAGCACCAACCCTGGCAGGGTCGCATAGCCGCCGGTGCCGAGCGATCCGATCGCATACAAGACGATCGTGCGCGGAGAAAGGCGGCCGGAAGCTCGTTCGGATCGAGCGGCTGTGCTCATCGCGCCAGTGTACTGGCGCGATGAGCAACCAGATCAGATTAGATGAGCGAAAGCTCGCGCAACTTCGACTCGACGTCGTCGTTGGAAGGCTCGACGTGGTGCGAGGCATCCGGGTAGACGACGACCGGGATGCTGGTGCGACCCGAGATCTCCTTGGCGACATCTGCCGCTGCGGGCTCGGCGACCAGGTCGACATAGGTGTACTCGACACCGAGGGCGTCGAGCTGCTTCTTGGTGCGGATGCAGTCGCGGCACCAGTCGGCGCCGAACATCGTGATGGTGTCAGAGGCAGGAGCAGTCATGCTTCTAGCCTAAGCCGGTGCGAAGGCGGTGGCGCCGAAATTAGCGAGTGGCCGCGACCGCTGGCTTGTTGGCGCCCGCAGTGATCGCATCGAGCGCACGACGAAGCGACGAGCTCGATGTGTGTGCTGTGTACGGGAAGTAGACGACCTCGACGCCGACCTCAGCGAACTCGCGTTCCAGACGCAGGCCCTTGTCGGTACCTCGCCAGTCATCGCCCTTGAAGAAGTGCGTGAATTGCACCTCTTGCCAAGAATCGATCTTCGACGGCGTCGTCTCGACGTACACGTCATCAACGAAAGAGATGTGCTTAACGATCTCTGCGCGCTCTGCCGTCGGGATCACAGGCTCGATGCCCTTGACCTGGCGTAGCATTTCGTCGCTCACAACTCCGGCGATCAGAATGTCGCACTGTTGCTTAGCGTGGCGAAGTAGATTCAGATGCCCGACATGAAACAAGTCGAATGCACCAACGGCATAACCAATACGCGTCCCCATGATCTCCCCAGATCAGTAATTCCCCAGAAAGCGGATCCCCATCCGCTTCGCGACTCCCAAAGCCGCAGTTCGAGAGTCTAGCAGGTTGAGTTTCGTTCAGCATAGGAACCCGTGGAACGATGTATCCGCAGGCGATGCGCGTGCGGAACAGGGGGCGGATGTGGGAACACCGGTCACGATCATCGTGCCGACGTTCAACGAACGCGAAAACGTCGCCGAGCTCGTCGCTCGGATCGCTGCGGCCCTCGCCGGACGCGACGCCGAGATTCTTTTCGTAGACGACAGCACAGACGACACCGCGGCGGAGATCGCGCGGGTCGCCATCGATGCCCCTCTTCCTGTGCGGGTGAGTCACCGGGCCGAGAACACGGGCGGGCTCAGCGGTGCGGTTGTCGTCGGGCTCCAAGCGGCGTCATCCGACATTTGCATCGTGATGGACGGCGATCTGCAACATCCACCGGAACTGCTTCCTGCGCTGCTCGATCGTCACGCCGAGGCTGATGCCGACGTCGTCGCCGCCTCCCGCTACATCGGTGGGGGTGACATGAGCGGTCTGGGTACGGCCGTGCGCTTCGGAGTCTCGCGCGCAGCGACCTGGTTGACGAGGGCCATGTTTCCACGCCGGCTGGCGCGCAGCACCGATCCGATGACGGGGTTCTTTCTTGTTGACCGTCGGAGTCTCGATCTGGCGGCGCTGCAGCCTCGAGGGTTCAAGATTCTTCTCGAGATACTCGCGCGCAACGATTTGCGCATCGCAGAGGTGCCGATGGAGTTCGCTGAGCGACGGCATGGGGCCTCGAAGGCGAGCATGCGCCAGGGAGCGACTTTCCTCGCGCACCTCGCGCGACTGCGCTTCGGCAAGATGTCACTGTTCGCGTTGATCGGAGCAATCGGCGCAGCCGTGAACTTGGGGATCATGTGGGCGCTCACCACCGCAGGGATGCCCTATATCTGGGCCGCCGTCATCGGCGCAGAGGTCACGATCATTGGCAACTTCGTGTTGCAAGAGCGCTTCGTCTTCGCCGATATGCGCACAGATGCACGCGCAGTCGGAGTTCGCTTTGCCAGCTCCTTCGCGTTTAACAACGTCGAAGCGGCGCTCAGGATCCCGCTGATGGCCTTGATGGTTGAGTCCTGGCACATTTCGAGTGTCTTCGCGACGGCGCTCTCACTGATCGTCGCGTTTTTTGCCCGGTTCCTGTTCCACTCCCTGGTCGTATACGCGCCGCAACGCCAACGGAGAGCCGATGGCACGGGCGCAGAACCCGCGACAGACACGGCAGCGCAGCGCGTGATCCGCGCCATCGACGCCGAGATGATGAAGCCAGGCGAGCTCTAAGAAATCGTCGTGAGGTACGCCTCAAGCGCCTCGTCGGCGTCTCGTGGTGTCCACCCTGCGGCCTCAATGCGCGTCAGGTCCAGCACGCTGTTCAGCGGCCGGGGAGCGATCGGCCCCGCCTGATCTGCAAAGTACTGTGCGGTGGTCACATCGCTCACCGCACTCGGCTCGTGGCCGGTGAGGCGATACACCGCTCGCGCGATGTCGGCCCAAGACCGGGGTTCGCCGGCGCCCGTGACGTTGTACAGCCCGAACGGAGCGGCGCTGGACAAGAGATGCAGGATGGCAGAGGCGAGGTCGGTCGTGAAGGTCAGGCGTCCGACCTGATCGCCCACAACCTTCGGAGCAATACCGCGCTCAGCCAGCGACGCCATCGTTCGCACGAAGTTACGGCCTTCGCCGATCACCCAGGATGTGCGCAAAATGTAGTGGCGTGGCACCGTCGCGACGACAGCATCGCCAGCGGCCTTTGTCTGGCCATAAACGCCGAGCGGCTGCACCGCATCGGTTTCGCAGTACTGGCCTGTCTTCGTGCCGTCGAACACGTAGTCGCTGGAGACGTGCACGAGCGTGATGCCGTGCTCTGTAGCAATGCGCGCGAGTGCAGCAACACCGGTGACGTTCGACGCCCATGCGTCGCCTCGTCCTTCTGGCGTCTCAGCGAGATCGACCGCTGTGTAGGCCGCCGCATTGATGATCGCGCTGTAATCACGCCACCGACGAGCGGTAGCAAGATCGGCTGTGCGCAGGTCGAGATCTTCTCTCGTCGTGTACTCGACGTGCTCTGCGTCGCCCCACGCTTCGCGCAGGGCAAGCCCGAGCTGACCGGAACCACCCAGTACCAAAATCTTCTTCGGTCCGATCGGTGTGACGTCAGCGAGCCGGGGGTGCGCGAGGTCCTTTGCGGAGATCTCGACTTCCGAGAGCGGGATCGGCCAGGCGATGGCGGCAGTTTCGTCTGCCAGATTCAAGAACGAGTACTTCGCGTCTGGCGACCAGTGGTCGTTCACGAGGTATGTGTAAGCGGTGTCTGCTTCAAGCGTTTGGTACGAGTTTCCGACGCCTCGCGGCACCAAGATCGCCCGGGAAGGGTCAATCTCTGTCGTAAAAACGGTGCCGAAAGTCTCGCCCGCGCGCAGATCGACCCACGCGCCGAAGATCTTTCCCGTGGCAACTGAAACCCACTTGTCCCATGGCTCAGCGTGGATGCCGCGCGTGGTGCCGATGGCGTCGTTGAACGAGATGTTGTTCTGCACCGGCCCAAAATCGGGCAGGCCAGCGGCGACCATCTTCTCGCGCTGCCAGTTCTCTTTGAACCAGCCTCGAGAGTCGCCGTGTACGGGCAGATCGACGACGAGCAGGCCGGGGATCGAAGTTTCGGTGACGGTGAGCGCTTTGCCGAACGAGGTCATCACTGCCCCTTGGCTGCGTAGAACGACTCGGTGGCGTCTTTGGTCGGCGCCCACCAGTCTTCGTTGTTGCGATACCAGTCGATCGTCGAAGCGAGACCAGACTCGAAGTCGCCGAATTGCGGGGCCCAGCCCAGCTCGGTGCGCAATTTGGTCGAGTCAATGGCGTAGCGAAGATCGTGACCGGCCCTGTCGGTGACATGGTCGTACGCGTCTGCGGGAAGACCCATCTGCGTGAGGATGAGCTCGACGACAGACTTGTTGTCTTTCTCGCCATCGGCGCCGATCAAGTACGTTTCGCCGATCTCACCCTTCTCGAGAATCGTCAGCACGGCCGAGGAGTGGTCGTCGGCGTGAATCCAATCGCGTACGTTCTGGCCTGCACCGTAGAGCTTGGGGCGAACGCCGCGCAGCACGTTGGTGATCTGGCGCGGAATGAACTTCTCGACGTGCTGATACGGGCCGTAGTTGTTCGAGCAGTTCGAGATCGTCGCCTGCACCCCGAAAGAACGCACCCATGCACGCACGAGCAAGTCGCTGCCTGCTTTGGTCGATGAGTACGGAGACGACGGGTTGTACGGCGTCTGCTCGGTGAACCGCTGCGGATCGTCGAGTTCGAGATCGCCGTACACCTCATCCGTAGAGATGTGGTGGAAACGGCGGTCGTGCCGGCGGGCTGCCTCGAGCAGGGTGTAAGTGCCGATGATGTTGGTGTCGAGGAACGGCCTCGGATCGTGCAACGAGTTGTCGTTGTGTGACTCAGCCGCGTAGTGCACGACGGCGTCAGCGCGCGAAAAAAGCGTGTCGACGAGCTCAGCATCAGAGATGTCGCCTTCGACGAGCTCGACGCGATCTGCAGGGAGACCAGCGAGGGACTCCCTGTTGCCTGCATAGGTGAGCTTGTCGAGCACTGTCACGTGCGCGTCTGTGTGTGAGACGACGTGGTGCACGAAGTTCGAGCCGATAAAACCGGCACCGCCGGTGACGAGCAGACGGGTCATCGCTTTCCTCGTTCCAGCAGTTCCAACAGGTACGAGCCGTAGCCCGATTTCACGAGAGCGGTGGCGCGATCGCGCAGCTCGTCGTCGGTGAGGAAGCCCTGTCGCCAGGCCACCTCTTCTGGCACGCCAATCCTCATACCGGTGCGGCGCTCCATGGTGCGCACGTAGTCGGCGGCGTCCGTCATCTGGTCGAATGTCCCTGTGTCCAGCCAGGCTGTTCCACGCGGAAGAACATCGACCTGGAGCTTGCCGCGCTCAAGGTACTCGCGGTTGACGTCGGTGATCTCGTACTCGCCGCGCGCGCTCGGCGCCAGGTTGCGAGCGATCTCGATCACGTCGTTGTCGTAGAAGTACAGGCCGGGAACGGCGTAGTTGCTCTTCGGCGCCTTCGGCTTCTCTTCCAGAGACACGGCGGTGCCGTTGTCGTCGAACTCCACGACACCGTATGCCTCTGGTTCAGCGACCCAGTACGCGAAGACTGCTCCACCATCGATGTCAGCGAAGCGCTTGAGCTGCGTGCCGAGACCGGGGCCGTAGAGCAGGTTGTCACCCAAAACAAGCGCAACACTGTCGTCACCGATGAAGTCAGCGCCGATCGTGAATGCTTGGGCGAGACCGTCTGGTGACTCCTGCTGAGCAAACGTCAGCGAGATCCCGAATTGCGAACCGTCGCCGAGCAGGCGCTCGAAATGGGCGGCGTCGTGCGGAGTAGTGATGACCAGGATGTCTCGAATACCAGCCAGCATCAGCGTCGACAGTGGGTAATACACCATCGGCTTGTCATAGACCGGAATTAGTTGCTTCGAAACTCCCAGCGTGATCGGGTGCAGTCGTGTACCCGAACCGCCCGCCAGAATAATGCCCTTCATGATCCCCCTCGTGAAAACGTCGATGTCCATGGTGGCGTCACAGAAGAGACGGCCATCCCCTGCCGTCCGACGACCCCCACAGTCGTTGCATCGACTCTAGCGGGTTGTGTTGCGCTTGACCTGAATAGCGGCACGGAAGGCATCGGCGTGCGCGTGACCCGCATCTGCCCACTCGCGACGGGAGAGGTCAGGGGAGCCCCTGAGTTCGGACACCGCACGCCAGGCCTCGACGACTGTCGGAGCATCGAGATCGTTGTCGTACATGACTATCCACTCTTCACCGACCTCGCGGGCGAGCGCCTCGTTCGCCTCATTGCGCGGCACCAGCACAGGACGGGCCATCGAGAGAGCCGCCAAGACGCTGCCTGAGTTATGCATAAAGCGGTAAGCGAGCACGATCAGATCGGATGATGTCGCTAGATCAACGAGCTCTGCATCGCTGAGAAAGTCGAGGTGCAGGTTGACGCCGGGAAGCTGGGCTGTTCTGGCCTTGAGATCATCTCTGAGCTCAGGGGTAGACGGACGACCACCAATTCGTAGGCTCAGAGCGGGTTCGGTGGCAACGGCTTCCCCATACGCATCGATGAAGCCTTCGAGTCCCTTGTAACGACGGATTCCCCCGAACGACCCGAGCTGGCCGCGCACGCGCTCAGCGGACGGGAACTCTGCGTACCACTCCCGGTAGTGCCCATGCAGGATCAGGCTGTGCGGCGTTCCGGCAGGAAGGGGAGTGGTCTCGTTGATGACGATGCGGTAGTCGGTGTGCCGGTCGATGAAACGCAGCAGCCATAAGCGTGGTGCGTTGTCATCGGGAAGTTCGATGTTGTGAACTGTGCGCACCACGGCGATTCGTCGAGACAGACGATGCCGAAAAACGAGCGCCGTGGTGAGGAGGAACTTGCCCGTGGACTTCCACCAGGTCGAGCCGTGCAGCTTCGCCTCCGGCCAGTGCCAGTGGAAAGCATCGTAACGACCGAACAACGCCGTCTTCCACGAGAAGCGCAGGCGCGTGAGGCCCTCGGTGGAGCCCAGGGCTTCGTCGAGCATCTTGTTGTACGGGTTCGTCGTGGGCCGCGGCGCTCCGAGAGACTGCATCACGCGAATGTTCGCAGGGGAATCGGTCATAGTCGTGTCATCCTCCGATGGGCGACGGTACTCGTCGTAGCGGCGCCCGATGGCTGCGGCAATTGTGCCGCGCCCTCGATGTATGAGGCGCGTGCCTCTGGCGTGGTGAGTGATGTTCGATGTGAGCGCCCCGAAAACCCGGCGTACGCTCCCGACCACAATCCGCGCCACACCACCAATCAGAGCGCGTGCGCGCACGATGGCCCGGCGTGCGCGTCCGTCTGTGAGCTGAAGCTGAATGCGGGTGCCAGCGTTAGCCGAGCTGAACGCACGCTGCGCTGCCCACGCTCTGCTCAGGCGGGAAGCGACGACGAGGTCTTCGGTCTCTGACTCGTTGCACCACACGATCAGCCCGCCGCGTTGCGCGAGCTGGCGTGAAAAGAGAGTGTCTTCCCCACCGCCAAGTCCCAACGACTCGTCGAATCGCAGGCCGAGTCGGCGGATGGAACGTAGATCGAGCAACAGGTTTCCCGCTGCAGCCACTTGCAGCACGGTGCCGGTCTGCCTGGGCGGACGCCTGAATGTTCCTGATGCAAGTAGCCAGGGGTCCACATCCTCATCGAAGACGGAGATCACCCGCCCCATCACCGCGTCAGCTTTGTGCGCCCGCCAGACCGAGATCAGCGCAGAAAGCCACGCTTCCCGCGGAATCTCGTCGTCATCGATGAAGGCCACGAGGTCGCGCTCCGCGCACTCATCGAGGATCCGGTTTCGAGCGGCGGCGATGCCTGCTGTTGTTTCGACGACATAGCGCACCGGGAGATCTGTGCCGGTCGCGACCTCTCGTGCCGAGCCGGATGGGTCGTTATCGACCACCACTACATCCACGTCGACGCCAAGGTCAGCGCACTCTTGGATTCGTGCAGGCAGAGTGTGGAGCAGGGCACTCAAAAGCTCTGGGCGCCGGTACGTAGGCACCCCAATTGTCACCGTGGTCATGTCACTCAATTCCGGTCCCCTGGTCATCTGCCCCCGCCCCCATGGCCATCGTGCGCCCCAGTCTCGACGCGGGCTCATCGTATCGCGATCCCCTGACACCGGTCAGTGAAGGCCCCTCTCGCGTATAGTCGTCTTCTGGGGAGTAGGCGTCGGTCGCGTTTTAGGGGAATCCAATCAGCGACCCGAGGAGATCCGTATTCGGGTCCGGGGGGAGAATCGCTTGGCACTCGTGCATGGACGGCTGGCCGTAGTGGTCGTCAACTACGCATCCGCGGGGCTTCTGGAGCGCAACCTCGTTGTCGTTGAGCGTGAAGCGCGGGAGATTGATCCCGAAACGATCATCATCGTGGTCGACAACTGGTCAGGGACCGATGAACGTCACGCCGCCAGAACCGTCTCAGCTACGCATGGGTGGACTTTAGTCGAACCCGAGTCCAACTCGGGGTTCGGTGGTGGAGTCAACACCGGGATGGCACGTGCACTCGCAGAAGGCGCGAGCGACGTCGTGGTCATCAACCCGGACGCGCATATCGATCGCGACTCACTCCGCATTCTTGCCGCCACGACGGCGGCCTCGCGCACCACCTTGGCTTCTCCAGTGATCTCCGACTCTGACGGACGCACCTGGTTTGCGGGGATCGACCTTCTTCTTAACGACGGCACAATGCGCGCACGTCGCAAGCGCGTCGATGGTGACGCTCAGCCGTTCGAGCCTTGGCTGAGCGGCGCGTGTCTCTGGATCACGCGTGAGGTGTGGGAGCTCACAGGCGGATTCGACGACGACTACTTCTTGTACTGGGAAGACGTGGACTTTTCGCGTCGCGTTGTGTCCGCCGGTGGCACTCTGGCCCTCGTAGAAGACGCCAAGGCGGTGCACGATGAGGGGGGAACTCAGCGCACAGAGCCTCAGGTTTCGCGAGCGAAATCAGAGGGCTACTACTTTTACAACATCCGCAACCGGATGCTCTTCGCCGTGCGTCACCTTGATGATGCTGGCGTCGAGCGCTGGCGACGAGAAATCCCGCGCACAGCGCGCGAAATCATTCTGCGCGGCGGGCGCAAGCAACTGCTTCGCTCCGTTGCGCCGACCCGTGCCTACATTCGCGGTGTGCGCGAAGCGCGGAGGATCGCGCGGACACGGGACACAGACTAGAAGGGCAAAAAATGGTCGTAGATGCCTACCACCGTCTCGCACGCGCGCAGAAGGGGCATGCACGTGGCGCGCCAGCCTACTCCGTATACATCAATCGTCGGATTGGCAGGGTGCTCGCCGCCGTCGCCTACCGGATGGGCCTCACGCCCAACCAGGTCTCGATCATCAGTGCAGTGCACTCCTTTGCCGCGATCGCATTGATCGCGTTTGCTCCGGTGAATGTTCCGATGGGGTTCCTGATCGCCCTGCTTCTTGTGCTCGGATATGCGTGGGATTCGGCAGACGGTCAAGTGGCGCGTCTGCGTGGCGGCGGCAGCCCGCAGGGAGAGTGGCTCGATCACTTCATCGACACGCTCAAAATCTCTTCGCTCCACCTCGCCGTACTGATCGGCCTCTATCGCGTGCTGCCAGAGACGCCGCTTCTGCTCCTGATTCCGATCGTTTTCAGCATCGTCGCGTCGACAACTTTCTCCGGCATGCTGCTCAACGATCTTCTGAAAGGCAAGCATGCCGTGGCATCCACGCATGAGCGCGGCGGGGGCACTCTGCTTCGTTCGCTCATCCTGTTGCCGACAGACTTCGGGCTCGTCTGTCTCGTCTTTGTGCTTTGGGGTTGGACGCCGGCGTTCTTGATTGGCTACGGCGCACTCTGTGCGGCGGCAGTGCTGTTTCTCGCGCTCGCCGCGGTGAAATGGTTCCGTGAGATCGGAAGACTGGGAGCGAATGCATGAGCGGTGAGAACATTTTGGTGGTGTGCGCGGCCAACGTGTGTAGGTCGCCGCTGGCGGAACTCGAGTTGAGACGCGGACTCGGCGCTGATTCTTTGATCTCGGTGAGTAGCGCCGGCGTTCGAGCGAATCCCGGCGACGACATCTGCGAGCTGGTAGCCGCGGTTCACGACGATGACGAGTGGCGTGAGCAGGCAGCAGAGCACAAGGCGAGAGAAGTGACTGTCGAGATCATCGAGCAGTCGAGCATTGTGCTCGCGGCATCGCGTGACATCCGCGGTGAGCTGGTGCGACTCGCGCCGCGCTCTCGCGACTGGATGTTTACGATCAAAGAAGCAGCCCACCTCGGTTCCGGCTTTTCTTCCGAAGCGCCTGATCGGGTGGCGGAGTATGTCGCGCACCTGGACCGGGCGCGTTCGCGGGCAGTGCCGCTCGTTCCATCTGATGACATTCGCAGCCGCGTCAGGCGACTATTCGGGGCGCGCACCGTCAGTGACCCACTGAGCATCGCCGATCAGCACGGCAGTCGTGGCCACCAGGAAACGATCGACGAGGTCGGCGAATCGATAGCTACTATCGTCACTCAGCTGGCTAGACTTTAGTTGAGTACATACTCCTTCAGAATCTAACTCTTGTAATTTTGCGCGTGCCGGAATATCATTAGCCGGTACCACGCTATGCGTGTTATGAGGGGATCCAAGGTCGAGGGGGCCTTGGAAAAAAGTATCTGGGTTCTGGGGAGCTACAGTGTTCAATGTTTCACCATGCCGTTCTGGGGACGGCCCTTCGCGCTTGAAGCGCGCATCATTCATCGCACCTTTGGTGGCACTTGCGTTAGTAACAGCAGGCTGTTCCGCAACGGACGATGCATCAGAGACCTCGACTCCGACGCCGAGCGCTACCAGCTCAGCTGACGAGGCGTTGCCCGCCGATGGGCCCACTGAGGCTCCTTCGCTTCCTGAGGAAACGGGCGAGCTCGATGCGCCGATCTCCTTGTCTACCGATGTAGTCGTCTCGATTGACGAGATCTCAACGATGACTGTCGAGCCAGAGACACCAGGCGAGTACGCCGGCTCTGCCGTCGTTGTCAAAGTCTCCGTCGCTAACGACTCCAAGCAGGCGCAGAGCGTTGACTCTGCGGTCGTCAGTCTTGTGACCGACGATGGCGACCTTGGGGTAGGTACCACTGCCGGACCGAACGAACCTTTGCAGGGCAAGGTAGACGCCGGATCAACGACGCAGGGCACTTACGTCTTCATGCTTGACCCGACCAAGGGGCGCTCGGTGAAGATCAGCGTCAACTATGCCGCGGGTGAGCCGGTCGCAACTTTCGTCGGCAAGCTTTCCTGACGAACACGAGAGCTTGCCTCTCACTTTTTGAAGCGCACTTTCATATTTTAAAAGCAACATCTGGGGCTGGGGAGTCACTATGGGGAACACATCGACCACGAGGCGGGCGCTCAAAGCGCTAGCGTCTGTCGTCACTGGGGCGTTACTCGTCGCGGGGATGACCACAATGGGCGCGCAGGCCGCCACGGCAGAGGTGCCGTCGACGCCACCCCCGCTACTCCAGCGCGACGACAACGTCGTCACGTCTGACCCGATTCCAACAGTTCAGATCGACAATGGCTACGTGTGGGCACAGACGACCATCGGGTCGACCGTCTACGCCGTAGGCAAGTTTGACAACGCACGCGAGCCGCTCGCAGATCCTGGCACAAGCCTGACTGCTCGTTCGAACGTGCTCGCCTATGACATCAACACCGGTGACTTGCTCTCGTTTGCACCGCAGGTGAACGGCGTGATCAAGGCCGTCGCAGCATCACCAGACGGTAGCCGCATCTACATCGGTGGCTCCTTCAACTCGGTAAACGGGCAGTCGCGCTGGAACTTCGCCGCACTCGATGCCACCACAGGTGAGCTTGTTCCTGGGTTCTTCCCGTCGATCGGTGGAACCGGTGTCTATGCACTCTCCACTTCCGGATCGAACATCTACCTCGGTGGGCTCTTCACCCAGGCGAACGGAACCGCACGCAAGAACCTCGCCGCGTTCAGCTCGACCAACGGTGCGCTGCTGAGCTGGGCACCGCAGGCCGACCTCCAGGTCGACGCAATGGTGCTTGACCCCGCCGGGCAGAACGTTGTTGCCGGCGGTCGCTTCTCGCAGGTGAACGGCGACAAGAACATGCGCGGCGCCGCAGCGATCGACAAGTCCACGGGCGCTGTCGATTCCGGATGGGAGCTGCCGCAGACCGTCAAGAACGGTGCGACCTCTGGCAAGGCAGGAATCTTCGGCCTCGCCGCTGATGACACCGCCGTATACGGCACTGGATGGGTTTACGCCGGAGTTACCACCGGAAACCTCGAAGGAACATTCGCGGCAGAAGCCGGAAGCGGCGAGGTTCGCTGGATCGCTGACTGCCTGGGTGACCACTACGGCGTCTACTCGACGGGCGAGGTCGTTTACACCACGAGCCACACACACGCATGTGGAACCATGGGCCTTGCTCCTGAGCAGAGCCCTCGTACCCACCGCTACTCGGAGGCGTATACCACCGACGCACGCGGATCCCTTGGACGGCAGCCGGCAGCCGGCAGCACGTACAAGAACTGGGAGGGCACGCCAGCACCTTCGCCCTACGCATGGACGCCGGACTGGAACGTCGGCGTGACCACAGGTCTCGGTCAGGCAGGACTTTCGATTACGGGAGCCGGCAATATGATCTCGATCGGTGGCGAATTCCGTGCAGTGAACAACGCGCGCTTCGAAGGAATCGTGCGCTTCTCGACCGATCCGCCAGCTGGCGCAAAGGATGGTCCTCGCCTTTCGGGTTCGAGCTGGACGGCAACCGCGAAGACGACCATTCCTGGACGAGTGAGCGTCTCGATTCCCGCCAACTGGGATCGCGATGACCTGACACTCACCTACGAGCTGTACCGTGCGGGGACGACCGCTGCCGTGGCTACAACGACGGCTGACGGCACTTGGTGGAACCGGCCGACAGTTACTCTCAAAGACAACTCGGCGCCTGGAGGAACGCAGCAGTACACCGTCGTCGCGAAAGACGCAGACGGAAACACTGCTAGCAGCCAGTCGGTCAACGTCTCGGTCGTAGCAGGAGAGCCCTCTAGCTACGCAGATGCGGTTGATGCTGACGGAGCCAAAATCTACTACCCCTTGGGGACATCAGCAGAAGACTGGGCGGGCGACAACAAGCCATCGTTCGGCAGTGGCGTTGGCACGGCTTCGTCCGGTGTGGAGAACACCCCAACAGGGGCCTCCTACTTCAACGGCGGAAGCTCAGGGCGCGTTTCGTCGAGCACGAAGCAGAATGATCCCACGGAGTACTCGACCGAGATCTGGTTCAAGACCAACACGAACACCGGCGGCAAACTGATCGGTTTCGGAAACAAGAACTCTGGCACTTCCACCAGCTTTGGCCGTCATCTCTACATGACCAACGACGGTCGGTTGGTCTTCGGCACCTACAACGGGACTCGGCCGTTGCAGACCCTGGAGACCAACACATCTCTGAACGACAACGAGTGGCACTACGCCGTCGCCACGCAGAGTGCAGACGGCATGGCGCTGTACGTCGACGGCGAGCTCGTCGGGTCAGATGCCGGCGCAACCACAGCGCAGAACTACGACGGTTACTGGCGCATTGGTGGAGACAACATGAGCGGCTGGCCTTCGGCCCCCAGCTCGATGTACTTCAAGGGCACGCTCGATGAGGTTGCTGTCTACCCCTACGCTCTGGACGAAACGCAGGTGCAGACGCACTACGGGATCGGCAAGGGCTTCCAGGCTCCGACCGCTTCGTTCACCTCGACCGCAACAGACACGGATGTGGCGTTCGACGCCAGTGCTTCTGCAGCTTCAGGTACGGCCACGATCGCCGGATACAGCTGGGACTTCGGCGACAACTCATCTATTGCTGCTGGCGCTACTGTTGCGCACACCTATGCGGAGGCAGGCACGTATACAGCCAAGCTCACCGTGACGGACAGCAACGGGTTGGCTACGACGACAGAGCAGCAGGTTGTCGTCGAGGCAGCGAACGTGTTGCCAACGGCCGCTTTTGAGCTCACGGGAACCGGCCTCGCTGTTTCCGCTGACGCGTCGGCCTCCGAAGACTCCGACGGCACCATCGACTCCTACGAGTGGAACTGGGGCGACGGCTCGACCTCGACAGGTCAGGTTGCTAACCACCAGTACGCAGCTGCCGGTGACTACGCGGTGACTTTGACCGTGACCGACAACCGGGGTGGCACAGCAACCTCGACGCGCGACGCTGAGGCGACACACGCTGACCCGGTAGCGACCTTTGCGTCGACCGCGTCTGGAACGAAGGTCGATGTTTCGGCTGCAGGGTCGAGCGCGTCAGATGGTGCAACTCTTACCTACTCCTGGAGCTGGGGTGACGGTACCGCTGACGGTACTGGCGCACAGGCCAGCCACACATATGCCGAAGCAGGCACATACGAGATCACGCTGACGGTTGCAGACAGCCTCGGTGGTTCTGCAAGCGTCGCAAACTCCGTGACAGTGCAGACTCAGGTCTTCCCTGCATCTGACGCGTTCGGTCGCGTGGTCTCCAGCGGCTGGGGTGCGGCAGATGCAGGCGGTACCTGGGCACCCATGAGTGGTTCCGCAGCCGCTGCCTCAGTTGCAGACGGTGTGGGATCGATCACTCTCGGACCGGGCGAGACCCGCGAGATGCTCCTGCAGGGAACCTCACTGCTGGATACCTCCTCGAAAATCAGCTACACGCTGTCTGCTGAGCCATCGAAGGGTGTTGTCTACGAGGGCCTCGGAGCACGCCGCTCGGGCGCTAACGGCTACCGTGCACTCGCATGGCACCGAGCTGACGGCACAACCTGGCTCATCCTCCAGCGCAACGGCACGGCGATTGCAAGCGCACCGCTGTCCGGTATGACCTGGTCGGCGGGTAGCACGTTCAACATGGTGATGGAGACGACAGGATCGTCGACCACAACGATCCGCGCCAAGCTTTGGGCGGCCGGAGATGAAGAGCCCAGCGCATGGCAGCTCTCCACGACCGACGCAACTCCTGCGCTGCAGGTTGCTGGTGCGCAGACGGTGTTCTCGTACCGTGCAGGTAGCGCGACGGGAACCAACGTTGCGAGCTTCGACGACTTCACGGTCAGCGATCTCAGCGTCGTAGCGCCGGAGCCCGAGCCCGAGCCCGAGCCCGAGCCCGAGCCAGACCCCACGAACGCGGCACCGGCTGCGGCGTTCACGGCAACGGCAACGGGATTGGTAGCGGCACTTGACGGCGCAGCATCCACCGATTCAGACGGCACCATCGCGTCGTATGCATGGAGCTACGGAGATGACACAACGGGCACTGGCGTGACGAGCAGCCATGAGTACGCCGCCGCTGGCACGTACACGGTCACTCTGACGGTGACCGATGACAAGGGCGCGACCAACATCGCAACGCAGGACGTCACCGTCACTGCACCCGGTGTTGACCCGGAGCCGGAGCCGGAGCCGGAGCCTGAGCCTGAGCCCGAGCCAGAACCCGCCGCTGGCGGTCTGGTGAATGACCAGTTCGACCGCACCTCCGGCCCCGGCTGGGGAACGGCAACAGTCGGTGGAGCATGGACGATCGCTGGCGGCTCGCAGGCAGCCGCTACCGTGGCAGACGGTCGGGGCAAGATGAATCTGATCGCCGGTGACACTCGACACGCGACGCTGAACACGACGGCAATTGCCGACTCGGTGCTTGAGACGCAGTTCCGTGTTGATCAGGCTCCGACCACTGGTAGCGCGTACGTGGGCGTCATTGCTCGCGACTCCGCGGCAGGCAAGTACCTGGTTCGCGCCTGGTTGCGCCCTGACGGCACGATCTGGCTCGTTGCGCACCGCGACGGAACAGTGCTGGCGACGAAGGCGATCTCCGGACTCGCGTTCGCAGCAGACACGTCGTACACGCTGAAGGTCTCGGTGACTGGCACGGATTCTGCAACCATCTCGGCCAAGATGTGGGCGTCCAGTGCAGCAGAGCCGGCCGACTGGCAGCTGAACACCACCGACGCCACGCCGCTGCAGGGCGAGGGTGCTGTGGGGCTCACTGGTTACCGCTCGGGGAGCGCGACTTCGACACTCGGTGTGTCGTTTGATTCGTTCCGCGTGACCGCGCCCCAGTAAGATCCAGACGCATGACCACTGCTGTTCCGATCGCACTCCTCGCCATCGGAGGAATCGCAGCAGTGGTCATCGTCGTTTTGGGGCTTCGTCTGCTTCCGAAGGCGGCATTCGTCGGTTGGGTCTGCGTGCTTTTCTTCGTGCCGATCTGGGTCGGTGTGAACATCAGCTTCTACTGGGCGGCGATTACGCTCCTCACTGCGCTGCTGATTGTCGTCAACTGGTCTGTCGTGCCGCTGAGGGCGGCAGATGCCTGGGTAGCAGGCTTTGTCATCGTGATTGTCGGGCTGTTCGGGTTCGGATCCGTGGATCTTGCTTCCCTCGTTGCGGCACTGCTCGAGTGGGTAGTCCCGTACATCTGGGGCCGCGTCGTTCTGGCGCGAATCGGCGTGGAGTGGGTGACTTCGACAATCTCGGTAATTGCCGTGGTTGCTGCCCTCCTCGCGATCGTTGAGTTTGTCACCTCCTTCAACCCGTTCGTCCTCATTCCAGGCTCTGGCGTTGTGTACGACACGTGGAGTCCGCTACAGGAGCGCGGCGGGCAACTGCGCGTGGAGGGAGCCTTCGGGCATTCCATCGCGCTGGGGGCTGCGCTGGCCATGTCGTCGGCCTTCGTCGTCGCGACGAAATGGAAATTGCTCCCCAAGATCGGTGCCGTCGTGATCATCGCCATCGCGACGGTCCTCACTTTTAGTCGAGCGGGGCTGATCACGTTGGTACTCACCCTCGTGCTCTCCACATTCCTGATAGCGGGTGTCTCCACGAGATTCCGGGTGTCAGTAGCGTTCGCTGGCATCGTGGGAACGGCGATCGTTATTCCGATCATCGACTCCGTGTTCGGAGCCGCGGGAGACGAAGCTGGGGGCAGCGCCGATTACCGGACCGACCTCCTGGTGCTTCTCGAGCAGGTCCAACTGTTCGGCAACCCGGGGGACTGGTACTCGCTTGTTTCTGGGGACTACTACCTCGGATACTTTGCGCGGTCGATCGATAACGCGCTCGTGCTCACGTTGCTGAGGTACGGCTACATCCCGACCTTGTTGATCATGGCGGCGCTGATAGCTGCGGCGGTGATGTCGGTGCGGCGTACGACGCGGAGCCCGGCTTCGCTTGCCGTGGTGGGCCAGCTGCCCAGCCTCTTTGTCGTGGCCTTGATCACGCAATACAGCATGTTTCTCTGGTTCTGCGTCGGCCTTGCGATCACCTGGGCGTATGACGCTGATCTGTTGCGCAGAGGGAGAGAGCGCGAACCTGAGATCACAATATTGAGCACTCCTCTAGAATCAAAACCGTAGGGGGAATGGGGAATCATGGGCGAAGGCCGGGTGAGTCTGCGCGTCATCGCCAGCTCGTTAAAAAAGTTCTGGTGGGTAGTCGTGCTGTCCGCTTTCGTTGGCGCAGTCGGATCCTTCGGCTACGCCTCGTTGCAGACGCCGCTGTACCAGGCGACAACTTCGCTCTACTTTGCTCTTAACCAGAGCACCAGTGCCTCCGATTTGAATCAAGGATCGGTCTACACGCAGAGCCAGATGCTGTCCTTTGCGCAACTTGCAACGAGTTCGCGAGTACTTGAACCTGTCATCGAAGAGCTCGGCCTCGATACCACTCCACAAGTCCTCGCCCGAGACCTTGAGGTTTCGATCCCGCAGAGCACTGTCACTGTGCGAGTGACGGGTATCGCTGATGACGCAGAGGCATCTGCAGACTTGGCGAACGCTGTGGCAGAGCAGCTCATCATCGTCGTCAAGGATGTTGCCCCGAAAGACCCGCAGGGGGAGTCAACAATCACGGCACAGGTCATCGACGATGCCGTTGTGCCCGAATATCAGTTCACCCCGAGTAAGCCCAGAGACGCGCTGCTGGGCGGATTCCTCGGCGGAGTCCTCGGGATGGCGATTGCGATCTTGATCGGTGTGCTCGATAGTCGTGTGCGCAATGAAGAAACTCTCGCAGAAGCGGGAGGCGACCCCGTACTCGGCGTAGTGACAAAGTCACCGCTTCTTGCCACGCGCGGCATAGCTGTTGCGCAGGAGCCGCTGGGTCACACCTCTGAGGAGTTCCGTCGTATTCGCTCGGCGCTTGCGTATGCAAACGTCTCGTCACGCGTAAAGGTGCTTCTCGTTACGTCCGGCAGGCCGAGCGAGGGCAAGTCGACCGTCTCCGTAAACCTCGCCATGACTCTCGCAGGGCTGCGCAACTCCGTGCTGCTGATCGACGCCGACATGCGCCGCCCGCGTTCACACGAACATGCGGGAATTGACGGCTCGATCGGGTTGACCAGTGTGCTCCTAGACGAGGTCGACTTCGAAGTGGCTAAACACAGCGTGGCGGACAGCACGCTCGACATTCTTCCCGCAGGCACCGTCCCGCCGAACCCGGCTGAATTGCTCACGTCTGCTCGCATGTCGCAACTACTCGACTTTGCTGCAGCGGAGTACGACTTTGTGGTGATCGACTCTCCGCCGATCCTGAGCGTTGCAGACGCCAACCTTTTCGCGACCCAGACCGACGGCGTCATCCTCGTTGTTGATGCGACGAAGACCCGGCGGGCAGCGCTGACAAAGAGCATTAAGTCGCTCGAATCAGGAGGAGCTCGCATCCTGGGGACGGTTCTGAACCGCGCTCGTCCTGATCGTCACCGCAGTGAGTACTACAGCGAGTGATTTCCGGCGGTACGGGGTCCGTGCCGCGCTTGTTTTTGACCCCTGATCCAGGTACGATTCTGGAGTTGCGAGGGGGGCTCGCTCTTCGCTAACGGGGTCTAAATTCGGCGAAGACGTTGGGTGATCGTAAATCTGCCCCAGAAGCCGGTGACCTGTTTGTCTTTTCTGCCCCGCGCGTTCGCGCCGAGCACGATTTCTTCCTCTGCCCCTACTCGAGTCCGCCGAAAGGCTGCGGCGACGGGAACGGTTAGCGCTCTTCTCGCTGTGGTCTTAGCGCTCACCTCGGTGCCCGCATCTGCAGTAGCGGATGCGTCCACCACCCGTCCTCAAGCGGTACCCACGACACCGGACCCATATCTCAACGACGATATGAGCCGCACCGTCGCCAACGGTTGGGGTGCATCCGCGACAGGCACGTGGGAGATCGTGGAGGGCTCAGCGAGAGTGTCCTCCGGGCAAGCGATGCTCGCAAGTCGGGCTCCTGGGATCACTGCCAGAGCGACAGTCGATGGGGTGGCGGCTGCCGACGTCAGCAGCACCTTCTCTCTCGTAATCCCTACCCTCCCCGAGGGGGGCTCGCTCTACCTCACGCAGGCGGTGCGAGTCGCTGGCAAGGCTGCGTACGGGGTTCGGGTTCGCCTGCAGCCGGACGGTGCTGCCTACCTTTCCGTTGTTCGTCTGACCGATCTCACCAGCGTTCAGCAATTCTCCGAACGTAAGTTGCCGCTCACAGTGAAGAGCGGAACGGCCCTCTCTGTAGCCTTCGAGGCCGAAGGTTCCAGCCCCGTGAGCCTCAATGCGAAGGCCTGGGCCTCCGGATCTACAGAGCCCAGTGAGTGGCAGGTGACCCACGAGGATTCGTCTCAGGAACGCATTCAATCGGCTGGCGGATACGCATTCTCTCTCTACACCTCTTCTGGCGCGAAGGATGCGGTCTCTGTCGGTATCGACAACGTCATCGTTTCCGCCGCGGGTGACGGATCAGTTGCCGCGCCCGCACCGGACCCAGACCCGGCGACGGTTCCTGAGGTAGACCCGGAGCCTGCTCCAGGGGTCGAACCTGAGTTGCCGGGCACGACAGACGGGGTCAGAGGAGATCCTGGCGCTCGGGCCCCGGGCGCGTTGACGTATCCGGCACCTGCTACAGCCGTCTACGTCGCCTCTACGGGTTCTGATCGAGCCACTGGCACGAAGAACGCTCCTCTGCGTTCCATCGCGGCAGCGCTGCGCGTGGTGCCTAACGGCGGAACGATCGTGCTTCGTGGCGGGACTTATCACGAAGAGGTCGTCATTCCGACCCAAAAGAAGGTCACGATCCAGCCCGCACCGAACGAAGCTGTATGGCTCGATGGAGCGAAGAAGGTCACAGGCTGGAAAGCATCAGGGAACACATGGGTTGTCGACGGGTGGAACCCGGCGCTCGACTCCAGCCCGACTTACTCGAAGGGTGCCCCAGACAACGCCAAGGTCGAATGGCGCTTTGTGGATCCGGATTACCCGATGGCCTCGCACCCAGACCAGGTCTGGATCGGCGGAGTTCAACTCAAAGAGGTTGCCGCGAAGAGCGAGGTCAAGGCAGGCGCCTTCTACGTTGATGATCAGGCAAAGCGATTGATCATCGGCACCGACCCGACAGGTAAATCGGTGGAGGCAAGCGTTTTGACGCAGGCTCTGTCGATCCGATCCGCTGGCACAGAGATCCGCGGGATCGGCGTGCGTCGGTACGCGACCAGCGTGCCAGAGATGGGAACTGTCGTCGCCGCTGCGGCAAACGTCACGCTGACCGATGTCACGATCCGCGACAACTCCACCACGGGGTTCTACTCCTGGTCAGCGGGAACCACGCTCAACCGCGTCTCCTTGATCGGCAACGGAATGTTGGGCGGTGGCGCATCGCAGGCGAACAATCTAACGATCGACCAGATGCTCTCTGTGGGCAACAACACAGAGCGGTTCAACCACTCGCCGGTATCCGGAGCGTTCAAGGTCACGCGTGCGACTGACGTATCGGTGACGAACAGCGCGTTCACCGACAACTACGGACGCGGTCCGTGGTTCGACGAGTCCGTGGTCAATCTTGACTTCACCGGCAACGACGTCATTGGCAACGCCGGACACGGACTGCTCGTAGAGCTCTCTGAGAACGCGGTCGTCGCCGACAACGTGATCGCACGTAATGGGGACTTCGGTCTGTTCGTGTTGGGGTCGGGGAACGTGAAGATTTGGAACAACACCTTCGTAGGAAATGGGAACCGCAACGTCAACATCTCGATGGATGATCGTCGGGCATCCGATCCAGCGGCCTCAGGATACGACCCGAAGGCAAGCTTGAACCCCGCGGCGACGTGGGTCTCGAGAAAGATCGTCATGTCTAACAACGTGATCGCCGAGAGTGCAGGAAGTTGCATGGTCTGCGTGCAGGACTTCTCGCTTACCTACACCGGCGCTCAGATGATCTCGAGCATGGACGGCAACCTGTACCACCGGACATCAGCAGGCACACCCAGGTGGTTCTCGGCATGGTCGCGAGGCGCAGTTTCGCGCGACCCAGCGGTTGCAGACACACTCGCTGCATTTACGGGAGCTACCGGCCATGACAAGCGCTCGAAGTTCGTGGAGGGCACCTCTGTTGTCGACAGCAGCTTCGTGCTGAAGTCTGAGCAGGCGGCGGGCCAGGGGTCGATTGCCCTTCGGGTGCCGTCTGACGTTGCGTCAGTATCTCGACTCTCCGCAAACAGCGCCGCGCTGGGGGCTCTGCCCCGGTGACGATGTAATCATGGGTTCACTTCTCGCCGTCGGCGCGCGCGCGCTGACGATGGTCATCGCGTTGGTCTGCGGAATTCTGACCACCAGAATGATCATCGGCGACGCCGGCATCGATAGTTTCGCCCTCTACACGCTGTTGATCACCATCCCCTCGCTGCTGACGTTTACGGACCTCGGCAGCGGGGCGGTGCTGGTTAACGCCGTCGCGACGAGCGACGACGTGCGCACCGATGAAAAACTGCGCTACCAACTCACCTCCGTCGGCCGCGTGCTGCTCATGTTCGCCGCGTCCGCGATGGCGATCAATACGGTGCTCGTGCTCACAGGGGCGTGGGAAGCCGTGTTTGGTGAAGCAGGGGGGCGCCCAGGGGCGTCTCTGGCGGCTTTCTACTGTGTGACGATCTTCTGCTTGGGCATCCCGCTGGGCGTCTGGGCGCGGATCATGCTCGGCCAGCGTCGCAATCACGTCGTCATCCTGTTGCAGGGACTCATCTCTCCGCTGACACTTGCCGGGGTGTGGTTGATGCTCAGCTTCGGTGGTGACAATCTGCACTCCTTTGTCGCCATCGCATCGTTCACGGCGTCGTTCCTTGTCGCCCTGCTCGGAATTCTGATCACGGCGCGCACGACGTCGCCGTTGATCCCCTCTGCCGCGCGGATGGTGCTGCGCCCTCGTCGCTATCCAGGCGTGCGCGTGATGGACGTGGGGTGGCCGATGTTGGCCCAGATGGTGACCTACCCGATTGCGGTCGGCTCTCAGCGTTACGTGATCGCTCAACTGGGCGGTCCGACCGACGTCGCCGAGTACGGCGTAGCTGGTCAGGTGTTCTTTGCGCTCAACGGATTGGTGATGGCTGGTGGGCTCGCGCTCTGGCCGCATTTCGCGCGTATGCGGCACGACGGAGGCCTCCGCCGCGGCCCGTTCCTGTTGTCGGCGCTCTTCGCGGTCGCCGTGGCGATGGCGACAGTTATGGTGTGGCTCGTCGGCCCCTGGCTATTTGAGTTCATCACGCAGGGTGAGCTGACGGTGCGCGCCTCGACGATCTTCGCTTTCGGCCTGATGATCATGATGACCGCCGCTGTCTATCCGCTCGGCATGTTCATCATGGACAAGCCGGGAATTCGCTTTCAGGTGATTCCGACACTCAGCATGGCTGCGGTGGGCGTCACTCTTTCGTTTGTGCTGACGCCAGTGCTCGGTATTGCCGGACCGCTGCTCGGTGTCGCGTTCGCGTTGCTGGTGTGCCAGCTGATCCCGTTCTCGATCTACATCGTGCGGAACAAGGCACGGCTGACAGCAGGAAGCCCCGAACAGATCAGCTGATCTGCTCGGGGCTTTTGGTGCTAAATCGTCAGCGCAGTACGTGCGCCGTAATGCTCTTCCGGTAGACAGAAGGTGCATGGCGCCGAAGGGCCTCGGCGCGGCTGTCTGCGACGGTCGACACCATCTCGTCCCATCGCGAGGTGATATCGGTGAGTGCCGCGGCAATCGAATCCGCATCGCCGGGGGTAACGAGTTGAGCTGTCGCATACCCGCCAGCTGCTTCTCGAAGACCGCTGCTGTCGCTGGCAACCACGGGCCGCAGGGCAAGGACTCCTTCGACGGCAGTGTTTCCGAACGGCTCGTCCATGCGCGAAGGCACGACAAGCACATCAGCCTCGGTGAGGAAAGGCCAGATGTCGGTGTGGAATCCGGCGAAGTTGACGGTAACTCCCGCGGCGTTCGCCTGCTCGCGAAGCTCGTCCTCAAACCACTCATAGCCTTCAAAAACTGCCCCGAGGAGGGTGACTTCGACAGTGTGGCCCTTCTGGCGCAGTCGAGAAGCTGCCTCAATCACGAGATCAGGACCCTTGCGAGGCGAGAGGCGGCCGACGTACAAGACACGCAGCGCGTGCTCGATGCGTGGGCGCGGCGACACCGGCTGGGGTGGGGACGCAACTCCGTTGTAAACGACATGCGACCGACCGGCGAGCGCCGGAAGCGCATGCTTGATGGTCTGGAGGCTGAACTGACTGTTGACCAGCGTGCGCTCTGAGGCGAGATGTGGGGAGTAAAGAATGCTGTTGACGATCGTGTTGCCCGAAGCCTCCGCTTCGTGCACATGGCTGACTGAGCGCGTGCGCCGCAGCTTGGCCACGAGGGGCCACTGAGGGATGATGATCGTCGAAACATAGACCACGTCAGGGCGCACACGACCGATCAGACGCCATGCTGCACCGAGTCCGCGGAACGTATCCCGAAAGAGGCGGGGGAGCCCACGCGGAGTCAGCAGCACCTTGCGCAATACAAGCATCGGCACGATAACAACCTCTGCGCCGGCGGCGCGGAGCTCACTCACAAGCAGACCGTTGCTCGGCAAGGCGACGACGACTCGGGCGCCAGACTCGACGAGACCGATCGCGCTCTCCAGCAACATGCGGTCGGAGCCGAACATCTCGGCGCCGGGGTGCACCAAAAGTGCGGTGTGCGGTGCGGATGAACGGGTCATGAGGCCTCCGGGTCCGCCGGAGCGGGAGCCCAATCAGTCGTGCGACGGCGGGCGCGACGGGCCGCCGGGTGAATTGTGGAACGCTCGGCAAGGCGTTGGGCGAGTGCCTCATACTCGTCCGCCACCTCATCCCAGCGGAATCGGGTGCGGGCTACTTCTCGCCCCTGGGTTGCAAGCGAAGCCGTTCGCGCAGGGTCGGACTCCGCTTCCACCACCTGGGCGGCGACGTCGGCCGCGTTGGCGAAGAACCAGCCGTTACCATCGAGCACTTCCCTGTTGAAGGGAACATCGAAGCCAATCACAGCGGTTCCTGCCCCCATCGCGCGCAGCAGTGATGGGTTGGTGCCACCAACCGAGTGCCCGTGCAGGTACGTCACCGCGTTGGCGTAGAGGGCGTCGAGCAACTCTTGGTCGTACACGCCACCCACGAGCTTGATCCGATCATCTCCGTCGGCAACCCGTTGGATCTCCTGGGTGTAACCGGCACTGTACGGCGCAGATCCGACGACGACGAGCGGCAGCTTTGCGTCGCTGTCACGGTAGCCCTCGACGATCTCGAGCACATGGTTCTCCGGTTCGAACCGAGCCACCACCAGGTGGAAGCCGCCGGGAGTAAGCCCCATCTCGTCGACGCTACGCTCTGGTAGCTGATCGAGGATCGGCGCTCCGTAGCGGATGAGTTCGGTGGGCACGTTGAACTGGTGACGGTAATAGTCGGCAATTCCGGGGGCGTCAGCGATCAGGGCGTCAGCGGTGCGAACACCGAACTGCTCGGCCCAGCGGTAGTACGCCTTGCCACGAGGGCCCCACTTCGACCGGCGCCATTCCAGGCCATCCATGTGCAGCGCGACGGGTGCGCGGCGCAGACGAAGCAGCGGCAGGAACGGAGAGTTCGCCGCGTTGAATACGAACGTCGCATCCGGGCGGCGGTGAACCATGAGGTGCAGTGCAGAAAGACCAGTGTGGCTGAGCGTCTCGATCTGCTTTACCGGCACCGCGGGAAGGTGCACAACCCGCATTCCGAGAAACTCTTTCTCGCGTCGTTCGGAACCTCGTGTGTACACAACAACATCGTGACCACGATCAGCGAGTCGCCGACCGACCTCTTCAATAGCGGTCTCGAACCCGCCATAGGCTGCGGGCACTCCTCTGGTCCCCACCATCGCAATGGTGAGGCGTTTCGAATTGCTCATTCGATTAGTATGCCCCGCTGGGCTGAACCATGACCTTGGCGGTACGCCACATGATCTGCAGATCGTTCATCACAGACCAGTTCTCGACGTAACGCAGGTCGAGGCGCACGCTCTCATCCCAGGAAAGATCGCTGCGGCCAGAAACCTGCCACAGGCCGGTGATGCCCGGCTTGATGTAGAGGCGGCGGAATACCGTGCCGTCGTACGCGGTGACCTCGCTGGACAGCGGCGGACGCGGCCCAACGACGCTCATGTCGCCAATAAGAACATTCCAGAACTGCGGGAGCTCGTCGAGAGAAAGCTTGCGAAGCACGCGACCAATGCGTGTCACACGAGGGTCGTCCTTCATCTTGAAGAGCAACCCAGCGCCCTCGTTCTGCGCCTTGAGTGCGGCGAGCTGTTGCTCGGCATCTGTCTTCATAGAGCGGAACTTGACCATTTTGAAGCGACGGCCGTCACGACCAACACGCTCCTGGAAGAAGAAGACGGGGCCTGGCGAGTCCAGCTTGATGACGAGCGCAAGAACCGGGGCCAACAGTCCGATCGGGATCAGTGCCACAGCGGCGACGGCGACGTCAAGCGCGCGCTTGAGCATGTGCTGACCGCCTTCGTAGCGAGGGATCTGCACCTGGATGAGAGGCAGGCCCTCGACGGGAGCAAACGAGATTCGCGGGCCAGCGACATCGGTAAGACGGCTCGAGAGCACCAGCTCGGCAGCGGTTCCTTCAAGCTGCCAGCTCAGTCGCTTCACGAACTCGGGGTCGCCCTCTGGGCGGCTCGCCACGATGATGGTGTCGGCGCCGACTTCGGCTGCGACCGACGACACGGAGTTCACGTTCCCCAGAACCGGGAACCGCGCGTCGTCGATCACAATGTCACGAGCGTTGCCATCGAGAAGCGTCGCGCCGACCACCTGGTAACCGGATGCACCGATCGGGTGCAGCGTCCGAACCACGTACTCCACATCGTCTCTGTTGCCGACAACGAGTGTGCGAGAAGCGAAACGCCCTTCCGAGCGCTGCGTCTGCAACCAATGGCGCCACATCCACCTGGTCACAAGAAGCGTCAGTACACCGAACGGTAGTCCGACAAGCAGAGTCAATTGCATTGACTCCCACGCAAGCAAGACAGCCACCATGGCGATGACACCAAAGGCAAGTCCGCTGGCGTGCGCGACGCGTCGGTATTCCGTCGCACTGGCGCTGAACAGCGCGGCGTCCCGCGTGTGCAGTGCGCTGAGCAACAGGTACCACAGCGCGGCAAGGGGAATGCCGTCGCGCAGTACGTCAATACCGGAAACGCCGGCCGCCAGCTGGATTGCCCCTGTGAGTCCGACGGCGAACAGAATGACGGCCGCATCCGTGATGCGCAGACGCATCCGATAGCGGCGCTCCCACTGCCGACGCCTCTCCAAGGTCGCCGAAGCGCGCGGTGTGACAACCGTGCGCGTCACCGACTTGGTAGCTCTCGGAGCGGCAACAGGAATGAGGCCCGTGCGTGTGATGCTTACTGCATCTTCGACGGACGTCATGCCGAGGCTCCGTGAGCCGTGACCGTACGCAAAAATCCCCAGTGCGTCATGTGATAAATCCCCAGATTCCCCAAAACCATGAACCCCACGTTCACGGCGATTGTCTGCGTCCCGACCCCTCGGGTCCCGCTGAAGATCTTCACGATTCCCTCATCGTGAAGTGCGTTTTTTCACCGTCCCACACGGTGAGCGCTATCAGCAGGCGCTGCAGACAATCTCTACATTAGCGGAACATGCTTCTAACCGAAAGTTACTCCCTCGAGTGGATAAAATCTGTCCCCGAAAGTCCCCCTTTTGCCCAGAGCCTGTTAGTCTTATGGGGCAACGTGTGAGCATCGCCTTCTTGGGCCGCCACGTCGCCACTGATCAGGGCCGCTAAGGACCGCGCACATCGACGCGTGCGGATTCCGCCCTTGTTCTCACATCTTGCGGAGCGCTCGTGCGTGTCCGCCACAAAGCAATGAGCATCACCATGAGTAACACCACCTATCCGACCTCTAATTCGTTGGCTTGGAAGCAAGCAGACGCCGATGTACACGTAGCAACGCGTGACGGCGAGTTCGCTGGTTTCGTCGAGTTTGACGGCGTCGCACACCGCGTCCGCGACAACCACGGTGCCGATCTCGGCGCCTTCGTCGCCCTCGACGCAGCCTTCCTCGCGCTCGAAGGCGTGTACACGCCAACGCGCCAGGGCGGTAACCTCCCTCGTTTCCTCCCGCGCGCGTGGCGCCGTAGGTCCCGCCGAGCGCGCGCCTGAACCTTCGAATCCCACCTTTTTTGGCGTTGTCAAGGGGGGTAGAAGTATTCCCGAGTGTGCATAAGGCACGAGTTACTGTGAAGTAAGCGTTGGGCGACCGCCTTGGGCTTACACAGCTCACGGGCTCCGATCGACAGGAGAAGGTCATCTCCAGCACACAGATCGAAACGACCGAGGCAACACTCGGTCCGATTCGCCAAACGTATTCAGGCAACGCGGAGTTCCCTCCGATGGCCAAGGCATATAAGCAGGTGTCTCAGGTCGTCAAGGAGATGGGCCTGCTCCGCAGGGCGAAGTGGTTTTATGCCTTCGTCGCGGCCGGCATTGTGATTGCCCTTGGTGGGCTAGTGACCGGGTTCATTCTGCTGGGTGACAGCTGGTTCCAGCTACTCATCGCTGCAGGCCTCGGCATTGTCTTCACACAGATCGCGTTCCTCGCCCATGAGGCAGCGCACCGACAGATTCTTACGACGGGCCCAGCCAACTTCCGTCTGGCGCGCATCCTCGCCGGCAGCATCGGTATGAGCTACTCCTGGTGGGACTCCAAGCACACCAAGCACCACGGCAACCCGAACCAGGTGGGCAAAGACCCCGACATCGAGGTCGACACCATCTCTTTCCTTGAGGAAGATGCCGCGCAGTCCAAAGGGCTGGTGCGTCTGATCACCCGCAAGCAGGGATGGCTTTTCTTTCCGCTGCTCACCCTTGAAGGGCTCAACCTTCACTACATCGGCCTGAAGCACCTCACGACGAAGCGAAACGTGAAGGGACGCTGGATCGAACTCGGCATCATCGCTCTGCGGTTCGCGATCGTGCTCATTCCGGTCTTCATGATGCTTCCGCTGGGCATGGCCTTCGCCTTTATGGGCGTGCAGATGGCTGTCTTCGGTGTCTACATGGGAGCCTCGTTCGCTCCGAACCACAAGGGCATGCCGATCATTGACCCGAGTGCCCGGCTCGACTTCTTCACGAAGCAGGTGCGCACTTCTCGCAACATTCGCGGCGGATGGTGGGCCACATGGCTCATGGGCGGACTCAACTACCAGGTCGAGCACCACCTGTTCCCGAGCATGCCGCGACTGCACCTGTCGAAGGCACGCGAGGTCGTGCGCGAATACTGCGCAGCAAACGATGTTCCTTACACGGAAACCAGCCTGGGACGCTCGTACATGATCGTGATCGAGTACTTGAACCGTGTCGGTCTCTCGGCCGGCGCAGACCCGTTCGATTGCCCCGCAACGGCGCAGTTCGGACGCGCGTAACGACAACAGACGTCGGGGGGATGACCCACCCCGCAACAACAGAGGCTCGAGCAGGAATTCCTGCTCGAGCCTCTGTTGTTGTGCGAACTAGTTGGAAGACTTGTCTTCGGTCTCCACTACATCGATCGTGATCTTCTCTAGCGGGCTGTCATCGTCGAGCTCGTCTTCGAGGACCTCGTCGCCGAGGAAGGTCTCCTCCGGGGCCTCTTCCGCTTGAGGCGAGGTCTTCTTGCCATCGGTCGTGCCTGGCTCGGCCAGCTCCGCGGGGAGAGCGTCATCAGAGAAGATGCCGTCTGGGCGGATGAGTTCCTTGACCTCGGCCATGAAGCTCGAGAGCTGCTGCTGCTGCCACCGCAACTGCCGCGTGCGGTCTTCAGCGTCGTGCAACACCGCCGTGGTGTGGTTGGTGACAGAGTCCACGATCTTCTGCGACTTTACGCGTGCGCGGTCGAGGATCTCGCGAGCACGCACCTGCGCATCCGCTTCGATGGCCTGTGCCTGTGTGCGAGTGAGGCGTTCGTAGTCTTCGGCACGAGCGGAGATGCGCTGCGCGTGCTCCAGAGATGCGGCGACCTGCTCGTTCGCGTCATTCGTGATGCGCTCCGCGTGCGCGACTGCCTGGTTGTGCAGCACGAGGAACTCCTGCTGGGCGTCATCCTGACGACGCGTCAGGGTTTCTTCGAACTCCAGCACGCGAGCGTTCATCTCCCGCACTTCGCGCTCCGCATCTGCGCGCAACTGGGTGGTCTCTCGCGTGACGAGGGAACGCAATGCTGCTGCGCCCTTCTCTGCCTCGGTGCGAATCGCCGTTGCTTCCTGCGCCGCCTGGTTCACCTTTTCGGCGGCATGCGCTGCTTCGCGCTCGATGCGAGCTTCGTGAGCCGTGTACTCGGTGTCCATCTTCAGACGAACCTGGTCGGCATCGCGCTGCGCCTGAGCGGTGATCCGCTCGGAGTCAGCGTCGGCCTCTGCGCGCTGAGCCGTGACCTCTTCGCGCGCGGAAGTCATCAGACGGTCTGCCTGCACCGCGGCGTTCTGAATGAGAACGTTCGCCTGCTCTTCAGCGACTCGAAGAATAGCCTCGAACTGCTGACGCGACGGCGCTTCCTCTCCATTGGGCTGAGGGGCGTCGACGAGTTCGGAGGTCAGCGTTGCGACCTGCTGCTCTGCTTCGGCAATCTTCGCGTTCGCCGCAGTGAGCTCGCTCTCGAGCGCCTCGCGAGCTTCACGTTCTTCCTGAGCTTCGTTGCGCACAGCCTTGATGGCATCGGCTTCGCCCGACTGCGCAGCGGCCAGATCAGCCGCAATCTGCTTGAGCTGGTTGCGCAGAGACGAAAGAGCGGAATCGACCTCGCCCTTGTCATAGCCACGGAAACCAATCGTGAACGTATCCTGCTGGTCGTTTGGCGTGGTCTCGATTAGTTGGTCGAAGAAATCGGGCGAACGTTCGCCATCACGGTCTGCGGCTCCGGAGGATTCGCTCATGGGTTTCATGCCTTTCTGCGTGGTCACACGGGGAGAGGTGACTCCCACCCGCTATGCGGGTCCGTGAGACCGGATGAGGAGATCGTCAATGCGCGCCTCGCAGCGTGAGTCGGCAAGCCGACGGGCAAGGCGCGCCCCCAGCATAGTTGCGTCGGCCATGTGTTGTCCGCTCGAATGTGCAGACTTCGCCCTCACGGACGCCTTACCTGCGCCTACCGAGGCGCATCTCGTCAAGAAGAACTGGTGAGACGGTCCAGGGTGAGTTCGCCTGACGCGTTCAGTGCCTTCATCATCTCGGCGATCAATCGCGCGTCAACGGGCGGAAGTTCCGCTCTGTCGAACCCAAACTGCAGCGGGATGGCGGGGTGGATCCAGACGGTAGCGCGCTGATCCACGCTGCTTTCGACCGGTCGCCAGGTCATCATGAAACTTTCTTGACGGCGGAGTTTCGTCGCAATGACGATCTTCAGGTGCGCCAGCGTAGCGTCCTCGATAATGATCGGATCTGAGGTTCCGTCGTAGCGCAATCTGCCCATACTGCACGGTACACCCGTGAGGCCCCTGCCTCTTATTGCGGGATGATGCAATCCCCTTCTGTGAAAAGAGGCTCGCGGTTAGCGTCGCGCAGTAACGACAGTGCAAATGAGTCGAGACAAGCAGAGGGTGAGAGGCAGATGATGACGCGCACACGGATCGTGGTCGATGGAGCTGGTTTTCTGCTGGCCGAAGAAGAAGACACCGTCGATGTGAAGCGGCGGATCGAAGCAGCGGCACAGTCCGGGGGAAGATTCATCGACCTCGCGGTAGCCGGCAGCGGGGAGGTCAGCGTGCTCGTGTCGACGTCGACACGAGTGGTGATCTCCCGGGAATCCGTCGACTTCGACGTGGGAAACGGCGACGAGGATGTCGCCTCTTACGGAAGCGAGTACGACATGCTCTGACGCATGCCGTGCGCCCTGGTACGGTGACGTCGGTGGGCATCATGCCCCTGGGGCCGACGAGCAAGAGAGAACATCGAGATGATGCGACCACCGCGCGCGCGTCTAGGCCGGATCGGAATCGTCGCTGTTCTCGCCGTCTGCATCGGGGCGCTCGCTCCTTCTTTGACGTCGTCGACTCCGGCTGTGGCGGCGGTAAATGGGCAGATGGTCCATCCTGCTTCCGGCAACATTCAATCGAAGGTCGGGGACGGCTGCCGCAACAACTACCGCGCACATGAGGGCATCGACATCTCAGCGACCAGGGGAACGCCGATCCTCGCCGCCTACGACGGGGTGATCAAGTCGCGTACCGTCAACAGCGGCTATGGCAACTACACCGATGTGGAGCACCCCGGCGGTTACGTCACGCGCTACGCGCACATGGCTTCGCCTGGCACGTACGCCCCTGGCACGCGTGTGGTTCGGGGCCAGCAGATCGGGGTGATCGGCAACACGGGAAACTCCGCGGCCTATCACCTGCATTTCGAAGTGCGTTTGAACGGGACTGTCTATACGGCCGTGAACCAGGGCTATACCTGCCTTTCGAACGTGACCCGCGGCGCAGCAATCCCGATGTTCTTCCCCGGGCTCGGCTCGGGGCCAGCACCTGCTGTCGTCTCGGCGGATTACACCGGCGATAACAAAGCGGATCTCCTGGTCGTTGCGGGCGACGGGGATCTCAGCCTGCGAGCGGGGACAGGCTCTGGGGGATTCCAGGGCATAACGAACCTCTTCGGCAGCTGGGCTGACTCTCGAAGGCATGTCACCCATACAGACTTCAACGGCGATGGCAGGGGCGACTTTCTCGCGGCCAGGTCTGATGGCATCCTCGAGTTCTATGCAGGCAGGGGCGCTGGCGCGTTTGCGAGCGCCACGAGCGTGGGCAACGGTTGGTACAACATGTTGCACACGGCATCCGGTGCCGACTACACCGGTGACGGAAAACAGGACGTCCTCGGCGTCTCTTCTGCGGGAGTGCTGACGATCTATCGGGGCAACGGAACCGGTGCTTTTGGCAGTCCTCACGTCACCGTTGGCGGAGGCTGGCAAGGGTTCCATTTCTTGATCGGTGGCGACTTCAACAACGATGGCCGCGGCGACATCATTGCTATGAGTGACACCGGCACCCTCTACTTTTACCCTGGCAAACCAAATGGGTTTGAGACGAGGCGCGTCGTCGGCTCCGGTTGGGTGGAGTTCACGGCGGCTACGGGAGGCGTCGATTACGACGGCGATGGACGGGCCGACGTGTTGGTGCGCACTCCCTCGGCTCAGCTCTACCTCTATCCGGGACGAGGCACCGGTGAGTTCGGGGCGCGAAGGCTTGTCAGCTCCGATTGGGCCGATCACCTCGCCATCGAATAGCCGCAGAGTGCGGCGTATCGTTAGCGCATGCCTGGTCGCACATTCGAAGAGATCGCGGTAGCGCTCTACTCCGCGCCTCTGGCAGAGTTCGTTGGATCGCGTAAAGCGCGCGCCAGTGAAGTCGACGATGCTGAACTCGACGCCCAAATTCGCGCGCTTCGTAAGCCATCGATCGCTGCGTGGGTGGTGAACGTTTTTGCGCAGGAGCGGGCGAGCCAATTGGGGGAGGCGCTGCGATTGGCGCGGGAGCTCCGAGAAGCGCAAAAGGATTTGGATGCCGCTGCCCTGGCGAAGCTAAACAGAGATCGACGCGCGCTCACGACGCGGCTTGCAGGCGTCGCCGCGGAAGTAGCTGCCTCCCGTGGTGAAAAGATCACGCCGGCGACGCGCGAAGCCGTAGAGCAGAGCATCTCTGCGGCGTTTTACGATCCAGCGGCGGCAGCGGCGGTCGCGTCTGGGCGGCTGGTGCGTGCGCTTGATCCGTCGGTAACAGCGACGGATATTCGTGACGCCGTTGTGGGGGATCTGCCAGAACTGAAAGACGAGCCTCCGCAGCGACCAGACGAGCTTCAGGCGCGACGAGCGCGCCGCGAAGCTGAGCGACTCCTCGCAGAGACGGAGAAAGAACATGCTGCTGCCCAGCGAGACGTCGAGAAGAAGGAAGCGGCTCTGGAGAGGTTGCGCGCGAAGAAGGAAGAACTATCTGAGCGCGCGGCGGAACTAGAAGCTCAGCTGACCAAGGCGCGGGCGGAAGCAGACAGCGTGAACGAAGATCTTCCGGCGGCAGAAGCTGAGCGGAAAGAAGCGAACAAGAGAGTCGCCGCCGCGGCGAGGGATGCAGACCGTGCGCGGGAATCGCTGGAGAGCTTGGCTTCCTCATAGAGGCACGAACAGCGGAACTGCCATCCAGATTGCGACGCCTATCAACGTCGCCGCAAAGAAGTAGTCCATCCGACGTCTCGACCTCTCGCTTCGAAACAGCAGCGCGAGTGCGGAGCCTGCCGATGTCCACACCACAAACGCGAGGAGGTTGTTCAGCGTGAAAACAGTGGTGATCGTCAGCACCGTCACGACGTCGTCATTCAGCGGGGGTCGGAGGAACTGAGTGAACATCACGGCGATGATGTAATACGCCTTCGGATTCAGCAACAGCACGCCGGCGCCCGTCCAAAACCCCATCCGCGTGTGAGACGTGTCGAACTCGTCAGCGTGCGTGTCTGATCGAGCGCGCGCAGAGCGAATGAACCGAAACGCCAGCCACAGGATATAGATTCCTCCCGCCGCCGCAAGGGTTCGAGAAACCGCGGGGTTCGTGAGGATTGTGACCCCCATGCCCATTCCGATCGCGGCCGTAACGACGAAAGTCGCTACGTGATAGCCCGCCAGCGCCGGCACTGCCGCGGAAAGCCCCTTCTTCGCGCCAATCGCTGCAAAGAAAGCGTTGCCCGGACCAGGGCTGTAGGCGAGGGGGAGGAGAAAAATCACCAGCGCCACGACGGCTTCGATACTCATCTGAGCAACGATCTACGCTCAGCGTGATGAACGCTGGCCGGAATCAGCCTCGACGTTCAGGGCAAAGCAAAACCCCCACCATGTTAGAAGCTAGGTGGGGGTTTCTGAGGTGATTGTAACGATCACCCTGTGGCTCCGACCGGCATCGATCCGGTGACCTTTCGATTTTCAGTCGAACGCTCTACCAACTGAGCTACAGAGCCGCGCGACTGGCGAACCTGTCGCGTCCTAGACGAAGAGCCCTCTCCGAAGAGAGAGCCCATCGCACGGAGCGACCCTGACGGGACTTGAACCCGCGACCTCCGCCGTGACAGGGCGGCACGCTAACCAACTGCGCTACAGGGCCATACTTGTTTTCAATTATATCGGAAAGTTGTGACCCCAACGGGATTCGAACCCGTGCTACCGCCGTGAAAGGGCGGCGTCCTAGGCCGCTAAACGATGGGGCCGTTCTGTCCCGGAGGACTTCCTTGCCGACACTCGAGCATAAGGGATGATCTGACCAAATTGCGAATCGAGGGCGCGGCAACCTTGTCGCGACCACTTTCGGACGCACTATGGGGGAGTTGCGCGTCTCACGCTGACACCAGCAGAAGCTGGTGCAGATGTGAAAGTTGTTGTTAGTGTGACAAGTGTGAAACCGGCGGAAGGGGCCGAGTGAACAGCAAGATCACGGTAGACGCTGCCGCTGCAGCAGCGTCTGAGGACTGCGGCTGCGCGCCCACTCCTGCCGAAAGTCGCGCGTTCGAGAAGATGGGCGTGAGTCGCCGCGGGGCCATCGGCCTCGGCGTGCTGAGCGTCGTCGCGCTCAGCGCCTTCGGGATCTCCAACGGCGTTTCTGCCGCCAACGCTGCGACGTACCCCAGCTGGGACGACGTGCAGCGCGCGAAAAACAACGAAGCATCGAAGGCCGCCGAAGTCTCGCGTATCGAAGGACTCATCCAGTCCCTGACGCAAAAAGTCGCGGACACGGAGGCGGCAGCGAAAGTCGCCTCTGACGAGTTCTACGAAGCTCAACAGACCTACTTCGCTGCAGTGACCGAAGCTGATCTGTTGCAGACAAAGGCTGATGAGCAGGCGGCGGTAGCGGATGAATCCGCGCGCAAGGCCAGCCAGGTCGCCGCACAGATTTACCGCAACGGTGGCGATGACACCTCGATGGAGCTGTTCTTCGCCGGTTCAGCAGAAAATGCCGATGAGTTGCTTGCGCGCCTCGGCACCATGGACAAACTCCTCGAGTACAACCAGTCGGTGTACGACGACGCTGTCTCGGCACGCAACTCAGCGCAGTCCCTCAGCGACCAGGCCGTTGTGGCGCGCGACGAGCGTGACCGTTTGCAGAAGGTCGCCGAGGAGAAGATGGTCGTTGCGCAAGAAGCCGCACAGGCTGCGCAGGCCGCGCTCGATGAGCAAGCAGCCAACCTCGAAACGATGCAGGCGCAGCTCGCAGCGCTCAAAGACACAACCACCAAAACGGTGGCCGGATACCAGGCAGGAGTCGCCGCGCGGGAGAAAGCCCGCCGAGAGGCAGAAGCGGCCGCAGCCGCCGCCGCAGCCAAAGCCGCCGCGGCCGCAGCAGCCGCCGCCGCAGCAGGCGGAGGCGGCGGTAGCAGTGGCGGTAGCTCGCAAGGGACCGGCGGCTGGCGACGTCCGCACGGTGGCGGCAACAGCTCGGGCTACGGGCCCCGCTCTCAGCAGTGTGGTGCCCAGGGATGCTCCTCGAGCTTCCACTATGGAACTGACTTCGCCAACGGCTGTGGTGCTGCAATCTACGCCGCAAACTCCGGCACAGTCGACTACGCCGCGTACAACGGCGGATACGGCAACTACATTCGCATTCAGCACGGCGGTGGCGTCGGAACCGGCTACGCGCACATTCGCGACGGCGGCATCCTTGTGCGCTGGGGGCAGTCGGTCAGCGCTGGCCAAGTCATCGCCTACGCAGGCAACACAGGTCGCTCATTCGGTTGCCACCTGCACTTCGAGGTGTACGTCAACGGCGGCGCAGTGAACCCTGTCGCGTTCCTTGCCGCACGTGGCGTTTCTGCATAAGCCAGAATCTATCGACAGACGAAAAACCCCCGGCCGCCAGTTGGCGCCGGGGGTTTTCGCGTCAGACGTATTCGGCCGACAGGGTCAACTGATCAGTGCCCCTGCTCGCCGAAGCGCACAATCGACTCGTCGAGGATGCGCTGTGCCTCTGCGGCGCCAGCCCACTCGTCAACCTTGACCCACTTGTTGGGCTCGAGGTCTTTGTAGTGCTCGAAGAAGTGCGCGATCTCTTTCTTCGTGTAATCGGCGATGTCTTCGATGTCTTGGATGTGGGCCCACCGGGGGTCCTTCGACAGAACAGCGACGAGCTTGTCGTCTCCGCCGGCCTCATCGCTCATCTTGAGCACAGCGACGGGACGCACCTCGACGACAACGCCGGGGTAGATCGCGTGGTCAAGCAACACGAGTACGTCGAGCGGGTCGCCGTCTTCGCCGAGCGTGTTCTCGAAGTAGCCATAATCGGCCGGGTAGCCGAAGGTCGTGTAGAGCACGCGGTCGAGGTGCACTCGTCCGGTTTCGTGGTCGACCTCGTACTTCACGCGGCTGCCGCGCGGAATCTCGATAACGGCGTCGTGTGCGCCCATGCGTGTGCTCCTCAAGAAAAGTTCGGTTGGATACCGCGGACTAGCCTACCCGCGGTGCCTGCGCCGAACATGGCAGTGCTTTAGCGTGGGAGGGTGCCGTCTCTTTCTCCCGCCATTGCTGAGATCCGCCTGGCCGTGCGCACCGCACTCGCCAACCTGCCGGAAGGAGCGGCCGTCGTCGTTGCACTCTCTGGCGGCGCCGACTCGCTTGCGTTGGCGGCGGCTGCTGCCTTCGAAGCTGCCAAGCGCGGCCTTCGCGTGACAGCCGTCACAGTGGACCACGGCCTTCAAGAGGATTCCGCCGAGGTGGCAGCAGCTGCCTCACGGGCCGCGCAGGAATTGGGGCTAGAGGCTCGCGTGATGCAGGTCGACGTCGCAGGGGAGGGCGGCCCAGAGGCGGCAGCACGCGAAGCGCGCTATGACGCCTTGCGTGAAGCCGCAACGACTATCGGCGCATCCGCAGTGCTCCTCGGTCACACGTTCGACGACCAGGCCGAAACGGTTCTTCTCGGACTAGCGCGAGGGTCGGGAGCGACCAGCCTGCAAGGGATGGCGCCCATGCGAGCAGACAACAACGGTGTGCGGTGGATGCGACCGCTGTTGGGGACACGACGCGAAACAACGCGCGCCTTCTGCGTCGCCGCCGAGCTCGATCCCTGGAACGACCCACACAACCTCGACGACCGCTACGCCAGGGTGCGGGTGCGCGAGCGGGTGCTGCCGGCGCTGGAAACGGAGCTCGGACCGGGCATTGCCGCGGCGCTGGTTCGCACAGCCGAGCAGTTGCGCGAAGATGCAGAAGCATTCGACGAAATGATCAACGAGACGATCGAAGACATCGTCGAACACGCAGAAGCGGGGATTTCGGTGAGCGTGCCAGCGCTCGCCGCGAACCCCGCTGCACTGCGCAACCGCATCATCCGGCTCGTTGTCGACAGTGAGTTCGGGGTCAGCCTGACACGAACACAAACCCTCGAAGTTGCTCGCCTCGTGACCCACTGGAGCGGCCAAGGTCCGATCGACTTGCCAGGGTGCTCCGCCACTCGTCACGGAGCGCGCATCGTCTTCACTGCCTTCCGCCGCTGATTTGTCGTCTAAAATCAATCCATGCGCGCCGCGGAGATCCAGGACGACCTTGCACAGATCCTCGTCACAGAGGAGGAGATCCTCGCCAAGCTTGATGAGCTCGCGGCGCAGGTCGCCCAGGACTACGAAGGTAAAGACCTCGTCCTCGTTGGAGTACTGAAGGGCGCGGTCATGGTGATGGCCGACTTTGCGCGCGCTCTCCCCTTCCACGCTCCGATGGACTGGATGGCTGTCTCCAGCTACGGTGCCAGCACCAAATCAAGCGGTGTGGTTCAGATTCGCAAAGACCTCGACACTGACCTCAACGGCAAGCACGTGTTGATCGTGGAAGACATCATCGACTCCGGCCTGACACTGAGTTGGCTCTTGGAGAACTTCGGATCCCGCGGGGCTGAGTCCATTGAGGTGCTCGCGCTTCTACGCAAGCCGGAAGCCGCGAAGGTCGTCATCGACTGCAAGTACGTGGGCTTCGACATCCCCACCGACTTCGTCGTCGGGTACGGTCTGGACTACGCCGAGCGCTACCGCAACCTGCGTGACGTTGCGGTGCTTGCTCCGCACGTATATTCCTGACGCTTCGACAAGCTCAGCGACCCACGCTTCGACAAGCTCAGCGACCGACGCTTCGACAAGCTCAGCGACCCTGTGTCGAAGGGCGGTCCCTGAGCCTGTCGAAGGGTACGCCGTGGGTGAACGCACAGCGACCCCCTCAGCCGGGCGCGATACGCTAATCCGACCATGAATGTGAAGAAGCTCACGCGCAATCCGCTGATCTATGTCGCCCTGATCGGCCTGCTGCTCTTCGGCGGATTTTTGTTGATCTCAAACCTGGGCGCGCCAGCGCAGATCACGACCCAAGAAGGACTCAAGCTCCTTTCTGGCGATACCGTCACCGAGGTCGTGAACACAGACGGCGATCAGCGTGTCGACATGACGCTTTCGGAGCCGTATGAAGGCGCCGAGAACGTGCAGTTCTACTACGTCGAAGCGCGGGCAGACGAGGTCGTCACCGCCGTCAACAACGCCGAACCAAAGGACGGCTTTGACGACGCGGTTCCACGCGCCACCTGGTTCGACGGCTTCCTCTCCCTTCTCCTGCCGCTCGTGCTGCTCGGGCTGCTGTTCTGGTGGCTGCTGTCTTCCATGCAGGGCGGTGGCGGCAAGGTCATGCAGTTCGGCAAGTCCAAGGCGAAGCTGGTCAGCAAAGAGACCCCCACCGTCACATTCGCCGACGTCGCTGGTGCAGACGAAGCGATCGAAGAACTCGACGAGATTAAAGAGTTCTTGCAGGATCCAGCGAAATTCCAGGCCATTGGTGCCCGCATTCCGAAGGGCGTGCTGCTGTACGGCCCTCCAGGAACAGGCAAGACGCTTCTCGCCAGGGCTGTCGCCGGCGAAGCAGGCGCACCGTTCTACTCGATCTCCGGATCGGACTTCGTGGAGATGTTCGTCGGTGTCGGCGCCTCTCGGGTGCGCGACCTGTTCGGCCAGGCGAAAGAGAACGCGCCAGCCATCATCTTCATCGACGAGATCGACGCCGTCGGCCGTCACCGTGGTGCAGGCATGGGCGGTGGCAACGACGAGCGCGAGCAGACCCTCAACCAGATGCTGGTCGAGATGGACGGGTTCGACCCGAACGCAAACGTCATCGTGATCGCGGCAACCAACCGCCCAGACATCCTTGACCCTGCACTGTTGCGCCCCGGACGTTTCGACCGTCAGATCGGTGTCGACGCACCTGATCTCAAGGGTCGCCAGAAGATCCTGGAAGTGCACAGTAAGGGCAAGCCACTGTCGAAGAACGTCGACCTTGAGGTCGTCGCGCGAAAGACTCCTGGCTTCACCGGTGCAGATCTTGCCAACGTGTTGAACGAAGCGGCTCTGCTTACCGCACGCTCCAACGCGCAGCTGGTCGATGACCGTGCGCTCGATGAGGCTATCGATCGCGTGATCGCCGGTCCTCAGCGCCGCACCCGCGTCATGCGCGATAAGGAACGTCTCATCACTGCGTATCACGAGGGTGGCCACGCGCTCGCCGCGGCGGCAATGAACTACACCGATCCCGTGACCAAGATCACGATCCTTCCTCGTGGCAAGGCGCTCGGTTACACCATGGTGTTGCCGCTGGATGATAAGTACTCGATCACTCGCAATGAGCTACAAGATCAGCTGACCTACGCGATGGGCGGCCGCGTGGCGGAAGAGATCATCTTCCACGACCCGACCACCGGTGCATCGAACGACATTGAGAAGGCGACATCGATCGCTCGCAAGATGGTCATCGAGTACGGCATGACCACTCAGGTTGGCCCCGTGAAGCTCGGCAGCGAAGGCGGCGACGTGTTCGTCGCGCGCGACATGGGCCGCGGACGCGAATACTCCGAGAAGGTCGCCGAGCGCGTTGACGCTGAGGTGCGTGCCCTCATCGAGCAGGCGCACAACGAGGCCTACGAGGTGATCAGCGCAAACCGCGACATTCTCGACAAGCTCGCATTGTCATTGCTGGAAGAGGAAACCCTCGACCACATCCAGATCGCCGAGATCTTCACCGAGGTGAAGAAGCTTCCTGAGCGCCCGCTATGGCTCTCCAGCGAAGCGCGTCCGGTGTCAGAGCAACCGCCGATCGAGGTGCCAAAGAAAGACGTCTCGCTCGCAGCATCCGTCGAAGCCAGCGCGCAGAACACGCAGCAGGGACCAGCAGGAGCCGGTAACCCGCGACCGGCGACGGCATGACGTGACCGTCGACGTGCAACGAGTCGAACGGCTCACTCGCGAACTGCTCGAGGCGATTGGAGAGGATCCTGATCGTCCGGGGCTGAAGCAGACACCTTCGCGCATGGCCGAGCTGTACTCGGAGTTCTTCTCTGGCGTCGGAGAAGATGCGGGCGCGCCGCTGGAGCGCACGATCAGCGTTTCGCGCGGACCCGCACCAGACACGTTGCCCTCAGGGGCTGTGCTGCTGCGCGACATTCGATTCCGTTCAGTGTGCGAACACCACCTGCTGCCCTTCGCTGGCCATGCCCACATCGCCTACCTCCCTGGGGAGCAGGTCGTGGGCCTCGGCGCTCTTGTGCGTGTGGTCGAAATTCTGGCCGCGCGCCCGCAGGTACAGGAACGACTCGGAGAGCAGATCGCCGACACGATCGCTGATCATCTCGACACCAGGGGAGTGCTCGTCGTGCTCGATGCGAGCCACGGGTGCGTCACCATGCGCGGCGGTCGGCAGCCGGAGGCATCGACGCTGACTATCGCTGCTCGCGGCGAATACACGGAAGCGGCAGCGCGCGGTGAATTGATTTCGCTGATTGGCCCTTCGACAGGCTCAGGGACCCCTTCGACAGGCTCAGGGACCCCTTCGACAGGCTCAGGGACCCCTTCGACAGGCTCAGGGACCCCTTCGACAGGCTCAGGGACCCAGGGGGCGGGCTCGGGGGGCCCTTCGACAGGCTCAGGGACCCAGTGGGTGGGCTCAGGGGGCCAGGGGGCGGACGCAGGGGGCCAGGGAAGCCGATGACGGGGATCTGGGGAATCGTCAACGTCACACCGGACTCGTTCAGCGACGGGGGACGATACCTGGATGTTGATCGAGCGGTTGCCCACGGACTAGCCCTCCGCGCCGACGGCGCCGGGGTGCTCGACGTCGGCGGAGAATCCACGAGGCCGGGTGCCGACAGGGTCGGTGACCGTGTTGAACAGCAACGGGTGATCCCTGTGATCGAACAGCTTGTCGCGGCAGGTATCCCCGTCAGTATCGACACGCTCAGCGCCGCAACCGCGGCCGCTGCGGTGCGGGCAGGCGCCAGAATCGTCAACGATGTCTCCGGAGGTCTCGCCGACCCCGAGATGCGAGCGGTTGTGGCTGAATCGGGCGCTGACTATGCCATCGGGCATTGGCGCGGCTTCTCTGTCGATATGTATGCCAATGCGCAATACGGCAGGGTCGCTCGCGATGTAGCCAGCGAGTTGCACGAACGCATGAGTGAAGCCGCTTCGGCAGGGATTGCGCCATCACGGCTGATCGTCGACCCAGGCATCGGTTTTGCCAAGGCCGGCGAGCAAAATTGGGATCTCCTTCGGGGGCTCGACGAGATCATGGCCCTCGGTCCTCGCGTGTTGATCGGCACTTCTCGAAAGCGATTCCTCGCCGACGTTCTGCGTCACGACAGCGCAACGAACGCTGAGGTGTCGGAGGCGCGACGTGACCTCGCGACCGCAATCACCAGCGCATTTGCTGCCCGCGCTGGTGTGTGGGCCGTGCGGGTGCACAACGTGGCCGCGACTCGTGATGCTCTTGCGGTCGCACACGCCTGGACAGCCTGAATACTCGCTCGGCTGATCGCGCGTTTGCCACGTACGCTAAAGGCATGGATTTCCTTGACGAGATCGTCCTCACTGGCCTTGCCGTTTTTGGTCGTCACGGCGTATACGCGCACGAACGCGAGGAGGGCCAGGAGTTCACGATCGACCTGCGTCTGCGGCTATCGCTCGAGCAGGCTGCGGCATCTGACGACGTCAGCGATACCGTGCACTACGGCGAACTCGCCGAGAAGGTGGGCGCAGTCGTCTCCGGCGAGCCGGTGAACTTGATCGAGACGCTCGCTGAGCGAATCGCGGATGTGGCGCTGCAGTACTCACGGGTGCAGAACGTGACAGTGACCGTGCATAAGCCCAACGCCCCCATCTCGCTCAAGTTTGCCGATGTGGCCGTCACCGTGCACCGCAGTCGCGCATCAGAGGCGCTTGAAGACATCACCATATGAGCCGCAATCTCGCGAACCCGCCGAAGCCTCCCGCTCCCGGTCCTGAGCGACCGGAAACAGTCGCCGTGGTGGCGCTGGGCGCCAATCTCGGAGAGCGCCACGATGCCATTCGCGCGGCCGCCGAACGGATCTCCCGACTGCCGCTCGTGAGCGATGTGCGGCTCTCTCAGCTTTTTGAGACCGTGGCGCTCCGCTTGGATGGCCCAGATCCTGACGCGCCTGGCTACGTTAACGCGGTCGCCTTGGTGACCACGCGCTTAGCCCCCGAGATCTTGTTGGGAATGCTGCACGCCATCGAAGATGAGAACGGGCGTGAGCGGCGGGAGCGGTGGGGTGACCGCACGCTCGACCTCGACCTCATCACTTACGGGGATGTCGTATCTGACGTGCCGCGCCTGCAACTGCCACATCCCCGAGCAGCAGAACGCCTCTTCGTGCTCGATCCTTGGCTCGATGTCGATCCAGAAGCGCAGCTTCCCGGGCACGGTAGCGTCGCCAACCTCGCGCGCGAGCTGCATGTCAGGGATGCAGAATGAAACGTACCTCGGCAGGGTTGCTCAGCCTTCTTGCGGTCCTCGGCGCCGGCGGCGGATTTCTGCTTGATCAAGTTCTCACCGCCAGCGGACGGATCACCTTCACTCCGTCTTTGATGCTGCCGGTGTTGCTCGTGCTCATCGCCGCTGCGTCGCTCGGTGTTGCCTGGCCAGTGCGCCGCAGTCTGCGCTCCGGTATTCGCATCGATCCGTTCCGCGCACTGAGGGCGGCAACGCTTGCCCGTGCCTCCAGCCTGCTGGGGGCGATCATGGCTGGCTTCGGCGCCGGGCTGTTGATGTTTCTCCTGTCGCGGCCTGTCGATCCACAGGTAGGGTCTACTGTGGCCATGCTGGCCCTGATCGGGAGTGCGATCGTCCTCACCGTCGCCGCACTCATCGCCGAGCAATTCTGCACTCTGCCGAAGGACCCTGATGACTCAGAACCCCGAGAACGCGCCACTGAACCCGGCGGCGGGTACTGACCTCGACCCTCTAGACGCTGGTACATATTCTGCGCTGCGCACAGCGCGAAATGAAGCAAGGCTAGAGCTGGATGGCGCATGGCACCAGATCTCGCCGCGCTACGTCGTTTCGCAGTTACTGCAGAGCGTGATCTTCATCGTTATCGTGGCTGTGGCGGCTGCCGTGCTCTACTTTGCGCTGGACCAACGCTGGGTCTGGATTCCTGCGGCGGCGTTGCTGGTCTTCACCGTTATTCCGATGATCATCTTGCCGCGGCAGTCGAAGGCGATCGGCTACATGCTCCGCGACGACGACATCGTGTTCCGCAAAGGAATCCTGTGGCAGCGCATGGTTGCGGTTCCGTACGGGCGCATGCAACTGGTGGATATCACCCAAGGGCCGCTCGACCGCGCTTTCGGGATCGCTCAGCTGAAGATGGTGACAGCCGCCGCGACGACCGGTGTGCAGATCCCCGGCCTCACGCACGCGGCCGCTGAGCTGCTGCGTGACACGCTGATCCACGTCGCAGAAACCCGCCGGACCGGACTGTGAGCGACCCGCAGCAGCCTGTCTCCCCGCCGGAGGGCGTCGCTGACGCTACCCCACACACCGGCCTCGCGAATGGCGAGTGGCACCGGATGCATCCGCTCACCCCCCTGTTTAAGGGCGGGTTGGCGCTGATCATCGTCGCCGGAATCGTGATCGCGAATATGCGCGATCGTCTCATCGCGTGGGCAATCGCGCTTTTTGCCCCGGAAGAAGCACAGTACGACGACTACAGCGGCACCGATCCCGTTGATTGGGTGCTGTCGAACAACCTGATTCTGGTCGCGCTCCTCGCCGTGCTCGGGGTTGTCGTGGTGCTGGTGCTGGTCTTCGCCTTTATCTGGCGGTTCCATCAGTTCCGGATCACCGGCGATCACGTCGAGGTGCGAAAAGGAATCATCTTCCGCTCTCATCGGCGTGCTCCCCTCGACCGCGTTCAGGGTGTGAACCTCACTCGTCCCTTCCCTGCACGCATTATTGGGCTCGCCAAGCTGGAGGTCGTGGGCGCAGGCAACGACTCGAACGTCGAGCTTGAATATCTCGCGACAGGTCGCGCGGAGGCGGTGCGAGCCGACATCCTCCGATTGGCATCCGGCGCTCGCGCGGCACGCCATGCCGCGCTCAACCCCGGAGCAGCCGATGCCGCCGTCTCTGGCGCTCAAGCCTCTGCGAGAGCTCAACTGGTCGGATCAATGAACGCCGGCGTCAACGACCTGATCGCCGGGGTCGATCTTGCCGATGTGGTGCCGGAGAGCGTGGTGAAGATTCCGACAGGCCGTCTGGTCGGAGCGCAACTGATTTCTGGCGCGCTGTGGTTTGTTTTCTTTGGCGTGATCTTTGCGTTCACGCTGGGCGCCGCGATGATCGGGATGTTCCTCGACGGCGATGCCGGTGGTGGCGCTGTGCTTCTCGGCCTCGGCTTCGGAGTGGGAGTACCGTTCGTCATCGCCGTAGTCGGTATCACCTGGGCGCAGATCTCGAAGTCTTTGCGGTATTCGATCGCTCCGACTCCAGACGGCGTCCGCATCACCTACGGGCTTCTCACCACGGTGACCGAGACGCTTCCCCCCGGCCGTATCTTCGCCGTCGAGGTATCTCAGTCCCTGCTCTGGCGTCCGTTCGGATGGTGGACGATCAAGATCAACCGGATGAGCGGCAAGAGCGTCACGCAACAGTCGTCCGGCAGCGGACAGCAGTTTAACGTTGTGCTGCCAGTGGGAAAGCGCGCAGATGTGGAGCGTGTGCTTGCGCTCGTTCTGCCAGACGTCCCCGCCTCGAGCATTCCTTTTCTCTGGGACCACGGGGTCGTGGGTCCGGCCGACGGTGATCCGTACAGTCACATGCCGCGGCGGGCCGGCTGGCGTCGCCCGTTCTCATGGAAACGTCATGGTTACCTGGTGACCGATTTTGGAGTCTTGCTGCGTCGAGGCAACATATGGCGCAAACTCGCAGTGTTCCCGCTTGCGCGTCTGCAGGGAGTGTCTCTCAACCAGGGGCCCATCGATCGCCAGCAGCGGGTGTCTGGCGCGCAAATCCACTCCGTGATCGGCCCGATTACTGGCAACCTCTCCGGTCTTGAGCGGGCAGATGCAATGGCGTTGCTCGAAGACGCCAGCGCACGAGCAGCGGAGGCCGCCTTACGTGACGGGAGTCACCGCTGGGGCGAGCACGCGACGCCGATGGCACCGCCAGTCGCGCCTCCTCCCTACACCGGCCCGCCGCCGGTCTTCCGCGAGAATGAGCAGTTTGCTCCGCCGCCTCCTCCCGCTGCTCCTCCCGCTCCGCCCGCTCCTCCTGCAGTGACGGGGGAGTGACGGTGGTACGCGATGGACGACTCGGCGTCGGCATCATCGGTGCAGGCCGAGTCGGACCTGTGCTGGGCGCAGCGCTGGGTGGTGCGGGTCATGCGGTCGTCGGGATGACGAGCGGTTCTGACGACGAGCGAGCATCCGCTGTGCTCCCCGACGTGCCGGTGCTGGAGGCGCTGGAAGTTGTGCGACGCGCCGAACTAGTGATCATCGCGGTTCCGACGCGGGAACTGGCCTCGCTGGTTGCGGGCATTGCAGAACTGGGCGGATGGCAGATCGGACAGCTCGTGCTGCACACCGACCCCGCCTTCGGCACTGAGGTGCTCCGCCCAGCTGCCGAACGGGGGGCGATTCCCCTCGCTGTGCATCCCGCGATCACGTTCACTGGCACGTCGATTGATCTCCGGCAGTTGCAGGCGAGCTTTGCTGCCGTGACTGCCCCCGCCGCGGTGTTGCCCATCGCTCAGGCGCTCGCCGTAGAAATGGGCTGCGAGCCCGTCGTGATTTCAGAAGAAGACAGGCCAGCCTACGCCGATGCGATCGCAACAGCCACCGAGTTTTCCCGATCGATTATTGGCCAGTCCACCGCGCGGTTGCGCGAAATCGGCGTCGAAAACCCTGGTGGTTACTTGTCGGCACTGGTGCAGTCCACTGTTGAGCGGGCGCTAAGAGACGCGACAGACACCCCGCCGCTGCTCTAGCTTTCGCTTCGTCGGAAACGTGCTCGACTAGCGTCCGCCGGAGAACCCTCCGCCACCTCCGCCGCCGGAGAACCCGCCTCCGTATGACCCGCCTGCGCTCGAAGACGCGGCGGGCGTGTAGCTCGCGGCTGACTGCGAGGAGGCAACGAAAGTGGCGAGCTGTGCGTGGAGCATGAATGACGTCGAGCTACCCATCCACGCAGCGCCACGCTCTTCGCGTGTATATGCCTGCTCCAGCACGTCTGCCCATTCACTCTCCATGCCGAACAGGATGGCGTAGGGGAGGAGTCGTTCATAGAGATGGATCACGTCGGCCGTGCCGTCAGCTCGGCGTTCGGCACCGCTATACGACTGCAACATGCGCAGGCGGTCCGCTTCCGCTACCCGGATGAACTCTTTCACTCCCTCGAGGTACTCAAAGGCGAGTGCGCCCTCGCGGGAGAGCACTGTGTGGCGTGAGAACGCATACAGGCTGGACAGCAGAACCAGGAAGACACAGAGAGAAGCAATGAAAACCGCGGGGATCACGGAGAGTCGCCCGGTTGTCGCTCCCCAAATCGCGAGCGCCAGGCTCACGCCGACAACGCCGATTGCGCACCATTGCAGAACGACGGCGGTCTGGCTCCGCGATTTCTCTGTGAAGCCCCGACTCTCTGCCTCTTCGTTCCCTCGGGTCTGGAGACCCACCATGCGAGTGGCGAAATCTTCATCGGCGGTCGGGAGATCGAGCTCTCCTGCCTCACTGGCCCCGACAAAGATCGCGTCGAGCGCTGCCCGGTCGAGATCGTCGAGTTCGTCGGGAGTCGGCGGCTCGGGAAGTCGGGTCAGTCTCGGTTCTGCAAGATCTGTGCCCTCTTCGATCCGAAGCTGCTGACGAACAGCAAGGTGAACGATCTCGGCGGGGATCGCTGCCGTGGTACCGGGAACGAGAGTGGCGGCGAGGAGCGGCGGCAGCGAGGTCGGTACATCGTATTGCGCGATCACGATTCCGGTGGCCGTGCGTTTTCTGCGTGCGAACGCGGATACCGCCACCCAGCTACCGACGGAGAGGGCCAGACCTGCGACAGCCGCCACGATCGGAACTATGTCGCCGACGGGGTCGGGGGTGCGGGCAGGCGGCTGCGTCACGGTACCCGGCTCGAACCCGATCGCAACGGTCACGCCGTTTCCGGCAGCGCGCGCGCCCGATTCCACCTGGAACGTCGCCACATCGCCATCGGCGACTGGTCCTTTCAGCTCGCACTCGTCTCTGGACTCTGCCTTGCCGGCATAACAGCGGTTGGATCCGGTGAGTGCCGCACTCATCGCACTGTCGAACCGGATATCAGCGCGAAAGCGCTCGATAGGTTGAGTGTTGCTCAGGGGCAGCAGATTCCAGTAGAACTCGTCGACGGACGAGCGCGTCGATTCTGGTGCCGGCACGGTTGCCAGAACAACATCGCGCATCTCGTACTCGATCACATATGTCGTGAGGCCCTGCACGTACTCGTCTGTGCCGGTGAGTATGTAGATAAGCCCATCTTCGTCTTCCGTCTCGTATGGCACTGGCGCACCATTCTCATCACTCACCGAGATGATCAGCGTCTCTGTGCTGGCCCCTTCATAAGACGTCGGGAGGCCGCGAACAATGCCGCGATTCTGATCGAAGTCGGGAAAACGGGCGACAAGAGTCTCCACGACCTTCATCCGCGCTCGGCCCTCATCGTCGAGACCAACCTCGTATACGGCATCCCACGAAGCGTAAGAGAAATCGTCGACGTCACCGCGAGTACCGTCATCGGATGCGGCAGCGATAGCTGTGGGGAAGACGATGGCGATGCACGCGAGGAGAACGACAGCGAACGCGCGAAGTACCCGAGGAACGGCCATTCTTTGAGGCTACAGAGCATGCGCCCAGGGGAGGGGTGCCACCTCGGTAAACTGGGAACGACTTTCAAGGAGCCCCGCACATGACTGACGCGTCCGCCGCGCCCGAATCGGCCTCGGCCACCCCTTCTCTCGAAGAAGACACCCACGAGCAGAAGACCGTGCGTCTCGCCAAACGCGAGCGCTTGATCGAGAAGCGCACAGACGCCGCGGGTGGGGCATTCCCCGTCGCTGTGCCCGTTACTCACTCGATTCCTGCCCTGCGCGCCGAATACGACACGCTCGAGGCGGGCGACGAAACCGGTGTCGTCGTGGGCATCGCTGGTCGCGTGGTGTTCAGCCGCAACACGGGCAAGCTCTGCTTTGCCACCCTGCAGGCCGGCGACGGTACACGGATCCAGGCGATGATCTCGCTCGCCAACGTCGGCGAAGAGTCGCTCGCTGGCTGGAAAGAGTACGTCGACCTTGGCGATCACGTTTTCGTGCACGGAGAGGTTATCTCCAGCCGCCGTGGCGAACTCTCGGTCATGGCCGATAACTGGATGATCGCGGCGAAGGCCATTCTGCCGCTTCCGAACGCTTACTCGGAGCTCAGCGAAGAAGGACGGGTACGTAGCCGCTACCTCGACCTGATCGTGCGCGAGCAGGCACGCACCACAGTGCGCGCTCGAGCTGCCGTAAATGCCAGCCTGCGTTCGACATTCACGAACCACGAGTACCTCGAGGTAGAGACCCCCATGCTGCAGGTGCAGCACGGTGGTGCCTCCGCACGCCCGTTCATCACACACTCGAATGCGTTCGACACCGAGTTGTACCTGCGCATCGCTCCGGAGCTCTACCTGAAGCGTGCTGTTGTCGGCGGCATCGAGCGTGTGTATGAGATCAACCGCAACTTCCGTAACGAAGGTGCCGACTCCACGCACAGCCCCGAGTTTGCGATGCTCGAGGCATACCAGGCGTACGGCGACTACCACCAGATGGCTGCGCTCACGCAGGAGCTGGTGCAGAACGCGGCGATCGCCGTTTCTGGATCGACAACCGTGACCTGGGCTGACGGCACCGAGTACGACCTCGGCGGCGAGTGGGATCGCATCTCGATGTACGAGTCGCTGTCGGCGGCGTCTGGTCGCACAGTCACGCCCCAAGACTCGGTTGAAGATCTCATCGCCTTCGCTGAGGCGAACGACGTCGACCTTCCTCCGCAGGCCACCCACGGAAAGCTTGTTGAAGAGCTCTGGGAGCACTTCGTCAAGGGTGATCTCGTGCGTCCGACGTTCGTGATGGACTTCCCCGTTGACACGTCGCCCCTGGTGCGTGAGCACCGTTCGGTCTCCGGAGTCGTCGAGAAATGGGATCTGTACATTCGTGGCTTTGAGCTAGCCACCGGCTACTCCGAACTCGTCGACCCTGTTATCCAGCGTGAGCGCTTCGTCGAGCAGGCGAAACTCGCTGCTCGAGGCGATGTTGAAGCCATGCCGGTCGATGAGGAGTTCTTGCGCGCGCTGGAACACGGCATGCCGCCCTCCGGCGGAATGGGAATGGGGATCGACAGGTTGCTCATGGCGATTACCGGTCTGGGTATTCGCGAGACCATTCTCTTCCCGCTGGTGAAGTAGCGCGAGCGACTCGGTACTCACTCAGATGCTCCTCGCCGGAAGGCCCACTCCGGCAACATCGCTCCGCTGATCATCGTCTGCAAAAGCGCAGCGAGCGAATAGCGAGGGTCGATCTCTCGCACCATCTCGAGGTATCGTCCGGCGTGGGTTGCTTTGCCCAATGCCCAGGACAGCCATGCAGCAGCGGTCAGTGGGGCCGGTCGATCGGCGTGAGGTGCGCGAGCGGCCGCCTCCCGCACGACGCACAGCGCTCGCCGCAGGCGATCCGCGTCTGGAGTCGGCCCACGGCCGAGGAAAACCTGACCGACATCGTCTGGAACCATCACCCCTGACTCGGCGAACGCAGTTTGAGCGTCGAGAGTGCGCACCCCGCAAGCGAGATCGGTGGCCCATTGCGCGATTGCAACGTCGCGCAGAAGAGGGCGATCCAGGCACCACAGCAGTGCCGCCGTTGCAAATGGTGAGAGCTCGTCTGGAGCGGCCAGTACTGACTCGAAGAAGGCCGGAACGTCTTCTAACATGACGACTGCCGAGATCAGATGCGGGCTCTCGTGGCCAGAGAGGCGGCCACGTGCTGCCCCATCCAGCAAAGCGGAGAGTTCAACCGATGCCGCCCGCACTCGTTCCTGTTCGACCAGCGCAATGACAGGCAGCTCCGTGCCGCTGGCTTGATCGCCATCGAGGTCTTCCATCTGAGGGAGGTCGCGGGGGTGAACGATCTGGGTGAGCGGGCGAATCTCTGGGTCTTCGTCGAGGTAGCTCGACCAGCCGGAGGGAGTCACGCACAGCGCATCGACGGCGCGGAGCCCTGCTTCTTCGGCGCGGCCGAGCACACAGTCAACGGCGACAGCGTGGGGGAGCACCCATCCATCTCTGGTGGCGTTGGCCTCTTCGTCGGTGTAAACGACGACGGCAACGGCATCTGTTCCGCTGACGCGGGCGACGAGACCGACCGCTGCGTCGACGTATGCGTCGAGGTCGCTCTGCTCATGGGGCAGGTCAAGGCGCATCGCCCCATCGGTGCGGGTGCCATGGAAGGGAAGAAGGACGATGCTGTTGCGTGGGGTGAACCCCGCAAGAGCGGGGACGATGCCCAGAAATGCGACGGAATCAGTGGCTCGAAGAACTGTGGTCATTCCGAGAGTGTGCTCGAATCAACGGCCCCTCGACCGTGATCGGGGCTGTTGTGGACACAGTTCCGTGAGAGCGCTGAATGTGTACGAAGAGTGGCTCGCGTACCATGGAGGAATGGACAACTTCTGGCTCGCCGTTGCATGGTCGCTCCTGCCGACCGTTGGGGTGAGCGTCGTCTTCTTCATGGTCGTTCGGGGGATCCTCCGCTTCGACCGGACGGAGCGAAAGGTCCACGCGCAGATCGAGGCGGAAGAGCGCGCTGCCCGCGGCCTCCCGCCGCGCGGCTGAGTCCGACCCATCGGCTACTCTGAAGCGAGCACGCCTAACCTGGCGCGCGACAGATGTAGCGGTCACTGCGGTGGCGAAGGAGCACGATGACTGGCGAGACCTGGGGGTGGTGGGTCGCAGTATTTCTCGTGGCTCTCGACCTGATCATTCGAATCGCCGCGATCATCATCATCCCGCGCAACCGCCGCCCTACCGCAGCAATGGCATGGCTGCTTGCCGTCTTCTTCATCCCCTATGTGGGAGTGTTCCTATTCTTGGTGATTGGGAACCCGCGCCTGCCGAAGGTGCGGCGTCAAAAGCAAGCCCAGATCAACGAGTACATCGCGCACACGAGCGAACATCTGCACTTCGGAACTCTGCGTCCGAACGCTCCGGAGTGGTTCGAACCCATTGTGCAGATGAACCAGAAGCTCGGCGCTCTGCCTCTTTCTGGCGACAATGGCGCTCACCTCATCTCCGACTACCAGGAGTCGCTCGATGCGATGGCTGATGCCATTCGCGGTGCGCAAAAGTACGTGCATGTCGAGTTCTACATCCTCCAGTCCGACACAGCCACAGACAACTTCTTCCGAGCGCTCGAAGAAGTCGCAGCGCGCGGCCTCGAAGTGCGTGTCTTGCTTGACCACTGGGCCAACCGTGGCAAGCCTCGATTCAAACAGACGATCGCTCGACTCGATGCGATGGGCGCTGACTGGCACCTAATGTTGCCGGTGCAGCCGTTCAAGGGAAAAATGCAGCGCCCCGATCTGCGCAACCACCGCAAGCTCTTGGTGGTCGATGGGGTTACGGCCTTCCTGGGATCGCAGAACGTCACCGACTCGAGCTACAACCTGCCCAAGAACATCAAGCGTGGTTTGCACTGGGTCGACCTCATGGTGCGACTCGATGGCCCAGTGGTCTTGAGCGTGAACGCGATCTTCGTCGCGGACTGGTACAGCGAAACCGACACCGTGCTCGAAGGCATCGATATTGCGCACGCAGAGATCGGCTCCGGCGACCTCGACTGCCAGGTTGTGCCATCCGGCCCCGGCTTCGATGTGGAGAACAACCTTCGTCTCTTCCTCAGCCTGCTTTACGCAGCGAAGAAGAAGATCATGATCGTCAGCCCATACTTCGTCCCAGACGAAGCACTGTTGCTCGCCGTCACTGCGGCGGTTGACCGTGGTGTGCATGTCGAACTCTTCGTCTCGGAAGAGGGCGACCAGGCGATGGTCTACCACGCGCAGCGCAGCTATTACGAGGTGCTGCTGAAGGCTGGCGTGCGTATTTGGATGTATCGCAAGCCGTACATTCTGCACACCAAGACGTTGACGATCGACGATGAGGCCGCCGTCATCGGGTCAAGCAACATGGACATGCGCTCATTCGGCTTGAATCTTGAGGTCTCGATGTTGGTACGAGGCGAAGAGTTCGTGGCAGAGATGCGCGAAGTTGAAGACAAGTACCGCTCGCTGAGCCGCGAGCTCACCCTCGAAGAGTGGAACCAGCAGCCGTTGCGATCCACGGTGCTCGACAACCTTGCGCGTCTGACCTCCTCGTTGCAGTAGCGACTTCTCGCCGCTGCGAGTGCGAGCTACGCTGGGAATATGACCCCCGTGTTGCGTCTTCTCGCCGCTGTTTTTGGGGCCGCTGCGGCCGCATTTCTCATCGTGGGATGCGCTGCAGGCCCCGCAGGAGAAGTGCCAACCAGTTCACCCGACCCGGCTGCGGGTGACGGTGAAGTGCAGAGCGACCTTCGCGGCGCCTTGCTTGACGAGGGCCGGTTGTTTGCCGTGGTGAGCTGGGGGTCATCGTCCTGTGTCCCCGTGGTGGATGAAGTCGTGGTGGACGAGGCCGCAGCAAACGGACAGAGCGTCAGCGTGACACTCGTCGAGCCTGAAGATGAGGGTGTCGAACAGGCCTGTACTGCTGATCTGCGACCACGGGCGAGTATCGGCGCCGTGCCCACAGGCGTGGACCCGACGCGCGACATCACGCTGAAAGTGACATACGGCGAGATCGTCGAAGACGTTGTTCTTGCTGGCGACCCCGCCCTGAATGGCACGCCGGGTGAGCCGACTGATTATCAGAACTCGGCCGGATGGTTCGAAGACGGCGGGCTTGTGCTGCTCACCTGGGGGTCGTCGACTTGCGCGCCCATTGTCGAGTCGCTGGAGGGGGCAGGCACCGCGGGAACGGTTGTTTTTGCCGAGCAAACAGACCGAGTCTGCACAATGGACATGGTGCCGCGCGCGACCATCCTCGTGTTTGAAGAAGGCACTGTCGACGACGGTGCGGTCGAAAAGGGCGAGCCGTTCGCTTTGACGTTGGTCGGTGGCGAACTTGATGGCATGGTCGAGGTTCGCTGACGCGAGGTCAGAGTGCTTGAACCGGGTGTCCTTGCGGTAGGGCTAGGAGCAGCGCCCCCGGATCTGCCCAGCACGTGATCCGCACTGCTTCGCCGAATTCATCGCCGTCGAGCTCGACAGGGACAGGACGGGGAGCAGCGGCCTCGGTGACGACCCCGTGGAAGTAGTGCACTGAGGCGTTGGTGCGGCGATGCTCCAGCACTCGCCGACCAGCCCTGAAGCGGCGCAGTACGGAGTTGTCCCACCAGATCTTTCGCCCGACCTCCAGCCATCCGAACATGCCGGTGGGTTGGATGGCAGCGATATCCAGAGCGCCGTCGGTTACTGAGGCCCCGGGAATCAGGGCGATACCCGCGGGCAGTGTGCCGCAGTTCGCGAACAGAAGGCTGTACGAGCGGTGCGAGTGCAAGCGGCCGTCATCGACTTGGTAGACCGCCCGAAAAGGCTTCGCGCGCGGCAACGACCGCACGGCGCCCTCAACGTAGGCGATCCACCCCACTGACTTCTTGAGATCAGAACGGGTATTCGCGATCATGTCGGCATCAAGCCCGATGCCAGCGAGGACCACGAACGCGTGGGTTTCCTCTTCTTGGTTTTCGCGGGCGATACGCGCCCAACCCACATCAATCGGGTACCGGAAGTCGCCGAGTGCTGCGCGGATCATCTCAGCCGGGTCGCCGAGCGGCAGGCCGATGTTCCGCGCGAGGAGGTTGCCCGTCCCGCTGGGCAGAATGGCCAATGGCACGCCGGTGTTTGCGATTGCCTCTGACACCGCTCTGACCGTTCCATCGCCACCGGCAACCAGCACCACATCAACGTTTCGTGCAAGCGCCTGTGCTGTCGCACCCTGGCCTGCATCCTCAATCGTCGTGGGGTAAAAGGCGGGGTGCTCCCACCCCGCTTCCCGCGACATATCCCTGACCGTCGCGCGGAGGCGCTTTCCGTCAACCTTGATCGGGTTATAAACGAGCGCCGCCTGACGCGGGGCGATGGTGCTCGTGGTCATGGCGCCTACTCTAGCCCGGTCATACGCCCCTGCCCGTCGCTGGCGCCAGACAGCGTTAGCAGGAGGGCGTTCACCGTAGACTTGGCTGATGATCGACCTCGCACTCCTCCGCGATAATCCGGAGATCGTCCGCCGTTCGCAGACTGCTCGTGGAAACGACCAGAGCACCGTAGACGTTGCACTCGAGGCCGATCGATCGCGCAGGGCAGCCCTTTCTACTTTCGAAGAGCTGCGAGCGGAACAGAATGCCTTCGGCAAGCAGGTCGCGAAGGCACCCAAAGACGAGAAAGCGGCGCTCGTTGCGCAGGCCAAGGATCTGGCTGAGCGCGTGAAGCAGGCTCAGCACGCGGCGAACGAAGCAGCCGACGCGGTCGCTGCAGCGCTCGCCCGCATCGAGAACGTCGTGATCGACGGCGTCCCCGCTGGCGGAGAAGCAAACTTCGTCGAGCTTCGCCGCAACGGCGAAGTGCCGAGCTTTGACTTTGAGCCGAAAGATCACCTGGAACTCGGTGAGCTTCTCGGTGCCATCGATATGGAACGTGGTGCCAAAGTCTCTGGTGCGCGTTTCTACTTCCTGCGCGGTATCGGAGCACGCCTCGAGATTGCGCTGATGAACCTCGCACTCGACAAGGCGCTGCAGCACGGCTTCGTGCCGCTGATCACCCCCACACTCGTGCGTCCGGAGATCATGCAGGGCACGGGTTTTCTCGGTGAGCACGCCGACGAGGTCTACCACCTCGACAAAGATGACGACCTCTACCTTGTGGGCACAAGCGAGGTAGCGCTCGCCGGATACCACAAGGACGAGATTGTTGATCTGTCAGATGGTGCCCTCCGTTACGCCGGCTGGTCGACCTGTTACCGGCGCGAGGCGGGCTCTCACGGCAAAGACACACGCGGCATCATCCGGGTGCACCAGTTCAACAAGCTGGAGATGTTCGTCTACACCCAGCCAGAGGATGCCGAGGCAGAGCACCTGCGTCTGGTAGCTCTCCAGGAAGAGATGCTGACCTCACTGGGGCTTTCCTACCGCGTCATCGACGTGGCGGCCGGAGACCTCGGTTCCAGCGCCGCGCGCAAGTACGACATCGAAGCATGGGTGCCCACCCAGGGTGCTTTCCGCGAGCTCACGTCGACCTCGAACTGCACAACGTTCCAGGCGCGACGCCTCGATGTGCGACACCGGCCAGTGGTCGATGCGGCCGACGGCGTGACGCAGACGGCGAAGACTCAGCACGTGGCGACGCTTAACGGCACACTCGCCACCACGCGTTGGATTGTTGCGCTGTTGGAGACTCACCAGCAAGCAGATGGCTCTGTGCGGGTGCCTGAGGTGCTTCGGCCCTATTTGGGTGGCATCGAAGTCATCGAGCCGTTGGCGAGCACGAAGGCTGCGCTGTGAGCGGTGCCTGGATGGTCGGCCTCGACGTCGACGGAACAATCATCCTGCAGGACGAGACGATGAGTCCTGGGGTACCTGAGGCGATCGCCCGTGTGCGCGATGCCGGACACTTTGTCACCATTGCGACGGGGCGCAGCTGGATGGCGACCCAACAGTACGTCGAGCAGCTCGGCCTCATTGCGGATTACGTGATTTGCTCCAACGGCGCCGTCACCATGCGGCGCGTGGTCGACGGCTGGGAGCGGTGGAACGTCGAGACCTTCGACCCCACACCGGTTCTGAAACTGCTGCGTGACAGGCTGCCCGATGCCAACTACATGGTCGAGCTCGCTTCCGGTAAGAGGCTGTTTACGGAGCAGCTTGACGATTGGACACTCGACGGCGGCCGCCAAGTCGGGTTCGACGAACTCGCCGCGCTGCCGGTATCACGCATTGTCGTTGTCTCCCCAGGCCACGATGAAGACGACTTCCACCGCCTCGTCGCTGATGCGGGCCTGAATGAGGTCTCGTATGCGATCGGCTGGACGGCATGGCTCGACATCGCCCCGCAGGGCGTAGATAAGGGCACGGCGTTGGAGCAGGTCCGGGCGGAGCTGGGGTTCGATAAAGAACGAGTCCTGGTTGCGGGCGATGGGCGTAACGACATTGGCATGTTCGGTTGGGCTCGGTCGCTTGGCGGACGGGCTGTGGCGATGGGGCAAGCCCCTGCCGAGGTAAAAGATTCGGCGAGTGAAGTCACCGCCGATGTGATGGATGGGGGCCTCGCAAAGGCGCTCGACACGCTTCCAGCCCCTGCCCAGGTCAGCACGGGACAATAGTTCTCGGCTAGACTCACGCTTTGTCGACAGATTCGTTTGTCGAGGAGGGTTGTCCGAGCGGCCGATGGAGCTGGTCTTGAAAACCAGTGGGCAGAGATGTCTCGTGGGTTCGAATCCCACACCCTCCGCATGTTGAGCACAGTGTTCCCGCACTTGTGCTGAATCCGAAAGGCCCCGAGTGAGCGAGAACACCCGACGCCGCCGCACTATCGCGAGACACGGTCAACTGAAAACGCCGAGCACGGTGGGTCAGCTGATGCGGTTTATCGCGATCGGTCTGGCTGTGGTGCTCGTGAGTGGTTTCGGGGTCGGCATGTACGTGCTCTACGACCTTTCCAGCACGGTCTCCGCAAACGCGGTGGAGCTCGATGGTCAAGAGTCGATCCCGCCAGACATCGGCGAATACGAGAGCGGATTCAACCTCGTCCTCGCCGGCGTCGACACGTGCGAAGAAGATTACGCCGAGCTTTTCGGTGATCGGTGCACCGGTGGAGACTCCGAGGGCACATTGAACGACGTGAACCTCTTGGTGCACGTTTCTCAGGAACCACGGCGCATCACGGTCGTGAGCTTTCCTCGTGACCTGATGCTCCCGATCCCGGAGTGCACCGATGCAGAAGGCAACCTGCAGTCAGCGATGAGCAAGCAGCCCCTCAACACCACCTACACCGATGGTGGGCTGAACTGCGTGGTCGAGACGATCTCTGAACTCACAGGTCAAGACGTGCAGTTTGCGGCTTCCGTGACGTTTGGTGGCGTCATCGAGATCACCGACGCGATCGGTGGCGTTGATGTGTGCCTTGCTACCCCGATCAAAGACAGCTACACGGGCCTGGATATGGCCGCCGGTAACCACACTGTCGAAGGGCTGCAAGCCTTGCAGTTCTTGCGCACACGTCACGGCGTCGGCGACGGGAGCGACCTCGGTCGCATCGGCAACCAGCAGCAGTACATGTCGAGCCTCGCTCGAAAGATGATCAGTGGCGAAGTGCTCGGCAACGTGCCCGTCATGCTGCGCTTGGCGAACACCGCACTCAACAACCTCGAAACAAGCACGTCGCTGTCGAACAACCCGATGTTGCTCGTACAGATCGCGCTCGCGGTGAAGTCGGTGCCGTTCGAAGACATCGTCTTTGTGCAGTACCCCACCGGTGCTGACTATGACGACCCGAACAAGGTCGTTCCTGATGTCGAGGCAGCAGACGCCCTATGGGCGGCGATCGAAGAGAACGCTCAGCTCGAAATTACGCACGAGAACAACAGCAACGAGGGTGTCGTCGTGCAGGAGCCAACCGCCCCCGTCGAAGAGGCCGCACCGGCCGAAGAGGCGACACCGGCGCCCTCTGCGAGTCCAGAGAACGTGGTTGCTCTCCCCGACGCCATCAAGGGCAACTCCGCAGCGCAGGTGACCTGCTCTAACGGCAACGTCCGTTAGTCAGCTGCGCGTTGCGTGACGACGAAGCCCGACGAGGATAGCTCCGCCGACGACAAGCGCGATCGCGAGGGGGAACCCGATAATCGTGCCGCCTGTCGTTGCCAGGCCCTGGACGGGTGTTTCAGGCGTCTCGGGAGTCTCAGGCGTCTCGGGCGAGGCAACCGCCTCGACGGTGTTCTGAACGCCTACCGCGATGTTCGATGCGGAGACGATGGCGAACTCTGCTCCCTCGGCCGTCGTTGTTACTCCCGTTCCGCTGAAGGTGGGGGAAGCCCAGGTCACCCCTTCGACCGAGGTGGGCTCCTCCTCGCTGATGGTGACAACGGTGTCCGCAGGGATCGGCCCGATCGTGGCGCTCGTTTCGCCAGCGAGGATCGTCACCACACCAGAGGTCGTGCCTTCATCGGTCGTGTAGGAGTAGTCGAAGGAGTGCACTGTGTCGTCTGGCACAAGCGCTGTTCCCGAGCCAGAAAGCGACTTGCTGACGGTAAAGGTGCCTGGCTCTGGCGGCGGTATCAGTGCGAGAGTGTTCTGCACTGCCACTTCGACGTTTGACGCGGAGACGATGGTGAACTGAGCGCCCTCCGTTATTGCCGTCACACCGGCGCCGGAAAAGACTGGTGCTGACCACGTGGCCCCTTCGACAGCTGCAGGTGCAGGCTCTTGGATCGTGACGACGGTATCTACGGGTATTGGTCCAATCGGGTCGCTCGTTTCTCCTGCGAGCACCTCGACTGTGCCTGCCAGTGTGGCGCCATCGACGTTGTAGGAGTAGGTGAACGAGTAGCTGGTGGTGGAGGGAACCAGATCTGCACCGGTCCCTGACAGCGCCTTGCTCACGGTGAAGGTTCCTGGCTCATCGCCTTCTCCTCCACCGCCAGCGCCCACATAGGTAACCGAACCAGCTGCTGCCGTGAAGCCGACTCCGGAGACAGTGTTGGTGAAGATGTCGCCGTCTTCGGTGCCCGCTGGCACCTCCATCTGATAGCGAAGCCGATAAATCGCATCTGCCGGCAGTGGACCGTTGAGGGTCAGAGTGAAGGATGACGATGCAGGGGAGTCCACGATGGCGTAGTCGGCGGGCTCGGAGAGCTCATTGAAGTCTGCGTCGGTGAACGATCCGCCGTTCCAGTTTGAGAGAAGAACGTAGCCGATCTGCATGGATGCCGGGAGATAGGTCAGTCCAGGGGTGAATGTATCGGTGATGACTTCACCCGCTGTCATCTGGTTGCTCGGAATGTAGACATCCCACTCCAGGCGGTCGCCGTCTGTGGTGATGACGCCATCTTTCTCGGCCTCAGTGGGCGGCCCCCATGCCCCTTGATCGAGGATTGCGCCTCCTGGCACCGCGACGTCGATGGGGTCTCCGCCGCTGGTGGTGAAGGTGAGGGTTCCGCTGGCGCTTGATTCTCGGGCCTGGGCCCAGAAGAAGAGATTGCCGCTGACGTTGTCATGGGTGAGCACATAGTCGCCGAGGGTGCACGTGATCCCCGCATCGGAGACCGCGCAAGTGCCCACCTCGTCGCCGCCGGGAGATTCGAGAACAAACGAACTGGTAACGCCCACGATGAGCGGGCTCGTCGGGAAAGTGAGGCCGAACGTGTCGCCTGGAAGGGCAGTGTTCGGCACGGCCCAGGTTGCTTCGAGTCGGAAGCTCTCGTAGGCCGTGATGGCGTCGGTCGGCTCCACGATTGTGGCTGAGGTGATTCCGTCGATCTCCGCCGCCTGTGCGGCGCCGAGAGGGAGCAGGGTCGCCACGAGGATCGAGATGATGGCGGCGGGTAGCCCCCACCGAGAAGTTCTCTTGTGCATTGCCGTCCCTCAGATCGCGTGCAGAATATCGGTCTGCTCTGAAGCTAGTCTGTCCGGCGAGTTGCGGGGCCGCAAGGCGCGGCTTCGTGTGCTCTCCCCGTTCAGGCCGTCTCGGGGGTGTTGGTTTTGCTCCCCGCGCCGCGCATGATGCGGGCGACGGCGGTGATCAGGAAGAACTGACCAGTGATCCCCTCCGCAATGGCGATCGCTTGCCCTGTGGCGTTCACAGGCACGAGGTTTCCGTAGCCGGTGGTCGTCAGCGCGGTAAAAGAATAGAACAGCTGGTTGCCGAGGGAATCGAGGTCTGCCGCCCCGAACATCGGGGTGGAGGAGAGCTGCGACATTAGGTTGTAGACGAAGGCAAAGAACATTCCGACCAAGATGTATGCGGTGAGTGCCGCCAACAGCGCCTCTAAGTTCAAGCCGCGGCGGTTGACCTGATGAACGATGATCGCTCCTGGCGCGATCAACAGCGCGATCATCGAGGCGATCGAAAGTGGCACCGCGAGCACAGGGCCATCGATGCCAAAAGCGGTTGCGCCGATTGCAGCAACTCCGGCTACGGAAAGAACCACCCAAGAGATCTGCTGAATCGCCCGCCTCACCCTGGTCACGTGGGCCACCATTGCCACGGTTGCGAGCATGGCAAGGAACGCCCACGGGCTCGGCTCTGTGCTCGGTTGCGCGACACACAGCCAGTACGACACGGCGATCAGCCCCAGGACGACCGCGTAGCCGAGGCTCTGGCTGCCCCGCTCGGGGGTGAGCGCCGCGGCGAGCGTGCGCTCCTGTGCCGTCGAATCGTCTTGGGGCATGCTGCGACCTCTTCCGTGCGGTGGACAGGCGGAGTCCACCCTGTGCGGCCAGTATCCCAGCGTCAGCGCGCGACGCTGGTCAGCGCCGGTGCGCGTCGGGTCAGACAGCACACGCTTTTGTGCTGGTTCGTCACGGCTCTCATGAACAGTTATGATGGCTAGGTGCATCCGTGCTTTCGGGTCGGATGCCTGGAGACGTCGCATAGTCCGGCCTAGTGCACCACCCTGCTAAGGTGGAGACCTCGCAAGGGGTCCAGGGGTTCAAATCCCCTCGTCTCCGCAGATAAAACCCCCGCTTATGCGGGGGTTTTTGCGTTTGACTGTTCGTCGGGACGGGGTCCGATCTGAGGGCGTTTTTTGGAGGTGTCCTCATGAAATACTGGCGGCGAGTCTCGGCCCTTATTTACTGAGTGGTTCGAAGGTGGTCGTGTAAGTGGCAGAAAGCATCTTCCCCGCACCGGTGCGTCCGTTGCCTGAGCCGCTGTCTTCTGCGGCGATCCTGGTCTTGCCAGGCTCTGAATCTCCAGCCCCGATCCGGTTCGTGGAGGGGTTCGAAGAGTTCGCGTCCTACGTGTGCGAGCAGGGTGGGGATCCTGCCAACTTCGTGCAGGACATATCGGCGCTGTGGGGGTTTCTCGACCGTCGCAAGGCGGTTTTGGAGTCGGTGGAGCTGGCGGATTCGGCGGCCCGCTTCGTGGGCAATGTGATCGCGGTGGTGCATCCAGCTGCGTCGTGGCGTAGGACGCCTGAGCTTGAGGTGGGAACGTCAACTCGATCTATCCCCGTGGCAGAGCTGGTGCGGATCATGGTCGAGCAGTCCGAACTGGTGGACGAGTTTATGGACATGCTGTCATCGTGGTCCCAGGCCGATCAAGACGCGTTCGAGATGAGCGCGCTGATGGAGGTCGGGTCGCAACCGCTCTTGCGGGTACCGCCTGTCCGCTTCGAACGGCCCGCGCTCCCTCAGCAGGACTACCTTGATGCCGTAATCGAGTACTTGCAGGCTTGGTATGTCGTAGATGTTGAGCGGCGGACGGTTGATCAGGAGACGCGGACGGTGCTTCGTCCTTCTACTGGAGCGACCGTGACCATTGCGGCGGCCGTTGATTCGGTGCAGATCCAGGGTGGTGCACTATTCCGGACTGTAGTTCCGCAGTGTTCCTGTGACGCGTGCGACGAATCAGCTGAGTCCGTCGCCGATGAGGTCGAAGACACCTTGCTGGCCATCGCGGCCGGCGGCCTTCGGGAAGTGTGCCCCGTCGGGCATAGGCGATGGCAACACGCGCAACTTTGTCACCTCGGCGGCGAACGACACTCGAGTAACGGTGAACCCGACCCCAACCTCACCGCGGACGAACTCGAGCAAGCCACCAAAATGCTTCGGGAGCTTGATGACGGTTGGTGGCCAGCCTGGACATTCCGTACCGACCTTGCGCAGTCAGTTTGAAGTGTAGCTCGGCCGCGCATGCTGGCCAGCCGACTAGAGCATCCGCGTAGTCTGCTCTCAACTGAGCCAGCGTCCCGAGAGGGGACGGCACTGGAGGGGGCACACTCGAGCGTGATATTGTTTGTGTAACACGACCGGTTCCGCTCCTTCGGGGGTCCAGGGCCGGTCTTTCTTTGTATGAGATGCTGACTTGGTGGAGCCGAAGCCGCACAGCACATACTCGGAGCAGATTGAACTCCTCCGGGACAGCGGCATGCTTGTCGATGACGAAGCTGCCGCGCTGGCGTTGCTTCGACGTGTCGGATATTACACACTCAGTGGCTATTCGTATCCGTTTCGGTTTAGGGATGCAGTGGGCGTGCGCACCGGTCGCTTTTACCCAGGAACTTCGTTGCCGCAGGTGGAAGCACTCTGGGCCTTCGATAATCGTCTGCGGCTTGCCACACTTGGGCCACTGCAGCACGTCGAAACATACCTTCGTGCTCTGCTGGGTTACAAGCTTGGTGAAGTCGATCCGATGGTCCACCGCAAGCGCGAGCTCCTATCACTGGATCGTCCGTCCGATTACCCCAAGTGGATCCAAAAGCTAGACGGGCAGCTCAGAGACTCTCGCGAAGAATTCATCGTTCACCACAGAGAAAAGCGTGAATCGGTTGTTCCAGTATGGGTCGCAGTGGACGTTCTCGACTGGGGTGGGCTGTCTTACCTATACACCTTCGCTCCCCTCAAGGTTCGAGACGACATTGCGGCCACGTTTGAGCTGAGTGCAGCGCAGCTGAAGTCGTGGATGCGAGCCCTGAACGTTGTCCGAAATGTTTGTGCTCATCACTCCCGCCTTTTCAACCGGCACTACTCCTTGACCCCAAAGCTTCCACGACTCGGCCAGCATCCTTCACTCGACGCCATCAACGAAGTCAAGGACAGCACCTTCGCTATGCTCACGCTCCTTCAACATCTCGCATCACACACTGACGGCGTGAACATGAGAATCTTGCCAGCTGTAATGAGTAGCTTTCCGGCCACGAGCGGCCTCGAGACTTCCGCTACCGGGGCACCCGCAGAGTGGGCGCAGTTAGAGCTATGGCGCACACCATGATGCGCACGAGGGGTCCGTCAAACGAATGTGCGAAGCGTCCCAGGCACGCGGTTTCAGCGCTACGCGCGTGCGAAGAGTTTGCGAACAAATCAACGTCCTTGAACGTCGCTGATTGATCCGGTCAGGGCGCAATTTCACGCTGCTAAGGTGGTGTTCAGTTTCTTGCGAGACGGTGGCCATCCGGTCTCAGTCGCGACAGTTAGATATTCTCTGAGCGCGTGTCTACGGCGAGCTTGCGCAACACCCCGAGCACCTCCCGCACGCGGGCGTGGGCGAGTGAGTCTCGGCGAGCGAGTACGTCGACGTGTCGTTCGAGGTGTGCTCCGACCACTGGCCGGAGTACCATTCCGTTCACCGCGAGCGAGCGCGCGGTAAACCGCGGCATGACGGCGATTGCTGCTCCGGCTCGTACGACCTCGGCTGCGACGGTGAATTCATTGATGCGGTGCGCAATGCGTGGCGGCCCACCGATGAGGGCCCCGATATGGTCTAGCACTCCGCTCAGGGGGAAACCTTCGTGAGTGGAAATCCAGACTTCATCGCGCAGCAGCTCGAGATGGATTTCGTCCTGCTGTGCCAGCGCATGACGTGCGGGGAGAGCGATATCGAGGGGTTCTTTGAGGAGCGGAACTGAGACGACCCGTTCCATGGGCCACTCCGGGTTGTGGCTGAGGCGGTGCGCGATCACAAGGTCGAAGTCTGCGGTGAGGCTCGGGAACTCGGTGCGTGCCACGTCGGCGTCCGCCAGGGACAAGCTTTGTTTCCCATTCAATGTCTTCAAAAGAGGGCCAAAGAAGGTCAAAGCTGCGCTGTGATAAGCCGATACCGTCACGACCCGCTCCGGCGCGGCAAGGAATGAATCGATGGAGTCTTTCGCGATGGCGAGAGCCTCATCTACCCGGATGCTCGCCCGCGCGAGCGCTTCGCCCGCGTCGGTAAGCACGAGTGTGCGCCCCCGTTTGATCGTCAGAGGAACGGGAGTGGTGGATTGCAGGGCCGCGAGTTGTTGCGAAACAGCTGACGCGCTCACGTGCAATGCAGCCGCGACAGCGACGACACTGCCGCGATCACCGAGCTCGCGAAGCAAACGTAGACGTACAGGATCCATAAGTAATTTCTAACAGGACGATCAAGAGATTGCCGGATGTTCTTAATGATTGTCCACGACAGAGTGAGGCAGTGACTACGCATCGAAAGTCGGAGCTGACCGTCGACCTGCTTCTGCTCGGGGTCGCGGCGGTGTGGGGCGCGAGCTTTCTGTCGTCGAAGGATCTGGTGGCGGACGTGAGCGTGACATCAGCGGTCGCGCTGCGCTTCACCGTTGCTGCGCTCGCGACGGGGATCATCTGTGTCGTTCGGCGAGAGCGGCTCCCGAGAGGGAGCGGCCTCGTAATAGCAGCGTCACTCGGGCTTACACAAGCCGCAATCATCGGCCTCGAGACCTGGGGTGTGAGCCTCACCTCGGCAACCAATGCGGGTCTTTTGATCAGCCTCGCGCTGATAATGACACCGGTGCTTGAAAGTGCTGCTTCCAGATCGTGGTTGCCTCGATCGTATTTTGTCGCAGCCGTTGCAGCGGTCGTGGGGGTGGCGCTGCTGGTTTCCGAGGGGGGATTCCGGATGCCGACTCTGGGTGACGCTCTTGTAATCGCCGCAGCGACCGTGCGGGCGATCCATGTCACTGCGAGTGCACGGCTCCTGGTAGGGCGTTCGGACAGCTCGCTGGGGGTCATCTTCCTGCAGATGGTCGTCTGTGCAGTCGCCTTCATACTGGCGGCGGGCGAGGCTCTTCCGCTCGCGATCGCTCAACTCGATCCTTCTGGGTGGGGCAACGTGCTGTTCCTCGGACTCCTGTGCTCGGTGTTCGCTTTCATCGTGCAGCTGTGGGCGGTGCGGCGGACCTCCGCCACCAGGGCCAGCATTCTGATGGGGACCGAACCTGTGTGGGCGATCGCGGTCGGCGTCTACATCGGTGGTGAGGTGATCGGTGCTCCCGGATTGTTCGGGGCGGTGCTGATCATCGTCGCGAGTTACATCGGTCAGGCGATCGAGCGTCGGCATCGACTGACGAATGTGCCGATCGCGATCGATCCCGCGTAGCGGGCGATCCACAGCGGAACGAGTAAAGGCTCAGGATGATCGCACCTCGATCATCCTGAGCCTTCGCTCGTAGTGGGCTGTCTACCGCTGGGCGATCTGCACGGTGCGAGAGTCGTCGCCGCTGACGATGTGAACCGGTCCGTGCATCGTGAGGGTGCCCAGCGGAGCTGCCTCAGTTTCGCAGTCGCGTCCGACCCAGAGCTTGATGTCACCAGGCTCGACGACGCGCTTCATGGATCGATCGGTGAAGGCAAGGCGCGTGGCGGGGATGCGCATCGTGACGGTGCGCGATTCGCCTGCGTCTAGGGATACCCGAGTGAACGCAACCAACTGTCTGGTCGGCCGGGTGACAGAGGCGACCACATCGCGTGCGTACACCTGCACAATCTCGTCACCGGCGCGCTCGCCGCTGTTCGACACCGTCACCTCTACAACGATGTCTTCGCCCGCGCGGATCTCCGTGTGGATGAGCTGAGCATCGCTGTATTCGAACGTGGTGTAGCTGCGGCCAAAGCCGAAGGGATACGCCGGTTTGGTGGCGACGTTCGATACGTCAGACGCTCCGCCGAGCGTTGGATGCAGGTAGGAGTACGGCTGGCGTCCGGCTGAACGAGACATCGACACGGCAAGTCGACCAGATGGATTCACGCGACCGCTCAGCACACCACTGATCGCCGACGCTCCTTCTTCACCAGGAAAGAATGCCTGGACAATCGCCGCACCGCGCTCGGCCGCCCACTCCACCGAGTACGGGCGACCAGAGACGACGACCACCACCACAGGGGTGCCCGTGTCGAGGACGGCTTCGACGAGCTGCCGCTGAACGCCGGGCAGTTCCAGGCTGTCGGTATCGCATCCCTCTCCGACGGTGCCGCGCCCGAACAAGCCAGCACGATCGCCGACAACCACAACGGCAGTCTCTGCCTGCTCCGCCAGCGCTACCGCACCGGCAATCCCGCCGTCATCTGGCGAATCAACGCCGCATCCTTCTTCGAAACCTGCGATCGAATCGAACTCCGAGGAGAGGGCATCGAGAACTGTCGCCACCTCGATGCCGTCTGCGACCTGGGGGTGCTGAGGCAAAACGTGGTTGATGAAGGCGTAGCAGCCGAAGAGTGCAGCGGTGCGGCCTGCGTTGGGCCCGATGACGGCGATCCGGGTCTGCGGCGCGAGCGGAAGAATATCCGCCGCCTCGATCAGCGTGACCGATTTCTCGGCGATCTCGCCCGCCAGCGCCCTGTGCTCTGGAGAGTCCAAGTTGATGCGCTCATCCTGGCCGTCGTCGTCGAAAAGCGTTGTCTGCGGATCGAGCAACCCGAGCTGTTCTTTCTGCAGGAGGACGCGACGCACGGCGCGATCAACGAACTCGACGTCGAATTCGCCGCTACGAATTCGTTCCGCCAACGGGGCGAGGTATGCCTTCCCTGTCGGCAGCTCGATGTCGACGCCAGCGCGGAGCGCAAGCTCCGCTGCCTCGCCCAGATCAGCGGCAATGCCGTGCAGCTGGTGAAGGAAGGCGACTCCGAAATAGTCGGCGACGACCGTGCCGTCAAAGCCCCACGTGTCACGCAGTAGGTCGGTGAGAAGTGCCGGATCAGAAGCCACAGGGATGCCGTCGATCTCTGCATATGAGTGCATCACCGACTGAGCGCCCGCATCGCGGATCGCCATCTCGAACGGTACAAGCAACACGTCGGCCACTTCGCGCGGGCCGGCATGAACCGGGGCGAGGTTGCGGCCTGCTCGTGAGTTCGAGTAGCCGACAAAGTGTTTGAGCGTCGCGATGACCCCGGCGCTCTGCAGACCCCGTACATAGGCGGACCCCAGCTCGCCGACAACGAAGGGATCTTCGGCGATGCACTCTTCTACGCGACCCCAGCGCACATCGCGAATCACGTCCAGCACGGGAGAGAGGCCCTGGTGCACTCCGAGCTGCGCCATGCTCGTGCCGATCATCGCCCCCATCCGCTCGATCAGGTGTGGATCAAACGTGGCACCCCACGCAAGCGGGGTAGGAAAGGTCGTTGCCTGCCAGGCCGCGAGGCCGGTGAGACATTCTTCGTGCGCGATCGCAGGGATGCCCAGACGCGTGTTGTCGCGGAGCCAACGCTGCACCGAGCGCAGGGACGAACGCCCATGCGCGGGAGTGACCGGGACAGTGCCGAATACCCGGGTGAGGTGCCCGAGGCCATTCTGAGCGAACGATTCGAACACGACGGGCTCGCCCCCTTGTTCGTCCTGCATCGGGGCAACGCTTTCGCCCGTGTCGGCGGCACCTGCCCAGATCCCGACAAGTTGCGCGAGCTTCTCGTCGAGTGTCATCTGAGTCAACAAGTCTTCGACGCGGGAGAGGCCGTGCTCCGTGGGGACAGAATGCGGTGTAGCAGTGGTCATTGTGAGGTCTTTCAGTTCGTAAAACGAGAGGAGCGAGCGCAGAGCATAAGGGTGACGGTGAGTCAGCCTTTGAACGCGCCGTCCATTACTCCGGCGACCATGCGACGGCCGACAAAGAAGAAGAGAACAAGGAGCGGGATCGTCGCGAGGAACGAGCCGGACATTGCCAGGCCGTAGTCGACGAAGTACTGGCTCTGTAGCGCCTTGATCGCGAGTTGCACTGTGTAGTTCTCGGGCGACTGGATCACGATGAGCGGCCACAGGAAGTCATTCCAGGCCGTGACGAACGCGAGCAGACCCAAGACAAAGGCCGCAGAGCTGACAAGAGGAAAGGCCATGCGCCAGTAGATCTGCCAGGTGCTGCAACCGTCTAGGCGTGCTGCCTGCACGAGCTCATCGCTGAGGACGGAGGAGATGTGCTGCCGCATCCAGAAAATTCCGAATGCGCTCGCCATGCCTGGCACGATCAGCGCCTGCAAACTGTCGATCCATTCCAACTGCGACATCACCATGTAGAGGGGAATGATCGAGAGCTGCGTCGGGACCATCAGCGTGCCGATGACGAAGACGAAGAGCACATTGCGTCCGCGGAATTGGAGCTTCGCAAAGGCGAAACCGCCGAGTGTGCACAGCACGATCTGAGCTACGGCGATACTGCCAGCGACGAAGAACGAGTTGATGATGCTCTGAATGAACGGAACGGTGGTGAACACCTGCTCAGCCAGGGTGAAGAAGTTGCCGCCTGGCACAACGGTCGGCGGCATCTGTGACACCGCGGCGGAGTCGTTCGTCGAGACGATGAACATCCAGTAGAGCGGGAAGATGCAGACAATGGCCGCAAGAATCAGGAAGAGGTAGGTCCACCAGCGCACGCGACCGGAGAACGCGCGCCTGCGTGCCTTTTTCATGGGGACGGCCACTTCCGCAGCGAGTGAAGACATGGTTTCAGTCATGATGTCGCTCTCAATCGTCCGACGAGATTCGCCGGGACAGGAAGAAGTTGATGATCGAGAAGGCGACGATCAGCAGGAACAGCACCACGCCGATCGCTGAGCCGTAACCGAACTCGAAGTTTCCGAAGCCTTGCTCGTAGAGGAAGAGTGTGAGCGTTTGGTACTGCCGGCCTGACCCACCGGTGAGCCCGGGGGAGGAGAGCAGTAGAGGCTCTGTGAAGATCTGGAGGCCGCCGATTGTGGACACGATGACCGTAAAGATAATCACCGGACGCAACGAGGGAATGGTCACAAAGAAGAACTGCTTGACTCCGCCAGCTCCGTCGATGGCTGCCGCCTCGTAGATGTCTTTGGGAATGGCCTGCAGTGCAGCGAGGTAGATGAGGGTGTTGTAGCCAAACCAACGCCACATCACCATCGTGGCGATCAGGATGTGGCTGCCGAGGGTGTTCGCCTCGAAGTCGATGTTCTCGATGCCGAACAGACCGAGAAAGAAGTTGATAAGGCCGTAGTCACGTCCGAACAGCGATGCGAAGACGATCGTGGTGGCCACCACTGAGGTGATGTACGGCACCAGCATTGCCATGCGGAAGAAGTTTGCGAACTTGAGCCGCGCGTTGTTCAGCAGCTGTGCCAGGAAGAGCGCGAACAGCAGTTGCGGCACAGTGGACAGGATCCAGATGCTGAACGTGTTGCGTAGCGCATTCCAGAAGCGCGGGTCGCCATAGAGCGTCGCAAAGTTCTCGAAACCGATGAACGTTTGCTCTCCGATGGGGTTCCACTCGAACAGGGCGACGTAGAAGGTGAACAGTGTCGGAAACAGTCCGAAGATGCCGAAGATGATGAAGAAAGGCGCGACGTATAGGTACGGTGACGCCGTATCCATTCGGCTGGCCGAGCGGATCTTGCGCGACGTGACGCGAGCTGACGCTCTCTTCGACTTCTCCGCCGGTGGGGAGGTCGTGAGTTCCACAGTGAACTTCTTTCGCTTGTGCGGGGACGGGGTCGAGCGAACATCTCGCTCGACCCCGTCAGAGGGATGGGCTACTTAAGAGCCGTCTTGACGTTGTCCATAGCGCGGTCCCACGCTCCGGATGCCGACTCTTCGCCGTTTTCCACCTGACCGATGGTGTTCTGAATCGCGTTGTCGATGATGCGCTGCTGCGGGCCTTCGTAGATGGGCTGGATCGCCTCGACGCTCTGCGAGTAGATCGGTCCGACGGGTGCGTCATTGAAGAACGTGCTCGTGAACTCCTGGATGTCAGGGGTGTCGTAGAGCTCCGGCGTCGAGGGGAAGTTGCCGTTCGCCTGGAAGATGTCGAGCTGCTGCTCTGGGGCCATCAACCACGAGATGAAGTCGAAAGCCGCCTGTGCGTTCTTCGAGTTCTTCGGAATGGTGAGCTGGCTTCCGCCCCAGTTGCCTGCATCTTCGGGAACGGCGGCGATGTCCCACTTGCCGGCCGTGTCTGGTGCCTGCTGCGAGATGTACGTCGTCATCCACGCGGGTGCGGCCAGCACGGCGAAATCACCGTTGTTCATGCCGGCGTTCCACTCTTCACTGAATGAACCTGTCTTCGATGACAGGTTGACCGAATCCACTGCTAGGTCGAAGGCCTTTTGCACCTGCGGGTTGCTGTCGTAGACCAGGTCGTCTGGTCCGTCGCCGTAGTACATCTCGTTGCCCTGGCGGACGGCTGCGTTGTAGACCGAGTTGGTGACGTTGTCGACCATGCCCTTGCCTGTAGCAGCACGGTACTCGTCGCCCACCTTGATGAAGTCTTCCCACGTGGGCCAGAGAGCGCTGACTTCGTCGCGGTCGGTCGGGAGCCCGGCGGCCTCAAAGAGGTCGGTGCGGTAGGCCATGGCCAATCCGCCCACGTCGGTGGGGATTCCTACGACCTCACCGTCGGCGGCAACGCCCTGTTCCCAGCGCCAGTCAAGAAAGGTATCTTCGATGTCATCTGCACCAAGGGTGCGCAGGTCGATGAAGTTCTGCGGCTGTGCCTTGAACTGCGACATGTAGCCAATCTCGATGGCTGCCACGTCAGGGCCCTTGCCGCCGGCGAGTGCCGTGGTGAGCGCTTGTGCTTGCTCGTCGGCGCCACCCGCATTGGTGATCTTCAGCGTGACGTTCGGGTTTTCTTCCTGGTACTTGGCGAAGGCTTCGTCTAAGCCCATGCCGCCAAACGTCCACACGTTCAGTTCGATCTTCCCGCCATCAGCGCCGGAAGAGCCGCCTGAGCAGCCGACCAGGAGTGCCAGGGCGGCACCACCAGCGACCATCGCGGTGAGAGTCCGTCTTGCCTTCATTCGTTCCTCCACATTGAGTCGATTTAGCCATCGTTGGCTCGCATGAGTTAGGCGCTGCGTCAAAAAGGAAGCGCTTCCTTTCTTGCGATACTGGTACCGTAAGTGCAAATGAACGGATGCGCAAGCGCTCTTCCCTGCTCGGAATGTTGCGATCCGGCAACAAAAGGTAGCGCTTCCTTTGATGGCGAATCAGCTCGAGGTTGCAGAACGGGGGAGGCGTAGTGGTAACTCTCGACGACGTCGCAAGGCTTGCTGGCGTATCGCGGACAACCGCGTCGCGTGCCATGAACGGGGTGGCGACGGTAAAGCCAATTCGCGCTCAGGCTGTGCTGAATGCCGCCGAAACGCTCGGCTTCCGTCCGAACCCGGCGGCGAGATCGCTGGCGCGAGGTCGGCACGACTCCGTCGCGCTCATCATTCCCGAAACCGATATCTGGGACATCGGGAACTCGTTTCTCTCTGCCGCTATGCAGGGTGTCATTCGTGAGGTCGCCGCCTCAGAGCAGCAACTCGTCATGGTCATTCGTGCTGCGGGTGAGACGGATGAGAAATTCTTGCGCTTCCTGTCGGCGAGTCATGTCGACGGCGCCATGGTCTTTCTCGAGGCGCACACGACGGAGCTCCCTCGCCTGCTGTCCGACGCAGCGGTTCCGGTTGTCTATCTAGGGCGACCGTTGGAGTCAGACGATCTCGATGTGTCGTACGTCGATTCTGACAACGTGGGCGGAGCGCGCACTGCCGCAGAACTCCTGGTGAAAGCGGGACGACGACGAATCGCCGTCATCACGGGATCGATGGAGCTGGGCGTTACCCAAGACCGTCTGCGTGGGTGGTCTGAATGCCTGAAGGCCCACGGCATTGCGGATGATCTCGTGGCTCACGCTGACTTTCTCCAAGGGGGAGGAGCGGTAGCGATGGCAGAGATTCTCGACAGGGATCCCACTGTTGACGGCGTTTTCGTGATGAACGATCTCATGTCCGCCGGAGCGCTTGCGACGTTGCGGTCGCGCGGACGCGTGGTGCCGGACGACCTCTCTCTTGTCTCTTTCGATGACACTGTCATCGCAACGGCAGTCGAGCCGCGCCTGACGACGATCGCGCAACCCTTCGATGAGCTCGGCAGCTTGATGGTTCGTACGCTGCGCGATTTGATCACCCAGCCAGACGCGGGTCCGTTTCGGGTGACGCTCCCGACAAAAGTCGTGCTGCGCGACTCTGTGTGAGGCGACAGAAATTAGCTCGCTGAACAGAACCTAGCTCGCTGGCGAGTAGCGCACACCCCACGAGATTTCGTGGCTGTCGCCTGATTCCAGCCAGATGAGGTCGGTGCCGGAGTTGAGCGCATTCGGTGGTGCAGACATGGGCTCGAGTGCGACGGCGCGCCCTGTGCCGTCTTGGCCGGGGAAGTCTGCTGGGGTGAACACCTGAAGCCAGCGAAAAGCCGAGTCGGCCCAGACGGCGGTAGCTGCGCCACCTGGTGCTTCTAGTCGCGCCACTTCGGCGCGCTCGCCGGTATTCGCCAACTGGCCAATGGCGACGTTGAGATCTGCGCCAGCAAGCGAGTGCGGTGAGCGCAGGTCGAAGGCGGTGTCGGCGACGGCGTGTTCTGCCACGGGGTTGAGGCGGTCGTCGAGTTCGAGGTAGGACTCTCCGCCGACGCGAAGGGTGAGGTCGTCGGTCGGGGTCTCGCCGACGCGGAAGTAGGGGTGCGCGCCGACTGCCCAGGGTGCCGCGTGCTCAGACAGGTTTTTGGCGCCGTGAGTCACGGTGAGACCGTCGTGCTCGAGTTGGTACGTGACCCAGGTTTCGACAAGAAACGGCCAGCCGTGCTGCGGGTAGATAGTGGCGCCCAGCGACAGCGATCGATCGGATCGGTCGCGCACCTGGTATGCGGTGTTGCGCAGGAGGCCGTGGATCGCGCTCCCTCTGGCAACGTCGGTGACGTCGAGCTGCTGCACGCCGCCATCGAGGGTCCATTGAGCGTCTTTCACGCGGTTCGGCCAGGGGGAGAGCACTATTCCGCACCCGTGCGAAGGAAGCGTGTGAGGGGCCACCGTCTCGGTGAGACGCACGCCTCCGACCCGCACTTCCCGGAGCACGGCCGCGAGGGCACCGATCTCGACACGGACGTTGCCGTCGTCGAGCACAAACTGTTCACCAAGGGGAGAAGTCACGACGTCCAGCCTAGGAGTGTGTGGACGTTTGCCGCGCGGTTGGTTTGCGAGAAATGGTTGACACTGAACCTACGCAAGGTTACTTTTCATACATGCAAAATAAAAGGGTGCAAGCGGCGCACCTCAACGCGGCGAGTGTGCGACAGCACAACCGCCGCATCCTGTTGCAGCTGCTGCGCACCTATGGGGATCTCTCCCGTCGTCAGCTGTCAGAGCGGTCAGGGCTCAGCGCCCCTGCGGTCACCAACGTGGTCGCCGAGCTTCTCGATTCGGGCCTCGTCGTCGACGTCACGCCCGGTCCAGAGAGCGGACTCCCGAAACTCGGGCGTCCGAGCTCGAACGTGGCATTGGTCTCTCGCAGCCACTTCGTCCTCTCGGCGCAGATCGGTGCAGGGGTGCTGCAAGTGGGCGTGGTCGACCTCACCGGAGAGGTGCTGGCCTCTGAGCTGATTGATTTTTCGTTGCCTGCGCAACCGGAAGATGTGATGGCTTTGGCCGTCGAGATGCTCCGGAGGGTGATGGAGACAGCCCACGTCACAACCGCACAGGTGCGCGGGCTTGGCGTCGGCGCAGCCGGCCTCGTCGATGATGATCAGCGCGTGAACCTCAGCTCTCAGAACCTCGGTTGGAGCGAGGTGCACATGGCCGACTACTTCGAGGATGCCCTGGGGGTGGAGGTTGTCGTCGATCACAACGTGCGCGCGATGGCCGTGGGCGAAGCTCGATATGGCGCCGGTCAAGGACTCGAAAGCCTGGTCTTCGTCTACAGCAGGACAGGCGTCGGAGCTGGTCTGATTCTGGGTGGCCGCGAATACCGCGGTGGCACGCACGGTGCGGCAGAAATCGGTCACATGCGCGTCGTTCCCAATGGGGTGCATTGCAATTGCGGTGGCCGCGGATGCCTCGAGACAGTCGTCAGCGACGTTGCCGTCAAGGCGCGGATGCTCTCTGCCGGGCTGATCAGCGCGTCGCCGGATCGCAATGACCATGCCTGGTCTCAGCAACTCGTTGACCTCGTCGTCGAAGGCGATAGCCGGGCGATTGCGATCCGCGACGAGATCGTGGAGTACGTCACCAGCGCGCTGCTCAACATCATCAACCTGTTGAACCCGCAGCTCATTGTCTTGGGCGGCTTGCTGAGCGACCTCTCTCCCGTGCTGATCGACGAACTGCGCGCCAGCATTCCTATTCAGGTGTTGCCGCTTTTGCGCGACACCATCCGCATTCAACCGGCGCACTTCGGTGCAGACGCAGGCATGATCGGCGCGGCCACTGTGGCTCTCGATCAGTTTGTCTTCGGTACGCCGTTACTCACGACTACCCGCTCGCACTGAGCAAAATCACGAACTCACATCGCAACGAAGGGATCGAGTTGACTGACATCAAACCGCAGATGGAGGCGGTGACTCTCGCCAACGAGACGGTGCGTAAAACCGGCTCGGCGCGGCGCAGGTCGCTCGCAGAACAGGGCAAACCGAAGCCCCTCACATGGCTCTACGTCTCGACGCTGGTCGGGGGAATCGCGCTGTGGTGGGGCGTTGCCGCGCTGAGCAACAACGTGCTCGCTCCCACACCGCCAGAGGTCGTGCGTAGCTTCGGCGAAGCGATCGCAGATGGCTCGTTGTGGAAGAACACCGCGGCCAGTGTGCAACGCGTCGTCACCGGATTTGTGCTCGGTGTTGCAGTCGCAATTCCTGCCGGATTCCTGATGGGTTGGTACCGCTGGGGGCGTGGGCTGTTGGAGCCATGGGTGCAGTTCTTCCGCACGGTACCGCCGCTTGCGCTCATCCCCCTGGTCATCGTGTTCCTCGGTATCGGGGAGCCAGCGAAGATCTTCGTCATCTTCTTGGCCGCCTTCCTTTCGTGTGTGCTCGCCACCTTCCAGGGCGTGCGAAACGTCGATAGCACCCTCATCAACGCCGCTCGCGTGCTCGGTGCAAAAGACGGCACGATCTTCCTCAAAGTCGTCGTGCCGGCATCGCTGCCGTTCATCTTCGTGGGTACCCGTGTGGCGCTGGGCGCGGCATGGGCGACAGTGGTGGCTTCCGAGCTCATCGCTGCCGCATTCGGTCTCGGCCGCATGATGCAGGCCGCATCGCAGTTCCTCGACACTCCCCGGATCGTCGTCGGCATCATCATGATCGGACTCCTCGGCTTCATCATGGACAGGCTGCTCCTGCTCCTCGAACGCAAACTCACCGGATGGCAGGAGGTTCGCGCATGAGCAGCATGATCGAAGTACGCGGTGTCTCTAAGTACTACGAGACCACCCGTGGCACCGTCAAGAGCCTCGAAAACGTCGATCTCGACGTAGCGACGGGCGAGTTCATCACCCTCGTTGGCCCGAGTGGCTGCGGCAAGAGCACGATGCTCAACCTGATGGCAGGGCTCCTCCCACCCACCAGCGGTGAAGTGCTCGTCAACGGCAACGAAGTGACAGGCCCTGGCCCTGACCGCGGCGTCATTTTTCAGCAGTACGCACTTTTCCCCTGGCTCACAGCCCTGCAGAACGTCGAGTTCGGTCTTGCGATCCAGAAGGTCAAAAAGAAGGAACGGCGCGAGCAAGCCCAGCACTACCTCGAACTCGTGGGGCTCGCTGACTTCGGCGCCGCGCTGCCCAAAGAACTCTCCGGAGGCATGAAGCAACGCTGCGCGATTGCGCGTGCGTATGCGGTGCACCCGTCGATCCTGCTGATGGACGAGCCCTTTGGCGCACTGGACGCTCTCACCAGAGTGAAGATGCAGGAGAACCTGCTGGAGACATGGCAGAAAGAGCGGCGTACCGCCGTCTTCATCACCCACGACGTGGATGAAGCCGTGTTCCTTGCTAATCGTGTCGTCGTAATGAGTCCGCGTCCTGGACGCATCAGCGAGATCGTCGATGTGCCGTTGCCATACCCGCGTACCGAAGAGATGCGCCTTTCCAGTGAGTTCGCCGAACTGCGCGCTCGCGTGTGGCGAGGCGTGCACCACCAGCCAGAACCCGCCGTTTAAATCCGCAATCCCCCCCCCACAGTAAGGACCCAATGATGAGTTCCCTTCGATTCCCCAAGGCCGTAGCAGCGCTCGCCGCAGCGGCAGCCATCGCCCTCACCGTCTCAGGATGCTCGAGCACCGATGACACAGACACATCGACCGACTCTGGGGGTGACGCGCGTGAGCGTGTATCGCTCAACGTCGGCTACATCGACACCAGCATCAACGGTGTGGGAGTGATCGCCGCTGCCAACGAACTCGACCTGTGGGCGGAGTACGGCATCGATGTTGTGCTGACACCATTCACCAACGGTCCGACACAGATTCAGGCCATGCAGGCAGGGCAGATTGACGTGGGCTACATCGGTGGTGGGGCGGCATGGCTGCCCGCGACAGGTCAGGCCACTGTCATCGCCCCGAGTGAGATCTCGCTCGGCGATGTCGTGCTCGCTCGGCCAGGCATCGGCGTAGAAGATCCGGCAGACCTCAAAGGACAGAAAGTGGGCGTTCCTGAGGGTGGTTCTGCGGAGATGATCCTGGCGCTTGCGCTGGCTTCCGCCGACCTCACCCTGGACGACATCGAGAAGGTGGTTCTTGACCCGCCCAACGTGGTGAGTGCCTACGTCGGTGGGCAGATCGATGTCGCTGCGATCTTCTCTCCGCTGAGCGCACAGATCATGGAAAGCGTTCCGGAGACCATCACCGTCGCGAAGAACGAAGACTTCCCCGACACCGCTTTCCTGGGAGCGTGGGTCGCTTCCAACGATGCAGTGGCTGAGAAGAGCGACGGTGTTCAGCGGTTCCTCGAGCTGTACACCGAGGTCAACGACTTCCGTATCGAAGACACCGACCAGGTCGTCGAGTGGGCATCTGTCGAGTCCGGCGCACCGGTCGACCAGCTCGCACAGCAGGCGAGTGTGTCGCTGTGGACGCCGTCAGAGGAGATCCTCGCGAACAACGAAGACGGCACGACGTTCGACCAGTTCGAATCCCTGGAAGACGTCTTCGTAGCGACAGGACGGATGGACGAGGTCAATGACCCAGCCACCTTCGTGAACATCGACCTGTTCGCCGCGGCGATGGCAGCGCGGTCGTGACAGCAGGGAACGTCAGGCTCGGCATCGTCGGCGCAGGTTTTGTCGCTGACTTCTTCCTGCAGGCACTGCAGCATGTGCGTGGTCACGAGGTAACGGTGCTTTCATCGCGCGATGTAGATAAAGGCAACAAGCTCGCCGAAAGGTTCGGTGTGCCCGCTGTGGTGGGCACACCCGCCGAACTCGCAGCGCGCGAAGATGTCGACATCGTGGTCGTGGCTGTGCCGCAAGATGCGCACGTCGAAGTGGTGAGCACCGCGGCAAGCGCAGGCAAAGCGGTGATCTGCACGAAGCCTCTTGGTCGCAGCGGCGCGGAGGCCGCAGCATGCCTCGCCGCCGTCACCGAGGCGGGGGTGTGGCACGGCTATGCAGAAACTGCCGTGTTCTCTCCCGCCGTCGTGCGAGCGAAGGCAATGGTCGATGCGGGAGCGATCGGGCGCGTACTGAGTGTGCGCGCCCGTGAGGCCCACGGCAGTCCGCACAAGCATGCGCTTGATTCCGCACGCATGGGCGGAGGACCGCTTCGGGGCCTCGGCTGCCACGGCGTCGCCGTCGGTCGTCACTTCTTGGAGGGCGCTTCTCCTGTTGACGTTTTCGCGTGGGGCGCACGCCTTGATCGTGATGATGTGGACTCGGAAGACAACGCCTTGATGATGGTGCGCTTCGACGATGGCCGCGTGGCGCAGGTCGAGGCAGGCTGGACCCATGTGCCAGGGCTCGACGTTCGTCGCGAGATTCACGGCTCGAATGGGTGGTTGGGCGCAGACGAGACCGGTGGAGCGGGACTCGATGCATTCGCCGGCCAAGACCTCGGTTATGTGATGGAAAAGGCAGGCGCCACGCGCGGGTGGCTCCGTCCGGTGCTTGATGAACCGTGGGCGTATGGCTACCACGGTCAGTTCGACCACTTCATCGCCAGCTACAACGCCGGGGTCGCCCCGATGCAGACACTCGCCGATGGGGTGATCGACAACAGCATCATCGATGCGGGCTATCGATCGATGGAATCCGGAGTGTGGGAGCCTGTCGATCTTGCATCGATGGCTGAGTTCTCCCGCTCCGGCGAACGCATATCTGGAAAGGGATAAGCATGACGAAAAAACGTCCCAATATCGTCCTCATTCTCACCGACGACCACGCTGCGCACGCGATCAGCGCGTATGGTTCGGTCGTCAACGAGACACCACGCATCGATGAGATCGCAGCGGCAGGGCGGCGAGTTGACCACTGCTACGCGACGAACTCGTTGTGTTCACCCAGTCGTGCCTCGATCCTGACGGGCACCTACAGCCACATCAATGGGGTGAGCACGCTGGAAACGCCCATCGATGCGAGCCAGCCGACGTTCATTTCTCAGCTGCGCGAGGCCGGCTACCGCACAGGCATCGTCGGCAAGTGGCACATGGGAGAAGGGGAGGGGCACAACCCGCAAAACTTCGACTCGTGGGCGGTGCTGCGTGATCAGGGCGAGTACTTTGACCCGCAGCTGCTCACCGAAGATGGTGTGCACATCGAGTCGGGGTACGTCACAGACATCATCACCGACCTCTCGGTGAAGTGGGTCGAGTCGCTCGACGGTGATGAGCCGTGGTGCTTGATGATTCATCACAAAGCACCGCACCGTTCGTGGGAACCTGACCCGGCGCATGCCGACATGTATCGCGATCCGATTCCCGTGCCGGACACGTTCGACGATGACTACGCAGACCGCTCCAGTGCGGCGAAGCACGCCACGATGCGTATCGCCGACTACCTCACCATCGAAGACCTCAAAGAGTTCCCTCCGGAGGGGTTGACGCCGGAAGAGTTGGCGCTGTGGAAGTACCAGCGATACATGGAGGACTACCTCCGCTGTGTCGCATCGGTAGACGACAACGTCGGTCGGGTCGTCGACTGGCTCAAAGAGCGCGGCGACTTCGATGACACTCTGCTGATGTACACCTCTGACCAGGGGTTCTTCCTGGGGGATCACGGGTGGTTCGACAAGCGGTTCATGTACGAAGAGTCGATCAAGATGCCACTGCTCGTGTCATGGCCTGCGCGCATTGCGCCTGGCGCACCGATGGAGCAGATGGTGACCAACGTCGACTTCGCGCAAACAATTCTGGAGGCCGCCGGCGTCGAGCCGCACGCGCGGATGCAAGGAATGAGTTTTCTGCCGCAGCTGACCGACGAGCCGGATCGCCCGACCCGCGACGCGATCTACTACCGCTACTACGAGAACGACGATCAGCACCACCATGCCTTGGCCCACTACGGAGTGCGGACCGAGCGGTACAAACTGATCTATTTCTACAACGACGGGATGGGGATCCCCGGAACCTCCCCCCATCAGTTCGTTCCGGAGTGGGAGCTCTACGACATGCAGGTCGATCCAGACGAGCTGCACAACGTCTATCACCGCCCGGAGTATGCGCAGGTGCGCGAAGAGTTGAAGGTCACTCTGTGGGAGTTGCAGAAAGACCTCGACGACCGCCCGCACCCGAGCCAACCAGTGCCCGAGTTGCTGGCTACCTCTGCCTAGTGGTGTGGTAAAAGTGGGGCCGGTAGCGTTCGCCACCGGCCCCACTTTTTATTGACGTGGTGCGTTGTTCTGATTCTCCGGTAGTCTCCCGGCATGGCCACCGCTACGACGCAGACCCATAAACGCGAAGCATTCGGGTCGCGGAACGTTTTTATCCTTTCGGCGATCGGCTCAGCGGTCGGCCTTGGCAACATTTGGCGATTCCCGTATGTCGCCTACGAAGGCGGCGGTGGTGCATTCCTGATCCCGTACCTGTGTGCGCTGCTCACCGCAGGAATTCCGCTGTTGCTCTTCGACTACGCGATCGGGCACCGGTTCCGTGGCTCGGCGCCGCTGGCCTTCCGTCGGATGCACCGCGCAGCGGAGCCTCTGGGGTGGTGGCAGGTTCTGATCTGCGTCGTGATCGCGGTGTATTACGCCGTGATCGTCGCCTGGGCGGCGATGTACACCTGGTTCTCCGCGCAGCTCACCTGGGGTCCTGGCAACGAGAACGACTTCTTCTTTGTTGACTTCTTGCAGTCCGCCGACGTGGCCAAGGTGGGCGTCTCCACCGAGTTCGTCCCGCAGGTGGGCATTCCGCTGATTGGCGCGTGGCTGATCGTCATTGCGATCATGTCGTTCGGTGTGAAGCGCGGTATCGGCAGGGCGAACATGATCTTGACGCCGCTACTGATGGTCATGTTCGCGATTCTCGTCGTGCAGTCACTCTTCTTGCCAGGAGCGGTCGATGGGCTCAACGCCTTCTTCACCCCGAACTGGGAGGCGCTGGCGGATCCGGCTGTCTGGGCCTCGGCTTACGGGCACATCTTCTTCTCGCTCTCGGTCGCCTTCGGCATCATGGTGACGTACTCCTCGTACCTCAAGCGCAAGACCGATCTCACAGGGTCTGGTCTGGTTGTCGCTTTCGCAAACTCCAGCTTCGAGATCCTCGCCGGCATTGGCGTGTTCGCAGCTCTCGGATTCATGGCGCAGGCGCAGGGCACCGATGTCGCAGGCGTTGCCTCCTCCGGGATCGGTTTGGCGTTCGTGGCCTTCCCGACGATCGTTTCGCAGGCGACAGGTGGCTCAATCATTGGAGTGCTGTTCTTCGGCGCTCTGGTCTTTGCCGGCATCACCTCTCTAATCTCGGTGCTCGAAGTGGTCGTCGCCGCCCTGCAAGACAAACTGGGTTGGGGGCGCGTGCGCACCACGCTCACGGTTGCGGTGCCGCTCTCCATCGTTTCAATGGCGCTGTTCTCCACCACAACGGCGTTGTCGGTGCTGGATACTGCCGACGCATTCGTCAACTCCTTCGGCATCATGGCCGTCGCGCTCGTCGCCGTGATCGTCGTGGCCTGGATGTTGCACAAGCTGCCGGTGTTGGTAGAGCACCTCAACCGACGCTCCAGCTTCAAAGTGGGCTTCGTCTGGAAGATGCTCGTCGGGGTTCTTGTTCCGCTCGTGATCGGTTACCTCTTCATCACCGAGCTCATCGCAAAGATCTCCGAGCCCTACAGCGGATACCCGACGTGGTTTGTCGCGATCTTCGGTTGGGGCATGGTGATCGCGCTGGTCGTGGCCGCGCTGCTGCTTTCTGCCGTGCCGTGGAGCAAACGATCCCACGCCAGGGATGACCCGGAGTACGACGACTTCTTGGTCGAAGAGAAGTACCAACCAGACCCCGAGACCTCCTCGATCCCGGTCGTGGGAACTGCACCGAAGGGAGAGGACGCATGACTCCGCTCGCCATCGTCATGATGATTGTTGCCATGGTTACGGTGTGGGGAGGGCTGATCACCGCGATCGTCAACCTCGCGCGCCACCCAGAAACTGCAGAAGCGGAGCCGACTCCTCCTGTCGAACTCTGACGCCATGGTGGCGGAAGACCCCAAGAAGTCACTGGAGGCCTACCGGGCAAAACGAGGCGAGTTTCAGATCATCGACGTGCCCCCATTGCAGTACCTGATGGTCGATGGTGCGGGGGATCCCAACACGTCGCCGATGTTTGCTGATGCTGTCTCCGCGTTGTTTCCGGTGGCATACACGCTGAAGTTTGCCAGTAGAGAGTCGCTCGGCATCGACACTGTGGTGATGCCGCTGGAGGGGCTCTGGCATGCTCCGGATATGGATGCGTTTACCTCGCAACGCGATAAGTCGGCGTGGCTCTGGACACTGATGATCATGGTCGGCGATCACGTCACCGCAGCGATGTGTGCGGACGCTGTGGAAGCGGTTGCCCGAAAGGCCGAAAAGAAGAAGACGCCGTTGCCCGCGTTGTCGGCTGTGCGACTTGAGACATTAGATGAGGGGCTCAGCGTGCAGACCCTTCATGTCGGTGCATTCGACGACGAGGGTCCTGTGCTCGACGATTTGCATCACCGGTTCGTCCCAGAAAACCGGCTCCGGCTCCGGGGCCTGCACCACGAGATCTACCTGAGCGACATGCGCCGCACTGCTCCAGCAAAACTGCGCACCATCCTGAGGCAGCCGGTGGCGCGCGACGCATAGACGAGAAGATCAGACGTGCTCGACGGAAATCAAGCCCCTCCTTGTCGTCTGTCCTCTGCCGATAGCCTGCACAGATGAGCACCGTCAAACATGCCGCACGCGTCGCCAAAGAGTCATCGGTGTTTCGACGAGTCGCCCGCGTCGGGTTCGTCGTTCTGGGTCTGATCCACATCATCATCGGGTCGATTGCGATCTCTATCGCCGCTGGCGCCTCGGGAGACGCCGATCAGGACGGTGCCATGGAGCAGATTCGACAGAATCCTTTCGGCGGAATCCTTCTTCTCTCCATCGCTGTAGGCCTGTTCGCGTTGGCGGTGTGGCAGGTGGCGAGCGCCTTCCTCGCCTCCGACCCAGAAGAGAAGAAAAAGTGGGGGCGCCGGATCAGGCTGTTTGGTGTGGCGCTCGCCTACCTCGTAATCGCAGGCATGGCCTTCACCTACGCCCTGGGCGGGAGCGCTGATTCGGAGGAGTCGTCGAAGACCCTCAGCGCCACCGTGCTGGCAGCACCGGGAGGGATGATCGTGCTCATCATCATCGGACTCACGGTGGCCGGTGTGGGCATCGGGTTCATCGTCGGCGGCTTCACCCGCAGCTTCGAGAAGCTTCTTGATCTGCCTTCGGGGGCGGCTGGCAAAGGCATCGTGACGCTGGGGGTCATCGGATACTTCGGCAAGGGCATCGCCGTGACCGTGACTGGCGTACTTTTCGTGGCGGCTGCGGTGACGCAAGACCCCGAAAAGGGTGCGGGACTCGACGCCGCGCTGCACAGCTTGCTCGCCCTGCCGTTCGGGCCACTACTGCTGGGAGCGGTCGGGGTGGGCCTCGCGGTCTACGGCGTGTTCTGCGTCGCTCGTTCTCGGTACGCGCGCATGTATTGAGCCGCGCATGTATTGACCAGCGTCGGGCTATGCCGTTGCGGGCTTCTCGCTCCACACCAACAGGAAAGCGCCAAGGCCGATCATCAATGCGCCACCCGTTGCGCCCATGGCCTCGATGCGCTGAGGCGAGCGTCCGAACCAATCGCGCGCCGCACTCGCCAGGAGCACCCACAACACATCGCAACTGACGCCGATCGCCACAACGATCACGCCGAGCACGAGGAGTTGCAGGGGGACGGACCCGGCTTGCAGGTCGACAAACTGCGGCAAAATCGCGACGAAGAACGCAATCGACTTGGGATTCGTGACCCCCACAACAAAGCCTTCGCCCAAAAGTCGCCATCCGGAGCGCTGCGTCTTTTCCGCAACGATCGCTTGCGCCGCGTCTTTACGATGGCGGATTGCCTGGATGCCCAGAAAGATGAGGTACCCGGCACCCAGCACCTTGACGATCGTGAACAGCACGACGGATTGCGCAATCACGGTGCCGACGCCGAGGGCGACGGCCACGACCAACAAGACGGAGCCGATCGCCGTGCCTAAGACGCTGAGAAATCCGCCCAGTCGGCCGAGAGACATCGCTCGACCGATGGTGAACAGCACGGTGGGGCCGGGGATGACCACCATCACGAACGCCGCGATCACGAATGTGAGCAGCGTGTCTGGAGCGATCATGGAACGAGCCTAGAGGTGCAGAGTCCACCAGACGCGTCAATCGGTGCCCCGCGGTGTCTCCCAGGTGGGAAACTGGAACGATGAGCGTTTCTTCTGGCGTCGACGTGATCGCCCCTCTGACTGAGCCAGAAGTGCGCCGCATCCGCGGAGACTTCCCGATTCTGGGAGCACAGGTGCAGGGGCACCCGCTCATTTACCTTGACTCAGCGGCGACCTCGCAACGCCCAATCTCCGTACTGAATACCGAACGCGACTTTGCGGCCTCTTTGAACTCCGCTGTGCACCGTGGCGCGCACACGCTGGCGGCAGAGGCGACCGAACTTTTCGAAGATGCGAGAGCCGCTGTGGCGCGCTTCGTTGGCGCGGCAGACGATGAGATCGTCTGGACCTCGAACGCAACCGAAGCGATCAACCTGGTCGCGTACTCCATGTCGAATGCTTCCCTCGGGCGTGGCGGCGCAGCGGCAGAGCGCTTCCGGCTTCGCGAGGGCGACGAGATCGTGACGACCGAGATGGAGCATCACGCCAACCTCATCCCCTGGCAGGAGCTTGCCGCTCGCACCGGAGCCACCCTGCGGGTCATTCCATTGGACGACAACGGTGCCCTCCGCCTCGATGCCGCCGCCGAGCTGATCACGGCACGCACCAAGCTGGTTGCTTTCACGCATGTTTCTAACGTGCTCGGGGTCGTCAATCCGACAGAGCACCTCGTCTCCCTTGCCCGTGAAGTCGGTGCGCTGACGCTTCTTGATGCCTGTCAGTCGGTGCCCCATCTTCCTCTCGATGTGCGTGCGCTCGACGTCGACTTCGCGGTGATTTCTGGACACAAGATGCTCGGACCCACCGGGATCGGTGCTCTTTACGGTCGGCGCGAAGTGTTGGCAGCGATGCCCCCCTTCCTCACCGGCGGTTCGATGATCACGACTGTCACGACAACAGAAGCCGAGTACCTCCCGCCACCCCAGCGCTTTGAAGCGGGCACCCAGCGGGTATCCCAGGCGATCGCGCTCGCCGCAGCCGTGGGTTATCTCACAGGGGTGGGGATGCCGCGTATCGCCGCACATGAAGCCGTGTTCGGTCGACGCCTTGTCGACGGGTTGCAGCAGATAGACGGTGTGCGCGTGCTGGGGGCCGATATCGATTTACCTCGGGTGGGGCTTGCCAGCTTCGATGTCGCCGGCATCCACTCACACGACGTGGGTCAGTTCCTCGACGACCGCGGTATCGCGGTGCGGGTGGGGCACCACTGCGCGCAGCCGCTGCACCGGCGCCTCGGTGTGACGGCATCGACCAGGGCAAGCACCTACCTGTATACAACCGAAGCAGAGGTGGACGCCGTGATCGACGGTGTCGCCGAAGCCATCAAATTTTTCCGGAGGGGGCTATGAGCGACCTGCAGAACCTTTACCAAGAGCTGATTCTGGATCACTCGCGCACACCGCACGGCTACGGGTTACGCGACGAGATCGCAGCGCAATCGCATCAGGTGAACCCCACTTGCGGCGACGAGATTACGCTGCAGGTGCACCGCGACGCCGACGGCGGTATTGAGGCGATCGCGTGGGAAGGTCACGGTTGTGCCATCTCCCAGGCATCGGCGTCTTTGTTGGCCGAGCTCGCCGAAGGGCTCTCGGTACCGGATCTTGAGGTGCGGATCTCTGCGTTCCGCGAGGCGATGCGATCGCGCGGAAAGATCGAGCCGGATGAGGATCTGCTCGGCGACGCCGCCGCCCTCGGCGGCGTCTCCAAGTATGTCGCGCGTGTGAAGTGCGCGATGCTCGCGTGGGTTGCGACAGAAGAGGCGCTCGCGCGCAGCTGAGCACGATACTGAGGTTTCCACGGTCACAGTGGGATACCAAAAAGTTGATGCGCGGTCCGCGGAGTGCGAGAATGCCAAAATGGCGGCGGCTGTAGGCACAAGCAGCGAACTCGAATCGGTCAGGGTTACGAGGATCCTTCGTGACGACATCGTGCTGGGTCGCCGCGCTCCCGGATCCCGTCTGGTGGAGCGAGACATCGCTGCCGAGCTCAGCGTCTCTCGACTTCCCGTGCGAGAGGCCATTCGCACCCTTGTGTCGGAGGGGGTGGTCGTTGCTCGGCCGCGAACGTGGGCTGTCGTGCGCGAATTCACTCGCCGGGACATCCAAGATTTTGCTGAAGTGCGCGAGGCTCTCGAGACTCTCATTTTCATATTCGCCGCGGAGCGCCACGACGAGATCGGTATCGGCCGCATGCGTCGCGCCTACGAGCGAGAGCTGGAGGCGGCGCGCGCAGACGACACCGAAGGGGCGCGGAAGGCAGCAGCGGAATTTCATGAGGTTGCTGTCGAGCTGGCGAGCAACGAGATGTTAGGCGAGCTGATCGCTGTCTTCCTCACCCGGTTGCGCTGGTTGTTTGGTCAACACGAGAATCTGCTGGCGATGGCCGACGAACATCGCATCATTCTCGAAGCGATGGCCGCGCGCGACACAGAAACGTTGCGGCGAATCGTCCCCGCGCACCTTGCCAGCGGGCAAACTGCCGCCGAGCAGCGTCTCGCCCTGCGCGGCAGCTGAGCGGTCTGCACATACCCCGGAGCGTTCCGGTTTCTGAGATCAGCCGGAAATGTTATGGCTGTATGTTTATTCCATCGAAGTTGGGTCGAAACTAGTTACGTTGTTCAGGGGAGCGAGATGCGAGGTCTTGCTGTCGCGGCTGGCGGGCTCCTGCTCTTGGGTGGGATGGCTATGGTTGTCGTCGCAGATCACGAGCGTGTGGACGGGATCGCCGCGATCGATGCAGAGATTGCGCGGCTTGAGCGTGCTCTGAGCGAATCTCGTAGCGACAACCTCGAGCTGGCAAAAGAACTCACTGCCCTGCGGTCGCTGATTGCGGAGCAAGACGCGAAGATCGCCGATACGACTGGTTTCTTGAAATGATTCGGCGGGCGGTAGCAATCACGGTCGCTGCCACCATTCTGCTTTCTGCGGGTGTAGCTTCTCGCGCCGACGCACTCGACAAGCAACGAAGCGCCGCTGTCGCAGAGCTCGCCTCTTTAGCTGCCACGTACCACGACACCACACAGCGCACCGACTATCTCGAGGGCGTGGTGGCGATGGCCGAGCAGGACACTGCCGAGCGTGCAGCGGTGCTCGCGCTGCGGAGTGCATTTCTCCACGAGATCGGGGCACTCGCTTCTGCCCTTGAAGAGGCAGAGGGCAGAATCGACACTGCCACCCACCGCGCAGCGGCGCTCGCCGCCCAAGGTGCCGTCGTGGCAGAGAAGTCCGACCCGGATACGGTGACCGCCGCGACGGCAACCGTGCATGCGCTCGCCGAGAAAGTCGACACCGAAGTCGACACCTGGCAGGCCGCGCAGAGTGTGGCTCCTGGTGGCATCGCATCGACGAGTGGGGGATCCGCTGGCTATGCGCGGGTGCGCGCCGCTCTTGATCTTGTCGGCGGTGGCGGTATCGGACTCTACGAATCGGCTTCGTGCGCAGGCGGCACTGCGCCCGCCTGTGCCAACAGCAACGGATACATCAAGTACCGCGCTGACATTGCAGGGTGGAGCACGAGCCAGTTGAACTGGGCGATGGCCCACGAACTCGCCCACATCTATCAATTTCGGGTGTGGGGCGCTCTCACATCGTCCGGTGCGTACGGCTCCCTGTTCGGCAACGATCCAGAGTCTCTTGCCAACTGCATGGCCGTCGTCCGTGGCTACCCTGGTTCGGTTGGCTGCAACGGAGAGCAGCAGGCGTGGGCTTCCGGTATCTGGGTCGGTGCAGTTCGCTAAGAGGGCGCCTGCTCGCCCGTTATGACGCCGGGGTCGTCGTGTCGATCGCTGCCCGCAATGCTCGACGCATCGCCCGCCAGTATGACGAGGGGGCGACTCGCACAAGAACGTCGATGAGGCGTGCCTCTCGTCCGACCATGGTGCGCGCCTCCCGACGCTCTGTGGCGCGCACGATGCGCGCCGCGGCATCGGCAGGTTCTGTGTGATACATCTTCGCCTGCGCGGCAGCCGCGCGTGCGGCGACGGCGGGGTCGATCGCCGCGGCAAAGCGCCCATGCAGAATGATTCCGGTCCGCACTCCCGCAGGGTAGACGGTGCCAACAGAGACGGAGGAGCCCTCAAGTTCATGCCGCAATGCCTCGGAGAAGCCGCGCACTGCAAATTTGCTCATTGCATAGGGGATGCGTCCAGCAGGAGAGGCGAGGGCGTACACGCTCGCCAGGTGGGTGATGTGTGCGGCAGGCGCCGCCCGCAGTGCGGGGAGCAGTGCTTTGGTGATCGACACGGTGCCCCACAGGTTTACGTCGGTCAGCCAGCGCATTTCTTCCATTGTGAGCTGGTCGAGATTGCCGAGCATGGAGGAACCCGCGCAGGTGATCAGGGCGTTGACCTGTGGGTGGGCTGCGCTGATCTCTGCGGCCGCCGCGAACACGGCATCGTCGTCGCGAAGATCCACGACATGGGTCGAAACGGTGACGTTGTTGAGCTCGGCGGCAATCTTTGCGAGCGACTCTGCATCATGGTCGACAAGAGCGAGGTGGGTGCCTTGCGCGGCAAGCAGGCGGGCAATATCTGCGCCCATCCCATTGGCTGCCCCGGTGATCACGGTCGTGCTGTTGGTGAGTGTGAGGCGTTTCATGGGTCTCCCGCCGGGGGCTTTCCGGCTCCGCAGGTGCGGATGTCGGAGGTGTGGGGCATGCTAATTAGGAACCATTCTGGCCGACACCGGGCCCCAGTGTTACCGGTACGCTCATGGAGAGGAGGTACCGGTGGGACGGACAGCGGATGCTATCGCTGAAGGCGTCGCGATTGCGATCGCTGCAGCGCGCCTGGCCGTGAAGAATCACATCCTCATCGGCACCATCGCTGAAGGCGGAGTCTTCGACATGGAGAAGTACATCGACGACGCCCGCGAGGCGCTTCGTGCTATGGCCGAAGAATCAGAAAACGCCGCCGATGCCGTCACCGCGTTGCGTAAACGCGCCAGGGGGCGACACTCCGATCCGGTGGGCACGCACGACTATCGCGACCGTGATGTGCGAAACCTGCGCAGGCGCGCCAAGCAGTCCACCGGCGTGGGGGCGCGCTTGCGTGAAGTCATGGAAGACCGCGAGCGTCTTGCAGAGATCGTCGAAGAGGCCAGAGATGCCGCGTGGGCCGATGTGCGCCATAACCTCGATCGCCGGCTCCGGGTCGAAGGCATGCGGCCAGACCAAGATCCCGACTACGGGCGGATGCGTGAAGCGCGAATGCAGGCGCTGCGGCTCGTAGATTTGCAGGCGCTTTCTTCGGAACAGCGCACCAAGGCGAAGCGGCAAAAGAAACAGCAGAAGACCGAGGCGAAGAGCGACTGACGCTCGGTTTCGCTTTCACGTCATGACTGCTGTAGGCTGTTCCACGGCCCGCTGAGCGGGCTGGGCGCCCGTAGCTCAATGGATAGAGCATCTGACTACGGATCAGAAGGTTAGGGGTTCGAGTCCCTTCGGGCGCACACTGTGTTGAGACAGTAAAGAAACCCCCGTCGCGCAAGCGTCGGGGGTTTCTGCTTTCTTGGCTGCTTTGGCTTAGCCGTCGACAGAGATCGCTGCTCCGACGAGCTGGGAGAGTACGTCACGGATGATGTTGTGCACCATTTGGACGAGCGAGGATGCGAGTTGCGGCCCTTTCGCCATTGCTTCGGGCAATCCGCCGGCGCTGCGGATGTGTTGAATGGTGAGGTTGGCGTGGGCGAATCCGATGCCGAGAGCCTGCAACTCCTTGAGCGTGCCGACCACACCGGTCAGTGACCTGCCCAGCCGCGACATCGGGTAGACGACGATGGTGTCGCCGGGGCGCGCGTATTCAAGAAGCTCGTGCGTACCCTAGCCTCCCCATCTCAGAATCCCGCTCGCTCGACTTCTGAGACACGTCCACCTCAGAGACGACTTCCGAGACGCTGTGCGTCGCGTGTCGCGGTGTTCGAGCCTCGGTCTCAGATGTGTGCGGAATCAGATGATTTCGCACACATCATGGTCGGGTCTATGGACGACGCATGTAATTGCTCGACACCGGTCGATATGACCGTGGGAGAGTCGGCCCTCGACGTGAAACCGTTACTCGAAGCCGCCTTCGTCTACCGGTCGCCAGCCGGAACGGATCTGCTCTGGTGTGATCCCTGGGATGAGGTCCACGTATGTGTTCGACGGGATGTTGACTGCGACGATCCGGTTGAAGTTGCTGGGAAGCGCTGAACGCAGGGCTGCGGCGAATCTGTTGTCCTGTGACTCCGTGCCGTCAGTCGAAATATGACCCTCGCCTAACTGCCGAATTGAGAATGGAGTTCCCTCTTTTGGGTCGATCGCGACTGTGTACTGAATGCTGTCCGAAGATTGCTGATAGAGCGTTGAAGTTCCCGTTCCAAAAAGCTTTTCTGCGATGGATTGCACCCGCTCCGCGTCGAGGATGGGCGACTTATCTCTCGTCAAAATCATCATGCTAGTTCGCCCCCGCTCGTGTGGACCACTCGGCACCGCTATTACCGATCAATGTTGAGAGCCTAGTGGCAAGAAAGTCGCGAGCTGCTGGGGTCGCGACGACGATATCGAGGCGGGTGAGTGGGTTCGATGGATTGAGGAGTGCACTTACTTAGCGGGTGATCTCTCGGTCGAAATCACCCAGTGCCTTGTCTAGGAGAAACTTTGGAGCCGTTCCTTCATAGATAGACGACGCGCCAGGTTTGTCGACGAACTTTGCCTCAACCGCGACCCCACCGGTCGTGTCGGGTGAACCCTCGTGCGGATGTAGTGCTTTCTTAGCTGCCTTTGACGTAGCCGTCGAGTGCTAGATCAGGCTGGTGATCGCCGGGTCGCGGCGAGCGACATCGGCTGCGGTCGCGAGGATTGTCTTGCGCATCGCTGCCACGGCAACCGCCGGCGTAACGTCTGACCGGTGCGCGAGGCTGACTGTGCGCCTCATCGTCTGGTGCGACAGTCGAATAGAGCGCAGGGTCGGGCGGTCGAGCAACACCATCGCCGGAACGATCGCGACGCCCATTCCGCGCTCCACAAACCGGAGTGCGCTCTCCATTTCGGCGCCTTCCAAGACCAAATTAGGCGTCAGATCGGCCGCGCGGAACACGGCATCCGTTATGGCTCTCAGCTCATAACTCTCATCGAAGCCGATGAGAGGGAGGAGCGCCAGCTGTTCCAGATCGAGGTGCTGGTTGGCAGACAGTGGCGGTTGGGTAGCGGCGGAGACCACCACCAGTTCTTCGGCGAGTAGCGGCGTCTGCGTCAGGCTCACACCCGCGGGCGGCAAGCCATCGGACGCGGTGATGAGGGCGATGTCGACGGCGCCGACAGCGAGTTGTTCGACAAGCAGACGGGAGCCGCCCTCGGTCAGATGAAGATCGACAGCGGGGTGCGCTCCGTGAAACGAGCTGATCGCCTCGGCGACCAGGCTGACGCACAGGGTAGGAGGAGCGCCCAGCCGCACGCGTCCGCGACGGAGTCCTGCCAGTTCACCCATCTCATCGCGGATCGCCTCGGCTTCAGCAAGCATGCGCTGTGCACGGGGGAGGAGGGTTTCGCCAGCGGCGGTGAGGGCGATGTGGCCGCGCGCCCTGTGGAACAGTTCTGCGCCAAGCTCGCGTTCGAGAGTCGAGATCTGCCGGCTCAGTGAAGGTTGCGCCAGGTGCAGGTGCTCGGAGGCGCGGGTGAAATGTTCCCACCGCGCGACCTCGACGAACCCGCGGAGTTGCTCGAGGTTCATGACCATAGCCTACCCGCATGGTTTCAAGTCGAACTATGCATTGGAGTAATTAGGATCGCCTAATTAGCGTGGCATCATGGCTACCCGCGAACGTCAGATCTCCACCACAGTCCTCGTCATCGGCACCGGCGGCTCGGGACTCAGAGCGGCTATTGAAGTAGCCGAGCACGGTGTTGACGTGCTGGCTGTGGGAAAGCGCCCACGCCAAGATGCGCACACGTCCCTCGCCGCCGGTGGGATCAATGCTGCCCTCGGCACGATGGACACCGAAGACAGTTGGCAACAGCACGCGGCCGACACGATCAAAGAAAGTTATCTGCTCGCCAACCCACACACCGTCGAGATTGTGACGCAGGGGGCGGAGCGCGGCATCCGTGATCTGGAGCGGTGGGGGATGGACTTTGCGCGGGAAGATGACGGCCGCATCTCGCAGCGATTCTTCGGCGCCCACACGTTCCGTCGCACGGCATTCTCCGGCGATTACACCGGACTCGAAATTCAGCGCACCCTGGTTCGCAAAGCCGAACAGCTCGAGGTCCCCATTCTCGATCATGTGTACATCACGCGCCTGCTCGTGCGCGACAACGTGATCTTCGGGGCCTACGGTTTTGACCAGGCTGACGGCACTCGCTATCTGATCCACGCGGACTCAGTGATTCTGGCCGCCGGCGGGCACAACCGCATCTGGCGTCGCACGTCGTCGCGGCGTGATGAGAACACCGGTGACTCCTTCCGTCTTGCTGTCGACGCAGGTGCACGATTGCGCGACCCGGAGCTGGTGCAATTCCACCCCTCCGGCATCATCGAGCCAGAAAATGCCGCAGGGACGCTGATCTCCGAGGCCGCCCGCGGCGAAGGCGGCGTCTTGCGCAACGCTCTCGGTGAGCGGTTTATGGCGAACTACGACCCGGAACGCATGGAGCTGTCGACTCGCGATCGGGTCGCGCTCGCCGCCTACACCGAGATTAAAGAGGGGCGCGGCACCGAGAACGGCGGTGTGTGGCTCGATGTATCCCACCTGCCGCGCGAGACGATTATGAGTCGTCTGCCCCGGGTGTACCAGACGATGATGGAGCTGCAGATGCTCGACATCACCGCGCAACCGATCGAGATCGCACCAACAGCGCACTATTCGATGGGCGGCGTGTGGGTGCGTCCGGACGACCATCAGACCGACGTCGAAGGGCTGTATGCGATTGGCGAGGCCGCCAGTGGGCTGCACGGCGCGAACCGCCTCGGTGGCAACTCTCTGATCGAGCTTTTGGTCTACGGCCGGATCGTCGGTCAAGCCGCGATGGCGCATGCGGCTGGGCGAGAAGCGCAACATCGCTCGGCCGACGCGGTGGCGCAGGCACGAGCCGAGATCTCCGACCTGCTCTCGGCAGATGGTCGCGAGAACGTGCGGGCATTGCAACGCGCGATCCGCAATCTTATGACGGAGTATGCGGGCGTCGTGCGGTCAGAGGAAGGGCTACTGGCGGGTCTCGCTGACCTCGACATGATCGAGGGGCGGATGGAAGATGTCGGGATCCACCCCGATATTGCTGGCTTCCAGGACCTCGCCCACGCGTTTGATCTGAAGGCATCTGCGCTGGCGGCCAGGGCCACCCTTGAGGCGGCGCTCGAGCGGCAGGAAAGCCGTGGATGCCACAACCGCAGCGACTTTCCCTACACAGACCCGACCCTGCAGGTGAACCTCGTCTGGTCTCCCACCACAGGAGTCACGCGCGAGTCGATCCCGCCGATCTCTCCCGAGATCGCCGACCTCATCCGCGAGGTCGACCCCGCCGGCAAGCTCCTGGAATAGCCCCGCGCCCCCACCACCCCCTTGCTCCCGTCCCCACCCCACCCCCACCTTGCTCCCGTCGCACTTTCTGTCGCCCAAACGCCGTTTGGGCGACAGAAAGTGCGACGGGAGCGGGCTGAGTGGTGGGCGCCTGAGCTAGCTGAGGGCGGAGCGGGCTGAGGGCGGGAGCTAGTCGAGGGAGAGGGCTAGTCGGCGGGAGGGGCTTCGGCGTCGACGACTCCGATGCCGACGGCCTCATGGTCGGGCTCTGGTTCGTTGCGACTGGGCGCCTTGGGCTCCTCGCCCGGAGCTTTCTCGGTGCTGGGTTCCTCCAGCTCCTCGGTGCTGGGCACTTCATCTGAGTCTGCTTCTTCGGCGGACTCAGCCTCAGTCGGCGTCTTCACCTCCCCCTCCTCCGCATCGGATGAAGGAGTAGGGGTCGGCGTCTGGGCCTCGGGGGAGAGCTCTTCGGCGGGGTCAGATTCTGGGGTGTTGTTGGTCATCACATTCCCTTCCGCGATTAGTTCCGTTCAGAATGCCCCCTTCAATGGCTCTAATGAAGGGGCTTGACGAGAGCGGTGACACGCAGAAGGAACAGATTCCGACAATCCGGCGTAGCCTGACGAGGTGACAGCGTACGTCTCTGCCTTTGACCTTTTCTCCATTGGAGTGGGGCCTTCGAGCTCTCATACCGTCGGACCGATGTGGGCGGCGCTCGACTTCGCCCGCAGGATGAGCGCAAGCGGCTCGCTCACCCTCGTCTCACGGGTGGGATGCACGCTTTATGGATCGCTTGGAGCGACCGGCATCGGACACGGCACGCCTGATGCTGTTGTCGCAGGCCTGCGCGGGCTCTCGCCTGAAACCTGCGATCCTTCCGATGTGCGGTTGGCGTGGACGAACTTCCCCGCGGGCGACACCCTGCAGCTCAACGGGGAACACGGCGTTGCGTTCTCGAAGGAAGACATCGCTTTCGCCCCGCGCACGCGTTTGCCAGGGCATCCGAACGCGATGACTCTCACGGGTTGGGCAGAAGACGGCACGGTCGTCGACGAGCACACGTACTACTCAGTGGGTGGAGGCTTCATCCGCAGAGACGGCGAAGACGCGAAGCTCTCGACCTCTGACTTCCCCTATTCATACGCCGATGCCGCGTCTCTTATCTCGCTGTGTGATGAGAACGGGCTGTCGATAGCCGAGATTGCACGGCTGAACGAAACGTCGGTGCGCAGCGAAGAAGACGTCGCCGCTGGCCTCGATGCGATCTGGGATGCGATGGCCGCGTGCGTGAATGCGGGGCTGCACTCGGAAGGAACGCTCCCCGGCATTTTGAAAGTGAAGCGCCGCGCTGGCGTGATCCGTCGGCAACTGGAAGAAACCGAGGCGGAGGGGCATCGTGAACTTCCCGGTGAGTGGCTGGGGGCTTTCGCGCTGGCAGTCAACGAAGAAAACGCGGCGGGTGGCCGAGTCGTCACCGCTCCCACAAACGGTGCAGCCGGAATTCTCCCCGCTGTCGCGATGTATTGGTGGCGCTTTCTCGCCGACTCTGGCCTCGGAGCCGGCAACGCGGTTACCCCGCATGGCGAGCTGGTCGGTAGTGCTCTTCTCGGCTTCGAGCAGGGCGCCAGGGCGTTGGAAGCGGGTAGCGACCTCGACGAAGAACAGACGGCGGAAGCGAATCGGCGTCGCGGAATCCGCCGGTTCTTGCTGACAGCAACGGCGCTTGGTTCGCTCTTCAAAGCCAACGCCTCAATCTCCGGCGCCGAAGGCGGATGCCAGGCCGAAGTCGGATCCGCGTGTGCGATGGCGGCTGGGGGCCTCACCGCGGTGATGGGCGGCACCAATCGACAGATCGAGAACGCCGCCGAAATCGCGATGGAACACCACCTCGGGCTCACGTGTGACCCGATCGGCGGGCTCGTGCAGATCCCGTGCATTGAAAGAAACGCCATCGCGGCATCGACCGCCGTCACCGCTGCGCGCCTGGCGCTGCGCGGAGATGGCAACCACTACGTTTCCCTCGACGCGGTCGTTGAGACCATGCGGCAGACGGGACTCGATATGTCGACGAAGTACAAAGAGACCAGCGAGGGTGGTCTCGCGGTCAACGTCATCGAGTGCTGAGCATCGGCGAGGATGGACCGATGGAGTCGATCTGGGAGCCGAGTTCGCGTCGACGACGGCAGCAGCCCGTCGTAGCGGTGCGTCCGAGTATCGACGCTCCCACTCCGAGTACTCAGTGGCCCACGAACATTCCCGCTGTCGCCCAACTGCTGAGGGAAGGGATCGATCTCGATCCAGGCGTGACGTTCCTTGTTGGTGAGAACGGAAGCGGTAAATCCACTCTGGTCGAGGGCATCGCGATCGCCTATGGACTTTCTCCTGAGGGTGGTTCTCGTCACGCGCGCCACACCACACGTGCCACGGAGTCGCCGTTGTCAGACTGGTTGCAGCTGCAACGCGGCGTGGGGGCGAACCGTTGGGGTTTCTTTCTGCGCGCAGAAACGATGCACTCGTTCTACACCTATCTTGAGTCGACAGGTGGGGGCGATGTTTCGTTCCACGAGATGAGTCACGGGGAGTCTTTTCTCGCATTGCTTCAGAGTCGATTCGACGACCCGGGGTTTTACTGCCTCGACGAGCCGGAAGCCGCACTTTCGTTCGACTCCACACTCGCGCTTATCGCTGTGCTGCGCAGAGTCGCGGATGAGGGCGGCCAGGTTCTCTGCGCCACCCACTCTCCGGTCCTGGCCGCACTGCCTGGCGCGAAGATCCTCGAAGTGGGGGAGTGGGGCCTGCGTAGGGCAGAGTGGCAGGACCTGGAGATCGTGAACCACTGGAGTTCATTCCTTCGGCATCCTGATCGATACTTGCGCCACCTGCTCGACTGACACCGCAACAAAACAGCGGATGCCGCGACCGAATCGGCCGCGGCATCCGCTGTATCTGGGTGACTACTCTGCTGCCGGATCCGCAGCTGCAGGCGGCGGTGTAGCCGGTGCGGCTGCGGCGGGAGCTGGAGCGGCGGCAGCCGAGGCTTCCGCGACTCCTGCACCAAAGCCGCGACCGACGGCCTGGCCTTGAATGATGCCCGCAAGGTCGAGGCCAGTGGCCGAGTGCACACTGTCGAATACCGATGCCAGCGCCTTGGCGCTGTCGGCGCCGACGACCTGGGAAGCGCCATCGTCGCCCGAGCCGCCAATGATCGAGACGTTGCCGATCGCGGCGTACCCCTTGGAGAACTCGGCCATGATCGACGGCAGAACCTCCAGCACACGCTGCGACAGGAAGGCATCTTGGTTGGAGGCAATGGCCTTGGCTTCTGCTTCGAGCGAGGCGGCGCGAGCGTCACCTTCGGCACGGATCGCGTCGGCCTCTGCATTGGCTCGAAGGCGACGAGCCTCTGCCTCTGCCTCTGCCTGCGCACGCAAAGCGTTTGCCTCACCCGTCGCCTTCGCGATTGCGGCTTCTGCCTCACCGTTGGCGCGAGCCTTATCGGCCTGCGCCTGCTGTTCGGCGATGCGGGTGCGGGCCTCGGCCTGCTTGACCTGCTCGATGGCGGCGGCTTCTGCTGAACGCTCACGCGTGTACAGCTCAGCCTGCGCCCGGGTCTCTGCTTCGTAGCGTTGCGCGTCGGCAACGCGCTTCACGTCGGCGTCGAGCTGAGCCTGCTTGTTCTCGGCCAGCTGATGCAGAACGCCCTGCTCTGCCTGTGCGCGGGCCAAAGCCTCGGCCTGCTCGGCTTCAGCGCGAGCCCGACCAATTCCGGAGTCCGAGTTAGCCGTGTTGGTGTCGAGCGCGGTCTGCTCGATCAGGTTGGCTTCCTTGTTGGCGATGTTCTTCTGGTTAATCGCACGGTCAGCGTTCGTCTGCGAAATCTCTGCGGACTGACGCTTTGCCTGGATTTCGGGAGCACCAAGCGACTGGATGTAGCCCACCGCATCGGTGATGCCCTTGATCTGGAACGAGTCAAGGATCAGACCCTGTTCGGCCAGCTCTTGCGAAACTTCGGCGGCAATCTGGTCGGAGAACTTCTTGCGCTCGCGCATCAGCTCGACAACCGAGAGCGTCGCGACGATACCTCGCAGGGCACCTTCAAGCTGCTCGGTGGTGAACTGCTCGATGGCGGCGTCTTGCGATGCGAAACGCTCCGCGGCACGGCGCACCAAGATCGGGTCTGAGCCGATCTTTACGATGGCGACTCCGTCGACGTTCAGCGTGACGCTGTCGAGCGACTGTGCTTCGGCGTTGAGGGTCACTTGGCGTGAGCGCAGCGAGATGATCTCGTGGCGTTGCGTGATCGGGTTGACGAGCGACTTGCCGTTCACGATGACTGTAACGGGCGACTCCGACATTTCGGATGTGCTCGATCCGTCAGCCGAAATGACTGCGCGTTGCACCTTCTGCTTGCGCCCTGAGATGACGAGGGCCTCGTCGGCTCGAGCGACCTTGATCCAACTGCGTGCGAAGAGCAACAGGATCAGCAAGACGACAATGGCGATGACGACGCCGATGCCGATGATGACGAGGATGCCGACGATTCCGGCAAGCTCCATGGGTGACCTCCCTGGTTCCCCCCGAGGGGGCGGTCTGAAGTGCCTGCAAAAGCGCAGGCGTGTGGGTCTACCCTGTCAGATTTATTCGGCTCGTGGTCGGTTCAGGGAGGAGATTTTGGACTCGGGAGGAGAACTTGTTCTCAGCCCTCCTCCATAAGGGGAGAACTCCTCCGAACGAGAGGGGGAGCTAGCGCGCGCGAAGCTTCTCTGCGAGATCGAGCAGGGTCTGCAGCTCATCGTCAGTGAGGCGCGACATACGCTCAGCGATCGAGCGCCCGTGCACCGTGGCGATGGAGCGGAAGATGCGTGCACCGCTCTCGGTGGCACTGATCAGCGCACCTCGGCCATCGTCGGGGTCTGCACATTTGGTAACCAGCCCGCGAGTGACCATGCGGTCGACCAACCGCGAGACGCTGGGCTGGCTGATCAACATATTCCCCGTGACATCGCGCAAACGCGAAGTCATCTCGGGGGAGCGGGTGACGGTGAGAAGAACGTCGTACTCCGCTTGCGAGAGTTCGCTCTCTTCGAAGTCGGCTGACATCTCGGCGAACAACTCGTGCTGCGCACGGAAGAGAGACTCCCAGGCCTCCAGCGCGAGTTTGCGATCGGTCATCCTCACAGAATAGTGGGAACAGTAAAGGGCCGGTCGGAGAGGCTCCCGACCGGCCCTTGCCCCTTGCACCAAGAGTGTCCTGCAATCACATGCGGTGGATGCCACAGCAAACATTCACCGTGTGATCACTGTATAACGGCGAGGTAACGAATGCAACGGTTTGGTCACGGAAATTTTCGCGACGGACACGAACTGTCCTGTCCGATCTCACGAAAAGTGTCGGAGTCTCACGAAGGCTGTCGGAGAGTCTCACGAAAGTGTCGGAGTCTCACTAGACGTGTCGGAAGAGCGGCGTGTCGACCAGCCTCGTTGGGTGCCGGACATAGTCTGCCCGTGAGCAGATCCCCAGTTGGGGCATCTTTGTCAGGGCTCAGGACATAGGCCAGTACCGCTCCCCGGGAGAGAGGCTGACTGCCGAATAGGAAGTATCCGTCGATGTCGATTGGATCCCTATGGACCTGACTCAGCAGTGGCCTGTTCCTCCCACCACTGAAGCGAACCGGACGCGAGCTCGCGTTGAGTACCGTCTCGATGGCGTGCAATTAGAACTTGACGCCGTCGACTGCGACAGCGTGCCCTTCGAACGAGGCGATCCCGTTCGGAACTTTCCCAGTTGGCGGCTCAAGCGGCATTACGACGGCTACCACTGGATGGGAGCGCTTGGCGCGTCTGTCGGATTCGAGTCGCTGACGGAGCGGGGCTGCCTCATCGAATTGGACCGCACCCCGGGCGTGGTTGCGATCGCCAGCCAGCCCATGTGGATCCGATGGACCACGCCCGACGGCCCGCGCGAGCACTGCCCGGACTACTTCGTGCGTCTGGACGACGGGCACGCCGTGCTGATGGACGTCAAGCCGGCGACTCAGATCAAGGACGACGTCAGAAGACAGTTCGACATGACAGCGGTGTTCGCCGCTGAGCGCGGCTGGCGGTATGTCGTCTATGACGCGGAATCGGTAGTCCGCGAGGCCAACCTCCGATTCCTGGGCCCGTTCCGAGACTGGGCGAGCAGCGAAGAACTGCCAATGCTCCCAGAAGATGGGCTACCCCTGGCTGAGGTAGCTGCGCTGCTCGGTGTCGGATCCGAGGGCTTCGCACACTGCTACGCGCACCTCTGGTCAGGGGCGCTCGAGGCAGATCTCGATCAAGCCCTCAACATCAGAACGATCGTGTGGCAAAGGAGCGTGTGATGCGCGTTGTAGTTGGCGGGTCGCTCACGTGGCGTCAACGCAAGTTCTCGGTCTTGTTTATTGAGAAGGATTCGGCGATGCTCCGAGATGAGGACGGAAGTGAGGTCGAAGTCGCTCTCGACGAGCTTCGACATGATGCAACACCGGTGCCTAGCGACACTTCAGGTCTGCTGAACCTTTCTCTGCAGGTGCAGGACATCACGCCGGACATGGATCCGTGGCTGCAATCGTGCATACGCATCGAGGCGACCCGAGAAGAGATCGGGGTCGGGAAGGCTGTTGAAGCAGAGCGCGAGTGGCTGGAGGTGCGCCTAAGTAGAACTGTCTCCACGCGCGCCGTGGAGCGTCGGCTTAAAGCGTTCCGAGAGCAGGGGACGACCACTGCAGGCAAAGGCTCCCCACGCAAGAGCACATGGGATCCACGCCTCGTCGAGGCCATCAACCACGTACTCGGAGGAAAGAGCCGCGCCTCGACTGTGAGTCGAACTACAGCGATCGAACAAATCATGAGGCGCGTCGAACGTCTCCACGGCGATGCGGTGAAGCTGCCGAGCCGAGCGACGTTCTTCCGACTTCTCGAAGCAGACGAGCACGGGCAATTCACCTTCGGTTCGGCCAAGACTCGCGAGTCGCTTGCGCTTCAACCCGACGGCACATTCGGCACTCGCACCGCACTGCGTCCCGGCGAACTGGTCGAGATGGACTCCACGCGGATCGATGTCATGTTGCGGATCGATGACGAAACCGTCGGCCGGCCCGAACTGACGATTCTCCTTGACGTCGCAACTCGCTCGATTCTTGCCGCGATGCTGCGCCCCGAAGGGACGAAGAGCGTCGACCTGGTGGCTGTCCTTGCACGGGCCCTGGTGCCCTATGGCCGGCGTATGGAAGGGGTTCGCGAGACCCGACAGCTGATTTCGACGGCATGGGCTGACGATCAACTGATCGATCAGGAGCGATTTGAGCGATTGCGTCTCGCGCAGCCGTATGTGTTTCCCGACACGATCACCACCGACCGCGGACGAAACTATTTGTCGCGGCATTTCCGCGCTGCGTGTGAAACCTTGAATATCTCGCTGATCACCTCGGCGCCGCACACACCAACGGACAAACCGCACGTAGAGCGAGCGTTCGGGGCAATCAACTCAATGCTGCTGCAGCACGTGAAGGGATATGTCGGCCGCAGCGTCGAACATCGCGGTCGCGACACAGACACGGAATCCGACGAATTACTGACGATCGCACAGGCCCAGGAGCTCCTAGAGGACTGGATCGCGGTCGAGTGGCAGAATCGTCCGCATGACGGACTGCGGGACCCGTTGCATCCGCGTATCAAGTTGTCGCCGAACGAGATGTGTCGCGCGTTCCGTGCTTACGTGCCCGAACTCCACGTACCGCTGACGCGAGACGACTACATCGCGCTGCTACCTGTGGACTACCGAGTTCTGAACCGCTACGGCGTGCGCATCGATAACCGCGTCTACAACTCCGAGCGGCTCAAAGGCCTGTGGAGGCGCAAGTCTCCTGACAAAGCGCGGAACGGCCGATGGCCGATCCGCGTAGACCCCTACAATCTGCACGTCGTCTGGCTCGAGCGGGACGGCGAGTTCATCCCTCTGAGATGGTCCAATCAGGTCCATGAACTCCCGATGCTGGGTGATGTCTGGCGGTACGCCCGCACGTCGCGCTCCGGTGATGTCGCTGAGCTCGATGCTGAACGTCGCGAGCTTGCGATGGCGATCAAGGCGTTCGCCGGTCAAGGGAATCCAGCCCCTCGAAGCAACGGTCAGAAGCGAAGCGGGCGAGAGCGCGCTCGATTGGCAGCGATCGCTGAAGATCCGATGAACTTCACCAGTGTGAAGAGCATCGAGGACGAGAAACGACCTGCTGACGGTGACAACTCGTCCATCGAGACCACCTCTACCGAGGAATGGCCTAACAGCGGTGGCTTCCCTCTCATCGGAGACAGGCTCGACGAGGTGCGGCGGAGGATCGACGAATGATCGAGATCGCGACCAAGGAAGGCTGGCGCGAGCACGTTGACACCGCGTATGAGCGCCCGGCGCCGGTCACATCCGAGGAGCTTCGGGCCATGAGCTTCGGGGACCGCGCGTTATACAACCAGGGACGAGCTCAATACTCGCAGGCAGGCGCCTTCGTGCGGACACCGCAGTTCGAAGCCTTCCAGCGAGCCGTTCGGGATCGCGTCATACTCAACGCCTACCGACGAGTCGGGAAGCTAGGCCTGATCCTCTCGGGGGAGCCAGGCCAGGGCAAGACCACTTCGCTAGTCGAGATCGGTAGAGCACACGAACGCAGGCGGCGAGACACCGGCCACCCGGCTGCGGGGCCGGGCATGCTCCCAGTCGTGTATGTCGCGGTACCCGCCCAGTGCTCAGCCAAAGCTCTGATGCATGAGTTCGCCCGATTCCTTGGTCTCCCGGTTCTCGGCAGGATGACCTACGGGGACCTGCTGGAAGCGGTCTCGAACGCCCTGCGCAGATGCTCCACCGAACTCGTCTTGGTCGATGACGTGCATCACCTCGATCTGAAGTACCGGCAGAACGTCGAGGCATCCGACATGCTCAAGCAGCTTTCTGAGCGATGTGGAGGCACGTTCGTCTACGCCGGAATCGCAGTTGAGGGGACCGGACTTCTCGACGGCTCACGTGGTGGGCAGATCGGGAAGCGATTCGAAGTGCACGTGGCCTTACCATTTCCTTTGATCTCGACCGCGGAGAAGGCTCGCTGGGGTGATCTGCTTCTCGCCATGGAGAGCTCACTGTGTCTAGCAGAGCAACGGCCAGGATCGATTCTGTCCGCGGCGCCGACACTGCACGCGCTGACGGGCGGGGAGATCGGACTGCTCAAGGACCTCTTGCAGTTCGCTGCCCTGAGCGCGATGGACGACGGAACCGAGAAGCTCGATGCGGCCGCATTCGAACGCGACCTTGCCCGCCGTCAGACGGCCGCAACGCTCCACACAAGCAAGCCGCGACGATCGCGAACGCCTGCGAGTGCGGCATGACCTCGCGTCTCGGGCTTCCGATTTCCGTTCGCCTGTATCCGGGGGAAACGGCGGCGAGCTACTGGGCGCGGCTTTGCGCCGCAAATGCAATCGGCGAAAAGGACCTCTGGTTGGCGTTGCGACGCGAGGATCGAACCCTCCCAATTCGGGTGACACCGAGAAGCGCCCTCTGGAAGATCGAGGCGTTAGGTGGGCTTCCGGATGGTGCATTGTTCCGCGAAGCCGGCGGTCGCGCCTGTGGACATGGTGGCGCCACGCGTCAAGTCGAATGCCCGAGTTGTCGCATGATTCCGGCAGCTGTGGCTCTCTGCAGACGGTGCGCCGGAGGCGATCAGGTCACAGTCGCGCGTATGCACGGTCCGGTCTGCGTGCGACACCGGAGGTGGCACGGAAGCGGTCGAGATATTCCCCTGCCGGGGAGGCACAAGCACCTGCTCGCGCAACGCCTGCTGAATGGAACTCTCACTCTTCGAGGTGTGCCGTATCGGTCACCCGAAGTTGATGCGGCCGCGGAGTTGCTGCGACTGCGAAATCTCGAAGGTGGGTGCGCAGCTGAACTTCTGGATGACGAGATTCCTCAATTTCCGCGGCGAATCGCGCTCACTGCGCGGCTCACTGACGCTCGTCTCGCGAACGTTCTGATGTCGCAGGGTCTCGGTGGGTACGCACTGGCAATGCTGTTCGATCGCGTAGTCGCCGCGCACTCTCTAGGGCATCGCGCCGTGGACGGCATCTTCGACAGCCTGAGGATTCAGGGACGGGAACTCTGGATCGGCAGGTCCGCGGTCGCTACGCAAGGCGGCTGCGTGCTTACGCCCGCTGCCAGGCGCATGCTTCCGAGGGTCAAGGCGATCAGGGCGCATGTGCTGAACCATCGTGTGGAACTGAGGTCGAGGTAGGCATGCGAACTTTTCCCTGTCGTGTGATTCCGCTGCCCGGGGAGACGCCTACCGGTTTCCTAGCTAGGTTGGCCGTCGCCAACTCGCTCGATCTCAGCGCGCTCACCCACTATTTGGAGCGGACGGTTGGTGCCAACAGGTCGAGCTCGACCAACGCTCGATTCACATCTGCGACTGAGGCAATCGGTGCGCTGCCTCCCGGATACTTCGCCAAGGAGCGCGCACGCTTCCGTCTGTATCGGCGCTGCCACCACGTTCGGTGGATGCTTCGACGCTGCGCCACGTGCGAAGTTGTTGATCGCGCTCGCTCCGCGTGCTTGGTATGCAGCGACGGAAACCCGACTGAGGTGTTCAGTAGGGGAGGTGGGTTTTGCATTCGCCACCGTCGATGGCACTTCCTCGGTGAAGATGAACTCCTGTCCACCCCGTCGGCGTGCCATCGCGCCGAACAGTCGATTTCAGGAATCCTTTGGAGACGCGGGGTGACGATGCACACGGGCGAATACGACCTTGCCCTGCGCTTGATCATCGACAGCTGGCAAGAGCGACCTGACGCGCGCTGGCTCCGAGCCTCGTGCTCGTATGCGCCGGCAGTTGACCTGCTCGTGACGCTAACGCACCCTGACGTCACGCTCAGCTTGTTTGCACTCGCCGAGAGCGACTCCCAGCAGGTCGAAGGGCTTATCGGGCTCGTCGTAGGCATTGGAGGTGGAAGCCGGACGGCGGAACTGGAATCGACCGCAGCCACGGTCGTAGCGGTTCACCGCGCCGCGATGTACACCGCGATCCGAATGCCGAAATCGAGCGGGGCGACGGTATCGAAAACGCCATTTGAGAAGGGGGTCGCGGAAGCGTCCTACCGTGAGAAAGCGGTTCTCCTGCGCCACGTCACGCGCTCCGGCAGAAGAGCGGACATCGTGGAGCGTGCTGTGCGTGCGGCACCTGCATCTCGGGTCGTATCCCGGCGCATCGTTCCCGGCTGGGCTGACGATGCACCGTGGGTCACGCAGGGGACTGAACAGCGCTCAGCGACTTCGAAGATCGGGAGCGTTCCCCGGGACCAGATCGGTCAAGGTGATGCCGAGCACCTGGGTGAGAGCCAGGAGAGTTCGCAACGTCGGGTTAGCCGAGTGGCCGGGGCGTGATTCGCCCTTCTCGTACTTCTGATACGTGTACCGGGTCAGCCCGGCGCGGTAGGCCACGTCTTCCTGGCTCAGATTGGCTTTGTGGCGAGCAGTGCGAAGGGAAGTGGCGAAGCGCTGCGCGAACGCAGCCCAATCTGCTTCCAAGTCGTCGTTCCGCTGGCGCACCTTCCAAGCGTCTAGATCCGGGCGCTCATGTTTGGCCTAATCGGCATGGCATAATTTGGGAGGCCATACGAAACAATCATCATCTTCGTCGGATTGCTCCGCTACTCCCTGCACGTGTGCTGCCCATCCCGGTGACTGGCGGTCGCGCCGCGGGATCGGCCCGTGCATGCGACCGCGAAATGTGATGGTGTGCGTCATGTGTGAGGCGTTCCCGATCTGGTGGCAGGACATCACGAGTCCGCCGCCTACAGAATGGGTGTACATGTTCGAAGAGTTCACCGGCGATGACACCGCGGAGGAATGGGCACTGGCTGCCGCCATCTTCATCGCGCAGACTCGACGCCGCACGGGCCTCGGTCCGACGTTCGCCGAACTCTTCACCCACCTGCTGCCCGACACCGGTGGATTGCCGGGTCCTTTCCCAGAACTCGAGTTCATGGAGCGCCGACGGGCGGTCACGGGATTTCGAGGTCACGCCGCTATCGAGTGGCGTCGTCGAGGAATGATTAGCTTCGACAGGGCCGTGATGCGCAGTCTGCGCGTAGGGCGCGCGTTCCGTGAGCATTCTCGACTGCGGCAACAGTCCCGAGCGTCCCTAGTTGCCCGTAACGGTTCGAAGCATTCCACACTGGTCCTGCTTGCGGAGCCGCTGGAGGTGGCTGACGAAACGAACGAAGGTACGTAGGCTCCCATCGAGCCGAGGTACCCGTGAGCCACCACTAGCCCGTTCGAGTCGTCTAGAGCGTAGAACGTCGATCAGGAGGGGACGATATGACTGAGAACGCTCCGCCGGGGCTTCGGCGGATCATTGCTCGTATCGAACCTGGCTGGCCTCAGCTCATCGATGTGAGTTCCGGCTGGTACCCGCTTCTCGACCGGCTTGACAGAAAGCTCGCGGCGATCGCTCCGGGCTACGTCGTTCAGCAGGTCAAATCAAAGTTCGGCTCTCTGAGCTTTTACGCTCGGGCATCCGAAGACGTCTACGACTACAACAACGAGTTCAGCGAAGCCATCCTCGCCGCTGAGTGGGAGAGCACGACGACCTGCGAAGAATGCGGGGCGCCGGCGAGGACCTACACGATCCGAATGTGGGTGTGGGCACTCTGCGCTTCTCACGCTCGTGCCAAGGCTGAGGAAGCCGCCGAATGAAGCCCGCAGTGCCCGGCGGGTGTTCAGAGTCCGAGCTGCTCGGCTAGAAACTGATCAATTCGCCCAATATCGTCAAGGGTGACGCCCACGAACTTGTCGGGGCGGACGACCAGCGATGGGACCTCCGTCATTGCGGTTAGCCGTTGCTCAGCGTCCTCGGGAGCTTGATCGTCTGCCCACACGACTGCGTTCGGGCTCGTCTGCCGAATGTGCGAGATCAGGCTCGCCGTCCGCCATCCACGCTTGGGCCAGTTCTGCCAAGGCACGTACGGGCCGATGAGCTTGCCTCGCAACGGCTCGCGGATCAACCAGCCGACCTGATCACGCGGCCACGTCGTCAGCCAGGCGACCTGCACGCCGGGTCGCTGGGCGAGGTCGTCAAGTGCGTCCACCAGGTCATCGTCGACCGTCATCCAGGAACGCCAGCCTTCATCGTTCTGATGCAGCGCGCGCTCTTCCTCGCGGTAGATCCTGGAGATTGTGCCATCGACATCGAGCGCAAGCAGTGCAGTGCGCTGATGAGAGCGCCTATTCACGATCAGACATCTCTGCGTGAGGTTGCGTTGTCGGACGGGCTTGGTGTTCGGCCGTCTTGGTGTGACAAATGGGGGGCTCCGAGGTGGCCATAGCGCGAGCCTAGGAGCATCGTGGCTCAGGCGCGAGTCTCTCCTCGCATGGAGTATGACGGTCGCGGAGGAGGCGATAGCCGCCACGCGCAGTTGCACGCCATCGGCAACAGCAGCGGGGACTGGCTCACCCGCTGTCTGGGTGGGTCGTGCTCGTTGCCGAGGGCTGCGCGCAGCTGCTGCTTCGCTATAGAGACAGGAACCTCGTGGTCGACGGGTTCATTCGTAGGACGACTGTTGCTTCGTTCGAGCGCAGTTCACGGAATACAGTTCACCCATGACCAGAGAGTGGCCCCAATACACAGGTTCCAAGAAATCAGTGCGTCGCGCGGGCGAGGTTCTTCGGTCACCTAGTGCGTCCGTCGAGCAAAAGTCGGAAGCCCGAGAACTCGCAAAAGCGTGGCGCTCTGCACACCAGTATCCGATGAACACTTGGCAGGTGCGGGTACGGAACTACACCAGAGGCGATGGAGACGCTCTAGTCGCGCAGAGGCTGAAGCGCCTCCCGTCGATCGAACGAAAGCTCGCTCGCTTCGAGAACAGCCAACTCGACACGATGCAAGACCTCGGTGGAGTGCGCGCCGTGCTCGCGGACGTCGACCAGGTCCGTGCGGTCGAGAAACTGCTGTTGAGCAGACCGGGCAACCACGTTTTGAAGCAGCACGACGACTATTTATCGATGCCGAAGGACGACGGGTATCGTTCGGTTCACATTGCATACGCGTAGGGCACGCGTCAACCAACACCCTGGGACTCCTACCGGATCGAGATCCAGCTGCGAACTCGGCTGCAGCATTTTTGGGCGACGGCAGTCGAGACCGTCGACCTGTTCTCCGGCCAAAACTTGAAGTTCGGGACCGGCGAGAACTGGTGGCGGGAGTTCTTCGCGTTGATGAGCTCGGAGATCGCCGAGCTCGAAGGAATGCCTCTCGTGCCAGGGACCCCTACGGCGCGAGAAGAGCGCCGACAACGCTTGGAAGATATCGATGCAGTGCACGAGGTGACAGCGCGTTTAGCTAGCTTCAAGCAAGTCATCCAGAGATCTACCGCCGAGGACGGGAAGTACATCCTCCTCGACCTTGACTTGGATGATGGAACGCTCGAGATGGTCGGGTACTCCGACGACGAGGCGGCGACCAATGCGTACGCCGACCTGGAAACGCGCACTCGGAGCAACCCGTTCCGGGACGTCGTGCTTGTATCCGTCGATGACGCGAGCAAATTGCAACAGGCTTACCCGAACTACTTCGTGAACATCGAGGTCTTCATCCATCTCGTGAATCGCGCCATCGCCGTCGGCTAGCGTCCGGAAGTGGGGAATCCGCGTTGCGCAGATTCTGACAACTTCGTTAGACAAACGCCCCCGCCGCAACTCACAGCTACCGCGTCATTCGCGGCTCTCGCGTCTCGTTTCGTGACCACTGTCGTGTGGTCGGACACACCTGCTCGTCCTCACGTGGTTTGTCGGATTCTCACGAAGCATTTCATGCACTGTCTGGTCAACGGTGAATCCACGGGCCCCGCCGAGAATGACCGCCGCACGCGCCGCGAGACGGATGCACGACGCCGACTGGAGAGTCGATTGCACGCGCATCGGCGCTGATGTCTGATGCAGGTCGTACATTGAAGCGTGCACGTCCTCTTCCCGACCCGAGGAGACCCGAATGGAAACCCTTCCGACGCAGTTCACCACTGCCGTCAGCAACGTCACTATCAGTGACGACAAAGAACGGCGCGCCATCGCCGCGCACACCGAGGTGCGTGAGCTTCTTGAAGCAGACGCCACGCTGAAGAGCTGGGACATAACACCGCTTCTCATTGGGTCCTATGGTCGCCAGACTGCCCGATACCCCGGCAAGGACGTGGACATCTTCCTTCGGTTCCTCAACCTGGGCATCGCCTTCGACCCTGCAGTCGTCTACGACGAAGTGTCCAGGGTCCTCCTGGCCGAGTACGGACATGTCGACGACGGCGGTCGGGTGACCCCGCAGCCGCGCAGCCTGAAGGTCGATTTCGCCTCCCCGAATGCGCAGGCTGACCTCGCGTTCAGCGTGGACGCTGTACCGGCTGTTCCGTGGGGCAGAGACTGGGCTATCCCCAATCGTGACCGCTCGACGTGGCAGAACGAAGCCGATCGCTGGGTTCGAACGAACCCTGTTGCTTTCGGTGAGGCCTCGCAGGCGCTGTCGACGAGCGACAAGAGCCCCGTCGTCAACGGTCGGAACGCATACAAGCCGATCGTGAGGCTGTTGCGACAGGTTCGCCATGTGCATCTTGGCGAAGCCAAGCCAGGCGGACTCTATGTCGAGGTAGCTGTGTACGAGGCGTGGCAGAACGGACGTGTGACCGGCGATTCATGGGCCGAGCTGTTCGCGTCCTCGCTTTACGAGGTATCCCGCATCTTTTTGACGGCGGCGGGCGACGGGCTCCTAGATCCGATTCTCCGCACGCCGCTCAAGCCTGCACTCGAGACTTCTGACTGCCTGCATGCGAGCCGGACGTTCGGTGCGCTCGCGGCTGATGCAGAGGAGGCACTTCGAGCGACTCCGTGCGCGGCAGCGAAGACCTGGCGGAACATCCTCGGCACGAACGACCGCGGTCAGGTGTTCCCGCTTCCTGACGGCTGCAGCGGGAGTGGTGTGCCCGTGCCGGCAGTAGCCGCCGTGAGCGCCAACGGGCCGACACGCGCTCGCGGTTTCGCGCTGCGATGAGACCGCCCTTCGTATACAGCCAACCCGCGTTTGAGGCCTTCTGTGCGGAACTGGTTATGGCCGGGTTCAGCCCAGTGCCTGGGACGCATCAGGCACGATGGGTGGGCCCATTGCCGGAGGCGCTTCGCCCGCTGACCGACCTCACTGAGATGCGGCTGTCCTTCCCGGACGGGTGGCCGGCGCTAGCGGTACGCGGCCATGTTCCCGGGTTCGTGTCTGACCATGTCATGCCCGACACGGGATACATCTGCCTTTGGGCCGACGATGACCCGGCGCAGGTCGTTGCGCAAACCTGGGGCGTGTACTTGGAGCGACTGGGAGCTTGGGCAGCGAGCGCGGCCCAAGACTTTCGACCGGAAGACCGCGCTCTCGATGCGTGGGTGATGTTCCCCGGGCGCGCCTCCCTCGCTGCCGAACTGGATATCCCGACACTGTTCGACACGCCACGCAACGGAAAGACCCATGTGGTCCATGGACGTGCCGACGGGGTGCTGACACTCAGCCGGCGGCCCGCCGAGAACTACCTGCTCTCAGGGCCGGTCTTCTTCCGAGACGCCGCGCTCGAGACCCCGCGCTCGCTTGACGACTTCCGAGCCGCATTGACACCTCGGCAGCGCAGCAACCTCGACAACGGTCTCCAGCGGCGACGTGACGCGAGAGAGAATCAACCGAGCGGCGGCTACGACTTCGCGGTCCTAGCTTGGCCAAAGTATGACCAGTACGAGGCGCTCGTGCTCACCTTCACCGGCGCGGAGGGCACGCTGGCGGCGTTCGCCAATCCCACCTCCCCCTCGGATACCGAGAGCCGCCTCCGTCGTGCGGGACCCGACGCTCCTCAGTTGCGCGGCAAGCGTGTCCTCATCGCTGGCGTCGGAGCGCTCGGCAGCCAGGTTGCGCGCACGTTGGCAACTAGTGGCGTCGGACGTCTCCGTCTCCACGACAACGACAGCATGCGCTCCACCAACTTGGTGCGCCACATCCTGCTTTCCCACTCCGTCGGGCACTCGAAAGCAGGGTTCACGAGCCTCTACATCGAGGACGTCGCGCCCTGGTGCAGGCCGACAATGCACGAGGACGTTCCGCTTCGGCCGGACGACATTGTTCCTTTATTGCGCGACGTCGACCTCGTCGTTGACTGCACAGGGGTCTTCGCCGCCACACTGGCTATCGCTTCGGCCTGCGATGAGACGAACGTGCCGCTCATCAGCGCGTCTCTCGCACGCGGCGGCGACGCTTTCCGCGTTCAACGCCAGACGGATGAAGATGTGCCGCTCATGCAGCGGACCGCGCCTGAGTTTCCACCCATCCCGCCTGGCGACGAATCAGAAGCGTTCGGGTTCCTCGAGCTCGGCTGCACTGCGCTTGTGCACAATGCGGCTCCGGCAAGCGTCCTGCGTGCTGCGTCCGAAACAACGCTGGCCTGCCTCGACCTCCTGCTCGGCCGGGCTGGGCGCACCGCAGATGCAGTGACCATACTCCGCCCCCTCGACGAAGCACCGTTCGATGTCGTCGGTGAACACAGATTCCCTACGGCGGCGCCATGATCGCGGAGCCGATCGTGTACGTGTCGGAATCGGCCCTGGAACGGCTGCGGGTTAGCGCCGCCCACTCTCACCCTCTCGAAACCGGCGGCATCCTGATTGGCGTGACAGCAGGCGACTCCCCCTGGGTGACCGAAGTCCGGACGTTCGATTCGCCAGGACGAGGCCCTGCCCAGTTCATCCTCCCGCGCGGCGTCACTCAGCGTGCGGTTCGCGACGCACGTCGAGCCGACGCGCGTCTCGGCTATATCGGCGACTGGCATTCCCATCCCGCCGACGTGCCGGCAAGCCGCACAGACCTCCTCACTACTCGCACGACGTCTCTGGCGATGCGTCGCTCAGTACTGCTGCTGGTTGCTCGCCACCGCGGCACAACCTATGCGCTGGACATGTCTATGGCGCGCGGCACCCGCATCGTGCCCTGCCGCATGATTCCAACCGGTGACCTTCCTCTACCTGCACATCAAACCGACACGACCAGTTAACCGAGGCATCATGAACATTCCTGTCAATGACGACGACATCGACGTCCGAGGTCCCCTGTTCCTTTCGTACCGACAGTCAGACGGAACGAAGACCGTCTCCTCGCTCGGATGGTTGCTGCGCGCGGCGGGGATCCCCGTGTGGCGGGACGTCGACGACCTCCCGCCCGGCGATACCGCGGACCGTCTGGAGCAAGCACTGGCCGACAGGTTGTCCGGCGGCGTAGTGGTCATCACGCCCGACATCGCAAACAGCCCCGTTGTGAAGTCCATTGAGGCGCCCGCACTCATCAGGCTAAATCGCGGCGACAATCGATTCCAACTGCTGGTCGCGAACGCCATTGAGCGCTCACCGGGCAAGGTCGACTACAGCGCACCAGACAGGCTCCTCGAACGCGTGCGTCGCGAACTGGAAGGGATCAACCAAAACCCCGTAACCGATGACGGGCTCTTCGAGATTGTCCGAGCGGCCGTCGCGCACCGCATGGCACAGCACCGTGCAATCGTGGAGGCGAACGGGTACTTCGAGCTCACGGTTCAAACCCGCAATATCGGGCAGGTATACGACCGTACGGGCGCGCAGCTCGACGTGCGGGTCCGACGCTCATCCCACGAGCGCCTCCCCTGCGCAGAGGGTCTCGACGACCTGCGGCGAGCCCTCACGCTTCTTCCGGACGCAGTCGTCACGACCGGGGCGCGGAATGTCCGCATCTCCGGCGGCGGACACTTTTCGGTCGGGTTCGCGCTCGGAGCCGCGCTACCGTCGTCACGCGTCGGCAGCATCACGGTCATCGACCAGCGCGACGCCGAATGGGCGAGCACGACCGAGGCCGCCGTGCCCGCAGTGCCTCAGCTCACCTTCGACGCGGTGGATGCTGAGTCCACGGTCGGGGGCCGTCCGCGAGTCGTCGCGTACGTCGACCTGCTACCTACCCGGAGCGACGCTGCGCCGCTGCGATTCCTCGACGACCACGTCGGCGAGTACGTCGCGAGCGCCACGATTGCGTACGCGAATGGAGGCCTCATCGACCCGGCCGATGCAGGCAGCATCGCCGCAGAGGCGATGGCACTCGTACGTCAGCTTTCCGCTCGGCATGGCAACGCGGCGGTCGACCTGCTGCTGAGATGCCCCTTTCCGCTGTCCGTGCTGATGGGCAGACTCTCGAACACGCTGCGCGTACGGCTATTCGAGTGGGATGACAGCGACGTGGATGGCGATTTCACACCGCGGTACGTCGCCGCGCTCGATGTACACGCCAGCGCTCCAAATGGGCCAATCACTTCCGCTCTGCTCCCAAGTGACGGAGGCAGCGTTGGGGGCACGGCTGGAATCGGCGCTGACGATGCCTAGGCGCGCCGTCTTGCGTGGCAGAGGGGAGTAGCGGCCCACCAACCGACAACTTTCGTGAGATCGGACAGCCACTATTGTCGTTTCTCACGAAACCTGTCGCATTCTCACGAAACCTGTCGCTGTTCTCATGAAAGGTGGCGGATTCTCGCGGATGTTGTCACACGGTCTTCCGGGACCGACACCTGTGTCAGCAACGCCGAGGTCGCCTACACATCAACTAGCTCTGGAGAAGCGTCGGAAGCGGCAAGCGATTTCGACAGTGCGGTGGCGTGGTTCGGCGGACGCATAGGGGATCTGCGTACAGTGCGAATGTGCCTCGAGACCCACGCTTTCGTACCGTTCGTGGTGCGGTCGGAGTCATGCTCGCTGCGGTGTTCGCGATCGGTCTGAGCGGGTGTGCGCCGGATCCCGTCAGCGATTCCTTCCTCAAGGGTGAGAACACCGGGTATGTGGCCGCCGACGGCGCGATCGTCGAGATCCCGATCGCCGAGCGGAGCGAACCGGTCGACTTCAGCGGCATTACTGAAACTGGTGATGATTTCGACAGTGCGGACAACGCCGGCAAGGTCACGGTGGTGAACTTCTGGTACGCGGGGTGCGCGCCGTGCCGCATCGAGGCGAAGGATCTCGAAAGCGTCTGGCAGGAATACGGCGGCGAGGATGTAGCTTTCATCGGCATCAACACCCGCGACCAGGCCGACACTGCCCGAGCTTTCTCTGACGAGTTCGGCATCACCTACCCGAGCCTGATCGACGTGACCACGGCCGAGGCGAAACTCGCTTTCTCCGAGGCTGTGCCGATCCAGGCGACGCCGACGACTCTCGTGCTCGACAGACAGGGCCGTGTCGCCGCCCGCATCATCGGACCCATCGACGGCACCTCGATCCTTTCGACGCTCGTCAAGGACGCCCTAGCGGAGACACCGTGAACGCCGACACCATCATCGGGTCCGGTGCGCTTTGGCTCGCAGTCCCCGTGGCGATGCTCGCTGGCCTCGTGTCGTTCTTGTCGCCCTGCGTGCTCCCACTGGTCCCCGGCTACCTCGGCTTCCTCGGTGGAGCGGTCGCGCCGCGGACGAAGGGTGACGCGACGAACGCAGTCGCGCCTGAGCGCCGTCAGCTCGTGGTTGGCGTGCTTCTGTTCATCCTCGGCTTCAGTGTCGTCTTTGTTCTCATCACTGCGCTGGGCGGCACGGCTGGCGTGTTCTTCCTGCGCTGGGGTGACCTGGTCACGCGCATCCTCGGCGCCGTCATCATCCTGATGGGGCTTGTCTTCCTCGGGTTGTTCAGTTTCGCCCAGCGGGAGGTCCGCTTCCACGTCGGCTCCCGGGCCGGAGTCGTCGGGGCGCCGCTACTTGGAGTGGCACTCGGTATCGGCTGGGCACCGTGTATGGGTCCGACGCTTGCCGCGATCATCGCGCTTTCGTTCAACGCCGGCGACCCTGTCCGGGCCGGCTTCCTCGGACTCGCGTATTCGCTCGGCCTGGGCATCCCGTTTCTGTTGGTCGCGTTCGGGTTCGGTTGGGCGGCGAAGACGGTCGAGTTCCTCCGCCGTCACATCCGGGTGCTGAATGTCTGCGGCGGTATCCTCCTAATCGTCCTCGGCCTCCTGATGGTGACCGGGCTGTGGACCGACATCATGTCGCGGCTGACGGCGGTGATGGGCAGCGTCATCCTCCCGCTCTGAGATCCCTAGCAGGGATGTCGGGAGTGACGACTGGAGCAGCCCTCTCCACCCAACTGCTCATGTCGACGGCGCCACTTCGTGATCCTGTTTCGGAGCCTTAGATATAAACGCCGCGGTCTTCCATGAATCGGACGGGGTTGGTGTAACCACCGTTGATGTAGACCTCGAAATGCAGATGGCAACCGAAGGATCGTCCAGTGTCACCCGCGTAGGCGATGACCTGGCCGGAATTGACCCACTGCCCCCGGCCGACGGCGATGCCACCGGGTTTGATGTGCGCGTAACCGGTGCTGACGCCCCCGCCGTGTTGGATTCGGACGTAGTTGCCATAGTTGCCGTTGGCGCCGGCGTAGTCCACGGTTCCGGAGTTGGCGGCGTAGATCGCCGCCCCGCAGCCGTTGGCCATGTCCGCGCCGTAGTGGTAGCTCGAGGAGCAGCCCTGCGAACCGCAGATTGGGGTCCGAGGACCGTAGCTTGAACTTCGGCCGCCTCCGTGTGGCCGAACCCACCCGCCGCTTCCGGCGGAGCCTCCCCCGCCACCGTTTCCGCCACCGTTGGCTGCTGCTTCGGCGGCCTCGCGTTCGCGACGGGCTCTCTCTTCGGCCTCGCGCGCGGCCACACCCGCCTGATAGCCAGCGACCGTCTGCGTGGTGGTGTCTTTCAGGGCGGCGAGCTGCGCCTGCATCGTCTCGAGGTTCGCGGCCTGCTCGTCGAGGGCGGCTTGTGCGGCGTCGGCCGCTTCTTGTGCGGCAATCATCTTCTGCTCTGCGACCTGCTGCAGTCGGTCCCGTTCGTCGCGGGCGACCTTCGCCTGATCGGTGAGCGATTGGGCGGTATCGCGCGCGGAGATTGCGTCATCGTAGACCGATCGGTTGTACTCGAGCAGCTTGTCCATGGTGCCCAGGCGGGACAAGAGCTCATCGGCGTTGGCCGCGGAACCGGAGAAGAACAGTTGAAGTGCTGAGTCGTCTCCACCGTTGCGGTACAGCTGTGTCGCAACTTGACCGGCCCTGCGCGCAGAGGCTTCGGCAATCGCTGATTGTTCGTCCGCTTGCGCCTGCAGGCTCTCGGCTTCCGTGATCGCAGCGAAGTATTCCTGCTGAGCTGCATAGAATTCGTCGGAGGCTGTATCGGCGGCAGCCTGAGTCTCGGCGACTTTCTGCGTCAAGGACTGGATCAGCCCTTCGATCCGGGTGATCTCGGCAGCCTTGGCAGCTTCGCTGTTCTTGGCGCGTTGCACATCGTCCCAACTCGGGTACGACGCAGCGTACGCAGCTGAAACGCCGGAGCCGATACCGAACGCAGCGAATGCAGCGACGCCGAGGGCGCCGAGCCCGAAAGCGCCACGTCGAGTAACACTCAGCTTCCAGAACGAGTCGCGTTCGGCGGGCGTGGGTGCACACCCGCATTCTTCAGCCGCCTCCGTAGCAGCCGCGGAGACGCTTCGTCCGTTCACTGTGCCCTCTCCTCGAGCTCGGCTTCGTGGATTCTGCCGCCAGGGGCGCACAGATTGGCCATGCCCGCATTGCCCGCCGTCTGGTCTATCGTCCGTTCGTGGGGAAAGAAGTAGAGCCGACTCGCCCATGATCTCTGATCTGTGGCCCATATCTGACGCAGCGAACTTGAGTTCGACTGCCCTGACACGAAGCTCACTCTTTCGTGTCCGTGTGGACGTCGGCGCTCAACCTGTTGTGTTTCTTCTTCCTCACTTGCCGTACGACAGCGGTGGCGGTGATCACCGCGGCACCTAGGACAGTGACGGCGATGATGAGCGGGATCGCGATCGAAGCCACCTCGTTCTCGCCTGCGGATGCCGCCGGGGGAGGGGTGTCGGCCGCTGGAGGTTCGGTGGTTGGCGCGGTGGAGGGCAACGCCTTTGCCGGTTGGATCCGTGATTGTTCGTTCCCGCATGCTGGTTTGTCCCATCCCAGCCCTGGCTCGCTGCCGGTGGGAGCGTACGTGAACGTGAAGCTCTCGGAGATGGGGTGACCGTCGCTGGAGACGGCGTTCCACAGCACGGTGTAGACGCCCGGTTCTCCGAGTGCGACCGGGGTGGTGAGGATATTGCGGTCGATGGTGGAGCAGCTGGATTCGTAGAAGAGGCCGTCGGGTCCTTGCACTTGGGCGAAGCTGGCCTGGCTGAAGTCAATGAGTTCCCCGCTGAACGTGAGAGCGACGTCGTCAAGTTGGGCGACGGTTTCGTCTGCCCCGGGCACGGTGTCCAGGAGGTTGTCGTGCGCGAGAGCAGCGGGGGCAGGTGTAGCCAAGATTCCCAGTGTGATGAGGGCAAGAAGTGTGCTGGCGAGCCAGCGGGTGCGGTGGGTGGAGGTCACAGGTGTGGGTCCTTTCGTACGGCGGGCACGGGGGTGCTACCGGTAGGTCGGTTGTTGCGTTTCGTGTGGAGGACGGAGATGCCGGTGAGGATTGCGAGCGTTCCCGCGATCATCAAGGTGGCGCCTCCGGCGAGGGCCTGGTCCTGGAGGGGGGTGGGTCCCCACGTCCGCCCCATGGCGCCAAACCACTCCGCGACGATGAGGTCGGCGCGGGTGATCGTGGCGATGCCGAAGAAGGCGGCCACGCCTGTGAGCGCAATGAGTGAGGCGAAACGCCACCGCCCCTCGGGGGTCGTGGACGCATCTAGGGCGATCGATCGTGCGAAGAGGCACCCGGTGACGAGGAGCTGGCTGATCATCCATTCCGCTCCGAGCTGGTCGTAGAGCGACCATCGGAACAGGTCGGAGTAGTGGATCAACCACAGCGATGTGGCGAAAAGAGACGCCGCGACGACGGGGCGCAGAGTAAACCGTGCCAGCGGGCTGTGGGCGGCCCAGAGAAGCCATTCCCGCGGTCCTCGGCTTCCATCGTCCCGTGGATGGGTGACCAAGGTTGCGAGGGTGACGGGCGCCGCGAAGACAAGGAGCAGGGGGATTGCGAGACTGAGGAGAGCGAAGGAGAGGAATCGCAGACTGATGAGCGCGTCGTCGTAGGCGGCGAGCGGTCCACTGGTCGTCCACAGAAGCACCCCCATCCCCGCAATCCAGCTGATCGTCCGCCTGGCTGGCCACGGATACCCGCGGCGCCGTGCGCGTTGGACGCCGACGAGGTAGAAGAAGATTCCGAAACCCGCGACGAGCACCCAGAGGAGGTCGGGGCTCCAAGCCGTGAACCATCTCTGCAGGGTGATTTCGATCGGGACAGGTGCGTCGGTGAGGATCTCCGCGGCGGTGGTCTGCGGGAGTGTGACCGTATCGGCGGGGGCGGCGGTGCGGGCGAGAGCTGCGGCGGCCCCGCTCGCGATACCCATGAAACCAAGTTCGACACACACGATCATCCAGAAGGCGCCACGGCCCTCGCTGGCTTTCGCGATGAGTCGACGGCGGTAGGCGGCACCCAGGATGCCCATGATCAGAAGCGCGCCGATCTTTGTGCAGAGGATGAGGCCGTACGGTGAGGCCAGGTCCTCCCACCGTCCGAGGGCAGTGAGCGTCCGCGCGTATCCCGAGATGGCGACGCCGAGGAACGCGATGAGCGCCACCGTAGAGTACCGGCGGAGCACACTTTCGAGTTCGTGCGGAGAGCTAATCGGTCGCACGACGACGAGCAGGATGAGACCCCCGAGCCATATTGCCGCTGAAATGACATGCAGGACGAGGGACATGACCGCGGGATCGTGGTTGGCGAGCTCACCCGAATGGCCCTGGGTGGCCATGGGTATCAGGCTGATGACCGCAAGCACGGTCGTGAACAGCACCGCCCCATAGCTGCGCACAGCGAATGCGAGGACTGTCACGACTGAGGCGAGGATCGCGGTGATAAGCCATGATCGTCCCAGCTCCGTGTCGAGGAGAAAGCGGCCGAGCTGCGCACCGAACTCGGCGCCCAAGCTCACTTGCGGATTGAATGACGACAGGAAGGTGAGAAAAGCCACCACCCCGCTGGTGATGGTGAGGGTCGCGGCGCCGGCAGAGGCAATATTTAGCGCGACGATGAAGGGTTTCCCCCCTGAGGGGAGAGCGAACACCGCCAGCACCAGGGGCCCGAGCATCGCCGCACCGGAAAGATTGACGAACAGCTTCGCGGCTGGGAGTCCCCATCGCACGAGCGCTCCAGGGTCACTGGTGAGTCTCGGTGCAGCTCCTCCACCGATTGCGAGCCCGACCACCACAGCGATGAGTGCGGCGACAACGAGAATCGTTGGTCCAACGATCCGGAGAACGACGGGATTCATGGAGTGGTATCTCCCGTCCCAGTGCCAGGAGCGTCCGGGTCTTCCGTCACAGGTGCCGTGCATTCACCGGTCTTGGGGAGCTGCTGGATCGCCCCGGCGAGAGATTCAAGAACCGCGTCCGCCGACAGGGTGGTCGTGTCTACGTACACCTGGGCAGCCGGCTCCCGGCCGTAGGTTGTGAGCCGCAGATTCGGGGTCTCCTCCTCGTCGACGATCCAGTCGACGCCCCCCAAGCTGACACATTGCAGCGTGGTGGGGGCCGGGGGTTCCAACCCGCAGGTGAGGAGCACGCTACTGGGGGTGCCCCATGCTGCGGTGGCCTGAGCGTCCGTCCACACGCGAGCCTGGTCGCCAATCGAGTCCGGTAGTCGCACGGTGACCTCTGCGCACAGCGGGTCATTCGCGTTTGCTGCGGGCTCGAGGTGGACGGTGGGTGCGCAGCTGCTGAGTAGAAGCAGTGCGCACAGTGCCGCGACAGAGGTCAGAATCTTGAGCTTCACAACTTCATCCATCCGTCTTCTTGGGCGTCAGCATGCGACCGCCGCTGTCGGATCGACATGATGAGCAGCGCTAGTACGGTTCCGATACTGAGTGTCCAGTCGAGCCACGGCATCAGCACGACGGCGAGGGTCGTGCCGGTGCGGAGAGGGACCTCGGTGATCTTCGCCGCGGTCGTGTCCACCGCAACCTGAGCCAACACCTGTCCATCGCGGCCGATGACTTGACTGGTCCCGGTGGTGGAGACGTTCACGGCAGTTCTCCCTGTTTCGATCGCGCGCATGCGGGCGATGGCCAGCTGTTGGAGGTTCTCGTCGGTGCCTCTGAAGTCCGCGTTGTTGGTTTGAAACACGAACATCTGCGCGCCAGAGGCCGCGCTTTGGTGGATGACGTCGTCGTAGATGACGTCGAAACAGATCGCCAGACCGATGGGCACATCGCCAACGTTCACGAGGGGTGTGTTGGAGCCGGGCGTGTACTCGCGTTGTATCAATCCGATGAGGTCGGGGGCGATCGCTTCGTAAAACCAACGGTCCGGAACGTATTCGCCGAAAGGGACGGGGTTGGCCTTGTCGTGGAGCTGCTGCGGCCCGGCGCTGGTCCACAGCATCGAGGTGTTGAACGTATCGGCTCCACGAGTGGTCGCCGCATTCACCAGTGCCGGAGCGCCAGCACCCTGCACGAGTCGATCAAGGCGGCCTGCGACGGCGACATCGCGCAGGGGATCTGCGTCAACGGCCCCTTCTGGCCAGACGAGAAGGTCCATCTCACGGTCCAGAAGAGGAGCGGTCGCTTCTTCCTGCGCGCGCATGATGTCACCTGTTGTCCTGGTGTCGAAGTAGCCGCTAGGGCCGTTGCCCTGCACCCATCCGACGCGCATCATTCCCGCTTGCTCGGTGGGGAACAGAGGGACGGCTGTCGCGGCAACGACGATGACCGCCGCTGCTGCTGCTGGCTCCCATCGGCGGAGGATGAGGGCCTCCACGATGCTCGCGCAGACGAGAACCGTCAGGAAGGACAGCCCGGTGGTCCCCACCCATGAAGCGGCCTCCGCGAGCGGGCTCTCGGCGAGGCTGAAACCGACGCGCGCCCACGGGAAACCGGTGTACGGCGTACTCCCCATCAGCGTTTCTCGCAGCACCCACACCCCGGCGACGAGCACGGGAGTGATCGCGCGATACCCGTGTCGCGCCCGGGTGGTGGCGACACGATAGGCGAGTGCGATCAGCGCGCCGCCGGCACCGAACAGCAGGGATTCCAAGCCAGCCAGCGCGACCCACGGGATGGGGCCCAGAAACCGTGACACCCATACCAAGTGGGTGAAGTAGAAGGCCGCGCCGTAGACGTGGGAGATCAGGAACGCCCTGGGGAGAGAACGTCCGCGGAGCGTCCACAGCCCGATGGTTACGCTCACGAACGTTGCAGGCCACCACCCGTATGCGGGGTAGCCGAGATCCAGCATTCCTCCTGCGATGGCGGACGCGACAATCGCTACGGGGAAGGGCACCGCAGCTGACAGGCGCGCATCGTGCTCTCTGGGGTTACCGCGCCTTGTTCGGCCGGAGAGGGCGTTTCTCACTAACGGGTCAGCGGTCACGGTCATGAGAGCTCAGTTTTTTGAGGTAGGCGTTGTACGTGTCGAGGTCGGTGTTCCCGTGCACGTCGGCGTACCGGTCGTCCGCGGCAGCACGAGCGGTGTCGCTGCGGAACCAACGATGCATCACGTAGATCAGCATCAGCACGGTCGGGGCTTCACCGTAGGACCATGCCAGAGCGCCGGCTAGCTGCTGGTCGGCGAGGGGATCGATGCCCAGCGCCTCTGTGGGGGCGACGAATGAGCCGACCAGGATCGTACTGGCCATCATGAGGAACACCCCGAAGAACGCGTGCAGCGCGGCTTCAGCAAACACGTCCAGTGCACGCGCACCATGACCCAACCTGACCGGCAGAGGATCGGAGGACAGGATGGGGATGGTGAACAGCATGCCGGCGAGAAGGAATCCGACCTCGAGCGCGACGTGACCTCCGGGCGCGGTGAGGATGACATCGGCAGCACCCGCAAGGTAGATGCCGTAGAACGCGAACAGGTAGAGCGGGACAGTGGCCCACGGACTGAGCACCCACTTCGCGGCGGGGTTTCGAAGAGCGCCGTGCGCTGTTTTCAGGACTACCCGTCCCGCTCCGTGATGCGGTGTTGCTCGCAGAAGAAGGGTTCCGGGTGAGCCGAGGACCAGCAGCGGCGGCACCATCATCATCAGAGTGAGCTGCTGGAACATGAAAACGGACACCAGCGCCTGGCCATACGTTTCAACGCCCAGACCGGTGACCGCCGCGAGGAGAATGCACCCGAGCAGAAAGCTGACCGTCCGCCACACAGGCCAACGACGCCCGTGCGTCCACAATCGGATCGCTCCGACGAGATACAGCGCAGCGAGAATCCCCGCGACGATGGGTAGCACCGGAAGCGGAATGTCGGCCGGTGCGAGGAATGTCTGCAGAGACGGGGAACTGTCGGGGATCTCGTTGCTCACACGCATAGTCGTGACACGAAGCTCACGCCGCTCACTTCCGGATCACCTTGATCGTCGCACCCGCTGCCAGGAACACCACGGCCGCGATGGGCTGTGCTGTGGTCCACACAACTCCGGAGAAGGGGAATGGCATCACCGGATTCCAGAGCACGGCGATCGCAAAGAAGACCGGGATCCACCACCAGTGGCGTGCCTGCAGCGCAAACCACGCGACGATCAGCCCGAAAATTGAGGCGATGAAGAGGACGAGCGGTGCCCAGTTCGCCTCAAAGAGCGCCGGGGCAAGGAACAGGATCGCGGCCGCGACGAGGCTGGGGGCGAGGGCGTTCCGCTGGTAAGTGGAGGGAACGCGTTCTTTGGGACTCATGGGTGAACCGTTTCTTCGGCGGGTACAGGGTCGACGGGATCGGGATCGGGGTCTGGTCGGCGACGGCTTGTGCGCAGACCCGCGACGATGAGGAATACGGCACCTATGCCGAGAGCTACATCGGCGAGGTTGCCGATGAACAGGTTTCCGTAGGCGAGGAAGTCGGTGACGTGCCCGATCCCGAACGCGGGCGGCGAGAATAAGCGATCGATGAGGTTTCCGATCGCACCGCCCACGATGAAACCGAAACCAACCGCCGACCACACGTTCCGGGCTCGGGTGGCGGCACCGATGAGGACTGCGGTGACAGCGACCCCGATGACGGTGATGACCCATGTGGAGCCTTCCCCGAGCGAGAAGATCGCCCCGGGGTTGAAGGCCAGTTGAAGACCGAGCCAGTCACCGATCAGCGGTATACGCGCATCTTGCCGCAACGTGTTCAGAGCAAGAGTCTTGGTGCCTTGATCGATCAGGATGACGATGGCGGCGACGATGAGCATCACGGCCGACCGGCGGACTCGATCACGCATCGGCGTCTTTCTCCGTAGCTGCGGCATCCTTGGCGGCCTGTGCGCGGTCGCGCTGGTGACGCCGGCGCCCGGCCATAACTACTCCCACGACGCCGATCCCCAGAATCAGTGCCAGACCCGAGAGGAAGAACAGGGGCAGCAGTTCGAAAGCACCGCCGCCGGATGCCGTGCCACCGTATGTTTGCGCGGGTCGGGCCGGTTCCGGCTCCTCGGTTGGGGAGGTTTCAGGGGTGGGGCTTGTGGTCGCAGTGCTGGGTTCCGTGTCCGTCGCGGGCGTGACGGTGTACACATACTCTCCGCTGATCGGGTGTCCGTCGGCGGAGACGGTCTTCCAGCGGACGGTGAAGATGCCGGTTGCGGCGTCGGGGGAGAGATGTTGGGTGATCGAGTCACCGCTCACCGTTGGCGGGTCGACGGCGACGTTTGCTCCGCTGTCATCGATAACCTCGACGACCGTTGCGTCGTCACCACCGGTGAGGGTTCCGTTGAACATCAGAGAGATCTCGTCGGGGGAGCCGTTGATGGTCGAGTCGGCGGTGGGGTACGACGAAACGAAGTCGTCATGAGCGGCGGCCGGAGATGCAGTCCCAAGTACGACGGATGCCGACAACAACAGGGTGGTGAGGACGGCAGTGGTGCGTGCCGAGAGGCGTTTATGCATGGGTGTCGTGCTCTCCGGGGTGGGATTCGGGTTCGATCTGGAAGGTGGAGTGTTCGATGCTCACGGCGAAATGTTCGCTGACGCATTGCTGAAGTGATGTCAGCAGTGCGGCGGAAGCTTCCATCGTGACGGTGTCATCGACCACGACGTGGGCGGTGAGCGTGGGGAGGTCGGTCGAGACCTGGGTCGCGTGGAGGTCGTGCACAGCGACCACGTGCGGAAGGGCAAGGATGTGGCGGCGGACGTCCTCGAGGTCGAGGCCGGCGGGTGTGGACTCCATCAACACCCGGCCGGATGCTCGCAACAGGATGAGGGTGCGGGGAATGATGAGCAGCGCGATCAAGACGCCCGCGACGGCGTCCGCCTGATACCAACCGAAAACGGCGATGAGGATGGCGCTGGCGATGACGCCGACGGAACCGAGGGCATCATTGACGACCTCGAGGAACGCGGCGCGCATGTTGAGATTGCGTCCGCGGCCGCTGAACAATACGAGCATGGAGGCGATGTTGGCGACGAGACCGACGATGCCGAAGAACAGCAGACTTCCCGAAGCGATCTCAGGGGGCTCGAACAGCCGCCGTACGCCTTCCACGAGCGCGAAGATGCCCACTCCGAGCAGCAGAGCTGCTTGAGCGAGCGCACCGAGCACCTCCGTGCGTTGAAGACCGAAGGTGTATTTGGGAGTCGGGGGACGGTTCATCAGATGCGCAGCGGTGACGGCCATCGCCAACCCGATGACATCGGTGAGCATGTGTGCAGCATCAACGAGCAGTGCGAGGCTACCTGTGATGATCGCGCCGATCACTTCGACGATGAAGACCGAGGAGGTGATCGCGAACGCGATGACCAGGCGATTGCGGGGAGTGGCGTCACCAATACCGTGACTGTGCCCTGTTTCTGTCATGGTGCTCCTTTACGGCCGTCCAACGATGAGCCGGGCGACGGTCGCCGCATCGCGACTCGCCCCAGCGAGGGTGTCAGCGTCCGCGCGGGAGTATCGCGGCATGCCAACAGTGAACAGTCCGGGGATGCGTGCACTGACGTGCAATGGCTGCCCGGGCGGCTCCGAATCGGGCAGCCATGTGTCTGCCGGCCTGTATCCGGTCGCAAGGACCACGGAATACGGCTTCATGGACGCCCCATCGGCGAACATCACGGTGTCTCCGCGAATCTCCGTTACGGCGGCGGCATGAGTGACGTCTGTCGAAGCTACGCGGGGGCGTGCCTCGGACATCGGACCCTTACGCCGCAGCCTTGACCAGATGGGCCGCTCTGATACTCGTGAGGGTTCCGCTCGAGTGGAGAGGGTGACGTCGTGGGAGGACGCGAGTTCCTCAGCAATCTCCACTCCGCTGTATCCGCCGCCAACAACCAACACGGGGCCGGGGGGTACCTGCGCGGGGTAGAGGTACTGGCTGGAATGCAGCACAAAACCGGGTACTGCTTGTTCCTGGCGCCACCCCGGTATGCGCGGCACGGCGGCAGCTCCCGTTGCGCAGACCACATTTCGGGTTTGCACTTCCCCGGCGGAGGTCGACAGATGCAGCGTGGATCCGTCGCCCAACCGGTTGACTCCAAGAGCTCGTGTGCTCCACACGGTTTTCACACCGATGGCTTTCTCCACCGAAGACAGGTAGTCGGACATCTCATCCGCACTCGGATGACGGTCTTCATCGCCCGGGAAAGGGAACCCGCGGACGACACTGTGGCGTGCCGCACTGCGTAGTTTCATCGACTGCCGCCGTGTGACCCAGCTTCGTTGACCGGGGGGTGCAGAATCGATGATCACGAAGTCTTTCTGTGGCTCAAACCCGGAGGACCTGAGCGCGGCGGCTGTCGCCAATCCGGAGTGCCCGGCGCCAACGATGATGACGCGACGGTGCGATAGCGAATGCGCCATCATTCAGCACCGTTCACCGCGGCTTCAATGCTGTCCTCCAGATCGGTCCACGTCTCCAGTACGACAGGCTCCCCATCGATGAAGAACGAGGGGGTACTGCTGACACCGAGCTGCTCACCCTCGTCTAGATCAAATTGAACCCGTTCTGCTGTCGCAGGATCAGCGACAGCCTCATCGAACGCGGCCATGTCCAATCCGAGTTCCTCCGCAAACCCCCGGAACAGGTCCGCCCGCGACTCTTGAGCCTCACCCCATTGAGGCTGCGTCTCGAACAGGCGGTGATACATGTCTTCGAGGCGGCCCTGCTGCGCTGCGGCTTCGGCAGCGATCGCGGCGTTCTTCGAGTTGAGGTGACCCGGCAGCGGGAAGTAGCGGATCACGTAAGTGATCTCGCCATCGAACTTGCCGCGGAGATCCTCGACGAGGGGATAGAAAGCACCGCAGGCCTCGCACTCGAAATCGAGGAACTCGACAACCGTCACCGCCCCTTCCCCTCCGTCATCGAGGACATGCGAGTTCTCACGGACGACCTGTGGACCATCAGCGGGCCCCGTCTCGGGTGCGGCAGCTTGATTCTGATTGATGAGGACGAAGACCAGCGCGACGACCAGCAACACCACGGCAAAAGCCACGGTGACAAGTACCGCTTTCACGGAAGATTTCATAGACACTCCAAACACACACAACGAACGAGGACGACCAGTGGAGCGCCATCGAAAAGATGGCGCCGCCAGGGTCAGGTCCGCGACAGAGAAAGCTGTGTGAGAGAAGGAGGCAATGCGAACAGGCGCCCCGTCATGGCCGCCAGTGATGGTGCGCGCGGCAAACGTTCGCGAATGCGAGAAGAGGGGACGTGACGGAGGAAGGTCCGCGTGACGATGAGCACCAAGAAGCAGCAGATGATACCCAAGAGGCACCCGGCAACACCGATCATGATGTCGTTTGCTGTGTCCCCGGTCACGAATTGTTCGGCGGTCGCGCCGGCAACGCTTTCACCCGAACCCGCCGAGACATGGCCGGCGGAAGGCGTTCCTAGTGACGACGAGGATGTCGTGCTCACATACGGAGTCGCGTCCGTCGCGTCACGGTGGCCGCCCGGCCATGCTCCGACAACGAGAAGAAGCGCCAGCCCGAGGGCTGTAATGATCTTCGTTATCAGGAAATCGTCGGCGCGGCTGGCGCAGTTGCGAGTGCGACCGTAGACGACCATGACCTCAGGATGCTACCAGCCCCACCAATCAAGATTCCTTGCGAACTCGTGAGCCACGCGCTGGTTCTACCGGCGAAACGAGGAAGTCTTGGGACGTCCGCTGAGCCAGCCCATCGCCCATTCAACTGGGCCAGTTCCGGCGAAGCGCCACCACAGCCAACCCACCACGATCATGCCCGGAACGATCACCAGCCAGCCCAAGTAGAAGTTCTCTGCAGAGCGGCCATACGCGTTACTCCAGAGCGCGATGAGGCCGCCATGCAGCAAGTACAGGGACAACGCCACCCGACCGCACGCGCACAGGGGAACAAAAGGGGTCTGCTGCTCGGCGCGCAGCTCGTCGGCACCCGCGGTGCGGAGATCTCCAAGCGCGTCGACACCTACGCCACGGCTCTGCACCACGGCATGACCGTCGCAACGATGAGTGACCTCGACCTCTCCTGCACGCCCCCGCTCGGCTCCCCATGGGACGCCGTGCAGCTCGCAACGCAGGCATGGGAGCGCCAAACTCGGACGAGCACTTTGGTGTAAGTAACCCCTGGGATCGGCTACCTCAGCCCAAGTCGTTGCTGCGATCCGAACCCGGGAAAGATTGTGACCGTTCGGGGCGGCCTAGCGGGGCAGCGCAGTGAGTCCGCTCTGATCGAAGACCAAGATGTCGCCGCCGTTCGTGATGGTGATCGCTTGTGCGGAGCCGTGGGTTGTGCCGGCGGGAACCCACTCCGCGCCTGATGCGGGTCTGACCCAGATCTGTCCGCCGTTGCCGACACCGACGAGGCGCTTGCTATCGGGTGAAGCGGCGAGGAGGTAGAGCAGCGGTGCATCGTTCACGGTGGTGAACGTGGCGCCCTCATCCGCGCTGACTTGCAGCCCGTCGGGTGTGGCGGCGAACAGTTGCCCTGCGGCGTCGATGGCGAGGTTGACCGCGACGACTTCCCCGGCGGGCGACCATGTCTGTCCGGTGTCGTCGCTGCGGAGCAGTTCGATGGAGTCTGACGCAAGCCCGTACAGGCTCTCGTCCGGGCCGGCGGCGAGAGCGTGGAAGTCCTTCTCTCCGGTGAGCGAGACCGGTGACCAGGATCGGGCGCTGTCGTCGCTTCGGATGATTCCGAGGTTGGGGGAACCGAGTTCGGGGGCAGTCGTTCGCCCGGGGTGTCCAGACGCGATGAGGGTATCCCCGATGGCGGTGAGGCCCATCGCGTCAAAGTCGGTGTTCTGGACGCGGTCGCCAATTTCGCCGTCAAGCGTGGCCGTGTAGATCCCGTCGTGGGCGCCCAGTAGGTAGCCGTCTCCTGAGGGGTCAGGCACGATCGCGTGGACGTGTTCGATGGTGGTGGCGTGGTCGTGTCCGGTGGTCGGCTCGGCAGGTGCTGTGCACCCGGCGAGCACGATGCTGGCCGCGATTGTCGTAGCGATCGTGAGTGCTCCGCGACGTCGCAGGCGGGAAGTAGGCAGGGTGAAGTTCTTGAGGGTTCGCATGATGGTGTCCGCAAACAGATCTATGGGTGGGGTGCGGGAGTCCCGCACCCCACCCGTGGATCACGGAGTTGCGAGGATCTCCTTCATGGTGGCGATCTCTTCCGTTTGCGTGTCGATGATGGTCTCGGCCAGTGCGACGGCGTCGCTGTTCTGACCGTTGTCGACTTCGTCTTGCGCCATGTCGACGGCACCCTCGTGGTGCTGGATCATCTGCTCGAGGAACAGACGCCCCGCATCGGGACCGGCGGCATCTTCGAGGGCCTGCATGTCCTCTTCGGACATCATGCCGCTGCCGTGATCCATGCCCTCCATGCTGTCCATCTCCGCGCCCCAGTCTTCGAGCCACTGGTCCATCTGCTGGATCTCGGGCTCCTGAGCGGCTTTGATTTCTTCGGCGAGAGAGACGACGCGCTCGTCAACGCCGTCCTTGCTGAGGAGGACGTCGGACATCTCGATGGCCTGTGCGTGGTGTTCCTTCATCATGCTGGCGAACATGATGTCGGCGTCATTCGCATCTGCTGTCTCTGCGGGCGCGGACGAGCTGCCGCCGTGGTCCATGCCTTCCATGCCGTTGTCGGATCCGGTGGTTCCCGCGCAGCCGGCGAGGGCGAGCAGTGCGGTGAGGGTGAGTGCGGCGATCGCCGCGGGTCGAATCTTCATGAGGGTTCTCCAAGGGTCAGTGATGGGGCCCGGCGGCTGCCGGTGCCCGAGTGTGCGTTGCCCGCCAGAGCGGGCTAGCGCGTGATCACGTGCGACTGATGCAGAGAACCGTGAGAGATGGAGGCGGGGGAAGGGCGTGAGCGCGGGCGGGCCCGCGTGTTGTCGCGGGCGCGCGGGTCGCAACCAAGAGGGTGTGCCGCCAGCCGAGCCCGATCCGCCTGAGAAGGATGGTGGCCACCAGGAGCGCGAGGACGCACGCCATCCACGTCATCGAATCTCCGGCCCCACACGTCGCGCATCCCGCCTCCTGTGTCGGCGCGGCTGGCACGAGGGCGGTCGCGGAGGCGTCGGGGTGATGGGCGGATACTTCGGCCTGAGTGCTGACGGTGACGGTGTCATGGTGACCGGCGGCCGTCGCATGCGAGTTGAAGGAGTGCATCGCCAGTAGGCCGGCGATAATGCCCACGGCGATCGCGAGGACGGCCAGGGCGGTGTGGGTGAGCGTGCGCGGTCCGCGCACCTGTTGTGAGACCTTGATCAGCGACATACTCACCTCCCGTTCGCCCCAGCCTACGTCCGTCGACCTAACTGTTTCTCGCTACTTACCGGCCACGGCGTCCGGGCGCAGATCCAGTCGGCGCAGCAGCTGCGCGTTGAGCGCGACGACGATGGTTGACAGGGACATCAGCAGCGCGCCCACGGACATCGGGAGCACGAACCCGATCGGGGCGAGCACTCCGGCGGCGAGGGGGACGGAGAGCAGGTTGTAGCCGGCGGCCCACCAGAGGTTCTGCTTCATCTTCCGGTAGCTGGCCCGCGACAGTTCGATCACCGAGAGCACCGACCGGGGGTCGTCGCTGGCGAGGATGACGCCCGCGGACGCGATCGCAACATCCGTCCCGGCGCCGATGGCGATGCCGACGTCGGCCTGCGCGAGCGCGGGGGCGTCGTTGACACCGTCTCCGACCATCGCGACCTTGCGCCCTTCGCCTTGCAGCTCTTTCACCTTCGAGGCCTTGTCTTCGGGTCGGACCCCGGCGAAGTACCGGTCGATGCCGAGCTCGCCCGCGACGGAGGCTGCGACCGCGTCGGCGTCACCGGTGATCATGACCACCTGCACGCCACGCTCGTGGAGGGCCTCGACGGCGTGACGCGACTCCGAGCGGATCTCATCCGCCAAGCGCAGGGCACCCGCGACCTGTCCGTCGACGAGCACGTGGAGGATGATCGCACCCTCACGGCGCCACTCGTCGGCGACCGGTAGCTCGGAGGCGTGTTCCTGCTCGAGCATGTACGGGCCACCGACCTGCACCACGCGCCCATCGACACGTGCACGGACCCCGACCGCCGGGGACGATTCGAAATCGGCTGACGAGGGGACCGTGAGGGTCTTCTCTTTCGCCGCGTTGACGATCGCGCGGGCGAGGGGGTGTTCGGAGTCTGCTTCCGCGGCCGCGGCCCAGGCCAGCAGCTGGTCAGGGTCGGTCCCGGAGACGGGGTCGATCGCGGTCACGGCGGGGGTGCCCTTGGTGAGCGTGCCGGTCTTGTCGAACAGGACGGTGTCGACGGTGCGCATGCTCTCCAGCGCGAGACGGTCCTTGATCAGCACGCCTCCGCGAGCGGCACGCTCGGTGGCGATCGACACGACGAGCGGGATCGCCAGACCGAGCGCGTGCGGGCAGGCGATCACCAGCACGGTGATCGTGCGGATCACGGCGGCGTCGGGCATGCCGACGATCGTCCAGACGATGGCGGTGATCGCGGCGGCGCCGAGCGCGAACCAGAACAGCCACCCGGCGGCCTTGTCTGCGAGCCGCTGCGCGCGCGAGGATGAATTCTGCGCTTCGGTCACCAGCTTTTGGATCCCCGCGAGAGCGGTGTCGTCGCCGATCGCGGTGATCTCGACCCGCACCCCGGAATCGGTGGCGACGGTGCCGGCGATGACCTGGTCGCCGTCGCTGCGGCGCACGGGCCGGGACTCGCCGGTGATCATCGACTCGTCCATGCTGGCCGAGCCCTGCACGATCCGCCCGTCAGCGGGCACCCGCCCGCCTGGGCGCACCACCACCACGTCACCCACCAGCAGATCGGACGGGGCGACCGTCACGGTCGTGTCGCCTTCGATCTTTTCCGCCTCGTCGGGCAGCAGTGCAGCGAGGGAATCCAGTGCTGAGGTGGTCTGTGCGAGGGAGCGCATCTCGATCCAGTGGCCGAGCAGCATGATCACGATCAGCAGCGCCAGCTCCCACCAGAAGTCCAGCTCATGATGGAGGAGGCCGAGGCTCGCGCCCCAGGATGCGAGGAACGCGACCGTGATCGCGAGGGCGATCAGGAGCATCATTCCGGGCTTGCGGGCACGAAGTTCACTCACCGCGCCGGTGAGGAACGGGGCCCCACCCCAGATGTACATGACCGTCCCGAGAACCGGGGACACCCACCCAACCCAGGCGGCTTCCGGCAACGGGTACCCGAGCAGCATCGAGAACATCCCCGAGAACCCGACAACCGGGACCGCAAGGACCAGCATGATCCAGAACAACCGCCGGAACTGGCCCACGTGATCGCCGTGGCCCGCGTGACCGCCGTGGCCCGCGTGACCTTGAGGAGCGCCGTGGTCGTGGCTCATCGCCGCGTGGTCATGCTGCGCCGTCGGCGCGGTGCCGGGATTCTCGTGTGCGATGTGATGGGTGTGCTCGTCGTGCTGGCTCATCAGAACTCCTTGTTCGATGCGCCCGGGGTCGAGCCGGGTGCGGACGGATAAGTGAATCAGGCCTGGCTGGTCGCGAGGCTGTAACCGGCCTCTTCGACCGCAGCCCTCACGGCAGCGGGATCGACAGGGGCTGCGCTGTGGATCGTCACGCGGGACGAGCCGCCGGCGTTCAGGTCGACAGCGACGAACGCGACACCGTCAAGCGCGCTCAGTTCCTCACTAACGCTCGACACACAGTGCGAGCACGTCATTCCCGTGACCAGTACCTCTTCCGAGACCGGGGCCGCCACAGGAGTGGATGCCTCGATGTTCGATGGGGCTGCGCAGCATGCGCAACCAGCGTTTGCGTCCTTCAGTCCGAGTTCGATGCGGTCAGTCATAGTGAATTTCTCCAGATCGTTAGACGTGTGGTTATGAACGGACCAGGCGAGCGATGGCGTCGTTAGCTTCGCGGACCTTCTCCGCCGCAACCTCGCCACCCTCAGCGCTTGCCTGAGCGACGCAATGGCTCAGATGGTCACCCAGGAGCGACAAGGCCACCGTTTCGAGCGCCTTCGTGGCCGCAGCGACCTGCGTCAGGATGTCGATGCAGTACTTGTCCTCATCGACCATCCGCGAGATACCTCGCACCTGACCCTCAACCCGACTCAATCGCTTGCGCAGATCCGCCTTGTTGTCGGTGTAACCGTTCATACCCACAACATACCCCCTGGGGGTATGTAACTCAACAGGCACCGGCCTATTCCCGAACGACAGCCTCCGGCTGCAGTTTCGCGGGACGATCGCTATCGAGCGCCCGGCGGCATGCGGCGTCGTCCACCACAGCAGGATCGCGCACCTCACGACTGGTTGACGCGGCGACGAACAGAACGCCATAACATTCGATCGAATTGATAACCAGTCAGCGGTCACTGTATAGTTCAGTGCATGCTGACCATTGCTTCCCGTCTTGATGTGATGAACCGACTCGGCCGGGCCATGGCTGATCCGACCCGTTCCCGGATCTTAATGACGTTGCTCGACGGACCGAGCTATCCCGCTGTGCTCTCGCGCGAACTGGAGCTGACGCGCTCGAACGTGTCGAACCACCTCACCTGCCTGCGCGATTGCGGCATCGTCGTTGCCGAGCCGGAGGGCCGTCAGACCCGATACGAAATCGCCGACCCGCACCTAGCTGCTGCCCTCGTCGCACTGGTGGACGTGACGCTGGCTGTCGACGTGCACGCCCCGTGCGTGGACTCGGCGTGCACGGTGGCGGGCTGCTGCGGAGCGGGGGCTGGCGCGTGAGCGAGGCGTGTGGTTGCGAGCATGAGCCTGCCGCCACGGCGGGAGAGGAACACGAAGAGGCTGAGCGGCCCTGGTGGAAAGACCGCGGGATCATGGTGCCGATCTTCTCGGGTGTCGCGTTCCTGGGGGGTCTGATCCTCGAGTGGTCCGGCTTAGAGATCCCGGCGTTGGTGCTGTTCTGGGTCGGACTACTGCTGGGCGCGTCGACGTTCACGCCGGGCGCGATCCGGAAACTATTCAAGGGCAAGCTCGGCATCGGGTTGCTGATGACGATCAGCGCGATCGGCGCAGTCATCCTCGGGTACGTGGAGGAGGCTGCAGCTCTGGCGTTCTTGTACTCGATCGCTGAGGCGCTCGAGGACAAGGCGATGGACCGCGCCCGCGGCGGGCTAAGGGCACTGCTGAAGCTCGTGCCGGAGACAGCGACGGTGCTGCAGGGCGGTGTCTCCGCGCAGGTACCGGCGAGAGAGTTGACGGTTGGCCAGGTCATGGTGGTCCGCCCGGGTGAGCGGATCGCGACCGATGGGATCGTCCGATCCGGGCGCTCCAACCTGGACACATCGGCGATCACCGGGGAGTCGATCCCGGTCGAGGTCGAGCCTGGCGATGTTGTGTCGGCCGGTGCGATCAACAGTGCCGGCGCGCTGGAAGTCGAGACGACGGCTGCGGGCACCGATAACTCGCTCACGACGATCGTGGAGCTGGTCGAGAAAGCGCAGACCGACAAGGGCGAGCGTGCCCGTCTGGCGGACAGGATCGCCCGCCCACTGGTGCCCGGCGTTCTGATCCTCGCGGCGCTCGTCGCGATCATCGGTTCGCTTCTGGGGGACCCGGAGGTGTGGATCACCCGCGCGCTCGTCGTGCTGGTCGCGGCCTCTCCGTGTGCGCTAGCGATCTCGGTCCCGCTGACGGTCGTCGCTGCGATCGGCGCCGCGAGCAAGTTCGGCGTGATCATCAAGTCCGGCGCCGTCTTCGAGCGCTTCGGCACGGTCCGACACGTCGCCGTCGACAAGACCGGCACCCTCACCCGCAACGAACCCGTGGTCACCGCCGTACTCACCGCGAACGGTGTAACCGAGGTCCAGGCGTTGGCGTGGGCGGCTGCGCTGGAGCAGCACAGCACACATCCTCTCGCCGCAGCGATCACCGCCGCAGCTCCGGGGACACCGGCAGCTGCAGATGTGACCGAGCAGGCCGGCCACGGCATCGACGGCACCGTCGACGGATCGAGAATCACCGTCGGCAGCCCCCGCTGGCTGGACGCCGGCGACCTCGTTGAGCGGGTCGCAACGCTGGAAGAGCAGGGCATGACCGTCGTCATCGTGCACCGAGACGGGTCACCGGTCGCCGCGATCGGCGTCCGCGACGAGCTGCGCCCTGAAGTCCCCCAGGTAGTCCGGACACTCACCGGCCAGGGCGTCGGGGTGACGATGCTCACCGGCGACAACGCCCGGACCGCTCGTGCCCTGGCTGCGCAGGCCGGGATCAGCGATGTGCGCGCGGAGCTGCGCCCCGAAGACAAGGCGACCGCGATCGGGGAACTGTCGAAGGCGGGACCGGTCGCGATGATCGGCGATGGCATCAACGATGCCCCCGCCCTCGCGGGCGCAGACGTCGGCATCGCGATGGGCGCGACCGGCTCCGACGCAGCGATCGAATCCGCGGACGTGGCCTTCACCGGCCATGATCTACGCCTCATCCCGCGGGCGTTCGATCACGCCCGGCGCGGTCGACGGATCATCAACCAGAACATCATCCTGTCGCTGCTGATCATCACCGCCCTGCTCCCGCTCGCGCTCTTCGGCGTCCTGGGGCTCGCGGCCGTCGTCCTGGTCCACGAGGTCGCCGAGGTCATCGTGATCCTCAACGGCCTGCGGGCCGCCCGCACCCGCACGCCACGACTGGGACGCTGATGCTCGCCACCATTGGATCAGCGATCGGCCTGTTCGCGGCAACCAACATCGACGACATCGTCGTGCTCACCGTGCTTTTCCTCGCCTCCAGCCGAGGGAAACCCCGGCCGTGGCAGATCGTCGCAGGCCAGTACCTCGGGTTCATCACCCTCGTCGTCATCAGCGTGATCGCCGCGCTCGGCCTCACCATCGTCCCGGACGAATGGGTCGGCTTCCTTGGCCTGATCCCGCTCGGCATCGGCATCTGGACGCTCATTCGCGGCCTGCGCCGCAACGGCGATGACGATGACGACGACTCCAAGATCACCGCGGTCGGACTGTGGGGCGTCGCTGGTATCACGATCGCCAACGGGGCGGACAACATCTCCCTCTACACGCCGATCTTCCGCACCAGCACGCCCGGCGACGTCGCGATCATGATCGTCGTGTTCCTCATCCTCGTTGCCGTCTGGTGCGCGGCGGGCCGGCTCATCGGCACTAACAAGGCAGTCACCGAGGGGTTGGAGCGCGTCGAGCACTGGCTTGTACCGGCAGTTTTCATCGGTCTGGGCCTGTTCATCCTGATCGAATCCGGGGTCATCGTCCGTCTGATCGAGGTCCTCGCATGATCCCTTCCGAAACAGAAGCTCACCCGCCCGCTGTGCGCGAGCGGTCGTCGGCGCGGCGGTGGCAGCTCACTGGTGGAGCGCTCCTGATCGCCGTGATTGTCGTGTTGATTGATCAGGGAACGAAGGTGTGGGCTGAAGCGGCCCTCACTGAGCGTGAGCGCGTCCCCCTAATCGGTGACCTGTTGGGTTTGCAGCTCGCCTACAACCCCGGAGCGGCATTCTCCTTCGGGGAAGGCTTCACCTGGGTGTTCGCGCTGCTAGCCGTCGCCGCCACCGTCACAGCAATCGTGTTCGCGTTCCGAGTACAACGCCTGGGATGGGCAATCGTCATCGGCGCGCTCGGAGGAGCTGCCGCCTCACACGCAGGCGACCGCCTTTTCCGCGATCCGGGATTCGCCCGCGGACACGTCGTGGACTTTCTCGCCTACGGAAATTGGTTCATCGGGAACATCGCCGACATCGTGATCTTCGCCGCAGCGGTCACCGGAGCGCTCCTCATGATCCGCGCCGGCGATGAGGCCACAAAGTGAAACCGCTTTGAGAAGCGGGGACAACCCATCAACTCGCCCTCTACATCGGCGCTATTGCTCGGCGCGCAGCTCGTCGGCACCCGCGGTGCGGAAATTTCCAAGCGCATCGACACCTACGCGGCAGCGCTGCACCACAGCATGACGATCGCCGCAATGAGCGACCTCGACCTCTCCTACACGCCCCCGCTCGGCTCCCCCTGGGATGCCGTGCAGGTCGCAACACAGGCATGGGAGCGCGAAGTCCGGACAATCGCCGTGGTGTAGCTCGCCCGTGCGTGCGGCTTCTGAGTGTGGGGACTACGTAGGCGGGCGGTCACGTCGTAAGCGAAGCGCGACCCACAAACCGCATCGTCGACAGATGAACGCACCGTCGTCTCCGAGGGCGTGCAGCTTCCTTCGTGGTAGATGCCGGCCGCAGCACGTGCAGGCGACATCGAGCTCAGTCTCCATAGGCCCTCATTGCCTCTCGGATCTGTTCAACCGTTGGCATCCCGGCCAACCCAGCAGGTGTGCTGTAGATGCGGCAAGCCAACTCACTACTACGATCCGACCCCGGGAAGAGATCGTTTCCGTCCACCGTGATCGTCGGGGAGCCCGCAAATTGAACCCCGGCGGCGTCTTCCTCTGTTCGGATGAGTCGATAACGCAGGCTCAATCCGTCGTGGCCTGTTTCGCTAAGCGCCTCGGCAACACGACGACTGGCCTCAACCCAGCTAGGGCAATCAGCGATATGCAGCAGCTCAATCTCCACGACTCAATCATCCTCGATTCTCTGCTGATGTCGTGACCCATTTGTGGTGGAGGGCTATCACCGAAAACGATCGTTTCCGGCCGACGTACCGAGGTCGCCGGCCGATTGTGCGACACGCCGGTCGCGCACCTGCCGAAAACCCCTGCCCGAACCTGTTGCGCCGAAACGGCCCGCCCGACCCTTTAGGCAATGTGAAAGCGGCCGCGATTTCCGACAAGTTTCGTGAGACAACCGGCAGTTTCCGCAGCGCACCACTCACCCGTCTTTCCGGGGGTGCTCCGTCTCACCAACCGACAAGTTTCGTGAGATCGGACATGTCCGGTGTCATCGACTCAGTCGTCTACGCGGTCGGGCATTCGTTGGAGATCGCTCGTCGCGGGTGAGTGCGATCCTTGAGTGGTTGGCACGTAACCCAGCCAGCTAGGAGTCAGAAGTGGTCGACACGTTATTTTTCAGTGATGCGGACGCTTTCAGCGTGTGGTTAGAAACGCACCACAACCACACGCCTGAGGTGTGGGTCTTGTTTCACAAGAGGGGCTCCGGCAAGGTCAGTCCAACATGGTCTGAAGCTGTCGATGTGGCGCTGTGCTTTGGATGGATCGATGGACTCAGAAAAAGTGTCGATAGTGACAGCTACAGGGTGCGCTTTACACCCCGCAAACGAAATAGCGTGTGGAGCGCCGTCAACGTAAACAAGGTTGAGGCGTTGACTCGGCTGGGAAGAATGAGGCCGGAAGGGCTGGATTTGTTCAACAGCCGACAGGACGCTCAGGGATACTCATCGAAAACACGCAACGTGGATCTCAACCCCGTCTACGAACGGAGATTCATGGAGCACCAGACCGCTTGGGACACGTTTTTGACCTTTGCGCCGTCGTACAGGCGTGACTCTGTCTGGTGGGTGATGAGCGCGAAGAAGGAAGAAACAAGGTTGAGAAGACTGGACATTCTGATTTCCTCGTCGTTACAGGGACAGCGAGTTCCTGTCTTCAGAGCGAAGGTGGCTCCGGAGGCCTGACGGCCTGCGCTTCGACATCGCCTAGCCAGCCCGATAGTGGACGGAAGCTGCGGGGTGTGATCGGAGGCAGGCTGTCCGACACCACTTGCCCGCGCGCCCGATCGGCAAACCCGGACACCTAGAGCAGAGAGGCAAGATCCGATCCGGTGGTGGGATAGGCGGTTGTCACAGATTTGAGTTGGCGCGTCGTGAGTCCCAGTTTGATGGCAAGCGCGAAGGTGTTGATCAGTTCGCCGTAGTCGGGACCGAGCAGGTGCGCGCCGACGATGAGGTCTCTCGAGCGGTCGATAAGAATCTTGGCGGCGGCGGTGCTTTCGCCGACGCGATAGTTCGAGTACCAGTCGCCTGTGTCGGTGTATCGAATGTCGAGGTCGATGCCCTGCTTCCGAGCCTCATCCTCGAGCAGGCCGACGCGCACGAGTTCGGGGATTGTGAAAACGGCGGTGGGGATTCCGACGTAGTCCGGAACCTTGGTGGTGCCCTTGATCATGTTGGATGCGGCGACCTTCGCTTCAGAAACGGCGACGGGAGTCAGCGGCGCACCAACAGTGCCTGCGGCATCGCCGGCTGCCCAGACCGCCGGATTTGTTGTGCTCTGCAGATGGCCATGGACGTGCACTCCCTGTGCATCCCACTGCACTTCTGCGGCTTCCAAGTTGAGGGCGGCGATGTCAGCGACTCGTCCTGCCCCGTGCACAACAAGGTCGGCGTCAACGGTTTCGGTGACGCCGTTGTGTTCAACAGTCACCTGATAGCTCTGCCCACGCTTTTCGACGGATGTCACGTGGCTGTCTCGCATCAGCGTGATGCCCACATCGCTACTGCGGTCGATGAGGCGCTCAACCAGGTCGGGGTCGAACTCTTTCAATGGACGAGGACCGCGGTCAATGATTGTCGCTGTGCTTCCTGCGCGGGCGACGAGGTGCGCGAACTCGAAAGATATGAAGCCGCCGCCGACAAAAAGCACCCGCGCAGGGAGAGTCTCAAGGTCTAAGAATTCGGTGCTGTCGATGAGATGCTCGTGGCCAGGGAAGCTCAGTGTCCGCGGTCGTGCACCAGTGGCGATCAGAAATCGATGGGCTTCGTAGGGGGCGCCGTCGATTTCGACCTGGCGGGTGCCGGTGAAGCGCGCATGTCCGTGGAGTGTCTCGACTCCAGCGTGGGCAAGATCGGCTTCCATTCGCGCGGGGATAGGCCCGGTAAAACCACGCTTATATTCCATCAGGTCTGGCCAGTTGATAGCCATTGCGTGGTCATCGATACCCTTGCCGCGCAGAAGGCGAGCACTTTCGATGATTTCGGCCCCTCGGCGCAGTATTTTCTTCGGGTCGCAACCCCTCAGTGCACACGTCCCGCCATAGGGGCGCGCATCAACGATGCCTACGCGCCACCCCTGCGAGGCGCACTTTTTCGCGGCGGCGATCCCGGCCATTCCGGCACCTATGACCAGCAGATCGTATGTCTCCGTCATGAGTTGTCTTCCTCGCAGACTGGTTCAGCTGCAGTGTCCCGCTCACGCAGTTCCACGACCGTGCGGAGTTGCTCGAGCGTTGGCGCTCCGGCATACCCGGTCGGTGTGGGATAGCGACGACATGTCAGGCCGACCGATGCGTCTGGCTCGACGAACAAGTCGACGCCGTCCATGCGGATGCTCGGTGAACCGAAGAATCTCAGCTGCACGGCCTCCTCGGCGGACTCCACCAACTGGTGGTGGATAGTGATGTCGGGGCGTTCGGTCGCGAGCAACTGTAGGCGTTCGTCCGCGACTTTCCAGTTTGGGCATCCGTCGAAGTAGAGCAGAGTTACATCCATAGTCGTGACCTTAAACCCTGACCCGGGTTGATCCGGAACTTGCACCGGCCCGTGAGTAGCCTGGAGGGAGAGCCGCGACCAACGGAAGCTCGCGGCGCATTAAGGGGGAGCCGATGACTGTTCGCATGCGCTGGTTGGGGCTGATGGCCCTTGCGTCGTTGGTGCTTTCGGGGTGCTCGACCGCGGGTGGCGCTGATGGCACTTCCGCATCCGCTGGCGGGGTTATCGAGCTTGCTGTCGCGGAGGTGTGCGAAGCAGGTTCCGACCCGCAGTGCGTCCTTGTAGGCGAAGAGTATGTCGTTGTTCCCTCGGACTTTGAGAGCGCTGGCGTCGAGAGTGCTGCGGCGATCGAAGATGCGCAGCAGAACGCGGTCGAGGTGACTCTCACGTCCGAAGGCGCGGCGGTGCTCAATGACCTCTCAGGACAGGCGGCTCAGGCAGGAGACGACACTCGTCTTCTCTTCAAAGTTGACGACGACATCCTCTCCGCCGTCCGAGTGATGGACGCTTTACAGGGCAACCAGGTGGTCATTGCGCTGGGTTCGGAGGATGCCCCGCAAGAGCTGGTGGATCGGCTGCAGGGGTCTTAATCCGTCCTCGTCTGAGCGATCCGCATCGACGGTTTCTCGTTGTCTCCGAACCAAATCTTGATGGCGGCCCATGCGGATGCGGTGAGCGGGACGGCGATGATGGCACCAATGATGCCGCCCAGAATCGTACCGATCGTCAAAGCCAAGAGGATGACGAGCGCGTGCAGCCTCAGCGACTTGCCCATAACGACTGGCTGTAGCAGGTCGCCCTCGAGTTGATTGACGGCGATGACGACGATGATGACGATGAGGGCAACGACAGGGCCGTTGGCGACGAGGGCGACGAGCGCGGCGAGAATGCCCGCGACAGTGGCGCCAACGATCGGGATAAATGCGCCAAGAAAGACGAGTACCGCGAGGGGCAGCGCGAGCGGAACTTGCAGGATCACGAGGGCGATGCCGATAACGACGGCATCGACGGCGGCGACGATTGCGGTGCCGCGCACGTAGCTTCCGAGTACTTCGATGATGCGGGGTCCGGCCTTCATTGTCTTTTCGCGAGTCGAGCCTTCGAGTCGCGCGGTCAAGAATGCCCAAATGCGATCGCCGTCTTTGAGGAAGAAGAACAGGATCACCACGATCAACACCGTTCCGGCGAGAACTTCGCCGACCGCGGTCACGCCAGCAAGTGCGCCGGACCCGAACTCACTTGTGGTGAAGAATCCGATGATTCCTTCTCGTGCTTCGGTGAGCTGGTCTTCGTCGATGGGGAGGTTGAGGCTCGTGAACCACGCTTGCAGATCCTCGAGACCCTGACTCGCACTTTCTGCCAGTTCGCTCCATTGCGAGCGAACTGCGAACACGATTCCCGTCGTGATGCCGCCGAGGACGAGCAATGAGCCGATGAGGGCAAGCCACGTTCCCACCATTCGGGGCACGTGGTGGCGCTGCAGGAAGGTGAGAAGCGGGCTGATCGCGGCGGCGACGATGAGGGCGATGAGCACCGGAATGACGACGAGCTTCAACTGCACCATCGCGAACACGGCGGCGGTGGCGACGAGCAAGATGAGAGCGATCTGAGCACTACGCGCTCCCGCTCTCCCCATCGAGTCCGACCAGACCCCAGGTCGCAACAGTTCCTCATTTACCTCGGGCTTGACCAGCAACTTCTTCCTCATAGGGGCGACTGTACGAATTGCTCGTCCAAGTCACTACTGGGTTGACAATCGGTTCGTTGGTCAGCCAGCGGTGGAGAGGGAGACACGAGCTTGCCTACGATATTGATCTCTGTCAATATAGAGACATGTCGATCCAAGAAGCTGAGCTGGTCATCATCGGTTCCGGTCCTGCGGGGTACACCGCCGCTGTCTACGCGGCGCGCGCAGGGCTCGCTCCCATCGTTCTGGCTGGCTCCGTCACTGCGGGCGGCGCGTTAATGACCACCACTGAGGTAGAGAACTTTCCCGGCTTCGTTGATGGGGTCCAGGGCCCAGAGCTGATGAAGTCGATGCGCGCCCAGGCGGAGCGGTTCGGTGCTCAGATCTTGCTCGATGACGCGATCACGGTCGAGCTCGACGGTCCGATCAAAACTGTAAAAACGGGTGCAGGGGAGACCTTCCTCGCCCGCGCCGTCATCCTGACCATGGGCTCCGCCTACCGCAAACTCGGACTCCCCGACGAGGAGCGGCTCACGGGTCGCGGTGTGTCGTGGTGCGCAACCTGCGATGGCTTCTTCTTCCGAGAGCAAGAAATCGTGGTGGTCGGCGGAGGGGACTCCGCCATGGAAGAAGCCCTCTTCCTCACCCGCTTCGCCTCGAAGGTCACCATCGTGCACCGCCGCGAAGAGTTCCGTGCCTCGAAGATCATGGCGCAGCGCGTGCTCGACCACCCCAAAATCGAAGTTGCCTGGAACAGCGAGGTAGCGGCGCTGGTCGGCGCAGAGAAGCTCGAAGCCGTAACGCTCCGTGACACGGTTTCTGGAGTCGAACGCGATCTGCCCGCCACCGGCATCTTCATCGCCATCGGTCACGACCCACGCTCAGAGATCGTCAGCGGAATCGTCGACACAGATGCAGATGGCTACGTGCGCGTGGATCACCCCTCGACACGCACGAACCTCCCTGGTGTCTTCGCGGCTGGTGACCTTGTCGACCACACCTACCGCCAGGCGATCACCGCCGCTGGCACTGGATGCGCCGCCGCGCAGGATGTGCAGCACTACCTCTCGTCCCTCGATGAGGCCGCCACCCCAGCCCCCGCGGTTGCGCTCCTCGCATGAGTACCGCGACTGCTTCCGTGGCCACGCCCACCACACGCCGCCTCTCGACACTTGACCGCTGGTTGCCACTGTGGATCGGCCTTGCAATGGTCGGGGGCATCCTCATCGGCCGGTTCATCCCCGGCGTATCCACTCTGCTGGCGCGCCTCGAAGTCGGCGGAATCTCCATCCCGATCGCGCTCGGCCTGCTGGTGATGATGTACCCGGTGCTGGCGAAAGTCCGGTACGACAAAGTCGCCGCCGTCACCGGAGACAAGAAACTGCTCATCTCTTCCCTGGTCCTCAACTGGATCGTCGGACCGGCGCTGATGTTCGCGCTCGCCTGGGTGTTCTTGCCCGACCTGCCCGATTACCGCACCGGACTCATCATTGTGGGCCTGGCGCGGTGTATCGCCATGGTCGTGATTTGGAATGACCTGGCCTGCGGCGACAGAGAAGCGGCAGCCGTGCTCGTCGCTATCAACTCCGTGTTCCAGGTGGTCGCGTTCTCGCTCCTCGGATGGTTCTACCTCACCGTTCTTCCCGGATGGCTGGGCCTTGATTCCCAAGGGCTCGATGTGTCCATTTGGCAGATCGCCCTGAACGTACTGATCTTTCTCGGCATCCCCCTCGTCGCTGGCTTCGCCTCCCGCCTGATCGGAGAGCGAGCGAAAGGCCGCGAATGGTACGAAGACCGTTTTCTGCCGAAGATCGGACCGTGGGCGCTATACGGCTTGTTGTTCACGATCGTCTTGCTGTTCGCGCTGCAGGGGGAGCAGGTCACGAGTCATCCGTGGGACGTCGCGCGCATCGCGCTGCCGCTGCTGGTCTACTTCGCGATCATGTGGTTTATCGGACTCTTCACCGGCAAAGCACTGGGGCTCGGCTACGCACGATCCTCGACGCTCGCTTTCACCGCCGCAGGCAACAACTTCGAACTCGCCATCGCGGTGGCGATCGGCACCTTCGGAGCAACCTCGGGCCAGGCGCTCGCCGGCGTTGTCGGGCCTCTGATTGAGGTTCCCGTGCTCGTCGGTCTCGTCTACGTTTCACTCTGGGCTGCCCGCCACTGGTTCCACACCGATCCATACACCGCAGAAAGGATGCCGTCATGAGTGCGTCATCAACGATCACGGGCGACGCGTGCAGTCCTGCTGCCACGCATGCCATCGGGCTCGAAGCAGCGTCATCCGTCGCCGCCACACTGAAAGCACTGTCCGATCCACTGCGGCTGCGGATGCTCTCTGCCATCGCCGCTGATCCCCGCGGCGAGTCGTGCGTGTGCGATTTGGCCGAGCTCGCCGATGTCGCCCAGCCGACCGTCTCCCACCACCTCAAGGTGCTGAAAGATGTCGATGTTCTGGTCTCAGAACGACGTGGAACGTGGGTCTGGTACCGGATCAACCCGAGCAGACGCAGCGCAGTCACCGCTCTCCTTGACTCGTTCGCTCCGGCCTCCGTCGCCCCGTGGAGCGTAGAAGCGGACGACGAAGAGCGCCGGCCCGACTTCGACACCAGGGTGACTCATCTCGCAGAAGAGCTCGCGGCAGAGGTGCCAGAACTCGACCCTCATGTTGTGCTCACCATTGTGCGCGAGTCCTACACGGCACTCGCGCGCACGGCGCGCGTGACTTCTGCCCTGGTTCCGCTCACCGAACGGTTTGCCCGCCAGCGACTTGCCGACCTCACCCGCGACCGCGATTTCTCTGTGCCGCACGTGCTTTTCGTCTGCGTCGCCAACGCGGGGCGCTCGCAGCTCGCCGCCGCACTCGTGAACAAGCTCGCTGCAGGCAAGGTTGTCGCGCGTTCGGCGGGGTCAAGCCCCGCCGACGTCATCCACCCGCATGTGCGCTCACTGCTCGCCGAAATCGAAGGTGACGCCGCATCCGACCGATTCCCGAAGCCACTCACCGACGACGCCGTGCGTGCCGCCGACGTCGTTATCACGATGGGCTGCGGCGACGTCTGCCCGATCATTCCCGGCGTGCGCTACGAAGACTGGGCTGTCGGTGACCCTGCCCTTGCTTCGCGCGAGGGTGTGGAAGCGATCCGTGACGACATTTCTGGACGAGTGCGTGCGCTCGTCGACGACCTCATTTCTTGACCACTACTTTTCAGGGAGCAACCATGACTGACAACACCGCCAAGCCCTCCGTTCTCTTCGTCTGCGTGCACAACGCCGGACGCTCGCAGATGGCCGCCGGGTTCCTTCGCAGCATCGCGGGTGACCGCATCGAGGTGCGCTCTGCGGGCTCCATGCCCGCCGACCAGATCAATCCGACGGCGGTAGCAGCCATGGCCGAGCTGGGGATCGACATCACCGCCGAGCAGCCGAAGGTGCTCACGACGGAGGCGGTTCAGGCCTCAGACGTCGTGATCACGATGGGGTGCGGTGACGCATGCCCCTTCTTCCCCGGCAAGCGGTATGAGGACTGGAAGCTCGACGACCCGGCAGGCCAGGGCATCGACGCCGTGCGCCCGATTCGGGACGACATCAAGGCGCGCATTGAGCAGCTCGTAAGCGAACTGGTATGACACTCCGCGGCGTTCGCATCGTCTTGCCCAGGTGAGTATCCGTTGACGGGCGCCGCGTTCGAGGTCATGCTGGGCTCGCGGGGACTCATGTGAGAGCCGCGTCTCACCGAGAGGAAAGCATGCTTTCTCCTACTGTCGTTAGCCAGACGAGACAGCGTCGAAGCGGTCGCATAGCGGCGCTTCTGCTGTTGATGGTGACTGCGGTGGTCTCCCTGCTCGTGGTCCCCGGGAGTGTGGCCTTTGCGGCCGACGGTGATCTGTCTACCGAGACTTTCCAAGGGGACTATGTCGCGGACGGCAGATGGCAGGCCTTCGGCGATGCCTGCCTCACCGGCGCCGTTGTTGGTCAAGCTCTTCCTGCAGGTGCCGCCGATATTGGCGCCTGTGCGAAGACAGTAGATTCGCCTCCTCTGGGTGACACTCCCGGCTTTCTGCAGCTGACCGACAACTCTCCTGGCTCCACCAGCAACGTTCTGTTCGACCGCGCCTTCCCCTCTACTGTCGGACTTGAGATCAAGTTCACGCAGTACCAGTACGCGGTATCAGACCCTGGTCTCGGTCCCGCAGACGGCATCGGATTCTTCCTTACGGACGGTCGCTACACACTCGACAGTCCAGGACCAACAGGTACTCTCGCCGGCGGCGCGTTGGGGTACGGAACCATCGACGGCCAGGATGGCGTGCAACAGGGGTATCTCGGGTTAGGGCTGGATGTATTCGGCAACTACTCCAGTCAGCCGTTTGTTGGCGAGTCGTGCACGACCACGTCAAACGGATCACCTGGTGCCGTTGCTCTCCGAGGCCCCGGCAACGGTAGCGATGGATACTGCTTGCTCTCCACTACCCCTTACGCCAACCTTCAGGGCAACGATTACACCGACGCGGGGCGCGTTGTCGAGATCACGGTCACGCCCGTGACGGCCGCTGAGCCGTTTCCGACAATCACAGTCATCATCGATGGGGTGCTGATTTCATCGGTGCAGATGACGGTGGCGGCTCCGCCCACCTTCAAAATGGGATTCTCTGCGTCAACGGGTCAGGGGCACGAAGTGCACCTCATCAACCTCTTCTCGGTGTCGACGCTCGAGACGCCCAGCGTGCTCAGCCTGGTGAAGTCGGTTGACCACACCGACGTCACCGGAACGCCGCAAACTATCTTCACTGCTGGGGAAACCGTGCCGTTCAGCTTCGTGGTGACGAATACGGGAGCGACCGAGCCAGTGGGCGACATCGTTGTCACAGACCCGAAGATCGCGGACATCAGTTGTCCTGCGACAGAGCTCCAACCACAAGACTCCTTCCTCTGCACAGGCACATATGGGCCGCTGTCTGCCGCAGAGGCGGCCGCAGGCGAGTTCGAAAACACGGGTCAAGTGAACGGTGTGACCACTGTGTCAAACACGCCGGTGTCAGATGTGTCGACGGCGGTTATCCCGACCTACCCGACCGGCGTTGTTTCTCTCACCAAGGCTGTCACGGGAACGGGGTCTTCTTCCGTTCCCGAGAACACGGCTTTCACTGTCGACTACAGCTACCCGAGCGCGGCATATGTTCCCGCGAGTGTAGACGCGGCAGGAAACCCGAACATCTATCCTGCGGGCACTGGCACAATCGAGGTGCGCAACGACGGTGTCGCGGTGGCCAGTGACGCGATCCCTCTCGGTGCCGTGGTGTCGCTGACTGAGCGGACTCCTGCGGCCATCGACAACGTGACGTGGGGGTCGGGCTCGTTCTCGTCTTCGCCAGTGACAATCGACGAAGATCCCACTCCCGTCACCCTCACCAATCCTGCAGCGCTGGATGCCGGTCTCGGTATTTTCACCGTGCTCAAGAATGTGACGGGTACCGGTGCTGGCACGGTTCCTGAAGACACGTCTTTCCAGGTCGACTACGAGTGGGTCGACGGTCCCGTTGGATCCGAATCTGGCTCGGGAACTCTGGTCGTGCAGAACGACGGAGTAGCTGTTTCCAGCCCCGCACTACCCGCGGGCGCTGTCGTATCGCTGAGCGAACAGACACCTGCTGCCATCGATGACGTGACATGGGGGCAGCCGACGTTCTCTTCATCTTCGTTGACGATTGGAGCGGACGCGGTCGAGGTTCAGCTGACCAATCCCGCTGAACTCGTCACGGTGCCGGTGGTGACGCCGCCAGACCCCGCAGATCCCACCGATCCCGCTAACCCAGACACAGGCTCCAACGCCGATGCGCTCGGGGCGACAGGTGGAACCGCGAACCCCTTCCTCATCGGCTTCGGGGTCGTAGCCCTGCTTCTCGGAGCGCTGCTGATCTTCCTCAAGCGGAAGAAGCGCAACTCGCTCAAGTAGCGCGAGGGCAGTCCGAGCGCCGATGAGCCGTGGCACCATCGGAATATGAGCGTTGTCACTCGCGCACTCCATGAGTTCGCACAGTACCCACGGAGGGCACCGTGAGCCAGGGACCCACAGTGCGAGAGCGGCGCCGACTGCCGGCGATGGATCGCGCCGTCGATATCGGTTTCGCGGTGCTCCTGCTCGTGTGCGGCGCACGGTACTTCAGCCGGCACGATCTGGATGGTGCGGGCATCGTCGCGCTTGTCCTCGCGGTCTGCTCCGGGGTCAGCTACGCGATCGCGGTCGCCGGCCGCCGCCCCGGGGTGAGTCCGGCGCGAAGGGGGCCCGCTGCGACCGCCTCGCGGCAAAGCACCGGCATTCTTCTCGCCACCGCATTCTGGTTGCCACTTGTGGTGATTGCGCCTTCGTTCGGATGGTGCGGATTTGCGCTCTTCTTCGCCGCGCACCGGGTGATACGGGGAAGGCTCGCCCTCGTGGTCTCCGCCATGATTGTTGTTGCCGTGAGCGTCGGACTGTTCCTCATGTCCAACGGCGATGATCTCGGATTGGTTTTGGGGCCGTTCGTTGGTGGCATGGTGCTCGCCTACGCGTATGCGGCGCTAGATCGCGCCCTCGATGAACAGCAGGTACTGATCGGCCAGCTGGTTGACACACGCGCGCAACTCGCACGATCTGAGCGGGATGCGGGGGCTCTCGCTGAGCGTGAAAGGGTGGCCAGCGAGCTGCACGACACGGTGGTGCAGAGCACGGCAACGGCGCTGCTCATGCTGGAGTCCGACGGTCTGCGCGCGGGAGCGAGTGGCTCCTCGGTAGGAGAAGTTCGTGATGCTTTGCGAGCAAGCCTGATCGAAACACGCCAGATGCTTCATGGGCTCGCTGACCCTCGCTCCACGGGGGATTCGCTCGCGGCGGCGCTGCGGGCACAGACAGAGAGCGCTGGCGCCGACTTCGCTGTCAGTGGAGTCGAACGACGAGTCTCCGATCAGGTGGCGCACGCTCTTCAGCGGGTGGTGCAAGAGGCCCTCACCAACGCGCGCAAACATGCCGCTGCGACGTCCGTGCACGTGACCCTCACCTACTTCGACTCGGAGGTGGGCGTCGACATCGCCGATGATGGCATCGGGTTCTCACCGACGAAGGCCGCGGAGCGATCCAGCAAGGAAGCACCCGTTGATGTGGGTTCGGGAGGGTTCGGCCTCCGCGCCATGGCATGGCGGGTCGAGGCGCTCGGCGGCGCACTGACGATCGAATCGCAGGTAGACGAGGGCACCGTCATCGCGGCGGTCGTTCCCACCCAGCTGGAGGAATCATGATTCGAATCCTGCTGCTCGATGATCACCCGGTGCTACGTCACGGTGTGCGGTCGCTGCTAGAAACGCAGAGTGATTTTGAGGTTGTCGCCGAAGCTGGATCCGTCGAAGAAGCTGCCGCCACGACGCAAGTGATCGATGTGGCTCTTGTAGACATTGATCTCGGTGACGACGTGCCCGACGGCATCGAAGGTATTCGCGCCATTCTTCGTACGCGCGCTGACACTCGCGTTCTCGTGTTTACCGCGTACGATTCCGACGCCGACATTGTGCGTGCGCTTGATGCGGGGGCGGTCGGATACCTCGTCAAAGACAGCAGACCTGCTGACCTCTTTAGTGCCATTCGCACCGCAGCAGACGGTGGTCGTCTGCTGGAGGGGCCGATTGGTGCACGCCTCCTCGAGCGCATCGATCGTCCAGAAGACGTGCTTACGGCGCGCGAGCTTGAAGTCTTGAGATTGGCGGCAAGTGGTCTCTCCAATCGTGACCTTGCGCGCGAGCTTCATGTCAGCGAAGCGACGGTGAAGACGCATCTGCACCACGCCTTCATCAAGCTCAGCGCAGATAACCGCCAGGCGGCGATTGCCGTGGCGGTCAAGCGGGGGATTATTCGTCTTTGAGGCATAGGTGTCTGTCAGGTGGCTTCAACTGATCGGTTGATGTGTCCCCGCTTTCTGATTTCTAACGTGGATTGTGTTCACTTCGGCTACCCGAGTCGAGGTTCCACTCTCACTTCAGGAAGAAGAAACCATGACGAACCACACCATGCCCTCTCGTGCCACCAAGCTCAGCGCAGCGGTGCTCCTTTCCGTCGCGCTCGGAGCGGCACCCGCCGGAACAGCATTCGCGGCAGACGCTCCTGTCGCTGCAACATCGGCCGTTTCGGCATCGTCCAGCACCGGCGCCGACCTGTTGGCGGGCACGCCGTGGGAGACCACCGGAGCCATTGACCAAGACGGCAATGAGGTTGCGCTCACCGATGAAGCCGTCGTGAACTTTGTGGGTTGGGCCTACTACGACGCCGACGGCACGTTCACGATGTACAACCTCGATGACACTCCAAAGATGCAGGGTGATTGGGCTGTCTCGCCGGATGGCTCGGAGCGCACTCTCGTTGCGAAGGACGACGACGGCGAGATCCTGTTCGAGCGTGTTGTGCCCATCACCGAGCTCACTACCGATGCGTTCACCTACCGTGTGGTGCCAGATGAGGCTGCGCCGGAGACGTATTTCGACGTCGTCCACACTCCCACCGACCACGCAGAACCGGGGACCACGTCGGACGCTGTTGAGGAAGACGGCACGGTCATCGCGGAGGGGAACGAGAGCGCCGCAGATGAAGCTGAAGTGGCTGGCAACGCGGGCCCGATCGCAGCAATCGTTGCGGGCATCGTGGCAGTTCTTGGTGGCGCAGCGCTGGTCATGAAGAAGTTCATGCGCCGCGGAAACACGAAGAGCTGACGTCGGAAGGGCCTGATCATGAACAAGCGTTTCCTTGCCGCCACCGCGGCTACAGTGTCCCTCGTGCTCCTCGCGACGGGCTGCGCCGCAGCCGAACCGCCCTCAGCGATACGAGCGACCGAGGCAGCGACGCCTGCCCCCGTCGCCGCCGATCCGGACAGCCCATATGCGGGGCTTAGCCAGGAAGAACTGGACACGAAGCTCATTGCGGCGGCCTGGGCCAACGATCTCGATGCGGCGACATTGCTCATTGCCGCGGGCGCCGATGTCAACGCCAAGGACTCGACTGTTCAAAGTGCTTACCTGATCGCGGCGAGTGAGGGGTATCTGCCCCTTCTCAACCTCACCCTAGAGAACGGTGCGGATGTGGCGAGCCTCGACTCGTGGAATGGCACTGGTCTCATTCGCGCAGGAGAACGTGGTCACGCTGGGATCGTGGGACGCCTGGTGCAGGCCGGCATTGATCTCGACCACGTGAACAATCTCGGTTGGGTGGCCCTGCATGAGGCGCTCGTTTTCGCCAAGCCCGCACAGGTCGACGCCTACGTCGACACCGTACGGGTGTTGGTGGCCGCGGGGGCCGATGTGACCATCCGTACGGAGCGCGATGGGCGCACACCCACGCAACTCGCTCAGCAGGAATCGCTGGCACCGCAAGCCGAACTGCTCGACGCAGCGAAGGCGATTACAGAGGATCAGACCGATGCTGACCAGAGATTGCTCGCCGCGGCGGAGGAGGGGGACGCCGATGCCGCCGCGCTTGCGTTGCGCGCGGGAGCAGATATCGAGGCACGTAACCGTCTTCAACAGACACCACTGTTGCTGGCTTCCACCCACGATCACGTCGATGTGGCGCGATTGCTCGTGGCGCTGGGGGCAGACCCCGACGCGCTAGACCACCAGCAAGACACTGCGTGGTTGGTAACGGGGGTGACGGGAAGTGTGGAGATGCTTGAGGCGCTTTTGCCCGCAACCCCCGACATGGCGATCCCGAACAGATTCGGTGGATTGTCGCCGATCCCCGCGGGAGAGCGCGGCCATCTGGACTACATCAAGCGGGTCGTCAGCACAGATGTAGACCTTGACCACGTCAACAACCTCGGATGGACCGCGCTGCTGGAGACGGTGCTCTTCGGAGATGGCTCGCAGCGATACACGCAAATCGTGAACGTGCTCATCGAGGCTGGAGCCGATGTCAGCATTCCAGACAAAGACGGCGTTACGGCCTTGGAGCACGCGCGCAACAGGGGACTTACCGACATCGCGCGCGCATTGGAGATGGCAGGGGCGAACTGATCACAGAAATCCACAGCAACTGCAAAGATTCGACCCGTACCCTAAAAACCCCAAGGGGAGTACTCCGATACGGTCGGGTCGTCATTACGGATGCAGGTTGCATCCCGGCCCACCGGTTCCTGGTTTAGGAATGGAGAAGACTTTGGCGGTGCTTTCGTACCCCGAGTCTGGAGTCCCCATTTGGATATCACGCCGCTGATCTGGATCATCACGATCGCGATCACGATCGCCTTCTTCGTGTACGAGTTTTTTGCGCATGTGCGCACCCCGCATGAGCCGACGATCGGGGAGTCTGCCCGTTGGTCGGTTTTCTACATCAGCCTCGCGCTGTTGTTTGGTGTGGGTATTGGTGTCGTATCCGGGTGGGGGTTCGGCGGGGAGTACTTCGCGGGGTACCTCACTGAGAAGGCGCTCTCGATCGACAACCTCTTCGTCTTCCTCATCGTGATGACAGGGTTTGCCGTACCGAAGAAGTATCAGCAGAAGGTGCTGATGGTCGGCATCGTGATCGCTCTGATTCTGCGCGGCATCTTCATCGCCGTCGGGGCAACCCTCATCGAGAACTTCTCGTGGATCTTCTACGTGTTCGGCGCGCTGCTTCTTGTGCTCGCGTACCGACAGGCGTTCAGCAACCACGAGAGCGACCCGGCAAACGGTCGATTCATGCAGTTTGTGCGCCGCATTCTTCCGGTCAGTGACGAGTACAACGGCGACAAGCTCACGGTCGTAAAAGATGGCAAGCGCTTCATCACTCCGATGCTGCTCACCATCATCGCCATCGGGTTTATCGACCTGGTCTTCGCTGTGGATTCCATCCCGGCGATTTACGGTCTCACCGATCAGGCGTACATCGTCTTCACGGCGAACGCTTTCGCGTTGATGGGACTCCGCCAGCTCTACTTCCTTATCGGGGGGCTTCTTGAGCGCCTCGTCTACCTGGCGCAGGGCCTCGCCGTCATCCTCGCCTTCATCGGCGTCAAGCTCGTACTGCATGCGCTGCACGTGAACGAGCTTCCGTTCATCAACGGCGGCGAAGGTGTGGAGTGGGCGCCGGAGATTCCGATCTGGTTCTCGCTGCTCTTCATCGCCGCGACGATCGCCGTGGCCACGGTAGCGAGCCTCATGAAGACGCGCCGTGCGCCGGAAGTGTCGAGTTGATGGACGGACTGCTCTGGAACATCGCGCTCGTTTTTGCGTTTGTCCTGATCGGTGGAGTCTTCGCCGCCACAGAGATGGCGTTGGTGACGCTGCGCGAAAGCCAGATCAACGCCATCGGCCAACGTGGTCGTCGCGGGGCGAAGGTCGCAGCGCTCGCTCGCAACCCCAATACGTTTCTCTCTGCAGTGCAGATCGGTGTCACTGTGGCCGGGTTCGCCTCAGCGGCGTACGGGGCCACGTCGATCGCGCCGTCTCTAGCGCCGGTGTTCGAGTCGTGGGGTCTTGCCTCCGCACTCTCCCTCACGATCGCCACGGTCGTGCTCACCCTCGTGATCGCCTACCTCTCGCTTGTGCTCGGTGAACTCGTTCCGAAGCGACTCGCGTTGCAACGCAACGCCCAGTTCGCCTACGCCATTGCGCCGGCGCTCAACGGTTTTGCCACTGTGATGCGTCCGGTGATCTGGCTGCTCTCGGTATCAACGAACGCGCTTGTGCGACTGCTCGGTGGCGACCCCCACAAGACCAGCGATGAGATGACCGATGAAGAGGTGCGCGACATCGTCGCGAGCCACCAGGGGCTACCGGACGACGAACGACGCATCCTCGATGATGTTCTCTCGCTGCGTGATCGCCAGGTAAGCGAGGTCATGCGACCGCGGCCAGAGGTAGTCGCACTCGACGAAGCGTCAAGTGTTGGCGAGGTGTTGGCTCAGGTGCGCGAACTTCCGTTCTCCCGCTACCCGGTTTCAGACACATCGATCGATGACATCACGGGGTTCGTCCACGTGCGTGACCTCTTCGAGGCAGCGAGCGACGATGCCACCCGCCAGCTGAGCGCGCTCGTGCGCGATATCCCCTATATTCCATCGACGGCACGTGTGTTGCCGACCCTCACGCGGATGCGCGCGGAAGGGCACCACATCGCGGTGGTTGTCGACGAGTACGGCGGAACAGACGGTCTCGTGACCCTCGAAGACCTGGTCGAAGAGGTAGTGGGAGAGATCTTCGACGAATACGACACCGAGGTGGTTCCTGCAGACGACGGTCTTGACGGCCGCCTCAATCTGCAGGACTTCGAGGAGGCCACGGGGCTGTCGATGCCGCGTGGTTCATCTGACACCATCGCCGGATTCGTGACGGAGCAGCTGGGCAGGCTAGCGGTCGTAGGAGACGTGGTCGAGGTGCCAGGAGCAACAATCCAGGTCACTGAGCTGGATCGCCGACGCATCGCCCGCGTGCGGATCACCCCAGAGCCCATCGCCGAGATTGAGGTGTGATCCCCGCTTAATCGGGGAAGGGCACCTCGGTGAGTCGTTCAGCCGCTGCCCACAGGGCAGCTCCCGTTTCTGGCGAACGGACCTCGTCAGACGCGCTCACGCGCACCGGCGCTCCGCGGAACTCATTGAGCCCACTCGGACCCCAATAGTCGCCATTGGCAATGTCTATGCCGGTGGTGGCATGCACGATCGGCAACGCTGCGCCATCTTTGCCCTGCACGAGCACGCGGGTTGGCTTCGCGAGGGTGCGCACCAAACGAGAAACCTCCGCGAGGCCTGGTCGGGGCGGAGTGAGCGGGTCAACCGCATAGCCGGGGTGGGCGCAGACCGCGATGCGTTGAGAGTCAGACCACCGCTCGGCAAGCGCGAATGTGAATGCCATCAGTGCCGCTTTCGAGCGTCCGTAGTGCCGGAGTGAGGCGCCCTGCCACTGGGTTCCGATGCTCGCAGGGTCAAGCGGAGCGAACCGGTGGGCGAGTGAACCGACCGTCACGACCCTGGCGTCAGGAGTGAGTAACGGTTCTAGCTGAGCGACGAGCGCGAAGTGGCCGAGAAAATTTGTACCGACCATCAAGTCGAACCCGTCGCTGGTGCGGTCGGTGTGCTTTGCCGCTTTCACGCCCGCGTTGCAGATGATCGCATCGAGTGGTTCCGCCACCTCGGCGGCGGCGAGGGCCACGCTCTCGAGCGATCCGAGATCGAGGGGGATGATGCGTAGGTCCGCATCCTTCACCTGGCTCAGGATCGCCGCCACGGCGATCTCTGCACGCTCGGGGGAGCGGCATCCGAGCAGCACCCGTGCACCGCGCGCCGCGAGCTGTTCCGCGCACCAGTAGCCGATGCCGGCGTTTGCTCCCGTGATGAGAACGGTGCGGCCGCGCAGATCTGCCGGCGGGAGGGGAGAGGTATCCATCTCTCCAACTTAGGCGGAGCGGGCGCCGTTGACGCTAGTGGTGGTGGTCGTGCCCATGGTCATGGTCGTGGTGATCGTCGTCTTCGTCTTCCAAGAGCATTCCGACAGACGTCGCGCACGCATCGCCCTTCCACGCTTCAATTCCCTCTCGCAGCGCGAACACGGCGATGACCAACCCGGCGACCGCATCGGCCCACCACCAGCCGAAGAGCGAGTTGGCGACGAGTCCGACCAGCACTGCGGCAGAAAGATAGGTGCAGATGAGGGTTTGCTTCGAGTCGGCTACCGCGGTGGCCGATCCCAGTTCGCGTCCTGCACGTCGCTCAGCGAAGGAGAGAAAGGGCATCACCGCGACGCTGACGGCGGTGAGGATAATGCCGATCGTGCTGTGTTCCGGACGCTCCATCGTGATCAGCGCGGAGACGGAGGTTGCGGTGACGTAGATCGCCAGAGCAAAGAAAGCGACAGCGATCACGCGCAGTGTCGGCTTTTCCCAGCGCTCAGGATCGCGGCGGGTGAACTGCCATGCGACGGCCGCCGCAGACAGCACCTCAATTGTGGAGTCCAGTCCGAAACCGACCAGAGCGGCAGACGAGGCGATGGTTCCGGCGGTGATCGCGATGATCGCCTCGATGAGGTTGTACGCGATCGTGATGCCGACGATCAGGCGGATGCGGCGGTGCAGCGTTTCGCGACGCGCGGCGGAGGCTGTCGTCGTCATCAGCAGGTGCAGCTTTCGCCCGTGCAGCAGTCTGGCTCGACAAGAAGTGTGACGCGCATCAGCATGTCGAGCGCAGGCGCGAGATGACGATCGGCCAGGCGGTAGCTGCTGCGGCGGCCATCGGGCTCACTCTCCACCAGTCCGCACCCGCGGAGGCAGGCGAGGTGGTTTGACATTGCCTGCCGTGAGACGCCGAGGGTTTCTGCCAAATCGGCGGGGTAGCGGGGGGATTCCCTCAGCGCCAGCAAGACGCCGGCGCGGGTGGGATCAGAGAGGGCGTGACCCAATCGGGCGACTGCCGCTGTGTGGGTGAGCGACGCGAGGGCGGAGGTCATGCTCCAACAGTACACAAAAGGATGAACTCAGGGGACGATGAACTAGCAGAGGGGGAGCGCGACCTCAGATCGCGCTCCCCCCTCTTGGCTATGTCAGCTGATCGGTAGGAGTGCGTTTTCGATGACGAAAGCGATGATGCTGGTCCACCCGATGATCGCGAGTGCCTGCCAGAACAAGACTCGTGCCTTGCTGATCCCCATTGCCGCCAGCGTCGTCGCGGTGAACTGTGTGGGTAGCAGCAACGGTCCAAGCAGGCTGACTCCCGGTACGCCGTAGCGCTCCAACGCACGCTGAAACTTCTGATGACGGGCCGAAGTGGGGGTGTGGGGTGCCGGTTCGACTTCGACATCGGTTGCGATTCCACCAGCGAGTGCCAGCTGCTTCGCCTTCGTACGGTTGACGACGGCAGCGCGGGCACCTGAGCTCAGCGTCACCAGCACGGCGACGCAGACGAAGTTCCCGACGATGGCGGCGATCACAGCGATCACGGGGCTGATTCCACCGATAATGCCGATGCTGGCTGCCCCCTCGCCCTCGATGAACGGAACAGCTCCGGCAAGTGCGACGACAAGCGGCTGCACAAGCTCGGGAACCTGGGCTACTAGGTTCTGAAAGTTCTCGATGAGGTTCATGGGGTGCTCCCGGCTGTTGGTTCGAAACGGTGTCTCCGTTGCGATGACCTCAGTCCACCGGAACAGGAGCCAGCGCGGCAGTGTCGAGCTGTCACCGCTTTGCAGGTGGATTGCACGACGTATCCGTGACAACTGTCACGCCCGTATCGTGAGACCGTGACCAGCCCCAACGAGCCCTTCATTCCCGTCGCAAACCGGCCGGGAGCTCGCCATCTGTCGCGCGGTATCACCGTCGCATGGTGGTACACCGTGGCGGGGATACTGACCATCGAGCTAGTCATGATCGGGGCATGGGCGGCCATCGCCCTCGTGCTCGATCGACAGAGCTTCAGCAGCCTGATCGTGGCGGGGGGAGGGCTCATCTGGTGTGCGTCGACCGTGTTCATGATGCTCGACTATCGGCGCAGGTCTGACGAAGAGTCAGCTGTGCGCTGGAGACGCCTCGCTGCGCCGATTCTGGTGGCTGTCCTCTACGGCGCTGCCGCCGGCGCAGTTGTAGGGAGTTGGCAGTTGGCGCTGATCCCCATCGTGCAGGCGCTTGTGCTGCTCAACTGGCCGCGCGGAGTGCGCTACAAAGTGGTGGTCGCGGTCACCATCCTGCTCATTGCGCTCGCCGCTATCGACTCGCCGCTCGGGGACTCGCCGGAGGGGGATTCGCTGTTCGTTGCCGTCATCACGGTAATCCTTCCGGCGGTGACTGTCAGCTCGCTCTGGTGGTGGGATGTGCTGATCACTCTCGATCGGGCGCGCGCGTCGGAGGCGAAGCTCGCCGCCACCCAAGAGCGGCTCAGGGTGGCCACCGACGTGCACGACCTGCAGGGGCATCATCTTCAGGTCATTGCGTTGCAACTTGAGTTGGCGGAGAGGCTACTCCCAGACACCCCGGAAGAGGGGATGGAGCAACTGCGTGCCGCCCGCGTGAGCGTCGATGACGCACGCCGGGGTACGAGAGATCTGGCAATGCGTTTTCGTTCAGTGCCATTGGGTGACGAGTTGGCCAACGCCCGCGATCTGCTCACCGCAGCCGGTCTTGAAGTTGAGGCGGTAATAGACGCGGCTGCCAATTCTGCGCCCGCATCAGCGCTGGGCCCTGTCATCCGAGAGACGACAACTAACGTGCTGCGACACGGCGGCGGAAAGCGTGCGCGCCTTTCGTTGACGCGAACAGCTGACGCATGGCGATACGAAATTGCCAACGATCCGGCGCCAGGGGGAGAGCATGAAACAGACGGTTCAGGGTTGGCCGGTGTGCAACGCCGAATTGAAGAAGCAGACGGTGCTGTGGAGATTCGCCGCAGTGCGCACGACTTCATGGTCGTGGTGACCGTGCCACCGGCGGGGGAGGGTGCGAGATGATCCGCGTATTGCTCGCCGATGACGAGGGAATGATTCGCTCGGCTCTTGCGGCACTGTTGCGGTTGGAGCCAGACATCGAGGTGGTCGCGGAGTGCGCCGACGGCGAGAGTGCCGTTGCCGAAGCTCTGCGCGTGCAGCCAGACGTGTGCCTTTTAGACCTCGAGATGCCAGGCCTCGACGGGGTGCAAGTGGCAGAAAAGCTGAATAAGGCAATCGTGACGCGCTGCGTCGTCGTGACCCGCCACGCTCGCCCCGGCGTGCTGCGTCGCGCCCTGGCGTCGGGCGTTTCTGGATTCTTGCCCAAATCGCGGGGGGCAGACGAAGTCGCAGCCGTGATCCGGCGGGTGGCAGCCGGTGCCCGATATGTCGATCCGGAGGTCGCAGCCGACGCGCTAAGTGATGAGCGCTCGCCACTCACCGGTCGGGAGCTCGATGTTTTGAGGGCAGGGCGTCGCGGGGAGACCACGGGTCAAATCGCCAAAGCGCTCGCCCTCGCCCCCGGTACCGTGCGTAACCACATCTCGGTGATCTTGGGAAAGCTCGCGGTGAGCACGCGGCAACAGGCGGTGCTGATCGCCGAAGAGCGTGGGTGGATCTAACCTGCCGTCCGCGGGCACGGAGGGATCCGTCACAGCGTCAACGCGGCGCGCGTTGGCCTGCGAGAATGGACACGCCGAGTCCAGAGCCGAGGAGCCAACGTGCAATTCATCTCCACCCGCGGCGGCATGCAGCCGCAGTCCTTCAGCGAGACGCTCCTGGAGGGTCTCGCCCCCGATGGCGGATTGGCTGTACCCGAGGCCATGCCAACTGTTGACGGCGAGACGCTGGAGCGCTGGCGCGCGTTGACCTACCCGCAGCTGGCGACTGAAGTGCTCGGGCTCTTCGCCACCGACGTTCCGCGTGCCGATCTGGCACGAATGACCGATGCTGCATACGCCGACTTCCCCGATGGCGTGGTTCCGCTGCGCGCAATCGACGCTGACCTGACGCTCGTCGGCCTTTCTGAGGGGCCAACGCTGGCGTTCAAAGACATGGCCATGCAGTTCCTCGGACAGGCGCTCGAGTACACCCTGGAGCGCAACGACTCGGTTCTCAATATTCTTGGTGCCACCTCCGGCGACACCGGTTCGGCGGCAGAGCACGCATTGCGTGGCAAAGACCGCGTGTCGGTCTTCATGCTGTCTCCCCAGGGCCGCATGAGTGCCTTCCAGCGGGCGCAGATGTTCTCGCTCGACGATGCGAATGTGCACAACATCACGGTCGAGGGCGTCTTTGACGACTGCCAGAACTTGGTGAAGAAACTTGCAGGCGATCTGGACTTCAAGCGCGCGCAACACCTGGGCGCGGTGAACTCCATCAACCTCGCTCGCATCACTGCGCAGACTGTCTATTACTTCTGGGCCTGGTTGCGGGCGACAGATGCGGGCGGTTGGACGGAGGTGTCGTTCACGGTGCCTTCTGGCAATTTCGGCAACATTCTCTCCGGGTTCTTCGCGAAGCAGATGGGACTGCCTATTCGCCGTCTCGTGCTCGCGGCGAACGAGAACAACGTGCTCGATGAGTTCTTCCGTACCGGCATCTACCGTCCGCGGAGCGCCGCCCAGACACTCGCTACTTCGAGCCCGTCGATGGATATCTCTAAGGCCTCCAACCTCGAGCGTTTCATCTTCGAGTTGGTCGGACGCGACCCTGCCCGTGTGGTGGGCGCGTGGGACGATCTCGAAGCCCAGGGCTACTTCGACTTCACTGCTGAGCAGGAGCGGTTCGTCGAGGAGTTCGGCATCGTCAGCGGTACCTCAACCCACGAAGACAGGCTTGCCACGATCCGTGCGGTCTACGAGACGACAGGCGAGGTCATCGATCCGCACACGGCAGACGGCGTCAAGGTGGGCCGTGAATACATCGAGCCTGGTGTGCCGATGCTCGTGCTGGAGACTGCGAAGCCAGAAAAGTTCGCCGAAACTATCCACGAGGCCATCGGCGTGGAGCTGGGGTACGCGCCTGAGCTGCAGGCGATGCTCGATGCTCCGCAGCACGTGACCGAGATGGCGGATGACGAGCATGCACTCCGTTCATTCATCGAAGTGAACGCACTGCACTGAGCTCACGCCTCGGGCGTGGGTGGACGAACGCTTTCGCTCTCCGCAGCGCTAGCCGCGGTCGAGTCCGAAGTTGCGCTTAACGAGCGCTTGCACGTCTCGGTCGAGACCCTCGATTTTCGTGTTCAGAGCTCCGAGTTGCGCAGTGACCCCGCCAATCTCGGTCTTGATGATGCGGACGAACAGGGTCGAGATGAGCGTCATCATCGCGATCACCACCGCGATGGCGGAGATGATCAAAGTCCAGGTTTGCGGTTCGGTCAAGGTCGGCACGCTCTCATTCTCGGTGGAAGCTCCCATCTTGCCAAGGGCAAACCCTCGCCCACGGTGAATGGGGAGAAGGTGGTTCCGTGGCGATCTGTGGAGGGCCCCTCGATACGATGGAAACGTGACGATACCGACAGTGCGCCCCGGCATCGCCGAACGGCTTTCGCAGATGATTCGCATCCCCACCGTCTCGGCCGAGCTCGATGAGCGTGGTTCTGAGCCGTTCGAGCAGTTCGTTGCACTGATCGCCGAGCTGTATCCGCTCGTGCATCAGCAGCTACACCTGGAACGGCACACTGACTTCGGACTCCTGTTCCACTGGAAGGGAAGCGGCGAAGCTACCGGCGGTCCCGCCGTGCTGATGGCCCATTACGACGTCGTGCCTGTCGATGAAAGTGATGCGTGGACACACCCCCCTTTTGCCGGTGTGATTGCCGATGGCTCGGTTTATGGCCGCGGAACCTTGGACGACAAGGGCCCATTGATCGTCGTTCTCGAAGCGGTCGAGAACCTGCTCGCTGACGGTTTCGTGCCGCCGCGCGACGTTTACCTCTCTTTCGGCGGCAACGAGGAGACCTACGGCAAGGCTGCTGAAGAGATCGCGGGAGTGCTGCGCGATCGCGGGATTGTGCCTTGGCTGGTGGTCGATGAGGGTGGCGCTGTCGTCGACGCACCACTGCCGTTTGTTCCCGGTCGAGCGGCGATGATCGGTGTCGGTGAGAAAGGCGTGATGACGCTTCGCCTGACAACCCGCGGCGAGGGTGGACATGCGTCAGCGCCACCATCTCTTACCGCGGTGCGACGCATCGCCAGAGCTGTCGACCGGCTGGGGCCCACGACTTTCCGTCCACGCGCCTCGAAGGCGATCCTCCGGATGCTGTCGCAGCTGTCTGTGCAGACGCCGGGCCCGGCCAAACATCTGCTCCGGCTGCTCGGCTCGGCGCCCCTGCTGACCGCTCAAGTTTTCGCTGCCCTCGGTGGCGAACCGGCAGCGCTGGTGCGCACGACCGTCGCGCCCACCATGCAGTCCGGCGGCACAGCGGCAAACGTGCTGCCGTCGCAGGCATCAGCCACGGTGAACCTGCGCATTGCGCTGGGGGAGACCACCCAAGAGACCGTGTTTAGGGTGCGCAGACGCATTCGTGACCCACTCGTCGCCGTTCACGTGATCGAAGCGAGCGAGCCGTCGCCGGAGTCCGCAACAGACAACGCGCAGTTCTCGCTGCTCGCCTCAGCGCTTGAGGCTTCGTACCCGGGGGTGCCAGCCGTACCGTACGTGATGATGGCCGCCACCGACTCTCGTCACTTCCACCGATTCGCGCCAGCGGTGTACCGTTTCGCGCCGTTGGATATGTCAAACGCGCAGCGAGCCTCGATCCACGGTGTCGATGAAAGCGTCGAGATCGCCGCCCTGGAGCGGGGGGAGCGATTCCATCGGGCGCTCCTCGAACGGCTAGGGTGATTTCACCCGCTCTCTGTTTCGTACAGGGATATCCGCTTAGGAAGTAGGAGACGCGATGTCGCGCAATCGCACATTGGGCACGCTCGCCACCGTCGTCGGTTTCCTTGCCTTCGTGGAGTTCACCAGCGGTGTGCTGCAGGGCTACTACACGCCGATGCTCAGCGATATCGCGCGCAACCTCGGTATCCATGACGCGGACGTCAACTGGCTCGAAGGCGCGCAGCTCATGTTGTCTGCGCTGGTTGTTCCTGCCTTCGCGAAGCTCGGCGACATGGTGGGCCACAAGCGGATGCTGCTCATCTCGACTGCCATAACAGCGGCAGCCGCGTTGGTGCTTCCTTTCACCGACTCCTTTACTGTGTTCCTTGCCGCGTGGGCGCTGATGGGCTTCTACGTGGTGTGGCTTCCGTTGGAGATTGCGCTGATCTGGTCGCGCTCCCGGCGGATGGAGGGGCGCTCGTCTATCACCGCGAAGGCGGCGGGGCTTCTGGTGGCCGCTCTCGAAGGTGGCGCAATTATCGGCGCGCTCGTCGGAGGGGCGCTCATCGATGTGCTGCCGCTCACGGTGGTGTTGCTGATCCCCGCCCTGCTGATCGTGGTGTGTTTCTTCGTCATCCTGTTTGGCGTTACCGAGTCGCCAGATCCCGTGGGCGGGCTGTTTGACACGATCGGCCTCATCCTTATTTCTCTCGCTCTTGTCTGTTTCACTGGGGGGCTCAGCCTGCTTCGGCTCGAGGGTGGCCTGGTGAATCCCTGGTCGTGGGCCGTCGTTGTTTTCGGTCTGCTGCTTGTCATTCCTTTCGTGCTCTGGGAGCTACGTTGCAAGGATCCGCTGATTGATGTGCGGATGTTCCGCTCACCTGCACTCGGCCCTGTGTTCCTCACCGCTGGTTTGTTTGGGGTGAGCGTGCTGGGAGCCCAGGCGCCGCTTTCGACGTTCGCGCGCACCGATCCAGACATGTATGGCTATGGCCTCGGTACCGGTGGCTTCGCGACGTCGCTGATTATCGGCGGCTACCTGATCGCGATGATCGTGGGGGCGTTGTCTTTCGCGACAGCTGCCCGACTGGCAACACCGCGCTTCACTCTGATGGGGGCTTCGGTGCTGGTCGGCATCGGCTTCTTGATGTTCCTGCCCTTCCACGACACCTATGCCCAGGTCGTGACGAACATGGTGATCGTGGGGCTGGGATCTGGTGCGTTGGTTGCCGCGTTGCCTGCGGCTGCCGCCTCCGCCGCTCCGGCAACACAGACCGGTGTGGCGACAGGCCTCACGAACTCCGTCAAGACGGTCGGCGGAGCTATCGCTTCGTGTGTCTTTGGGATCGCGTTGCTGCAGGGTGTCGCAAGCACCGCGGCAGGAAGCGAAGGAACCGCTGGTTCTTTGGCCGGCTACTTCACGGTGTGGGTCGTCTGCGGAGCGACGGCGATTGTCGCCGCCATCATCCTGGTCTTTGTCCCGAAAACCGCGTTCACCGATCGCTTGGTCGACGCAGAGGTGACGCCGGTCATCTGACGGCTGTTGTCTTGCGTTCAGTCGCGGGCCGTGTGCAAGAGGGTCCAGAGTTCGGCTCTGGCGGGGAACGTCGACAGGTCGATTTCGAGCATCGCCCCTGCCTGAGCGATCCGGGAGCGCAACGTGTGTCTGTGTACGCCGAGCACAGCAGCGGCGAACTCGGTCTTGGCATCATGTTCCAGCCATGTCTGCAACGAACGTTCGAGTTCCGTGCTGTTCCGTTTGTCGTGCTCCCGAATGGGAGCAAGGCGCGACTCTGCGACGAGGCGGGCTTCATCGGTCGCCAGCGCGGTAAGAATGCTTGAGCCCACGGTGTCGGCGTATCGCGCGATGCCGGGCGATGCCTGCTGGCGGAGCGCGGTGACGGCCTGTGCATGCGCGCGATTGAACGAGGTATACGTCTCCTGGTCTGAGACGCCGATCCGACCGCCGAATCGCGCGGCCACCTGGTCCAGCAATTCCTCGTCAGCGGCGGAGACACACATCGTGACGCCGTCTTCAGAATCGGCGAGAAAGACCGGAGTGCCGTGCTCTGCGCGATGCCTCTCCCACCAGTCCGAGAGGGGGCCGGAGGGAACATCGGCAGCGACCGCCACCACCATTGGGGTGGGGGGAAGTCCGCCGAGCACACGCCTCGCGAGAGCAGGATCATCGGTGAGCAGAGACCGCAGCAACTGGGTGTGCAGTCGTCGACGGCGGCGCGCCAGCTGTCCGCTTTGCTCAAGTGCGAGCCCCGCCATCGCGATCACAGAGGTGACGACGGAGCGTGCTTCGGGGTCTAGCGAGTCGACGGCAAGCGCCATGACTCCGCGCAGGTGGCCGCCGCGTCCGATGGTGAAGAGCATGAAGGCATGCGCGTCGATCCGCAGGGACTGTCCTGTTTCGAGTCCGCGGGTCAAAATCTCTGCCACGCGATCGTCGAGCGCCTCCCGCACGTCAGGATCGATGGCATCGCGCGGACGCGACAAGCTCAGCGCCCCGGCCGTGTCGAACAGTCCCACCCAGACGCCCAGTCGCTTGCCGAGTTCTGAGACTGTCGCATCCAGGCCATGAGGGCGGAGTGCAGCGAGGGCCAGCGCGCGCTGGGTGTCCAGCGCCCACGACCGTCGTGCATACGCCTGAGCGGCAATCGCCTCGGAGTGGGCGCGAGCCACAGCGATGAACGGTGTGCGGTACGGCACCTCGAAAAGCGGAATCCCGTGTGCAGCGCAGGCTGTGACCAACGCTTCAGGGATGCCTGCTCTGTGTACCTCTGTGCCGAACCCCAAGCCCAGGATTCCCCGGTCTGCGAGCCGGCCAACGTAGGTGTCGATGTTCACGGCCTGGTCGAACTGCGTGCCAGTTGTCAGGAGGGCGAGATCTTCAGAGAGAAAAGGGGTGGGGTCAGCGAGGTCGGAGCTGTGCACCCATCGCAGCGGACGATCGAGCGCGCCAGCGGGGATCTCGCTTTCGCTGTGCACGAGCGAGAGTCCGAGGTCTCGACGGTTGAGCAGTGCGCGCAGGTTCGTTTCTGCGGTCGTAACCACGGCACCTTCTGACTCTTATACGAATTGGCGAGTATCTTCCAAATATTGTACAGAGCGGCGAGTGTGCTCGCCTCCTCCGTGGTCGTACGCTCACCAGCATGGCTCTTGTTGACACCTCAGCTCCTGCAGTCCCGCTCGGCGGGCCCGACCTTCCTCAGGAACGTCGCTTGGTAACGGATCTTCCTGGTCCTCGCTCCGCTGAGGTTCTGGCGCGCAAGGCCGATGCGGTGGCCGCGGGCGTCGGGCACAGCGTGCCGATTGCTGCGGTTGCTGCCGGTGGTGGAGTCGTGGTGGATGCGGATGGCAACTCGCTCATCGACCTCGGTTCCGGCATTGCGGTGACGTCTGTCGGAAACGCGCACCCGAAGATCGCTGCCGCCGTGGCCGCTCAGGTGGCGCAGTTCACCCACACCTGCTTCATGGTCTCGCCCTACGAGTCGTATGTCGGTGTCGCCGAAGCGCTCAACCGCGTGACGCCCGGGGATTTCGCCAAGAAGAGCGCCCTGTTCAACTCCGGCGCCGAGGCTGTGGAAAACGCGATCAAGATCGCTCGCAAGTACACCGGTCGCCAGGCGGTCGTTGCGTTCGACCACGGCTACCACGGTCGTACCAACCTGACGATGGCTCTTACCGCCAAGTCGATGCCATACAAGAGTGGATTCGGGCCCTTCGCTCCCGAGGTCTACCGGGCGCCGATGTCGTACCCCTTCCGGGACGGACTGGAGGGCAACGAGGCCGCAGCGCGTGTCATCCTCCAGCTGGAGAAGCAGATCGGCGCAGACAACTTGGCCGCTGTCGTCATCGAACCAATTCAGGGCGAGGGCGGATTCATCGTCCCCGCCGACGGATTCCTTCCCGCAATCGTCGAGTGGTGCCGCGCAAACGGCGTGGTGTTCATCGCCGATGAGGTGCAGACCGGCTTCGCCCGCACCGGACACATGTTCGCGAGCGAGATCTTCGGCATCGAGCCAGACCTCATTACAACGGCGAAGGGTATTGCTGGCGGTCTGCCGCTCGCGGCAGTCACCGGACGCGCAGAGATCATGGATGCCTCCCACGCTGGCGGCCTCGGTGGCACATACGGCGGCAACCCGATCGCCTGTGCGGCGGCGCTCGCCGCGATCGACGTGTTCGAGAACGACGGCGTGATCGCGCGTGCGCGCGAGATTGGTGCGATCCTCACCGAGCGACTTTCGGTAATCCAGCAGAGCGATGCACGTATCGGCGATGTGCGGGGCCACGGTGCGATGATCGCTGCCGAGTTCGTTGATCCCGAGACCAACGCTCCAGACGCTGCACTGACTGCTGCTGTCGCCAAGGCGTGCGTGGCCCAGGGCGTCATTGTGCTCACCTGCGGAACGTACGGCAACGTCATCCGCTTCCTGCCTCCGTTGTCTATCGGAGATGACTTGCTGAACGAAGGAATCGACGTCGTCGCAGCGGCTCTCGCCGCGGCATAAAAGCGTGAAGCCGCGCGCCGCGCGGCTTCCACCCCTGTCCGGTCGCGACCCAAATCGGGGGATTTCGGGTCGCGACCGGTACTACACACCAACGAAGGAGTTGCAGATGACTGAGATCACTCGTGACGTACTGATCATCGGAGCAGGAGCCGCAGGGCTCACCGCGGCGAACGACCTGCGCAAGGCTGGTCTTTCTGTCGCCGTGCTGGAGGCCCGCGACCGCGTGGGCGGACGCCTCTGGACCGATGTAATCGACGGTGCCATGCTCGAGATCGGTGGCCAGTGGGTGTCGCCAGATCAAGAGGCGCTCATCGAGACCATCGAAGAGCTGGGCCTGGAAACGTACAGCCGCTACCGCGAAGGCGACAGTGTGTATGTCGGCCCCGATGGAAAGGCGCACCGCTTCACCGGCGAGATGTTCCCCGTGGCCGCGGAGACCGAGGCAGAGATCGCTCGGATCACCGACATCCTCGACGCCCTCGTCGCCGAGATCGACCCCGACCGTCCATGGGCGCACCCGAACGCTGCCGACTGGGACTCCATCACGTGGGATGCCTGGCTACGCAAGCAGACGGATGACGATGAGGCCGTGCGTAACCTCGCATTTGCCACAGGTTCTGCGATGCTCACCAAGCCGACGCACACGTTCTCTCTGTTGCAGTCGCTGCTGATGGCAGCGTCAGCGGGCTCGTACTCGAATCTCGTCGATGCCGACTTCATTCTCGACAAGCGCGTCGTCGGCGGGCTGCAGGAAGTCCCGTTGCGCCTTGCTGAGCGTCTCGGCGACGACGTGCTCCTGAACCAGCCGGTGCGTGGCCTTGAGTGGACGGATGCCGGTGTCGTCGCGACCACAGACGAGGTGACCGTTCGCGCTCGCCACGCGATTCTCGCGCACGCACCAGTGCTCTACAGTCGCATCGCCTTTGTCCCGCCACTGCCGCGTCGCCAGCACCAGCTGCACCAGCACCTGTCGATGGGATTCGTGATCAAGGTCCACGCCGTGTACGACCGTCCGTTCTGGCGTGAGCAGGGCCTCAGCGGCACCGCTTTCAGCCCGTACGAGCTCTCTCACGAGGCGTACGACAACACCAACCACGGCGACGAACGAGGCACCCTTGTCGGCTTCGTGTCCGACGCGAACGCAGACGGCGTGTTCGAGCTGTCGGCAGAAGAGCGCAAAGAGCGCATCCTCGAGTCGCTCTCGCACTACTACGGGCCAGAAGCGAAGAACCCTGTCGTCTATTACGAAAGCGACTGGGGTAGCGAAGAGTGGACACGCGGTGCGTACGCCGCAAGCTTCGACATGGGAGGTCTGCACCGGTACGGAGCTGATCTTCGTACCGCCGTCGGTCCTATCCAGTTCGCCTGCAGCGACATGGCAGGCGCTGGCTACCAGCACGTCGATGGTGCCATCCGGATGGGCCACCTCGTGGCCGCCAACATCGTTGAGGCCAGCCGTGAAGCCGGCCGTGACGCTGGCGTCGCCGAGAGCAGCAACTGATGGCCGGTTCGATCGTCGTCGGATACACGGCGACAGACTCCGGCGCAGACGCAGCGGCCCTCGGCGCGCGCCTCGCCCAGAGCCTCAACGCAACTTTGCACCTCGTCATCGTTCTGCCGAATGAAGGCACCCGCAGTGCAGCCGTGCCCCCGGAGCGTGCCTACGAAGAGCACGTCAAGGCGCAGGCCAAGAAGTGGCTGAGCGATGCAGTGGTGAGTTTGCCCCAGGAACTGCGCCGCAGCGGCCACGTGCGCTTTTCGGAGTCGTTTGCCGAAGGGCTCATCGCCGCCGGTGAAGAGTTCGATGCCCGAGTAATCGTGATCGGTGCGGCGGGTGGAGGAATCCTCGGTCGTCACCGTCTCGGCAGCGTCGCATCCGAGCTGCTGCACTCCTCCACCATCCCGGTAGCGCTCGCCCCGGTAGGCACCGCCCAACAGGACGACCACCTGATTCCGCGCGTCACCGCTGCGGTCGGAACTCGTCCTGGCGCTGATGCTCTGCTGGATGAGGCAGTCGCGCTCGCCGGTGACAGCGGAGTAGACCTTCGCCTTGTGTCGCTGGTGCCTTTCGATGTTCCTCCGGGGCTCGACACCGGGGCAATCCGCGTCGTCGGCACCACGCATGCGCAAGAAGTGCTGTCGGTTGCCCGCGAAGTGCTGCCAGACACCCTTCAGGCTGTGGCCGAAGATGCCCCCGGCGATTCGGTCGAGGATGCCGTCGCGCGCCTCGCCTGGCTCCCTGGCGAGATCGTGCTTGTCGGTTCCAGCCGGCTCGCTCAACCCAAGCGACTCTTCCTTGGGTCCACCGCGGCGAAGATGCTGCACGAACTTCCCGTCCCGATGGTTGTCGTCCCGCGCACCCGCAACGAAGCAGGAGAACGCTGATGAGCAGCACCAACAAGGCCACAGAGCCTGAATCCGGCGTCACGACCGGCATCTCGACCAAAGGCCTCAGTGCAGGAACAGTCGGTCTCATCGGTGCCGTAGTTATCGGCATCTCCTGCATCGCCCCTGCCTACACATTCACCGCGGCGATCGGACCCACGGCCTCCGAGGTCGGCGCACAGATCCCGGCGATCATCCTCGTCGGCTTCATCCCGATGCTCCTGGTGGCCTTTGGATACCGGGAACTCAACAACCGGATGCCGGACTCCGGCACGTCCTTCACCTGGGCAGCGCGGGCCTTCGGTCCGTGGGTCGGCTGGATGGCGGGGTGGGGCCTCGTCGTCGCCACGATCCTCGTGCTATCGAACCTCGCTGGCGTCGCCGTCGACTTCCTCTTTCTCCTGATCTCGCAGATCACCGGCAACGCCGAGATCGCGGATATCGCCGGCATCACCTGGATCAACATCGGCGTCTGTCTGCTGTTCATGCTCGGCGCGACCTGGGTGTCGTACCGCGACATGCAGACCACCCAGAAGTTGCAGTACTGGTTGGTCAGCTTCCAGGTGCTGGTGCTGGTGTTTTTCGCTGTCGCCGCGATCGTGCAGGCCGTCAACGGGAACGGGTTCGACTACCAGCCCTTCGACCTGAACTGGTTCAACCCGTTCGCCATCCCCTCCTTCAGCGCCGTCGCAGCTGGCCTCTCCCTCTCGATCTTTATCTTCTGGGGCTGGGACGTCACGCTCACGATGAATGAAGAGACCAAAGATCCGGAGAAAACACCGGGTCGCGCTGCCACCACCACGGTGCTGACAATCGTCTCGCTGTACCTGCTGCTCGCCGTCGCGATGATCATGTTCGCGGGCGTCGGCACCGGTACCCTCGGGCTCGGCAACGAAGACATCCAAGAGAACGTCTTCTTCTTCCTGTCCGGTCCTATCCTCGGACCGCTGGCCTTCCTCGTCTCGCTCGCCGTGCTCACCAGCTCCGCATCGTCGCTGCAGTCCACGTTCGTGGGACCTGCCCGCACACTGCTGGCGATGGGCCACTACGGCGCACTGCCGAAGTCGTTCGCCAAGGTCAGCCCGCGCTTCTTCACCCCCGGCTACGCCACCATCGTTTCGGCCATCGCAGCCTCTGCGTTCTACGCCGTGATGCGCGTCGTCAGTGAAGACACGCTGTGGGACACGATCCTGACGCTCGGCATGATGATCTGCTTCTACTACGGGATCACCGCGTTCGCCTGCGTCTGGTACTTCCGTAAGCAGTGGTTCGACTCCACACGCAACCTGTTCTTCACGTTCCTGTTCCCGCTCGTCGGTGGCGTCATTCTCGTGGTCTTGTTCTTCACCACGCTGATCGACTCGATGGACCCTGCCTACGGATCTGGTTCGCAGATCGGCGGCGTCGGAATTGTGTTCATTCTCGGGATGTTGATTATTGTCGTCGGCATCGCGGTGATGATCTGGAACGCGATTCATCGTCCAGCCTTCTTCCGCGGTGAGACTCTCGGCATCGACGCCCCGCCGAGCGCACGCCGCCGCTGACTCCCACTCCTGACAGAAAGAGACTCATGAGCACTCAGACCGAACAGGCGCTTCTCGACAGCATTCCCACCGGCCTCTTCATTGGCGGTCAGTGGGTTGATGGCGAAAACGGTGGCACCTTCGATGTGCAGGACCCCGCAACGGGCAACGTCATCCGCACCATCGCCGATGCCACCCCGGCAGACGGCATGCGCGCTCTTGACGCGGCTGTCGCCGCGCAAGATGACTGGGCAGCGACAGCACCACGCGAACGCAGCGAGATCCTTCGCCGCGCATTCGACCTTGTGCAGGAGCGCAAAGAAGACCTCGCGCTGCTGATGACCCTCGAGATGGGGAAGCCGCTCGCCGAAGCACGAGGCGAGGTCGGTTACGGCGGTGAATTCTTGCGCTGGTTCAGCGAAGAAGCCGTGCGCATCAGCGGCCGCTACGGGATCAACCCAGAGGGCACCGGCCACATGGTGGTCTCGCAGCGTCCGGTCGGACCGTCGTTCTTCGTCACACCGTGGAACTTCCCGTTCGCGATGGCAACGCGCAAGATCGCACCAGCGCTCGCCGCTGGGTGCACCGTGGTCATCAAGCCACCGGCACTCACGCCGTTGACGACCATGTTCTTCACCCAGTTGCTGGAAGAAGCCGGCTTGCCTGCCGGTGTCGTCAACGTTGTGCAGACGTCGAAGTCCAGTGCTCTTTCGGCGCCGATCATCGCTGACCCGCGGTTGCGCAAGCTCTCCTTCACCGGATCGACGGAGGTGGGCCGCAAGCTCATCTCGCAGGCCGCCGAAGGTGTCTTGCGAGTGTCGATGGAGCTCGGCGGCAACGCCCCATTCGTGGTGTTCGACGACGCAGATCTCGACAAGGCAGTGGATGGTGCGCTCGCCGCCAAGTTCCGCAACATCGGTCAGGCATGCACCGCAGCGAACCGCTTCATCGTGCACAAAGACGTCGCAGCGGAGTTTGGGCGTCGTGTGACCGAGCGGGTCAACGACATGAAGATCGGCCGAGGCACCGAAGATGGTGTGGCGATCGGGCCGCTCATCGACGCGGATGCGGTCTCCAAAGCCAGCGAGCTCGTCGAAGATGCTGTGCAGCGGGGCGCGAAACTGCTCGCCGGCGGCAAGGCTGTCGAGGGCACAGGCACGTTTTATGAGCCGACGGTGCTTACAGACGTCGTCGCGGGAAGCGCGATCCTCAAGGAAGAAATCTTCGGTCCTGTGCTCGCGATCGCGACGTTCGAAACCGAAGACGAAGCAGTGCACCTGGCGAACGACACCGAGTACGGTCTCGTGTCGTACGTCTTCACGGAGAGCCTGCAGCGCGGCCAGCGGATGATCGACAAGCTCGAGACCGGCATGATGGGACTCAACGTGGGGGTTGTCTCCAACGCTGCCGCTCCATTTGGTGGCGTCAAGCAGTCGGGTGTCGGCCGGGAGGGCGGCCTCGAGGGCATCCACGAATACCTGTCCACCAAGTACACGCTGATCCCGATCACCTGATCCCACCACCGGTGGTCCCTGAGCTTGAGTCCGTAGGTCCCTGAGCTTGTCGAAGGGCACGCAGTCCGTAGGTCCCTGAGCTTGTCGAAGGGCACGCACCACCACACGAGAGGACATGTCATGACCGACTACGCCGTTATCAACCCCGCAACAGGAGAGACGCTGTCGTCTTTCGATACTTTCACCGATGCGCAGATCGAGGAGGCGGTTGCTGCTGCTGATGCAGCGCACCGCGATTGGTCTCGTTCGTCGACGGTCGCTGACCGTGCGGCGCTTCTTCGCCGCGCGGCGGAGCTGCATCGAGAGCGTCGCGAAGAGCTGGCAGACATCTTTGTGCGCGAGATGGGTAAGCCCCGCGAAGCTGCTCTCGGCGAGGTGGATTTTTCTGCCGACATTGCGGAGTACTACGCAGATCAGGCGGAGGCGATCATGGCTGATCAGCCGATCGCGATCATGGGGGAGGGGTCGGCGGTTGTGCGGCGCTCTTCTTTGGGTGCGCTCGTCGGCGTCATGCCGTGGAACTTCCCGGCGTATCAGATCGTCCGTTTCGCTGCTCCGAACCTGATTGTCGGCAACACGATTCTGTTGAAGCCCGCACCACAGTGCCCGGAGTCTTCGACAGCGGTCGAGGCGATTTACCACGATGCAGGGTTCCCGCAGGGTGCTTACCAGAACGTGCTCGCCACGAACGAGCAGATCGCGAGCATGATCGCTGATCCGCGCGTGCAGGGTGTCTCGCTCACTGGTTCGGAGCGTGCAGGTGCCGCTGTGGCGGAGATCGCAGGCCGCAACCTCAAAAAGGTCGCGCTGGAGCTGGGTGGCTCTGACCCGTTCATTGTGCTCTCGACCGATGACCTTGACGCCACTGTCCAGGCGGGCGTCGATGCGCGTCTCGACAACAATGGGCAGGCGTGTAACGGGGCGAAGCGGTTCATCGTGGTCGATGATCTGTACGACGCGTTTGTGCAGAAGTTCACCGAGAAGATGGCAGCCGTCGAAGCGACCGATCCGACGCTCGATGACACGGTCCTCGGACCTGTCTCCTCCGAGGTCGCTGCAGAGAACCTGCAGAAGCAGATCGATCAGGCTGTGGAGCAGGGGGCGACCCTGCTGACTGGCGGCACGAGAGACGGTGCGTTCTTCGCTCCGACCGTGCTCGCCGACGTCACCCGTGACATGAACGTGTACCACGAGGAGCTCTTCGGCCCAGCGGCGGTGGTCTACCGGGTGGCAGATGAAGATGCGGCGGTTGCGCTCGCGAACGATACGACCTTCGGGCTCGGGTCTTACCTGTTCACGACAGATGCCGAACAGGCAGAACGGGTGGCCAACAAGATCGAGGCAGGCATGGTCTACGTGAACCTCGTGCTCGCCGACAGTCCAGAGCTTCCGTTCGGTGGCATCAAGCGCAGCGGCACCTCGCGCGAGCTGGGCCACCTGGCCGCCGACGAGTTCGTCAACAAGAAGCTCATCCGCATCGCCTAACCCCCCCACCCCTCCCCTTCCTAACCCCCAAACCATTTCGCTCCCGTCGCACTTTCTGTCGCTCAGAATCGTTCCAGGCGACAGATAATGCGACGGGAGCGAGTCTTGGGAGGGGAGGGGGAGAGGGAGGGGAGAGCGAGAGGGAGGGGTGCGGATGAGGCGCGGGTCAGGCACAATGGCGGCATGAGCGCGCACACTGACCCCGTCGACACCCTGACTGCGGAACAGAGCTGGGAGAGGCTCAGGTCGCAGGAACTCGGGCGACTCATCACCCACGTCGGCGAGAGGATCGATGTCTTTCCGGTCAACTACGTCGTTGATGGAGAGGGCATTTTGTTGCGGACAGCACCAGGCACCAAGCTGTTCGAGCTGACGGTCAACAGCGACGTGCTGTTTGAGGTTGACGATCACACCGACACCGACGCATGGAGCGTGATTGTTCGCGGCCATGCAATCGCGTTGGAATCGGACGCCGACGTACAGCGCGCGGATGCCGCCGGGCTTCGGCCCTGGATCCCCACCCTCAAGCGGGTCTATGTACGGATCGCCCCCGCGTCAGTGTCCGGCAGGGCATTCCACCGCAGCGCAGAGCCAGACCGCGATGGCCCGCAGGAGTATTGAGTCGGATCCAAAGTGGTGACACGGGCGTAGGGTCGAAGTATGGCTAACGTCGCTGAGAACATCGTCAAAACCCTGCGCGCCAACGGGATCGACCGTGTGTACGGTATCCCGGGCGACTCGCTCAATGGATTCACTGACGCGTTGCGCAAAGACGGCACGATTCGCTGGATGCATGTGCGCCACGAAGAGTCGGCTGCGTTTGCCGCCGCTGCCGACGCGGCGACAACGGGTGAACTCGCGGTGGTTGCCGGTTCGTGCGGCCCGGGAAACCTGCACCTCATCAACGGCCTGTATGACGCGAACCGTTCGCGCGTGCCTGTGCTCGCCATCGCCGCGCAGATCCCCACCAACGAAATCGGTACGGGCTACTTTCAGGAGACGCACCCTCAGGAACTCTTCCGTGAGTGCAGTGTCTATGTGGAGTATGTCGCCGACGCGAAGCAGATGCCGCGGTTGATGGAGATCGCCATGCGTGCGGCGATCGAGCAACGTGGCGTCGCCGTGCTGGTGATCCCCGGCGATGTTGCCCTCGCTGAAATCGCCGACGACCGCAACGTCGTGATCGAACGCACCCGTCCCGTTGTCGTCCCCAGCCCGACTGAGCTCGAGAAGGCGGCGACGCTGCTCAACGACTCGAAGAAGGTCACCATCCTTGCGGGAGCAGGGGTGGAGGGTGCGCATGACGAAGTGATCGCGCTCGCCGACAAGCTCGGAGCGCCGATCGTGCATGCCCTCCGCGGCAAAGAGTTCATCGAATACGACAATCCTTTCGATGTGGGGATGACAGGACTCCTGGGCTTCGCCTCTGGGTTCAGAGCGATGGAGGCGGCCGATGCCGTCTTGGTGCTCGGCAGTGACTTCCCTTACGAGCAGTTCTATCCGGAGCATGCGACCACAATTCAGGTCGATATTCGCGGCTCGCAGCTGGGCAAGCGGCATCCGCTCGACCTGGGTCTCGTGGGGGATGTGCGTGCGACTACCGAGGCGCTGCTGCCACGAATCGCGAAAAAGGATGACCGTCATCACCTCGATGACGCCACCGCGCACTACCGCAAGACCAGGAAGAAGCTCGATGAGCTGGCCGTCCCCACCCGCGGCGATGGACCTATTCATCCGCAGTACCTCGCCCGGCTTTTGGATGAGCAGGCGACCGATGATGCGATCTTCACAGCCGATGTCGGCTCCCCCACGGTATGGGCAGCGCGCTACCTGTCGATGACAAAAAATAGGCGTCTGATCGGGTCTTTCACTCACGGATCGATGGCCAACGCGCTCATGCACGGAATTGGTGCCCAGACAGCTCACCCCGACCGGCAGGTGGTTGCGCTGGCCGGCGATGGCGGACTCGCCATGATGCTGGGGGAGCTGATCACACTCACTCAAAACAAGTTGCCGGTGAAGACGATCGTGGTCAACAACTCGTCTTTGAACTTCGTTGAGCTGGAGATGAAGGCCGCGGGTCTGGTGACCTACGCGACCGACTTGGAGAACCCCAGCTTCGCGGCGATTGCGGAAGCGATGGGCATTTTTGCGCGCCGAGTGGAGCGCAGTGAAGATCTTCCTGATGCGGTGCGCGAGGTACTCGCCCACGACGGACCGGCCCTGCTCGATGTCGTGACAGAGCGACAGGAACTCTCCATGCCGCCAGCGATTGAGGCAGCGCAGGTCAAGGGCTTCGCGCTCTACGCGATTCGCACGGTGATGTCTGGCCGTGGCGACGAACTGCTCGACCTGGCCAAGGCGAACTGGCGTCAGTTTTTCTAGGCGAAGCTCAGCTCTCGATCAGCGCGCGGACCTCTGTGGCCTCGCCGTGTCGGCCGAGTGAGGTAAGAACGTCGCCGAGCTCAAGTGCTGCCACTTGCAGGAGTGACGGAAACTCCGCCGCGTGATCGATGGTGCTGCGGTAGACCGGTACGGCATCGGCTGCTCGCTCGTTTCCGGCGAGCACCCGTGCGGCGAACAGTTCTGACCCGCCCGCAGATGCCGTATCGCCAAGTGTCGCGAACCCGTCGGCGGCGGTCAGCCCCGCCGCCACGGCGTCGTCGATGCGTCCGAGCGCTGCGAAAGCACGTCCGCGGGAGTCCATCACATCGGCGACGAGCCACGCTGCGTCGTTTTCTTGGGCGAGGGTCGACACTTCATCGAAGAGAGCGAATGCGCGCTCATCTTGCCTTCCGGCGTATGCCTGCCCGAGACTGTGCAGCACGTCGACCAGAGCGCCCACCGCATCCGGAGCCTGTCGCACGATGGTTGCGGCGGATTCCAGGAGCGCTGTCGCCTCGTCGTGCTCGTCGAAGCGGGCCAGGATCTTCGCCTGTTCGGCGAGTGCCATCGCCTGGTCAGCGTGCTCTTCCGCCTCGCCGAACAGTTCAGCGGCATAGCCGTGTGCGCCGACCGCTTGACCGAACTCGCTTGCCGCGCTGAGTGCTCGTGCGAGCATCGACACCGTCACCGCGCGCGAGCCCGCATCGACCCCGGCGACCTCTTCCCGTTGCAGGATGTCCCCGAAAAGTTCGGCGGCTTCTTCGGCATCGCCAATGCTCAGCATGACGCGCGCGAGACGGAAGTCAACCGCTGTGGTGTCGCCGCCGGTTTCGCCCGCTAGACGGGCAGCGAGACGGTATCGGGAGACGGCCTTCTCGGCATCATTGGCGTCTTCCCAGAGTGCTCCTGCGAGGAGGTGAGCGTCTCCGAGCGCACGGGTGGCGCCGATTTCGGCGAGCAGTCTGCACGACTCATCCGCATCGGTTGCGCCTTCCACATACGCGTTTCCGCCGCCACGCACACGTGCGCGCGTGAGAAGCGCCTGCGCTCTGTGCCCTGCGCTGAGGTCATCCTGGTCGAGGAACGCGTCGAGCATCGATCCGCCAGCCTCCAGGTCGCCTTTGCTCAGCACAGACGAGATTGCCACCAGAGTGGTCGTGTTCGACAGGCGGGTGTCTTCTGCCTCGGCGAACGACCGTGCGGCAACCTCGGCGTGGTTGAGCGCTGCATCTGCTTCGCCTGCTCGCAGGTGCAGTGCGGCACGGCTGAGGGCAAGATCGCCGCGCGTCCACGCGGGAAGGTCGTCGGACTGCGCGATCGCCTCTTCGAGGTCTGCCATCGCTTCCTGCGTGTTGGCGCCGAAGGTGGCGAGGCCGATGCGTTCCTCCAAGTCGGCCTGCGCATCGAGGCCGGCCGCACGCAGCGCGGAGATCCGCTCAGGAAGCACCATCTCGGCTTCGTCTGGGTGTTCGAGCGCGATCAAAACGCCGAGACGCATCGACAGGAGTTGTGCGCGCTTCGCGGGGTCCTCGATTTCGAGCGCGCGGGGGAGGGCTTCGATTGTTTCCTGCTCTGCCCCGAACTGCGCGAGCTGTAGCACCCGCTCGAACCAGCCGTCTGCGTCTGTCGGGAGCGCAGACGGGGTCGAAGCGACGAAGGCATCCGAACGGATCGGAACGTCATACTGCTCTGAACGCAGTGCGCGCATGCGCTCGAGGTTGCGCGCATGCCCATCGGTACCGTCACGCTCATCGAATTCTGCACCGATGCGTTCCGCCGCGGCCCAGGCGGAGGCGGCGAGGTCGGCGGCGCCCCAGACACCTTCATGCTCACCGAAGAACGGAACAAGTGCCGCAGAGTCTGCACCCCGCACCGGGGTATCGCCATGGCCGGCCGCGGCGACGCGCTCCAGTGCGACGGCCAGCGCGCCGAGCGCCGCGAAATGCGCGTCTACGTTCAGGCCATCGTGCGCGAGCCAGGAAATGTGGCGCTCGACCAGCGCAAGGGCGCGTGCTTCGTTGCCGGTAACGGCAGCGAACACGATGTTGTTGGCGACGATGCGCAAATTGTCCGGAGCCTCTTTCGCCAGCCGGTAGCTGCGCAGGTGCGCCGTCTTAGCCTCTTCGAGACGGCCGGCACGCAGGTAAGGCAGCAACACCCGAGAGAGCGCGTGTTCTGGCTCTTCGCCGCAGGAAAAACCGCCTTCGATCATCTCCTCAACGAGAGCGATAGCCGCGGCATCACGGTCCGTATCAGCGAAGAACCCGGCAACCTGGCTACGCCCGCACGCATCGCAGTGACTGTGGTCATCGCGCGGGGCGGCCTCGAGTTGCACCCGCAATGCCTCGGCCTCTTCCGTGCGACCGGAATCCCACGCATCCTCGAATCGTGCGGTGAGCACACCGCTCATGCCGAGACCGGCCGCGCGGTAGTGCGTCTCCATATCGTCGAGCACTGCCGCGACCTGTTCTTGAGAAAACGCAGGGGAGGAGCGCAACGAAGACGCCATCCACTTGAACTGCCACATTAGGTCGGCTCCGCCATTGCCAAGGTCGGCAGGGAACCGCTGTGGATCCGCGTCGTGGTGTGCGAGGCACCAGGCAAACGAGTTGAGCATCACATCGGTGGCGCCGTTCATGTTCGCGGAAGCGGTCAAGCGCATCCGCGCCTCGTATTCCAACCTCTCATCGCCCAACTCCACCGCTAGCGCCACTGCTTCTGCGACCAGCGCGTGCTCTGCGGGGCCCCAGGGGGTGCGATCGATCTCTTCGATCAACTGCTGAAAGCGCTTCTGCGGACGTGCCATGAACGGAACCCTTCGGTGGAGTGTCAGTGGGCGTCGCCGAGAGGGAACGTATCCCCTTCCAGTCCAGCCGAGAGTGAGACGAGGTCAGCCAGCGCAGTGCTCATCAGCGTGCGATCGGCGTCGGTGAGTGGATGGTGTCCTGCGAGGAGCGCCTGAATATAGAGCAACTGCACCGTACGGGCGAAGACGGCGTCGTCGTGCACGCGTACCAGTGCCCGGACGACCTGGTTCGACCAGTTCAAGCACAGGCGCGCGCGCAGATCGTCGCTGCTACCTGAAGGCAACGCATGGCCGATGCGGTCGAGGACGCCGCCCCAGAGCGCACCGGTGACGCCCTTCGTGCGGTTGCGGTCGATAGTGCGGAGCACTTCAGGGTCGGCAACATAGAGCCCGGTCAGCTCCCGCTGATTGATCGATCGCACGACGACCGAGCATTCGGATGCGGCCAGGACAGCGCCCGCTCTGGTTTCGAGAGCAACAGCGGCATCGCGATCGTCCAGTGGTGGCGGATCGAGGCGGTCGAGTTCACCGGTCACGTCGACCTGTTCGACGGTGACGTGCGGGTACAGATCTGGCAGCATCCGGATCAGGTCGGCGTCGTAGAGGTAGCCGCCGTTGACGAGCACCTCATCCGTGCCGGAAATGCCGGCCACCTGCCGAAACTCGTCGACCGACTGGGCATAGCGAATGTGTGGGTACTGCTCGACGAGGTCGCCCACCCGCAACGTGCCGTGCGTCGTCTCTACCGACAGCCAGCGGGAGATAAAGTGCGCGAGCTCTTCGTCATGGCGCACGAGCGACTTGAGCCCGACTTCGTGCACAGCAACGAACTGCGCGAGGCGGTGTGGTTCGCGCAGTCCGAGCTCCAACACCCAGCGGCGGATGCTGTGGCCCAGCTGCTCACGCACACGCTCAAGCGCCGCGTCTTCCACCAAAGACTCTCTGCTCGCGGTGGGGGAGAGTCCGGTCGAATCGATCACAGACCGCACGAAGAAAGCCCAGTCAGGCAGCACGTCGTCGACGCGCTCAGAAAGCAGCATGCGCCCGAGATACATGCGCGTCGCCTGCCTCGCTCCGGGTGGCGGCGCATAGGGCAACACGTAGGCAAGGCCTTGAGTGCCGGTGGCAGGGTCGCTCAGTTCAATGACATCGAGCGGACTCGCGCCGAGAAGGTCTTTCCCATACTGCATGGCCTGTTCTGGGTCGTCCTCCGCGTCGATGAAGGGGGCGCTTCTGGTGATGTCGATATCGCCAGCGCCGGTATCGATGCTCACTCGCACCGGGAGAAATTCGCCAAAGGTCGTGGCCAGGTCACGCACAGCAGCCGGACGCAAGAGATCGTCAGCGTCGAAGCGAGGAACGAGGTGCACGCTGGTGCCAATCGGCAGCTCTTCTTCTATCTCGGCCACCTGGAAGGTGCCGTCTGCGCTGCCGGTCCACTCGACGGATGCGCCACCTTTGGCACTTCTCGAGCGGATGACGATGGTGTCGGCGACCATAAAACAGCTGAGAAGGCCGATGCCGAACTGTCCCAGGTAGTCGCTACGGGGAAGGTCGAAGATGTCGCGTTTTGAGCTTCGGCCGACGGTTGCCAATAGATCGGCGACCTCTGTTGCCGTGAGACCGACCCCATCGTCTCGTAAGACAAACTCGCCATTTTCCGCCGTCAGCGGGGTGATCCGGATTCTTCCGCCGCCCCCGTCTACGTCGCGGCGGGCCGTAATCGCATCCCGCGCGTTCTGGAGAAGTTCTCGCAGGTACACCCGCGGGCTTGAGTAGATGTGCCGGCTGAGCAGATCAACGACTCCTCGCAGGTCCACTTGGAACTGCTGCACTTCAGTGCTCACCCGCACTCCTTCCGCCTAAAACCGCTCGCCGAGCCTAACAAGAACCGCTGTTGCGCATCCCGGTTCGGCGCCACCGGATCGATGCCGTATGCTTGTGGAGCAGTTGTTTTCTGCATTCTTTCGCCATGCCTAAGGCCTACGGGGCTCAGGATCGTGACAGGGTGGAGGAACACCCCGAGACCACTTGGTCTCTAGGGCGGTAGCTCAATTGGCAGAGCAGCGGTCTCCAAAACCGCAGGTTGCAGGTTCGATTCCTGTCCGCCCTGCGCGTCAGCGCAACGCTGACACACGAAAGGTACATTCAGGATGGATCAGGACGAACCGCGCGGCGAGGTCGTCGCGGCCGGCGCCACCCGCGAGAAGAAGGGCAACCCCTTCTCCCGGTTCTTCGGGGGTATCGCCCTGTTCATCCGTCAGGTCATCGCCGAGCTCCGCAAGGTCGTCACCCCGACTCGCAAGGAACTGTTCAAGTTCACCGGGGTGGTGCTCGTCTTCGTTCTGATCGTCATGGGTATCGTCTACGGCTTGGACACAGTGTTCGCGCTCTTGACGACCTGGGTGTTCGGAATCCCTGGCTGATGACCCCCGCGGATTACCCCGCAGCTATGGAGATGAAACAACGTGTCTGAACGATATTCCGACGACGCCGACTGGGCGACCGCCGCAGAGCAGTCCAGCGAAGAAGACGAAGCCCAGGAGGGCAACGTTCTCGCCGCTGAAGAGCTTTCGGTCACTCCGGCTGAGCACGTCGCGGTTCACGTCGAAAACGTGGACGGCGAAGAGGGCCCAACGGAGGACACCGACATCGAAATCAACGACCCGGAGGCTGACGCGATCGTGAACGACGCTCTCAACCTGGACGAAGCGGCTGAGTCTCAGGCTGCCGCTGAGGTTCTCAACGACGCTGTGGCCGAAGATGCCGCTGACAGCGACGCCGCCGCAGCCGAAGAGGTTGCCCCGTACGACGGCCCCGACGTGAACGGCGACGAAGAAGCGTCTGCCGACGACGAAGCTGAAGACGCAGAGGAAGACCCATACGAGTCTTTCCGGATGGACCTGCGCATGCTTCCGGGCAAGTGGTACGTCATCCACTCCTACGCCGGTTTCGAGCGCAAGGTCAAGGCCAACATCGAGCAGCGTAAGTCGACGCTCGAGGTCGAGGACGAGATCTACCAGGTCGAGGTCCCGATGGAAGATGTCGTCGAGATCAAGAACGGCCAGCGCAAGATGGTCACTCGCGTACGCATCCCCGGCTATGTGCTGGTGCGTATGGAGCTCACCGAAGACACCTGGTCTGTTGTTCGTCACACCCCCGGTGTCACCGGCTTCGTGGGTAACGCGCACAACCCGACGCCGCTGCGCTTCGAAGAGGCTTTCAACATGTTGAAGTCGCTCGTCGAGGTCAAGGACGTCCCCACGGCCAAGAACATTGCGTCGAAGGGTGGCGTCGCCGTCGCTCGTCCGCTTCCTGCCGAGGTCGACTTCGAGATCGGCGAGACCATCACGATCAAGGAAGGCTCGTTCGCGGGTCTTCCCGGTTCGATCAGCGAGATCAAGCCGGAGAGCGGCAAGCTCACCGTTCTCGTCTCGCTCTTCGAGCGTGAGACCCCGGTCGAGCTCTCGTTCGACCAGGTCACCAAAATGGCCTAACAAGACACACCTCACGAGAACGGCCGTCCCCTTCGGGGCGGCCGTTCTCGCGTCTCCGCCCCCTCCGCCCCTCCGCCCCAGAACTCTTTTAGCTCCCGTCGCACTTTCTGTCGCTTGGGAGGCCTATTGAGCGACAGAAAGTGCGACGGGAGCGGGCAGGTCGCCTGGCACGCGGGACGGCGAACATCGGGTAGACTTACGTGGTTTGTGTGATGTCCCACAGCTGAGTTCCTGAACTCGCAATGGGTTCCTGAGCCTGTCGAAGGGTTCCTGAGCCTGTCGAAGGACGCACAGACAACCACGGTTCGGAAACGCCGGACCTGTGGGAGAAACGAATGCTCTGGTATTCGATTCGATGAAAGGAAAGAGAATGGCACCGAAGAAGAAGGTGACCGGCCTGATCAAGCTTCAGATCAACGCCGGTGCAGCCAACCCGGCGCCGCCGATCGGCCCCGCGCTCGGTCAGCATGGCGTTAACATCATGGAGTTCTGCAAGGCGTACAACGCCGCGACCGAGTCGCAGCGCGGCAACGTCATCCCCGTAGAGATCACCGTTTACGAGGACCGCAGCTTCACGTTCATCCTGAAGACCCCGCCCGCAGCGGAGCTCATCAAGAAGGCCGCTGGTGTCCCCAAGGGCTCCGCGACCCCGCACACCGTCAAGGTCGCGAAGATCACCAAGGACCAGGTCCGCCAGATCGCCGAGACCAAGCAGGCTGACCTGAACGCGAACGACATCGATGCCGCGATTTCGATTATCGCCGGCACCGCTCGTTCCATGGGCATCACGGTCGAGGGCTGAGGAGAATAATCATGGCTACTAAGTCCAAGGCTTACAAGGCTGCCGCCGAGAAGATCGAGGCAGACCGTTTCTACACTCCGACCGAGGCTGTTGCTCTCGCAAAGGAGACTGGCTCGTCGAAGTTCGACTCGACCGTTGAGGTTGCGTTGAAGCTCGCCGTTGACCCCCGCAAGGCAGACCAGATGGTGCGCGGCACCGTCATTCTGCCCCACGGCACCGGTAAGACCGCTCGCGTCATCGTTTTCGCCACCGGCCCAGCGGCCGAGGCAGCGATCGCCGCAGGTGCAGATGAGGTCGGCGGCGCCGAGCTCATCCAGAAGGTTGCCGATGGCTGGACCAACTTTGACTCTGCAGTCTCCACCCCGGAGCTCATGGGCCAGGTCGGTCGTCTCGGAAAGGTACTCGGACCGCGCGGTCTGATGCCGAACCCGAAGACCGGTACCGTGACCCCGAACCCGGCCAAGGCCGTTGAGGAGATCAAGGGCGGAAAGATCGAGTTCCGCGTTGACAAGCACGCTAACGTGCACTTCATCGTTGGTAAGGCTTCTTTCACCGCTGAGCAGCTGAACGAGAACATCGGTGCAGCGCTCGAGGAGATCGTTCGTCTGAAGCCGTCGAGCTCGAAGGGCCGTTACATCCAGAAGGGTGCGGTGTCGACCACGTTCGGCCCCGGCATCCCGCTGGACGTCAACTCCATCTGAGTCTGACTCTCTGAAGCGCCCCCGGATTCGTCCGGGGGCGCTTTTGCGTCCCCACCTCTCCTCCCCACCTCTCCTCCCCACCTCTCCTCCCCACCTCTCCTCCCCACCCGACCTCCCTCGGTACTGTCCTGACTCCCCTCCGCACCCAGATCTCTCTGCTCCCGTCGCACTTTCTGTCGCTCAAACGTCGGGGGAGCGACAGAAAGTGCGACGGGAGCAAGGGTGGGTGGGGGGAAGGATCTGTGGATAAGGGCAACTGAAGCGGGAGCCGTTTGACACGGTGTGGCAGATGCGCTCACCTCGACAACTTCCTGCGGAACTCGGAAACACTTTCCACATTGACGATGCTGCAGCGTTAGGGATCACTGCAGAGAGGATGCGGAGAGCCGACCTCGTGCGGCCTTTCGCTGGAGTCCGTGTACGACAAGTTGCACCGGCAGGACCCTCTGACGACGTTGACGATTTCGAACGGCAAGCAGCACAACGGCGAGAGCGCGCTCGCGCATACGCACCGAGGATGAGCGGCGGCCAGTTCTTCAGCCATGAAACTGCTGCTGCGCTGTGGGGAGCGCCGTTTCCGCTCGCCCGCGACGCCAACGGAGCGGCTGCCCGTTTGCCACCCTCCGTGCACGTCAGCGTCTTCGGTACTGCGCCGCTTCCTCGGATCGATGGAGTCATCGGTCACCGCGCACGTATCGAGACGTCGAATGCACGAGAACTCGACGGTCTCATGGTGGCGTCTGCGGCGACCACATGGGCGGCGCTCGGAAGGCTGCCGCTGTACGACGTCGTCGCCGTCGGTGACTACCTTTGTCGAGCGTGGCGAGTGGGAGTAGGGCGTCCAGATTCAGGCCGAGACGCCATCACGTCCAGAGCGGATCTCGCCGAGGCGGTGGCGTCTGGTCGGCGAGTCGGGATCCGACGATTGCGCACCGCGCTCGAGCTCGTTCGCGAAGACTCGTGGTCTCCTCGGGAGACGAGAGTGCGCTGCATTCTGAGTGACTACGCTCTTCCCGAACCGGCTCTCAATGTCGATGTGTTCGGCGTCGAGGGCGAGTTTCTTGCCTGCCTTGACCTCGCCTATCTCCGTGAGAAGGTCGCTGTGGAGTATCACGGGATCCTCCACAGCCGCACCTACGCGAAGGATGTGGAACGGATGGCGCGCTTGCGTGCCGCCGGTTGGATCGTCATTGAGGTAACCGCAGCGCTTTTGAAGAACGAGGTCGAACTCGTCCGCCGTGTTCGTAGCGCCCTTCGTGCACGCTGAGCCCGCTCCCGTCGCATTATCTGTCGCCCGATCGCCCACCAAGCGACAGAAAGTGCGACGGGAGCGCACAGGGGAGCAAACAGGGAAGGGGAACAAAGGGGGGAGGGTGGGCGTTGACACGGAGAGTCATCAGATGCGGGGAAAGACAGCGTCCCGCGTACTGTGAAGGAATTCGTGCGCGGTCGCGTAAACTCGCACCGCGCTTTTTACCCCAGGAGGGTTCATGTCTCGTCGTTTCACTGCCATCGCCGCGCTCGTTGCCGCCGGAGCGTTGCTCACCGCGTGCAGCTCGTCGAGCACGCCCGATAGCACGAGTGGTGACACCTCCACAGGCTCCGAGTTTGGTCTGGTGCAGGAAGGCACGCTCACCGTTGCCACCGAGGGAACCTACCGTCCGTTCAGCTTTCACGAAGACAACGGCGCGGGCGAGCTCACCGGGTACGACGTCGAGATCATCGAGGCTGTCGCCGACAAGCTCGACCTTGAGGTGAAGTTCGAAGAGACCCAGTGGGACGCGATCTTCGCAGGCCTTGAGGCCGGTCGCTTCGATGTGATCGCCAACCAGGTCTCCATCAACGATGAGCGCGAAGCGAAGTACCTTTTCAGCGCTCCTTATACGGTTTCGCCCGGCGTGATCGTGGTGACGGAGGATGATGACTCCATCTCTTCTTTTGATGACCTCGATGGCAAGACCACCGCGCAGTCGCTCACGAGTAACTGGAACGAGCTGGCGACAGAGTCTGGCGCCAACGTCGAGGGCGTCGAGGGTTGGGCGCAGGCCGTCGAACTGCTGCGCCAGGGACGCGTGGCCGCTACGATCAACGACAAGCTCACGTTCCTCGACTACGAGACGACGAACAGCCCCACTGGTCTCAAGATCGCAGCCGAGACCGAGGAAGCAGGCGAGCAGGCTTTCGCTTTCACACAAGACAAGGAGGCACTCGCCTCGGCAGTAGACGTGGCGTTGGAGGAACTGCGCGCTGACGGCACTCTGGCCGAGATCAGCGAGAAGTACTTCGGCGAAGACGTGTCGCAGTAGCGGATGGATAACCCCTGGCAGCTGTTTTTCGACTCGCTCTGGCCCATCGCCTGGGCGGGCCTGACGGTGACGGTGCCGCTCGCGCTGGCCTCGTTTGCGCTAGGGCTCGTGATTGCTGTCGGCGCCGCGCTGATGCGGATCTCGGGAAATCCGCTCGTTTCAGGGATCGCCCGCTTCTACATTTCGGTGATCAGAGGCACACCGCTTCTGGTGCAGCTGTTCGTTATTTTCTACGGGATGCCGTCGATCGGCGTCACGATCGATCCGTGGCCGAGTGCGATCATCGCCCTGTCGCTCAACGTCGGCGGTTATGGCGCCGAAGTGGTGCGGGCAGCGATCCTCTCCGTTCCGCAGGGGCAGTGGGAAGCGGCCTACACGGTGGGCATGAACCGCACCCGCACGCTGACGCGCATCATTTTGCCTCAGGCCGCGCGGGTGTCGGTGCCGCCGCTGTCGAATACCTTCATCTCGCTGGTGAAAGACACATCGCTCACATCGCTGATCCTGGTGACGGAGCTGTTCAAGGTAGCGCAACAGATCGCTTCAACGACCTATGAGTTTATGACTCTGTACCTCGCCGCCGCGCTGGTGTACTGGGTTCTCTGCCTGGTGCTTTCCTTCGGGCAGAGTGCCCTCGAAAGGAGGCTCGACAGTCGTGTCTCCCAGTGAAAATACGTCCGAGGCCTTGCTCACCGCCCGCGGACTGCGTAAGAGCTTTGGCGATAACGAGGTGCTTCGCGGAATCGACCTGACCCTGCACCGAGGCGAGGTGGTCGTGCTGATCGGCCCCAGTGGTTCCGGGAAGACCACGGTACTGCGCGCCCTCAACGGTCTGGAAACCCCTGACGCGGGCACGATCGTCGTCGATGGCGGGCCCGAGGTCGATTTTGCCGCCGACCCGAAGCCGTCTCCGCGAGTGCAGAAGCAGAAGCGACTCGCGCTACGGGACCGTTCGGCGATGGTGTTTCAACATCACAATCTCTTCCCGCACTTGACGGTTCTTGAGAACGTCATCGAGGGGCCGTGGCGGGTGCAAGGGCGCCCGAAAGCAGAGGTTGTCGCGGAAGCTCTCGCTCTGCTTGCGCGTGTGGGCCTGGAAGAGAAGGCGGACGCGCGCCCGCACCAGCTGTCCGGAGGGCAACAGCAGCGCGTCGGCATTGTGCGTGCTCTCGCCCTTAAGCCGGATCTGCTGCTCTTTGATGAACCGACGAGTGCTCTCGACCCTGAACTCGTGGGGGAGGTGCTTCTCGTGATCAAAGAGCTCGCGGATGAAAACTGGACGATGGCCGTGGTGACTCATGAGCTGAGCTTTGCGCGCGAAGCCGCAGACCATGTGCTGTTTATGGATGGCGGTGTGGTGGTCGAGCAGGGACCGCCTGCCGAGCTCTTCCGTGCACCGAAGCACGAGCGAACGCAGCGATTCCTCACGCGCATCATGCGTCCGCTCGACGGACTGTGAGTGGTCAGCCTCCCAATACGGGCAAGACGAGACTGATCGCGATCGACACCATAATGATGGCGATGAGAGCATCGAGCACGCGCCACGACCGAGGTGTATTCAGCCAGCGGCTCAGGTAGCGCGCCCCGAAACCCAGCCCGACAAACCACAGCAGGCTGGCAGCGATCGCACCGCCACCAAACAGCCAGCGGTCGTCGCCGTACGTGTTCGCAATTGATCCGAGCATCAGTACCGTGTCGAGGTACACGTGGGGATTCAGCCATGTGAGCGCGAGCACGGTCATGACCACGGGAGCCAGACGAGTGCGCGTCCGTGGGCGCGCGAGGGTACGGGTCGAGCCATCCGGCGAGGCCGTCGCATTCGCCCCTTCGCTCTCGGGTGCTTCTGCGTGCAGTTCTTCGCCACCTCTCCACGCGCGCCTGGCCGCCAGCACACCGTAGGTGAGCAGAAACACGGCGCCGGCCCATCGGGCAACCACGATGAGCCAGGGGGCGGCAGAGATGACGAATCCGAGGCCCGCGACGCCGACCGCGATCAGAACCGCGTCAGATACCGCGCAGATAATCACGACGGCGAGTACATGCTCACGGCGAATGCCCTGGCGCAGGATGAAAACGTTCTGAGCACCGATCGCGACGATCAGAGAGAGGCCAAGACCGAGGCCAGCGAGGACGGGAAGCATGTGTTCAGACTAGGAAGTAGCTGACCTGAAGTGAAGCGAAGGTTTCTGATGAACCATTAGCATCACTAATGTGAAGATTGATCCAGAGCTCGCCGCCACGGTGGCCGCAATCGACGACGAAGGAACCCTGGACGCCGCATCGAGAAGACTGCAGATCACTCCGTCGGCGGTGAGTCAGCGTCTGAAGACCCTCGAGCAACAGCTCGGCCGCATTCTGGTGGTGCGCACGAAGCCAGCGCGTCTGACCGCGGCCGGAGAAGCGGTGGTGCGTCTGGCTCGGCAGATTGCATTGTTGGAGCACGACGCGATGGTGGGCGTTGGAGTGGAAGAAGACGACGGTGGCCGCCGAGTGAGCATCCCGCTGGCGGTGAATGCCGACTCGATGGCTACGTGGTTTCTTGCGCCGCTCGGCCGGCTCTCCAACGAACGTGGCATCGACTTTGACCTTCACCGCGACGACCAGAACTTCACCGCGCGACTGTTGGAGTCGGGGGCGGTGATGGCCGCCGTCACCAGCGAAGACACTCCGGTCGCTGGTTGCTCTGTCTCGAATCTCGGCATGCTCGAGTACCGGGCGATGGCGGAGCCGGGCTTTGCGGCGCGCTGGTTCCCGCAGGGGGCGACGGTTGATGCTCTACGGGCGGCGCCGTTCGTCGACTTCGATCGCCGCGACACGCTGCAGAGAGAGTGGCTTGCGGCGATGGCGGTCGACCAAGAGGGGGTGCCTCGTCACTACGTTCCGGCCTCGCACGACTACGCGCTCGCGGTCAGTTTTGGGCTGGGCTGGGGCCTGGTGCCGGTATTGCAGAATTCAGAAGGGCTCGTCCCGCTCGGCGGTCCCACTGTCCGCGTGCAGCTTTATTGGCAGCAGTGGAACCTGCAATCAGAACTCCTCGACAGCATCGCAGCGGAAGTTGCGGCAGAGGCCCGTCGTGTACTGAGTGCTGAGCCCGTCAGAACGAAGCAGAAGCCGAAGAGTCAGGTTTTACGCCGGAGCCAAGGGCATGGAGCAGGCGCGTGAGGTTGTCGATGTCAGACAGACTCCAGTCGGAAAGTGTCCGTAGCAACATCCCCTCCTGAGGTAGTCGCGCCACAGCGAGACGCTCTGTGCCGAGTTCCGTGAGTTGCAGCAGAAAAGAGCGGCCGTCTGAGGGATCGGCGGAGCGCTCGACCAGGCTGAGATCTTCCAACTCCCGCACCATCCTGCTCACCTGCCCCTTGTCCATCACCATGCGCTCGGACAAGGTCGAGACGGTCACCTGTTCGCATCGCGCAATCGTCGTGAAGATCTTGTATGCGCCAGGCAACAGCCCAGGGCTCACCCTGTTCGCGTTCTCGGTGATGACGCGACGGAAGTGACTGATTAGCTCGCCGAACTCCGCCTCGAGGGCCCGGACCGCTTCGGCCCGGGCCTCCGAAGACTCAGCGTTCTGCTCAGCGCTCTGCTCAGCGTGTGACATCAGGGTTCGCCTTGTCGCGGCCATCGCCTGCTCTGTCGACCACGGTCACGCTCCCGGTGGGAGCGCCGGAGAGTGCCGTCGCGTCATCGATAGCGACCTGCGCCGCATCGTCGGTCGGGCGGACGCTCTTGTCTGATGCGGCATCCTTCGCCGCATCAGCGTGGGCACGCTCGGAGGTCGTCATCGTGGTGAGCGGACGGTTCGGGAGGAAGAGGATGGCGATCAGGCTGATGACCGCGAGCGGTATACCGATCAGGAACGCGTTCGAGATCGCCTGAGCGTAGAAGTCTTCGACGATGGAACGCACAGGTTCCGGCAGGAGTCGCACTTCAGGGACTGTGCCGCTGGAGAGCTGCGCGGCGACCTCAGCGCCCTTGTCGCCGAGCTGCGCAATCGCTGCCCCCACGCGCTCCTTGCCATCTGTGAAGAGGTTGGTGAGGCTGTTCGCGAGCACCGCCCCCATCACGGAAACGCCGACGGTGCCACCCAGGCTGCGGAAGAAGGTGACGCCGGAACTCGCGACGCCCATCTCGCTGGGCTTGGCGACGTTTTGTACAGTCAACACGAGGTTCTGCATCGTCATGCCGACGCCAGCACCCATCGCAAACATGTAGAGCGATACCAACACGAAGTTCGTGTCGTAGTGCAGGGTCGACAACGTGGCGGAGCCGATGATCAGCAGAACGGAACCGAGAATCAGGTAGCCCTTCCACTTGCCGAAACGAGTGACAAGTTGGCCGACGACGATGGAAGAGATCAGGAGACCGGCCATCATCGGCAGCGTCATGAGGCCTGCCTCTGTCGGTGTCGCACCGCGCGAGAGCTGCATATACTGCGCGAGGTATACCGAGGTGCCGAACATGGCCACGCCGATAGAGATCGACGCGAGCACCGAGAGGGTGAAAGTGCGTCCACGGAAGAGGGTGAGCGGGATGAGCGGCTCTCGCACCTTCAGCTCGACGATGATGAACGCGATGGCGGCGACCAATGATCCACCCACCATGAGGATGGTCTCTGTGCCCCACCAGTCGAAGGTCGATCCGGCGTTTGTGATCCAGATGAGGATGAGAGAAACCGAAGCAGACAGCAACACAATGCCGACGTAGTCGATCGAGGCCTTGCGCGTGCGTGCGGTGCTGATGTGCAGGGTCTTCTGCAGGATGATCAGCGCGGCGACGGCGAAGGGGAGGGCGACGAAGAAGTTCCAGCGCCAGTTTGCGACGTCTGTGATCCATCCGCCGAGCAGCGGGCCGCCGACCGTGGCGACGGCCATCACGGCGCCGAACAGGCCCATGTAGCGTCCACGTTCGCGTGGGCTGATGATGTCGGCCATGATGACTTGGCTCAGTGCGGCGAGTCCGCCGCCGCCGATGCCCTGCAGTGCACGGAAGGCGATCAGGGTGCCCGTGTCTTGCGAGAAGCCAGCGGCCGCGGTAGCGCCGACGAAGATGATGATCGCGATCTGGATCAGGAGCTTGCGGTTGAAGAGGTCAGCGAGCTTTCCCCAGATCGGCGTCGAGATCGCGGTGGTAAGAAGCGTCGCCGTGATAACCCAGGTGTAGGCAGCCTGGTCGCCACCGAGGTCGTGCACGATGACGGGCATCGAGGTGGAGACGACGGTGGTGGCGATCATCGAAACGAACATGCCGAGGAGGAGGCCGGTGAGAGCCTCGAGCACCTGGCGGTGCGTCATTTTGACGGGTGAATCCGTGGTCATTCGTGACCTTTCGCGGTAAGAGAGACGATGCTGCGACAGCTCTGGCGCGCACGAAGATGGTTGAACTGCGTCAACTATACGCAGATCGTTGAGGTGCGTCAACTAATCGGTAAGAGTGCGCTCGAGTGCCGAGGGGAGTGGTTGATCAGTCGGCGAGAGCGAGCGCACGGAAAGCGTCGCGTTCGCGTAGTTCCTCGCGGCGACTGGTGACAGGATCGATCGTTCTGCTCGGAACCTGTTGCCCGGTCGTACGGCGGTAAAGCTCGTCAATGAGGGATGTGGCGAGCCCCACGAGTTTCGCGATTTCGCGGTCGTCGCGGTCGATCCACACGCAGCGAGGTTCATCGTGAATGGGGGCGAAGTCGACGTGCTCTTCCCAGACGAACAGGGTGCGCTCTGCACCGAGTACGTGCTGCTGCCACCACACCTGGCGCAGATAGGTGCGGGGGATTCCGCGGAACGCCTTGTTCGTTGTTTTGATCTCGGCGAGCTTGACGCGTCCTTCTGCATCCACGGCAATGCCGTCTGGGGTCGCGAGGTGCCGGTGTTCAACCTCAGCGCGGAAGAGCGCGGAGGAGGGGAGGATGCCGTGGGTGGCGGCGACCCACGCGGCAATTTCCGGTTCTCGTCGCCTGCCGTGGTCGGTGTAGGCGTTGCCGCTGAAGCGAGGCCCACCGCCAAGTTTCGAGTCGGCCGCCCGCGCAATCGAGTTCTCAGATGTGAGCGATGCGACATCGGTGGCGGTGATTCCGCGCGATCGCGCCCTCAACCACGCCACGCGGTCGCGTGAGTCCGCGACGATGCGTGCAGCGAGTTCCGGATTCACCCCTCGACTCTATCTCCGCCCACCCCCTTCCCTCCCCACACACGCCGCCCCCGCCCCGTCTGTCCTCCCGTCCCCCGCCCCCGTCCCCCCGTCCCCACCCTCGGCAGGCGGGGGACTGCTCCTGCACAAAGCACGGAAGATGTGGGAAGGGAACAGGGGGTGCGGGAGACGGGTGGGGCGACGTGGGGGTGGGAGTGGCGGGGCGGAACTATGGGGCATGTCGACTTCGCCCGTATTGCCTCAGCTCGTTCAGTCCCGCGTGATGCTGCTCCGAAGTGGGTGGACGGATCGACGCATTGCAGATGCTGTGCAAAGTGGTGCGTTGTTCCCGCTCCGACGGGGGTGGTTCATCGATGCGGCTGAGCGAGAAACGTTGTGGTCAGAGCAGCAGCATTACGCGCACGTCATCGCGGTGGCGCGCGATGCGAGCGGGCCGGCCATCATGTCTCATAGCTCCGCCGCTGTGCTGTGGAATCTGCCGCTGCACGCGATGCGGCTCGTGCGCGTGCATATGACAACGGCTGCACCGACGCGCATCTCGAGTGCACCGGATGTCTTTCGGCATGTGGCTCCGCTTCCGGCTTCTGACATCACTGTGCGTGCGGGTATTCGGTGCACATCGCTCGCTCGAACAGTCTTCGACCTCATTCGCTCGGTGCCCGCGCCTGCCGCGGTGGCTGTAGCGGATGCGGCCGAACGGCAGATGGCAGAGCGACAGTGGGAGTGGGATACCGATGCGGTTGTCGCTTGGCGTCGCGCGATGGTGAAGCGTCTGGGCCAAGCAGGGGGAGCGCGGGGCGTACGGCAGGCCCGATGGGTGGCGGACTTCGCGGACGGGCGGGCACAACTGCCGGGAGAGAGCATCAGTCGCTTACATCTGCGCACGCTCGGCTTTGCCGATCCGGGTCTGCAGATTCCTGTCGATGGCCCAGGTCGCCGCCGCTACTTCGTCGACTTTGAACTTGCTGACGTGCGATGCTTCGGCGAGTTCGACGGCAAAGGCAAGTACATAGACGAGGCGCAGCGCTCAGGACGCACGCTTGAGCAGGTTCTGCTGGCGGAGAAGCAGCGCGAAGACTGGATCCGCGGACGCACGCAGTGGGCATTCGCGCGCTGGGGTTCGGAGCACATCACGACCCCCGCCGCTCTCGCCGCCCGCCTCGCTTCCTTCCACATCACCCCACCCTGACACCCCGTCCCCCGTCCCCCGTCCCCCCACCCCCAACCCACCCACCCCCAACCCACTCCACCGAGTGCACGGGCTACGCCCGAATGCACCGCGAATTCACGTCGACAGCCCGTGCACTCGGCAATAGCCCGTGCACTCGGCGATTTTGGGTGGTGTGCGGGGAGTGGGAGTGGGGGGACTGGGGGGACTGGGGGTGGATGGGGGTGGGGGAGAAGTGGGGTATAGTTGGGGTAACCGAAGACCGCTGGTCATCGTTGTGTGCGAAAGCACGTGGCGATCGAAGCTCTGCACAGCAGGGGCCCGCGCAGGACACGAACTTTCAAAGCTCCGTGCGCTTGCGCCGGGGCTTTTTCTCTGTGCAGGTGGTCAAGGTCGGCGCCTCACCACCGTGCGGCGCCTCGTACACACCAAGGAGTGACCATGGCGCAGAAGGATGCATCGGTCGCCGAGCTCACGAAGTCATTCGAGAACTCGAACGCCGTCCTGCTGACCGAGTACCGCGGTCTGACGGTTGCCCAGCTCAAGGAGCTGCGCAACAGCATCCGTCAGGACGCTGAGTACGCCGTGGTGAAGAACACGCTGACCAAGATCGCCGCCAACAAGGCTGGCATCTCCGCGCTGGACGACGACCTTAAGGGTCCGTCGGCTGTCGCGTTCGTGCACGGTGACTTTGTCGCCACCGCCAAGGCTCTTCGTGACTTCGCCAAGGCCAACCCGCTTCTCGTGATCAAGTCCGGCGTTTTCGAGGGCAATGCCCTCACCGCGGACGAGGTCAACAAGTACGCCGCGCTCGAGAGCCGTGAGGCTCTGCTGGCGAAGGCTGCGGGCATGATGAAGGCAACGATGGGTAAGGCTGCTGCCACCGTCGATGCTCTTCGCGAAAAGCTGGAGACCGCAGAAGCCGCGTAAGCGATCTGCGATCTCGTCTAAAAACCCCATCTATCTAGGAGATACATCATGGCGAAGCTTTCCACCGAGGAACTGCTTGAGCAGTTCGCCGGCCTGACCCTTGTCGAGCTCAGCGAGTTCGTGAAGGCGTTCGAGGAGAAGTTCGAGGTCACCGCTGCTGCCCCCGTCGCCGCTGCAGGCGCAGGCGGAGCTGCTGCCGAAGAGGTCGAGGAGAAGGTCGACTTCGACGTCATCCTCGAGGCTGCTGGCGACAAGAAGATCCAGGTCATCAAGACCGTCCGCGAGCTCACCTCGCTGGGTCTCGGCGAGGCCAAGGCTGTCGTCGACGGTGCACCCAAGGCTGTCCTTGAGGGCGCTAACAAGGAGACCGCCGAGAAGGCAAAGGCTGCTCTCGAAGAGGCAGGCGCAACGGTTACCCTCAAGTAATCGCGACGCTTACGCGTTTTATCGAAGGCCCCGGGTTCTCACTCGGGGCCTTCGTGCGTGTGCAGACAGTGCGTGTGCGGACAGTGCGTGTGCAGACAAAAGCCTTGACCCGGGAACGGCGTTCTAGCGGGGGGCTGTTGTCGTATTGCGCACGACAAGAGCCGACTCCGCTGCAAGATGCTCGAGTATAGGGTCTGGTTGCTCCATCTGCTTCGTCAGCAGGCGCACCGCTTCATGCCCTTGTTCGCGAGGTGACTGGCCGATCGTGGTCAGGGCGAACATCTCTGCATGTTCGTGATCGTCGATGCCGACCACACTCAGTTCCGTGGGAACAGCGATACCCAGACGTCTGGCTGCGATGATCGCGCCAATAGCGGCTTCATCACAGACCCCGATGATCGCCGTCGGGCGGTGGCGCCTGTCGCCCAGCAAGCCCGCCGCAGCCGCATAGCCGCCCGGCATCGTCGGCGCCGCTGCGACGACACGTGCTTTCGCCGAGATGCCAGCGGCAGCCAGCGCATCTTGATAGCCGCAAAGACGCCGTTCGTCTCCAAAGCTCTCCGGTGCCTCGCCCGTTGGCCCACCGATGAACGCAATGTTGGTATGCCCGAGCTCGATCAGATGCTCGGTGGCGATGCGGGCGGCGGCAACGTCGTCGATCGACACCGCGCTGGTGCCTTCTCCATACGGTCCGAGGATCACCAACGGGCGTTCTGTGCGCTGAAGCCGCTCAAGCTCGTGGGCGCTCGGTTGAATTCCGACCGCGATGATCCCGTCAAATCGCCTGCCGGGAAGAACGCTTTCAAATAGCCGCTCTCTCGTCGCTGACCCTTCGGGGACCCCGTAGAGGGCGAGGTCGTAGTCCAGCGCAAGCAATGACTCCTGTACGCCGGCGAGCAACTCGGCGAAGAACCAGCGATTCACCGGTGGCATCACGAGGCCGACTGTGTGTGTGCGCCCTGTGGCCAAACTCGTCGCAGAGGAATGGGCCACGTAGGCGAGCTCGCTGGCAGCGCTCGCCACCCTCGCTCTGGTGGTTTCGGCGACATACCCGCGGCCGCTCAGTGCCCGGCTCGCTGTGGCCTTTGAGACACCAGCGCGCGATGCGACATCCGCAATCGTGCTCATTGGTCCTCCTTGACCTGAAAACGTGGGGGCGTTTCACGCGGTGCGACGGCTCAAGCACCGCGACAAAGCGTAGTCGCCAACGTGAAGAAAAGGAACCGGTTCCAGGTGTGACGCGAGAGAGCGCTCCCATGTGCGAGAAGTCAGCGGAGTGAATGGTTGCGAGCTTGTGACTCGCTCATGTTGTGCGGGAGTGCTTATGGCAAGTAGGTTGTCCTGGAATCGGTTCCCTAACGATGCCCCGGGGTGGCATCGCACGAATCAGGAACTTGTACTCGAAGAGGAGAATTCACATGGCTCTGTCACAGCGTTCCCGGCGTTACGCGCCGATCGCCCTGTTGGGCGTCGCAGGCATCGCGCTCGCCGGCTGCGGGGCTCCGGGTGGAGCATCGGGCGGCGATAGCGGCGAAGACGCTACCGTCACCATTTACGGCACGATTGTCGATGCCGAAGCGGAACTCCTGCAGGAGTCCTGGTCCGATTGGGCTGACGAAAACGGCATCACGATCAAGTACGAAGGTAGCCAGGACTTCGAGACGCAGCTCGGAACCAGGGCACAGGGTGGAAACCCGCCAGACATCGCGATCTTCCCGCAGCCTGGTCTGTTCGCAGACTTCGCCCAGCGTGACTTCCTGAAGCCGGCACCGGAAGAGGTCGAAAAGAACGCCAACGAGTACTGGACAGAAGACTGGGTCGATTACGGCACCGTCGACGACACCTTCTACGGCGCGCCGCTGATGGCCAACGTCAAGGGGTGGATCTGGTACTCACCTACCAAGTTCGACGAGTGGGGTGTAGAAGTCCCAGAGACTCTCGATGAGATGACAGCACTGACCGAGTCGATCCAGGCGGCGACCGGAACACCCGCGTGGTGTGCCGGGTTTGAGTCGGGCACCGCGACCGGTTGGCCGGGAACGGACTGGATCGAGGACTACGTGCTTCGTCAGGCCGGACCAGAGGTCTACGACCAGTGGGTTGCCAACGAGATCGAGTTCACCGACCCGCAGATCAAGCAGGCCTTCGACTCGGTCGGCGAGATTCTGCTGGACCCGGCGAACGTCAACGCTGGCTTCGGCGACGTCCGCTCCATCAACTCGACCGCGTTCGGTGATGTTGCTCCCAAGCTCGCTGCAGGCGAGTGCGCGTTGACCCACCAGGCTTCGTTCCTGTCCGGCTTCTACCCTGAGGGCACCGACATCTCTGAGGATGGCGACGTGTGGGCCTTCATGCTTCCTGGTGAGACGGCAGACGACTCCGCTGTCACCGGTGCGGGCGAGATCGTGGGCGCATTCAGCGACTCGGAGGCAACGCAGAAGGTTCTTGCCTACCTCTCCAGCCCCGAGTGGGCAAACGCCCGCGTCAGCCTCGGCGGCGTTACCTCGGCAAACAATGGGCTTGACCCGGCGAACGCCAAGGACCCGATCCTGCAGGAGACCATCAAGATTCTTCAGGACTCTGACACGACGTTCCGCTTCGACGCTTCTGACCTGATGCCGGGTGCTGTTGGCGCAGGAACGTTCTGGAAGGGCATGGTCTCGTGGATCAACGGCACGTCGACAGACGACGTCCTCACGCAGATCCAGACGGGCTGGCCAGCCAGCTAATAAAGAAGGAGGGCCGCCTCTGGGAGGCGGCCCTTCTGCTTTCGCGATCCCGCACACCGATGTGCGAATCGCCGATCCGCACCGCGTGATGAAGGGGAATCCGTGAACGCGACAACATTCTTCCAATGGATTGGCACGCTCCCGCCGATCCTGCAGGCTGTCGCTGTGGTCATCGCTTTTGCGGTGGTCGTGGCCGTCATCCTGCTTTGCGTGGACGTAGCTCCACGCAGGGGTGCGAAGTACACCTGGATCCGACTGGCGATGTGCTTGCTCATCCCACTCGGCGTGATGTTCTTCTTCAGTTCCTATTACTGGGCGATGGGCGTGGCCGTCGTTGTCGGTGGAGTGTTCTTCCTTCTCGACTATCGCTCGCGTGATGGTGTCGGGTACTTGATCCAGCTTGTCGCGTTCATGACGCCGGCATTGCTGTTGCTGCTGGTGGGACTCGTGCTCCCCTCGATCCAGACGATGTACTCCTCGTTCCTCAACTCTTCTGGCAAAGAGTTCGTCGGGTTCGCCAACTACATCTGGATCTTCACGCAGTCAGACGGAATCACGGCGGTCGTCAACACGATCGTCTGGGTGCTGCTCGTGCCGACGGTCTCGACGATCGTGGGTCTCGCCTACGCCGTCTTCATCGATCGGACCCGTGGCGAGAAGATTTACAAAGTACTTGTGTTCATGCCGATGGCGATCTCGTTTGTGGGGGCCAGCATCATCTGGCGCTTTATGTACGAGTACCGCGGACCGGAGTTCAAGCAGATTGGTCTGCTCAATCAGATCTTGGTGTGGGTGGGCGGCCAGCCGCAGCAGTGGCTGTTGAACGAACCGTGGAACAACCTCTTCCTGATCGTTGTGCTCATCTGGGTGCAGACCGGTTTCGCGATGGTGCTGCTGTCGGCAGCTATCAAGGGTGTCCCGCAGGAGCTTCTGGAGGCTGCGGAGCTGGACGGCGCGAACGCATGGGAGCGGTTCATTTCTGTGACGATTCCTTCGATCCGCCCCGCATTGATCGTGGTGCTCACCACAATCTCGATCGCCTCACTGAAGGTGTTCGACATTGTCAGGACGATGACAGCAGGAAACTACGGCACCTCGGTGCTTGCGAACGAGATGTATACGCAGTTCTCGAAGTTTGAGGCCGGACGTAGCGCCGCACTTTCCGTCATCCTGTTCCTGCTGGTGCTGCCGATCGTCATTTACAACGCACGCCAGATCAAGAAGCAGCGGGAGATCCGATGACCGACACCGTGAAGTCCGAAGCCGCTGACAACACCAGGGCGATCACCACCGGTGGTGGGTTGAACGGAGCCGCCGGTCGCGCAAAGAAGAGGCTGTCTCGCCCCTGGGCATCGGTCGCTTCTATTCTCATCGCCGTGCTGTGGACGATCCCCACGCTGGGGCTGTTCATTTCGTCGTTCCGCCCGCGTGACCAGATCCAGTCGAGCGGTTGGTGGGAGTTCTTCGCTAACCCGCAGGTCACACTCGAGAACTACGTCGACGTTCTGCAGTCTGGTACCACGCAGCTGACGATGATCGAGTCGTTCGTCAACTCGATCGCGATCACGATTCCGGCGACGCTGATCCCTTTGATGATTGCGTCGATGGCGGCATACGCGTTCGCCTGGATCGACTTCAAGGGGCGCAACGCGCTGTTCATCTTCGTGTTCGCCCTGCAGATCGTGCCGATCCAGATGGCCCTGGTGCCGCTGCTGAGTTCGTTCTCGCGAGGGATCAATCTCTTCGGGTTGCAAGTAACGCTGCCGCTGGATGCTTCCCAGGGCTACGCGCAGGTATGGATAGCGCACACGATGTTCGCCCTCCCGCTGGCCATCTATCTGCTGCACAACTTCATGTCCGAGATTCCGGGCGAGATCATCGAAGCGGCGCGCGTCGACGGTGCCTCTCGCGGACAGATCTTCTTCCGTGTTGTTCTGCCGCTGACGATGCCGGCGATCGCCTCTGTCGCGATCTTCCAGTTCCTCTGGGTGTGGAACGACCTGCTTGTGGCGTTGGTGTTCGCTGATGGAGCGGCGGCGCCGATCACCAAGCTTTTGGCGGAGATCACGGGAACGAGAGGAAACGACTGGTACCTGCTCACGGCTGGTGCGTTCGTCTCGATCATCGTTCCGTTGATTGTGTTCTTTGCCCTGCAGCGCTACTTCGTGCGCGGCTTGCTGGCCGGGTCGACGAAGGGCTAACCCTTCGACAAGCTCAGGGACCTTCGACAAGCTCAGGGATCGCAACGAATGCCGCGGTCGGGTGCAACACAGGCCCGGTCGCGGCATTCGCGCGTCTACTCTGAAATCATGAAGTACGCAGACTCGATCATCGACCTCGTCGGTGACACGCCACTTGTGAAGCTCCGCCATGTGGCAGAGGGTGTCGCGTGCACGGTGCTCGTCAAACTCGAATACCTCAACCCTGGTGGCTCGTCGAAAGACCGCATCGCCACTCGAATTATTGACGCGGCTGAGGCAGCAGGCGATCTGAAGCCCGGTGGCACGATCGTCGAACCCACCAGCGGCAACACCGGGGTCGGGCTGGCACTCGTGGCCCAGCAACGCGGCTACAAGTGTGTCTTCGTTCTGCCAGACAAGGTCGGTGAAGACAAGATCGACGTGTTGCGTGCCTACGGCGCAGAGGTCGTGGTGACCCCGACAGCGGTCGCTCCAGACAGCCCAGAGTCGTACTACGGAGTGAGCGATCGCCTGGCGCGAGCGATCCCCGGTGCTTTCAAACCGAACCAGTACGCCAACCCCCAGGGGCCGCTCAGCCACTACGAGAGCACAGGGCCGGAAATTTGGCGAGACACCGAGGGCAAGGTCACACACTTCGTGGCAGGGGTGGGTACCGGTGGAACGATCACGGGTACCGGGCGGTATCTGCGTGACATCTCGGATGATCGCGTGCGCATCGTCGGAGTCGACCCCGAAGGCAGTGTCTACAGTGGCGGCAGTGGGCGCCCCTACCTCGTCGAGGGTGTCGGCGAAGACTTCTGGCCGGAGGCATACGACCCGACGGTGCCGCATGAGATTGTGGCGGTCGACGATGCAGACGCGTTCGCCATGACCAGGCGTCTGGCCAGGGAAGAGGGCATTCTCGTTGGCGGATCCAGCGGCATGGCTGTTGTCGGCGCGCTGCGTGTTGCCCGTGAGCTTCCGGCAGACGCCGTGATGGTGGTGCTCCTTCCCGACGGAGGACGCGGCTACCTGGCCAAAATCTTCAACGATGGCTGGATGCGCTCGTACGGATTCAGTGAGGTCGAAGAGGGGGAGACCGTCGCCGATGTGCTCGCCGCGCGTGATCGTCGGCAGGCGCAGATGCCGGGCGCTGTGATTCCAGATCTCGTGCATGCGCACCCGGGCGACACCGTGCTCGACGCGATCGGAATGATGACGGAGTACGGCATATCCCAGCTCGTGGTGCTGAGCGCTGAGCCCCCGGTAATGATGGGCGAGGTGGTCGGGGCTGTCGACGAGAAGGGTTTGCTCGATCTGCTCTTTCGCGGTGAGGCGAAGGCGACAGATGCCGTCGGCGCACACGTGGGCGATCAGCTTCCGCTTGTCGGTATACGCGCATCCGTGGCGGAGGCGCGATCGGCGCTTGCCTCAGCTGACGCGTTGCTGGTCACTGATGGTGGCAAGCCGCACACGGTGTTGACGCGTCAAGATCTGTTGTCGTATCTCTCCCGCTAAGAACTGCGCGTCCGTGTGCGACGCGGGGCGTAACAGGCGGGCCCTCACATAGGTTTGCAGACGTAGGCTGAGAGGCATGTCCGACCACGCTTTCGCCACCAGAGCCATCCACGCAGGGCAAGATCCTGACCCGCGAACGGGTGCGATCATTCCGCCGATCTACCAGGCTTCCACTCACGTGCAAGACGGCATCGGTGGTTTTCGCGAGGGGTACGAGTACAACAGGGCGGGCAATCCGACGCGATCATCGCTTGAGACTCAGCTCGCGGCACTGGACGGGGGCGCAAGCGCTCTCTCGTTTGCCTCGGGGCTCGCAGCAGAAGACGCGCTACTGCGCGGCATCCTGAAGCCCGGCGATCACATTCTGCTCGGTAACGACGTTTACGGAGGCACCTACCGGCTGCTCACGAAGGTGCTCTCGAAGTGGGGAATTGAGACGACGACTGTCGAGCTCTCCGATGTCGATGCACTGCGCGCAGCTATCCGTCCTGAAACGAAGGTGGTGTGGCTCGAGACCCCCAGCAACCCGCTGTTGAAGGTCGTCGATATCGCGCTCATCTCCGAGGTCGCGCACGCCGCTGGAGCGACCGTGGTGGTCGACAATACGTTCGCCTCTCCTGCGTTGCAGCAACCGCTCGCGCTCGGAGCCGACGCAGTGGTGTACTCCACCACAAAGTACCTGGGCGGCCACTCCGACGTCTTGGGCGGCGCAGTGGTGTTCCAAGACGATCGCTTCTTCGATGATGTGAAGTTTCAGCAGTTTGCTGTGGGCGCTGTCTCGGCGCCGTTGGATGCGTGGCTCACCACACGCGGCATCAAGACGCTGGCGCTGCGGATGCGCCAGCACTCGGAGAACGCGCAGGCGATTGCCGAGTGGGCTTCTGCCCGTCCTGAGTTCACGCAGGTCTACTACCCGGGGTTGGAGACGCACCCAGGGCATGCGATTGCAGCCAAGCAGATGAGCGGTTTTGGTGGGATGCTCTCGCTGGGGCTCGCCGACGGAGCCGATGCGGCACGAGCCTTTGCGGAGAGCACTTCGCTCTTCCAGCTGGCGGAGTCGCTCGGCGGCGTCGAGTCGCTCATCGGCTACCCGCCCGACATGACGCACGCCTCGGTGCGCGGCACAGAGCTCGCCGTTCCGGAGAACATTGTGCGCCTCTCTGTGGGCGTCGAAGACGTGCGTGACCTGATCGCCGACCTGCAAGAGGGGCTGGAACGCAGCTCGCGCTGAGATCTTTCGCCCACACAGCGGCGGTCGCCTGTAATCTAGAGTTTCCCCTGGTCGAATCGATTCGACTGTGAACCGCTGAACTCTGGAAGGACTTCGTGTCCGACGCGCCTCGTACTGACCCCATCCCCGTTACCTCGCCGGAGACTGCCTCCGGCGAGCGTCCTGTGCACCCTGAGCGCACCGCGACAGGCAGCATTCGCACTTCGATGCCGACCGGAGCGATCCGCACACTCGGGGCGAATCCGGCGACCGCGCCGATCATGTTGCACCCAGGGGATGCGATCTCGAACCGACGGCGCACGCTGTACATCATTCTGCTGGGCGCGCTGACGGCACTTGGGCCGTTCACTATCGACCTGTACCTGCCCGCTTTTCCGGTGCTGGAAGAAGAGTTTCAGACCACGGCAGCCGCGATCCAGCTGACGCTGACCGGAACAATGATCGGGTTTGCACTCGGTCAACTGGTCGTCGGCCCCCTCAGTGACAAGGTCGGTAGGCGTGTGCCACTGATCGCCGTCACCGCACTCCATGTCGTCGCCAGCCTGGCGGCTGCCTTTGCGCCAGACCTGGCGCTGCTCAGCGTTGCGCGGGTCTTCATGGGCGTCGGTGCGGCGGCCGGTGGCGTCGTGGCGATGGCGATCGTGCGGGACCTGTTTGGCGGCCGTCGCCTGGTGGTCATGCTTTCCCGGCTCGCGCTGGTTTCCGGGGTGGCCCCGGTTATCGCGCCGCTGATCGGATCGTGGTTGCTCACTCTGATGCCCTGGCAGGGAATCTTCGTTGCGCTCGCCGCCTACGGCATCATGATGCTGCTTTCGACGATCCTGTTCATTCCAGAGACGCTGCCCCCCGCCCGACGCCAGGGCCGCGGTGGCACAACCATGTTGGAGCGCTACCGCTCCGTGCTCTCTGACCGAGTGTTCATTGGTGTCCTCATCATCGGCGGAATGACATTCTCTGGGCTGTTCTCGTACCTTTCCGCTTCGCCTTTCCTCTTCCAGGTCACCCACGGGCTCGACGCGCAGCAGTACGGCATGCTGTTTGCCGTCAATTCGCTCGGAGTGGTCATCGGAGTCCAGACCGCCGCTCGCCTCGCAGCGCGCTTCGGGCCGCAGTGGGTGATGGCCTACTCGACCGCCGTGCTGCTCATCGCGGGGGTGGCGATCATCGTCACCGACCAGCTGGGTCTCGGGCTCTGGGGCACTGTCATTCCGTTGTTCGTATTTATGACGGCATGCGGCTTCACCCTCCCGAATGTGCAGGTGCTCGCTCTCGATCGTCACGGCAAAGCGGCAGGCACCGCAGCGTCGATCATCGGCGCGACAAACTTCGGTATCGCCGGGCTCATCTCGCCAGTCGTCGGATGGCTCTCCCGTGACGCGGGCATCACCGCCACCACGATGGCGGCTGTCATGGTGGGGTGTGCGACGATCGGCATCCTTTCGCTGTGGTTCATCGTGCGTCCGCGTACTGTCGGCATGCTGAGTCCATGACATCTCGGTGACATGCGCCAGAATGAGCCTATGAACAGGCGAATGCTGCTGTGGTGGGGAGTGGGCCTCCTGATGCTCGCGACAGTTCTGGGAGCCGTCATCGTATCGGCGTACCCCGCGATCCCCGGCTTCGACCAGTGGTGGAACGACGCGGTGGCGGGAGCCAGAGCAGACTGGATGCTCGACTTTGCGCTCGTCCTGAACTGGATCGGTGGCGGGTGGGTAGCGATTCTCGCTGTGCCGCTGTTCACGATCCTCGTTCTTGTCATCGTCCGCTGGTGGAGAGGTGCCGTTTTCGCTGCCCTGTCTTTCGCGGCGAGTGCGGGGATGGTGCAACTGCTCAAGCAGATCTTCGGCAGGGCGCGCCCAGACGACATGCTCGTAGTGAGTGACTACGGTTCATTCCCTTCGGGGCATACGGCGAACGCCGCAACGATCGCGCTTGTGCTCTGGGTCTTGTTTCCGCGAGTCTGGGTGGCAATTATCGGTGCTCTCTGGGTGCTCGCCATGGCGCTCTCGCGTACCTTCCTCTCGGTGCACTGGGCGAGTGACACTCTTGGTGGCGCGCTCGTCGGGGCCGGGGTTGTGTTGGTGCTCGCCGCCTGGTTGCTGCCGTGGGTAATGCGCACGAAGCACGAGATCAGCGCGCCGGTAGGCTGAAAAAAACCATCCATCCTCGAGGAGTCTTCGTGTCTCGGATCCGTCCATATCGCCCAGCCGATCGCGCCGCGTTGTACGAAGTCTGCGCCAAAACTGCTGATGCGGGAAAGGACGCGACGGGGATCCTCTCCAACGACGCGCTCTGGGGCGACCTGTTCGCGGTTCCGTATGCGGAGCGTCATCCCGATCTCTCCTGGGTCGTGGAGGCTGAAGACGGGCGCGTCATTGGCTACATCGTTGCGACCGACGATACAGACGCGTTCTACGGCTGGTTCCATGACTCGTGGTGGCCTGCTGTGCGAAAGAGCTTTCCTCGGCCCGTCGACGTCGCGAGCCGCGAGGACCGCATGGTCGATTATGGATACAGCAGGGCTCCTGGCGTCGGGCAGAATGCAACGGATTACCCCGCGCACCTCCACATCAACCTCATGCCAGAGACTCAGGGCCAGGGTCTCGGCCGCGCGCTCGTCGACACTCTGTTCTCAGAGCTGAAGCGTCGAGGCAGTAGGGGGCTACACCTGGGAATCGACCCGAGCAACGCCGGCGCTGCCGCCTTCTATGAGCGGCTCGGGATGACGCGCCTCCCGGCAGAGCCCGGTGGGCAGGCCTATGGAATTCGCCTCACGGACTAAATTTCCGAGGTACAAATGTCGGGAGAACGCACGCTTGTCGGCATAAATGCCCCTGCTGAAGGCCCTTGGCCGGATTCTCCCGACATGTGACGGATTGCCTCGTAACGAGAAAGAGCCCCCGCAGATGCGGAGGCTCTTTTTCTTTTGGCGGTGACGGCGGGATTCGAACCCGCGGTTGCTTTCACAACACACGCTTTCCAAGCGTGCTCCTTCGGCCGCTCGGACACGTCACCAGGAACAACTTGTCTATCCTATCCGATCGCCTGGGTGTGACATGACAGCATGACATCCGCAGAGAAAATATTGCTTGCCATGTGGGGCGCAGATAGCCTCAGATAAGGACGTATCGTCTTCAAATGGGATGCGGCGTTTCTGGGGGCAGCATGCAAGCGAACGCGATCACGGCACCACAGAGCAGTCACCGCACAGCGGCGGCCTTCGAACAATACGTCAGCGGTAGACGCGCGGTTGTGGAGGGTGCAGCGTTCTTCGTCGAACAACTCGAGCACCTCGACGAGGTGCTCCGCGTGGCCAGGCAGGGGGATACCGTCTTCGCTCCGGTCGGTTCGGGCGGGCATAGCGATCAACGAGTGATCGGATACGAAGGAGCCTTCGAAGAGCCGGGCGATGAGATGACCCTCGACGGTCGGCACCTGTTCGAACTGCAGGACTACCTCGCCGCTCCCTTCATCTCGATCGTCGGACTCACGGTCATCCGGCAGGGATCAGCCGAAGGGGTGGCAGCATTTCTGAGCGATGCAGACACCGCACGAAACTCGGGGATCTTTGTCGATCAGCTCCTCAGTGATTCCGTGTTGCTCGACTCCCGCTCATCGTTTCTCTCATTCGCGCCATCGGATGAATCCCTGGTGCGTGTGCACGTCAGTTCTGAAGGCACTTACCGGGATGGCCCAGACGGGCTCGCCCTAGGCCACATGGGTGACGCGCGGGATCAACTCGAGACGGCAGCGCGAAACGGCGCCGGCCGCGGTCGTGGATTCGCACGCATTATGGATCTAGACGTTCTGAGCTCCGACCTCGACGACCGCCCGTGGCTTGAGCGATATGTGGCTGCTCTCGATCTGCTCCGCCAGTGGGACGGTGCACCTCGACATCCCGTGATCTCCGGTTTCGGCGGACACCTGGTGACTGCCTTGGATCGCTCGGATGCCACAGCGTCGATCACGTCGGCGGAGGCTCCTTTCTTGGTCACGGGTGACGGTGAAGATTTCATCTTGATCGACCGTGCCAGCCGCAGACGTTTTCGACTGGGAGGCGACTCTGCACGAGCGGCGGAATGCCTAATCGCCACGCCAGATGACGCGGCAGCGGCGGCCATGCTCGCCTCCGAGGTTGGGCAGCGAACCTCCCTAGCTGCTGGCGTGGTGAGACAGGTACGAGAACGCTTCTCTGACGCGGGTGTCGATCTCACCGCCTATGCGCCGAGCGCCCTCTGATGGGGGCGGTCTCGATCAGCCGCGGACCGGTCTGGGAGGGGCTCACGGCGCCAAGCACATGGCGCAGTCAGCGAGAACAGGCCATCAGCGCACACGGCGTGCGCGTGCAGACCGCCGATGGCGCCTCGCTGCTGTGCGCAACGAGTGGTCTGTGGAACGTCCCTCTCGGCTACGGAAACGTTGTTGTCGCTGATGCCGTGGGCGCTGCACTGAAGTCTGCCTCGTACCTTTCGCTTTTTCGTTCGGCACATTCCTATGCGCAGGAGGCTGCGGAGATGCTGGTGGCCCGTGCGGGTGCTGCGCACTATTCTCGCGTGGTCTTCGCCACTTCCGGAGCGGCGGCCAACGATCTGAGCATGAAACTTGCACGGCAGACAGCCGCGCTCCGAGGGCGGCCGCGGCAGAACATCATTGTCGGATTGCAGGGGAGTTATCACGGCCTCACATACGGTGCCCTCAGCATCAGCGGTGATGGCCTCGGACAGCCTCTGTACGGTGCAGATCGGCGAGCCGTACGGCACGTCTCGCCGCACGACGGAGGTGCTCAACTGCGTGCGCTGTTCGCGCGAGAGGGGGAGCGGATCGCCGCCCTCGTGCTCGAACCGGTGCTGGGATCGGGGGCGAGTGAGCTGGATCAGGAGTTCCTCGCGGCGGTCGCCGATGTGCGGGCAGCATTTGATGTGGTTCTCATTGCCGACGAAGTAGCGACGGGGTTTGGGCGCACCGGCCTCCTCTTTGCGACCGAGAGTTGGCCGGTGGCGCCAGACGTGCTCGTCTTATCTAAGGCGCTAACAAACGGGGCAGCAGCAGCATCTGCCGTGCTCGTCTCGGCGCAGCTATGCGACGTTTTCGACCGGAACGACGCGGTCTTCGTGCACGCCGAAACGCAGGCGGGCACACCAGCGTCGTGCGCGGCCATGACGGCCACCGCCGCAGAGTTCGATCGGATGGGAGCGCTGCGGCTGGCGCAAGAGCTGGGCGCTGCACTTGACCACATGATCATGCGCTTGGCAGAGCAACCATGGGCGGGTTCGGTCCACGGGCGAGGCTGTTTTCGTTCTTTGAGTCTGACGACGGCCGGACGACCGATGGACGCCGTGGAGGTCACAGCTGTGGTGGCCGCGATTCGTCGTGCGGGCGCGATCGTGCAACCGGGGCCGAGCTGCATCCAGCTGATTCCGGCGTACATCTACGAGAACGCTCAACTCGAAGAGCTGGAAACAGCGATCCTGCAGGGTGTTCACGACAGTGCGCTCGCCGCATGAGCCCGGTCACGGAGTCACATCATCCCGTGCGAGTCACAGCGGGGGCAGGCGCGACGGCGGTCGCCATCGCGGGGTTCCAACTGGGGGATCGACCACTCGTGCTTCGCGACGCGGCGGTTGATCCCACCGGACTGGAGATGCCAGCAGGCGCGATCGATGTCTGCCTTGATGCGCAGTCTGCAGACGGAAGCTCGATTGCTGAGCTCGTCTCGGCAGGCCGTCACGCCACTGCGGTCGTGGCCTTCGGGGGAGGGGCGACACTGGATGTCGCCAAGATCGCACGCCTCCTAATCAGCACGCCGCGCCTCGTGGTGCCGCTGCGCACGTTGGCGGCCAGAAGCGGGTTCGTCCGCCTGCCTGAGGTCGTCTCCACGCACGGCAGTGCTGAGCTTCCACTTCTCGCGATCCCCACCACCATCGGCACCGGATCGGAAGTCAGTAGCGTCGCGTGCGTCGTCACACCTGCGGGGCGGCGGCTTGTGTTCAGTGTCGGACTGCGGCCCAATCATGCGGCACTCGACCCCGTGCACACGGCGACGCTGCCGCGATCGCTCCAGATGGAAGGGCTGTTAGAGGTCATCCTTCGGGTGATGGGGCCTGCCATCGGTAGCAAAGCGAACCTCGCCGCCGACCATGATGCAGAAGCGATTGTCGCCAGGACTACGCGACTCGCCGAGAGTCTCAGGGCCGGTTTTCTTGCCCCAGAAGAGCGGCTCCTTGCCGCGCAGCTCAGCGCAGCCAGCCACCACAGCTGGGCGCTCGTGGGGCGCGAGACCTATGCCGCAAAGCACTGGTACCTCGCCAATGAAATCGCCTGGGTGACCGGGGCGCGCAAGATCCCAGCGACGGTCTCGATCCTGCCAGCGCTCTGGGGGCGCATCGCAGAGGGGGACCGTCGCTGGGGATCGCGGGAGCGGCTGGGGCTTGCCTGGTCTTGGGTGCGTGCTGTCGTTCCCGAGCTCCCGCGTGATGTTCGCGGGGGACTCCACGCACTGTTCCTGCGTTGGGGAGTGTCGCCGATCGCCACGCCGAGTGCGCAGACACAGCACGAAGCCGCACTGCGGGCACGCACGGCATGGGGCGGATCTCTGCCGGCTCTCGGTCGGATAGATCCTTGCGCCATCGAAGAGATCTTCGCGGAATCGTTCGCGACTGCCGCGAAGCCAACTACGACAAGAAGAGAGGAGGTGATGTGGAAATGAACAGTGCACTAGACCTACGGATCGAAGAGCTTCCGACGATGGACGCTCCATCCGAGTGGTCCGATTTCGTCAACGGAATGGGTACGGGGTTAGGGATCGCCGTGATCATCGCGGCCGCCGTCACCTAAACCTCGAAGAGCGTGACACAGAGACAAAAGGGAGGTGAAAACATATGGAAATTTCGAAAGAACTGCGGTTTGAAGAGCTGGAGACGATGGACACTCCCGACTTCTGGACCTGGTACGCCGCGGTCAAGCTCGGCGTCGTTGTCGGCTTGGTCGGCATCGCCGCCACCTGATCCGCACACTGTCGTGCCGTAATCCCCCTGAAGGAGGTGAACACATGAATCTGAGTTTCGAGGAGATCGAGTCGATGGATGCCCCTGAACCCTGGTACATCATCGTCGGCGACATCATCATCATCACCGCCGCGGTAGTAGCCATCACCTGATAGCGCGGGGCGTAGTCGGTGTACCCCTCGGGTAACACCCCGCATCTGCTGCGCCCCATGCCTCACACTTCACACCTCACGCCTCACAGACCCGGAGTCCTGCATGACTAGTCCTCAGCTGAATCCATCGATGGCACGGTTGCTCGACGTTCTCGATCCAGATGCGGTGGTCTCTGAGCTCTACGGAGATCGCGGATCAGAGGTGTACGACGCGATGACGCGTGGAGACGGGAGCGAGGTGCGGGAAGTGTTGCGGATTGGACGCCATGCTCCAGGCAGAATTCTTGAACTGGCGTGCGGCAGCGGCAGGCTCACTCTTCCGCTGGCGCGGTTGGGACGAGAGACGGTCGCGCTCGACAGCTCGCCCCGCATGTTGGAGATGCTCGCAGAAACGGCGAGTCGCATCGGCCTCGACACGATCCACCCCGTGTGTGCCGATATGAGCGCGTTCGAGCTGGACGGCCTTTTCGGCGTCATCGTGCTCGCCACCACTTCGATCACGCTGCTCTCTGCGAGTCAACGCCGCGCGATGCTGCTGGCTGTGCGCGCACACCTCGCACCCGATGGGGTCTTTGTCGTCTCAGTGCACTCAACCGGCGCTTATCCGATCGGTGAAACGACCCAGTTGGTGTCGGTGCCAGGTATGGAATCAGACGTCTACCTTTTGCATGAGCAGGTGGGGGCAGGGGCCGATCATCGCGACGTCAGCGTGTTGCATATGCAGCGCAGAGGGAGTTCGCAGATGACAGAGGCCTTTGTGTCGCGCGTAGAGCTCCTTGACGAAGCCCAACTGCGGGGGGAGCTCGACGCCGCGGGGCTGCAGGTGCGAGCTTCCACCTCTGTGCGGCTGACTGACGCATCCCGAAACCTGTCGATGCTCGAGTGCGTTCGGTAATGCGCGAACCTGCTGTGGCCTCGCTTCCTGGGGTCGAGCGCCCAGAACTCGCCCCTTTGGTCAGCGTCGATGCGCCGCTCGTCGCCGACGGCGCATGGATCATCGCGCATGATGGCGTTCCCAAGGCACGCATCTCAGAGCCCGTTGCGGCGGTCGCGCAGTACTTCACCGGGGAGTGGACGACGACGCAGATCGCCCGTCACTTGGGAAGCCCTTGGGAACAGGGGGATGTCGACGCAGTAGCGCACAGCCTCCGCAGTGCAGGAATGCTGGTGTCCGCTCAGGGGAAGCGGTCGCGCGAGCGCCCGCGGCGTTGGCGCTTTCACCCTCCACTCACCGTGCAGTTCAGCCTAGGAAATCCGGGCGCGCTATTCGCGGCGCTTCGACCGCTCTCACGCATCGTGATGGGGGCGCCGGGGATGGTGGTCGGCATCGTCGTGGTGCTTGCAGGAGTCGTGGCGGCGGTCGTCGGCGCCGGCGACATTGTGAGGGTGCTGCAACAGCCCATCGCGCTTTCGGTGCTTCTCGGGTTGGGGGTGGCGATCATCCTCACCACCGTCGTGCACGAGGTCGGTCATGGTGCGGCGCTCAGCCGCTTTGGCGGATCGCCTCGTCGTCTGGGCGCGATGCTGTTTTATCTTGCGCCTGCCTTCTTTTGTGACGTCACTGATGGCTGGCGACTCGGACGCCGTGGTCAACGAGTGGCGGTCGCTCTCGCGGGCCCGGCTGTGCACTTGTTCTGCGCGGCCGTGAGCATGGTCGTATCTCGATTCGTCACAGAACCTCTTCTGCACAGCGGGCTGGTTCTGTACGCGATCGCGTGCCTCTGTATCGCCGTGCTCAATCTGCTGCCGTTCGTGCAGCTCGACGGCTATCTTGCTCTGATGTCGGCACTGGATCGACCGCATCTGCGCAGGCACGCCATGCGCGCGGCTTCGCACACGTTTGGACGCCTTCTGCTCGGCACCCGCAACGGCGAGCCCGCGGCCAACCGAGACTCCGCACCCTCGGTGTGGCTTGTTATCTACGGTGTGGGGTGTCGGCTGTTCCCTGTCGTGCTGGTCGGCTTCGTACTGCTTCGATATTCGCTCACGATGGCGGGGCTCGGCGTGGTGCCCGCCGCCGCCTACTTGCTGACGCTTGCGCTGGTGGTGGGCGTGGTGGGGGTGAGTCTTGTCAGAGGCGTACGTGCCGTCGTCGCGCGAAAACCGAAGCCGTGGCGAACTGCGGTGACCATGACGACGGCGGCCGTGCTCGGCGTACTTTTTCTCTCGATTCCGATCCAGCCGATGAATGAGGTCGGCTTCGTGCGGGACAGTGAGGAGGTGCGCCTGGTCGCCAGCACCGCAGATGAGCTCCCAACGGCAGGCGTCGGCGTTGTGCTGGAAAGCAACGGCATTCTGCTTCGGAGTCCGCTCGGAGAAGCGACGGCTGGCAGCGAGGAGCCGCAGCGCGAAGTCGTAGATGTAGCGGCCCTTGTTCCGCTCAATGACTCTGCACTCGAAGCCACAGCGTCGACGAGCACGCTCGTCGACATGCAAACTACCCAGCTTCTGCCGCGCTACGGCAGGGCGACGTTCGCAGATACTCGCGCGCAAACAATCGGCGCCTGGGTCTGGCAGACCTTCGTGATCCGCCCCTTCTCAGCCTTTAGATCGGACAACTGATGTCTTTCGAGCACTCGGCAGTGCACACAGAAAGTGAACTGCGGCGAATGTTGCGCGCCGCCCTGGTGCGCGCGACAGACGAGTGGCAGATGCACGCCGTCGGCGAGCCGACATACGGGTGGCACGATCGCTCCATCGGATCCGCCATTCAGCAGAGCACAGGCCCCAGACGCTGGCTCCGTATCGTGTGGGCCCGCTCCGAGTGGGCGCGCGGTCTCTGGTGGACGGGGAATCACGACGCGGCAGACATCGAGATTGACACAAAACCGTCGCCGTTGAGAGCACATGAGTGGGTGGAAGGGCCACTCACCTTTCGGGCAGAACTGATGACCTGGGCGCACGGGGAGCCTTGCTCGGCGACGCCGGAACTTCGCAGCGCACCACACCTCGACGACGTGTGGTGGTCGGCACTTTCGACGTCCCTCGCCACCGTTGCGACCACGCAGACCACCAGGATGTCGCTTGATCCGTGGAATGTCCGCCATCGGATTGCGGTGTTCTTCGGGCACGAGGTTGATATCGATCCGTCTCGCTGGCTGTCATCCCATGGTGATCTGCACTGGAACAACCTCCACCGCGGGCCGCTGGCCATCGTCGACTGGGAGGCATGGGGGTTGGCTCCGCGCGGGTACGACGCTGCTTTTCTACTCGCGCATTCCCTGGCCGTTCCGGCCGTCGCTGCAGAGATCATCCGAACGTTTCGTGACGACCTCGACAGTCAAGACGGGGTGACGTCTCAGCTTTACGCCTTCACCAAGCTGCTGACTCGCGCAGACGGTGGTGAGCACGCCGAGCTCATCGCACCGATCCACCGTCGCGTAGACGCGCTCCTGAACCGTGCTCCTCACCCTCGTCCGCTGCCTTCGGGGGCGACCCCATGACGGTAGTTGCCCGGTTTGATCGGTTCAGTAAGTCGTACCGCGGCGCATCCGTTGTCGAAGACCTGAGCTTTCAAGTGCACGAGGGGTGCGTGGTGGGGTTGCTCGGCCCGAACGGGGCAGGCAAGAGTACGGCGATGCGCGGACTCGTTGGTTTGCTTCATCCCACGCGTGGAGCAGCGCACGTGTTTGGTCAGCCTTTCTCCGCTCTTTCGTCTCCCGCGCGCCGTGTCGGCGTGCATATGGACGGCCTGGGCTTTGAGACCGGGATCACCGCCGCACGCCACCTCGATATCTATCGTTTGGCCGTGGGCGCTCCTCCCTCACAGGTCGAGGCGACCTTAGAGATGGTCGGACTCACATCGCATGCAGGAAAGCGGGTATCGAAGTTCTCTACGGGAATGCGCCAGCGGCTGGGGCTTGCGACGGCGCTCCTCGGAAACCCGGAGCTGCTCATTCTGGATGAACCGGCGAACGGGCTTGACCCGGAGGGAATTCGGTGGCTTCGAGGCTTTCTGCGTGACTTCGCCGTGCGGGGTGGCAGTGTGCTCGTCTCCAGTCACCAGCTGGCTGAACTGCAGCAGAGCGTCGATGAAGTGGTGGTGATGCGCCGCACCATGTTGTTCCACGGGCGGGTCGAAGAGCTGACCTCCGATGGTGCGGCCTCGCTGGAAGAAGGCTATTTCGACCTGATCGATGCTGCGACCGAAAGCCACCCCCGTGCGTGATGTCTTGAAGAGCGAGCTGCTGCGAAGTGTCAGTGGGCTTGCGCTGCTCGGCGTTGGCTCGTTCGTAATCTTGATCCCCGCGCTGATCCTCACCGTGGGGCCGCCGCTGGACGGCCTGCGCGAGGTCGACGATGGCACAGCCACTCGGATCGTCTTCGGCCTCATCGCATCAAGCGGGATCGTCGCGATGTACCTCGGTAGCTACTCCGTCTCGCGCGAGTTCTACTATCGGTCGATGTCGCGCACCATCGTGATCGGATCCTTGCGACGGGTGTTCCTGGCAAAGATGGTGTCAAGTGCCCTCGCGAGCGTCGCGCTGGCTATCACCGGAGCCGCCGTCTGGGCGGCCATCAGCGCAGGTGTGCTCTCGGCGTACGGCCGTGTGCTCCAGCCTGATGTTGCTTTCTGGAGTGTAGCTGCGGGGTCTGCGTTCGCGTCCGCCTGCGGAGCGTTGATCGGAACCTCACTCGGATGGATCGTGCAAAACTACTACGCCGTGTCGGCCGTCGTCTTGCTGATCCCCACCATGATCGAATTGCCGTTGCTCTTCTCTGCGCCGCAGGTGGAACGCTTCTTTCCTGTGGGGGCATTTGCGGGAGTAACCGGAGCGCCGATTGAAGGCTTGTTGCCGTGGTGGGCGAGCGGGATCGTACTGCTGGGATGGGTCGCGCTCGCGACGGCGCTCGCCGCGGTCGTTACACGAAGGCGCGCGAAATGACGTCGGGAGCGAGGGCACTGCTCAGGCGTGGCTTCGCAGCTGAGCTCAGACGAGCGCGGGGAGATGCTTTGCCCTGGGCGTTTCTGCCGCTAGCGGGTTTGGCTGTCGCATCGTTGGCTGTCTCCTTAGTTGCCTCCCTGCCACAAGGTCTTCGCTCCGCACCAGCATCGGTGGTCGAGGGTTTCCGTGCGGAGCTGAGCACGTCGGCGTTTAGCGGACTACTGGTGATCACTTCGGTGCTCGTTGCGATCGGCGTGACGCTCGCAGATCGAGGAGGAGTGCTCGCGCGCGATCAGCTCTTCTGCTCAGCCGGAGTTGTTTTCGCCGCACGCGCCGTTTCGATGGCCTTCGTGAGCGCGCTGTTTGGTCTGGTGAGTGTTCTGCTCGTTGAGGCCACGTTTCTGGTGGCCACCGGCGCGCACCTCCTCTCGGCAGAGACCACGACACGCACCATTGCGGCATTCGTGGGGGCGGGGATCTGGGGTTACCTCGTCGGCGTGCTCACCCGAAAGCCGATTCTGGTGCTGTTCATTGTGCCCGCAACGTTGATGCCTGCGATGCTTCTGGCCGAGGCTGCTCCGACCATTGCGGCCGCAGCGATGGTCGCGTGGATTCTTGCGCTGGGTATTGTTGCTGCGCTTAGTGTGCGGTACCGCGATCGGCTCTGATCAATTTGATCCCGACCACAGGAGTCGACGTAGGATCCCTAAGTGGCAACCCCCAAGATCGTGCTCTTTTACGCATTCACTCCGCTCGCCGACCCAGAGGCCGTCCGCGTGTGGCAACGCGACTTCGGCGAGGCCCTTGGCCTGCGTGGACGACTGCTGATCTCTAAAGACGGGGTCAACGGCACGCTCGGCGGCGACATCACCGTGCTTAAAAAGTGGCTGCGCTCATTTCGTTCCTATGCACCGTTCGCCAACGTCGATATCAAGTGGAGCGAAGGTACCGGCGTCGACGCCGATGGCCGCAGCCTCGACTTCCCCAAACTCAGCGTCAAGGTACGCGACGAGATTGTGTCTTTTGGTGCCCCCGGCGAGCTGCGTGTCGACGAGCACGGTGTGGTGGGCGGAGGCGTGCGTCTGAATCCGGAAGAGCTGCATGGCTTGATGGATGAGCGTGGTGACGAGGTGGTTTTCTTCGACGGAAGGAATGCCCTCGAAGCGCAGATCGGACGATTCCGCGGCGCCGTTGTTCCGGATACCGAGACGACCAGAGACTTTGTTCAGCTGCTCGACTCCGGAGCCTATGACGATCTCAAGGGCAAGCCCATCGTCACCTACTGCACCGGCGGCATTCGTTGCGAGGTGCTGTCGAGTCTGATGACGGCCCGGGGATTCGGCGAGGTCTACCAGCTCGAGGGCGGGATCGTCCGCTACGGCGAGAAGTACGGTGACGACGGTCTGTGGGATGGATCACTCTACGTTTTCGACGGACGGGGATCCGTGGACTTCACCGATCACGCAAAGGTCATCGGGGAGTGCGTCGGTTGTGGGGCATCGACAAACCGCACAGCCAACTGCCCAGACCCGTCTTGCCGTTCGCAATTTGTGGTCTGCGAAGCCTGCGATGCCGTCTCATGTGCCATCCACGCGCAGCAAAGCTCTGGAGATGTAGAGGGAGCGCGGCAGTAGCGCTGCCCGCACTCTCGTCGGCCTGTCTACACTTCGCCTGACCTGAATGAGCACTGCTCGTAGCGGCTCAGACAAATCGGATTCTGCGTCGCCGTCGCGTGCATAGTTCGCCTGTTCGACGGCATCGGTCAGCATGCGCAGCGACGTCGCATCCACGCTGTTCGCCTTTGTGAGATCGGCTGCCCGGGTCCGCGGGGTATCCGCATCTGACACCGGCAGTTTCAGGTCGATGAGAAGGTCGCGCAGTTCTGCCCATGCGGCGGCGGCGTCCCCGTGTTGCGCTCGCCGGAGGCGTATTCGGCGCTGCGCAAGCCGGAGGAAGGCGGGGATAAGAAGCAGGAGCACCACGCCAAGGGTGATGAGCCCCACCGGTGTCGGATCGAGATTTTGCAACTCGTCGCTCCCAGTCGAGTCGCTGCCCGCGTCATCTCGCTCCACCTCAGGAGCAGTGCTCTCTTCCGTCTGAGGAGCCGTCGTCGGCGTGGGAGTTGTTGGAGCATTCGTGCTGTCATTTTGCGTCACTGCTGCATCAAACGCCGTCGGGATGCCCAGGGTGGCGGTGGGCTCGAACGGCACCCACCCCACGCCGGGAAACCTGACTTCGGGCCAGGAGTGCAGCTGATCGCTGCTCACCGAGAAGACTGATTCTTTCCCACGTTTTTCATCAGTGAGCGAGCCGGGAAGATAGCCCACGGCGATGCGAACCTGCATATCGAGGCTCTCTGCCATCAAAGCGAATGCCCCGGCGAAGTGGATGCAGTACCCGGATTGCGCTTCGAGAAACTCGGCGACTGCCTCAGCGCCTGTGCCATCGAAGTCTTCTTCGACGGGGGTTTCTAAGGAGTACTCGAACTCCGACCTGAACCAGTCCTGCAGAGCGATGAGACGGTCGTAGTCCGTGGATGCATCTGCGGTGACGTCGTCGGCGAGGTCGCTAATGATCGCCGGAAGTTCGACCTCGTCGTCGTCAGGGTCGATCACGGGTTTTGCCGCATCGATCGCACGAATCTGCTCAAGGGTGGGCACTGGCCGCTCAGTGGTCACCGTGTAGTCGTTGTCCACAGCGTCGGCCGAGCGAGAAAAAACAGTGCGGTTGTCTGGCGAGATGCGCCACGATCCGGCGACGCCTTGAATGTCGGTAGCGGGGTAGGGGACAGGGAGCCACGAGCTTGACAGGCGGAGCACGCGGATCGATGTTGTTTGTTCTTTCGTCTCCACCCCTTCGTCCCACTCCGGAGGACCGAATCCGTCGCGTTGCGACTGCAGTTCCCCTTCGTCTGGTTGCCACACGCTCCCGTCGAACCGCGAGAGGGTCGTGAGCCGCAGGTAGGGCGCCGTCTGGGCTTCGGTGGCCACCGTCAGTACTTCGACCGGAATCGGCTGGCGCAAGTCTTCGCCGAGCCGAAGTGAAGCATCGACAGCGACACCCACACCGCTGCCCGCAAAAGTGGCGTTGAGGGGGAGAGCTGGCGCGACGACCAGCGTCGTCACAACCGCGGCAGCGCCCACCATCAGCGAGACCGCTACGGATGAGCGACGGGGTGACTCGGGATGCTGTTGGGCTGTGTGCCGAAAAATGAGAAGTGCGAACACGCCGAACAGCGCAAACCACGCCACATTGATGTCGTCGAGCGTCACGATCGCCGGCACTGCTCCGATGACGCCGGTGAGCAAAATGGGGAGTATGGCTGAGCGATTCACGACGAGCTGGTCAACGAAAATAGCCGCCAGTGCGAAGCCAGCCCCCATCACCGCGGCAAGCGCGAGTGACGGCTCCAGCGGCGCGGCGCCATAGGCGATGACTTCAATTGCCGCCGCCCCCAGACTGTTGAAGAGCATCACCGTCGCTGATGTCGGGATTACTCCGAGCAGGGCGGTATCACCGGCAACGAGCAGGGTGAGGGTAGCCACGGCGAGCACGACTTGCAGCAGAAGTGTCCAGGCGTCTTGCACCCACGCTGCGCTGGCCCGCAACAGCGTGCGCGACAGCATCCCGGTGGCGGCAATGACAGTGACGACGGCGATGACGATGAACGACCAGCTGCCGGGAGCGATCACGGTGCTGAACGGCCACATCGCCGTGAGAACTGCGCCTGCGGCCAGCGCTCCGCCGCCGAATACGCCTCGCGATTCTTCACCGTCGCGATGCCAGACGGCAGGCTCGGAAGCGGCGCGCGCTGGGGTCTGCTGGTCAGTGTGCAATATCGCCGCCTTCGATCCGTGAGGCGATGGCGTCTTCCCACGCTGTGGCGATGTCGGTGTCCACACGTGTGACTGTCCAACCGTGCCGTCGGCAGGTATCTACCGCGCGAGGCGGCAGAGTCGCCGCAAACAGCAGCGGGGCGGCGGCTCCGGCGGGGTGAAGTCGTCGAGCGTCTTCCTCGTGCAGGTTTCCGGTGATGTAAATCAGTGGGCCGGGCGGTGTTCCGCCCAAGAGAGCTGGCAGCTCGCGGCTCACCCCGCGCGGGGAGACCTGAGCGAGCGCCACGAGCAGGTTGTCGCGGTCGTCTTCCTGACCGCGCAATGATCCGAGCAAGCTGCCAGCGCTGTCGATCACGTCGACGCTGTATCCCTCGCTCGCGAGGTGCATGGCCGATGAAGCGCACAGAGAGACCGCAGCTTCAAAGTTCGGATCGATGTCGGGCCCCGGCGTATCCCAACGATGACTGCTGCGGTCAAGCACGACGACTGCGTCTGGGCTCGACTCTTCTTCCTCCTGGCGCACCATGAGTTTGTCGCGATGCGCTGTCGCTCGCCAGTGGATGCGGCGCATCGAGTCACCGGGAATGTAGGGGCGAGGCGAGAGGTTGTCGCTGCCCTGCCCGAGCCTGGTCGAGGAGGTATGTGCGGTGCCGCCAGCAGCCCCAACGCGCACGGCTGCGGAAGTGAGCGTAAGGACTTCCGGGACGACGGTGACGCTGCGCGGTTCTCCGAATGCTTGTTCGCGCTGCGCCAGCCCAAACGGATCGACGGTGCGGAGCATCAGCGGCCCGAGTGGCCACACACCGCGCCTGATGCCGGTGGCCTCGTAGCTGAGAGGAGCAGCATCGCCCGAGTACTCGCCGCTGGCGTCGCCAGACAATGCGGGGGGCAACATGTCGTGCCAGAGCCCTGGGGGCACACGCCATGTGCGCAACGTGAGCCGCACGGTGACCCGCGACTTTGCCCCCACCGTCAGCAGGTCGGTGTGTACCTGTCGGGAGACGACTCCGCTGCGCCGCGGCAGGCGCACGGCCAGCAACGAAAAGACGACAAGAGAGATCAGCAGAACTCCGACGTAGGCCAGAATGCGAGCGCCGAACAGGTTGGCGGCGACCAGGCAACTCAGCGCGGCCACCAGCGCACCGGCACCGCGGCTGGTGAGGGGGCGGCGTCTGCGCATCATACGGAGGTCAGGCGCGGGTGGCGACGGGAACGCGCACACGCTCGATGAGCTGGGTGAGCGCGGCCTCGACAGACTGCGCGCCAGCGCGCTGAGCACCTCGTGCTGGCAGGAGTCGGTGCGCGAAAACCGGGATGATCAGGGCGGTGATGTCGTCGGGGATAACGTACTCACGACCGTCTAGAGCGGCCCATACCTTTGCCGCTCTCACGAGCTGTAGCGTCGCTCGGGGGCTCGCGCCGAGGTGCAGATTCGGGTCGGAGCGGGTCGCTTGCGCGAGTGCGACAGCGTACTCTTCCAGCGCTGGCGCTACGTGCACCGCTCGCGCCCACGCGATCAGTTGAGCGACAGATGCCGCGTCGGTGACCGGTGAGACAGCAGCCAACGGACTCACGGTGTCTCGCTGACGGAGCATGAGGGTTTCCGCTGCCGCGTCCGGATATCCCATGGAGATGCGCATCATGAAGCGGTCTCGTTGAGCTTCAGGCAGCGCGTAAGTTCCCTCCATCTCCAAAGGGTTCTGGGTAGCGACTACGAGAAACGGCTGAGGAAGCAGATGAGTCGCGCCGTCGACCGTAACTTGGCCCTCTTCCATCGCTTCCAACAGTGCTGATTGCGTCTTAGGGGAGGAGCGGTTGATCTCGTCGGCGATCACGATGTGAGCGAAAACCGCTCCGTGCTTGAACTCAAACTGACGGTCGACCGGGTTGTACACCGATACCCCCGTGATGTCACCGGGGAGTAGATCTGGCGTGAACTGAATGCGCCGCACTGTGGCATCAACGCTCGCGGCGAGCGCCTTGGCGAGCATCGTCTTGCCGACCCCTGGAACGTCTTCGATTAGCAGGTGTCCCTCGGCGAGGAAGCAGATGAGAGCGCTACGCACCGCATCCGGCTTCCCGTCGATCACTTGGCCCATCGCCCCGAGGATTGCGGAGGTTTGGGCGGCGAAAGTCTCGGCACCAACGAGCGGCGGGATTCGGTGGGCGTCCTCTGGCATGCATTCCCTCTCGCGTCGGCGCTGCGGTGCGCGTTAGTCGATCGTAACCCGGTGAAGATGCCGGAGCTCTGGCAGGTTGCTTTGAAGTTTTTGGAGCGCGTGCACTCTCATCCCCAGATTTTGCGCCGTGGTTCTGAGCGCTCTACGAGGCTCGGTGTGCTTCGCGCGATCTGCAGCAGTGCGAGACCTGTCGTCCCCTGAAGTTCGTGAAGTTCGCATTGGCCAACGCTTTCTAGCCAGCGTTCGGCGAACCGTTCGGCATCCGCGCGGCGGCGTGAGAGTGCTTTGGGTACTGGAAGCAGGCGTCGCCCTGGCACTGCACGGTCGACGAGCGAACGGATTCCATTGAGTAGCGCGGTAGGGCGCCCGAATACGCCCTGGTCAACTCGGAGCAAGAAACGCGGCGTTTCGGCTGGTCCGAAGAGTTCCTGCACGGCGTTCGCGATCATGTCGCGCTCACGGGGATTGCCGGCGACTTCGATCCAAAACTCATCGCGGTGATTGTGACGCACCTGAATCGCTGCGGTGTCGACCACCGCGATGTGTCCTGCATCGTGCAGGCTTCTGGCAACCGCGATTGCGGCTCCTTGATAGAGGGAGAGCGGATCGCGGAGGCGGCGCAACGCTCGCAGCACGCTTGAACCGCACAGCGCTGCGGTGGAGACCGCTGCCCCCACAGCCGCGGTGGCCAGACCGGCGCCGATCGGGATAGACAGCGCGCCGACGGTGGCGAACGCGCCGAGCGCCGCACCGATTCCGGCGGCGCTGATGCCGAACGTCACCGGAACGGCGGCGCCGAGCACGGGTCCTGTGCGCAAGAGCCGGGCGTCTGGGGTGGTGCGGATCGACACCACGTCGCGCTCCCGAGAGATCCAGGGCTCACCGACCCGCCAATCCGCCCGCGTGTGCGCTCTCGTGCGCGTCAACATCGACGTCTGGGCGTTGATCTCTTCGATCGTCGCACCTTCAGTCTTATCGAGTACGGCATCGAGCGCCGCGAGCGCTGGTCCAGGAAGCGCGTGCTCAAGACCGGAGACGATTTGCCTGCGGTCATCGGCACTAAGGCCCCACAGGTGGCTGTGCCTGCGTCGCAGACGATGAACTTCCGTGGTGCTATCAAGGTCGACAGTGGCCGGGATGAGGCACGCAACCGACCAGTTGTGCGCTACCTTTTCCGGCCACGCAGGATCGAGTCGCAGGGTGCGGCCGCGCAGCTGTTGGGTGCCAGCGCTGGTGGCGACGGCTGTGAGATCGATGAGGGTGTTTACCGATGGGCAATCCCACCCCTCGCCGAGTAGACCCCTCGTGCCGACAAGGACGCGGACCTCTCCCCGACGGATCAGTTCGGAGACGGCGGCGACCAGCCGGCCGCGTCCGGCGTCTGCCACCTGGAGGTCGCGGGTCGTGCCGGGGGAATCGATGATCGTGACGTCAGCGGCAAGGAGCTCGCGCAATAGAGTCGCGAAATTCACTGCGTCATCGGCGCGTACCCGCAGATGACGGGACGTCAGCAAAACTGGGCGCAGTCCTCTCGTGACCTCATCGTCGGAGATCAGGTCGAACGCCCGCAGTGCGCCCGCAGGTTCGCCCGCCATACCGCGATGGTTCCCATGCTCGACAAAGTCCGTCACCACGACGGCACGTAGCTGCCCCGCAGCGTCGCCTTCGAGCTCGCGGCGCAGAATGTCGACGGCCGCTTGATCTTTCGATGCGGAATAGGTCAGCGTGCTCTCGATCGGATTGCGCCCTTTTCGCAAGCCTCGGTCGGTGAGGTGGTGGCCGAAATCGGCGAGCGCTCGCCGCACATAGTCCCACTGTCCGCGTGCGGCTGGGTCGGTGAGGAGCTGTGTCTGAGCGAAGCGGGTGAGCACAACCAGCAGGTCGTCTGTGGTGCAGCGGCCGAAAAGCGTCGGGGAAAGAAGTGCACATAGAGGATGTGTGGGAGCGACAGTGGCAAGTACCACTCCAGTGGAGCGGGTGAGCGCGAAATCAGTGGAGAGTGCTCGTTCTAGCCGCATGCGCTGCTCGAGCTCGGGGCGCACGTCGGCAACCTCCGGTTGTAGCTGCGCTTCGAGGTAGGAGAGGCCGTCTGGGGAAGACAGGACGTTGACGATGAGATCTTCCAGGAGCGCTTCGTGGCGTCGAATGAAATCTGCTTCTGCCGGTTCCGGCTGGGTGAACCACACCTGGTCGCGGTAGGGGGCGAGGTGTCCCTCTTTCACAACGGCGGGGGCGGGTACCTCGTAGTCCACTTCGCCGAGTAGCTGCGAATAGTTCTCGTACTCTGTTTCATCCTCAGGCGAGGGGAGCGTCGCTGTGAGCCCAATAACGACCGGAGTGTTTCCCGTGGCGCGGATGCGTGCCGTCAGGTAGGCGACCACCAGCGCCCAGTGATCGAGGAGATGGTGACACTCATCGAGAACAATCGTGCGAACGCCCGCATCGACGATCGCGTCGATCAGAGCGACGGCGTTCGGATGCAAGACGAGAGCGAGTTCATCCGGTCGCTGGCGTGCGAATTGGCGGCGTACTCGGCGCACTCGACGCCGTATCCCTGCCCGATACTCGCGGGCATTATCGACGTTCAGTACCGCGAGCCAGGTGGCGGCGTCTGCTTCGGAGCGTCCGGCTTCTGTGAGCTCAGCGACCCATTGGCGTCTGGCTAACTCGTCGAAGGGAGCACCATCTCCGGTGACGCTCAGGAGCTGATATGTCAGCGCAGTGAGGTCGCCGAGCGCCTGTGGATCGTCAGAGACCGATGCGTCATCTGGCGCGATTCCTCTGGCTGTCTGCAACCACTGTTGCCGAATAGTGACGGTAGGCGCGAGCACGAGGGTTCGGTGTCCCTCTCGCGCGGCCAGTAAGAGTCCGAGCAGAGTCTTGCCCGATCCTGGCGGGGCGACGATGTGCATCTTCTCCTCGGTGCCCACAGCGATGCGTTCCAGCACCTCCGCCTGGTAGGTGCGCAGGGTGCCGCGAAAGTGCCACAACGCGAGAGGGCGATCGGAGGCATCCATGACATGCTCAGTCTGCCAAAGACCCGGGGCGTGACGATGCACCGGTTGCTGTCGGGTTAGAATAGTTGCGGCTCTCCGCGTGGCGGCATCCAGGCCAATTCCCCCAGGGCGGAAACGCAGCAAGGGTAACCGGGCTCTGCTGGGTGCGCGGAGAGTCTTTTTCTTTGCCTACGCGCTGTATTCGTCTCGCAGTCTCAGTCTGCTCAAGGGCGCACCTGCGACAATCGTCCGGTGACCGTCACTCAGCCGCCGCGGGCGCAGCATCCCCTCGCCCGGTTCGCCTCACCGGTGCTTCTGCTCGTTGCGATGTGGGTCGTGCAGTTCGCTGATGCGATTCTTCCCGGTTCGTTTACAGGCTTCGGAATACGGTCATGGGACTTTTCGGGGCTGGGCGGCATCGTGCTCGGTCCGCTGCTGCACGCGAATTGGCAGCACCTCATCGCCAACTCCATCCCCTTCCTTATCCTCGGCTGTCTTGTGGCGGTCGAGGGTGCCCGGCGCTTCTGGGCTGTCACAGCCATTGTGGCGATTATCAGTGGGGCCGGCACCTGGGTGTTCAACACCCCAGGAACACTGACGGTGGGGGCGTCGGGGCTCGTGTTCGGCTATTTCGGTTACGTCATCATGCGCGTCTTCGCCCCAGGAAGAGTCGCGCATCGCATTGCATACGCCGTGGTCGCTGTCATCGTCCTTCTGCTGTACGGCGGTTCGATGGCCGCAGGGGTCTTCGGGGTGGCCGCGGGGGTCTCTTGGCAGGCGCACCTGTTCGGAGCGATCGGTGGCGGGATCGCAGCGCTTGCGGGCCGGCGCCCGCGCGGGAAGCGCGGAGCATGACTCGATGAGATCGACAACCACGCGCGGTCGTGCAACCAAGAAATCGACAGCGCGACGCAAGAAGACGACCAGTCGACGCAAACCAGGGGCGCGGCGAAAGGCGGCGCACAGGCTGAGGCGACGTCGTATTCTGCGTCGAATCCTCCTCTCCGGTGCCGTCGTCGCTATCGCTGTGGGCATGCTCGTCTTGATCCCTGTGGGGCTCGCCCGTGACGCAGGTCCTTACTGCATCACTGAGCCGCAGAAGTTTCCCGCTGCTGGCGTCAAAGGATGGAGTGGTGAGCAGCTGGAGAACGCCGCAACAATCGTGCGCACAGCGCAGTCCCTAGGGTTCGACCGCGAGGGCCAGATCCTCGGCGTGATGACGGCGATGGGGGAGAGCAGTCTGCGCAACATCGACTACGGCGACTGGGAGACGCAAGGTTTTACGAACCCGGATGGCTCCCGCACGACGAGTATCGGACTGTTCCAACAGCAGGACTGGTGGGGGAGCGTCGAGCAGCGAATGGACCCTGAGACCACGACGACATTGTTCTATGACCGCCTCGGTCGCCTTCCCAACTGGCAGTCGATGGACCCAACGGTGGCCATTCACAGCGTGCAGGTCAACATGGACCGCGACTACTACGCACAATTCGAGGCCGGCGCTACATCCGTGGTCGACGCGCTTTCTGGTCCGTGTGCATGAAAGCTCGTGCGTGTCGATAGAGTGGTCGCCCGAGCAGGTCTAAGCTGCGCACGTACGACGATCTGTGCGAACGCGTGGTCTCGTTGTCGATGCGGTCGGTGGCGCTCTCCTTGTTGGCGCCGGTGCTCGGTGGGGGTGGGAAGCGCTGGTCCCGCTCGACGTGCGCGAATCAATTGACGGCTGGATGTATGACGCGACGTCCGGATGGCAGGGCCCTCAACTTGCGAGGTAAGCGATGATTCATAAAGTGCGGTTGTCTCCGCGCATCCCGACTGCGACGCCGTCGTTGGTCCCGACAGGTGGGCCTGCGCCCGCTGTCGGCTGGGTAGTGGTTGTTTGCTCCATTTGCGCGTTGATCTGTATCGCATTTGCGATATGGGATAGTCGCAGTGGGTTCAGACTCCTCATGGGCAGCTTTGCTTTCGGGCTTCTGGTACTTCAGGCCTATTTTCTGGTGGTGTCTCTTTCTGTGAAGCGCGGCGTGGTTCGTGTCTCGAAGGCTGGTCCTTTGCGCTTTCTCTCCCCGCCAACGAACCGGGCGATGCTCGTGCTCCTCGTACTCGTATGCCTGGTTCCTGGGGTCATTGTTGTCATCAGCATGGTGTTCGATCTGCCGATGGCGGATGGTCGCTCTCTGAGGAGTGGGCCACTGGGCCTCGCGATCATCGCTATCGGCGGGCTTGGTGCTTTGCTTTGGTCGGTTCGTACGCCTGCGGGTCTCACTCTTGATGAGCGGGGGCTTCGCGGGGTCCGCGAGCATACTTCCTTCGATGTCGAGTGGGACGGCCTCGTGCGAGCAGAGTCGGGTGGGAAGATGGGGATGAAGCTGACCCTCCATTTTCGTGATCGCCGCCGACCCGTGGTGGTTGGCGGACCTCAGATTGGCTCCGATCCGGCTGTCGTTGCCGCGGTTATTGAGTACTACCGGTTGCATCCCGCAGAGAGAACTCATCTCTCGGACGGTCCGGGTGCGATTCGGGTCGTTGAGGCGCGCGCAAGTTGCTGAGTTGCGTGTGTGGCCTCAACTTCCGAGGTAAACGATGATTCAAAAAGTGCGGTTGTCTCCGCGCATCCCGACTGCGACGCCGTCGTCGGTCCCGACAGGTGGGCCTGCGCCCGCCCTCGGCTGGGCAGTGGCTTTCTTCTCCCTCTGCGCGTTGATCGGTATCGCGTTTGCGATATGGGATAGCCGCAGTGGGTTCAGACTCCTTATGGGCGGGATGGCCCTCGGGTCTCTGGCACTTCCGTCTTATTTTGTGGTGCTATCGCGAGCAGTAAAACGCGGAGTTGTGCGGATCTCGAGGACCGGTCCTTTGCGCTTTCTCCCCCCGGCAGCGAACGGAGCGATAACGATACTTTTTGCAGTCTCGGGTCTCGTGTCCGGCGTTCTCATCATTATTGTTTCGGTGTTCGATTTGCCGATGGCGGGCGGCCGGTTTTTGGTCAGTGGGCCCATCGTGCTTGGGGTCACTGGTCTTGTTCTGCTCGGGTGGATGGTGGGGGAGCTTCGGAAACCTCTGGGCCTGACTCTCGATGAGCGGGGGCTGCGTGGGGTTCGTGAGAGCGCGTCGATTGATGTCGAGTGGGATGACATTGTGCGTGTATCTACGTGCGGACCCCACAAAGCGCAGGTCATGGTTCAGTTGCGAGATGGCGGTCGTAAGGTGGTTGGTGGCACACAGATCGGGTCAGATCCGACCTTCGTCGCCGCGATTATTGAGTACTACCGGTTGCATCCCGCAGAGAGAATTCATCTCTCGGACGGTCCGGGTGCGATTCGTGCCGTTGAGGCGCGCGCGAACCAGTAGCGAAACCGCCCCGGTGCCGACTGTTGTCTGGTGCCGCGCCTAAGCTGGGCTCGTGGCGCGGAGCATTTATATAACCTCGGCCGAAGGTCATACCGGCAAGTCGACGATCGCCCTCGGGGCGCTCGACGCGCTGATGCGTGTCTCTCCGCGGGTGGGGGTGTTCCGGCCCATCGCCCGCTCGGTCAGCGCGCGAGATGAGATCCTCGAGCTGATGCTCGCGCACGACGGAGTGCACCTCGATTACGACGATTGCATCGGGGTGACCTACGACGATGTGCGGGCTAACCCCGAAGCCGCGCTATCGACGATTGTCGCGCGATTCAAAGCAGTAGAGGCACAGTGCGAGTCGGTGGTCATCATCGGCAGTGACTACACCGATGTTGCGAGCCCCGCCGAGCTGGGGTTCAACGCCAGAATCGCCGCAAACCTGGGCGCTCCGGTTTTGCTCGTGCTCAGCGGTCGCGATCAGCAACGTCAAGCAGAACAGCTCGGCACCACAACGGCCAGGCCCGCCGCCGCGGTCGCCCAGATCGCCGCCCTTGCCCTCGCCGAGCTGGGGCAAGAGCGCGCTGAACTGTTCGCGGTCGCTGTCAACAGGGCCGACCCAGAGGCACTCGACACGATCATCGAAGCGGTGCAGGCATCGCTCCCCGTCGAGACCACGCCGGTCTGGGCTATCCCGGAAGATCGCGCACTCGTCGCGCCATCGATTCGCGGCCTCTTGGCCGCCGTCGACGGAAAGCTCCTGCAGGGTGACGATGACCGTTTGACAAGAGAAGCACTGACAATCGTGGTCGCAGGCATGTCGATGGTGAACGTGCTTCCTCGGCTCTCTGAAGAAGCAGTGGTGGTAATCCCCGCCGATCGCACCGAGGTTTTGTTGGCCGCCCTGCTGGCCGATTCTTCTGGCACCTTCCCGCGCATCGCCGGGATCATTCTGAACGGGCCATTTCCGTTGCCGGAGCCGATCGTGCAGCTGCTCGACGGGCTGGGGTCTTCCGTTCCGATCATCACCACCGACCTCGGCACGTACGACACCGCCGTGCGGGTGATGAGCACGCGCGGGCGCATTTCCGCCGACTCTCGAGGCCGTTACGATCGTGCACTCGGGCTGTTCCAGGCACACGTCGACATTGCGCAGCTCACGACCCAACTCGGGCTCGCTGAGGCGCGCGTCGTGACACCACTGATGTTCCAGTACGGGTTGATGGAACGCGCCAGAGCAGACCGTCGCCGCGTTGTTTTGCCGGAGGGGGAAGACGACCGCATCCTTCGTGCTGCCGCCATCCTGCTCGCGCGAGAGGTGGCGGATCTGACGATCCTCGGCGACGAGGGCGCCATTCGCGCGCGAGCGGGCGAAATTGGGGTCAATATTGAGGCGGCTCAGGTACTCAGCCCTACCGACCCTGAGTTGGTCGAGCGCTTCGCCGCCGAGTACGCAGGCCTGCGCGCGCACAAGGGCATCACGCTCGCCCAGGCGGCAGACACCGTTACCGATGTGTCGTACTTCGGCACGATGATGGTGCATCTCGGCCTCGCAGACGGAATGGTCTCAGGCGCGGCGCACACCACGGCACACACCATTCGTCCTTCATTCGAGATCATCAAGACGAAGCCGCGGGTGAATGTCGTTTCGAGCGTCTTCCTGATGGCGCTCGCCGACCGCGTGCTCGTCTACGGCGACTGCGCCGTGATCCCTGACCCGACCAGCGAGCAGCTTGCCGACATCGCTATCTCATCGGCGACAACGGCCACGCAGTTCGGTATCGATCCGCGCGTCGCGATGCTCTCCTATTCGACGGGCGAGTCCGGATCCGGTGCCGACGTCGATAAGGTCCGCGAGGCGACAGCCCTCGTCCGCGAGCGTGCGCCGGAGCTCCCCGTCGAGGGGCCGATTCAGTACGATGCCGCGGCAGATGCGGCGGTTGCCAAAGCCAAGCTTCCTGATTCAGCCGTCGCGGGCAAAGCAACGGTTTTTGTGTTTCCCGACCTCAACACCGGCAACAACACTTACAAGGCAGTGCAGCGATCAGCCGGGGCTGTAGCGATTGGCCCCGTGTTGCAAGGACTCAACAAGCCCATCAACGACCTCTCCCGTGGGGCGCTCGTAGATGACATCGTCAACACTGTCGCGATCACCGCAATTCAGGCCCAAAACGCCGAGAGTGGGAGCTGACAGATGAGCGCCATCCTGGTGATCAACAGCGGTTCATCCTCCCTCAAATACAGCCTGCTCGACATCGAGCATGAGCGGGTGCTCGCCAATGGACTTATCGAGCGCATCGGGCAAAGCACCAGCCCTGTCTCGCACACGGCCGTGAACGCAGCAGATGCAGATGCGACGACAACAATGCTGGATGCGACGTATCGCAGTGAGCAAACAATCGCCGATCATGCGACCGCATTCGACGTGATGCGAGAGCAGTTCGCCACGCACGGTCCGTCGTTTGACGAGCATCGACCGGTCGCTGTCGGCCACCGTGTGGTGCACGGTGGGGCTCGTTTTTACGCGCCGACTCTGATTGATGCTGATGTGGAACGTCAGATCAACGAGCTCGCGGTGCTTGCCCCGCTGCACAACCCCGCAAACCTCGCGGGTATCGTCGCCGCACGCGCCGTCTTCGACGAGGTGCCGCATGTCGCCGTATTCGACACGGCCTTCCACCAGACGCTCCCACCGGCGGCATATACCTATGCGATTGACGCAGCCCTCGCCGCAGAACATCGGGTGCGCAGATACGGGTTTCACGGCACAAGTCACCAGTATGTGAGTGAAGCGGCAGCGGCATTCCTCGGTCGCGACAACTCCACGCTCCGGCAGCTGGTCTTTCACCTTGGCAACGGTGCATCTGTGACCGCGATCGATGGTGGTCGGTCAGTAGAAACCTCGATGGGGCTTACCCCACTAGAGGGTCTTGTGATGGGGACGCGCTCTGGGGATATCGATCCGGCTGCGCTGCTGCATCTTTCGCGTCGTGCGGGCTATTCGATTGACGATCTTGACTCCCTCCTTAACACGCGAAGCGGCCTTGCTGGTCTTGCTGGTCGCAGCGACATGCGCGACATCTTGACAGGAAGGGCCGAGGGGGATGAGGCCGCAACCTTGGCATTCGACGTGTACGTGCATCGCCTCCGCGCCTACGCCGGTGCCTACATCGCCCAGTTGGGGGGAGTAGATGTGATCTCGTTCACCGCAGGAGTGGGAGAAAACGCCGCCGCAGTGCGGGCTGAATCCATGGCGACCCTCGGATTCGCGGGTATCGAGGTCGATGACGCGCGAAACGAAAAACGTGAGTCCGGTATTCGTCGCATCTCAACGGATGCCTCTTCGGTGACAGTCCTCGTTGTGCCAACGAACGAGGAGTTGCAGATCGCCAGGCAGACAGCCGAGTTGCTCTGATCCGTTTGCAGGGGTTACCTCCCAGCACGTGACCCCATTACGCTGGAAATGTGGCACGGAGAGGTGCCGACCCGATGATCGCCCCTTCTCCTGGAGGCTCTGTGCCAGACGCACTGCCCGACATGTTCCACGCCGACGGCGTGCTCTTCGACCTTGACGGAGTACTCACTCCCACGGCCGAGGTGCATATGCGCGCCTGGAAGGTCGTGTTCGACGACGTTTTCGAACAGTGGGGCTTGAAAGAGCCATATACCGACGCGGACTACTACGAGTACGTCGATGGCAAAAAGCGCTACGACGGCGTCGCCAGTCTTCTACGCAGTCGCAATGTGGAAGTTCCGTGGGGTGAGGTCGATGACGCTCCAGAAGCCGAGACCATCTGCGGTATCGGTAACCGCAAGAACGCTGCGTTCGCTGCGTCGCTCCGAGCCGAGGGCATTGCCCCGTATGCAGGTTCGTTGGCTCTTGTAGAGCTCTTGCGTGACGCCGGAGTTCCGCTCGGTGTCGTGTCGAGTTCCAAGAACGCCGAAGAGGTATTGGGCGCGGCTGGCCTTCGTTCTTTCTTCCGGATTGTGGTCGACGGTGTGGTCGCCGAACGTGATGGCCTTTCATCCAAGCCCGCCGCCGACATGTTCGCCGCAGGCGCCGCAGCCCTGGGCGTCGATCCTGCACGTGCGGTAGCCGTTGAAGATGCGACCTCCGGGGCAGCATCAGCCGCCGCCGCCGGTTTCGCGACGGTGGTCGGCGTTGACCGAGGCGCAGGCGCAGATGCGCTGCGCGAAGCCGGAGCGACCGTCGTCGTTGACGACCTCGACGTCTTCGTCCCAGACAACACAGACAGTACTGACAGCACCAACAGTCCGGAGTCCGCATGATCGATCCCGACCGCGACCGCTTTCCCGTTGACCCGTGGCGTCTAATCGACACGCGCTATTCGGAAGAGGGCGTCAGCGAGACGCTGTTCTCCGTGGGTAACGGATACCTTGGCCTGCGTGGAAACCACATTGAAGGGCGTGGTTCTCACGAACACGGCACCTTCATCAATGGTCTGCATGAGACCTGGCCGATTCGGCATGCCGAGAAGGCGTATGGCTTCGCGGAGGTTGGCCAGACGATCGTCAACGCCCCGGATGCGAAGGTGATGCGGATCTACGTCGATGACGAGCCCATCTCCCTTGACGATGCCGACGTGCGGGAGTACCGCCGCACGCTCGATATGCGCACCGGCATCTTGGAGCGCCACGTCGTGTGGGAGACACCATCGGGCAAGCGCATTCGCATGCGCGACGAGCGCATCGTGAGCTTTGAAGAGCGCCACCTCGCTGTACTTCGACTTGAGGTTGTTGTCGAAAATGCCGACGCCCCCGTCACGATCAGCTGCCAGATCCTCAACAGGCAAGACGGCGCTGGCGTTTACGCCGGCACTCCGCTGGGGACAACGCCCGAGGGTTTTGACCCTCGCAAGGCAGAAAAGATCGCCGATCGCGTGTTGGAACCAGCCGAGCACTGGCAAGACGGATTGCGCTCTGCGTTGTCGTACCGTGTGGCCAACTCCGGCATGACGGTCGCAGTCGTTGCCGACCACGTTATCGACACGGAAAACGAATACAACGTCCGCGAGCTCATCGAGCCAGACATCGCAAAGAACGTGTTCAGGGTGCAGGCGAAGGCAGGTGTGCCGATCACGCTCACCAAGCTCGTCAGCTACCACTCGTCGCGGGGCGTGCCTCCACGAGAGCTCGTTGATCGTTGTCGCCGGTCGCTTGACCGTGCAGCTGCCGAGGGTGTGGAGTCGGTTTTCCAGCGTCAGCGCGAATGGCTCGATGCGTTTTGGGAACGAAGTGACGTGCAGATCGGTGGGCGTGACGACCTCCAACAGGCCATCCGCTGGTGCCTGTTCCAGCTCGCGCAGGCCTCAGCGCGAGCCGACGGCGCAGGTGTCCCCGCTAAGGGAGTATCCGGCTCTGGCTACAGCGGTCACTACTTCTGGGACACAGAGGTCTATGCGTTGCCGTTCTTGACGTACACCTCTCCCCGGTGGGCCTACAACGCACTACGCGCGAGGGCGCGCATGTTGCCGGCTTCGCGCCGCCGTGCCGCACAGCTCAACGAGGCGGGGGCGCTATTCCCCTGGCGCACCATCAACGGCGAAGAGGCTTCGGCCTACTACGCTGCAGGCACAGCGCAGTACCACATCAATGCCGACGTGAGCTTTGCTCTGGGCAAGTACGTGCGCGCGACGGGGGATGAAGAATTCCTGCGCCGCGAGGGTGCAGACATCGCCATCGAGACCGCGCGCCTGTGGGCGACTCTCGGGTTCTGGCGTGCGTCGCGCGTGGTCGGCGATACCGGCGCGGAAGACGGTATCGAGACCTTCCACATTCACGGCGTCACCGGTCCAGACGAGTACACGACCGTCGTCAACGACAACCTCTACACAAACGTGATGGCGCGCTACAACCTGCGTTACGCCGCCAGAATCGTGCGTGAAATTCGCGACGAGTTCCCGGACGACTACGTGAAGATCGTCGACCGTACTGGCCTCGGTCCTGGTGAGGTTGAAGCGTGGGAGCGTGCGGCTGAAGCGATGTACATCCCGTACAGCGAAGCCCTGGGCATTCACCCGCAGGATTCGCTGTTCCTCGAGCGGGAGATTTGGGATCTGGCAAACACTCCGTCAGAACAGCGCCCGCTCTTGCTGCATTTCCACCCTCTGGTGATCTACCGGTTCCAGGTGCTCAAGCAGGCAGATGTCGTGCTGGCGCTGTTCCTGCAGGGCAATCACTTCACACCGGAAGAGAAAAAGGCTGACTTCGACTACTACGACCCGCTGACCACAGGCGACTCGACCCTGTCGGCGGTTGTGCAGTCGATTCTCGCCGCCGAGGTGGGGTACCAAGACCTTGCTCAGACGTACTTCGAGCAGTCCCTGTTCGTCGACCTCCACGACCTGCACCACAATGCGGCAGACGGCGTGCACGTCGCGTCAGCCGGTGGCGTGTGGACCGCGTTGGTCTGCGGGTTCGGGGGAATGCGTGACTACGCGGGTGACCTGAGTTTCGACCCGAGGCTGCCGGCTGATTGGCCCTCGCTTTCCTTCCCGCTCCAGTGGCAGGGCTCTGAGCTGTATGTGACGTTGACGAAGAGCGAGCTTCGCGTCGAGGTGCGCAGCGGCCCACCTGTGCCGTTCACTGTGCGTGATGAGGCGTGGATCGCCACTGTCGAAGAAGCAGCTGTCGTGCCGCTCGCCGATCAGGGTCCGTTGATTCCAGGGCGTCCGACGATCAAGCAGTTCGCCGGTGCCATGCGCGAAGACGGAACGCAGATGTCGGCGTCGGTCCCTGTCATCACGACGGCGACGCCGGTGGCCGAGCCGATCGATTGAGCATGTGGCTCAGGCCAGACGAACGTCCCTGGCACGCCGTAGGCTGTTGAGGTGACCACAGCCCTCTACCGCCGCTACCGGCCCGAGACGTTCGGCGAGATGATCGGGCAGTCTCAAGTGACCGATCCGCTCATGACAGCGTTGCGTGGAGACCGAGTCGGCCATGCCTACCTGTTTTCTGGCCCTCGTGGTTGTGGCAAGACCACTTCGGCGCGTATTCTCGCTCGCTGCTTGAACTGCGCCGAAGGTCCGACCGACGTGCCATGCGGCACCTGCCCCAGCTGCGTTGAGCTATCGCGTGCGGGCGGAGGTTCGCTGGACGTCGTCGAGATCGATGCGGCGAGCCACAACGGTGTCGACGATGCTCGCGATCTGCGTGAGCGCGCGACGTTTGCTCCCAGTCGCGATCGGTTCAAGATCTTCATCCTCGATGAGGCTCACATGGTCACCCCCCAGGGGTTCAACGCGCTGCTGAAGCTCGTGGAAGAGCCACCTGAGCACGTGAAGTTCATCTTCGCGACCACTGAACCTGAGAAGGTTCTCGGCACCATCCGCTCCCGCACGCACCACTACCCTTTCCGGCTGGTGCCGCCAGCGGCCATGCTGGAGTACGTCGCCAAACTCTGTGGTGAAGAAGGTGTGATCGTTGAGCAGGGTGTATTGCCGCTCGTTGTGCGCGCCGGTGGCGGTTCGCCGCGAGACACGCTCTCTCTGCTCGACCAGCTGATCGCTGGCTCCGATGCACCGGCAGGTTCCGAGACAGTCACTGTCGGCTATGCGCGTGCGGTGGCCCTGTTGGGATACACCCACGCGGCGCTCCTCGACGAGATCGTTGATGCGCTCGCCGCTGGCGACGCCGCTGCGGCTTTCCCCGCCATCGACCGCGTGGTGCAGACCGGTCAAGACCCACGCCGTTTTGTTGATGATCTGCTGGAGCGCTTGCGTGATCTGATTGTCATTGCGGCCGTCGGGGCTGGTGCCTCCGCAGTGCTGCGAGGGATCGCCGAAGATGACTTGGAGCGAATGCGCGGCCAGGCCGAGATCTTCGGTGCGGCACGGTTGTCGCGCACCGCCGATGTGGTCAGCGCAGCCCTCGACGATATGTCTGGCGCGACGTCTCCGCGGCTGCATCTTGAGTTGATGGTGGCGCGTGTTCTCGCCAGCGCGAAGAACACTGCGTCTATCCCTGCGTCGACAGCCGCCGCACCGGCTAGTCCTAGTCCTGCACACGCGGAGCGTTCGGTCGCTCCTCCTGCAGTTTCCGTCGCGGTGCCAGAATCGGCACCTGTTCCCGCACCAGCATCTGCTCCGGCACCAGCACCAGTCACGGAAACAGCGCCAGTCACGGAAGCTGCTCCGGTCGCGGAAGCAGGTCCGGTCGAACCGGAGACGCCTGTCACATTCGAGCGCATCGACCAGGCGTGGCCTGCCGTGCTCACCCGGCTCGAGAGCATCAGCCGCACCTCTTGGCTGCTGGCTACAGCCGTTCAGCCTCTCGCGTACGTGACGGATACCGAGGTTCTGACACTCGGATTCACCAGCCAACACGACGTTGCAAAGTTCAAGGGCACCACACCCGGTTCGGGGCCATCTGACCATCTGCGCTCCGCGATCGAGCAGGAGGTGGGTGTCAAGGTGAAGTACTTGCCTGCACCGATGCCCACCGGCAGTGCTCCGCGTCAACCTGCGTCGTCGGCACCATCGCCAGCCGACGATTCCGCTCCCGCATCGGAGCCTGCGTCAGCGGGGTCACCTCGATCTCAGGCCCGCAGCGCGTCGGCATCTTCGGTGACCGAGTGGGCGGTCGCCGCTATCCCCACGGCGCCGGAAACTCCCACGGGCAGTTCGCCGACTTCTTCGTTGCCCCTCGCTGTCGATGAGGAGCCGGAGGAGGTCGAGGCAGCAGCGGCCGCACCCGCTCCGCCATCCGATGGTGCTATTGACGGCGCTGTGGATGGGGACGAGCCTCCGCTCCCGAGCGACGATGACGCCCCGGCATACGACGAAGAGCCACCATACGACCCCTCGTACGAGCCTCCGATGTCTCGGCCAGTTGTGCCAGAGGCCAGGGCGGCTGCGCCGCGTGCGGTTGCCACCCCGCCGGTCGTCACCGAGCGCACGCCCTCTGCGGGGGGAGTGCAGAGGTATGGTGAGGCCGTAATCCGCCAGGTGCTCGGCGCCACGTTTGTGCGCGAAGAGCCCTACGAGCCCCCGACGAGGTTCTCCTGATGTATGACGGCATTGTTCAAGAACTGATCGATGAGTTCGGCAGGCTTCCCGGCATCGGACCGAAGTCCGCTCAGCGCATTTCGTTCCACATTCTGCAGACGCCGACGTTCGATGTGGCGCGTTTGGCTGAGCTGCTCAGCGAGATCCGTATTCGTGTGCGTTTCTGCGAGGTGTGCGGCAACGTCGCAGAGCAGGAACGGTGCGGAATTTGCCGTGATCCTCGTCGCAACCAAGCACTGATCTGTGTGGTCGAGGATGCGAAAGATGTCGCGGCGATCGAGCGCACGAGGGAGTTCCGGGGGCTTTACCACGTGCTCGGCGGTTCGATCAGTCCGATTGCCGGTGTCGGACCTGATGATCTTCGCATCGCGCAGCTTATGACGCGTCTGGCTGACGGCACCGTGCAAGAAGTCATTCTGGCGACAAACCCCAACCTTGAGGGGGAGGCAACGGCCAGCTACTTAAGCCGTCTGCTGACCACGATGCAGATCACGGTCTCCCGTCTCGCCTCCGGCCTTCCCGTCGGCGGCGACCTGGAGTACGCCGACGAGGTCACCCTCGGCCGCGCCTTCGAGGGCCGCCGCACCCTCTAACCCCCCCCACCTCTCCCCCCTTCTCCCCCCCCCCACGCCCCCACGCCCCCGCGCCATAAAAAATCGGCGAGTGCACGGCTTCGTGACGAGTGCACGGGCTAGCGACGCGAATATCCCGTGCGCTCGGCGCGATGCCGTGCACTCGGCGGAGGAGTGGGGATGCGGGAGATGGGATGGGGGAGTGCGTCACATGTGCAGATCGGTATATGGGGCGATCATAGAATGGGCGTGGGCGGATCCGCCCGAAATCCCAGGGAGTGATCTTGGCCCTCATTGTGCAGAAGTACGGCGGCTCGTCTGTCGCCGACGCAGAGAGCATCAAGCGCGTCGCCAAGCGCATCGTTGACAACCGCCGTGCCGGGCATGATGTCGTCGTCGCTGTGAGTGCGATGGGCGACACAACGGACGAGCTCCTCGAGCTCGCAAACGAGGTCGCGCCGATCCCCGCGCCGCGCGAACTCGACATGCTGCTCTCCAGCGGAGAGCGCATCTCGATGGCGCTGCTGGCAATGGCCATCCATTCGATGGGCTTCGAAGCACGCTCGTTCACCGGTAGCCAAGCGGGCATGATCACCGACTCGCAGCACGGCGCGGCTCGGATCGTCGACGTCACACCGGTGCGTCTTCGCGAAGCGCTCGATGAGGGCGCCATCGTGATCGTCGCCGGGTTCCAAGGCTTCAACCGCGATACCCGCGACATTACGACGCTGGGTCGTGGCGGCTCTGACACCACAGCCGTCGCGCTCGCAGCAGCACTGAATGCCGACGTCTGCGAGATTTACAGCGACGTTGATGGGATCTTCACCGCAGACCCCCGCGTGATCCCGAAGGCGCAGAAGCTCGATCACGTTTCCAGCGAGGAGATGTTGGAACTCGCGGCGAACGGCGCGAAGGTGCTGTACATCCGCGCAGTTGAATACGCGCGCCGCCACGGGGTCCTGATTCACGCTCGGTCGACGTTCTCGTCGGCCGAGGGCACATACGTTCTGGGTGAGGGCATGAAGAACCCTCGCGAAGCAGAGGGAGCAGTCATGGAAGAACCGATCGTCGCCGGCGTTGCCACCGACTTTAGCCAGGCCAAGATCACGGTCGCTGGTGTGCCAGATGTTCCAGGTAAGGCCGCAGAGATCTTCAAGATTGTTGCGAAGTCGGGCGCGAACGTTGACATGATCGTCCAAAACGTCTCGGCGACGGGCCGCACCGACATCTCCTTCACTGTCCCGAAGGCGGATGCGACGGCGGCGCTCAAGGCTCTGTCTGGAGATCAGACGGAGGTGGGCTTCCAGAGCCTGGTGCACGACGACCAGATCGGCAAGCTCTCCGTCGTTGGTGCCGGAATGCGTACGCACTCCGGTGTGTCCGCTGTGCTGTTCGAGGCGCTGTCTGCCGGTGGCATCAACATCGAGATGATCTCTACTTCTGAAATTCGTATCTCGGTCGTGCTGCGCGACACTGATCTGACCGAGGCTGCCCGCACGGTGCACACCGCATACGGTCTCGACGGCGACGCCGATGCGAAGGTTCACGCGGGCACCGGCCGCTAACTTCCGCCAATCGCCTTCGTTTTTCTGCCGACGAACGTTCGTCGTCCGGCCACAGACTCGGGGTCGGACGCTTGCGCGGTAGACTCGCCGAAACCCTGACACCGGCGCCAGGCGCAGCATCCGTATCCCGACGCCGCGCCCGACGCTTCGTACGCTTTACCGCACGACGCCAAGGAACATCATGACCCGCATCTCTGAAACAGGAATCTCCGTCGCCATCGTGGGCGCCACCGGCCAGGTCGGTACCGTCATGCGCGAGATTCTCGCCGAGCGGGCATTCCCGATCCGCGACCTGCGCCTGTTCTCGTCCGCACGCTCTGCGGGCACGGCCATCGAGTTCGGCGGCACCACGGTTATCGTCGAAGACGTCGAGATGGCAGATGCTGCTGGCATCGATATTGCTCTGTTCTCGGCAGGAGCCACCGCGAGCCGTGCCTACGCACCACGTTTCGCTGCTGCGGGTGCTGTTGTCGTCGACAACTCCAGCGCCTGGCGGATGGACCCAGAGGTTCCGCTCGTGGTGAGCGAGGTTAACCCGCACGCGATTGACGAGCGCCCGAAGGGCATCATCGCCAACCCGAACTGCACGACCATGGCCGCGATGCCGGTACTGAAGGTGCTGGATGCCGAGGCTGGTCTTGAGCGTCTGATCGTTTCTACCTACCAGGCAGTGTCCGGCTCTGGGCTGGCAGGTGCGCATGAGCTCCTCGGACAGGTCGAAGGTGTGCTCGCGCAGGGCAACACGCTCCGGTTGGTGCACGACGGTTCTGCGGTGGAGTTCCCGGAGCCAGAAAAGTACGTCGCGCCGATCGCTTTCGACGTGATCCCGTTTGCCGGCAACCTTGTTGATGACGGTGACAACGAGACTGACGAAGAGAAAAAGCTCCGCAACGAGAGCCGCAAGATCCTCGAACTGCCTGATCTCCGGGTCGCTGGCACCTGTGTGCGCGTCCCTGTCTTCACGGGCCACTCACTCTCGATCAACGTGGAGTTCGCGCGCGAAATCACGCCTGAACGTGCGCGCGAGGTGCTGGATGCCGCTCCGGGCGTGGTGCTCGATGAGATCCCGACGCCGTTGCAGGCGGCAGGCAAAGACCCGAGCTTTGTCGGTCGCATCCGTGCCGATCAGTCAGCCCCTGAAGGCAAGGGGTTGGTGCTTTTCCTCACCAACGACAACCTCCGCAAGGGTGCGGCCCTGAATGCCGTGCAGATCGCCGAGGTACTCGCAGAGCGGCTCACCAGCGCGCGCTGATTTTCTCTGGCGGCAGGGGCCAGCATGGTCCGCGGGAGCGTTGCTCCGAACTAGACTGGTTCGGTGACTGAAAACGTCGATGTCGTCCTGATCGGCGGTGGCATCATGAGCGCCACCCTGGGTACACTCCTGCACGAGCTGCAGCCTGAGTGGAAGATTGTCGCGTTCGAGCGGCTCTCCGATGTGGCTCAAGAGAGCTCAAATCCATGGAACAACGCGGGCACTGGCCACGCTGCTCTGTGTGAGCTGAACTACATGCCGCAGCAGGGCGACGCTCCACTGGACCCAGCGAAAGCCGTCTCGATCAACGAGCAGTTCCAGCAGAGCCGTCAGTTCTGGTCTTCGCTGGTGGAGAAGGGCGTGCTCGACGAGCCGTCGACCTTCATCAATGCCACACCGCACATGACTTTCGTGCGGGGCGAGAAAGACGTCGCTTACCTCAAGAAGCGCTACGAGGTGCTCAAAGCGCAGCCGCTGTTCGCTGGCATTGAGTACAGCGAAGACTCGCGCGTCATCAACCAGTGGGCGCCGCTTTTGATGCAACAGCGTCGGAAGGGCGAGCCGTTCGCGGCCACCCGTGTTCCTGCGGGCACCGACGTCGATTTCGGATCGCTGACGCATCAGCTCTTCGACCACCTCACCAGCTCCGGTGTTGCGCTGCGTACGAACCACGAGGTCCGCAGCTTAAAGAAGCAGAAGGATGGCACCTGGCTGGTCAAGTACCGCAACAGCATCGGCCACACCCCCAGTGAAGTGAAGGCACGTTTTGTCTTCGTGGGTGCGGGTGGCTGGGCGCTGAAGCTGCTGCAGAACTCCGGCATCCCCGAGATCAAGGGGTACGGTGTCTTCCCGATCGGCGGACAGTTCCTCAAGACCTCGAACCCCGACATCGTCGCGCAGCACAAAGCGAAGGTGTACTCGCAGGCCTCGGTCGGCGCGCCGCCGATGTCGGTGCCGCACCTCGACACCCGTGTGGTGGATGGGGAAGCGTCTCTGATGTTCGGGCCGTTCGCTACGTTCAGCCCCAAGTTTTTGAAGAACGGCTCGATGTTCGACATCGTGTCTCAGGTGCGCGCGCACAACCTGTTGCCGATGCTGCAGGTGGCGGTGAAGAACCCGAGTCTCATCACCTACCTGGTCGGCGAGCTGCTGAAGAATCACCCCAAGAAGGTGGAAAGCCTCCGCACATTCATGCCGACGGCGAAGGATGAGGATTGGACTCTCATCGACGCGGGACAGCGTGCGCAGGTCATGAAGAAGGATCCCCAGAAGGGTGGCATCCTGCAGTTCGGCACCGAGGTGGTGGCCGCATCTGACGGCTCGATCGCTGGTTTGCTCGGCGCCTCGCCTGGCGCATCGACCGCTGTGCCGATCATGCTTGATCTGCTGAAGAAGTGCTTCCCGGAGGAATACCCTGCGTGGGAGTCCGAGCTTCGTGCGCTGATTCCCACGTTCGGCGAGAAGCTCAACGTCGATGCAGACCTCGCGGAGCGTTCGACCTCGGCAACGGCCTCCGCTCTCGGCATCAACGCATAAGGCTGCACCGTGGCGAAGCTCTACTTCCGCTACGGCGCGATGAACTCTGGCAAGTCGACGGCGCTGCTTCAGGCGGCGTACAACTACGAAGAGCGCGGCCAACAGGTCTTGCTGGCCAAACCAGCGATCGACACCAAAGGTGCGGGGGAGATCGAGAGCCGACTGGGCGTCACTCGCCCGGTGGACTTTCTGATCGCGCCGGATGACGATGCGCGCCTGGTATTCGCCGAATACCGCGAGCGCATGCGTCACCGCACAGATGAAGAGCTGATTCCGGGGCGTCAGCGCGACGTGGCGTGTCTGCTCATCGATGAGGCACAGTTTCTGGCCCCTCACCAGGTTGACGATCTCTTTCGCATCGCGGTAGAGGATGGCACCCCGGTGATCGCCTACGGCATTCGCAATGACTTCCGTACGCATGCCTTCCCCGGATCCGCGCGCCTTCTTGCCATTTCGCACTCCCTGGAAGAGCTCAAAACCATCTGCCGATGCGGACGAAAAGCTGTGTTCAACGGTCGCGTGGTGGGCGGACGCTTCGTATTCGATGGTGACCAGGTCGCCATCGACGAAGGGGCAACGGGTTCCGCCGCGCCAGAACTCACCACATACGAGTCCCTCTGCGGCACTTGCTATCTCGAAGAATCGGCTGGCCGCCTGGGCTGATCCGCCCTCTCGTCGTTGCCGTCTTTCGGTCGCCCCGTTCGGCAGGTACTTCCTGAGTTGTGAACGGGGGGCGGTGTGCAGGTGAACGTGCTTGAGTGGTCTGACCACACGCGATAGCCTGTGGTCAGACCACAGGGGGATCGATGGCCGACCAACCAGCACGCGCATGGCAGCTCGTTCTCGAGCACATCGAGCGCGACCTCCTCGATGGGCGCATTGGTCCGGGAGATCACCTGCCCTCTGAACGCGAGCTGGCGACGACCCTCGGGGTTGGTCGCTCTAGCGTGCGTGAAGCGTTTCGCGTGCTCGAGGTGCTGGGGCTGATTCGTACCTCCACCGGGTCGGGTCCTCAGTCTGGAGCGATCGTGATCGCCACTCCGACCGGCGGAATGTCGGCGTTGCTGCGCCTACAGGTCGCCGCTCAGGGTTTTCCGCTCGACGACGTCGTGCGCACGCGGTTGGTGCTCGAAGATGCGGTCGTCACTGCGATCGCCGCCTCCGCATCCCGCGACACTGCACGCACCCATCAACTGTTGGATGCGATGGATGCGACCGATCTCACCCCTGCAGATTTCCTTGCCCTCGACGCGCAGTTGCACCTTTCGCTGGCCGAAGCCAGCGGAAACACGGTCATCGCCGCGATGATGGCTGGCCTGCGCTCCTCGATCGAGTCCTACGTGCAGGCGGGAGTCGTGGCCATCGCCGATTGGCCGGCGATGGCCACCCGCCTCCGCACAGAGCATCGTGCCCTTGTCGCAGCGATTGATGCCGCAGACGTTGAGACATCTCGCACGCTCGTCCACGACCACATCACCGGTTACTACACATCTGCGGGCCTCACCCGCGGCATCCACTCCCAGAACTGAGAGGCACATCATGGTGCAGCGCCAGATCCCCAACCCCGCTGAACTCCTCGACTTGATGAAGTTCAAAAAGCCCGAGCTCGATGGGCGCAAGCGGCGGCTCGATGCAGCGCTCACGATTGACGATCTGCGTCTGATCGCCAAGCGCCGCACGCCGAAAGCTGCCTTCGACTACACCGATGGTGCGGCTGAGGGCGAGCTCTCCCTCACACGGGCACGACAGGCTTTCCAAGATGTGGAGTTCCACCCGGGCATCCTTCGGCCCGCACCCGACGTAGACACCACTGTCGATATTCTTGGCGGACCATCGGCACTCCCCTTCGGCATCGCGCCGACCGGCTTCACTCGTCTGATGCAGACGGAGGGGGAGGTCGCAGGCGCGGGGGCTGCCGCCGCCGCTGGCATCCCATTCACACTCTCGACGCTCGGCACCACATCGATCGAGGGGGTAAAGGCGGCCACCCTGCGCGAGCCGCAGGGCACGGTTCCTGGCCGCAACTGGTTCCAGCTGTACGTGATGCGGGATCGCGAAATCTCTTACGAACTCACCCGCCGTGCGGCTGCCGCCGGGTTCGACACCTTGCAATTCACGGTGGACACTCCCGTCGCTGGTGCGCGCCTCCGAGACAAGCGCAATGGCTTCAGCATTCCGCCGCAGCTCACGTTGGGGACGATCATCAACGCGATCCCGCGCCCGTGGTGGTGGTTCGACTTCTTGACGACGCCGAAGCTCGAGTTCGCATCGCTGAGCACCACTGGTGGCACCGTGGGAGAGCTGCTGGACGCGGCGATGGATCCGACGATCAGCTACGACGACCTTGAGGTCATCCGCGAGATCTGGCCAGGCAAGATCATCATCAAGGGCGTGCAGAACGTCGAAGACTCCGTACGGTTGCGAGATGCGGGCGTCGACGGCATCGTGCTCTCCAACCACGGAGGGCGCCAGCTTGACCGTGCGCCGATCCCGTTCCATCTGTTGCCAGAGGTGCGCAAGGCCGTTGGTGATGACTTCACGGTGATGGTCGATACCGGCATCATGAACGGCGCCGACATCGTTGCAGCCGTCGCGCTGGGAGCAGACTTCACTCTGATCGGACGCGCGTATCTCTATGGATTGATGGCAGGCGGGCGTCAGGGCGTAGACCGCACCATCGACATCTTGCGCAGCGAGATCGAGCGCACTATGCGGCTTCTGGGGGTCGCCTCTCTCGCAGAACTCGAGCCAGGCCACGTCACCCAACTCACGCGACTTGTGCCCGTATCGCGTGCTGCGGCAGAGGCGCGCACGCGCTGAGGTCGCTCTACAGCGTCAGCAAGAGAGCGTCGAGCTTGTCCGCGGTGTCTTCCCAGCCCTCCACGGCAACCGATGGAACGCCGATCGCGCGGACGGGGTAGTCGTTGCCACCCTCGTCGAGACGGTCGCCGTAGAAGAGCATGTCGGAGAGTGCGATGCCGGTGTGTGCGGCCAGCTGGCGCATGCCAAAGGCCTTGTCGATGCCGTCTTGAGTGATGTCAATCGAGGTTGATCCGCCGGATCGTACTTCGAGGCCGGGGAGACGCGCCGCTACGGCATCGCGCAAGCGGCCGCGTTTCTCACCTGTCGGGTCCCAGTCGTGCTTCGCATCGCGCGGGGCATGCTGGCCCAGGGCAGAGAAGGTGATCTGCGATCCCCGGTCTTCCAGAATCTCACCCCAGGGGGAAGCCTCCCAGAGTCCGAGACTTTCGGCCTCTTCGCGCAGCGCGGTCAGCGCCGCACGCTTCTGCTCATCGCTGAGATCGTGCGCGTACACTGATGCGAAACCTGTGCCATTGTGCCGCAGGTACCTGGTGCCGCAGGTAGGGAGCAGATGCAGGCGTGCAAGCGCACCCTCGTCTGCGTCACCGAGACGCGCCACGACCTGGGAACGGAACTGGGCTTCGTTTCCGCCCGAAATGATCGCCACATCAACGGTCTGCAGCAAGCGCAGCAGCAGTGCAGCGATCCGATCATCAATCTCGCCTTTGGATGGGGCGAGCGTGTCATCGAGGTCAAAGGCGACGAGTGCGGGCGCGGTCATGATGTCTCCAGCCTAGAAGGTGGTCGCGGAGAACTCCGCGCGGCGAATACGAGCGTGCACAGCAGTGCGAGAGCGACGCCGAGCAATGCCCCAGCGGAGTTCGCGACCACATCGTTCAGCGTAGCGATGCGATGCGGCAGCGCCACGCGCTGTGCTGTTTCGATCGCGAGTGAAAGCAATGGCCCGATGAGTATGGCGAGCAGCCAGAATCGGCGCGGAAGCAGAACGAACGCAAGGATCCCGATCGGCAGGAACACCAAAATGTTCGCGATGACCTCAAGTCCGGCGAAGTCCAGCGAGGTCCATCCGAGCCGGTGCGCGGTTGAGAGGATCAGGTCGAGAAAGCTCGGCATGGATTGCTCTACACGGGACGGAGTGAGCGTCAGAGCGGCGAGACCCGCAAGAAACGGGATGCCGAGAATGATGGCCCAGACGCGGGTCGAAACGCGCGGCGGCGGAAGAGAGCTCATGCGTTCCCCTTCGCGTGCGGTCTCGATACAGAGAAGGCCGCCCCTGAGGGCGGCCTTCCGGTGTCACTGGTCGGGGTGACAGGATTTGAACCTGCGACCTCTTCGTCCCGAACGAAGCGCGCTACCAAGCTGCGCCACACCCCGTTTGCAACCCTCCGAGTCTACAGGGAAAACGTGCGTCCGACGAATCCGTCAGCCGCGTGCAGTGAGCGTCAGAAGAGTCGCCTCAGGGCGGCAGGCGAAGCGCACAGGCGCGTAGATGGAGTGGCCGCAGCCAGCGCTGACGTTGAGGGGCACGCTACGCCCGTCGTGCGACCACGTGCTGAGTCCCTTGGCCTGCTTGAGCGGGATGTCGCAATTCGCCACGAGAGCACCGTAGCCGGGGAGGCAGACCTGCCCTCCGTGTGTGTGGCCGCCCAGGATCGCATGCGCTCCGAGGTCAGTGAAGGTGTTGAGGACGCGTTGGTACGGCGCGTGCGTGACACCCAGCAGGGGAGCGTCGTTGTTACGCGGCCCGAGGCCATCGATCGCGGAGGGCAGTACATCCAGACGATCCCAGTCCCTGTGGGCATCGTTCACACCGAAGAGGTCTACCTCAGTGCCTGAAATTGTGAGTCGCGCGGCCGCGTTGTTCAGTCCAGTCCAGCCCAGCTCGTCAGTGAAGTACGCATCCATGGCGTCAGTGTCCAGAAGCGCTGGCTCGTGGTGTTTCTTCGACGGACCCAGAAAGTATCGGAGGGGGTTGCGTGGAGCAGGAGCAGTGACGTCGTTTGATCCGTGCACAAACACCCCGGGGATACCGGCAAACGAGTCGAAGGCGCGACGAATGCCGTCCAGTCCGTTGGTGTGGCCGAGGTTGTCTCCGGTGTTCACAATCAGATCAGGCTCAAGCTGCGCGAGAGATGCGAGCCAGTCCTGCTTGCGATGTTGCCACGGAGCCATGTGCGCATCGGAGATGTGCAAGATGCGCAGCGGGGCGGAGCCAGCAGGAAGTGCCGCAGCCGTCGCTTCGCGCACCGTGAAGAGATAGCGCTCGATGCCGATGCCCCACACCGCCGCAGCCGCACCAACGGCCCCCACCGCGCCAAGCGCAATGAGGGCCGGGTGTGCTGCGCGGGGTGCGTCTACTCGCACGTCACGCTCACGGCGCTCGACTTGCTCGTCGCCGTGCCGGGCGGCGGATCGGTGGAGCTCACAACAGCAGTCGGCGGAGTGCAGGAGTTATCGAACGAGATCGACGTAAAGCCCGCGGCGCTGAGCGCGGCAGCGGCTTCAGATCGCGTCATTCCGGCCAACCCCGCAGGAACTGTCGTTCCCTTTCCGTTACTGGGGGAGATGGTGATGGTCGCGCCACCGCTCGTCTGACCGCTGGGGTCTTGCTCGACGACGATGTTCGTCGGCTGATCGCTGTCGACAGGCGCACCTTCTCTTACCGAGAAGCCTGCGCGCTCTAGGGTCGACGTCGCTTCTTCGATCGTCTGCCCCACGACGTTTGGAACGTCGGTAAGCACACGACGAGTCAGGTTGCCGTCTGGCTGTGGGAAGGCGTCGCCGCCGTACGCGGCGTTCGCGGCAGCCTGCGATATCCGCGCCAACGGATAACGCATTTCGTTGAGCTTGTAGTTACCAGCCCACTGATTGTAGATGTTGCTCTGGCCCTTCCAACGGCCTGCCCACACGGCGGTGGTGACCTTCGTGCTGGACTCGATCATCATCGTCGACCACTCGTCGTGCGTTCCGGTCTTACCGATGAGGGGAGTGCCGTCGTAAGGGTTCGCGACGCTACCTGTTCCGCCGCTCGTCATGACGCCCTGAAGCGCGTATGCAGCCGTCGCAGCGACCTCCGGCGAGATCACTCCTTCGGTGCAAGACGACGCGGGCAGCTCACGCTCTTCGCCCTCAGCGCCGACCACGCGGTCGATAGCACGAGGGGTGCAGTAGGTGCCGCCGTTGGCGACGGTGGCGTAGGCGCCAGCCATCGCGATAGGGGAGATGTTCTTCGAGCCGAGAATATCGTAAGGAACGTTCTGCTCGGTTGTCTTAGTGCCATCGGCAAGCGTCACGCCCATCCGGTCAGCCACGTTGTTGATCTCGCAGATATCAAGCTGCGATGCCATCGTGAAGTACCCACTGTTCAGCGAGTTTCTGGTGAAGTCCATCACGTTCGCGGAGTAGCCCCTGCTGCCGCCGAAGTTACCAATCTCTTGGGTGTTGGCAGTCAGCGTTCCGCCACCGCACGACTCTGCGGTGAACTTCACGTTGGTTTGCACGCTCCCATTGAGAACCTCGTTGACGGAGCGACCGTTTTCGAGCCAGTCAATCAAGGTGAACAGCTTGTACACCGATCCCACCTGGAAGCCACCGGAGTTACCGTTTTCCATATCGCCAGCGAACACCAGCGAGGTCTTCGCGAGGTCTTCGGTTGGCGTCTCGACGAACTGCGTGTTCTGGGTGATCGACAGGATGCGCCCCGTATCCGCCTCGAGGGAGACACCAGCGGCACCGAAGTAGTCGTTGTCGTAGTTAGCCGGGACGATCTCTGTCATCGCCGCAGCGGCTTCATTCTGGATGCGGAAGTCCAGCGAGGTGTAGATCTCCAGTCCACCGCGGCGGAGCAGATCGGTGCGATCCGCCTTGGTGGCTCCAAATGCCTCGTCGTTCTCGACGATCGACTTCACGTACTGGCAGAAGTAGGCGTTAGTGCCCGCCGCGGCGCAACCCTGTGTGGGTGCCTTGATAGCAGGCGTGATCGCTGACTCAATCGCATCGTCACGCTGCGCTTCGGTGATCTTGCCGTCGGCGTACATGCGGTTAATCACGTAGTCGCGACGGTCTTTGGTGTCAGCCCAGCCATCGGCCTCGCCGTTTCGGGCTACGCCGTCTTCGCCCGTCCAGGTGCCCTCAGGCAGGTCAATACGGTAGAAGTTCGGGTTCTGCACGATGCCAGCGAGAGTGGCCGCCTGAGCCACGGTGAGTTTCGAAGCGGTGGTCGAGAAGTAGTACCGCGAAGCAGCTTCGATTCCGTACACCGTGCCACCGAAGTTAGCGATGTTGAGGTACCCGAGCAGGATGTCGTTCTTCGGGAAGTCCTTCTCGATCTGAATCGCGTACCGCATCTCCTGCAGCTTGCGCTCAATGCCATCGACGCCCTTGGCCTGCGTTGCATCTGTCCAACACTGGTTCAGGTCAGCCTGATAAGTCTCGGACGAGGTGTCGACGTTCTGCTCGCACTCCTGGATCCGCACGTTCTTTACGAACTGCTGGCTGATCGTAGAGGCACCTCGGTTAGAGCTGCCGCTGACGTTGTCGACCATGGCCTTAACCGTGGCGCCGAGGTTGACACCGCCGTGGCTGTAAAAGCTCTTGTCCTCACTAGAGAGGATCGCGTCGTAGAGCACGGGGCTGACCTGCTCGTACGTCACGGGAATGCGGTTCTGCTCGTAGAAAGAAGCGAGCGCTACCGGCTTGCCGTCAGTGCCTGTCGCGTAGATCGTTGACTGCTCCATTGGGCGGTCAACTTGGAGGACCTCGGGAAGCTCATCAAAGAGAGTCAATGCCTGCGTGCCTGCGAGGCCAGTCATGGCAAGGACAGGGGTGACACTGGCGGCAACGAGGAGGCCGGCAACGGCACTCAACCCGACGAGCCCGACGAGTCCGCCGAGCACGCCTCTCACCGTGCGATTCTTTTGGGGCATACGCTTGATCGTAGGGGAGTTCCCTGAATACCAGCTTTGACGAGCGCGCTGCGGATTTCCGTCGCCGCGCCCCGATTGACAGGAGAGCCATGACTACGTGGGAGTACCTCACCACGCCGCTGCTGATCCACAACACCGCCGCGATTCTCAACAACTGGGGCAAGCAGGGTTGGGAGCTCGTGCAGGTCGTGCAGGGCCCAGAAGGCGGACCTGTCGCGTACTTCAAGCGTCCGGTGACGACGGATGCTTCCGCCAACTCGGGGCTCGCCGCTGCCGCCGAAGCGTCGCGTCAGTTCGATGGAGGAAACGCATGAGCGTCGTCGCTCGCCTTGCCGAACTCAACATCGAACTGCCCGCAGTAGCCGCGCCCGTCGCTGCGTATGTGCCGGCCGTCACCCATGGCGGACTCGTGTACACCTCAGGGCAGTTGCCATTTGTTGACGGAGCTCTCCCGGCCGTCGGCAAAGTTGGTGCAGAGGTTTCTGCGGAAGATGCGAAGGTCTATGCGCGCACCTGCGCATTGAACGCTCTCGCTGCCGCAGCGGACGCCGCCGGTGGCGTCGACCAGATCGCCGGTGTTCTTCGCGTCGGCGGCTTTGTGGCGTCGGCAGAAGGATTCACCGGTCAGCCGGGCGTCGTCAACGGTGCGAGCGAAGTTCTCGGCGAGATCTTCGGCGATGCCGGGCGGCACGCTCGGGCAGCCGTCGGTGTCGCAGAGCTTCCGCTTGGCAGCCCTGTCGAGGTAGAGGTCGCCTTCCTCCTCGCGTGATGTAAGCGGCTCAGACGCTTCGACAGGCGCCCGAGGGTATCTCGGGCAGGCGATGCGGCTGGCTGGAGGTCTAAGAAGCGATAGGCAGGGGGTGACGTTTTGCCCGAGTTATCCCCATGCCCTCCGCTGCATCAGTTTGTGTGGTAAGCCTCGGGTTGAAAAACTGGTAGCATGAGGTGCTCGCTGGCGCAAGTCTGCGCCGCGGGCCTCGGCCGAGGGGGCCGAGCCTGGGGAACTGAGACGACTTTTGGCTGGCGCTTTGCGCCACTCAACTTGATGGCAACGTCTGGGAACGCGCCATTTAGAGTGACATTTGGCCGTCAGTTCTCCCTGTTTGCACGAATAATCTGGGGATTTTCATGGGGAGTATTCTTTTCGCGCGCCGCGCACGCACTGCCGTGGCGTCGACGCTAGTGGCTGCGTTGCTAGTCGCAGGGTTTTCTGGAGTGGGGGCTTCGGCGGCGATAGCTGCCGATTCCACGACGCCGTCAGGATCGCTGTTGTTGCAGCGAGACGAGAATGTCGTGACGTCAGACCCGATACCCACAGTGCAGATCGACGATGGGTACGTCTGGGCACAGACCACGATAGGGACGACGGTCTACGCGGTCGGCAAGTTCGACAACGCGAGAGAACCGCTGGCGCTCCCCGGTGCCGCCAAGACGGCACGGTCGAATGCCTTGGCTTACGACATCGAAACCGGCGACCTGTTGCCTTTCGCGCCGGTAGTAAACGGCGTGATCAAGGCGGTAGCCGCTTCACCAGACGGCTCGCGCATCTACATCGGTGGGTCGTTCAACAGCGTCAATGGCCAAGCGCGATGGAACTTCGCAGCGCTTGACGCAACGACGGGTGAGCTCATCCCCGCGTTCTACCCTGCAGTTGGCGGAAGCGGCGTGTACTCCCTCCAGACCGACGGATCGAAGATCTACCTGGGCGGACTGTTCACCCAGGTCAACGGCGTCTCCCGCAGTAATTTGGCGGCTTTGGACGATCAGCACGGTGCCGTGCTGGATTGGTCGCCGAAGACAGACCTGCAGGTCGATGCGATGGTGATGGACCCCGCGGGTTCAAATGTCGTCATCGGGGGGCGTTTCTCACAGGTCAACGGTGACGCTTCTGTCGGTGGCAGCGCGTCCATCGACAAGGGAACGGGTGCACTCGACACGAACTGGGCACTTTCGAAGACGATCCAAAACGGCGATCCGTCAGGAAAGACCGGTGTCTACGGTCTGGCGGCCGACGAAACGGGTGTGTACGGAACAGCGTGGGCATACCTCGTCCCAACTCAAGTAGAACTTGAGGGCACATTCGCGGCTGAAGCTGGGACGGGTGAAGTCCGCTGGATTGCTGATTGCCTTGGCGACAACTACGGCGTGTATTCGACAGGGAAGGTCGTCTACTCAACGAGCCATATGCACGGTTGCGAGACGATGGATCTCCAGCCAGACAAAAAACCAGCGACATATCGTCATTCGCAGGCATACACGACCGAAGCGCAGGGCACCCTCGGCGAGCAAACTAACACGAGGTTCAAGAACTGGGCAGGATCCCCGGCCCCAGCGGCGTATGCATGGGGTCCCACCTGGGGCACCGGCACTGCGACCGGAATGAATCAAGCTGGCCTGTCGATCACAGGCGCAGGCGACATGATCTCGATCGGCGGCGAATTTCTCTCCGTCAACGGCGGTCAGTTTGCCGGACTAGTGCGATTCTCGACTTCTCCACCCGATGGCCCGACAGACGGACCTCGGCTGGCGGGGACGAATTGGGTTCCGACGGCGACCTCTACGGTTCCCGGTCGGGTCAAGATCTCGATCCCATCGAACTGGGATCGCGATGACCTTGCGCTGACCTACGAGCTTCGCCGCGCCGGCACTGCTGCTCCCATCGCATCGAAAACGGTGGACAGCACGTGGTGGGATTCGCAAACAATCACTCTGCAAGACGACGGCGGAGACCCGGGGGCGGAACAGACATACACTGTCGTGGCCAGGGATGGCGACGGGAACGGTGTCGAAAGTCAGTCAGTTCGAGTGACCGTTGCAGCAGGGGAGTCCATCACTTCGGCGTATTCCGATGCCGTGGAGGCCGATGGTCCTCAGCTGTACTACCCACTGGGCACCGCGACGCAAGACCTCGCGGGGTCGAACTTGCCCACGTCCGGCTCTGGAGTCAAGGCGGCAACTGATGGAGTGGGCAACTCTGCGACCAACGCATCGAATTTCGATGGGACATCGAACGGTCGAGTCTCGTCGTCGAGCAAGCTCGCGGTAGCAGAGGAATTCTCCACAGAGATCTGGTTCAAGACCGACACAACCACAGGTGGGAAACTCATCGGGTATGGGTCGCTCGCCTCTGGCAACTCTTCGAGCTTTGACCGCCAGTTGTACATGTCAAACGCGGGAACGATCGTTTTCGGAACCTTCAACAACGGTGCGACGTCGGTAATCCAGTCGGAAGAAGCGCTGAACGATAACACCTGGCATCACGCGGTTGGCTCGCTGAGCGCTGAGGGTATGAAGCTCTTCATCGACGGTGAGCTGGTGGCATCCGACCCGGATGTGACCCAAGCGAAGAAGTACCTCGCGTACTGGCGCATCGGTGGAGACAACTTCGGTGGTTGGCCGCTGAAGCCTTCGTCTAGCTACTTCAAGGGTGCCTTGGATGAAGTAGCGGTCTACCCTTACGCGCTGAGCGCGGATCAGGTACAAAATCACTTCAAGATTGGCGACGGCTTGCAAGCGCCGACGGCAGCCTTGACCGTGCAGATGAGTGAGATGACAGTGCAGGTCGACGGTCTGGCATCGACCTCTGGCGATGCAGAACCTCTCACGGCCTACGCGTGGGACTTCGGAGACGGGGCTACCGCCTCGGGCGCTGAGGCGTCGCATGAGTATGCAGCAGCGGGAACGTACACCGTGCGTTTGACGGTCACGGATGGAAACCAGCTTTCCTCGTCCGCCGAGAAGCAGGTCGTGGTGCAGCAGCCTGACACGCGTCCGGTTGTGGCCTCTGATGGCTTCGACCGCGCTGTAGATGCCGGATGGGGCGCAGCGGACTCAGGCGGATCGTGGACGCCGCTGCAGGGGCGCTCATCGGCGCTCTCGGTGGCTGATGGTGCTGGCGTGATTTCGCTGACAGCAGGGCAGACGCGAGAGATGCTCCTCGATGACGCATCCGTGCGAGATTCGGAAACAGAAGTGTCGTACTCCTTCTCGGAGGGGCCTTCGTCCGGTTCGGTGTATGTGGGCGCCGGTGCTCGGCGGACTGATACCGCTGGCTATCGCGCTCTTGCCTGGCATCGATCCGATGGTGCGGTCTGGCTGGTGATTCAGCGCGATGGAGTGGCGATCGCGAGCAAGAGCATCACGGGCCTCACGTGGGACTCCACTTCGGTATTCCACCTTTCCACCGCAACATCGGGTTCGGGCTCGACCACCATCCAGGCGAAGATTTGGCTCGATGGTCAGACCGAGCCGCAGAACTGGCAGGTGTCGACGACCGACAGCACCCCAGCGCTACAGGGAGAAGGATCCCCTTCGGTGTTCTCCTACCGCGCTGGCAGCGCAACGGGCACCAACGTGATCAGCGTGGATTCGGTCACGACGCGCGGTCTCGCCGGCTGACCGAATCAGACGAACTCAGATCGGCAGTCGAGGACGCTTCGACAGGCTCAGTGACCCCAGGTCCCTGACGCTTCGACAGGCTCAGTGGCCCCGGGTCGCGGACGCTTCGACAGGCTCAGCGACCCCAGGTCCCTGAGCCTGTCGAAGGGTCTACTTGACCTGCGCCGAAATGATGCTCATCACCGCTGTGTCAGCGAGCGTTGTCGTATCGCCTACCTCGCGACCCTCGGCAACATCGCGCAGCAACCGGCGCATGATCTTGCCCGAGCGGGTCTTCGGCAGCTCACCAACGATGTACACGTCTCGCGGTCGAGCGATCGCACCGATTTGCTCGCCTACCCACAACCGCAGTTGCTGGGCGAGTCCTGCGGGCTCATGCTCGGCGAGGTAGCTCTCTTTGATGATGACGAAGGCGACAACGGCCTGGCCGGTCGTCTCGTCGGCAGCGCCGACCACTGCGGCTTCGGCAGTTGCTTCGTGCGCGACGAGCGACGACTCGATTTCGGCGGTGGAGAGTCGGTGGCCCGACACGTTCATTACGTCGTCGACACGTCCGAGCAACCACAGGTCACCGTCGTCGTCGAGGCGTGCGCCGTCGCCAGCGAAGTAGTAACCCTGGTCTTCGAACTTCTCCCAGTAGGTCTCGCGGTAACGCTCGGGGTCACCCCAGATGCCACGCAACATGCTGGGCCACGGTTCCGTGATCACGAGGAGTCCACCGTTGCCGTTGCCGACTTCGGAGCCTTGCTCGTCGACAACGTCGATCACGATTCCTGGAAGGGGCACCTGTGCTGAACCTGGTTTGGTCGCGGTCACCCCGGGAAGGGCCGAGACCATGATGGCGCCCGTTTCGGTCTGCCACCAGGTGTCGACGATAGGCGTAAGGTCCGCGCCGATCACTTCGCGGTACCACATCCATGCTTCCGGGTTGATGGGCTCGCCCACAGAGCCGAGGAGCCGCAAGGACGAAAGGTCGAACTTCGCCGGGATGCTGCGGCCTGTTTTCATGAAGGAGCGAATCGCGGTCGGTGCCGTGTAGAAAATCGAGACTTTGTGCTTCTCGATGATCTCCCACCAACGGCCAGGGTGGGGTGTGTCTGGGGTGCCCTCGTACAGCACCTGGGTGGCGCCGTTGGCGAGGGGGCCATAGGTGACATAGCTGTGCCCGGTGATCCAGCCGATGTCTGCGGTGCACCAGAAAACATCTGTCTCGGGGTGCAGGTCAAAAACGTATTTGTGCGAGTACGCGACCTGGGTGAGGTAACCACCTGAGGTGTGCAGGATGCCCTTCGGCTTTCCGGTGGTGCCCGAGGTGTAGAGAATAAACAGCGGGTTCTCGGAGGGGAACGCTTGCGCGGTGTGCTCGGCGGAGGCTGCGGGGACGGCCTCGTGCCACCAGATGTCCCGGCCTTCGTGCCAATCGACGTCGTTCTCGCCGCGCTTGACGACAAGCACATGCTCGACAGTCTGCTGCTCTCCGTCGCCACGGTCAGCCAAGGCCTGGTCAACTGCGGGTTTCAGGGCGGAGACTCGTCCCTTGCGGTACCCGCCGTCTGCGGTGATGACGAGCTTTGCGCCAGCATCATCGATGCGCGAACGCAGGCTGTCGGCACTGAATCCACCGAACACCACGGAGTGGATCGCTCCGAGGCGGGCGACGGCAAGCATCGAGGCGATCGCCTCGGGAATCATCGGCAGGTAGATGGCGACGCGGTCGCCCTGGCCGACGCCGAGTCCTTCGAGCACGTTAGAGACTCGCTTGACCTCGTCGGTGAGCTCCGCATACGTGATGCTGCGTGAGTCTCCTGGCTCGCCTTCCCAGTGCAGCGCGACGCGGTCGCCGTTTCCGGCTTCAACGTGCCGGTCGAGGCAGTTGTAGGCAACGTTCAGCTCACCATCGTCGAACCACTTGGCGAAAGGCGGTGTCGTCCAGTCCAGCACCTGGGTGAATGGTTTGTGCCAGTGCACCAGTTCGCTGGACTGTTCTCCCCAGAAGGCTTCGCGATCAGAAGCGGCGCGTTCGTAGAGCTCTGGCGACGAGATGGTCTGGGCGACGAATTCTTCCGACGGCGGGAACTTACGGTTCTCATCGAGAAGGTGGTCGATCTGGCTGCTCATCGGGAGGCGCTCCTTTGCGGCTTGCGGGTCTTTCGAGCAAGATCGCGCCATGGCGACCTCGCCACGGCGAATCTATCCGTGCTGACAGGGGGCGCATACTGCCGAAAGTCGGTAGCGGATACGTTTTTGTTGAGACGGTTTGCTCTCGTACACTCGACGACAGCCGAATTTTCATTCTGGCCTTGGCGCGCCCGGTTCCCCCAAACGGGGGCGCGCCGTGGGCGGCATCTCATTCCCCCCGTGAGATGCCGCCCTTTCCATGCGTGGGTGGTCGAGCTTCTGCACGATCCGGGCGCTGCAGGAGTTCTGCACAGGCCATGCTCGTCCTCGAGACAGCGGCGGTTTTCTTCGGTGTTCGCCGCCTACCTTCGCGGTATGTCCGATTCCTTTATCATCCAGCCCAGGGGCGCAACGAAGATCGCGTCCGCGACGGACGAGTCATCGGAGCCGCTCCGCTTTGATCCGGCCTTTGGCCCACTCATCGGGCACATTGATTCTGCGGTCACCGATGTTTTCGTCAATGGGGCGGATGGACTGTTTCTCGATCGGGGGAGCGGCGCCGAAAAAGCGGTGGGGTGGCGTGCCTCAGAGCGAGAAGTCCGTGACCTTGCGGTTGCGCTCGTCGGTCTTGGCGGGCGTCACCTTGACGATCAAGCGCCGTGCGTAGATGTGCGCCTCGATTCGGGCGTGCGAGTTCACGCAGTGTTGGCGCCGGTGGCGACCTCCGGAACGGCTCTCTCCATTCGCATACCCAGGGTCAGAGCGGCAGATCTCGATGCGCTGGCAGCGCTCGGTTCCTTCGATGCCGCCCAACAAAGATGGCTCCTTGACCTTGTCGTGCAGCGGGCGAACATTCTCATCACCGGCGGAACAGGAACCGGTAAGACGACACTGCTTTCTGCGCTCCTTGCAGAAGTGTCGTCTAGCGAACGCATTGTCACCATCGAAGACGTTGCGGAGCTGCGCCCCCACCACCCACATCACGTTGCGCTTGAAGCCAGACAGGCAAATCTTGAGGGGGCGGGGGAGATTAGCCTTGCTCGCCTGGTGCGGGAATCTTTGCGGATGCGACCCGACCGTCTCGTCGTTGGCGAGTGCCGCGGCGAAGAAGTGCGGGAGCTGCTGACGGCGCTCAACACCGGTCACGACGGCGGCGCGGGAACACTCCATGCCAGCGGCCTTCACGATGTTCCAGCCAGGCTCGAAGCTCTTGGAGCGCTCGCAGGGATGGATGCCACAGCGCTCGCACGACAAGCGGTGAGCGCGTTCACGGTCGTTCTCCACCTCGATCGTGAGCCGGGTGGCGTGCGCCGCATTCGACAAGCTGGGCGGCTCATCATCGCAAACGATCGACTCGATATCGAGGAGATTCGGCCGTGGTGATCTCGCTACGTCGCGGTGAGAAGCGCGAAGAGAGCGCAGCCTCCGACACGGCAACTTCAGTGCAGACGTTGGCCGTGCTGCTTCAAGCGGGCGCAGCACCCGTCGTTGCTTGGCGGCATGTCGCAGACACCGGTGATCCGCATGCCGAAGCGGTGGTCGAGCGGATTGGTCGTGGGGTGCCGCTGGTCACAGCGATAGAAGAAGAAGGCGGACCATGGGTAGACCTCGCCGCCGCGTGGGAGATTGCGACGACCGTCGGTGCGCCTCTCGCCGAGGTTCTACGGATGATCGCTGAGACCCTGCGTGACGCGTCGTCAGCCGCAGATGATGTGCGCATCGCTCTTGCTGAGCCTGCAGGGACGGCCAGGCTGTTGCTGTGGATGCCTTTCGCGGGCCTGCTATTGGGGTTTGCACTCGGATTCGACACGCTCGGGGTGATTATGGGCACGCCGATGGGCGGCGGCTGCGTGATCGCCGGTTTACTGCTCGTGGGAGTGGCGCGGTGGTGGACGCGTCGGCTCCTGCTCCGCGCGAAACCGGCGCCAGGTACTCCAGGAATTCGGGCAGAACTGGTGGCTGTTGCGCTGGGTGGCGGCGCGTCCATTGAACGTGCTGTGCGACTTGTGGCGGCGAGCCCCGGGTCTAGCCAGGGCGAAGAGCGGGTGCGCGCAGTGCTCGACCTCTCCCGCGCGGCTGGCGTGCCCGCGACAGAGCTACTGCGGGCATCAGCGACCCAAGACCGTCATATCTCCAGGGTGCAGGGAAGACTTCGCGCCGCGAAACTCTCCACCCAGCTGCTGTTTCCGCTCGGGGTCTGCACGCTGCCCGCCTTCCTGCTCCTGGGCGTGGCTCCGCTTCTGCTCAGTGTTCTCGCCTCGACACCGCTGTCGCTGTGACGAGACGAGACGAAACGTGACGAGACGAAACAACCGATCCGAGAGAAAGAAGGAACACCATGTCAAAAATTCCACAGCTAAACCGGCGCCGTGCGGCTGATCTGTTCAGCGACGAAAGCGGAGCGGCCACTGCCGAGTACGCCATCACCACGATGGCAGCCGTGGCATTCGCGGGGATGCTCGTTGTCATTATGCGTTCAGATGAAGTGCGAGGCATTCTCACTGATCTCGTGCGGCGGGCTCTGACGGTGGCGTGATGCAACGCAGAAGATCGCGAATGGGGAGGCATCGTCCGTCGTCGATGCTGACCGGTGCGTCACGCGCAGAAGACCAGGGGTCGGTTTCCGCCGAACTGGCTGTCGCGCTGCCGGTGGTCGTGTTGACGCTTTTGTTGGGTGTGGGAGCACTGGGCGCGGCGTCTCGGCAGGTAGTACTGCAGGACGCATCAGCAGACGCCGCACGGCTACTCGGACGAGGTGAAGACCAAGGCGCGGCGGCGCGAGTGGTGCGCACAGCGGAGCCGGGCGCGAGCGTCTCCGCGTCTCGCTCTGGGGGTCTTGTCTGCGTGACAACCTCGATCGAAGTATCGGTTGGTGGGTTGATCCGATTGCCGCTGCGAGCATCGAGCTGCGCGCTGGATGGGGGTCGCTGATGGCGGGTTCTGTGCTCGCGGCGGGCATTCTGGGAGTCGTCGGATCGCTCGCCTTCGGGCTCGCCATCGTCGGCGGCGCATCGGTGACAGCTCAACGAACGGCGGGTGCTGCTGATGCTGCAGCGCTCGCCGCGGCCGATGCGGCAAGCGGTGCCGTGCAAAGCGCGGACGGCCCGTGTGAGCTCGCTGCGCGGGTGGCCGAAGCCGCCGGAGCGAGGCTCACCGGATGCGTTCTTGACGGGTTCGTGGCAACGGTGAAGGTTCAAGCGGCGTACGCTGGACTCGCAGCCGTCGCCCACGCCCGTGCTGGGCCACCCGAGGGACAATGATGGCCGCGCGACCTCGCTCACTGTGAACATCTCTACACAGTGGTGTGTATGGTGTGCTTCGAAGAAAGGACGCACCCTTGGCTGAAGGCAAGAAGCTCGTCATCGTCGAGTCCCCGACGAAGATGCGATCTATTCAGGGATACCTCGGCGATGGCTATGAGGTGCTCAGCTCCGTCGGCCACATTCGCGACCTCGCTGGCAAAAAAGACATTCCGGCGGCCGATAAAGAGGCCTACGGAAAGTACTCGATCGACATTGAGAACGGGTTCGACCCGTACTACGTGGTGTCTGATCGAAAGACCAAGACGGTCGCTGAACTCAAGCGTGCGTTGAAGAACGCGGACGAGCTTTTGCTCGCCACTGATGAGGACCGCGAGGGTGAGGCGATCGCCTGGCACCTGCTGGAGACGCTCAAGCCCAAGGTCCCGGTCAAGCGCATGGTCTTCCACGAGATCACGAAGGACGCGATTCAGGCAGCAGTCGGCAACACGCGTGAACTCGACAACGCGTTGGTCGATGCGCAGGAGACCCGACGCATTCTTGACCGCCTGTATGGGTGGGATGTCTCGCCCGTGCTTTGGTACAAGGTCAAGACAGGCATCTCGGCAGGCCGCGTGCAATCGGCGGCCACTCGCTTGATTGTCGACCGGGAGCGGGAGCGCATGGCGTTCGTGTCTGCCGAGTATTGGGACGTCAACGCGGCAGCCGCCGCAGCCGGCACCTCTTTTCGAGTGCGTCTTGTGCGTGTCGACGGCGGGCAACTCGCTCGCGGCAGTGACTTCGATGACGAAGGCAAGCTGAAAAAGGCCGTTGTAATCCTCGACGAAGCCAAAGCGACAGCGCTGGCCCACGCCGTTGATTCCGCCGGTGCTGGCACGGTCACCAAGGTTGAAGCAAAGCCAGGCACACGCAGCCCCAACGCCCCGTTCACGACCTCCACAATGCAGCAGGAGGCTGGCCGCAAGCTCTCCATGGGAGCGAAGCAGGCAATGGGTGTTGCCCAGCGTCTGTACGAAAAGGGTTACATCACCTATATGCGTACCGACTCGACGGCCTTGAGTGCACAGGCCGTGCAGGCGGCCCGCAGCCAGGCCGTTGCACTTTACGGTGACAGTGCAGTGCCGCTGAAGCCTCGCGTCTACAAGTCCAAGAGCAAGAACGCTCAAGAGGCGCACGAAGCTATTCGTCCTTCGGGCGAGACGTTCCGTACGCCCTCGTCGATCTCTGCTGAGCTCGATAAAGATGAGATGCGTCTCTACGACCTCATCTGGAAGCGCACTGTCGCAAGTCAGATGGCCGATGCGAAGTACGAGACCACCACGGTCACCATCGCCGTCTCGGCAGATGGCCAGAACGCCGAGTTCACTGCCTCGGGCACCGTCTATACCTTCAAGGGGTTCCTTGAGGCGTACGAAGAGGGCCGCGATGAGAAGCGTGGCGACGCAGAGGCGGCCGAGAACCAGTCTCTGCCTGCCGTAGCAGTCGGTGACGAGCTGGCGATGGCCGACGCCGAAGCCAAGGGGCACAAGACCACTCCCAAGCCGCGCTACACCGAAGCATCACTGGTGAAGGTGCTGGAAGAAAAAGGCATCGGTCGCCCATCGACCTTCGCGACGATTCCCGAGACGATCCTCGATCGGGGCTATGCCGTCAAGCGCGGGCAGGCGCTCGTACCCACGTGGCTCGCGTTCAGCGTGGTCCGGCTACTGGAAGAGCATTTCGCGGAACTTGTCGACTACGACTTCACTGCAGCGCTCGAAGATGATCTCGATACGATCGCCCGCGGAGAGCAGAACCGCGTGGAGTGGCTCAAGTCGTTCTACTTTGGCTCTGACTCTCACGTCGGGCTCCGCCAGGTGGTCGACAACCTGGGCGAGATCGATGCTCGCGCGTTGAACTCGACACCCATCACCGACACGGCAACACTGCGTTTCGGTAAGTACGGTCCCTACATCGAGGTCGCTGACCCGGAGAACCCCGACGCCAAGCCGCGCATCGTGAACGTGCCGGAAGACCTGGCGCCAGACGAGCTCACGGCTGAGAAGGCGCAGGAGCTCATCGACGCTCCCGTCGCAGGCGATCGAGTGCTCGGCGAGAACCCCGAGAACGGCAAGATCGTTGTCGTCAAAGATGGTCGCTTCGGGCCGTACGTCCAAGAAAACGATCCTGTCTCCGAAGATGACGTGGTCGATGAGACGACCGGCGAGGTCGTCGATGCCCCGAAGCCCAAACGTGGAGCGAAGAAAGCAGCCGCGCCCAAACCACGCACGGCGTCTCTCTTCCGTTCAATGTCGGTGGAGACCATCGAACTCGACACCGCGTTGCAGTTGCTCAGCCTTCCGCGTGTTGTCGGAGTTGACCCGGAGTCCGGCGACGAGATCACCGCTCAAAACGGACGTTTCGGCCCGTATCTGAAGAAGGGCACCGACTCGCGGTCGCTTGATTCGGAGTCGCAGATCTTCGACGTCACGCTAGAACAGGCGCTGGAGATCTACGCGCAGCCCAAGTACGGCGCTGGCCGCCGTGCTTCGAGCGCGCTCGCCGAATTCGAGGCCGACCCGGTGAGCGGAAAGCCGATCCGCATCCGCGATGGCCGCTTTGGTGCCTATGTCACCGACAGTGAAACGAATGTGACGATCCCGCGCGGCCAGACCGTCGACGACATCACGTTCGAGATCGCGGTGCAGATGCTTGCAGACAAGCGGGCGAAGGGTCCGGCTCCCAAGCGTGGTGCGAAGAAGGCACCAGCAAAGAAGGCACCAGCCAAGAAGCCTGCCGCGAAAAAGCCTGCTGCGAAGAAGACGACGGCGAAGAAGGCAGCGCCTAAGAAGACCACAGCAGCGACATCTGCCGCGCGGTCTGCGGCGGCGAAGAAGGCGGCGGCAACGAGGGCGGCCAACGCCGCAGCCAAGGCCGCCGCAGCGACCGCAGCAGAGACGGCAGGGTCGTGACCTCAAGTCGCGGAGTGTGGATCACCCTGGAAGGCGGCGACGGTTCGGGCAAGACCACGCAGTCGAACCTGCTTTCCGCACGGCTCGAAGCGTCGGGGCGCACGGTGGTTCACACGCGCGAGCCCGGCGGGTCGGAGGTCGGGCAGCTGATCCGCAACATTGTGCTGCACCACAGGGGCGACATTGCACCGCGTGCAGAGGCGTTGCTGTACGCGGCAGATCGTGCGCATCATGTCGCCACCGTCGTCCGGCCAGCGCTAGATCGAGGCGACATCGTTCTGCAAGATCGCTACCTCGACTCTTCCGTCGCCTATCAGGGAGCCGGACGGGTGCTCGATGCTTCTGAGGTTCGTGATCTGTCGCTGTGGGCTGCCGAAGGTGCGCTTCCTGACCTGACGGTGCTGCTCGATCTCGATCCCGCAGCCGCGCGCTCGCGACTTGACTCCGCCGACAAGCCGTTTGACAGGTTGGAGGCAGAGAAAGCTGACTTCCACGGGCGAGTGCGCGATGCCTACCTCGCTCTCGCCGAGGCCGAGCCTGACCGATTCCTCGTGCTCGACGCCGCGGCGTCTCCCGAGGCGATCGCGGATCGCATCCGAGCTCGCGTGGAAGAGCTGATCCACTGACGCGCGAGGCTTCGTCAGCGCATGGACGTCGTCGGTCGCGGCTAGGCTGAATGCATGCCCCAAACAGCTGCCGCTCCCTTTCCGTGGGCGGATGTGTGGGGCCAAGATGCCGCCGTCGCGACGCTTCGTGACGCGGCATCCGATCCTTCAGCGCTCTCCCACGCGTGGCTGATCACCGGTCCGCCCGGATCGGGACGATCTACCCTTGCTTATGCGTTCGCGGCCGCGCTGATCGCTGACCGGCCTGACGACGAGGCAGCGATGCGCCAGGTGTTGGCAGGCACGCATCCCGACGTCACCGCTCTTCGTACCGACAAGGTCATCATTACGATTGCTGAGGCACGCGCCCTGGTGGAGCGCTCGTACTTTGCGCCATCTGCCGGTCGCTACCGGGTCATCGTCGTCGAAGACGCGGATCGGATGGTCGAGCGCACCTCGAACGTGTTGCTGAAAGCGCTCGAGGAACCCCCGGAACAAACGGTGTGGATTCTTTGCGCCCCCAGTGAGGCCGACCTACTGCCGACCATTCGCTCTCGCGTGCGCTCGTTGCGGTTGCGTGAACCAGACGTCGCCGATGTCGCTCGGCTCATCAGCTTGCGGACCGGCGTAGATCAGGTGGTCGCCGAGCAGGCTGCACGACATGCTCAACGTCATATCGGGATGGCGCAGCGCCTCGCGACTGACGAAGCCGCACGACGACGACGCGACGAAACGCTGCGCTCCGTGCTCGGTGTTCGTGGCGTGGGAGATGCCGTCGAGGCGGCAGGGCGCATCATTCAAGCGGCGACAGAAGACGCCAAGTCGCTCACGGCCGAGCGCGATGCGCAGGAGCGAGCCTCATTGCTGCGCACGATCGGCATCGCTGAGGGTCAAGCTGTGCCTCCCGCGTTGCGCACGCAACTGTCAGCGCTCGAAGACGATCAAAAGAAGCGCTCAACGCGCAGCCTCCGCGACGGCATTGATCGTGTTCTTACCGATCTGCAGTCGTTGTTTCGCGATGTTGTCATGCTGCAACTCACTCCAGGCGAAGACCTCATCAATAGTGAGCTACGGCCAGAGCTGACCGACCTCGCCGCGGCGTGGTCGGAGACCCGTACGCTGGTGATACTTGACCACCTTGCCGAAACGCGTCAGTCATTGGAGCGCAATGTTGCCCCTCTGCTCGCGCTAGAAAGCTTGCTCGTGACCATCTCGAGCGGGAGGAAACCGTGAGCACTCGAATGACGTCCCGCGTGGGGCGTAGCGCCGCCGTTATTGCAGGCCTGGCAGCCGTCTCCGTCGCACTTTCTGGGTGCTTCTACGCGATGATCCCCGAGGAGTCCTCACGCCCGTTGAGCGATGTCACTCCAGACACCGAGGGGGTGGCCGCAGACCTGCTGCCGTTTTACTCGCAGGAGTTGGCCTGGAGTGAGTGCGGAGTGGGGTTCGATTGCACTGATGTCACTGCGCCGCTTGATTGGGAGAATCCGGCAGAGGGGGAGATCACACTCTCCGTCGTTCGACATCGGGCAGCGGGTGAGCCCGTCGGCTCTCTGCTGACAAACCCAGGCGGACCAGGCTCCAGCGGCGTCGACCTCATCGCGGGCAGCCTGGATTATGCGGTGGGCGCAGACGTGATCGAAAACTATGACGTGATTGGATTCGACCCGCGAGGAGTCGGGGAGTCCACCGCGGTCACCTGCTACGACGCTCCAGAGATGGACGACTACCTTTACGGCATCCCGGATGCCGCCCGTGGAACGACCGAATGGGAAGCGGAGGTGCTCGATTCGCACGAGGCCTTTGCGCAGGCGTGCGACGCGAACAGCACGGGCATTCTGCCGTACATCACGACGGTCAACTCGGCGCGCGATATGGACCTGATTCGTGCGGTCCTCGGCGACAAGCAACTGAACTATCTCGGCTACTCTTACGGCACCTTCCTCGGAGCGACATACGCCAAGCTCTACCCAGAAAAGGCCGGCCGACTCGTGCTCGACGGCGCTATCGACCCTGCTGTGCCTGGTCTCGATGTCGGCGCGACTCAAGCGCTCGGATTTGAGTCCGCGCTCCGTGCGTACATGCAGGACTGTTTGGCTTCTGGCGAGTGTCCGTTCAACGGAACCGTTGATGAAGCGATGGCCGATTTGGGGGCGCTGCTGGCAAGCGTTGACAGCACACCGCTCCGAAACGGCGACGGACGTTTGCTGGGAGCGGATTCTTTGATGACGGGAATCATCGCGGCGCTCTACTCGCAAGACAGCTGGACCTACCTCACTCAGGCGCTCGATGAGGCGCTTCAGGGGGATCCCACAACGGCGTTCTTCCTCGCGGACTTCTACAACGGTCGCGAGAACGGTGTCTATACCGACAACTCAGCCGAAGCTTTCCGTGCGTATAACTGCATGGATTACCCCGTCGAAGACGATCCGGCTGCCGAGGCAGCAACCGAAGCCAAGATCGCCGAGGGTGCCCCCACCATCGCTCCATACTGGACGGGTCCGGATTCTTGTTCGGTGTGGCCGTATCCACCCACGGGGACGCGGGGTGAAATTGCTGCAGAAGGCGCAGGGCCCATCCTGGTCATCGGCACGACAAACGACCCAGCAACTCCCTACGAGTGGTCGGAGTCGCTTGCCGATCAGCTGCAGAACGGTGTCCTCATTACCCGAGTAGGGGAGGGGCACACCGGCTACAACAAGGGCAATCTCTGTGTCGATGGCGCAGTAGAGTCGTTCCTCCTCGACGACGTGGTGCCAGAAGACGGCCTCCGCTGCGAGTGACGCCCGCCCGATTCGCCTGCGAGCACAAGACAGGGTAATATCGGTGATCGCGCCGCTCGTGCGTCGCACGCCGCTTTAGCTCAGTCGGCAGAGCATTTCACTCGTAATGAAAAGGTCGTCAGTTCGATTCTGACAAGCGGCTCCAAGAAAGAAAGACCCCGGGTTTGTCCCGGGGTCTTTCTTTTTGTCTCCCGGAGTCCACTTTGGTCCTCTAGCCCTCGCTCCAGTGATGGGACAGACTCAGCGCTGTGCAGGTGCACGCGTTAACCGGAGGGACAGCATGACTCAGAACGAAGCCTCGAACTCGATCACGCAGCAACAGGGAGACGTTCGCGCTCGCCTCCCATTCGACGATGAGCGTGATTTCACGGCAGCGGATCGCGGATTCTTGGGAACACTGGATGATCCTAAAATCTGCGATGAGGACGGGAAGGTGGTGTGGGACGCTTCTTCGTACGACTTCGTTGTTGGCGACGCTCCTGACACCGTCAATCCCAGTCTCTGGAGGCAGAGCAAGCTCGTTTCGAAACACGGTCTGTTCGAAGTGGTACCTGGCCTGTATCAGGTGCGTGGTCTCGATCTTTCCGTCATGTCGTTTGTTGAGGGTGACTCCGGCGTCGTGGTGATTGATCCACTGATTTCTAAAGAGACGGCCGCCGCAGCGATGGCGCTTTACCGTCGTCACCGGGGGGACCGGGAGATTGCTGCGGTGTTGTATACCCACTCGCACATCGATCACTTCGGTGGTGTGCAGGGGATCGTCACTCAAGATCAGGTAGACGCTGGCGTAGAGATCATCGCCCCTGAAGGGTTGGTCGAGCATGCAGTCGCGGAGAACGTTTACGCCGGAACTGCAATGGCTCGCCGTGCCGGGTATATGTTTGGCGCCGCATTGCCGAGGGGGCCGAAGGGCGCGGTGGGGGCGGGGCTCGGGCAGACCGCGTCGACGGGTGAACCCACCCTGCTTGCGCCGACTCTGGAGATCACCACCACTGGCCAAACGCACACGGTGGATGGCGTAGAGATCAGGTTCCAGATGGCGCCAGGCACGGAGGCGCCCAGCGAAATGCACTTCTACTTCTCGCGGTACAGGGCGCTTTGTATGTCCGAAAACGCGACGCACACGTTGCACAACATACTCACGTTGCGCGGAGCAGTCGTCAGAGACGCGAACGTGTGGTCTAGGTACTTGACGGAGGCGATCGAAGATTTCGGGCAAGAAACCGACGTCATGTTCGCCTCTCATCACTGGCCCACCTGGGGGACAGCAGAGGTCATTGAGTTCCTTGGTTTGCAACGCGATCTCTACGGTTATCTTCACGATCAGACGCTCCGGATGATTAATCAAGGATTCCAGGGCGCCGAGATTGCAGAGCAGATGCAGCTGCCACCCGCGCTGGAAAACGCTTGGCACGCGCGGGGATACTACGGGTCTGTGAGCCACAACGTCAAAGCGATCTACCAGCGCTACATGGGTTGGTTTGACGGAAACCCTGCGCGACTTTGGCCCCACCCGCCCAAGGAGCAGGCGGACCGTTACGTCGATGCCATCGGCGGGGTAGACCGAGTTGTCGAGCTTGCCCAGGCGGCGTTTGACTCCGGTGATTTCCGTTGGGCAGCGACGCTTCTCGACCACGCGGTTTTCGCTGACCCCCGCAACGTCGCCGTGAAATCGCTTTACGCTGACACGTTGGAACAGATGGGGTACGGCTCCGAGAATGGCCCCTGGCGCAATTTCTTCCTGTCGGGCGCGACGGAACTTCGCGAAGGGAACTTCGGCACCCCGACCACGACAAATGCTCCGGCTATTCAAGCGCAGCTCACCCCAGAGCAGCTTTTCGATGCGATCGCGATTACTGTCGACGGCCCGCGGGCATGGGATCTCGATCTCGCCTTTGACATCACGGTCAGTGACCAGAACCGAAGTTTTAGGCTGACGAAACCTCGCTTGATTGCGCTGGCCGGCGGTGATCTGGACTCTGACGGTGTCGACGTCCGTGGAGACGTCGGTGTGCTGAAACAACTGCTGAGTGTGCTGAGCCCTGGCAACTCGGCGTTCGAGATTGTTCTGCCCTGACAGCGACTTTGAATTAAAGAGAGATCGAGATTTGCCCCGTGATGGTGTGTGCTTCACGGGGCAAATCTCTTTCCAACGGCGTACCCTCGAAGCATGAGCCGCGCACTGCTGATCGTCGATGTACAGAACGATTTCACGGAGGGCGGTGCGCTCGCTGTCGCGGGTGGCGACGCGGTGGCAACGGCCATCACGACTTTCCTCGCAGCGCACGCGGCGGATTACGACGTCATCGTTGCCTCGAGAGACTGGCATGACGCGACGAACGACAACGGTGGACACTTCGCCGAAACCCCCGACTACGTCGACACATGGCCGGTGCACTGCGTTGCCGATACAGAAGGCGCAGCATACGACCCACTGCTGGTGACGGATGCGGTGACCCATCATGTTCGCAAGGGTCAGGGGAAGCCCGCATATTCACTGTTCGAAGGTGAAACAGATGCTGGCGAGACTGTCGGGGCGGTTTTGACGGCCGCTGGCGTACTGAGCGCCGATGTGGTGGGTATTGCTACGGATCACTGCGTGCGTGCGTCTGCGCTAGACGCGGTTGCCCACGGTGTGCATGTTCGGGTCCTGACCGACCTGGTTGCCGGGGTTGCCCCAGAGTCATCAGACGCGGCGCTCGTTGAGCTTGCGCACGCGGGGGCCCAGCTAGCGCAAAGCAGCGAGGTGTGACGCGCAGCGTTTTACTGCTCCGTGCAGTCAACGTGAGCGGGCGCAATAGTGTCCCGATGGCGCAACTTCGCGATGTCTTGAGCGCACAGACAGATTTGGTTGACGTCTCGACCTACATCGCCAGCGGCAATGTGATCTGCGCGACACCACAAGATCCAGACGCTGCGTGTGGCGCGACGCGCGCCGCGATCCAGGCAGAATTCGGTGTGGACACTCCCGTGATCCATCGCACTCATAAGCAACTGGTGTCGTCTGAGGCCGCTCACCCTTTTCGCGAGGGTGAAGAGAAGCTCGTGCACGCAATGTTCTTGGAGGCGCCGCCCGCCGACGGCGCACTCGAGATCTTGCAGCAACGGCTTCTTCCTACTGAGCAGCTTGCGATCGTAGGCAACGACCTGTGGATCTCCTACGGCGAGGGCGGTGTGCACTCCACCAAGCTCACAAAAGCCGTACTGGACCGGGCGCTGGGTGTCGCAGGCACTGCTCGTAACCTCAGGACGACGCGGAAGCTCATCGAGCTCACCGCGTAGGTCCTCTGTTCGTGCAGCGTGGGGCCTGGGCTACCCAGCGGCCGTGTCAGAAGTGCGGGCTAGGCCGTCTGCCCTGAGTGCTTGCCTTCGCCGATCTCTTCGACGAGCTTCGCGTTGAACGCAGGCAGGTCATCTGGCGTGCGGCTGGAGACGAGACCTTCGTCGACCACAACCTCTTCGTCGACCCACGTCGCACCCGCGTTGCGGAGATCGGTTGCAAGGCTCGGGTAGCTGGTGAGTGTTCGGCCGTTCACTACCTCTGCTTCAACCAGAATCCACGCGCCGTGGCAGATCACGCCGACCGGCTTGTGCTGCTCGAAGAACGCCCGAGCCAGGTCAACAGAGGCTTTGTCGAGCCGCAGGTGGTCGGCGTTGACGACGCCGCCGGGAAGCATCAGTGCATCGAACTGCTCGGCCGATGCGTTAGCGGAATGCATGTCGACGGCCTGCTCGTGGCCGTTCTTACCCGTGATTGCGGCACCATCCGGAGCGATCATTGTCGCGCTTGCGCCCTGCGCCGTGACCGCATCCCACGGGCTGGTGAGCTCGCTGTCTTCGAATCCGTCCGTCGCCAGGAATGCCACTCGGTTGCCGGTGAGAGCCATTGTTCATCCTTTCGTGGGGAGTCATCCGCCCTTCGCGGACTTCTCCAACCTCCCGCAAGACGTCAAGAGAATGAAGGGGGTGGCCACCTGGGCATGTGGGTGATACGCCAACGCCAGTAGCATCGCCGTATGCGACTTCGACGTTTTCTCTTGCTCGTGCCGATGGTGGTGTTGCTCTCCAGCTGTGCTCCGACACCTGAGGCGACGCCCTCGCCCTCTTCCTCGCCCGCGGCATCCGAAACGCCGTCTGCGTCGCCGATGCCGACCGCCACACCGACCTCGGCGCCGACGCCGGAGCAAAACGCAGAATTCACGGTGACCACGCTGATCAACCTCTGCACGGAACAGACCAAAAGCCTGGCGAATGGGGCGACCTATTTCGCTGACATGGCAACCACCGAGTGGCTGGATCAGCCATCGCTGTGGTTCGTCGTCATCCCGAAGACACTCGACGGGCAGGACAGCGTCGCCGTGTGCGGAATCGGAGGAACCCCGGCTGCGCCCGTCTTCGAACTCGAGGGGGAGTCGTTGCCCGGAGGCGTCGCTGACATTCGCAACGAGTTGCTCGCTGGTGCGCCAGGGGAGGACTCCTGAAGGTGGACAAACTGTATCCCTCTACCAGGGGGATAACATAACCCTCGTCAAGTCGACGCACTCGGGTCAGCACGTCGAATTTGGTCGAAGGTGCGGTTCGACTTCTCGAAGGGCGCGCTCGACGGCAATGCGCGTGGAGGCCGGCGCCGTGTCCTAGCGCGGCGTGGGAATCGGGGTTTGCTGGTAGAGGGCGAGTCGCCAGTCACCTTCGTGGCGGGTGTAGACACTGGACATGAGCGCGGTGAAGGCGGGTTCGTGCTCCTCGCGATACGCGCGGCCGGTGTAGACGAGGATGGCGTGATTGTCGCTCAACTCGATGAGTCGTGCGTCGGCGATATCGAAGGTCCGCCACGGCGGTGCTTCGTTGAGAGAGTCGATGACCGTCTGGCGGTCAAAGATCTGACCGTGTGCGAGGACCATGACGCCGTCGCGGGTCATGATCCGCCCGTAGAAGTCCGCCCCGGTGCTGTCGCAGAGTGATCTCCATCCCTGGAGTTCGAGGTCGAGCAGTTCGTCGAGCATGATGCTGATTCCTTCGGTCCCTGGAGCCGCTAGCCTACATGCGAAGCGGGGCCGCATGAGGGTCGCTATGTCGAGGAGGACGACGCCAACGCTCCCACCTGGGCCGAGACGCACACAAGGCCCGAACCGCCGCCAAAGATTCTTCTGGCAAGGGGTCGAGCCTTGTGTATTTGGTGGGCCCCATGGGGCTCGAACCCATGACCCGCGGATTAAAAGTCCGATGCTCTGCCAACTGAGCTAGAGGCCCCTGAGATAAGTCTAACGCGCACGACGAGGGGCCGTCGGCGACATCAGCCGCCGACGGCCCCTCATTCCTTCTCGGAGCCCTCCCCCCTGCCCCCGAGAAGGGCGCGTGCCGGGTCCTCCTCCCGGCCATCCCGAGCTTAGGAAGCCGGGGGCATCAGCACCGTGTCGATGAGGTAAACGGTCGCGTTAGCGGTCTGAACCCCACCGCAAACGACGGTTGCGTCGTTGACCATCCAGTCGTCACCGCTACCGGTGACCTCAAGGTCAGCGCCCTGAACGGTGGTGTGCATGCCAGCGATGTCTTCCGGCGCGATCTGGCCAGGCACCACGTGGTAGGTCAGGATCGAGCTGAGGGTGTCGCTGTCGGTCTTGAGTGCCTCAATGGTGGCAGGGTCGATCTTGGCGAAAGCGTCATCCACCGGTGCGAAGACGGTGAACTCGTCGCCGTTCAGCGTGTCAACGAGATCGACGTCCGGGTTGAGCTGTCCGCTCACTGCGGCGGTCAGGGTGGTGAGCAGCGGGTTGTTCGATGCCGCCACTGCTACCGGATCCTGGGCCATGCCATCGATGGAACCGTCTCCATCCGGAACGGCATCTGCGTATGCAGCGCAACCAGCGCCGACGAGGTTGGCGGCCGGGTCCATCTCCATGGGCGTCGACTCCGACGTCTCGGGGGCCGCTGGCTCTGCCGACTCTTCCGTGGTGGCACCCGTGGAACAAGCGGAAAGCATGAATGCGCCCGCCAGGCCGAGGGTGATCGCTGCGGTGACCTTCTTCTTGGTGCTGAACATGTCGAGCTCCTTCAGGACTAAGCCACGGCCTCTCCGTGGCATTGACAGCTGTTCGGAGCCCTTCCGAGATTGGATGGAAGAAATCTGAGAAATTTTCAGAAAAGTTCGGAGACGCCCCAGAAACCGGCGAAAACATGGGGAACAATCCTCTCGACTCGTGCGCCGCCTACGCCGGATCAGCACCGATATACGGCATGCTTATAGAGATGGTTATCGACGGGTTTGACGTTCCAGAGGACGGAGCGACGCAGGATGCTGTCGCCGACCTCCTCGTCCGCGTCGCCTCCGGTGATCAGGTTGCCTTCGCGACTCTCTATGACACGCTCTCCTCTCGTGTGTTCGGTCTGATCCTTCGTGTTCTGGTTAACCGTTCGCAGAGCGAAGAGGTGTTGCAAGAGGTCTTTCTTGAGATCTGGCAATCCGCTTCGCGCTTCGCTCCGAACAGAGGTCAAGGGCGAGCATGGGTGATGACAATCGCTCATCGCCGGGCCGTCGATCGGGTGCGAGCGTCGCAGTCGAGTGCCGACCGGGATATGCGAGCAGGGTTCAAAGAAGTAGGCGTCGCGCATGACAGCGTCGCGGAACAGGTTGAACTCGGAATCGAGGGAGAGAAAGTCGTTGGTGCACTTTCGGGACTACCCGAAGCGCAACGCGAAGCACTCGTTCTCGCGTACTACGGCGGTTACAGTCAAAACGAGATAGCGGCTCTGGTGGGCGCACCACTGGGGACAGTAAAAACACGGATGCGAGATGGACTAACCCGTCTACGCACGGCGATGGGGGTGACGGCATGAACGAGAAAGACTTTGACGAACTCGCGGCAGGTGCCGCGCTGAACTCGCTGAGCGCTGAAGATGAGCGCCTTTTCCGCGAGGCCCTCTCTGCGCATCCGGAGCGAAACGAGGCTGCGGAAACAGACGTGGCAGCAGCGGCGCTACTCGCTGATCGAGTGAAGCCTGTCGCTCCGCCGGCACACATCCGGTCTTCTTTGCTGGCCCAGATCGCGAATACTCCGCAAGATTCGGGCGATCAGGCAGACGCATCGAGTGCGGTGCCGCACGATGCGACGCCTGTGTTGCCTCGCAAACCGCGCCGCTGGGCGCGCACCGTTTTTGCCCTCGCCGCTTGCCTGGCTGTTTTGGTCGGTGTGGGAGTGGGGGCTGTCGCTCTGAACGATCAGTTGAATCGTCCGGCAAGCGTGGTGGCGCTGCAAGAGATCGAAGCATCGGGAGATTCGGAGCAGGCCTCTGTCGATCTCGATAATGGCGGCACCGCCACCGCCCACTGGTCGGCTTCCGTGGGCAAGGCTGTGCTCGTCACCGACGGTATCCCCGCGGTCAGCGATGAAGAGTCGTACGAACTCTGGTTCGTGCGCGGCGAAACGCCAGTTTCGGCCGGTGTGTTCGATGTGAACGACGGCGAAGCAACCGCACTTCTCACCGGTGAAATGCAGGCAGGTGACGCGATCGCCGTCACGATCGAAGAGGCAGGAGGCTCTCCCACAGGAAAGCCCACCTCTGACCCTGTGATCGTCATCCCCACGGCCTGAGCGCCGCGCATCGCGCGTACCCTGGAACGATGCCCGAGCAGTATCACCGTCCCGTACGACGCCCCGCAAGTGCCTTCGACAACATGGTCAGCGCGCACGACCCGGCCGAAGAGTCCCGCGTCGCTCATGCCACGGCATCGGCTTTGCTCACCCGCGTCCGTGCCGACGAGAGCGGCGTCAGTGCGGAGCGTCTGGTGGCCTTCACCGCAGAGCACGGCATCGATGAGATAGCCGAACTGTGGTCGAAAGCCCCCGCACGCACACTGCCTGGAGCGCTGTGGCAGCTGTATGTACTGCAGCTCGCGATCCATGGCGATCCGCACACTGCAGCACTGTTGTATGACCGAGGGCGCATCGAGTTGCCTTCCGCAGATGCCGCGATCGCAGGAGCACCTGTGCCCGCGAGCCCAGATGAGTTGGTGGTATTGATTGACACCATTCTGCGGGGAGCGTTTCGCGGCGACTTCTCCGTCGCCTTGGAGAGGGCCGGCGCGTTTTGTCGCGTGCAAGCCTCCGGTGCAACCCACGCAGCCGACGACTACGAGCCCACCGAGCCTGGACGGGCGAGCGATCTGACCACTCGGGCGTCTCGGTTGAGTAGCTACGCGCAAGACCTCACGGCGGCCGCGGCGCTGTGGCGTACCGGCGCTCTTGCCTGACGCGGCGCGACGGCTAGACATAAAAAGACCGGGCCGCAAGAACGCCTCTCGGCGGAAGGCCGCTCGAAGCGGCAATAAATGGAGCCCGGGGTTATGCGGCCCGGCCATTAAATTGTAACGGCATCAGCGGGGAGGTATTCCCGACCTTTAGGCTCAGATCATGACAGGGCGCTTTGCACTTATGATCGATCCGGTCGCTGCGGACGAGCACCGCTCCGACTTCGCTGACACGTTCAAGCAGGTGGATGCGGCGGCACCGGCGCTCAGCGTCGGAGAGCTGAGTACACAGCGCGGGGACGGCGTTTTCGAGTCGATTGGCGTCGTCGATGGGCACGCGCAAGAGGTTGTTCCGCACTTGGAGCGGCTCGCGCATTCTGCTCGTCTGTGCGATCTTCCTGCGCCGAACCTTCCGCAGTGGCGAGAAGCGATCGAGCGCGCGGCCAGCCAAGTGGGTGGGGGAGAGTCCGTTATCAAGCTCATTCTCAGCCGCGGTGTCGAACACGGACCCACGCCTACTGCGTGGGTGACGGCGGCCCCCGCAACGGATTTCGCTGAGGTGCGCAAGAACGGCGTGCGCGTGGTTACCCTCGACCGCGGGTATGACCTCGACGCGGCGGAGCGCGCACCATGGTTGCTTTTGGGGGCCAAAACGCTCTCGTACGCCGTCAACATGGCGGCGCTACGCGAGGCTCGACGCAGGGGAGCAGACGACGCCATTTTTCTGTCGAACGATGGTTTCGTGCTGGAAGCGCCCACGGCCTCGCTCATTTTGCGGTTCGGTGACTCGTTTATCACCCCCGCGCCGAACGGCGGGATTCTGCATGGCACGACCCAACTCAGCGTGTACGAGCACCTGGAGGCTCGCGGTTTTGAGGTCGGCTACGACCGCATCCCCGCTTCACACCTGACCGCTGCAGACGGAGCGTGGCTCGTCTCCAGCGTGCGCCTCGCCGCTCCCATCACCGCAATCGACGGCACAGAAATCCCCCTCAACTCCCCCCTGACCACCGAACTAAACACCTACCTCCTCTCCCCCCGCACCTAGCCCCCACCCCCCCCCCCACCCCCACCCCCCCACAAAACGGAGACCACCTGTGCGTGGTTGCGTGTGTCGTGCGTCGCCGCGCCGCGCGCGGCACGCTGCGTCTCTGTTTTGTGAGCGATGGGGAATCAAGATGCGGGTGCGAGATGGGCATCGCGGGCGATCGCTCCACGAATTGCGGCTATCACCAAGGCCCAATCATTCACGATGAGGGCGTAGCTGAAGCGGAGCGTGGTGTATCCGGCGGCTGCGGCCGCAGCATCACGTCGTAGATCTTTGTCGCGCTCTTTCTCGCGCTCGTGGTTTTGGCGACCGTCTGCTTCGATGATCAGGCGATCGCCGATGACGAAATCAACCTCACCCACTTGGCGAATCGACACCTGGGTTCTGACGATGATCCCGAGCAGGTGCAGCCGAAGCCGCAGGATCGATTCCAGCCCGCTGTCGGCGTCGGCGCGTGCGAAAGCGAGGAGCCACCGCATCGAGAGCGGAACGTGTCGGCGCAGCCACCAGAAGGCGCCGGGGGAGAGGATGCTCTTCCGGAGCGCGGATTCGAGCGCGGCGAAGAAGCACTCAATCCCGCAACACAGCGCCAGTTGCAGGAGCGCGTTCGCGACGGGTGCTGGTTCTCCGACCCGCACGTGCCCTTCATCCCAGTGCAGCACGCAATCGCGACATTCCGATCGTGGAGTCCCTGCCGTTCCCATCCAGACGTGGTGGTCTGTTGGCACATTGAGCACCCAAAGCCCGTGCGCCGCCGCCGCTGCACCGCATCCGACGGTTCCGCCGTGAGAGGCGGCATGGAGCCAAGATTCGGACGTGTCCGCGAGCGCATAGACACCCTGTCGCGGACGCAGTACCTCTCCGGTGTGCACTGCGCGCGCAAGTTCCGCGTGGCGCACCCCTCGTGCGTGCAGCTCGGAGGTGCGTGCCATCCGGCCCAACGAACGCAATACAACAGGTGCTCGCACGATAGACATCGCCCGATACTGCGCGTCTTCGACCTCAGCACAAACCGCTGATCCGAAGAATGTGCACCCCGTCTCCCTGCCCGCAATCAGTGCAGCAAAACTGAGCTCCGGCCGAAATCAACAAAACCCAGACCTTCGCGCGTGAGCGCGGTGTGTTGGTGAGCAACACACCGCGCGAAGCGCGGATGGTCTGGGTTTTGGGTGGCAGCGACCGCGGAGGTTATCCGAAGCGGCCGGAGACGTAGTCTTCGGTGGCCTGGACGGTCGGGGAGGTGAAGATCGACTTGGTGTCGTCGTATTCGATGAGCTTGCCCGGCTTGCCGGTGCCAGCGATGTTGAAGAACGCTGTCTTGTCTGACACGCGGCTGGCCTGCTGCATGTTGTGCGTCACGATCACGATGGTGAACTCATTCTTGAGCTCGCCGATCAGCTCTTCGATCGCGTAGGTCGAGATGGGGTCGAGGGCAGAGCACGGCTCATCCATCAGCAGAACCTCCGGTGACACAGCGATCGCGCGAGCGATGCAGAGACGCTGCTGCTGTCCGCCAGACAGGCCAGAACCTGGGCGGTCAAGGCGGTCCTTCACCTCGTTCCAGAGGTTGGCACCGGTAAGCGACTTCTCGACAAGGGCGTCTTGGTCGCTCTTCGACATGCGGCTGTTGTTGAGCTTCACGCCGGCGAGCACGTTCTCTTTGATCGACATTGTGGGGAACGGGTTGGGGCGCTGGAAGACCATGCCCACCTGGCGGCGCACGAGTACGGGGTCAACGCCGGGGCCGTAGAGGTCGTTGCCGTCAAGCAACACTTCGCCCTCGACGCGGGCGCCGGGGATGACCTCGTGCATGCGGTTCAGCGTGCGCAGGAACGTGGACTTGCCACAGCCGGACGGGCCGATAAAGGCAGTAACGCTGCGGGGCTGGATGTCGAGGGAGACACCTTCGACGGCGAGGAAGCTGCTGTAGTAGACGTTGAGGTCGTTGACTTCGATGCTCTTAGACACGTGAAATTCCTGTTCTGAGTGGTCGGGCGCTCAGCGGCCGGAGACTTTGGGGGCGAACATTTTCGCGATGAGACGCGCGAGCAAGTTCAGCACCATAACAATGAGAATCAAGGTGAGTGCGGCGGCCCAGGCACGCGCCACAGCGGCATCAGGGCTTGTTCCTTGGTTCATGTACTGGTTGTAGGCGAACACCGGCAGGGTCATCATCTGTCCGTTGAAGATGTTCAGGTTCATGCTCTGCGTAAAGCCGGCGGTGAGCAGCAACGGGGCTGTCTCGCCGATGACGCGGGAGATGGCGAGCATCACGGAGGTCATGATGCCGGCGATGGAGGTCGGCAGCACCACCTTCAGGATGGTGAGCCACTTCGGGACACCCAGCGCATAAGCCGCTTCCCGGAGCTCATTCGGAACGATGCGGAGCAGCTCCTCGCTACCGCGCACCACCACGGGCGTCATCAAGACAGCCAAAGCGAGTGCGCCCATGAATCCCATCGAGACGCCGGGGCGGAAGATCAGCGCGAAGACGGCGTAGATGAACAAACCGGCGACGATCGAAGGGATACCGGTCATCACGTCGACGAAGAAGGTGATGCCCTTCGCCAACTTTCCGCGACCGTACTCGACCAGGTAGATCGAGGTCATCAAGCCGATCGGTACCGAGATGACGGTGGCGGTGAGCGTCACCAGCACCGTGCCCCAGATGGCGTGAACGATTCCGCCGCCCTCGCCGACGACGTTGCGCATCGAGTGGCTGAAGAACTCGGCATCGAACCGCTCGAGGCCGTTGGTGACAACGGTCCACAGCAGGGAAACGAGCGGAAGGAGGGCGATCAGGAAGGCGGTTGCGACCAGCGCCGTCATCAAACGGTCGATGGCTTTGCGGCGACTCTCCACGATGGACGAGATCACGGTGATGATCACCATGTAAAGCAAAATGCCGACGATCGCTGCTCCGGCAATGTTGAAGTTGGCGAGGCTGGTACCGGCAGCGGCCACTGCGAACACGGCAGCGGAGATCGCGAACGATGCGGCGAGCAGGGCCCAGGGTGCCCACTTCGGCAGCTTGCCTGAGGTGAGAGACGCGTGGTTGGCCGCGACGGGAGCGGCAGTCATGGTCGTCATATCAGTTCGCTCCCGAGAACTCGGCGCGGCGGGCGACTATCCATCGCGCCAGCGCGTTGACCGCAAAGGTCACGATGAAGAGGATGAGGCCGGTCGCGATAAGCGTGTTCACGCCGGTCCCGTGTGCTTCAGGGAAGGCGAGCGCGATGTTCGCAGGGATCGGAGTGGGGTTCGTGGCGGTGAGCACCAAGAAGCTGACAACAGCCGACGGGGAAAGGACCATCGTCACGGCCATCGTCTCTCCCAGTGCACGGCCGAGCGCCAACATCGCAGCAGACACCATGCCGCCGCGTGCGAAGGGGAGAACGGCCATCCGCACCATCTCCCAGCGGGTGGAGCCGAGAGCAAGCGCTGCCTCTTCGTGCAGCTTCGGCGTCTGCAAGAAGATCTCCCGGCAGATGGCCGTCATGATCGGGATGCACATCACCGAAAGGACAAGTGCTGCGGTGAGGATCGTCTTGCCAGTGGAAGAAACCTGGCCGCCGAAGAAAGGCACCCAGGAGGCGTTTGTGTTCAACCAGGCGTAGATCGGCTGGAGGAGAGGTGCCAACACCAGGCCACCCCAGAGTCCGAAGACCACGGAGGGAACAGCGGCCAGCAGGTCGATGATGTAGCCGAGGAGCGCTGCCAACCGCCGGTGGGCGTAGTGCGAGATGAACAGCGCGATACCGATAGCGATCGGAGCGGCGATCATCAGGGCGATGAACGAGGCCCAGAGCGTTCCGAAGACAAGCGGTCCGACGTACACCCAGAAGGACTCGCCCTGGAGGATGTGGTTGTCGCTGGTGTCGAGTTGGAACGCCGGGATGCTCTGAATAAACAGGAAGGCCGCGACGAGCACCAGGACGATGAGGATGATGATCCCCGCCCCGAGCGCGGTGCCGGAGAAGACCCGGTCGCCGAGTCGCTGCTTGGCCTTGATGGGGGCGTACGGCGCCTCGTTGGGCACCGGTTTCGGTGCCTGCGCGGTCGTACTCATGGTCTCCCTATTTCGAGCCGGGTCGAGATGGATCTGATGCTGACCAGGAGGTGCCCTCGCGCCCCGTAGGACGCGAGGGCACCGTCGTTAGCCGATCGGCTGGATCAGCCGACCTTGATCGTGTCGATCGCGGCCTGAACCTGCTCGCGCAGGCCATCCGAGATCGGGGCGCTGCCGGCGTTGTCCGCGGCAGCGTCCTGGCCTTCAGCGCTCGCGATGTAGGAGAAGTACTCCTTCACGAGCTCTGCAACGGCGGCGTCTTCGTACTCTTCGCAACCGATCAGGTAGCTGACCAGGGCGATCGGGTAAGCGCCGTCCGAAGCGGTGGCTGGGTCAACGTCGAAGACCAGGTCTCCGTCGCCGCGTCCCTCAACGAGGGGCGAGTTCTCGACGAGCTTCGAAGCAGCCTCAGACGAGTATGCAACGAACTCACCATCGACACCCACGGCAACCTGGCCGAGGCCCTCTGCCTGCGATGCGTCGAGGAAGCCGATCGCGCCGTTACCGGCCGAGATGGCCTGCTTCACACCGGAGGTGCCCTGTGCAGCTTCGCCGCCCTGGATCGGCCAGACGTCGGCGGGCTCGTAGGTCCAGACATCTCCGGCCGTCGAGTTGAGGTACTTGGTGAAGGTCTCCTGCGTGCCGGAGGGGTCGGAGCGGTGCACCGGCGAGATAGCCAGGTCAGGAAGCTCGACGCCGTCGTTCAGCTCGGCGATCTCCGGGGCGTTCCAGTTCGAGATGGTGCCAGCGAAGATACCTGCGATTGCTGCCGCGTCCAGGTTGAGGGTGTCGACGCCTTCGAGGTTGAAGGCCACAGCGACGGGGGAGATGTAGAGGGGAACCTCGACGATGGCGTCTGACATGCAGGCGCCGAAGCCGCCAGCGGCGACCTCTTCGTCGTTGTATGCGCGGTCGGAACCGATGAAGTTGCTGCCGCCCTCGAGGAAGTTCTCGCGGCCGGTGCCGGAGCCGGTGGGCTCGTAGTTGACGGTCACGTCAGGGTTTGAAGTCTGGAACGCTGCGACCCAGGCTTCCTGCGCTGCAGCCTGCGACGATGCGCCTGTTGCGTCGATGGTGCCGGACAGGGTGGAGTCGGTGGACTCGCCGGTGGAATCGGAGCCACCTTCGTTCGCGGCGCAGCCGGCGAGTGCGAGAGCGGCAACGGCGCCAATGGCGCCGATTCGTGCGATTCGGGAGATCTTCACTGTGGATCCTTCGATCTTGGATGGAGGTGGGGCCCGGTGCAGGGCACACAGTGACGCTATGGGCGACGGTTAACGAGACTCTCCCGTGCAGGTAAACGCAAGGTGAACGACTATCGACGCTCTGTCTTCCGCACCCCTGGTCGCTGAGCCTGTAGAAGCGCCCGCCACTGGGTCGCTGAGCCTGTCGAAGCGTCAACCCTTGGTCGCTGAGCCTGTCGAAGCGTCAGACCTTGGGAATGTGCGTCTCGATCGCGATGATCCCGGATCCGGGATTGGTGGCAGACAGGTGTACGACCGAGAATGCGGCGGGCTCGAGGTCTGATGCGCTGCCGACGTAGGAACCTTGCACGGTGCCGGTAGCGAGGGCGATCTCGGTGAGCAGCCCTGGAAGCACAGGGCCGTGGCTACACAGAACCGCAGGCTTACCCGCGCGCACTCGGCGGCCGACAACGGAGCGAAGGTCGGATTCTCCGTCTTCCCAGGCGTCCTGGCTGATCTTCGCTGTCTCGACGACTTTGCGCTTGAGGCTCTTCGCCAGTGGCGTGATCGTCTCGACGCAGCGGGTGGCGTCGCTGGTCACAATCTTCCGCACTCCGAAAGCGCTCAACGGCCCAACGATGGACTTCGCCTGCTTTTGCCCGCGGCTCGTCAGAGGACGGCTTGCATCCGAGCCGTCCCACTCAGAACGGGGGGTGGCTTTGGCGTGCCGCAACGCGATCACGGGGAACGTGCGAAGCACTCCGTCGTCGACCAGGTTGGAGAAAATGTCGAGGATCTCGATATCAACGGGGTAGCTCAACCGCGAGCGCGCCTTCTTCAGGCTCACCCATTCGATTGCCGCGACCTCTTTGTTGGGCACGAAGGTCGATTCTCTGATCGCGTCTTCGGTCGCTTCCGCTGCCCAGTAGTGCACGACTTTCTGCTTTTGCGAAGCAAGGTGGTAGCGGCTCACCCCCACAGGAACACCGAGTGAGACGCGGACACCGGTCTCTTCGTGCACTTCGCGCACCGCAGTTTCAGCGAGCATCTCTCCCGGATCCACCTTGCCCTTGGGGAGCGTGATGTCGCGGTACTTCGTGCGGTGGATCAGCAGAACTCGCAGTTTGCCGTCGATGAGGCGCCACACCACTGCTCCGGCTGCGTAGACGGCTTTATCTGTCCACTTCGAGTCGGTAATCGAGTCGGCGGGAAGCTGTAGCTGCCGCGAAGTCATCGAACCGCCCGTGCGCGGCGTCGCCGCTGGATCAACCCCATGGTCTTATCCTGCAGGTCAATCAGTGGCTTTCCGTCCGCGTCCACGGCGTGGCGCTCCCACACTCCTTCGGCACCGAGGTGCCAGGAGGTCGTTCCTTCGTCCATCGCGAGGTCGAAGAAGGCAAGAAGTTCCTTCAAATGCGCGGGGTCAGTCACTCGCACCAACGCTTCTACACGGCGATCGAGATTTCGGTGCATCATGTCGGCGCTACCGATGAATACCTGCGGATCACCGTCGTTCTCAAACGCAAAGATGCGAGAGTGCTCTAGGTATCGTCCGAGGATGCTGCGAACGGTGATGTTGTCGCTAATTCCCTCAAGGTCAGTGCGCAGGCTGCAGATGCCACGCACCCATACCTCTACCTTCACCCCAGCGACACTCGCCCGGTACAGCGCATCGATGATCTCTTCGTCCACCATCGAGTTCACCTTGATGCGAATGTGGGCTGGTTTGCCTGCCTCCGCGTTCTTGCGCTCGGTATCGATCTGACGGATCAGGCCCTTGCGCAAGTGCAGGGGAGCAACGAGGAGGCGCTTGAACTTCTTCTCAATCGCGTAGCCACTGAGCTCGTTGAAGAGGCGTGTGAGGTCTTTACCCACCTGCGCATCGGCGGTGAACAGCCCGAAGTCTTCGTAGATGCGGCTGGTTTTCGGGTTGTAGTTTCCGGTGCCGACATGGGAGTAGTGCTGCAGCTTTCCGTCTTCTTCACGGATCACGAGCGCGAGTTTGCAGTGGGTTTTGAGCCCCACGAGCCCGTAGACCACGTGCACGCCAGCCTTTTCGAGCTTGCGAGCCCAGACGATGTTGTTCGCTTCATCGAAGCGTGCCTTCACCTCGACGAGCGCCAAGACCTGCTTGCCTGCCTCCGCAGCATCGATCAACGCCTGCACGATGGGGCTGTCACCGGAGGTGCGATAGAGCGTCTGCTTGATGGCAAGTACATGCGGGTCCCTGGCCGCCTGCTCCAAAAACGCCTGCACACTCGTGGTGAACGATTCGTATGGGTGGTGTACGAGCACGTCTGCCTTACGAATGGCCTTGAACATGTCGGCACGGGTGTTGCTGTCTCCCGGCTGGAAGGCAACAGCGGTGGTCGGAAGGTGAGGGGGGTAGCGCAGATCTGGGCGGTCGATCCGCGACAGGGCAAAGAGGCCGCGCATGTCCAGCAGCCCGGGGAGGCGGTACACCTCTTGGTCGGTGATGTCGAGCTCTTTCACAAGTAGCTCCAGCGTCACTTCATCCATGTCGTCTGTGATCTCGAGACGGATCGGCGGGCCGAACCTTCTGCGCAGCAACTCAGCCTCGAGTGCCTGGATGAGGTTTTCGCTTTCGTCTTCTTCGATAGCGACGTCTTCATTGCGTGTCAGCCGGAAGGCGTGGTGGTCGAGAACTTCCATTCCGGGGAAGAGATCGCCGAGGTGATTCGCGATCAGCTCCTCCAGGCTGAGGTAGCGCGTGATCTCGCTGGTACGAGGAACCTCAACGAACCGCGGCAGCATGGAAGGCACCTTCAGGCGCGCAAACTCTTGGCGTCCGGTCCTGGCATTACGGATGCGAATGGCGAGATTCAGCGACAGGCCCGAAATGTAGGGGAACGGGTGCGCCGGGTCGACAGCGAGCGGCATCAGCACCGGAAAAACTTGGGCTTGGAAGTACTCGGAAAGCGCAGCGCGCTCGCCGTCTGTGAGCTCTGACCAGTCCGTGATTTCGACGCCGGATTCTGCAAGTGCCGGGCGCACGAGAGAGATCCACGCATCGGCGTGCCGGAGCTGCAGGGCATGCGCGTCGCGAGAGATATCGGCAAGGGCGTCTACGGGGGAGCGGCCAATGTTGGTCGGCACGGCGAGTCCCGTCATGATGCGCCGTTTCAGTCCAGCAACACGCACCATGAAGAACTCATCGAGGTTGCTTGCGAAAATCGCCAGAAAGTTCGCTCGCTCTAGTTCTGGGAGCGAAGGGTCTTCCGCCAGCTCAAGCACTCGTTGGTTGAACGCGAGCCAGCTCAGCTCACGATCCAGGTAACGGTGGTCAGGAAGCAGGGCGTCTGGTGACTCGATGGCGTCGAAGTCATCGTCTTCGGCGTCACCGAGGCCTGCATCGGCGAGTGCGGGATCGATCATGTCGTATATCTAAGCACCGAGAGGTGACGCGCGTGTGAACAGAGCCGATCGTTACGCCGTGCTGGCGAGGCTTTCGTCGTCGTTGACGTTGAATCGGTAGCCGACGTTGCGCACCGTTCCGATGATCTGTTCCTGGTCTCCAAGTTTCGCCCTGAGCCGGCGCACATGCACGTCGACTGTGCGGGTGCCCCCGAAGTAGTCATAGCCCCACACTTCGCTGAGCAACTGCTCTCGTGTGAAAACCCTGGAGGGATGTGTGGCCAAGAAATGTAGCAACTGGAACTCTTTGTAGGTGAGGTCCAAGGGGCGGCCCCGAAGCTTCGCCGAATATGACTGCTCATCGATCGTGACACCGGAGGCTTGCACGCTCGCGGGCTCAGCAACCTCGTCGTGTCTGGCGAGTGCGAGTCGAAGTCTGGCGTCGATTTCGGCAGGTCCTGCGGTAGCGAGGAGCACATCGTCGATACCCCAGTCGCCGGAGAGGGCGCTCATGCCGCCTTCTGTGACGACGAGCAGAAGGGGAGCATCTTGACCGGTAGCCCCCAGCAAACGGCACAGCGACTTCGCGGCGACGAGATCGTGCCGTCCATCGACGATCACGACTTCGTGCTCTGGCGCATTGACAAGTTGCGCCGGCTCGGCCGGAATTTGGCGCGCCCGGTGGCTCAACAGCTCCAAGGCGGGCAGTACCTGCTCCGTGAGGGGAGCGTTGGTCAGAACCAGCACCTGGGCCACGCGCACTCCTTATCGACGCGGATCGACGTCGTGACGCCATGATACCGGCACCTGATGCGCAACAATGGTGACATGACGGATCCAGCACTCGCACCTCGCAACGCGTTCGTCGGCGTGATCGTCGTGTGGGCGGCGGCATTCCTCGCGACAGTTGCCATCGGCATCTTTGTTCCGGAGGAGTGGCGAGTCCCTTGGTTGCTCGTGGGCTTTGGCGGTGCAGTACTGCTGTCATTCGCGGTGCAGCTTTGGTACGGGCGTACCCAGGGCTTTATTTTTCGAGTGGCCAGTAGCGTCACCGGTGCTTTGCTGCTTATGGGGCTCGTATCGATTGGCTTCGGTCTCGCGGCGCTGATCCCCTCCTGATATCCGCTGCGCGCGGTAAGGTGGAGCACATGGACCTCTTGGCGCTCGAAATCTTCTTCATCGGCCTGCTGGGACTCGCGAGCCTCGCTATCGTCTTCGTCTCGGCAGTCGTGTTGCGTAACCTCTTCCGCGGCCAGCGCTAACGCGATGGTGCTCGACCTCCCTACCGACCTTCCCGCTGACCTCGTTCCTTTTACGTGGCTCATTGGTGTCTGGGAAGGCACCGGCGTTATCGACTATCCCGTCGGCGATGAGCGACTGCAGGGTGAGTTCACCCAGCGGGTCAGTTTCAGCCACGACGGCGGTCCCTTTCTGAATTACTCCAGCACGGCAACTCTCCTCACCGAAGACGAGAAGCCCGCAGGCGCTCTGCTTGCCGAAACAGGATTCTGGCGCCTCGCGCGGCCCGCAACGGCGGCAGACGCTGGTCCGGCGCTGTTGCCCCCGACAGAGGCTTCTCCTACGCGCACAGTCGACGACGTTGAGCTGCTACGCGCATCCAGCGGCGGATTCCCCATCGAGGTGTCGATCGCTCACGCCGATGGGGCACTCGAGCTCTACCTCGGTGAGATCAACGGTCCGCGCGTCGACATTGGCTCTGATGCCATCGTGCGAAGCGCCGGCGCCAAGGCGCACACGGCATCGTCACGCATGTACGGACTCGTTGACGCTCATCTGCTGTGGGCGTGGGACATCGCCGCTCTCGGCACACCGCTGCGCTCGCACGCTTCGGCGCGCTTGGCCAAGGTGTGATGTGAGCAACTTTGCCGATATTGATGGTGCTGTTTCTGACGGTGACCTGATCGCGCACTTTGGAGACGCCTTCCGCGAGCAACGGCGTCTCGCAGATGGCAACGCCCTCGTGCCACTCGGTGATCGCACGGTGATCGAGGTGGCGGGGCCTGAGCGGTTGAGCTGGCTCGATTCGGTTACGTCTCAATCCGTCGGGCATTTGGCGCCAGGGGCGGGCACAGAGCTCCTGGTGCTTGATCCCCAGGGGCGGGTCCAGCATGCGGCGGGCGTTGTGGATGACGGCGCATCGACGTGGCTCATCGCTGACGCTGGTGATGCCGAAGCTCTTGCAGGCTGGCTCACGCGTATGAAGTTCCGCACCCAGGCTTCGGTTGACGTTCGCGCCGACCTCGTCCTGGTGGGGTACCTCGATCGCGGCTCGATTGCATCGACGGTGGGAGCGGTGGCCTTCGCACCGAACGATGTGCCCCTCGTGTGGGCAGATCCGTGGCAGCGCATCAGCGTGGGCGGGCACCAATACGCCGAAATTGTCGAACACCCGGCAACAGACTTCGCCTGGCGCATCGCCATCCTGACGGAAGACGCCGCAGAAGCGCTCGTCGCTTCGATCGATCGTGACGCTCTCGCTGGTCTCCTCGCGGCAGAGGCACTCCGCGTCGCGGCATGGCGTCCGCGCTGGGCAACCGAGGTTGATGAGCGCTCGTTGCCACACGAGACCGACTGGATTCGCAGCGCGGTGCACCTCAGCAAGGGTTGCTATCGCGGTCAAGAGACCGTTGCCAAAGTGCATAATCTGGGGCATCCTCCGCGTCGTCTCGCCGCGCTCCACCTCGACGGTAGCGATGCAGTGCTCCCTGAGGCCGGTGCTCCTGTGTTCGCAGGCGAAGACGAGGTCGGACACCTCACCTCCGTCGCGCGTCATCATGAAGACGGCCCCATTGCGCTCGCCATCCTGGCGCGTCGCGCGCCCATTGGCGACCTGGTCGTGCGTACAGACGGCATCGACATTGCCGCGTCTCAGCAGGTGATCGTTCCAGCCGACGCTGGCGCTACCGCCGACATCCCGCGGCTGACACGGTTGTCGCGGCGTCCTTCAGCGCCTGACCCGCGCGCACCTCTCAACGAAGCCTGACTTCGTCAGCGAGTGGCGCCACTGCAGCCCACGGCAAGGTGAGTTCGCCGAGCCGCCAGCGGTTGCGTCCGCCAAGCACTGGCCAGCCCTGATCGCGCAACGCGGCGACAGCGGCCAGGAAGCGCTGCGTCGCTCCGAAAGTGGAGAGGGCAGCCGCATGCTCCCATTCCCGATCCAGGTCGCCGAGCAGGGCGTGGATTCGCTCTCCTGGCACGTTGCGGTGGATCAGTGCCTTGGGTAGGCGCTCAGCGACGATGCTCGGGCGCTCCAGTTCCGCGAGGCGCAGCGAAATCGTAAAGCGTAACGGCACAGCAGCGGAGCCCACATCGATCCAGCTCGCCACGCGCCCAATCTCGTCACATGTCCCCTCGAACAGCAGGCCATCGCGGTGAAGGCGCGACGTCATGCGGCTCCACACATCAGCCACGTCGCCCTCGTCGTACTGGCGCAGCACATTCATGGCGCGAATCACCGCCGGTCGTCGCCCACCGGGGAGCGGCACTTCAAAGCCGCCGCGTGCGAAAGACACGGGCAAGTCCACCGGGAAAGGCGAGTGACCTGCACGCACCTCGAGAAGCTGCGCATCGGCTGAGGCCACACGGGCGGGGTCTATCTCTAGGCCGCGTACTTCCACGTCGTTGCGCACGCGGACGAGGCGTGCGGCGAGTTCGAATGCGGTCACACCGCTGGCGCCGAAGCCGAGGTCGATGACCAGAGGGTCAGATGATCGGCGTAGAGCATCGGACGCGGCGATCCAGCGATCGTTGCGCCTCAGACGATTCGTCCCTGTCGTACCGCGGGTCGGTCGACCGAGGGGAGCATGCGCCATTTCTCCATCCTTTCAGGATCCGACCAGGGTCCCGCCTCCCGATGGATAAACTGGCGATATGACAGCGACGCGTACCCTCATCCTGCTCCGCCACGGCCGAAGCGAGTGGAACGAACTCAACCTGTTCACCGGCTGGGTGGACGTCCGCCTCAACGCACAGGGCGAAAAGGAGGCACGCCGCGGCGGGGAGCTCCTCGCCGAGTCCGGTATCCTCCCCGACGTTCTGCACACCTCCATGCTGAGTCGCGCTATCCAGACGGCGAATATCGCCCTCGATGCAGCCGACCGCCTGTGGATCCCGGTGACCCGAACCTGGCGACTCAACGAGCGTCACTACGGTGCTCTCCAGGGCAAAGACAAGGCGCAGACTCTCGAAGAGTTCGGTCCGGAGCAGTTCCAGCTGTGGCGTCGCTCGTTCGATGTGCCACCGCCCCTGCTCGACGATGCCAGCGAGTTCAGCCAGGTCAACGACGTGCGCTACCAGGGCATCGACGGCGAGGTGCCGCGCACCGAGTCGCTCAAGCTCGTCATCGACCGCATGCTTCCGTACTGGGAAGAAGCGATTGTTCCTGACCTCGAGGCAGGCAAGACTGTGCTCGTCACCGCCCACGGCAACTCACTGCGTGGTCTCGTGAAGCACCTCGAGGGGATCAGCGACGACGACATCGCTGAGCTCAATATCCCCACAGGCATCCCGCTCGTCTACGAGCTGGACGAGAACAACGTACCGACCGGTCCTGGCCGATACCTTGACCCAGAGGCCGCTGCGGCCGGCGCGGCAGCAGTCGCCTCCCAGGGCAAGAAGTAGCAGCCCCGCTGATTACACGACGAAGCCCCCGGTGCACATGGCACCGGGGGCTTCGTCGTGTGAGCTATACGCTATTTAGGCGAGACCCAAGCCCTGAGAATCGAGCTTCTGCTGGTCAAACTTCTGCTGTTCGAGCTTCTGCTGGTCGAGTCCCTGTAGCTCAAGTCCCTGCTGCTCAACGGCGAAGGGGATGTCGTCTTCTTCGACAGCCCAGTCGCCGGTAGCGAGGTAGACGACCTTCTTCGCGACGGCCACAGCGTGGTCGGCGAAACGTTCGTGATACCGGCTGGCTAGCGTTGCATCGACAGTGGCCGTCGCCTCGCCCTTCCAGTTGTCGCTGAGTACCTTTTCGAACACCGTCGCGTGCAGCTCATCGACATCGTCGTCCGCGTTGCGGATCGCGTCGGCAAAGCGGAGATCCTGCGTGCGGAGCAGCTCAGAAAGCGTGCGGGCAACTTCTACATCCAGCTCACCCATCTTTACGAAGGTGCCCTTCAGGCCCTTCGGAATGGCACGCTCGGGGAAACGGAGGCGTGCGAGCTGCGCAATGTGCTCAGACATGTCGCCCATGCGCTCAAGCGATGCGCTCACCCGGAGCGCGGTCACGACGATGCGCAGGTCGCGAGCGACAGGCTGCTGGCGGGCGAGGATCTCAATGGCTTGCTCGTCCAATGCGACGGCCAACTCGTCGATTTTCGCGTCGTCGGCAATGACCTCCTCGGCGAGGGCAACATCGCTGGTAGCGAATGCCCGTGTCGCCTTGTCGATAGAAACCGTGACGAGGTCAGCGATCTCCACAAGACGGGACTGTAGGTCCTCAAGGGACTGGTGGAAGACTTCGCGCATGATGGGGCGCAACCTTTCATTCGGTGCTCGGCTGTGGCGTCAGCGCAAGACGGCGGGTCGTCCGCACGAGAGTAGGTCTGTGCTCCCGCACAGGCCCGAAGCGATTGTGTGCCTTGAAGGTTAACGAACGGTGCCCGGCATGTGAATAGTACTTCTCGTCTTGCCGCTACGCCGCGTAAACCCGCCGAGTGGATGGTGAACGCACTCTACGCTTAGGGCATGACCTTGCCGCAGCTCGCGCTGTCTTCACTCGCCATTGGGCTGGTGATCGGTGTGGGACTTTCCCTCCTCGTCGTCTGGGCGTATCGCGCCAGAGCACGGGTGCAGGAGGAGACGTCGCTCGCGATTCCCGCAGGCATCACCGATGTGCTGAGTAGCATGGACGACGCCGCAGGTGTCGTTGACGCCTCCGGTCTGGTGCTCGCCGCATCGGATGCTGCCACACGTTTCGGCATCGAAGTCGGCTCGACGGTGGATAACCCGGAGCTGAAGCAGCTGGTGCGCCGAGTGCGCTCCGCTGGCGACTCGGTGACGGAGTCGATGCGCATCACCAGGGGAGGCTTGAGCCTGGACCCTCGGCTCGTCTCCGCTCGTGCGAGCGTGATCGGCACGCGAATGGTGCTTCTCATCATTCGTGACGTCACAGAGCAGGAGCGGCTCGATCAGATGCGTCGAGATTTTGTGGCCAACACCAGTCACGAACTCAAGACGCCGGTGGGGGCAGTGAGCTTGCTCGCCGAAGCCATCGAGTCCGCCGCAGATGACCCCGCACAGGTGCGGATATTTGCGGCCAGGATCTCGGCGGAGGCAAACAGGCTTGGCCAGCTCACCGGCCGCATCATGAGCCTCTCTCGCTTGCAGGCAGAAGACGGTCTGACATCTGTCGGCCCCGTTTCGATCGATGAGGTAATCGCCTCTTCCATCGAGGCGCACGTCGTGCAGGCAGACTCCGCAGAGGTTGACCTCGCCAGGGGCGGCGACCGCGGCGTGTGGGTGCGGGGTGATCCTCAGATCTTGATTGAAGCGGTGGGGAACCTCATCGCCAACGCCATCGTGTACTCGCCTCGCGGCTCCAGGGTGGGCGTGGGTGTGCGTGCAGAAGACGGGGTCGTCGAGATCGCTGTTTCCGATCAGGGCATCGGTATTGCCGAAGCTGATCGTGAGCGCATCTTCGAACGGTTCTACCGCGCCGACGAGGCGAGGTCCAGGCGTACTGGAGGCACAGGACTCGGTCTCTCTATCGTCAAGCACGCCATCCAGCGCCATAGCGGTGAGGTGCGGCTGTGGTCGCGGCCTGGCCGCGGCTCGACCTTTACTATCCGGCTCCCGCTGATCGATGCGCCGGAAAAGTCCAGTGGTGGCAAGAAGAGCAAGAAGAAGCGCGAGCGCAAAGCAGCCAAAGCCGCTGCGACTGCGAACGCCCGAAACGGAGAAAAAGTATGACCCGTATCCTCCTGGTCGAAGATGAGCCAGACCTTGCAGATCCGCTTGCCTACCTGCTGCGCCGTGAAGGCTACGAGGTCGAAATCGCGGAGGACGGTCCAGGCGCTCTCACCGCCTTCCGGGAGCGCGGGGCCGACATCATCTTGCTCGACCTGATGCTGCCAGGCATGCCGGGCACTGAGGTGTGCCGACAGGTTCGTTCCACCTCTGCCGTGCCGATCATCATGCTCACGGCAAAAGACTCCGAAGTCGATATCGTCGTGGGTCTTGAGCTCGGGGCAGACGACTACATTACAAAGCCCTATTCCTCACGAGAGTTGCTCGCGCGCATGCGTGCGGTGCTTCGCCGGATCGTGCAGGCAGATAGCGAACTCGACGAACGAGTGCTCGATGGCGGGCGTGTGTCGCTCGACATCGACCGGCACACAGTTTCCGTCGCTGGCGATCAGATCAACATGCCTCTCAAAGAGTTTGAACTGCTGGAGGTGTTGATGCGCAACTCGGGGCGCGTGCTCACTCGTGGTCAGCTCATCGACCGGGTATGGGGGAGCGACTACTTTGGCGATACGAAGACGCTCGACGTGCACATCAAGCGCATCCGTTCGCGTATCGAAGAGAATCCCAGTGATCCCGTGATGCTCGTGACCGTCCGAGGTCTGGGGTATCGCTTCGAGGGGTGACGAGAAGACGAACGAGAAGAGGCCGGCACCCCACAGGGTGCCGGCCTCTTCTCGTGGTCAGTGAGTGGTCAGTTCTCGTCCGACGGTGCCAGGTCTTCGTAGTAGGGGAGGGTGCCGTCGAGGACGGGCACTTCTGCCTTTACGCCGGCAGAGTCGCCAGACTGAAAGTGCATTTCGACGGTCGCGCCCGGCTTCGCGTCGAGGCCTTCGAGAAGAAGCGGCTCCGCGTCAGCCCCCAAGCTCATGGTGTCACCCGCGGGGACGGAAATGGTGAGCGGCTCGACGCCCTCCAACGACACGGTGAGTGTGGCGCGCTGGTCCGTAGGATTCACGATGGCCGCCACGAGGTTGCCTGTCGAGCCGTCTTCGGTGGCGATGACAAGAGCGTTGCGCACGTCGATCGGGCCGTCGGCGTCAGAGATATTCACTCCGTCGGATGCCGCGTACTCGACCTTCGTCGACTGGGGGGTGATGAACGTGCACCCTGTCGCGCCGATTAAAACGAGGGCGCTGAGGGCTGCAGACGCAACAAGGCGCGATTTCACGGGTCCTCCTGAGGTCCGGCGGGATATCCGCATCCATTCTATGGGTAAGTCGGAGCGGCCACACGGACACGAGGGGCGCGTACCTTAGCGCATAATCCCTGTGGTATCCTTGAGGTTGCCGAAAGGACACGTTTTTATGCTTTTTGAGGTTGGCGAGACTGTCGTCTATCCCCACCATGGCGCTGCGACCATCATCGAGGTCAAAGAGCGCATCATCAAGGGTGAGGCGAAGAAATATCTGAAGCTCAACGTCACCCAGGGCGATCTCATTATTGAGGTTCCTGCCGAGAATGTCGACCTCGTCGGCGTTCGTGACGTTATCGGGCAAGAGGGTCTGGATCACGTCTTTGAGGTGCTGCGCGCACCATTCACCGAAGAACCCACGAACTGGTCACGCCGTTACAAGGCAAACCTTGAGAAGCTCGCTTCCGGCGATGTCATCAAGGTGAGCGAGGTCGTTCGCGACCTGTGGCGCCGCGATCAGGACCGCGGTCTTTCCGCAGGAGAGAAGCGGATGCTGGCGAAGGCTCGTCAGATCCTCATCTCCGAGCTCGCACTCGCGGAGAAGACTGACGAGGATAAGGCGGGCGCAATGCTCGACGAGGTCCTCGCTTCCTAAGAGCTTTAACATACGAAAGGCGGATGCTTCGGCATCCGCCTTTCGTTGTTTTCGCCGGTAACGTGATCGTGTGACTATCCTCCCCGTCCCGCACACAGCGATCATCGTGGTCGCTGCTGGCTCAGGTACACGACTTGCCGCTGGCGCACCGAAGGCTTTCGTCGGCATCGACGCCCACTCTGTGCTCCGCCACGCCCTTGATGGTGTGTTCGCCGCGATGCCCGCCCAGGTGATCGTTGTTGCACCGGCGGGACTAGAGGGTGAAGCCGCGACCGAGCTGCGCGCAGCAGCTGGTGACCGTGCCGATCTGGGACGCGTCGTCACAGGTGGCGCGACCAGGCAACTGTCAGTGGCAGCAGGCCTCGCAGCCCTGTGGGCCGATGTCGACACGGTTCTCGTGCACGACGCTGCTCGAGCGCTCACTCCGTCCTCTCAGATCGATGCCGTCGCTCAGGCGGTCACGGCGGATACGGGCGTCATACCGTCTCTGCCGGTCATCGACACACTCAAGAAGGTCGCGGGCGGTACGGTCGTCGCCGCGGTCGATCGCTCCGAGCTCGCCGCAGCGCAGACGCCACAGGGTTTTCCGCGTGCGCTACTGGAAGCCGCCTACGCCGAAGCGCTTCATGCTGACGCGGAGTACACCGACGACGCCGCGCTGTTCGCCGCTGCCGGCCATGTTGTGCGGCACATTGAAGGCTCGGCGCGAGCTTTCAAGATCACCACACCTGCCGACCTGGAGCGTGCACGACAGCTGCTGGCACCTCCTGTCAGAGCCGTGGGCATTCCGTTGGTCGGCATTGGTACCGATGTGCATGCGTTCGGCGGCGAAGGCAATCTGTGGCTTGCTGGCCTGGAGTGGCCGGGGGAGCAACCGTTGTCCGGACACTCAGACGGCGACGCTGTCGCGCACGCGATCGTGGATGCCCTCCTGGGGGCGGCGGGTCTCGGCGACATCGGAGAGCACTTCGGGACCGCGCACCCCGAGTACGCGGGCGCCCATGCTGAGGTCTTTCTTTCTCGAACGCGGGAGATGCTTGCCGAGGCTGGCTTCGAGATCGGCAACGTTGCTGTGCAGTTGCAAGGAAATCGGCCACGCTTCAGCCGCAGGCGCGCAGAGGCAGAACGAGTGCTGTCTGCCGTGCTCGGCGCGCGCGTCTCAGTGTCGGCAACGACCACAGATGGACTTGGTTTCTCTGGCCGTGGCGAGGGTATTGCGGTGACAGCGATCGCCTCGATACTTCCGCGGGACAACGATATGAACTCGCACGTGCCGCGAGAATAATCTGTCGAGGGCAGACGCTCAGCACTCCCCGAGTAGGCTTGAGCGGTGACAGTCCGCCTTTATGACACCCGCGCCGCAACACTGCGCGACTTCGTGCCTCTCGATCCCGAGAACATCACGATGTATGTCTGTGGACCCACCGTGCAGTCCGGCCCTCATATCGGCCATCTCAGGGCAGCGCTCAGCTTCGATCTTCTGGGTCGCTGGCTTGAGCACCGCTACGGACATGTCACGTTCGTGCGCAACGTCACAGACATTGACGACAAGGTATTGGCCAACGCATCGGCAACCGAGCCATGGTGGGCGCTTGCTTACCGGATGGAACGCGAGTTCAACGCGGCATACGCGGGAATCGGAATCCTCCCTCCGACTTACGAACCGAGAGCCACGGCGTCGATTCCGCAGATGCAAGAGCTGATTGCTGAGCTCATCGAACGCGGTCACGCGTACGTCGCGCCGGACGGATCAGGCGATGTCTATTTCGACGTGCGCTCGTGGGCTGAATACGGCGCGCTCAGCCATCAGTCACTCGATGCGATGGAAGCAGCGGAAGACGCCGATCCGCGAGGCAAGCGCAACCCGCAAGATTTTGCCCTCTGGAAAGGTCTGAAGCCAGAAGAGCCAGCGGATGCGACCTGGGAGTCGCCCTGGGGTCCAGGTCGTCCTGGATGGCACATCGAGTGCTCTGCAATGTCGAAGCGCTACTTGGGCACGGAGTTCGATATTCATGGCGGTGGGCTCGACCTGCGCTTCCCCCATCATGAGAATGAGCTCGCACAATCGGCCGCCGCAGGCCATGGTTTCGCGGCGTACTGGGTGCACAACGGCCTGGTGACCGTAAGCGGTCAAAAGATGTCGAAGTCTCTGGGCAATTTCACGCTCGCAACCGATGTTCTCCGTGCGTACGAGCCGATGGTGGTGCGCTATGCGCTCGCCGCCGCACACTACCGCTCAAGTCTCGACCTCACTGAGTCTTCGTGGGCAGAGGCAGAAGCGGCGCTGGGGCGCATTAGTACCTTCATCGAGCGCGTGCAGCGATCACTCGCTGGCGCCGCCGATCAGACACAGGCCGCAGCACTTCCTGAGGCGTTCGCTGCCGCAATGGACGATGATCTCGGTGTGCCGCAGGCCCTCGCCGTGCTGCATGAAACGGTGCGTCGGGGCAATACCGCTATCGACAACGGCGAAGATGCGGAGGCTCTGGCGGCCTTCGCCGGCGTAGACGCGATGGTCCGGGTGCTCGGCTTCGATGAGCTGATGTCGAGTGGGGGAGATCTCGCTGCGCACCACTCTCTGGACACTCTCGTCCAGACGCTGATTACTCAGCGCGCTCAGGCGCGCGCTGATAAAGACTGGGCGGCTGCCGATCGCATCCGAGATGCGATTGCTGCCGCAGGAATCACGCTGGAGGACACTCCGGCCGGAACTCATTGGAGTATCGATGGCTAAGCCACAGCGCCCCGGCGCAAACAAGGGAAACAAAAAGGGACCCACAAAGGGCACAGGGGGCCTCGGGCGTAAAGCACTCGAAGGTCGCGGGCCCACACCCAAGGCGGAGGACCGCGCCTGGCACCCGGCGGGAAAGCGCAAGGCAGCGGCCGAGCGCTACGCCGCGTCTGGCGGCAAGGGGCGCCCAAGCGGCGGCCGACCCAACTCTGGTGGCGGTGCGAACCGCTCGTCAAAGGCGAAGGCTGGAGACGACACCGAGAATGTGACCGGCCGTAACTCGGTGCTTGAGGCGCTACGGGCGAAGATCCCTGCGACGGCTTTCTACATCGCACAGCGTGTAGAAATGGACGATCGCGTCAAGGAAATGCTCTCGATTGCCACCAACCGGGGCATTCCGGTGATGGAGGTCACCCGTCCGGAGCTTGACCGGATGGCGGGCTTCGACGGCGTGCACCAGGGCGTCGCGATCAAGGTACCTCCCTACGAATACGCTCACCCGCAGGACCTGTTGGAGAGCGTCATTGCCCGCGGTGAAGTGCCACTTTTCGTCGCACTGGACGGCATCACAGACCCGCGCAACTTGGGGGCCATCGTTCGCTCGACCGCTGCTTTTGGTGGTCACGGACTGATCCTGCCTCAGCGTCGCTCTGCTGGCGTCAACTCCGCCGCTTGGAAGACCAGTGCAGGGGCCGTGGCACGGACGCCAGTGGCGTTGGCGACCAACCTGACCACACAGTTGAAAGAGTTCAAGAAGCAGGGTGTTTTCGTACTCGGCCTGGACGGCGATGGTGACATCGCCCTTCCGGAGCTGAAGCTGGCTGACCGCCCTGTCGTAATTGTCGTCGGCTCAGAGGGCAAGGGTCTCTCCCGTTTGGTGTCTGAAACCTGCGACCAGATCGTTTCGATTCCGATCTCGGCCGCCACTGAGTCGCTGAACGCCGGTATCGCGACTTCTGTTGCGCTCTACCAAGTCGCCTCGATTCGCGCGGCGAAGAAGTAGGGCATACGCATGGCGAAAATCGTTGTTCTTGGGGGCACAGGGTACGCAGGGCGACACATTGTGGCTGAGGGGGTTTCTCGCGGTCACGCGATGATCGCGCTATCGCGTTCGGAGCCTAAGAACCCTGTTGCAGGCGCTGCCTACCTGCAGGGTTCCGCCCTCGATCTTGACTCCATCGCCCCGGCCCTCGAAGGTGCCGATGCCGTTGTTTCAGCGTTGTCGCCCCGTGGGGACATGCAGAACAGTGTTGTGGAAGCTCTCGACAGTCTCGCCAACCGCTTGACGGGTACCGAAACCCGTCTGGGCGTTATCGGTGGCGCAGGCGGAAGCCTGGTGGCCCCTGGCGGGCCTCGTCTGTTTGACGATGGCTTCCCCGAGGAGTACAAACACGAGGCGCAGGTGGGCATCGACTCGCTCGCGCTCCTGGAGACGAAGAGCGCGGATCTCGACTGGTTCCTGGTGCACCCACCAGAGGTCTTTGGCCCTTGGGCTGAAGGTGCACGAACCGGACACTATCGCGACGGTGGCGCAGTGATCGTCAGGGACGCAGAGGGCAAGTCCTCGATCTCTGGCGCAGACTTCGCTGTTGCCGTGATCGATGAGATCGAACAGGGAAACCATCGGCGCGAACGCTTCGCCGTCGGCTACTGAGCTTTCAACAACTCAGACGAGGTCGCGCCAATCGATCTCGTCGTCTTCGGAGACTGGCGTTGCTCCGGTGACCACGGGAAGGCTCATGGTCTCGGTGGGCGGCCCCATGATGGTGGCTTCGTCGCGTCGATGCCGCAGAACCTCGTTGATATAGCTGGTGAGCACCTCTGCGAGCGGAATCGACCGGTTCTGCGCCTGCGAAAGGTACCAGCGGTGTTCCAGCACCTGGTGGAACACCTCTGCCGGCTCGAGCTTGGTGCGCAGTTCGTAGGGGATCGCACGCACCACAGGCTCAAATACTCGGGTGAGCCACTCGTGCGCATACATCTCTTCATCAGCCCATTGTTTGGTTGAGCGCGCCCTGAACTCATCGAGGTCATTGAGGAGGCGCCGTGCCTGGTTCTCTTCTACGTCCAGGCCGGTGAGGCGAATCAGTCGACGCTGGTGGTGTCCCGCGTCGACCACCTTCGGCTGGATCTCTACGACGGTTCCATCAGAAGTTGTCGACATCGACATCTCGTCGATATCGAACCCGAGGGCATTGAGGCGCTCCACGCGCTCGGTGATGCGCCAGGTTTCGGCAGCGGAGAACGATTCCTGTGCGGTCAGCTCCGCCCACAGCGAGTGATACGACGACACGATCCCATCAGCAATGGTAACCGCATCGACGCCGTGCTCCAGACGTCCGCCTGCGGCGAGATCCATAATCTCACCGGCGATATTCGTGCGGGCAAGATCGAGGTCGTAGGCACGCTGGCCAGGCGTCAGTCCTTCTTCGTGAAGTTCGCCGGTTTCAGCATCGACGAGATAGGCAGCAAAGGCACCTGCATCACGTCGGAAAAGTGTGTTGGACAGCGAGACGTCGCCCCAATAAAACCCGACGTTGTGCAGACGCACCAGCAGAAGGGCGAGGGCATCGACAAGTCGGTTGGCCGTGTCCGGTCGCAGGACCCGCGTGAAGAGTGCGCGATAGGGCATCGAGAAGCGTAGGTGCGACGTGACCAGCGCCGCGGGAAGCGCCTCGCCGTGGCTGTCCGTTCGACCGGCGATAACGGCGACACGGTCAACGCAGGGGACGTCGAGGCGTGCCAGGTTTCCGAGCATGTCGTACTCGCGCTGGGCCATCTCCGCCGTGGTCTCTTTGACGGCAACGACGCGGCCTGAGAGATCGGCAAAGCGCACGAGGTGACGAGAAAGTCCCTTGGGAAGCGAAACGATGTGCTCAGAGGGCCACTTGGCAAGCGTCGTCGACCACGGAAGGGCAAGCAGCCCCGGGTCAATCTTGCTCGCGGTGATCCGCAGCGAGTCTTGCATGGCGCTCCCTTATCCGGTGGCCTATCAAGTGGTGGACAGAAAAGAGACGCGGCGCAGGCGACCGAAGTCAGCCTGCGCCGCGTCTATGAATCCGATCAGGCGGAGACGATCGGCTTGTCGTTCAGACGGTCGCCAGACTCGATGTCAAAGGCGTGCACGTGGCCAGCCGTTGCCGCCAGGGTGACGGTCTCGCCGGCGTTCGGGTGGTTGCGGCCATCGACGCGAGCGACGAGCTCGGCGCGCTTGCCGTTGATGTCTGCGTGACCGTACAGGTAGCCGTCAGCACCGAGTTCCTCGACGAGGTCGACAGTAACCGAGATGCCCTTGCCGTCTGCAGGACCCACGACGATGTCTTCAGGGCGTACACCGACGGTGACCTGCGAGCCGTGGGCACGGCCGACCGTGTCGCGGTCCAGCGGAACAACCTCGGTGCCGAAGCGGATGCCACCCTCTGCGAGGTCGGCGGGGAAGAGGTTCATAGCGGGCGAGCCGATGAAGCCGGCGACGAACAGGTTGTTCGGCTTCTCGTACAGGTCGCGTGGCGAACCAACCTGCTGCAGCAGTCCGTCCTTGAGGACGGCGATGCGGTCACCCATGGTGAGAGCTTCGGTCTGGTCGTGTGTGACGTAGACGGTCGTAACGCCGAGGCGGCGCTGCAGACCAGCGATCTGGGTACGCGTCTGCACGCGGAGCTTTGCGTCGAGGTTCGACAGCGGCTCGTCCATGAGGAAGACCTGCGGCTGACGAACGATCGCGCGGCCCATGGCGACACGCTGACGCTGACCACCGGAGAGAGCCTTCGGCTTGCGAGTCAGGTAGTCCTCAAGGTCGAGGAGCTTGGCGGCTTCGAGAACACGCGATGCGCGGTCTTCCTTGCCGACGCCGGCGATCTTGAGAGCGAAGCCCATGTTCTCGGCGACGGTCATGTGCGGGTAAAGCGCGTAGTTCTGGAAGACCATCGCGATGTCGCGGTCTTTCGGTGGAACATCGGTGACGTCGCGGTCACCGATAAGGATGCGCCCTGCGTTGACCTCTTCAAGGCCAGCGAGCATGCGGAGGGACGTCGACTTTCCGCAACCGGAAGGACCGACGAGAACGAGGAACTCTCCGTCACCGACCTCGAGGTTGAGCTTGTCAACAGCCGCGCGGGTTCCACCTGGATACAGGCGAGTGGCCTCGTCGAAAGTTACAGATGCCATGGTCATTTCTCCTTCACCGGCAGGTACGTGCCGGACGGTCCTTCGTGATGAAGCGGTGGTATGAGTCACCGTGACCCGCCATCGGGTCGGAATCAGTATGACATGGAAGGCGGCACCTGGGTATTTCTCAGCCTCACTCGTTAGCATCGAACTCGGCCGCGCACAGCGGCGATCGTCGGTGAGCGGCGGTCGGGGCCAACCCGGACCCCCGGAGACTTTCAAGAGGAACGATGTCGAGCGACGAAACGCCGAACGTCCCCACCCCTCGCAATTCACGTGAGGCCGTGCGGGAGAAAGCACAGCAAGTGCACGCCCAGCAGTCCAGGGCGCGACTGATGCGACGCATCATTATCGGAGCCGTTGCGGTGGCTGCCGTCGGTGCGATTGGTGTCGCTGTAACCGTCGCGGTATCGGCCCAGGTATCCAAGCCGCGGCTGACTCCGACGGGAATGGAGTCAGACGGCGTTGTCGTCACCGAGATCTCCACGGTCGCCTCCTCCGAGGAGACGCCAGCAGCTGAGGAAGACGAATCAGCGGAGGCGGGCGAGACCGAAACTCCTACGCCGGAGCCAACGGACTCTAACAAGGTCGAGATCCACGTGTATGTGGATTACCTCTCGCCCGATGCAGGCACGTTCGAGCGTGCGAACGCCCGCCAGTTCGCTGGCTGGATTAATGAAGGCGCTGTGACGGTGAGCTACCACCCCGTGGCGCTGCTTACCGCGAGTTCAAACGGCACGAAGTACTCGCAACGGTCTGCGGCAGCTGCGGCGTGCGTTGCCACTCACGCGCCTGACAAGTTCTACGCGTTCAACCATGATCTCCTCAACGATCAGCCAGAGGTCGGTAGCGATGGGTTCTCCGACGAGGAGCTGGCCGATCTTGCTGGCGCTGTAGGGGCGGAGAACACCGAGGTGGTCCGATCCTGCATCGAAGAAGGCGACTTTGTCGGTTGGGCAAAGGAAGCAACGACTCGTGCGCTGGAGGGTCCGCTTGCGGGCTCTGACGACCTCGTGTTGACGTCGACCCCCATGGTGGTCGCGAATGGTGAAGCATACGTCGGCGCTCTCGATGATCCGGCCGAGTTTTCACAATTTGTATTGAGCGTCGCAAGCGATGCGTCCCGTGAAACAGCGACTCCGACGCCGAGTGCGTCGTCTACACCCACCCCTTAGGTCAAAAAGGGGTCGATGTCATCGGTAAGCTGGTGATGTCAGCCGACTTGGCGCAATTGGTAGCGCACCGTACTTGTAATACGGGGGTTGCAGGTTCGAGTCCTGTAGTCGGCACAAGAAATCCCAGTTCAGACGTAAGAAAACCGCCCCGGTTCCGTTTCGGAATCGGGGCGGTTCTTTGTTTACTCATGGTTTTCAGACGAACAACTTCGACAGAACAAGTCCGCAGCAGGCCCGCGGTGCACCTCGTCGGCGTAGTGCTTCAATGTCTTGCGCTCCGACTCGTGACCGAGCTGATTCTTCGCCGCCTCGACGCCGAGCTCATCGCGCAGCACGGTCGCCACCGGGCGTCAGGACGACTGCGGGAGCAGGCTGCGCAGCTTGTCTTCGGTGTGTGCGGCATCGAGCTGACCAGATGCCCAAAGGACAAGCACCTCCTGCAGGGCATGGGTCATATGCAATGTGCCGGGCTCACCGCCACCCGTTGCGGTGGGCGTAGGAAGAGCTTCGGAGAGCAGCCCGCTGATGTGCTGGCGCTCGTGAGGCGGTACTTCCAGCAGAAGACGCGTCGCAGCTCGCTGCCGCTCCGCGTACGTGCTCCGAAGAACTTCGGTGTTGATGCTGATCACAGCCATTGCCATACCAGCGTTGACGGCGAGGAGTTCCACGATCGCGTCGCGAAGCCGATCGGCGGAAAGTTGCTCCTGACGGCGTTGAGCCGCTCGAGCTTCGCGAATCCACGGAATCACAGCGGATCCAGCGAGCGCGATCACAGCTCCGAGTACAACTGCCCATCCGGAATCCATGCCCGCACTCTACCGGGGCGTTGGTCGATGCTACTCAGCGCGAAGAGACTGACCATCCTTCATTGGGTAGTCGACATCGCGAATCAGTGCCTCGACGATGTTCGCCAGCTGGTCCACAACTCCGAAGAGTTCCTGGGTGTATTCGTCAGCCTTAGTGAGACGGGAGTAGTCGCTCAACGAGCGCAACTCCGCCTGTACTGCATGGATCGCTTCTTCGAGGTTCTTGTGTGCCATCCACGCACTCTAATGGGGGAGAACCGATGAGCGCCACGCCCGGATATGCACATCCCGAGGTGCCGTGGAACGGACTTACCGTCACAGATCTTTTCTGCGGCGCAGGTGGATCGTCGAGCGGCCTAGTCGCCGCGGGCTATGCTCTACGTGGACTCGCCCTACGTGCACTCAACCCGACGCGGGGCCCGGTACGCCCACGAGATGACCGAATCCGACCATCGGGACATGGCCGCATCACTCCGCGAGTGCTCGGCTGCAGTGATGCTCTCGGGGTATTCGTCTTCGCTCTACGAAGCGCTCTTCGGCGATTGGCACCAGGTCCAGATCAGCGCACGCTCAGACAACGCTCTGGATCGCGACGTGATCGAAGTCGTGTGGTCGAATCGTCCGCTCGGTGACTTCCTCTGGCACGGGGATGTGATCGCATGACCAAGCCGACAGAAGAGACCCGCCGGGGCGTCTACACCCGTGACGGTTACCGCTGTGTGATGTGCGGTGCGCTCGAGCTGACCTTCCAGCACCGCCGTGCGGTGGGCGCAGGCGGTTCGAAGAACATCCCGACGACTGTCGACGGCCTCAGCCTCTGCATAATCTGCAACGGCGCGTGCGAGGCGGAGCTGCAGATGAAGGCGCTCGCGAACAGGTGGAAGGTCCGCCGCTGGGTGACGTGCCCTGAGCGGGTGCCTGTCTACTTTCCGCACGATTTCGCCTGGTATCGCCTTGAGGGCCTGAACCGGATCCGCATCTCTCCCGCCGTGGCGATGGAGATGGGCTGCTCGGTCTACGGCGACCAGTGGATGCAATGGCGGCTTCGCGCGATCGCGGGTGTCGCATGAAGCGTCCGACGATCGGCACGGTCTACGCCGTGTACTGGCTTGCCAAGCAGGTGCTGAAGGTCGGCATCATGTGGCGCGACTCTCGCATCTGTCAGATGGTCGACCCTGGCGGCGAGGTGCTGATGATTATGCGCGACAGCCCTGCCGGGTGGGAGCCGTATGCGCTCCGCGAGCTCGCGAAGACCTGGCCGCGCGCCTTCGCCACCGCCGACGAATCCGAGATCATCCTGCGCCGCGGCCGTGGGTACACCGAGTGCTACCGAGTTCCGCTCAACGAACTCCCGGCAGCAGTAGACGCAATTCTGAGGGGCACGATCCGCCATGACGCTGAGCAGACCACGAACGTTGACGGTCGAGGCGTTCCGGCAGATCCGACGGTTCCCGCCGGCGCTGAGAGCGACCGCCGAGGGGCTTCGGATGCATGCCGACGACCACGGCCGCGGCCGTGGTCGAGTTGAGGCAGATCCTCGCCGACGTGTATCCGGAGCAGTCCGACGTGACCGAGTCCGTACTGCTGGATCACCTGCTCGAGCTGGCCGAAGCGGAAGTGCTCACGCTCTACGAGGACCGTGGTGCCTCCCTGTACGTGTTCACGCACTGGGGTCGCATCGACCGGCCGACGAAGTCCGAGCTTCCGGAGCCTCCGCCATTCGCGAGGCGCTCGCGAGAGCCTCGCGAGTCACTCCTGGCGGGGGAGAGAGGGAGCGAGCGGGAGAGCGAGAGCGAGGGTGCGTGGGAGGGCGAGCGTGCGGGCGAGGGCGAGACTCCGTCGGCCCGCATGTCGCGAGAAGTGCTCCCACCGAACCCGTTCTGCGCAGACCATTCCGGGGGAGTGCTGGAACCCTGCATCGCCTGCCAGAACGCACGGCTCCGCAACAAGCACTTCCTGGACATCCGCCGCTGGGACATGAGACAGGGAGAGGGATGGAGCGATGAGCCCTTCTGACGCGCTCCTCGACTTCATCGACCTGACCACGGCCCAGTTCACGAGAGACCGCAGCTTCCGGCTCCGGTTGCTCGCGGAGGCCGACGAGACACCACGAGAGACCGCATACAGGATCCGCCGCGAATCAATGACCGCAGCTCAAAGGAGGACAGCATCATGAACCGTTCTGAGGGCCACGACACATGCAAGTGGTGCCACGGGAAGCTGTCACTCATAGTGTCCCGTGACCCGGATGAGGAGGTCGACTGCGTCTGCACCGACCAGCCGGAAGAGACGGACGCCGACCTCGTGGATGCCTTCGCCAAGAGCGTCGGTATCGAGCTGATGCCGTGGCAGCGCGATGTCGCGGTGCGTGCGCTCTCGGGCGAGCCGATCACGCTCGTCGGAGGCCGCCGCTCGGGGATGACGACGGCCAGGCGGACTGCAGAGGGAGTTCGACATGGCTGAGCGCTACTGCGTCTGCGGATGCGCGGTGAAGGGTGAGCATTGGGCGGCCTGCCCGGACTTCGGCCGCGAGGATGGATCGTGCCGAGGGTGCGTGCAGATCGAAGCGCGCGATGGGATGCTGCTCTGCGAGCGGTGCTACCGGGCGCTGCGACGTCACCTCGAGGATGCCGCGGATCTCGTCGGCCATCTTCGCTCGATCGCGGACCCGACGAAGGCGACGCCGTACGACCGCATCCGCGTCGACTCGTCCCGCCCTGAGATGCCCGCGCCGGTGGCCGCCGATCTGATCGACGCCTCCGACGACATCGTCCGCACGATGCGAGCGTGGGCGCTGTATGTCCAGTTCGGCGAGGGGCACCCGTGGCGTGCTGAAGGGCTCCAGGCAGGCATCGACGCAGCATCCGCCTGGGATGACGTCAACGGGTGTGCCGAGGTGATCCTCCTCGACCTCGACCATCTCGCGAAGGACTCTCATCAGATCGGGTCGCTCTGCGAGGGAGTGCTCGACGTGCACCGCGGAGAGCCGGAGCGGTGGAGCATCGCGGATGCCGCTTCGCGCTACTCGCTCGACGATCAGCCACGCTGGGCGAACGCGCCGTGCCCGGACTGCAACCTCATGGCGGTGCACATCCAGCCTGGTCGCAACCGCCGCCCGAGTCGCTATCGCTGCTCGACGCTCGGCTGCGGATGGGAAGCGAACTCGCTCGATGACGGCGGTCTGTGGGCGTCCGTGTTCGCTGAGCCGGTCCCGGTCGAGGTTCGACCGCATGACCCGCGGTGGCTGACCCTCGCGGATGCTGCACGCCTCGTCGAGCGCACCACAGGAACGGTACGCAACTGGGTGACGCAGAACCTCCTCACCCCGCAGATGGGCAGGTACTGGCAAGACGAAGCTCTCGCCGTCGCAGCACAGAAGAGGGGAGAGGCGGCATGAGTACCTGGCTGACTCTCACGGAGGCCGCGAAACGCATCCAGGGCGATGCGGCGCTCGCATCTGCTGAGCGCCGCATCCGCCGGTGGGTGGAGTCCGGTGACCTGAAGCCGCTCGCCGGCCGATTCCGTGCCGCGGACGTCCTCGCCACCGAGAAAAAGATGCGGTCGCGTCGCGGCCGCCCACGCAAGCATGCACAGATTGGGAATTAACCAATGGCCATTTTCACTCAGAGGGAACTAGCCCGACCGACGAATGCTGGTGGCTCGGAGTGCAACTCTCGCCAATGGAGCAGGGCGGGTAGGACGTGCCGACGGCTGTACCCTCATAAGCATGACGAACTGGGCGGTGCCCGAGCATTCTCGCACGCAGGTTAGGCGCGCTGGCGGGGTTATCGGTCGAGGGGAGAGCGACGCTGCGGAAATCGAAGAGGCGCGGGCGAAGCTCAGCAACTATCGTAGCGCGCACGGTTATCCGCTGCTGTCCGTAGCCATGCATGTTCGGGACAAGGCGATTGCGATCGCGCCTGATGCGGTGGTTGCGCGCCGGCTGAAGCGACTTCCAACGATCCTCGACAAGCTCACCCGTCAACCGCATATGAACGTCACGACGATGCAGGATCTCGGCGGATGCAGAGTCATTGTCGCGGGCGTCGGCGAGGTATATGCGATCGTCGAAGCGCTCCAGTCGGCAAGGCCTCGAACGAAGATCATACGTAGCAAGGACTACATCGCGGAGCCGCAGCAGACCGGTTATCGCGGTGTGCACCTGGTCTATGAGTACGGCGCGATCAAAATGGCGTATCGCGGGCTGAAGATCGAAGTTCAGGTGCGGTCAGAGCTACAGCATGCTTGGGCAACTGCCGTCGAAACGATGGACTTGTTCTCCGGGAGCCGCCTGAAGTACAACGAGGCCGAGCCTGCCTTGCTGCGCTACTTCGCGGTCGTCGGCTCACTCATGGCGGCTCGGGAGGACACGCCCCCGGTTGTCGGTGCGGAAGGCAGCGTCGCCGAGCTGCGAGCCGAACTGATCGAGCTGGAACGCCGACACGGCGTCACGCACCTCCTCGGTGGGTACAGTGCTGTCGTCACTCACCTCACCGCTCTCCCCAAGTCTGACCGGCGTAAGACGATGGTGCTCAAGCTCTGGCGGAACATTCGGCAGATCGGTGTATCTGTGTTCGAGACCCAGGCGGAGGCCGAAGGGCATCTTGCTCTGATCGAGGCCGTGAACGATGACAACGTTGACGCTGTTCTGATCTCGGTCAGTAGGGTGGGGCAGATCCAATCGGCCTATCCGAACTACTTCGCCAACACCGATGCGTTTGTCGTATTCGTGCTGGAAGAGATAGCCGCTGTTTGAGCGCTGCGACGTCAGTTGCCGCCGCTACTCTGACAACATGACGACTCGCTCTCTGATCCCAAACCCGCCCATCTCAACCGCTATCCAGCGCACAGGCTCCAACGATGTTGAGGTCCTCCAGTTCATTCAGGACCGCGGCATCACCGCACCGCAGTTCTTCCCGAACGGCGGAGAGCCCGACATGATCGGCAACGGCGACGAGCCAATCTGGTTCACGCTCGTCGTTCATGTCGATCAGTGGGTTGTAGCTACCCCTGCCGGAGGCGGCGTGTTCACCTTCCAGAGTATGGACACCGTCGAACTCGAACAGCGCTACAACGACCTGTACACGGGCTAGCAGGTCTGGCGGAGGCGGGTCCGGCAGCGGCCCCGTCGCCGCCGTGCCGCACCTGACGGCAAAACATGTCAAACGTGTCCACATGGTGTGTTAAGCTGTGCTTGCACCTGAACTATGACCAAAGTCCTGCCGATCCGGCGGGGCTTTCGTCGTTTCTGAGTGGTCTCCGCTTGTCTATAGGCAGGGCGCGGTCCGGCACGAGAGGTCGAGGTTGGAGTCCTAGAGCCAGAGGGACCACACGCTCGCGACGGTGGACAGCACGATCCCAGCGCCAGCGATGAGGAACCCTCGGAGCACGGGTCCACGCCCGAGCCCGTGGGTCGCGAACGCGTCCAAGGCGTCGTATCCAGTCCCGGACCTCATCACGATCCGGAGCACACTGGCGGCACCGAACAGTGTGAGCAAAGCTCCGAGGACGTAGAGGCAAGTGAGAACGATCTCCATGCCGGAACGATACCGGGCGACTTGCCGTGATGCGCGGCGGGGCACAGACTCCACCAGGGGCACCGTGTCAGACGTCATCCACTCTCGTGCGTACAAGGAGCTGCGGTCGACGCTCAAGGCCGAGTGGCGGGCGCGCAACACCCCGTGCGCGCTGTGCGGTCAGGCGGACATCGAGTGCGACGGTCCACGCAACACATCGAACAGCTTCGAGCTCGATCACAAGATCAGCCGGAAGCGGTGCCTCGCCATGGGGAAGCCTGAGTTGCTCCTCGATCCGACGAACTGTCAGCCATCGCACACGCGATGCAACCGGTCAAAGCAGGCCGGCGAAGCGAAGCCAACGATGGGCGAGACCAGCGAGGACTTCTGACCATGGACAACATGCGCAAGATCGCGATCACCGACGGCCCGCTGAAGGGCAAGACCGTCGAGGTGAACGTCAACGAGCCCACGTTCACCACGCACGCCGGGAACGGTCGCTACGAGGTGACGAAGGACGGCGCGTCCTGGCACCGCAGGCAGGCTGCCACGAGCACGGAGACAGCCGCACCGAAGGCCCCGCGCAAGCCTGCACGCAAGGCCGCAGCGAAGCCGCCGGCGCCCACCTCGGTCGTCGCTCCCGTCGAGCAGCCCGCGTCGAAGGCCGAGTGATGATCGACGCACGGGATCACATCGGCGTGCCGACCATCACCGACTGCCCTCACATCGCGAAGCACGAGGGCGTGACGTACGAGGTGTGGGCAGACATCGGGATGCTGCGTGAGGGAGATCTGAGCTTCACTGTGCAGGCTGACCCGTTCGCTGACGACTTCGCGCGCATGTGGAGCGCGTACATGCCGCCACTCGTGACAGATCGAGTAACGATGACCTTTGCTCCTGCATAGGGGTAGGGGCGTCTCAATCTCTACAGACTGACGACCGAGGCCACTTCTCCGGCAGTCACACGAGGACGTCCAAGCCGGGCGACTCGAGACCGGCGAAGTTCGCGCCGATGTGCGTGGACTTCGGAAGGACATCGGTCGACTGACCGACGCGATCAAACAGAAGAAGGAGAACTCATGAAAGCCCTGTTCGATTCCCTTGTCCGAACCTACGTACCCTGGCTCGCTGGTGTCGTCATTGGCTGGCTGGTCAGCCTCGGCATCCCCCTGGATCCCGAGGTCGAAGTGCAGGTCACGCTCGCTCTCATGGGCGGGGCGTCACTGCTCTGGTACTTCCTAGCCCGAGTGTTCGAGCTCTACGTGTCGCCGAAACTCGGCTGGCTCCTCGGCCTCCCTATGCAACCGACCTACGATACCGATCCCGGTCGGCGGGCGTGACGGCTCCTGTTCTCTCGCACGCATGAAGGTGCCCCCACCCGTCTCAAGCAGACGGGCGGGGGCATTTTTAGTTGGTTTCGCTACTCCGCGGTCAGGTCAGGGGCGGCAGCCCGGTGGTGGTGCGCCGCGTGTTGACTAGCGCGCGGAAGCCGTCCCACTCTGCCTGCGTCACGTTCTCGGGAGCCCCCCACAACTTGAACTCGCGCTGGGCTGCCCCCAAGCTAAGCGGCTGGAACGTGAACTCGCCGACGAGAGCGCGCCGACGCAGGTGCGGCTCGTCGCTGTCGACGCCGTTGATGTTGTAGATGGTGCGCATGAGGATGTCCTTTGGTGCGGGGGCTTCTGGAGGTGTGTTCGTCCCGGCGAGGGGTGCGCCGTTGATGAATGGGTCTGGATCCAGCGCAACACCGTTGCGGTGGATCTCGATGTGTAGGTGAGAGCCGTAGGAGTTGCCGGTGTTGCCAACTTGTCCTATGACGTCGCCTCGCGACACGTTGCCAAGAGGAGCACGGGTTCCCGGGATCATGTGCGCGTAGATGCTGCGATAGCCGTCTGCATGCTGAATCCAGACGCTTTCGCCGTATGCGCCGTTAGTGCCACTTACGTCGCTGATGATGACGGTGCCTGAGGCCACTGCGTGGATCGGCGTTCCGTGGCCCGGAACGTAGTCGATGCCAGCGTGACCGTTCGGGTACTGGCCGGTGAATCCGCGGGAGCGCGCGGAACGCTGGGCGAACGGGTAGCCCCAGATCACTGCGGCGGAGGCGCTCGCGGGCTGAAGCAGTTCAGCTCCGATGGCAGATGCTGATAGGGCGACGGTCGCGCCGAGCATGAAGCCTCGGCGCGAAATGCCTCTCTCGGCCGGTGGTTCGCCGGGAGGTTCTCGGAGTATGGGTGGGGTCATACCTACACCGTATTGACTGGCCGCCATCGGCCGCTGTCCCCTTTTCGGCCTACAGGCTCGGCAGGAGGCTTGTGATATGCGAGCGACTCCTTTGTGCGAGATCGGTCTTGCTGGACAGGAGCGGCCCCGCCTTCACCGGAAGAACCAGGTCGGCGGACAGCGGGGCCGCCTGCCCAACCTAGGAGACGTCGTCGGCGAGGGCCACGGCGTTTCCCCAGACCCAACACCGAAACGTCTGGTCTCCGGCACGGAACTCGATCCCAGCGGCGAGGCGCGTTGATCGTACGAGCTTCGCGTCAACGCGCACCGCCTCAGGTCCGAACCTCACCCACGCGCGGACGTGCCTAGGCCGCGGGTAGATCGTCATCGGCTGCTCGCGCACGCCCATCTCACGGTCGGTGAGCGACTGCAGGTGGCCGTGCTTCGCGGCTTCCAGGATCGATCGTTCGCGTGACTGCTTGTCCCGGAACTCGGAGAGCATCGACCCAGGGTTACCCATAGCCGGCGAGTCCTCCCTCCGGCCGAGAAGGGTCAATTCTACGTCGCGACCTTCGACGTCGGAAAGGCGGAAGATCCATGGTTTAGTCGTGGTTTTGGATCTGTACATGCGTGTACGTGGTTGTACCGATTCCGCGAGAACCTGCGGACGGTGCACGTAAGTACACCCATGAACAGGGCATCTTTCAAACGGGGGTTGCAGGTTCGAGTCCTGTAGTCGGCACAAGAAGTCTTAGATTCGCAACAGAAATGTCCCGAGGCGGGAGACGCTCCGGGGCATTTCTTTGTTTACTCTCAACATCCGCGGCGTGCGTCAGGGCTGACCCGTCTGCTCCGGTACGTCGAGAACTTCGTCTACGAGGCTGATCCCGCCCGTCGAGCTGGCGGAGTGCATGAGGCTCTGAATCCATTGCGCGTTGATCTGCGGAGCTTCGGGATCGTCGAACGTAAAGCGCAGCGGGATCGAGGGGTGTAACCAGATAGTTGAGCGCCCGTCGCTATCGCCTTCCGGATGCTGCCAGGAGAGGGTGAAGCTCTCGTTCCGACGAAGCTTCGTCGCGATGACGACTTTCAGGTGCGCGAGTGCGCGGTCTTCGATGTGGATCTCGTCGCCATTGCCGTACTGGATCGTTCCCATCCCAGAACAATAGCCGTCGACGCGATGGTCTCGCTGATCGCGTTCAGGAATGCGCGGGGCTTCGCTGATTGTTGTCATCGTCATGACTCGTATTGGTACCAGTGATCTTGACGTTCTTCCGCTCTCGCTGGGCGGCAATGTGTTCGGCTGGACAGCCGACCGTGAAACTTCTTTTGCAGTGCTTGACGCTTTCTTGGAGGGCGGCGGTGATTTCATCGACACCGCCGATGTCTACAGTGCCTGGGCGCCGGGAAACAACGGCGGCGAAAGCGAGACAATCATCGGCCAGTGGTTGGCCTCGCGTAAGCCCTCTGGCGTCGTTGTCGCGACCAAGGTGAGCCAGCATCCTGATTTCTCCGGCCTCGGAGCGGCGAATGTACGAAAGGCCGCTGAAGCCTCACTCGAACGCCTGGGCGTCGATGAACTCGATCTCTACTACGCGCATTTCGATGACGAGAGCGTCCCATTGGAGGAGACCGTCGCTGCGTTCGGACAACTGGTCGCAGACGGACTCGTACGACACGTCGCAGTCTCTAACTACTCGGCGGCTCGCATCCGTGAATGGATCGAAGCCGCTGATCGGCTCGGTGTACCTCGACCGGTGGCAGTGCAGCCCCACTACAACCTCGTGCACCGTCAAGAAGTCGAAGACACCATCATTCCGGTCGCCGACGAATTCGAGCTCGGACTTATCCCGTACTACTCCTTGGCAAGCGGCTTCCTGACGGGGAAGTACCGTTCGACGAGCGCTGAAAACCACGACTCGCCACGAGCAACAGGCGCGGCCAAGTATGCAACCGAGGCCGGGTTGCAGATCATCGACGCGCTGGAAGACGTGGGGGCTGCTCACGGGGCATCGATCGCCTCGACCGCACTCGCGTGGTTGCGGGCGCAAGCAACCGTCGTCGCACCAATCGCGAGCGCACGCACTGTCGCGCAAGTGCCCGACCTTTTGGAAGGCGCGCGCCTAGAGCTGTCGTTGGAAGAGGTGGCGCTGCTCAATCGCGTATCGGAGTGGGCCCCGGCTGCGGGCTAGTCGGACTCGAGCTGCCCCTCGCGGGTGCACGCAGAAGCCGCAGTGACTCGTCCGTTCGGATCGAGTCACTGCGGCTTCAGTGTGATGCCAGCTGCTCTGCTTCTACGCGTCGCGCGTACGCAGCACGCCCCAGGCAGCGAGGAGGCCTGCGGCGACCCAGCATGCCAAGGTCAGATAGGCGACCGAAGGCTCAAGGGTTGCCCACTCACCCGGCGAGATTGCGTTAGATGCAGCGGAGGCCGGCAGGTAGTTGAAGAGGTCGACCAGCCAGGCCCAGCTCTCACCAGCGAATGTGAGGAAGCCAGACACCGTCGGCAGAACAAACAAGATACCTACGGTCGCGGCGATCGCTCCGGCACCGGAGCGCAGAATGAACCCGAAGGCCACGCCCAGGAGCGCGAACACTGACATTGACAGGCACGTCACCAGGATCGGAAGGATGGATGCTTCCGGATCGGCCCAGTCGATGCTCAGATCCGGCGCTACCATCAGCGTCACAACTCCGGCAGCGAGCGCGAAGATCACCAGCGATGCGAGGAACAAGAACACCGCAAGCACGACCGCCTTCGCGGCGAGTACCGATCCGCGCACAGGGTTCGCTGCGAGGGTCGAACGGATCATCCCGGTGGAGTACTCGCCGGTGACGGAGATCGCGCCGATGATGCCAGCGAGCAACATCGTGAACTGAACGGGGGAGACGACGGCCTCGATGGGGCCGAAGCCCGCCTCTGCCCCTCCGAGATCGCGGACCGCGAGCGCGAAGAGTGCCGCCATGCCGACCGTCAAGAACGCAGCGATTCCGATTGACCACCACGTGGATCGAACGGTGGTGAGCTTGATCCACTCGCCGCGCAGAGCGCGCACGAAGGTCAGTCGTTGGCCGCTATCAGCACGCGGCTGCGCGGGGGCAGTGGTCTGAGTCGTCGTCATGAGTGCTCCTTGGTGCTGCGGTACTCAACAGAGTCGCCGGTGAGTGCGAGGTAGGCGTCTTCCAGTGATCCGGTCGTCGGGGTGAGTTCGCGCAACGGAATGCCGCGCTCGGCCGCGATGTCGCTGATGCGGTCGGCAGAAATCCCCGCGATGTCGAGCAGTTCAGGAGCGGAGCTTTCTACCTCGACTCCAGGCCCAGCAACGGCGGCTGCGAGGTCGGCGGCTCGAGGCGTGCGGACCCGTACGGTGTTCCGCGTCCAAGCGCGCACAAGATCGGGGAGCGCAGCGTCTGCCAGAACCTTGCCGCGGCCCATCACGATAACGTGGTCGGCGGTCTGAGACATCTCGCTCATCAGGTGGCTGGAGAGCAGAACGGTGCGCCCCTCCGAGGCGGCGTACCGCACAAATTCACGCACCCAGCGCACGCCTTCCGGGTCGAGTCCGTTTACCGGCTCGTCGAGAATGAGCGTGTGCGGATTGCCGAGCAGCGCAGACGCGATGCCGAGACGCTGTCCCATGCCTAGTGAGAACTTACCGGCGCGCTTGCGAGCTACGGAGGTGATACCAGCGAGGTCGATCACCTCATCGACGCGGGAGTTGGGGATGCCATGGGTTGCCGCCATTGCGCGAAGGTGGTTGCGGGCCGTTCGACCGGTGTGCACAGCCCTTGCCTCAAGCAGCACCCCGACTTCGGTGAGTGGTGCGCGGAGCTTCTTGTACTCGCGCCCAGCGACCGTAGCCCGACCGGAAGTCGGGCGGTCAAGCCCAACGATCATCCGCATCGTGGTGGATTTACCGGCGCCGTTCGGTCCGAGGAAGCCCGTAACGGTCCCCGGCTCGACGGTGAATGACACGTCATCAACCGCTGTCTTGTCTCCGAACCTCTTGGTGAGGCCTTCTGCTGTGATCATGCGACCAACGCTACGGATCGCTGGCAAGAAGCGCGTCCTCCCCAAGTACACATCTCAGGGGGAGATATCCGTCTTGCGATGGATGTTGATGTTCACTTCCGGGGAGCGGCGCTGACTCGTGTCGCCATCTGCTCAGAGACGTGGATGGCCTCGTCGACAATCTCTCTCCCCGCCGGCGCGGTCAACCAGTCTCGGCTGAACGATGCGGGGACGAGGAGCGGCATACGATCGTGAAGCTCAACGAGATGTGCGGGAGCCGGACGCATCACAATCGAAAAGCACGTAAACCAGTTGCCATCCGCAGTGCGACCCTGCTGGGTGACCGCAGCCATACCGAACAGTGCTCCGTCGTCGACCACGAATTCGTTCCACTGTCTGGACGGCTTCTGCATCTCGTACCAGCTCGTCGCCGGCACGATCGCGCGGTTGCGCGCGGCGCCAGGCCGTTCACGTAGCCTCTCGGAACGGGTATTGATGGAGGGGAACTTCGCAGGCTCGCCATCTACCAGAAACCCCCACCAGGCAGGCTCCAGCAGCGGGGCGGCATCTGGCTGAACGACAAGCGGATTGAGGTTTCGGCGGTGCTTTCCGGTCGGACGAAGAGTTTCACCCGCATTCTCCGTCGCCCACGCCCTCAGACCGTCTAGCACCGCGTCATCGGCAGCTGCAAGAAGGTCTGCATCTGTGAACCGGGGATCGAGGCCGTAACTCGCGCACATGCCGCCAGCGTAGCTCCCACCGCCGACACCGGCGACTGAGGAGAGTTAGCTGCTCGGATAAGGTCTACTGGTGTCAGATTCTCGCCGACTTCCCGCTGCAGTGGCACTCGGCGGCGCGATCGCGATCGGCGCCATGACCGCTATTCAGGCCAGGATCAATGGAGTGCTGGGTGTGCGCCTCGACGACGGTATCGTCGCAGGCCTCGTCTCCTTCGCCGTGGGTCTTGGCGCGCTCGCCCTCGTCATTTTGTGCCTTCCCTCAGCCCGCAGGGGCGTCGCACGGCTGTGGCTAGGCGTCAAAGAGCGCACGATTCCGGTGTGGATGCTTCTTGGTGGAGCCTGCGGAGCGCTCACCGTGTCTACTCAGGGGCTCACCGCTGGCGTGCTCGGTGTTTCTTTGTTCACTGTCGGAGTCGTGGCAGGGCAAAGCCTGCACGGACTCGTGCTCGACCGCATCGGATTCGGTCCGGCTGGGGTCGTCGCTGTGACTCCTGGGCGCGTAATGGGCGGGGCGCTCGCGCTCGCCGCCGTCGCGATCTCCCTCTCCGGAGATGTGCTCGCATCAGCGCCGCTCTGGATGTTGCTGTTGCCCTTCGCCGCGGGCATCGGAATTGCCTGGCAGGCGGCCACCAACGGGCGTCTGGCTCAACGAGCGCGTTCACCGCTGGCTGCCACGTTGATGAGCTTTATTGCGGGGACCTTGATTCTCGCGCTGGCCGCGAGTGTCAGCGTTGCAGTGCGCGGGGTTCCCCAGACGTTGCCGCACGAGCCGTGGCTGTATCTCGGAGGCCTCCTGGGTGCCGCGTACATTTTGCTTGGCACCTTCATCGTGGCGCAGACAGGAGTGCTGTTGATGGGGCTCGGTTCTGTGCTTGGCCAGTTAGTTGCTTCGGTCGTCATCGACTTCGTATGGCCGACAGAGTCTGGACCAGCACCCTGGCAACTGATCACTATGGTGATCGTCGCTGTGGGCTCGGTCGTTGTCGCCGTGCCGTGGCGTCGGCGCTGAAAGCTACTTCTTCGTCTTCTTGCCCGGTATCGGCATGCGAGTCACGAGCGCGCTGGCGTCGATTGCTTTGCGTTTGCCCGGCTTCTTGCCTTCCGGTTTTCCGCCGACGTACAACCAGCCGAGGAGTTCTTCGTTCTTGCCGAGGCCGTGGGCTTTCGCCACGGCCTTGGAACGCGTGTAGTGCCCGGTGCGCCAGATGACGCCCCACCCTGCCTCGTCAAGGAGCAGGCTGAGCATGTGCGCGACTCCGGAAGCGACCGCCTCCTGCTCCCAGTGAGGAACCTTGTCGCTCTTCTGATAGCTGGCCACCACCGCGATGAGCAACGAAGCCCGCAGCGGTTTGGTCGACGGTGAGGAGTCGCTCTGTGCCTTGGCGATTGCCACGCCAAGCGTCTCTCGATCTGCGCCGCGCAACTCGATCAGCCGCCAGGGGCGAAGTGAGGAGTGGTCCGCGACGCGGCCAGCCGCTTCCACAAAAGTCAGCAGTTCGTCGTGGGTCGGAGCGGTGTCTGCAACCTTTGACCAGGACTGCCGAGCGCGGATCGCGTCGAGTGCGCTCACGGCGCGTCAGGCGTGAAGTTCAGCGCGATCGAGTTCATGCAGTAGCGGTCGCCCGTTGGTGTGCCGAATCCGTCGGGAAAAACGTGGCCGAGGTGTGAGCCGCAGTTGGCACAGCGCACCTCAGTGCGCGTCATTCCGAGGCTGTTGTCTTCGATGAGTTCGACCGCGTCGGGGCGGATCGATTCGTAGAAGCTCGGCCATCCGCACCCGGAGTCAAACTTCGTTCCGCTCTTAAAGAGCTCTACGTTGCACGCTCCGCAGGTGTAGAGACCTGCGCGCTCCTCGTCGAGATGCTCGCCCGTCCACGCACGCTCGGTCGCGGCCTGACGTAGTACGGCATACTGCTCATCGCCGAGCTCTTTGCGCCACTCGTCTTCGGTCTTGTCCACGCTGTACGACATGTGTCCTCCTCAGTTGTCTCCATTCTCTCCCTAACGGCTATGTATCGGGCGCAAGGCGACAGAATGGACGCATGAAGGATGAGGTTCAGGAACGCTACGCGCGGTTCGCTCGTGATGAAGCTCCTGGCCGAAGTGCGCTCTACGGGGAGTGGGCGTTGGGCGTCGCGGCAGATGAGGCACTGCGAGAGATTCTGCAGCGGATTCCTGCGACACGCAGGCAGCCACCTCTGGTCTTCGCCGTAACAAGAATGTTGGGGGCACCCCTCGCTGCGTTCCCACAGTGGCGCGAGTTCGTGTTGTGTAACGCCGAAGAGATCGTGGCAGAGTGCACGCAACGAACGCTGCAGACGAATGAGCCCTTGCGTCTCGCAGCACTTCTTCCTGTGTTTTCTGAGATTGAGGGACCGATCGCACTCTTAGAAATCGGTGCGGCCGCAGGGCTCTGTCTTTATCCAGACCGCTACTCATACCGCTTTGTGGGAGAAGATGGTGCGGTTCGCGCCACACTTGACCCGGCGAAGGGGCCCTCTGCCGTGTTGTTAGAGAGTCGAGTGTCTGGTCAGATGCCGGATCTACGCATACCGGAGGTCGTCTGGCGTGCGGGAATCGACCTCGCGCCCCTCGACGCGGCGGATGAACGGGATAGGCAGTGGCTCCAGGGGCTTGTCTGGCCGGGGGAGTCAGGGCGAGAAGGGCGGATCGCCGCTGCTCTAGACATCGCGGCGAGTGATCCGCCGCAGCTGTTCGCCGGGGATGCGTTAGAGCGCATTACCGAGGTTGCAGCGTTGGCACCTCAGGATGCGACGTTGGTGATCACCACGCCAGGGGTGTTGGTGCACATACCGAGGACTGCGAGAGAGGCTTTGGTGTCGACGATTTCGCGGCTGCCTGCCCGATGGGTCACCATCGATCCGCCGGGCATTCTCGATGTCTGGAAACCGCGTGTTGTCGAAGCTGATTGGCCTGGATTTGTCGTTGCGATCGACGGATATGTGCGCGCTGCTGCAGACCCGCTCGGGCGCTGGTGGGAGTGGCGAGCGGCTTCGAAGGCAAGCGCGGCCTAGCCTGGAGTCATGCTGGGAGATCTGACGGAGCGCGACCGCGCGATCCTTGCGCTCGAGGCTGACTGGCCCCGCCATAGCGGGGCGAAAGAAGAATTCATCCGCGCACAGTTGGGCATGAGCGCGGCACGGTACTACCAACTCCTCGGACGCTTGATTGAGTCGGAAGCGGCGCTGGAATACGACCCAATGCTTGTTCGAAGACTGCGTCGGCTTCGCGAATCGCGCGCGCGCTGGCGGTCGAAGCGCAGTCCTGGGTTTGTGAGCTGAATTGCAGTGGCACACTCCCTTAGCGAGTGTGCCTGGGCGGTGCGGCGCTCTTTGCCAGAACGTGCCGCTAGCATCGAGGGGTGTCTAAGCCCTCCCGAGATCGCTTCGATGACGTTCCCCGCTCGTCCGGTCGTGTGGGCGCGCATCGCGCCGAAGCACCCGGTATGAACGGATGGGTCGTTCTGCTGTGGTCGTTCGTCGCCGCGCTTGCGCTCATCATCGCCGGAATTTTCGGCTCCCTTGTCGTTATGGGGCGCGTCTCCCTTTTCCCGGAGTCTGCGCCGAGTGCTGTACCCACCCCGGTCGAGACGGGAGTGGTGGACACCACGATCTCCGTACTGATCTTGAACGGCACGCCTGACGAAGGTCTCGACACCCAGATGCGGGACCTGCTAATCAACGACGGGTGGGCGGCGGACAACGTCTTCGCCGGTGACAGCTCCAGCCAAGATTTCGCTGCGACGACTGTTTTTTACCTGAATGAGGAAGACGAGCTCGCGGCCATCGGTCTGGCGAACGTTCTCGGTGGTGCTGCGGTGCAGCAGAGCGATTATTACTCCGGTCAGACCGAAGACGGACAGACCCAATTCACGGTAGTGATCGGGCTCGACCGATCTGCCTCGGCATCCGAGACGCCGAGCGAGGCTCCGGCCTCCTAACGCTGCGATATGCGGCGGGTCTGGCGGCTTGCACTCGAAGGTGTCGAGTGCCAGAATGGCATTAGCACTCTCATACTCTGAGTGCTAAACCCAACGTCTACGTCCAGGAGGGACGAAAAAACTCATGGCAAAGATCATTGCTTTCGATGAGGAGGCCCGCCGCGGCCTCGAGCGCGGCCTCAACATCCTCGCCGACGCTGTCAAGGTGACCCTCGGCCCGCGCGGCCGTAACGTCGTCCTCGAGAAGAAGTGGGGCGCCCCCACGATCACGAACGACGGTGTCTCCATCGCCAAGGAGATCGAGCTGGACGACCCGTACGAGAAGATCGGCGCGGAGCTCGTCAAGGAGGTCGCCAAGAAGACCGACGACGTCGCAGGTGACGGAACCACCACCGCTACGGTTCTCGCACAGGCACTCGTCCGCGAAGGACTGCGCAACGTCGCAGCCGGCGCTGACCCGATCTCGCTGAAGCGCGGCATCGAAAAGGCCGTTGCTGCAATCACCGAGGAGCTTCTTTCCAACGCGAAGGAGATCGACTCCAAGGAGCAGATCGCCGCGACGGCATCGATCTCTGCAGCAGACCCTGCTATCGGCGAGCTCATCGCCGAGGCGATCGACAAGGTCGGCAAGGAAGGCGTCGTCACCGTCGAGGAGTCGCAGACGTTCGGCACCGAGCTTGAGCTCACCGAGGGCATGCGCTTCGACAAGGGCTACCTGAACCCGTACTTCGTGACGGACCCCGAGCGCCAGGAAGCGGTCTTCGAAGACCCGTACATCCTTATCGCGAACCAGAAGGTCTCCAACATCAAGGACCTCCTGCCCATCGTCGACAAGGTGATCCAGGACGGCAAGGAGCTCGTCATCATCGCCGAGGACGTCGAGGGCGAAGCTCTCGCCACTCTCGTGCTCAACAAGCTCAAGGGCATCTTCAAGTCCGTTGCCGTCAAGGCTCCGGGCTTCGGTGACCGTCGCAAGGCGCAGCTGCAGGACATCGCGATCCTCACCGGTGGTCAGGTCATCACCGAAGAGGTCGGACTCAAGCTGGAAAACGCCACGCTTGACCTGCTGGGCCGTGCGCGCAAGGTCATCGTCACCAAGGACGAGACCACGATCGTCGAGGGTGCTGGCGAGGCCGACCAGATCGAAGGCCGCGTCACGCAGATCCGTCGCGAGATCGAGAACACCGACAGCGACTACGACCGCGAGAAGCTCCAGGAGCGCCTCGCGAAGCTCGCCGGCGGCGTTGCCGTCATCAAGGCAGGCGCAGCGACTGAGGTCGAGCTCAAGGAGCGCAAGCACCGCATCGAGGATGCCGTTCGTAACGCGAAGGCAGCAGTCGAAGAGGGCATCGTCCCCGGCGGTGGCGTTGCGTTGATCCAGTCCGGCACGAAGGCACTCAACACGCTCACCCTCACGGGTGACGAGGCCACGGGTGCGAACATCGTTCGCGTTGCGATCGAGGCTCCGCTCAAGCAGATCGCGCTGAACGCCGGTCTCGAGCCTGGTGTTGTCGCGAACAAGGTCGCCGACCTCCCCGCAGGTGAAGGCCTCAACGCTGCAACGGGTGAGTACGTCGACATGTTCGGTGCAGGCATCATTGACCCGGCTAAGGTAACGCGCTCTGCGCTGCAGAACGCGGCATCGATCGCGGCACTGTTCCTCACCACCGAGGTTGTCGTTGCTGACAAGCCGGAGAAGAACCCTGCTCCGATGGGTGACCCATCTGGCGGCATGGACTTCTGATCCAACTCGCATAAAGAACGCCCCTGGCCTCGGCCGGGGGCGTTCTTTATTGTGCGGAGCAAGGCGCTCGAGTGTTCAGCGGGCGACGACTCAGCGGAACAGGCTGGCGGAGTACTGGTCGGCATCTGCATATTGCGAGGCGACGGAGCCGAGCGATGTTCCGATGGACTCGAGCACCTGTTCGACATGAAGCTGTGCCCCCTGCCACTGCTCTGCGCACCCTTGGAAAGCGTTAGACGCTGTGCCGACCCATGATGATTGCAGCTGGCGGAGCTGAGACATCAGTGTGGCCGACTCGCTTTGCAAGCGTTCGATAGTTGCGCGGGTTGCTCCGTGTGCCGCGCTGACGGCTTCCGTGTCGACGGTGAAAACAGACATTGAAACTCCTTCTTTCGGGGAGTTCTGACGCTATGCCGGAAGTCGTAGACGGGTTTCCCGCGACACTGTGCTGTGACGAGCCCTGTGCACAACGGGGATCATGCGGGACCCGTGCAGGAAAGCGTGTGCGCTGTCTAAGGCAGGTCGACGCGATCCAGTGGCTGGGTGTCTTCGAGCAGGTGCTCAGGAGTGGCACGCGCAGGTGCCAACGGGAAGGTGACGGTGAAGGTCGCTCCACCGCCGGGCGTCTCCGACACGTCAACGCCCCCGTGCAGTGCCTTCACGATCGAAGCGACGATCGCGAGCCCTAATCCTGATCCGCCGGTCTCGCGTGCTCGCGAAGTGTCTGCTCGCCAGAAGCGTTCGAAGATTTGGTCGCGAATCTGCGGCGGGATGCCCTCGCCGTGATCGACGATCGAGATGCTCCCCGTGCCGCGAACGCGATCGGAATCGACAACGATCTCAAGGGGGCCATCTTCTGGCGAGAAACGGCGAGCATTGCCCAGCAGGTTCGTCACGACTTGGCGCACCTTATTCTCTTCTCCCAACACGATGGGTGGCGTGCGCACTGGGAGGTCGGAAACCTCGGTGAAATCGATGGCAGCTGCTTGCTCTGGTTGCCGGGGGCGTCGGCGGAGCCTTGCGAGCGCATTGCGAGAGAGTCCGCGCGGTGCTGGAGGGGTCGCGACGGGTTCCGGCCGCGAGGGTTCATGAAGTGGCGGCGTCGATATGCTCTCCGCTGTGCGGTCGATCACCGTCACCGTCCGGTTGGGGGCCGCGGCACGCAGATCAAGTGCCGCATCCCGGGCGATGGGACGCAGATCGAGCGACACGATCTCTGGCTCGCGTTCTTCATCCAACCGAGCGAGGGCGAGGAGGTCCTCTACCAGGACACCCATCCTGATGGCTTCCTTCTCAATGCGCTCCATCGCGCGTGCGGTGTCTTCTTCGCCCTTGATCGCGCCCATGCGATAGAGCTCCGCATATCCGCGGACGCTCACCAGCGGTGTGCGCAACTCGTGGCTTGCGTCACCGATAAAGCGTCGCATGTGCTGCACGGTGCGATCGCGCTGCGCGAGCGAGCCGTCCACACGGTCGAGCATGGTGTTGATGGCAGTGTTCAGCCGCCCCACCTCGGTGGTCGGTTCGAGATCGGTCAGACGCTGTCGGAAGTCACCGGCAGCGATAGACATCGCGGTGGATTCAACCTGACCGAGTCTGCGGAACGTGAGCGTGACCAAGCCGCGAGTGAGTAGTGCTGCAATCAAGATCGTGATCAGCGCGATCGTGATGTAGATGCCGAAGTACTGTCCGATGATCCGGTCGGCTGGGGAAAGCGGTAGCGCGACAAGTTGGATGCGTAGGACGCCGCCCTCTGAGGCCACAACGGCGACAGCTCCGTGGAACACCTCCCCGTCGGGTCCCTCCATTTCTAAGGGAATGCGATCGGCGTTGACTGTGGCCTTCCCGAGCGAGTACTCGGCGGGGAATATAGGCGCCTCACCAGAGGTACCCTTCGCGGTCGCCATCAAGGCTCCGGAGGCGTCGTAGATCGCGAAGGAGAAGTCCCGCGGCTGCTCGTCGCGCGGAATGTAGGTAGTAACTCCGTCTACTGTGTTGGTCTCGAAATAGCGATCGACCAGATCGCTCGACACCAATGCAGGCAACTGCGTATCGATGTTCGCAACCAGAGCTGTGCGCAGTACCGGCACGGTGCCGATACCGGCGACAAGGAGCCCCAGGGCCAGAACGGCGACGGTGACGCCGGTGACCTTCGCTCGAAGGCTAATCCGCCGCCACCAGCTTGTGACCGCATCGGGCTTATGCGCCATCCGGTCCTCCTCTGGGGTGCCTCCGACAGACGACGGAGCTGGTGACGGTCAGGGGTGTCAGGCCGTCTTGCCGACCTTGAGCATGTAACCGAAGCCACGCTTGGTCTGAATCAGCGATTCTTCGGTGTGCGGGTCGATCTTGCGGCGCAAGTACGAGATGTAGCTCTCGACGATGCCTGCATCGCCGTTGAAGTCGTACTCCCACACGTGGTCGAGAATCTGTGCCTTCGACAGCACGCGGTTCGGATTGAGCATCAGATAACGCAGGAGCTTGAACTCCGTGGGGCTGAGCTCGATGGGTTCTTTGCCCACGTTGACGTCGTGAGTGTCTTGGTCCATGGAGAGCTCACCAGCACGAATGATCGACTCTTCGTCGGCTTGCATCGTGCGGCGGAGGATCGCCTGCGCCCTGGCGACGATCTCGTCGAGGCTGAAGGGCTTCGTGACATAGTCATCGCCGCCAGCGTTCAGGCCTTCGATCTTGTCGTCGGTGCCATCCTTTGCGGTGAGGAAAAGGATGGGGGCAGTGAACCCCGCGCCGCGAAGGCGCTTCGTCACACTGAACCCGTTCATGTCGGGAAGCATGACGTCGAGGATGATCAAGTCCGGCTCTTCCTCAAGCACGGCCGAGATTGTGGCGGCGCCGTTGGCGACCGTCTTCACCTGAAATCCGGCGAAGCTGAGACCCGTCGATAGCAGGTCGCGGATGTTGGGTTCGTCGTCGACGACCAGGATGCGCGGAGCAGTCATGTCCCCATTATGGTGACTCCGGCCATGTGGATGCTGACTATTGTGCGGAACGGCGCAGACTCGAGCCCTTCTTGGCGGGCAATAAAGGTTGGTCTTACGCGGATATCGCGTCAGAATCCATAATTGTGTAGCTATACCCCTGCTCGGCCAAGAACCTCTGACGGTTCTGCGCGTAGTCCTGATCAATCGTGTCGCGGGCGACGAGCGTGTAGAAGCTGGCTGTGTGACCAGACTCCTTCGGACGCAGTAGCCGGCCGAGGCGCTGAGCTTCTTCTTGGCGTGAGCCGAAAGAGCCAGATACCTGGATAGCGACAGACGCCTCTGGGAGATCAATCGAGAAGTTCGCCACCTTGGACACCACAAGAAGCGAGATCTCGCCTTCGCGGAATGCACGGTAGAGCTCTTCGCGTTCGTCGATCGGGGTCGCGCCGGTGATCTGAGGCGCGTTCAACGCATCGGAAAGCGACTCGAGCTGGTCGAGATACTGGCCGATTACAAGGATCCGCTCGCCCTCGTGCTTGGCAATGAGATCGCGGACGGCCTGAACTTTCGCGGGGGCGGAAGCTGCGAGCCGGTAGCGTTCGTCGTCCGTCGCGGCGGCGTACTCAAGTCGGTCGCTCGGAGGAAGATCAACGCGCACCTCGTAGCAAGCGGCGGGAGAAATGAACCCCTGCGCTTCAATCTGCTTCCACGGAGCATCGAACCGCTTGGGGCCGATCAGGCTGAAGACGTCGCCCTCTCGCCCGTCCTCGCGCACCAGGGTGGCTGTCAGACCGATCCGTCGCCGAGCTTGCAGATCTGCGGTGAGCTTGAACACGGGCGCAGGCAACAGGTGAACTTCGTCGTAGACGATGAGTCCCCAGTCCAAAGCGTCGAGCAGCGCCAGATGCGCATACTCACCTTTCCGCTTGGCGGTGAGGATTTGATACGTCGCAATGGTTACCGGCTTGACCTCTTTGGCCTGGCCGGAGTACTCGCCGATCTCTTCCGGAGTCAGGCTCGTCCGCTTGAGTAGTTCATCTCGCCACTGACGTGCCGACACTGTGTTTGTGACGAGGATCAACGTCGTCGTCTTGGTGGCAGCCATCGCACCGGCGCCGACAATCGTCTTGCCTGCGCCACAGGGAAGCACCACAACACCAGAGCCATCCTTAGAGAAGGCGTCAACGGCGTCTTGTTGGTAGGGCCGGATATGCCAGCCATCCTCGGCGAGACCAATGTCATGCGGTGTGCCGGGGGTGTATCCGGCGAGGTCTTCGGCCGGCCAACCGATCTTCAGAAGCTCTTGCTTGATCTGGCCCCGAGCCCACGCGTCGACAACAAACGTCTCAGGTGTCGGGTGGCCGATCAGTAGCGGCTGGATACGCTTGTTGTGAGCGACCTGGGTAAGCACCGCAGGATCGGACGATCGCAGGATCAGTGTTCCTTCGTCGTCGCGCTCGATCACCAGCCGTCCGTACCTGTTCACTGTCTCGCGCAGGTCGACTGACACCGACGGAGGCACGGGGAACCGCGACCAACGGTCGAGTGTTTCGAGCATGTCTTCAGCGCTGTGTCCCGCGGCGCGCGCGTTCCACAGACCGAGTCGAGTGATCCGGTACGTATGGATGTGCTCTGGTGCTCGCTCCAGCTCGGCGAAGATCGCGAGTTCGTGCCTGGCGCTCTCCGCGTCGGAGTGAGCGACTTCCAGCAGCACGGTGCGATCGCTTTGTACGATCAGGGGGCCATCAGACATAACTCACCAGTTTACCGGTCGGATGATGCCAGGGGCCTATGACGTGACAACCGCCGCCGCCCGGATACTCGACACCGGAAGAGTGCGCTCTACATCGGCCGCGCGATCGCGTCCACGGAGCCTGCCTCCGCCTATCCCTGTCGCTTCGAGAAGAAGCTCTTTGGTCGACCCATCTGGCATCCCGACGGTGACCCTGAGGACCGCTTTTGTTCGAACAGCAGCCTCGAGTTCACGATCGAGCCATGCGGCATCTGCGTCCACTCCCTGGTGCGAGCGGAGTCGAGAGATAAGCGGGAGCAAGTCAGCCGCATTGTCTTTGGAAGCCGGCTGTGGCGGCGCCGGATGTCGCGCGCTGACCAGCGGGGCACCGTCTGGCCCGACGAGGGTCGCGGGGTAGCGTGCGTCGGTCAGCGCCCAATACGCGGTGTCGCGACCTACGCGGCTGGTCAGAGCATCGTCGGCAGCTGTCAATGCCAGTGGGCGCAATGACTGATCAATCGCCATCGCCTCGATGAGGTGCGTATCGGAGCTTTCGATCCGCGTGCGACCGGTCTCCTCATCTGCGAAGACGCGGACGAGACCGTGCCGCTGACCGGTTTGTTTGATCAGGTAACTCAGTGGTTGGGGGATGCCCGTGAGCGTAACGGAGGTCAAAAAGTCGAGGATGGATTGCTCCGTCTCGCCTGTAGCGAATGCATGGGCGAGCGACTCTGCCGTGAAGCGGTAGGACGATGCCTGTGCAGCGGACTCGCGCGCGGCGATCGTGCGCAAGCGTACGTCCAGCGCTGGCTCAAGTGGGCCGGGGGCGATCGCGGTGAGGTCGTTCTGCAGAAAGATGCGATCGACTTCGGCGGGGAGCATCGCGACGAGGGCATCGACTTCTGCCGTGCCGCCACGCCGCAGTGCGGTCGTCCAACCGGGTTCCGATCCGTCCTCCGCGATCAAACCGAGCAGGTGTGCAGTTCCGCGGAGCGTCCGCGCGCGCTCCGGCCACGAAGGATCCCACGGATGCGCGTCGTCCCACACCTCAGGGGAGATCCATCCGCTGTCTTTCGAACGGATACCGCGCGGCAGGGCATCGCGAAAGGCCGTTGCAAGGGCTGCCCAGCGGTTCGCGGCAGACGCACGGAGCCAGTCCTCAGCGCGCAGGGTGGCACGCAGACGTCGATCGGCAGCAACGGCGAGTCCGGAGAGAATCGCAATGTCTGCGACGGTGTCGACGATCTCAATGGGAAGGCCTGCGTCGGCGAGCTGTCGTTTCTCGCCTGCGCTCATCCCGCCGCCTGTGAGCAAGGAGAACGGATTTTCTCTGGCGATGAGGAGAAGGTCAGCAAGGACGGCAACGGTCGTGAACGCTCGCTCTGCGGCATGCGCTGCTGCACTCTCTGATGCCGGCTGCGCTGGCGCCGCCGGAGGGAGAGGCAACGCGGAGCGACCAGCGATCGCGGCCTCCACAGGAGGGTGCGGCGATCCGTCTGGTCGCAGGAGGGCAAGCCCCGCGAGGTGCTCTTGTAACTCTCCTGCGCCGTCTCCGGATACTGCCGCCAGCAGCGCTGTTGCCTCCGCAGCGGTGAGCGTTGGAAGGATCTTGGTCAACGATGCTGGCTCGAGCAGCGCTTCCGCAGCATCGAAGAAGTCTTGCCAGGGTGCGTCCGCTCGCACGCCTCGCATCACAAACAATTGCAGGAGGTCATCATCGCTCGCGACGGCCAGCCAATCAGCGAGCGGTCGCGCGTGAGTACTCATGGCAGATCCCTCAGGAACGCGAAGACGCGCGACCCTTTCGGATGAAGCTCATCGTGAGCAACACGATGATCATGACAAACGCGAGAGGCAATCCCCAGTACGGGATAGCGGCGACTATCGGCCAAGCGCCCTCTCCGAAGGCAGCTTGATCCATGCCTGTGGCGGTGCCGATGATGATCGCGAAGAAGCAGACAACGGAAGCGGCAGCAATTCCTAACGCAGTGAACGCCAAAATCCGATCCACCCGGCGGATGGGAACGTCTGCCCCAGAACTCTGCATGCTCATCCGGCTCAGCTTACTCGCACCCTGAGCTACGGTCTGGCCTGCCCCGTGACCGGTAGGCTGAACTCACGCGCACAAGCGCGTAACTTTTTTGTACATCGATCTCAGCGAGGTTCTCCCATGCCCACCGGCAAGGTCAGGTTCTACGACGAAGACAAGGGTTTCGGCTTCATCGCCAGCGATGACGGCCAAGACGTCTTCCTGCACGCCTCTGCTCTGCCCGCTGGGGCCGCAGTTAAGGCCGGTGCACGCGTGGAGTTCGGCGTCGCCGACGGTAAGCGCGGCCTGCAGGCGCTGTCTGTGCGAGTGCTTGAGGCACCGCCCAGCCTCTCAAAAGCAAAGCGCAAGCCGGCAGACGACATGGCGATCATTGTCGAAGACCTCGTGAAGCTTTTGGACGGAATTGGCGGCGACCTGCGTCGAGGGCGCTACCCGTCATCCGGACACGGCCGCAAGATTGCTGCCGTACTGCGCAAGGTAGCTGATGACCTCGAAGCCTGAAGCTGACGCTCGTCTCATCGAAGCGCACGAGCTTGCTCTCGTGGCGTTGAGTGAGATCACGCCCGCCTCAACCGTCGGTCCGGCTGCCGGGTACCTTGCAGAAGAAGACGGCTCCGTATCGCTGCGTTTCGAAAATCGGCTCGCGGGGTACCCCGGGTGGTACTGGACAGTTACCGTTGCACGTGTTGACGGTGAAGAGCCCACGGTGCTTGAGGTCGAACTCATCCCAGGCGATGGTGCTCTTCTCGCGCCAGAGTGGGTTCCGTGGGCGGAGCGACTCGCCGAGTACCGCGCACATCAAGTCGAGCTCGCCGAGGCGGCTGCGGCAAACTCCGACGACGACGCAGATGACGACGTCGATGCGGACGATGATGACGCAGACGATGATGCAGACGACGACGACGACGATGACGACGATCTGGACGACGGCGACGCAGACATCTTGCATGCCGGGGATCTCGACGGCGTCGACATCGACGAGCTAGACGACGCCTCAGACGACGACGCCTCAGACGACGACGCCTCAGACGACGCCGACGCCTCAGATACAGACGCCGACGAGGCCGAAGAAGAAGAGTGACCCTGGGCGCTTATGCGCCCTGGTTCTCCAGCACGAAGTCGATCGAACGGGTCAGCTGGCGCACGTCGTCTGGCTCGATGGACACGAACGTCGCTACTCGGAGCTGGTTGCGGCCGAGCTTGCGGTACGGCTCAGTGTCGACGATGCCATTGGTGCGAAGCGTCTTGGCGATTGCCGCCGCGTCGATGCTGTCGTCGAAGTCGATCGTGACGACCACAGGGGAGCGATGCGCCGCGTTGGTGACGAAAGGCGTCGCGACCGCTGAAGCTTCGGCCCAGTTGTAGAGCACAGACGACGATTCCGCTGTGCGCTGCGCGGCCCACGAGAGTCCGCCATTGTCGAGGATCCAGCGCAGCTGGCTATCGAGAAGGTGCAGTGTCGTGAGCGCAGGAGTGTTCAGCGTTTGGTTGAGTCGCGAGTTGTCCACCGCGTTCTTCAGGCTCAAGAATTCGGGGATGTAGCGCCCGGACGCCGCGATGCGCTCGATGCGTTCGATGGCAGCTGGCGAGACGGCTGCGAACCACAAGCCGCCATCAGAGCCGAGGTTCTTCTGCGGAGCGAAGTAGTACACGTCTGCTTGCTCCGCTGAGAAGTCGATTCCGCCCGCTGCGCTGGTGGCGTCGATGACCGTCAGTGCCCCATCAGCGGTGACACGCTGGACGGGGGCGGCGACTCCGGTGGACGTTTCGTTGTGCGGCCAGGCATAGACATCGATACCCGGCAGAGCTTCAGCGGTGGTCAGAGAGCCTGGTTCGGCCTTGCGCACATCTGGTGCCTCCAGCCATGGAGCACCGGCGGAGGCTGCGAACTTGCCTCCGAACTCGCCGAAGACGAGGTTCTGGCTACGACGCTCGATGAGACCGAAAGAAGCGGAGTCCCAGAAAGCGGTAGAGCCGCCGTTACTGAGGATGATTTCGTAGCCCTCTGGGAGGCGGAAGAGCGCAGCGAGCTGTTCGCGGACGCTCCCGACCAGATTCTTTACGGGCGCTTGGCGGTGCGAGGTACCCAAGAGCGTCGCGCCGGACGCGACCAGAGCTTCGACCTGCGCAGGGCGCACTTTCGAGGGGCCACATCCGAAGCGGCCGTCAGCGGGCAGGAGGTCACGGGGAATCTCGATCGCCATGGGTCGATTCTAAGGGGGTGCGAGACGGCTCGTTTGTCTCAGGTGCCGGGACGATGCCCCTCCGGGAATGTAGGCTTACCTAAGAAGACGCGGAGGGCCTGCACATGACCGATCTGATCGACACCACGGAGATGTACCTCCGCACCATCCTCGAGCTCGAGGAAGAGAACATCGTGCCACTGCGCGCGCGCATCTCCGAGCGACTCGGGCATTCAGGACCAACCGTCTCGCAGACGGTGGGCCGCATGGAACGCGATGGCCTCGTTGTCGTCTCAGAAGACCGCACGCTGGAGCTCACAGACGCCGGTCGCCGCAAGGCTGTCGATGTGATGCGCAAGCACCGTCTTGCTGAGCGTCTGCTCTCCGACGTGATCGGGCTCGACTGGGCGTTCGTGCATGAAGAGGCCTGTCGCTGGGAACACGTCATGAGCGAACAAGTAGAGCGTCGTCTCGTGGAGCTTCTCGGGCACCCGACTGAGTCGCCGTACGGCAACCCGATTCCAGGTCTCGACCAGCTCGGTGATATTCCCGCCCGGACTTTTCACGAGGGAGTCATCGGCCTCGTTCAGCGACTGAATGCCGCAGGCGGACCCGTCGAGGGAACAGTGCGTCGCCTGGCCGAGCCGGCTCAGGTCGACCCGGAGTTGCTTGAGCAGCTCCGTGACGCCGGCGTTATGCCGGGCGCACACGGCGACTTCCGCTTCAGTGAGGGCTACGTCCTTATCCAGATGGACGGCAAAGAAGACGGACTCGAGCTTCCGGTAGAACTCGCATCGCACATCTTTCTGGTCGGCGATCCTTCCTGATTCCGCGCGAAACCGGGGGCGTGGTGGCCACGGAAGGAAGGTCGACGTTGTCTTCCCCGCGGATTGCCAGTTTCCCAGGGTGACATGATCGTTATCTTCCGGTAACCTCGGTCAAGTCGCCAGCGAAGAAGCCCGCTGGGGATGAACCCGCGAAGATTGCCTTCCAGGCTCGTCGTCTTCACGGCAAGAATGCACAAACCACCCGAGCTACATTCGTGCCACGAGAGCAGAGTGCCGACGAGCCAGCGCTACCCGAAAGCGCGAGGGCCCAGGAGGATCAAGTTTTGGCCGCAGACATCGAATCGCCCGCGAAGAAGACATCTGAAAATCGAGAGCTGGCCCGCCGCACAGGGGCGCCAGTGGGCGCGCGAAAGATCGTAAAGCCACTTCGCTCCATCGCCATCTTCGGCGCCGTGGGGGCGCTCGTTGCCGGTATCGCTCTTCCTGCTTTCGCTTCGCCGAAGCCTGCTGAGGCAGCGCCTACGACATTGCAACAGCTTGCTGCTGTGGATGCTCAGTCTCTGGTGGTCGCTTCCGATGCCACCGCAGCGCCATTGAGCCGCGGTACTTTCAGCGCCACCACGCCAGAAGAGATCGCAAAAAAGAAGGCGGAGGAGGCAGCAGCTGCTGCTGCCGCTGCGACCGCCGCGGCCGCATCTGCGGTATCCACGTCATCGTCATCTTCAGCGTCGTATAACTCCGCGGGATACGCGCTTACTTCGCCTGGCTCTGGTGAGGTGCGGTATCCGCTTCCGCTCGGCTCCTGGACAGTGAGTCGCACGATCGGTGGCGGACACAACGGAGCAGACATGATCGCTGCCGCTGGCACCCCGATTTACGCGGCCGCAGCCGGAATCGTTCGCGTTTCCACCGAGAACATCGGCGGGTATGGTGTGGCTGTCATGCTCGATAGCGTCGTCGGCGGCCAGCGAGTCCAGACCACTTACCCCCACATGCTCTATGGTTCGCGGCAGGTGGCGGTCGGACAGACTGTATCTGCTGGCCAACTGCTTGGGTATGTCGGAAGCACCGGTCGTTCGACCGCGAACCACCTGCATTTTGAGGTTTGGGTTAACGGTGGCCTCGTAGAGCCGATCTCTTGGCTTTCCGCTAACGCTGGTTGATTCGCAGACACGCTTCTCTTCATTCACCGAGAGTTTCGCCATCCCTTCACTCGGATGGGTTAGCCTGATCCCGTTGCCGTACTGGTGGGAGAGGCTGATGGAACGAATACCGACCATCCGAACCATGGATGCCCTCGGTCGTCATGTCCTTCTGCATAGCCCGCAAGGAGTCCACGCACTTACCGTGCGCGAAAGGCGCTGTCTTTAGACAGCGCCTTTTTTCGTCCCTGCGATCGCTCTTCCCTCGTACGACTTCGTGTGAGTCGAGAGTGCCGGGAAGCCGTCCCGGCGGATCGAGAGGATGACGAATGCGCACACTGGTCCTAAACGCTGGGTATGAGCCGCTCGCGGTGGTTTCTTTCAAACGCGCGCTGGTGCTTGTGATGAATCACAAGGCCACCGTGATCGAACGAGTAGAAGATGATCCCGTCTGGGGGACGCACGGTACGTATGATCGCCCCGCGGTCATCGTTCTCGCGCGATATGTTCGGGTACCCATGAGCCGGCGCGTTCCCGTCACCCGCCGTGGCGTGCTCCGCAGAGATAATCACCGTTGCGGCTACTGCGGAAAGTCTGCGGCCACCATCGATCATGTGCTGCCGCGCTCACGCGGAGGCGCAAACTCCTGGGAAAACCTGGTCGCGTGCTGCCTCCGTTGCAACAACGTCAAGAGTGACCGCACACCCCAGGAGATGCGCTGGCAGCTGCGGTTCACCCCTCGCCCTCCACACGGCACGGTGTGGACGGTGCGCGGTACCGAGCGCAGCGATCCTCTGTGGGATCCGTACTTGGCACTCGCCGCTTAGAACGCAAAACAAATGCGAGAAGGGTCCACCCGAGGGTGGACCCTTCTCGCATTCGTGCCCTCGACAGGATTCGAACCTGCGACCTGCCCTTTAGGAGAGGGCTGCTCTATCCCCTGAGCTACGAGGGCGTGCGTCCAGTCTAGGCGACAGGGCGCACGCCCTCGTGATCAGTCCTGCCCGCGTCGCCAGAGCTTCGATGGCCACCAGATCGCCTTGCCGATGTCGTACGTCAACGCGGGGACGAGCAGGGAGCGGACGACGAAGGTGTCAAGCAAGACGCCGAACGCGACGATGAACGCAAGCTGCACCAGGAACAGGATCGGGATCACTGACAGTGCCGCGAATGTGGCAGCCAGTACCAAGCCAGCAGACGTGATGACGCCACCGGTGATGGAGAGGCCTCGCAAGATGCCTTCCCTGGTGCCGTGAGCCTTGGATTCTTCGCGAACCCGTGTCATCAAGAAGATGTTGTAGTCGATCCCCAAGGCCACAAGGAACACGAAGCCATACAGCGGAACTGCGGGGTCAGCTCCGGGGAAGTCGAAGATTCCATTGAAAACGAGGGCGGCAACCCCCAGTGCGGTGCCGAAAGAGATCACTGTGGTCAGAATCAGCAACACCGGCGCGAGAACAGAGCGCAGCAACAGCATCAGAATGAGCAGGATCACGACGAGAATCACCGGAATGATCAGGTTGCGGTCGTGAATTGACGCATCGTTGGTATCGATCGAGGTGGCAGTGACTCCACCGACGAGCGCATCCACATCGCTGAGATCGCTGCGGAGCTCTCGCACGGTGCCGGCTGCAGCCTCCGAGTCAGCCGCATCGGTGAGTGTTCCTTGAAGGAGTACTTCGCCGTCGACGGTCGTGGGCTCAGGCGCAGGGGTGCCTGGAGGGCCGAAAGCGGTGATTCCGTCTTCCGTAACGGGGGCAGATCCACTCGGGGAATCGGATGCCGTCACCGAGACGCCGTCGATGCCATCGCTCGCAAGCAGGATGTCGGCTGCGTCCTGGAGCTCGTCTTCCGCGACGACCACATAGACCGGGCTTCCGGAGCCACCGGGGAAGTGCTCGCCCAAAGCCACCTGGCCATCGCGTGCCTCAGAGGCCCCGAGTACCAGGTCGGACTGCGGGATGCCGTCGGCCTTCAGCTGCGTGATTCCCGCAGCACCGACCAGAAGCACCAAGGTCGTCACGATCCAGATCGCCCGGGGGCGACGCTTGATGAGACCAGCAAGTCGCGCCCAGAGGCCAGTGGTGCGCATACCGTGTTCTTCGGCCACGACCTCAGGCTCGAAGCGAGGGCGCCGCGGCCAGAAGACTGCGCGACCGAAGAGCAGCAGCAGAGACGGCAGTAGCGTAAGAGCTGCCAACATCGCGAACACGATGCCGATCGCGGCTACAGGGCCGAGGGTGCTGTTGGACTTGAGGTCGCTGAGCAGCAGGCACAGCAGCCCGGCGATAACGGTGCCGCCGGAAGCGGCGATCGGCTCGACGGATCCCTTCCACGCCGCGAGAACCGCTGTTCCCTTGTCTTGGGACACACGGAGTTCTTCTCTGAAGCGCGCAACGAACAGCAGAGCGTAGTCGGTGGCAGCGCCGATCACGAGAATGAACAGGATGCCCTGGGTCTGCCCGCTGAGCAACAGAATCTCGAACTTCGCGAGCCACCACACCACGAGAAGTGCCACGCACAGCGCAAAGAGGCTCGTCGAGAGCACGACAAGGGGCAGCAGGAACGAGCGGTACACCAGCACCAGGATCACGAGGACCGCGAGAAGCGCGACGCCCAGGAGAAGGCCGTCGATGCCGGCGAACCCGGCAGCGAGATCCGCTGTGAATCCCGCAGGGCCGGTGATGTAGACCGTGATGGTGTCTGGTACAGCCGCGCGCAGCTCTTCACCGAGCGCGGTCGTGGCGTCGGCAAGCTCCGCATCGCTGCTGATCGGGATGAACGCCTGAACGGCCTTGCCATCGTCAGACGGGATCGCAGGAGAGACCTCATCTGTGACGCCTTCCACAGAGGGAGCGTCAGCGACAGCCTCGGAGATGGACTCCAGCTCCGCCTCCGTGAGTTCGTCATCGGAGGTGAAGACAGCGATCGCAGGAATTGCTTCGCTGTCGTTGAACTCTCCGAGCAACTCTTGCACTTGAGTCGCATCCGCGGACTCTGGAAGGTAGGTGGTCTGGTCGTTGGACGATACCTCATCGACTTTTCCGAAAAGCGGGCCGCCGAGTGAGGCACCCACCAGCCACGCCAAGATCAGCACCACCGGGATGAAGACACGCACCCAGGAGCGGCGTCGAGAACGCTCCCTAATGGGGGGAGTCGAAGTGGGGGCGGAGCGAGACATCGGGTTCCTCTCGGAGGGGGTCAACGGAAATTTAAGAGATCCAGGCGAAGATGAGGATCATCGTCGCGAGGAATCCGGCGAAGTAGTTCAGAGCGATGAACCGACGCCACGCACGGTTTGTTGATGGGGATGATTCGTCAGTGACGTTCCACCACGGAGCCGCATTGATGAGGTACGGGACGACCAGTGCTGCGGCTAGTGGGCCCGGCCAGGGTGTGAGCAGCATGGCGACCCCGGCGACGAGCCAGAGGCACAGAGCAAGGCGCACGGTTGCTCGCGCACCGATCACCGTAGCGATGGAGGAAATGCCGGCTTCGCGATCAGGCGCAATGTCTTGAACGGCACCGAAGGCGTGGGCTGCCATCCCCCAGAGGAAGAACGCCGTGAGCGTAGCGATCGTCGACGCGGTTATCGGAGCACCAGCCAGCGCAAGGCCAACTATCGCCGGACTCACGAAGTGGGTGCTGGAGGTGATGGAGTCAAGGAACGGCCGCTCCTTGAACCGAAGAACGGGGGCAGAGTAGGCAATCACCGCGAAGACGCTCACTGCCAGCCAGAACCATGACAGCGGGTTGCCCACTATTACCAGGTAGACGAGGAACGGGACGTTGAGGGCAACCGCTGTCCAGATTGTGGCGCGATGAATGCGAGGTGCCAGAAGCGCGCCTTCGATGCCGCCCTTGCGCGGGTTCGCCAAATCTGAGGCGTAGTCGAAGACGTCGTTGATTCCGTACATCGCCAAGTTGTAGGGAACCAAAAAGTAGATCGCACCAATCACGAGGGTCAGATCGACCTCACGTGTACTGAGCAGATATGCGGCAGCGAAGGGGAATGCCGTATTGATCCAGCTGATGGGTCGCGACGAGAGAATGATCTGCGCGATGTCACGGCCGAGAGATGATGTGCGTGGGGAGCTCTGGTTCATCCGTGGGTCTCCCGATCGTTGGCGCTCTGGAGGTCTCGACGTTGCCGTCTGGCCCGAAGGGCGGTCCACAGTGCAGGTAGCAGCACCGCGCCGGCGAGCGGGTAGGCGAAGTCTTCGATCGGCGCTAGTCCGATGTGCAGACCGAGCAGGGGGTCTTCGGCGTAGTGGAAGAGGCCACTGGCGATCATCGCTGTGTCAAAGACCGCGGTGAGGATGAATAGCACGACCACTGTGATGACGACGGCGAGTGGCGATGGTCCGCTTCGTCGAGCGGTGAGCGACAGGACGATTCCGCCGACCGCAGCGATGAGGAGAAAGACAACGGCGAGCTGAAGGTAGGTCACGATCGTCCTTCCTGCGCACGTGGGTGCTGCCGCAGTTGGGCGACCAGCCGCACAGCACCTGTATAGATGATCATCGTGCACACCACGAGGAAAAGAAGGAAGACGGGCTCTTCCAGAGGAAGTTCAGGAGCAAGCACTACCCCGGTGGCAATGGCGGCGTCGCCCCTGAGGAAGATTCCATTGGCGATACCCGCGATGTCCCACACGAGGAAGAAGATGAGCCCTACGACAGTGACCACCGATGCGGAGACTGCATCACGCCAGAAGAAGAGCTCGAACCGTCGATCCAACAGAAGCATGCACCCGAGCGAGATGAGCAGAACCGCGAGGTACAACGCGCCCATCAAGAGCTCTCCGCATGTGATGCAGACGACTGAGGGATATCAAGCGGTCCGGGGGAGTGGTCCCCACGGATGCGCTTCAAGACGATTTCCGCGCTGATCAGGCACATGGGGACACCCACACCAGGGGCCGTTGTTCCGCCAGCGTAGAAAAGCCCGCGCACACGCTTGGAGGCGTTCTGCGCGCGGAACATCGCGCTCTGCGAGAGAATGTGCGCTGGTCCGAGCATCCCTCCCATCCAGGAGCGGTAGTCATCGTGGAAATCGCGAGGGCCCGTTGTCTCTCGTACGACGATGCGCTCGCGAAGGTCGGGGATGCCCGCCCAGGTGGCAATTTGGTCGATCGCTGCGTCAGCGGTTTGCTCGACCAGCGCGTCACCTGCTCCGTCTGCCCCACCATGTCCGAGGGTGACATCGGCGGGCACAGGCACGAGAACAAACAGATTCTCATGGTCGGCTGGCGCCACGTCTGGATCCGTCGCGCTTGGGCGACAGACGTAGATAGACGCCGGGTCTGGAACAGACGGGGATGGGCCGAAGATCGCGTCGAAGTTCGCGTCCCAGTCCTCTGTGAAGAACAACGAATGGTGCGGGAGCTCCGGCAGGCTGCCTCGAACTCCGAGCATCACCAGCACACCGCCAGGTCCGCTTGTGCGTTTACTCCACCAGGATTCCGGGTATGTCTGGAGCATCGGGGGAAGAAGTGCCGTCTCCGTGTGGTGCAAGTCAGCCCCGGAAACGACAAAGTCGGCGTTCTCGATATGAGTGACGCCCGAGTCATCGACCCATGCGACGCCCGTCACCACTGCGCCGCTTCCGGCGTCCTCTGTCTGTATTCCGGTAACGTCTGCACCCGTCACGATGCGCGCGCCTGCGCTCACGGCGAGTGCCTCGAATCGCTCGATGACGCGCCAGAAACCGCCTTGCGGATAGCTGACGCCCTGGTCAAGATCGAGGGCGCTCATCAGGTGGTACATCGCAGGTGCACTGCGCGGATCTGTGCCCAAGAAGACCGCGGGGTACCCGAGAATTTGACGAATCACAGGGTTCCGGAAGCGGCTAGCGGCGAAGGACTGCAGTCGGGTGCCCAGCAACGTGAAGAGCCGGGGGAGTGCCCGAACAACCTCTGGCGCAAAAAGCGTGCGCATCTTGGTGAATGGGTTATAGAGAAAGTACTTCTGCGCCATGGTGTTCGCCTCGTGCGCAGAATCCAAGTAGGCGTCGAGAGTGCTGGCTGATCCAGGCTCCAACTCTTCAAAGAGTCGGGTGACGGCGTCCCGGCCGGCGGGAACCGTGACCGCGGAGTTCTCCGAATCGGGTGAATCAGGGGAGCGGAAGACTCGATAACCGGGGTCGAGCCGAACGAGCTCGATCTGTTCGGCGGTGGTGGTGCCCATCATCTCGAAGAAGTGGTCGAATACCTCCGGCATGAGGTACCACGAAGGACCGGAGTCGAAACGGAATCCATCGCGTTCGATAGTGCCCGCCCGCCCGCCAACGCGGCCATTCTTCTCGAGCACGACGACCTCGTGGCCGTCGCGAGCGAGCAAGCCTGCCGTCGCAAGGCCAGCGACGCCCGCACCGATTACTACAACTCGGCTCATCAGTCTCGCTCCATTGTGGTGACGACGACCGCTCGCGCTGCGAGCGCCGCTTTTACGGGATCGGCGACGCGAACGCGTCGGCGATAGAGCACAGCTGCGGGCGTCTTGGATACTCGCAAGGTGAGCGCTTCGAAGAGCGCCAGCGCGCTGCGCACAGCGGCGCGGGCGTCTTTAGGGAGCAGCGGAATCGCCGCATTGGCATCTGCGAGCTGCGTGCGGATGGTCTGTACCCACGCGTCTCGATCGGCATCCGTCAGACGTGCGGAGCCACCGAGGTAGCCGCGCTGCAGGCGGTCGGTGTCGTCAGCAAGGTCCCGAAGAAAGTTCACATTCTGGAATGCTGCGCCGAGCTGGCGGGCACCCTGGCGCAGCGTCTCGATGTCAGACGGCGTGCGGTCAGATCCTCTGAGGAAGACCTGCAGGCACATGAGACCGACAACCTCGGCGGAGCCGTAGACATAGGCCGCGTGCGCGTCGGCGTCATATGCGGCGAATGTCGCATCAGCAGCGATGTCAGCGCGCATCGAATCAAAGAACGGAAGGGTCAGATCTTCACCGATTCCGCATTCCCGCGCGGTGCGCGCGAATGCATGCAAGATCAGGTCGCTGCTGTACCCGCGGCGCATGGACTGATGCGTCTCGGCAATGTAGGCATCGAGGGCCGCCTCTTGAGCGGCTGAGTCAAGGCCAGCCTCTGCGGCCACGCCATCGACGATCTCGTCTGCGATGCGAACCATCGCGTAGATGTTTCGCACGTGCTGTCGATGCCGCTCGCCCAAGAGCCTGGTAGCGAGACCGAAAGAGGTCGAGTAGTTGCGAATAACCTGGCGCGTTGCGATGTCCGCTGTGGCATTAAACCGGCGCAAAGCAGCGTTGTCAGAGGAGCCGTCTGCATTCGTGCTCATCGGGTGCGGCCTTCGACGCGGGAGGTCAATGCGCGGATTACCTGAGTTGCAGCGGCCGGAAGAGCGTCGCTGGACTCTGCTTCAACGAGCGAGCTCGCCACAGCGTCGAGGTGTTCCCGCACAAGGCTGCTGACATAGCCTTCGGCGCCGCATGCGCGCAGTGCTTCGCGTGCAGAAGAGCCTTCAGCGTGGGTGATGTCTGGTCGAGCGAAATGACGCTCGATGCTTTCCCACTGGCTCGTCATCCGAGCATAGGCAATAATCGCCGTCTCTTTCCCTTCGCGCAGGTCGGAGAATGCGTCTTTGCCATGCTCCTCTGGCGCGCCGAACACGGAAAGAAGATCGTCTTGGAGTTGGTAAGCGAGACCGATGCGCGTGCCGATGGTGGTGAGATTCTCTTCCACGGCGGCCGAAGCGCCGGTAAGCACGGCTGCCGCTCGCAAGGGCAACACGAAAGAGTACGTCGATGTCTTATACACGCTGGTCGACAGGATCGTGCGCAGGTCAGGTTCCACAATGCCGTCGCTCAATGCGACGTCCGCATGCTCTCCTGCCACCGTCTCGAAAATTGTTTCGTCCAGGAGCGTCAGCAGTCGCTCCCTCGCGACGGAAGATACATCAGCGCGCGCGAAACCCAGCACTGCCGATGAAAGCAAGAGGTCGCCGAGCAATATCGCGCTGGACCGCGCCCAATGGGCGGTGGACTCCGCTGTGTGTTCCGGGCGCCCGGCGATCAGCGCACCGATTAGGTTGGGTCGCAGCCTGCGGGTGAGGTCGCCATCGATGACGTCGTCGTGCAACAAGAATGCGTAGTGGAGCAGCTCGACGTGGGCTGCGACGTCAATCGCTGCGATGGTTTCGTCTTCAGAGAGCGGCCCGGCGGCCAGTGCGTGCACCAGGTCCATGAGCAAGCGCGGCCGGATGAGCTTGCCGCCGAGAGCTTGCTCAGCCGCGGTGTGCCAGAGCTCGACGAACTCCGTGCCATAGCGCTCGGCGGATGCACTTCGCTCGGCAAACCGGCGCCGCAGGGCATCCTCGATCTGCGTTCCGAGTGCTTCTTCGGTCGCCGTGGCGCTCATCTCTCAGACCTCGCCGACCTGTCGGAGAAGGGGTAACTGCTCAACCAACCAGGGGCTGAAGGCGAAAGGTGCGTTCTCCACGGAGGCGCTCAGCGCTTCAACGTCCACCCAAGCCCACTCGGATACCTCGTCAGGGTTGGCTGTTAGATCGCCATCGAGCACGGCGACATGCACAGGGCACACCTCGTTCTCAACAATCCCGCTCGCGTCAACGGCCCTGTATCGATACTCGGGAAGTGCGAGCCGGATTTCGGAAAGCCGCATGCCGAGTTCGCTGAGTCCGTGTCGTTTGACAGCGTCGCTCATCACTTCGTCTGGGCGGGGGTGGCCGCAGAAGCTATTGGTCCACACGCCGGGCCAGGTCTTCTTTGCCAGCGCACGTCGTGTAACGAGGAGGCGACCTTGAGTGTCGAAGACGTAGCAAGAAAAGGCCAGGTGGAGGGGTGTGTCTGTGGTGTGGACTTCACTCTTCGGCATAGTGCCGACGGCGCTTCCGTCATCGGCGAGGAGGGTCACGTGGTCCATGGCATCCTCTTGACCTCTAACCTTCCCAATGTCTCTAACCTGGTGAGTAATCAACTTAGCATGAAACTGTACGTGTGTAACATGATCGCATGCACTCGGAGCCCGGCACCACCCCGCACGCGGGGTCGCAGGAACCGCTCCCACTCAGAGTAGGTGGCGAGGGTGGGCCAGCGCGCCCTTCGGATGGTCTCGCGCACGGGGCCATCTACGACGTGGAAGCGGCCGATCCGCGTAGCGCGCTCATCGACCGTGCGGGCGTTGCCCCCGAAGATCTCAAACAAATCGCGCGGCTCATGGAGTCACTCGCGAACCTCAGAGAAGCGGAACAGACGCTCTCGCAAGCATCACGCCGTTACATGCAGTTGAACGAGACGGATATGCGGGCGTTGCACTATCTGATCGTGTGCTCGAACCGAGAGCTGGGAGCAACCCCCGGGGGTATAGCGCACCACCTCGGAGTCTCGACAGCGGCGACCACCAAGTTGCTGGACAGGCTCGAACGTGGCGGCCACATTCTGCGTTCGCCGCACCCGACAGACCGCAGGGCGCTGCACATCAGCATCACCCCGGCAACCAGGCAAGCTGCGATGGAGACAGTGGGTCGTCAGCAAGCGAAGCGTTTTTATTCCGCGGCGCGACTCTCTTCGGATGAACGAGAAATCGTCATCCGGTTCCTCAAAGACATGACAGAGGAAATAACGTTGCGCGACGAGTCATGGGCACAATCGGCGCCGAAATAGTTCGGCGCCGATTGAGTGGTCATCAGTGGGCAGCGTGATACGCCTCGAGCACCGTCGCCGGGATGCGTCCCCGCTCCGAGAGAGGGTGCCCGTTCTCGTTTGCCCATGCGCGAATAGCGGCAACTTCGGGGTTCCGCGTTGTTCGCTTCTTAGAGGTTGAGCTTCGCGCGGCCGTGCCGGACCGGCGGCCTGCGGCAATAAAGGGTTCCAGCGCGCTACGCAGTTGTTCCGCGTGCTCTGAACTGAGATCAATCTCATAGGCCGTGCTGTTTAGCGAGAAATGGAGTGTCTCGCCTTCTCCAACCTCCAAAACGCTGCCATCAATGTCATCAACCAGCTGGTGCACAATTCGTCTAGCCATGGTGCTGACTTTACTCTTGATAAGCGAAATGCGACAAGTCTCGAATATTCACAAATTGGCGTGAATTAATGTCAAGGCAGGAGACGAGCGCGCCGAGCTCTGGCAACGGCCGCATGCCGTGTCGACGCATCGAGTTTCGACATCGCTGTGCCGAGGTACGCCTTAACTGTTCCTTCGCGGAGACCGAGTTGTGCAGCGATTTCTGCATTCGTTGATCCGAGGGCGGCGCACGCAAGAACATCCGTCTCACGGGGGGATAAATGGATCTTCGACACCGGCCCAGTGTGAGCAGCCTCTGGGTCGACGGCGAGTGTCATCAGTCGCTGCTCAACCTGCGCGATACGAGCACGTACGTGAGCGTCTGCGACGGAGGCTGCAATGCTCCGCAACTCCGCGAAGCTCTCGCGTAGTTGTTCACGCTGGGGGCCGGGGATCATCGCTGCCTCGGTGGATGCCGTTTGCAGACGACGCTGGACCTCGTCTCGAATGCGCAATTCGTCTGCAACCGACTGCGCCACCTGCATTGCGGGGGCGGTCGTCACGCCCCCCACTTGTTCTTCGTCCCAACCGCCGGCGTAGAGCACGCCGCGAGAGCGACCTTGCACGATGATCGGCAGAGCGAGGAGGGTGCGGAGTCCTTCACCGAGAACGAAGACATCGTAATCGTGTGTGATCTGCTGCGATGAGCCGTAGTCGCTCGTCATCCGAGGGCGCAGCTCCATCATCGCTCGCCCACCGAGTCCACGCTCTGGTCGCACTCGGAGACCGTCCAGAGCTCTCGTGCGGGCGCCGACGATGCTGGTGACACTAACGACGCCCTCTTCGACGAGCCCGCCGAATGCGACGGGGAAGCGTGTGCGACGCGCAAGCTCGCGCACCGCGTTGGCGACGAGCTCCGCCTCAGACTCGCGGGTGACCGGTGAGTTCACGACTACCTACTTCCGGGGGTGACGACTGCGTGCCCCGTTTCGTAGCGTCGACCCTACCATTCGCACGGTCTCGTCGTGCGGGTACATGACATGTGGCAAGGAGGCCCCATGAACGACCAGACGCACGCAGAATCTTCTGGCGAGATTGACTACATAGCCGTCGAGCGTTCGCCGAGATTTCTGCAGCTGAAACGCACGCAGAGATCGTTCGTGTTCCCACTCGCGGCGTTCTTCCTACTGTGGTATTTCGCGTACGTGATCCTTGCGGCCTTCGCGCCGGAATTTATGGGGCAGAAGGTCTGGGGCGACATCACCATTGGCTTGATTCTCGGCCTGGGGCAGTTTGTGACAACCTTCACCATCACGATGGCCTACGTCTCGTTCGCGAATCGAAAGCTCGACCCGCTGGCAACCGAAATTCGTGAAGAGCTGGAGAAGGCGCAGGCCGCATCATGAATAGTCTTCCGATGGCGGCAGATCAAGCCGCGCTAGAAATCAATCCCGTCTTCAATATCTCGATCTTTCTCGCGTTCGTCGCGGTCACGTTGTTCATCGTGATCAGGGCCAGTCGAAACAACAAGACCGCCGCAGACTACTACGCGGGTGGACGTTCGTTCACTGGACCGCAGAACGGCTTCGCGATCGCAGGAGACTACCTCTCTGCGGCCTCCTTTTTGGGGATCTGTGGAGCCATTGCGATTAACGGGTACGACGGTTTCCTCTACTCCATCGGTTTCTTGGTTGCGTGGCTTGTTGCGTTGCTCCTTGTCGCTGAGCTGATGCGCAACACCGGCAAATTTACGATGGCAGACGTCTTGTCCTTCCGTCTCAAGCAGCGCCCGGTGCGTATGGCCGCCGCGATCACGACACTCGCTGTCTGCTTCTTCTACCTTCTCGCGCAGATGGCCGGTGCCGGAGGGCTGGTGTCTTTGTTGCTCGGGATCGATGGTCGAGTTGGCCAGTCAATCGTGATCGCCGTCGTGGGCATCCTCATGATCATGTACGTGTTGATCGGCGGAATGAAGGGCACCACTTGGGTGCAGATTGTTAAGGCATTCCTGTTGATCGGTGGCGTTCTCGTCATGACAATCTGGGTGCTCGCGATCAACGGATTCAGCTTCAACACGGTGCTCGAAGCTGCTGTCGCGAACTCGGAGTATGGAGAGGCTATTCTCGCGCCAGGACTGAAGTATGGCGCGAACCCCTGGGACTTCCTTTCCCTTGGCATGGCACTCGTCCTCGGCACCGCAGGGCTGCCCCATGTGCTGATGCGCTTCTACACGGTGCCGACAGCAAAAGAAGCCCGGCGGTCTGTCGTGTGGGCCATCTGGCTGATCGGCGGCTTCTACCTGCTGACGCTGGTGCTTGGCTACGGCGCTGGCGCTCTCGTGGGTGCAGACGTCATCGAAGCAGCCCCAGGCGGCGTGAATTCTGCTGCACCGCTTCTCGCACTGCGGCTGGGCGGTCCCGTGCTTCTTGGGCTTATCTCCGCCGTGGCGTTCGCGACGATCCTTGCCGTCGTTGCAGGGCTCACGATCACGGCTGCTGCATCGTTTGCACACGACATCTACGCAAATGTCATTCAAAAGGGACGCAAGGACGCCGATGGGCAGCCGATCAAGGCGGACCCTGACGCAGAAGTTCGTGTCGCGAGAAGGACGGTCATCGTGATCGGTGTCTTGGCGATTCTCGGTGGCATCGGAGCACAGGGACAGAACATCGCGTTCCTGGTTGCGCTCGCTTTTGCAGTCGCTGCGTCGGCGAACCTCCCGACAATCCTCTACTCGTTGTTCTGGAGAAGGTTCAGCACCAGGGGTGCCGTGTGGAGCATGTACGGCGGCCTCGGTTCTGCGATGCTGCTCATCGTTCTCTCTCCGGTGTTCTCCGGTTCGCCGACATCGATGATCCCCGGGATCGACATCGCGGTGTGGCCGCTGAGCAACCCAGGGATTGTGTCGATTCCGCTTGGCTTCTTGCTCGGCTGGCTTGGCACCGTTACGAGCAGTCGCAAGGAATCGCCTCAGCTCGCTGCCGAGATGGAAGTACGGTCGTTGACCGGTTTCGGTGCGGAGAAGGCGGTGGATCACTGAGGCGCCATATCCTGTTGCCTCTTGCGTGGACCCGACGGCCTACCCGCCGGGTCCACGTAGGCCCCGATTCAACGACTTTCGAGGTCGAGGAGGAATCGTTTCCGCTCGGGGTGTGCGCCATAGTGCCCTGCGCTGCCGTCTGAACGAACGACACGATGCACCGGCACGATGATCGAAAATGGCGTGAGGCGACAGGCAGTACCCACCGCACGCGCGGCTCCGGGGTGGCCGGCGAGTACGGCAACTTCGCCATAGCTCATCGTTTCGCCCCACTCGATAGTGCTGATCGTCTGGAGGGCGTTGAGCGCAAAGCCTTCCGCCAACCGCCAGTCGAAGCGCAGGTGGTCTGAGAAGCGCACCTGGTCGCCGTCGAAGTAAGCGGCGAGAAGGTTGGCGAGCTCGTCTGCGCAGCCTGGTGAATGTTCTGGAGTTGAGTGAAGTTGTCGGGAGACACCCTCCAACAGCCACGGAACAAGTGGGTCCTCAGACTCAGTGAGGTCGAACTGCACGATGCCCTCGTCTGAGAACACCGCGAGCGCGTCACCGAACGGGGTCGGCGCGAAGTCGTAGCGGAACGTCATGGTGACTATCTTGACCGTCGATCCTCACCCCCACCGCTCTCGCTGGCCGTGCCAGGGGATAACAGGATGGCAGGGCCCAGCGGGCAGGAGTAGTGCGTGCGCGGCCGTGGCAGCGGCAAATTCAGCGGAAACCCGCCTGGGATACCTCATCTCCCGCAATCCCGCGCCTAGTGTGTGAATGTGTGGCGACGTGAGGACAAATCTGCGGGTAGCGCAGCAGAAGATTCTGCTGCGGCGGTCGGCGACCGACGCGACGCTTCACTCGGCGTAGAGATTGCGCATGCGGCCGAAGCCGAACGGACAAGATGGAGGGCGGAAGCAGCCGACCTCGGCGGACCGTCCCCTCTGGTGAGTTTCCGTGACAGTGCCGAGTCGGGGATCGATATCTCTAAAGCGCACCCAGGGAGCTTGCCGCAGTTCATCACCGGCAAATCGACTCTGCTCTCTAATCTCTATCGCGACGAGGTGGGACTGCGCACTGCGCGGCTTGCTGCGGAGCGCATTACTGCCAAAAATACTGAACTGCGCACGGTGCGTGGCATCGAGGCTGTACATCTGGCCGTCGGGGTTGCACGCTGGCGTATCGGGGGAGCCGGCTTCGCCGCCCCTGTTTTGTTGCGCCCATTGGCCATTCGCCGACACCACTCCGACTTCGAGCTAAAGCTGCAGGGAGCGTTCGAAGTCAATCCAGAGTTGGTCCGCATCGCGCGAGACCATTTCGGGCTTTCGCTTGACGCCACAGCACTTGCGTCGCTCGCCTACGATGGTGGAATTTTCAAGCCGCAGCCGGTGATCGACAGCTTGCGTACGATGACCCAGTCCATCGACACATTTTCGGTCGAGCCCCGGCTCGTCATCTCGACATTCGCTGACGTCTCGGGGATTATGTCCCGCGATGGGGGGAGCTTCGACCATCAGCTCCTGAATGCTCTTGGCGGTCACGTCGGAGATCGGGAGCGAGTGACGGCGCCGCGAGCGACGCCGCATCATATTGGGCCGGATGACCGTGCTCCGGCATCGGACAATCTCCTCCTTGACGCAGACGATGAGCAAGAGGCGGTGCTCGCTCGCATCGCCGCCGGACACTCCCTGACCGTGGCGACGTTGCCAGGCACCGGTGGCACACAAACCGTGATCAATGCGCTCGGCGAATTGGTGCGGGGCGGAAAACGAGTGCTGGTTGTCTCGGCACGGCGCTCAACTTTGGACGGAGTGCGCCATCGGCTCTCCGGCATTGGGCTTGACAGTTTGGCGATTTCGCCAGCCAGCGTGCGGCGCGATCTGGTCAGGGCGATTGGACGCAACGAGAAGGCGACCGCTCCGAAGGTCAGCGAGGTTGACGATGCGCTCGTGCGATTGCGCACCGTTCTTCGCGACTATCGCCAAGCACTGAGCGCGCCGGTAGCTGGCCTGAACGCGTCGGTACTCGACGCGACACGTCAACTCACGAGGCTTGCCTCGCTTCCGCAGCCGCCCTCGACCACAGCGCGGCTCGGTCCTGATGCATTGCGCCGTCTGGCCAATGATCGTTCGGAGGCGGCCGATGCTCTCGCGCATGCCGCTCGACTGGGTGAGTTCCGTTTCGGGCCCAACGACTCGCCCTGGTACGGCGTGACGTTTGCGAGCACCGAAGCGGCGCGGTCTGCACATGATCTGGCAGGACGACTGCACACAGACAGCATTCCGGCCTTGCTTGAGCGCGGCTACGAATTGATCTCGCAGACCCATATGAGGCCATTCGCGACCATTGATGAGCTTGGAGAGTATCTCGAGCTCTTGCAAGGTATTCGCGACTCCCTCGATCGATTCAGCCCGACGGTGTTCGAGCGTCCTCTCGGGGAACTCATCCAAGCACACGGCTCGCGCAGAGATGCCCCAGGACTCTCCGGCGCAAACAGGCGACGACTGCGGCGACTCGCCAAAGAGTATGTGCGCCCAGGCGTCCACGTCACCGAGATGCACGAGTCCCTGTTGCGCATCCAGACGCAGCGCACGCAGTGGCAGCGTTTTGTGGAAACGGGTGTTGCTCCGGAGATTCCTCTGGGACTGGCCGACGTACATGCGGCTTGGCTACGCGCGGAAGCAGAGCTTGCTGAGCTTGATACGGCTCTCGGGCGGCGCGAACCGCTCTCTTCTCTTCCTGTGGAGCGGCTCGTGCGCACGCTCGCAGGGCTCGCCGCGAAATCCGACGTCTTCGAGAACCTGGTTGAGCGAGCGCAACTGCGTGATCGGCTTGCTCTTCTGGGCCTTGAGCCGTTGCTCGCTGACCTTTCGGTACGACACGTCTCCGAGTCGCAGGTGGGGGAAGAGCTCGAGTTCGCGTGGTGGCAATCGCTCCTCGAACGGGCGCTGCAAGACAACCGCGCGCTCCTCGGCGCAAACACTGCTGTGGTTGACCGCCTGGAGCGAGATTTCCGCCTGGTTGACGAAGCCCACGCCGCAATGGCTGGCCCATTGCTCGCGTGGCAGCTCGCGAACCAGTGGCGGATTGCGATCGTCGATGAACCAACGGAGTCCCAGCACCTCCGCCGGGCACTGACGCAGCCGTCGACATCTACAGCGCAGGTCGTGAGCGCAGCACCGACTCTCGTTGATGTACTCGCGCCCGTCTGGATCTCGTCCCCCTACTTGGTGCCCGAGATTCCGGATTCCGTTGAGTTCGACACGGTGTTGCTCGTCGATGCCGCAGCGATCAACCTGGCAGAGGCAGCGCCGTCGATTCGAAGGGCGCGGCAGATCGTGGCGTTCGGTGATCCTGTGACACAGCGCCCGACACCTTTCGACATCGCGGTTGACCCGGAAGACTCTTGGGAGCCGGAGGTTCCTTTTGACGATGTCTCGGCGTTCGAGCGCTTGTCTGAGCTTCTTCCCGTGATGACACTGACACGTAGCTATCGCGCAGGGGGCGAGGACCTCGCCGAGCTGATCAACGATGCGTTCTACGGCGGCGAGATTGTTTCGCTTCCGTGGGCCGGTTCGTACCTTGGCCGCGGTAGCCTCACCATCGACTATGTGGAGGGCGGCACTGGCACTCCTGACCCGGTGTCTGGCGCGGTCGAAAGTCCGGATGCCGAAGTGGCAAGGGTCGTCACGCTGGTGGTGGAACACGCAATCCATCGACCTACGGAATCGCTCATGGTGGTGACAGCCAGTGCGCGTCATGCCGAGCGCGTCCGCGCGGCCGTCACGTCAGCGTTCGCGGGGCGTTCCGACGTCGCCGACTTCGTCGGCCGCGACACTGTTGAGCCGTTCGCCGTGCTGACCCTGGAAGAATCCGTGGCGGAGAGCCGCGATCGTGTGATCTTCTCGCTGGGTTTCGGCCTCACTAAGCACGGTCGTGTCCTCAGCGACTTCGGTGACCTTTCGACACCAGACGGAGAGCGTCTGCTCACAGTCGGAATGACGCGAGCGCGCCGCTCGATGGTCCTGGTGTCCTCGATCCGCCCGTCCGCCTTTGACGATGGGCGCCTTGAGCACGGCGCCGCCACGCTCATGTCCATCCTTGGTGGTCTCGCAGCGCGGAGCAGGGAAGCACGTCTAGAAGACCTGGCTGACCCGCTCACGCTGGCGCTAGCCCGAGAGTTGCGACGACTAGGCGCATCGGTCGACGTGGATTACCGGGGCTTGTTGCCGCTGGTCGCCCAGTATGGTGGCAAGGCCGTTGTGATCGAGTCCGACCCCGAAGCGCGAGGGGAATCGCTCAGGGAGACTCTGCGTCTGCGACCGCATGTGCTGCGTCGTCTCGGGTGGCATTACGTGCGCGTACACGCCTTCGACCTTTACAGCGACCCTGTCACGGCGGCCACCCGGATTGCAGGGGTTCTCGGTATCTCCGAGTCGGCGCCTCGTGCCGAGAACGACACACAGCCGATCGACATCATCGACACGCAGAATGACTGATCGATCTGACTCAGCGGAACCGCGACAACAGGTGACGCGGGTCCCTGGATCGCGTCGTGCGGTTTTGACGCCAGCGCCGGGGAGTGACCCTGAGCCGGAAACCGGTGCAGTGACACCCCCGCCTGCTGCACGTCCGCAGGGGGAGAAGGGGCCGAACGACGACAGGCTCTTTCAAGACGTGCCCCCGCACTACTGAGCCAACATGAAATGTTGAGTCAACAAGAAACGCACGGCCCCTCCGAGGAGGAACCGTGCGTTTCTTTTAGCTGAGGTGTTAGGCGTCGCGCTGACTCTTCAACAGGTCGCGAATCTCGACCAAAAGCTCGGCCTCGGTTGCGGCTGCTGGCTCCTCTTCCGGCTCCTCGGCCGGGGTGCCCTTGCGTGCTTCGACGCGCTCCTTGAAGGTGTTCGTCGGCAAGACGAAGACGAAGTAGACGACGAGGGCCACCGCAAGGAAGCTGATGATTGCTGAGATCAAGTCCCCGATCGGGAACGTCACTTCATCGCCGTAGATGTTGGTCACCACCGGACCGAAGCCACCGACGGAGTCTGCTTTGAAGAAGAGTGAAATGAACGGCGTGATCAGGCTGGACACCACGGCGTTGACGATCGCGGTGAAAGCAGCGCCGATGACCACGGCGACGGCCAGGTCGATAACGTTGCCGCGCAGAATGAAGTCTTTAAACCCCTTGAGCATAGAAACTCCCAAATCTTTTTCTCGGTGTCAGCTCGAGGCTGGAGTGGATGCAGCGGCCGGTTTGGCGCTCGTCGTCGACTCTGTCTTTGATGATGTCGAAGTCTCGGTGGATCCGCCGGATTTAGCGCGCGAGTCCGTGCGGTAGAAACCAGAGCCGTTGAAGGTCACACCGATTGAGCCGTACTGCTTGCGCAGCGAACCGCCACATTCAGGGCAGACCGTCAGGGCGTCGTCGGCGAAGGTCTGCACAGCGTCGAACTTGTGCTCGCATGATGTGCAGGCATAGGCGTAGGTAGGCATCGGAGTCCTTGCGGGTCGGCGTCGTCAAGGCGACAGGGTGAGGGTGTGCGAAGGGGTGACGATGCCGTTCACCGGCTGATCGTGCACCTCTCGCGGAAGTTCGTCGAGTACTTCGGAATCATAGATGACTGCATACACAGGCGGGCATTTCTGCATGGAACCGATCGTCTTGTCGAAGTATCCGCGTCCCCAGCCCATCCGCATCCCGGAGCGATCAACGGCGGCGGCTGGAACGATCATCAGGTCGACATCGTTCACGGCGATCGGACCGAGAACCTCTCCTGTGGGTTCAGGCAGGCCATATAAACCATCAGTGAAGGTGCCGTCATCCGTTGCGACTGCCCAGTCCAGCAATCCATCGGCGCGAGTAATCGGCAGAAGCACTCGGATACCGCGGCGGACTGCACGCGTGACGAACTCGCGGGTGCCTGGCTCGGTCGTCGTAGAAAGGAAGCACGAAATCGAGCGTGCACCGTGTTCGTCGACCAGGGCGTCGAGGCGTTCTCCGATCGCGATGGACGCCGATTCGCGCTGCGAATCGGAGAGAAGCTGACGTCGCTCACGAAGCTCGGCACGAAGCGCCCGTTTTGCATGTTCGACTTCGTTCGACATGGCTTCGAGTCTAGAACGATGCGCACCGCTAGGCTGGGAGAATGGCTCACCACAAGATCAAAGCTGTCATTCCAGCCGCTGGACTCGGAACGCGCTTTCTTCCCGCGACCAAGGCAATGCCCAAAGAGATGCTGCCTGTTGTCGACAAGCCAGCAATTCAGTACGTCGTTGAAGAGGCAGCTGATGCAGGGATCGATGACATCCTCGTCATCATCGGCCGCAACAAGAACGCGATCTCCAACCACTTCGACTCCGTCCCAGAGCTCGAGGTGAAGCTGATGGAGAAGGGCGACACCGGCCGTCTCGAGCGCGTGATGAAGTCGAGCGACATTGCAGACATCCACTTCGTTCGTCAGGGTGAGCCGAAGGGCCTCGGCCACGCCGTGTTGCGCGCTCGCACGCATGTCGGCGACAGTTCGTTCGCCGTGCTCCTTGGCGACGACCTCATCGACGAGCGTGACCCGCTGCTCACCGACATGATCGCCGAGCACGAGCGCTCTGGCGCTGCCGTGATTGCGCTGATGGAGGTCGACCCGGCCAACATCCACATGTACGGCGCTGCCGCTGTTGAGCAGATCGAAGGCTCCGATTCGGTCCAGGTCACTGGGCTGGTGGAAAAGCCCGCAACCGAGGATGCTCCCTCCAACCTCGCGATCATCGGTCGGTATGTTTTGCCGGCGTCTATCTTTGACATTCTCGAGCGCACCGAGCCAGGTAAGGGTGGCGAGATTCAGCTCACTGATGCGCTTCAGGAGCTAGCCACTGCTTCGGACGGCCCAGGAGTCGTCGGAGTGATCTTCGGTGGCCGCCGCTATGACACGGGAGACCGTGTGGACTACATCAAGGCAATTGTGCAGCTCGCCTCTGACAGAGAAGACCTCGGCCCTGAGCTGCGTCCGTGGCTCAAGGAGTTCGCGGAACGCCTCTAGGCGCTCCGCTGGCGTCGGTGCGGCATGGATCTCGCTGCAGGAATGCGACACGGACCCATTGAGCTGCGGCTTGTCCGCACCAAAGACGCGCGACGGTTGCAACATGACCTTCTCGCGAACCGCTCGTGGCTTCAGCCCTGGGAGGCGACAGTGCCGCGCGGCGGGGTGTCGTTCGACATGCGCCTCAGTATTCGGCGTCTGTTGCAGCAGTATCGCGAAGGTGCAGGCTATCCCTTCGTTATGGAGTACGACGGCGAGATCGCAGGCCAGCTGAATGTCTGGGGAGTCGCGCGCGGCTCACTATGCTCGGCAACCATCGGCTATTGGGTGAGTGAGAAGTTCGCGGGACGCGGGATCACTCCGGTGGCCGTCGCACTTGCGACGGATGCGTGTTTTACGGAGTACGGCCTCCACCGGATGGAGATCTGCATCCGCCCGGAGAATGCCGCCAGTCTTCGAGTGGTGCAAAAGCTGGGGTTCCGTTACGAAGGCCTTCGACGCCGTTACATCCATATCGATGGTGACTGGCGAGATCACTACGCCTTCGCGCTGACCAAAGAGGATGTTCCGCAAGGCGTGCTTGCACGCTGGCTAAATGGGCAGGTGCCGCCGGATGCGGCAACCGTGCCGCCATCCGACAGCATCGCGCAGTAGAAGTGCGCGTGCGCTGGCAATTGCGACAAAGTCGGTGCGACACGCGCCCTCCTGCGCATCGCAGTCCTCAGTGAACCCGTAGCGTGGGGATTATGGACGGACCAGTACTGAGCGGGGGAGTGATCGTGCTTGTCGCGGCCGCTCTCTGGATGCTCTATCTGCTCCCGTCCTGGCGCGGTCGCTTTCAATACAATGCGGCCGAGCGCAACGCCGTTCGCCTCAGTCAGGCGCTCCGCGTTCTCGCTGAGACGAGTGAGACGCCCGGAGAGGTGCAGTTCGAGTTGAACACTCGCACCGCGCTGGCCCAGCAGAAACTCGCTAAGCGCGTGCAGTCTGAGCGCGCAGCCGCTGAGTTGGAGGCGCTACGCGAAGAGCTCGCGGCAACGCGGGCAGACCCCGTCATCCGTCGAGCGCGAGCACGGCGGCGCGTGCGCATCGTTGCCACGTCGACTCTCCTTCTTGGTCTGACGGTTGCGGCGCTAGGTGCTTGGCAGCTGTTTGCCGCCGGCTCGTCAGTGTTGCTGTGGATCGGTGGCGTTATGGCGGTCGCCGCCGGCATCACTCTGCAGCGGATGTCTACCGTGGCAGCGCGGGCAGGGAGGCAGGCCAAGGTGCAGAGTGTGCACGCCGCACCGCGCGCTACGGCGGAACTCCACGACCAGGGGCCAGCCACGTGGACCCCGCGCCGGCTCCCCGAGCCGTTGGTCACAGTGGATGGGTCTCGTGCTCACGCTGCTCAGGCTCAGGTGGAAGCACAGGAGCAGCGCCGAAAGGCCGCACGAATCGAAGCGCTGCGTGAACGTGCGGAGCAGATGGCGCCACCGGCGCCCACCCCGATCCCTGCGCCGGCAGCGACGGTTTCGCCCTATGCGCGGATGGGGATCGTGGACGACGATGAGATTGAGGCTCACGTGCGTGAGTTGCTTTCCAGGCGTGCGGCGGGTTGAGGCGCACACGCGAGAATGCCCCGCATCCAGCGTGATAACGTAGAAAACGTAAGGGCCTATGGCGCAGTTGGTAGCGCGCCTCGTTCGCATCGAGGAGGTCAGGGGTTCGAATCCCCTTAGGTCCACCACCAGGAGTTGAACTCCTCAAAAAGCCACCGGATTACCGGTGGCTTTTTTCGTGGGATCAGAACCCACCGCAGGGCGACACGCCCGGCGGTACGCCCTGATTTGCCGGAACCCCTGGATCCGCGTAACTTATTACTTGTTCGCCCCACAGGGAAGCGGAGGAGCCGAGAGCTTCACCCCCCCTCAAGCGGAGAACCACTCCCAATCTTCTCTCATTTGAGAGTTCGGACGTTTGCGTCTAGGGTTGGGATTCCACCTCTTCTGTTGCTGTC